>JAXGZG010000007.1:0-1546 GCA_040771825.1 Bacillota bacterium | reverse complement strand
CCGGGTCCAATTTCATGGGGTCCAACGCGCCTTCGGTGAGGACCGAGGATGAGGCGTGGACGGATACGACCTCACCGACGAACATATCGTGGCTTCCCATAGAGATCCGGTCCCGGACCTTGCATTCGATGTTGATGGAAAACTCCTGGACCAGAGGCGCCCTCACCGCATCCGCCTTAACCGGGGTAAGGTTCGCCTTGGCAAATTTGTCTTCGTTTCTCCCGGAAACGGAACCGCAGTAATCTAAGACAGGCACCTGGTCTTTTCTAGGGAGGTTCACAACGAAGTCGCCGTATCTCTGTATCAAGCCATACGAGTATCTTGTGGGCCTTACCCCGATGGTAATTATCGGCGGCTCGGACGACGCCGTTCCTACCCATGCGATCGTAATGGCGTTCTTGTCAGCGCCAATGTCGCCGCACGTCACCAGGACGACAGGGACCGGGAACAGGGAAGTGGACGGCGCAAGGGCCCTTTTAGTGGCAACTCTGTCCATTTCAAACACTCCTTTCTCATTGCCTAAACGGAGCAACAGGTCTAGAATCTACGCATACAGAACTAATTTCATCTAAAGAAGGGACCTCCTCTTGTCAAATGGATCAGTGCAAACAGTGACGCAAGCCCAACCGCTACTATCAAAACCCGAAGTCCGGAAAACCGTTTGGCTCCTAGCGGCTCCGACACTGGCCGAGATGGTGCTTGTTTCTTTGACGGGAATGGCCGATATGATACAGGTCGGCAGGGTGGGCGCCGCCGCCATTACCTCCGTCGGGCTGACAAACCAGCCTATAATGCTTCTGCAATCGGTCTTCCAGGCCCTAAACGTCGGCACCACCGCCCTCGTCGCGAGGTTTATCGGCATGGGTAGAAGCGAAGACGCTTCCCGGACCCTTAAGCAGACATTCGTAGTCACACTTCTCCTGGGACTGATAGTATCCTGCTTCGCCGGCATCATGGCTCCTTACATCTTGGAGTTCATGGGAGCCGAGCCCGAAGTCATTGAGACGGGAACATCCTACTTCCGAGTAGTCGGATTCGGATTTATCTTCAACGCGATTTCCATGGCCCTTGCGTCCGCCCTTAGGGGAGCAGGCGACACTCGAACCCCAATGACAGTCAATATGTGGGCCAACCTGGTAAACATCACGTTCAACTACATCCTGATATGGGGCAAGTTCGGATTCCCGCGATGGGGTGTCTTCGGGGCGGGAGTAGCGACGACCTTTTCTCGTCTGGTCGCCGCCGTCTGGTTCCTCATCATCGCCATTCAGGGTGACAAGACCCTTAAGTTGGACCTCACGGAGAAGTACAAGCCTGACATGGAAATCTTGAGAAGGGTCTTTAACGTGGGGCTCCCAGCCGCCATCGAGCAGTTGGTGCTCCGGTCCGGCCAAGTCGTTTTCGCTAAGGTCGTAGCCTCGCTGGGCACGGTTATGTTCGCTGCCCACCAGGTGGGGATGAACGTCCTGAGCCTCTCGTTTATGCCCGGTCAAGCTTTCGCCACCGCCTCTACGACGCTGGTAGGGCAGTACTTGGGCGCCGAGCG
>JAXGZG010000006.1:0-1568 GCA_040771825.1 Bacillota bacterium | reverse complement strand
CCCACCAAGTTGCAGAAGGGATAACGGGTGTCACCAAGGCAAAGACCCCGGTTATGCAGGCCGGCACAACGGCTTCCGGGGGACTGTCCCGCCTGTTCAACAACATTGCGAATCAAGGGATTCCGGTGACCTAAATTTTCCAAGTGCTTAGGGAACGTGGCTTCTCACCCACATCTACTTGACAGACTCTATTGCATGTTTTGGTTTGCAACACGTCGCTCAAACGACTACATTTAGATTGTCATTTTGTAGCAAGAGGGCGGTTGGGAATGGAGTACATGTCGACAGCAGAAGCTTCTGAATGCTGGGGCGTCTCTCTCAGACAGGTTCAGCGGCTTCTGGCTGATAAGCGCATACCGCACGCAAAGAAATACGGAAGGTCGTGGATGATTCCGGTTCATGCGGAAAAACCCATGGATTTGCGCAAAGAACGGAATCTGTCCCGAAAGACACTTGCCGCCGATCTTCGCAGCGTTTTTGCTTCCACAACAGTGCCCATGCCCCTACACGACCCCGACGCGATTCTCGACGCCATGAGCGAGGACAGGCTGCGGCTCATATATGAGGGCGAGCTTGCCTATCTTCGGGGCGATTTTCAGCGGACCATAGCCTGCTTTCACAAGACCCAAGGGGACGATGCGGCGAGGCTGCGCTCTTGCCCGGCGGCTATTGCGGCGGCCATCAGCACAGGAGATTACCGGACTTACACTGAGATCGACGCTTATCTGAGGAGTTGGGTGAAATCCGGCAAGGGCAGCCATGTATCCGCCGTCGCGGAGATGTCGCTTGCAGCCGTCGCAGTTAGCGTCGTTGCCCCGGACGTGGCACCCAACTGGCTCAAGGCGGGAGACTTGAGCGCCCTTCCGCCTTCTGTGAGGCCGAATGCCCTGTACCTGAGGGCGAAATACTTCCACTGTACGGGCAGGTTTGAGGCCATGCTTGCTGTAGCCCAAACCGCGTTGTCCCTTGGTTCGTCGCAGGAGGGACTCACGCACTACGATATTTACCTGCGGCTGATGTGCGCCGTGGCCTGCCGCTATCTCCGGCGCCATGGAGAGGCTAGGCGCTGGTTGCTGGATATTATGGGTACCGCCCTGCCCCACGGTTTTGTCACGCCGTTTTCGGAACTGGTGACCGCCCTTGGCGGCCTGATGGAGCAGTGTCTTCTGCAAGAGTTTCCCGGCTACTACGACGCCGTCATTGAACAATGGAACCGCACATGGAAGAACTGGATCGCCTTTCACAACCAATTCACGAAGGACAACATCACCCTCATACTGTCTCTGCGGGAATACCATCTGGCTTCGCTTGTGGCACAGCGAGTTCCTTACGCAAGAATCGCGGAGCGGTATTCCATTTCGGTAGGAAGGCTCAAGAACATCATGCAGGATATTTACTCAAAGCTGCACATATCCAGCCGGGACGAACTATCGAATTACGTCTTTCCTTAGCCCCGAAGACGTGACTTTTTCGAGATGAAAAGTCACTACCAAAAATACGAATTTGCGCTAATGATAGTAATGAGAATCTATGATGAAGGATTTTTGGCCACACTTCAGAAAACGAAG
>JAXGZG010000005.1:0-298060 GCA_040771825.1 Bacillota bacterium | reverse complement strand
CAACAATTCAGGGGCTGAACTGATCGACCGGCACGTATACCTAAACGGCTACGACGATGATGAGAATCTCGTTTTGTCAGAGACAAGGTCCCTGGGCTATCTGGGTGTAGGGAACACAACCACGATTGAGTTCACCTTTGACGACGCGGTCTACACCGCTACAGCGTATGTCGAGGGAGAAGAAGGACATACGCCGGCATCTCCAGTCAGGTTGGAGATCGCGGGCGGGGACAGCGCCATCCAAGTCCCCGGAGCCGGGGGAGACGCGAACACTTCCGCTCCCTTTACCGCCACGGTGTACGACCAGTACGGAGAGGTCTACCCGGAGGGAACCATCGACTGGAGCCTATCTCCCGAACTACAAGGCGTTTCTATCGGCGCAGATGGCATAGTCACAGTGACAAGCGCCGCGGGCACCGTCATTAGCGAGGATATCGCGTGCACCGTTACCGCTACTCTTCGCGGCAAAACGGTTTTCGGCACCAAGGTTATCACCGTAAAAAAGGCTGACGACGAGACCGTTCCGGAAGACCCCGGGACGGGTGACGACGAAGGAACCCCATCAACCGGGCCGATTCCGCCTCAAAGTGAACAGGATGTCGCAGATGAAACGACCTCCGGGGCGACGACAACCGCCGTGGTTAATAGAGCGAGGCTGGAAACCTATATCGAGACGGCGGAAAGAGGTTCGGGGATCGTGATCCCCATATCCGAAAACGACACTTCGACCGCCCAGCTTCCGCTAGACATCTTTGAGACTATGGCGGAAAGAGAAATGACCCTGACGGTGCAAAGCGGCGGCGTGGCCATCAGCATTCCATCTGCCTCCATAGATCTTGGCGGGGTGAGAGAGCTTTTCGGTCCCGAAGCCGAACAAAGCAACATTCCCATTTCCATCACCGTGTCTAGGATTACGTCGCAGGAAATGGCGGCGCTGGGGTCAGCTGCAGCTTCGGAAGGACTGGATATTATTGGCACCCCTGTCGCGTTCAGTGTTTCCGCGTCTTTCAACGGTAAGACTATCGAAATCGCCAACTTCAATGAGTATGTGCGGAGGACATTGGAGGTTACCCGGGAGATCGCGGAAGACGTGTCCACAGCTCTTGTCTTTGAAGAGGATAACACCTTCCGGCCTGTGCCGACTTCTGTGTATCTGGAGGATGGCAAGTACTATGTCACGGTGGCTTCCCGCACCAACTCCACCTACGTGCTTGTGTCCAACACCGTCTCGTTCACTGATACGGCAGGCAAGTGGTATGAGGATGCGGCGAAGGAGATGGCGGATAGACAGATAATCCGCGGTGTTGGCGACAATACCTTTGCCGGAGACAGAGAAATCACGAGAGCCGAATTCGTGGCCATCATAGTCCGGGCTCTGGGTCTCCCTGCAAAGGACACGTCCCTGTTTTCTGATGTACCCCGGGACGCGTGGTATATCGGGGCTGTTGCCGCAGCGGCTGAGTACGAGATCGTGTCCGGGCGGGGCGGCAGTGTATTTGACCCGATGGCGAGGATCACCCGTGAGGAAGCAATGCAGATGATATTCAACGGTTCAAAGCTTACCCCACTTGATGGGGTAGATGAGGCAGTCGACGGCGAAGCCTTTAGCGACTATGAAGAAAAGTCTCAATGGGCTACGGAAGCGGTTGACTTCAATTTGAGTAACGGCCTGATCTTAGGTTCGGACGGCAAGATCAATCCAAAGGCGAATATCACCCGTGGAGAGGCTGCCACCGTTATTCTGAGGTTGCTGCGACAAGCAAAGCTGGTGAACAGCAAAACGGAAATCTGAGCACAGACTGCTAGGTAACGTGCTCTAAGCATTGGAGAAAACCCGTGAGCGGAACGACGAAGCCCACGGGTTTCTCCATCCAAGCCCCCAATGTCAAGTATGTTATGTCACCTACGTCAGAGCCGTAAGCTTGGCCCGGATCATGCTGGCTGCCATGGTGCTGCCGCTTCTGGCGTCGTTGGCCAAGTCCATTCTCAATACCAGACGGCAATTTGTGATCCGTCGCGGACATCATCGAAAACATGGTAGTTGTGTTTATTCTCTGTTGGCTGGCCTCATCCATGGGAGTTGTCGCTCTTGGCATCGCGTCTTCAGCCGGGTTTTTAGTCCTCTTTCTAATCCAGTACCTTGCGCTCAAGAGGGCGGAGTTGTGGTCGGCCCTGGAGCTGGGATTCGGCCCGGACACGCGCAGAGTGTTCACTCTTGCCCTTCCCCTCGTAGGAAGCTGGCTTTTCTCGGGACTTCCCATGGGTGTGTTGGTCGCGGCAGCTGCGAATGTTATAGCGCCCTCACTTGCTCGTTACTGGGGGAGGGGGGAGACGCGCTCTTTCGCCTCTCTCGTCGAGGACAACTTGAGGACCATCGAGTTCATTTGCATACCGATTGCCGCGGGTATGATGGTGTTAGCCCGGCCAATAGTGAGGCTTGTTTTCGAACGGGGAGCTTTCACCTCAGGAGCGACGCAAGCGACTGCTGCCGGTCTTGTGGCCGACGCTCCAGGCTTGGTGCGACCACCGGCGTCACTTGAATCTCCGGGCTCTAGGGATGCCCATGGGGAAAATGGCGGTATCCGCCACGGTGATGGGAGCAGTTGCCCTTAACCTATCCCATAGCACGGGCCTT
This sequence comes from Bacillota bacterium, assembly GCA_040771825.1. Lineage (GTDB taxonomy): Bacteria > Bacillota > Sulfobacillia > Fermentithermobacillales > Fermentithermobacillaceae > JAXGZG01. The sequence continues at coordinate 295,425 of JAXGZG010000005.1, read as the reverse complement.
GCCCAGGGAACAGGGGACAACGTCACGGACCTCATCCTGCTCGCTGGGATCGCAACAGCGTCATTCGCGGGCTACTTCATCCTAGCGGCCATCCTGGGATGCAATGAGGCGCTGAAAGTGATGCTAAGGCGCCGGTCCGGCAAGCGAAAGTAGTACCACTGCCGCGAATCACAGCGCAGGCCCCCAAATCAGGTATCTACCTAACCAACCTCGCGATGAAATCGTACAACCCCAGGTCAAAAGATGTGGCGGCTGAATAGGCAGTACCTCAATTGCCCTCTGAACATGCTGCTTCACTTGATAACGCGAGAGAGGCTTATTTGGGAGAGCCCAAGCCGCAGCCAGGGCCGTCGGCCAATCCGCATCGACCATTCATTCCGCAAGTCACTGTATTGGACTTGCCTTATATGGTGCGATAGCGGTCGCCTATGATTCTCTCGGATTGAATGCGGCCTGGGAGCAGTTGGAGGAATGTGCCGCTTGTGAGTGCCAACGTATGCTTAATGCGCTTCGTGCCGTCGCCGTGGAGAACGAACCGAACCCGGCAAGAGTTCGCTGGAAATGCTGATTTAGCTACGCTGGGAACCAGGATGTTTTGTGTTTGGAGACACCTGAATGGTTTTGGGAGGGTCCGCCATGTGGGTCTTTGTGGTAATTGGCCTGTTCTTAATACTTATGGGGTTGGCGGTTCATGTGCTCAAATGGCATTTCCTAATCTCGGGCTATAACACCATGCCTAAGGAGAAAAAAGCAAACGTAGACACGGAAGGCCTCGGGCGTTTGATGGGGATTTACGGCTATGTTACCGGCGGCATATTCATTGCGGCGGGCGTACTCTACGCTTTGGGCATCAGAGCGATTCTTACGCCGGCTATTCTGCTCTTTGGCATTTCCACAGTCTACTTGCTGATTAGGGCTCAGAAGTATGATGGAAACATTTACGATCAAGATGGAAGGCTACGAAAGGGAGCTTGGAAGCAGCTTGCCTTGCCTGCCGGGATAGCTGCCGTTACACTTCTCTTTGTGGCCGTTCTGCTCTTCTTCTCATCCCAACCAACTAAGGTGACCCTTCTTGATGAAGGCATACGAATTCACGGTATGTAGCATGTCCATCTCTCCGTTATTGACATATGTCAGAAACCGAGTATAGTAATTATTACTGACATATGTCAAAAATTAAGGCTCGCGCTTGGCAGAGTGAAACGGGGGGACGCGACATGCCAAGACCCATGAAATGGCGCAAGGTATGCTGCCTCCCAGAAAGCAGCAGGTTTGGCCCTCTGGACCTAATCCCGGATAGCAGAGATTACGTGAACATGACAATCGACGAATATGAAGCCATGAGGCTTATTGACTTGGAGGGTTTCACTCAAGAGGAATGTGCAAGCCGCATGAATGTTGCCCGCACTACAGTCCAGGGAATATACGTACAAGCTAGAAAGAAGATTGCCGAATCCCTTGTAAACGGCAAGATACTAGCGATCGAGGGGGGAGAATACCGGCTTTGCGATGGCCGCAGGAATGGGTGTGGCCGACGCGGATGCCAAAGGCATAGACGAGCGCAATCAACAATCGTCAGAACGGAGGATTACCATGAAAATAGCAGTCCCTGTAGATGAAACTGACTCGCAATCCGTCTGTGTCTCCTTTGGGCGTACTCCTTATTTCCTCATCTACGACACGGAGACAAAGGAGAAAGTTGTCTTGGACAACAGCGCAGCCGCAAGCACTGGCGGAGGTGCGGGAATTAGGGCTGCCCAGGTCTTGGTCGACATCAAAGTGAGCGCTTTGCTGACACCTCGATGCGGGCAAAACGCCGCCAACGTGCTAGAAGCTGCCGGCGTCAAGATTTACAGAACCACTGGCTCTTCAGTAAAGGACAATACCGATGCCTTCCTGTCAGGAACGCTCCCTTTGCTAGACGAAATCCACGCAGGGTTTCACGGGCACCGGGGAAGATGACATGAGGATCGCTGTGCTAAGTGGCAAAGGGGGCACAGGGAAGACTCTTGTGGCAGTAAACCTGGCGGCTTTGGCCAGGAAATCGGTCTACGTGGATTGTGACGTTGAAGAGCCTAACGGATATTTGTTCTTCAAACCTCAGGATGTTCTAGAGGAAGAGGTATTGGTCAAGATTCCATCAGTGAACGATGAGTTGTGCGACGGATGCCGCAAGTGCGTTGACTTTTGCAAGTTCAACGCGCTTGCCTATGTCAAGGAAAGAATGATTGTGTTTGAAGAAGTCTGCCACTCCTGTGGCGGCTGCGTCTTGGTTTGCCCCACAAAGGCGCTGGCTGAGAAAGAGAGAGTTATTGGCAAGATACAAAAAGGCGTGTCAGGCCACGTGGGTGTCAACACCGGGGTGCTCAACACTGGCGAAGCATCTGGCATCCCCATCATAAAAAGACTGCTTGGCGATATTACAGACGTCTCCGACGACACGGTGTTGATTGACTGCCCTCCTGGCAGTGCCTGCATAGCCATGGAGAGTATCAAAGATGCAGACTACTGTGTTCTTGTGGCGGAACCGACAGTGTTTGGCGTTCACAATCTCAGCATGGTTTGCGAGTTGGCGAGGGTCTTTGATAAGCCCTTTGGCGTGATTCTGAACAAATGTCTGGAAGGAGAAAACCCGGCCGAAGCATATTGCCTGGAGAGAAACATCAAGATATTGGGCCGGATCCCCTTCGATACAGAACTGGGAATGCTGAACTCAAACGCAGAAATTGTAGCACAGGCGAGCCCGAGGCTTGAGGCATTGTTTTCGGATCTGCTGGACACAGTGACCAAGGAGGCGAAGCATGAGACAGCTTCTAATCCTAAGCGGTAAAGGCGGTACAGGAAAGACCACGATTGCAAGCGCCTTCATAAAGATTTCCGGCGCTAGGGCCTATGCAGACTGTGATGTGGATGCGCCTAACCTGCACCTCATAACGGCACAGAGTTCTGAGCCGTCCAGGAGAGACTTCCATGGGCTTCCTAAAGCGGAGATAGACCCAGCGGCCTGTATTGAGTGCGGTAGGTGTCGGCAGAATTGTCGATTTGAGGCTATCTCAGTGGGAGAGGGCTACCAAGTAGACCCGTTTGCCTGTGAGGGCTGCGGAGTATGCCAGTTTGTCTGCCCGGCACGAGCAATAGACCTAAAACCGGCCGCAGCCGGGGTTTTGATGCTGTATTCCAACGAAAAAACGGTGTTTTCCACAGCACAGCTAAGAATGGGAAGCGGTAACTCCGGGAAACTAGTCTCTGAAGTCAAAAAACAGATGAAATCGGCGGCAGCGGGTGACGCCCAGTTAGCCATCATCGACGGCTCCCCGGGGATTGGGTGTCCGGTTATCGCGTCTATTAGCGGTGTTGATATGGTACTGGTCGTAGCTGAGCCCTCAATATCAGGTATTAGCGACATGGGACGGATCATCAAGACCGCAGCACAATTTGGAACCAAGATAGCAGTGTGCATTAACAAGTTTGACACCAACATCCCGAACACAGAGGCGATTGAGGACTACTGTGAAACGCAAGGCCTACCATATGTAGGCCGAATACCGTTTGATGACGACGCCGTGAAAGCCGTCAATAACGGACAGACCATTGTGGATATTCCCTGCACATCAGGAACGGCAGTCAGAGATGTCTACGAAAAGACAATGGAATTGCTCTTCAATGGAGCGTTCCAACGGCAATCGCCTGTTCCGGCTGCAGAGTTACTATAAGAAGCGAAGGAGAGGAAAATGGTGAAGATTGCGGTGGCAAGCGAGAACGAGTTAGTAACCGAGCACTTTGGGCATTGTGCCAACTTCAACGTCTTTGAAGCTGAAGGCGGGGAAATCACAAAGCTTGAGTCTATCCCCAACCCCGGGCACAGGCCTGGCTTTCTGCCTAACTTCCTTAATGACATGGGTGTTAATGTCATAATCTCTGGGGGCATGGGTGGAGGCGCCATAGACATCTTCAATGAGAAGGGTATAGAGGTCATTGTCGGAGCAAGTGGCACAGCGAGAGCTGCGGCAGAAGCGTATCTGCGGGGTTCCCTGAAATCCACAGGTTCGGTATGTCACCAACACCAGCACCGTGGGGAGTGCGGGGAGTAGGCGTCACACTGACAAGATCAGAGGCTGGCAGATTGCCGGCCTCTGATCTTACTTGCCGCAAAACGCGCCCGTCTGGTCTCTTCGATTGAGCATTGGACAGTGACAGAGGGAAAGACCCCCGGGAGAGCCCCGGGGGTCTTTTTCGTGATGGATGACTGTCAGTTACCGGTTGCGGCTTTAAACTCGGTCCAAACCTTTGCGTGGGCTTCTTCAGCATCGGCGGATACATTCTGGATCATCTCCATGTTGCCGCTGAAATCTGAAGGCAGCGTAAGGAATTCCTTGTAATCGGGGTTTATGAGTTCATCGGCGGCTTCATTGGTGCAGTAGTACCCAAGCCATTCGAAGCACTGGGCCGATATCTCCGGTTTCAGTAGGAAGTCCAAAAACTTGTGGGCGGCTTCAGGCTGGGGTGCCTTGATGGGAACGAAGCCTGCCATGATGCCGAAGCCGATACCTTCCGAAGGGAAGACGACTTTAAGGTCGGGCTTGGCCAGTTTCGCCGAGGTGACCTGGGATGTGTACATCACTGCAGCGGCTATCTCACCTGACAGTAGGTCATCCTGGATATTGTCGTCCTTGATTAGGCGGATGTTGGGCGCAAGTTCAAGAAGCTTTGAGCCTGCGGCTTGAATCTTGGCCTGATCGTTGGTGTTGTAACTCTCGCCCAAGACTTTGAGAGCCATGCCGTTGATCACCCGGTAGTTGGCGATGATGCCCACATTGTTCTTAAGAGACTCATCCCATAGATCGGCGTAACCACTGACGTTCTTTTGGACGATCTCGGGATCGTAAACAATAGTCTGAACGCCGGCTCCGTAGGGCACTGTATATTCGTTGTTTGGATCGTAGAACTGCCCCTGATAGATGGGGTTGATGTTGCCGAAATTCCCGATCTTGGGAAGATCTAACTTCTGTGCCAGCCCCTCTTTGATGACGGTCTCAATGATGTAGTCATCGGCAATTACTAGATCGTAGTCGCCGCCTTTGGCCGCCTGAAGCTTGGCTAGCATGGTCTCATCAAAGTCGAAGTTGTTGTAGTTAATGGTGATGCCGGTTTCGGCGGTGAACTGGTCGAGCACTTCCTGAGGGAACATTCCTTCCCAGGTGAACAGGTTCAAGGTGACCGGAGTCTTCTTTTCTGGGTCTTTTGGGCCGCAACCCGCCAGAAGTGCCGCAAACAGGGTCATGGCTAAGGCGATTGTCAGAACCTTCTTCACGCATCTTCCTCCTTAGGACTTTTGTGTTGATTCCTTTTCCCGAACCATGCAGACACAATGATTATAACTAAAGTTGCCCCAAACATCAGGGTGCACAAGGCGTTTGTTTTAGGTGTCACTCCCGTTTTTAGTTGCGTGTATATCTTGATGGGAAGTGTATTGATACCGACACCTGTCACAAAAATGCTGATTACCACGTCATCTAGGCTCATGGCGAAGGCAAGAAGCATCCCTGAAGCGATAGCCGGAAGAATGAGCGGGAGGGTGATGTCAAAAAACACGTTCCACTCATTTGCCCCGAGGTCTTTTGCGGCTTCAGCGTAACTCTTGTCAATTCCCACCAATCTGGCCTTAACCAGCATGTAAACGTAGGGGATAGAGAACGAAGTATGGGCGATTACTAGGGTAGTCATACCGAGAGGCAGTCTTATCAGGGAGAAGTACACTAGAAAAACCATACCGAGGATTATCTCGGGGATCATGATGGGCAATGTTGATAGGTACTCTACCGCTAATTTGCCCCGTAGTTCAACTTTTGGCATCCCCACCGCCGCCAGAGTACCAACCACTGCGGCAATCAAGCTGCTTGTTGAAGCAAGAATAAGGCTATTGGCCATGGCTTGCAGCATGTCCTTATCTCTAAAGAGCTCCCGGTACCATTTCAAAGAGAACCCGTCCCACACAGAGCTAATCTTGCTAAGGTTGAAAGAGTAGATGATCACCAGCAGTATAGGCAAGTACATGACTGCCAGGATGACGCCCATGTAGATGCCGGCGGCCCTTTGGCGTTTCATACCAGGCCCTCCAGGTCCTTAACCTTAGCCAGCTTCCGGTACAGACCCATCATTAAACTGGTCAGGACCATGAGAACTACCGAAAGCGCGGCGGCGAAAGGCCAGTTGTGGGCCTTCATGAGCTGTTCCTGTATGAGGTTGCCCACCAGTACAACTTTGTTGCCGCCTAGAATATCGGCGATGAAGAATAGGCCCATAGAAGGGATGAAAGTGAGCACCACCCCAGAAAGCAGACCGGGCAAAGTCAACTTGAAAGATACAGTCCAGAATGCTTGAAAACCTGTGGCGCCCAAGTCTCGGGCAGCCTCCACCAACTGCCAGTCAAGTTTTTCGGCGCTGGAGTATACCGAGAAGATCATGAACGGAACCAGGGCGTAGACCATACCGACAACAACTGCCGGGTACGTATACAAGAGTCTGAGCGGGCTCTGGGTGATATGAAGAGTCATCAACAGCTTGTCTAGCACGCCGTTTGCCCTGAAGATAATAATCCAGCCATAGAGCCGTATGAGAGAGCTTACCCAGAAAGGTATCATCAGCAAGAGCATGACCCGTCGTTTCCATTGGGTAGTCAACCTGGCCATAAAGTACCCAAAAGGGTACCCGAAGGCCGCAACCAGGAAAGTAGTGAGAATTGCCAGTTTCAAAGACTCTAAGAACGTCTTCCTGTAGACAGGTTCCAGGATCTGCGCGTAGTTCTTCAGGGTGAACTCATGCACTACACCCCAGACCTCGGCCCGTTTGAGGAAACTCAAGATGACCATGTAGATCAAGGGCCCCGCCACGAACAAGAACGTGAAAACATACAATGGGATGACGGTCAACATCGCCGCCTTTTGGCTCTCTTTCCGGGCTGCCCTTTTCACACCGAATCCTCCAGGTCTACCAGAACTGCGTGGTTGGGCTGCCAAGCGGCTAGAACCCGGTCTCCGGGCATGATTTCCGAATCGATGCCGTGACGGCTGGCAACCAGCTCTCGTCCGCCTTCCAAGGACAAGATTATCTGAAGCACCCCTCCGGAGTAGTTCTTCTCCATGACAGTCCCACGGAGCCCGACCCGAGAAAGCGAGTCATCAGGGATCAGGTCAACCAGTTCTCTACGTATGGCTATAGTCACCTGCTGTCCCGCAGCGATTGGCGCCCCTCTCGTCAAGACAATCCCGGTCCCATCCTGGTTTTCTATGAACACTCGCCCCTCTTTCACAGAAAACGCTGTGCCGCTAATGATGTTGGCCGAGCCTACGAAACTCGCAACGAAACTGGTTGCGGGGTGGTCGTACACTTGCGAGGGTGTGCCGATTTGCTCGAATTTCCCGTTGCGCATGACGGCGATACGGTCCGACATGTTAAGGGCTTCTTCCTGATCGTGAGTGATATATATGAAGGCTACGCCTAGTCGCTTTTGCAGCCGCTTAAGCTCGATCTGCATTTGGTGTCTAAGCTGTACATCCAGGGCGCCCAGGGGCTCGTCCAATAACAAGACAGCCGGTTCGTTAACAATGGCCCTTGCGATGGCAACCCGTTGGCGTTGGCCTCCCGATAGCTCATTGGGCATTCGCTTCTCGAAACCGCTAAGCTGTACAAGCTCCAGGGCTTCTTTCACCGTTTTCTCGATACTGAGTTTTGGAATACGCTTTAGGCGCAGGCTATAGCCTACATTGGCTTCCACGGTCATGTGTGGGAACAGAGCGTAGTTCTGGAACACCGTGTTCACATTTCGTCTGTTGGGTTCATCTCCGGTTACGTTCTTGCCCCCAATGAGTACGCGACCGCGATCCGGCGTTTCCAACCCGCCGATGATCCGGAGAGTCGTGGTCTTCCCGCACCCTGAAGGTCCTAGGAGAGTGACGAACTCACCCTTTCGGACAGATAGGTCTATGCCATCAAGAACAACCACACTACCGAACCTTTTCTCGATGCCGTCAAGTTGAAGGATGATGTCGTCCATTAGAACCTCCCTTACCTATTACATTTTACAACACTGGGCAAATCTCGTGGCGAAATCCATTTCACCGTTTAGGAGCCTTTCATGGGGAGATTGGCTAGGCCATTGTAGTCCATATTTCGGTTGTCTCGGCCTTCCCGGAGTGCTATAGTACATATGATAGTGGGCACAAGCACAATGATCTCTAAATCAGTGGGAAGTGGCCTAATTGGCACTTGCCTTATGAGAATCGGCACCGGCTCTAGTTCCGAGGGGGAAAGGGCGCATGCGATTAGACCTGAAATCCGTGGTTCGGACGGCAGTGTTCTTGGCTCTAGCCGTAGTGGTTCAGAGCTTGCACATGCCTCAGCTGGTTACCGGTTCTGCGGTAAACTCAGTTCTCTATGTGACGGCGCTATACATGGGACCTCTTTACGGCGCGGTTATCGGATGCCTAACTCCTTGGATAGCGCTCCTTACTGGGATCATGAAGCTTGCACCGCTTCTGCCTGTGGTGATGGCCGGGAACGTTACCCTTGCCCTTATAGCAGGCTATGTAGGGAGGAAAAGCCAGTACCTAGGACTTGGGCTTGCAGCGGTGGCCAAATACCTAGTGATGACCATGGGAGTCAAGTACCTCGTTTCACTTGGGACCAAAATACCGCCCACCGCCTATTCCATGTTTACCACTACGCAGTTGGTTACTGCGCTCATAGGAGGGAGCTTGGCCTTACTAATTTATGTAGCTCTCAGGAGGGTCAAGAGGGATGGCAGTTCCTTCTGAGAGGCGCCTTCTCTGTGCATTCGATCTCAACCGGAACGACTTCCGGAAGATAGGTGATGAGTTCTACCGGCTGAAGCGGGCTTTGCTGGGGATAGGATTCCCATCTGACGCTTCGAGGAGGGCTTCTGTGGCTGCCTACGAACTGGCTATGAACATTGTAATACACGCAGATCGAGGCTCTTTGGCCGTATTCTGGGATGACGGGGCTCTCCGGATTGAGGCAAAAGACGAGGGTCCCGGGATTCCCGATGTCGATCTTGCCATGACCGACGGGTACTCTACTGCGCCGGACTATGTCCGGGAGATGGGGTACGGTGCTGGTATGGGTTTGCCAAACGTGAAAAGATCCGTAGACTGTTTTGAAATCCTGACAACGCCCGGTGTTGGAACTGAAGCGTTATGCACGGTTAGTCCGGGAGCACGTGATTCGCGGTCCGCTCCGTACTTTCATTCGGTGACGTCGGACACGTCCAGATGTAAGGGCTGTACAAACTGCATTAAGAGTTGTCCTACTGAAGCCATACGGGTCATAAACGGCAAGGCGTTCATCTTGGAGGACCGGTGCATAGACTGCGGCGAGTGCATAAGAAGGTGCCCTAACAAAGCGAAATCTGCAGTCTCGGGTTCGTGGGATAGCCTTTCGCTTTACGACTACACCATAGCCTTGGTATCCCCTTCTTTCTACGGACAATTTGGCGATTTGACACAAACCCAGATTCGCAGAGCTCTGGTTGCGCCAGGTGGGTTCAATGGGGTCTTCGACGTGTCAATTGCAGCAGATCTGACCTCGATGGCCATGAGGGAGTACGTAAGAGACCACTCTCATAGCATGCCCTTGATCTCTTCCGCTTGTCCGGCTGTCCTTAGGCTAATCCAAGTCAGATATCCGTCGCTCCTAAAGAACATCATCCCTTGCGAAGCGCCCATGGAAGTGGCTGCTTGGCTGGCTAAACGGAGAGCGATTCAAAGTGGCGAATCCCGAAACCCGGCCGCTATCTTTATTACCCCGTGCCCCTCAAAAATCACCGCCGCCAAGCAGCCTGTGGGTAGAGCTAGGTCGCTGGTGGATGGAAACGTGCCTGTGGGTTTGGCCCATGCTTGGGTGAGGCAGCGAGCCACAGAGGACTGTGAAGATGATGATGCTCCGGTTTCTACAGGACTTGGTATGGGGTGGGGCAGGTCTGGAGGGGAAATGGGCGCTCTCGGGCCCGAGTTCCGGTCTCTGGCTGTGGACGGCATTGCCCAGGTGGCCTCAGTGCTAGACGAAGTGGAAAAGGGGATCTTGGATGGCCGAGTTGATTTCATCGAAGCCCAAGCCTGCCTAGGTGGTTGCGTGGGAGGGTGCCTTAATGTTGAGAACCCGTTTGTGGCCCGAATGAGGCTCCGGGATCTTGCCAGGCGCTACAAGGATGCTCTTGCGAACCCAGTGACTCGCGGGATCGGGCGTGATGAGCCTCATTTATGGTTGAGCCTCTCTCTCTCTCCTAGAGCCGTCTTTAGTCTCGACGAGGACCCCAAGAAGGCAGAGGAGAAGCTCTTGCGGTTAGAAGAGCTCGAGGGCGATCTTCCCGGACTAGATTGCGGGGCTTGTGGGGCGCCCACATGTCGCGCGTTGGCAGAGGACATTGTCCTAGGGAGAGGGTTAGTTTCCGATTGCACTTTCAAACTCCGGGAGCGACTGGAAGTCCTAGCCGACGAGGTAAAGAGCCTTGCTACCATACGGCCTCCGGCCATGGCACAGAGAAGTGATTCCGAGAGGCAGAAGGGATCGGTGTAAATGCTGGTACAGGATTTTGCATCGAAATTCGGTCTGAAGGTCCTGGCGATGTCTCGGGAAGCCGGCCGTCGCCAGATAGAGGGAGGGTTTGTGGGCGATGTGTTGTCTCACGTAATGGCCAACGCTCTCCCGGGTTATGTATGGGTGACCGTCCAGACCCACGAGAATATCGTCGCCGTTGCAAGTCTTCTGGATGTTGCGTGCGTGGTTGTTTGTCAGCGGGAGTTGCCTCCTGAGGTCTGCCAAAAGGCAGAAGATCAGGGCGTGGCTCTTCTGTGGTCGGGAGACAGTGCTTTCAGCCTGTGTGGCCGGATGTACGCTTCAATGAATCCGGGCGCTGGGATCGGCGAGTCTCCCACAATAATGGGGAAGGAGGGATATTGTGTCTGCAGATAAGAGCAGCGAATGCCAGTGTCAAGAAGCCTATCAGGACATCGAGAAGGTCATCCAAGAACACCGCGGTGACCGGGGGTCACTCATCCAGGTTTTGCACTATGTGCAGGAACGTCTAGGTTACGTCCCCAAGGATATCCAGGTGAAGGTCTCAGATGAGTTAGGGGTGCCATTGTCGGAGGTTTATGGCGTAATCACTTTCTACTCGCTTTTCCGTGAGAAACCCAGGGGAAAGTACATCATCTCAACATGCCAGGGGACCGCGTGCTATGTGAGAGGGTCGCCAGATGTTCTTCTTCGCCTCGAGAAGGAACTTGGGATAAAGGCAGGAGACTCCACCGACGATGGCCTTTTCACACTTGAGATCGTTCGGTGCTTGGGCGCTTGCGGCCTAGCTCCGGTGCTCACGGTGAACCAGGACACTTACGGCAGAGTCACAGCTGACAAAGTCCCTGGGATCTTGGAAACCTATAAGAAGAAGGCTGAGCCAGGAGAGACCAGAGTAGCGGGAACCTAACCTTGAGGAGGTAGTTGTTTGGTAGACCTATCCTTACATCTCCTAGACTTGATGCAGAACTCGGCCCATGCTAGTGCGCACAGGGTTTGGGTTCTGATTAGCCAGGATGTGGCGGGGGATAGGCTGCAGATCTCCGTGACCGATGATGGCAGGGGGATGAGTCAGGAGGAACTCAAGTTAGCGCGGGATCCTTTCTACACTTCAGCCAGGAAAAAGGTCGGTCTGGGATTGCCTTTCATAATCCAGGCCTCTGAGATGGCAGGCGGGACGGTCACGATACGATCTACGGAAGGGCGCGGCACCGAAGTGTCGGTCTTGTTCCGCCTGTCTCATGTCGATAGGCAACCGCTTGGAGATCCTGTATCTACTCTGGTTTCGTTCATAGCAGGTAACCCGGATATAGGAGTTGAGTTCACCTACCAGGGTCCGGGCGGGAAGTTTCATTTCGATAGTGACAAGATCTGCCCACGTGAAGAAAGGTCTGCCATGGGGCAGATCGCCTTTCTTTCATTAGTAGAGGAGAGACTCCGGGAGGGGTTGGCTTTGGCCAGTTACCGGCCGGACGGAGGAGGTTTTACTTTTGAAGAGCATCGAAGAGCTTAAGAGGCTCAAGAGAGAGTCGGAAATAGAGATCAAGCTCCGCACCTCTTCTGGCGCTCCCAGAGTGATAGTCGGCATGGGAACTTGCGGAATAGCTGCCGGCGCCAGAGAGACCATGCTCGCTATCCTAGACGAACTCAGGAAAAGGCGGGCAATGGACGTTACAGTGACCGAAACCGGCTGTATAGGCCTTTGCGTCAGAGAGCCCATAGTTGAAGTAGACATACCTGGCACCGAAAAGGTGGTTTATGGAAACGTGACCCCGGCGCGTGCCAGACAAATAGTCACATCCCATATAATCAACCGTCAGCCTGTCCAAGACCTGATCATCAACAGCGTCAAGGCGGAGTAGGGGAGAGGAGAGGCCAATGGAGTTCTATCGCAGTCATATTCTCGTATGCTCGGGTACCGGTTGCCATGCTTCGGGAAGCATGGCCCTGAAGGATGCCCTTGAGGAAGAAATCGTTCGGCAAGGGCTAGACAAGGAAGTAAAGGTTGTTGAGACCGGTTGTTTTGGGTTCTGTAGGTTTGGACCCAACATGATGGTCTATCCCGAGGGCGTCTTTTACTGTGGAGTGCACCAAGAGGACGTTTCGGAGTTTGTTGAGGAGCATTTGATCAAAGGGAGAGTCGTGGACAGGCTTCTTTATAGAGAACCTGAGTACGACCAAGCCGTAGTAGATTTTTCTGACATTCCGTTTTTCAAGCGTCAAACCAGAGTGGTTTTGGAGAACTGCGGGATTATCGACCCTGAGTCGATTAAGGAATACATTGCCAGGGATGGGTATTTTGGACTCGCCAACGCCCTGAAGATGACATCGGACGGAGTCATCGACACAATCAAGAAGTCGGGGCTCCGGGGGCGGGGAGGTGCCGGATTCCCCACTGGCCTGAAGTGGGACTTCACCCGAAAGGCGCAGGGCTCGCCCAAGTACGTTGTGTGTAACGCCGACGAAGGTGACCCCGGTGCGTTTATGGACAGGTCTACCCTGGAAGGTGACCCCCACAGGCTTCTGGAAGGCATGACTATTGCCGGTTACGCTGTGGGCGCTTCTCACGGGTATATCTACGTCCGTGCGGAGTACCCATTGGCGGTAAGCAGGCTTGAGAAGGCTATAGCTCAATCGCGGGAACTGGGTCTCTTGGGAGATGACATCCTCGGTTCAGGGTTTTCATTTGATATCGACCTTAGGCTAGGCGCCGGGGCTTTTGTGTGCGGCGAGGAGACGGCGCTTCTCAACTCGGTCATGGGCCAACGGGGAGAGCCCCGTCCGCGTCCGCCGTTTCCTGCCAACGAAGGACTATGGGCCAAGCCAACCGTCCTCAACAACGTTGAGACTTACGCTAACGTCCCAACTATTCTTCGCGAAGGCTGGGAATGGTTTGCTTCAATGGGTACCGAGAAGTCCAAAGGGACCAAGGTATTTGCTCTTGCAGGGAATATCAACAACAACGGTCTTGCGGAAGTCCCCATGGGAACCACAATCGGTGAGATCGTTTTCGACATCGGAGGCGGGCTTCCCAACGGCAAGAAGTTCAAGGCAGTCCAGACAGGCGGTCCTTCTGGTGGCTGCATCCCGGTCCAGTTTCTCAACACGCCGGTAGACTATGATTCCCTAGCCGCTTTGGGCACTATCATGGGGTCCGGCGGTTTTGTGGTGATGGACGAAGATACCTGCATGGTTGACTTGGCCAAGTTCTTCCTGGAGTTCGTGCAGTCGGAGTCATGCGGCAAGTGCTCTCCGTGCCGGATCGGGACCAAGCGGATGTTGGAAATCCTCAAGAGGATTACAATTGGGGAGGGCAAGGAAGGCGACATCGAACTGCTCCTGGAGCTTGGAGAGACCATCAAGGAGACGGCTCTCTGCGGACTCGGGCAGTCTGCTCCTAACCCTGTGCTGTCGACCATTAAGTACTTCCGTGACGAATACGAGGCGCACATTCGGGACAAGAAGTGTCCTGCTTCGGTTTGCGCTGCGCTATTTGATGCTCCGTGCAGGAACACGTGTCCCGCCAATGTGGATGCTCCCATCTACATCGATCTCATAAGACAGGGACATCCCGCAGAAGCCTATGAAGAGGTGCTAAGAGAGAACCCGTTCCCTGTAGTGTGCGGTAGAGTGTGTCATCATCCCTGTGAAGGCCGGTGCCGTAGGGCTCAGCTGGACGAACCTATTGCAATTCGCGACCTCAAGAGGTTCGCATCTGATTACGCTGCCAGCCTCAATGGGAGCAGGCCCATGCCCCTGAGAAAGCAGTCTACTGGCAAGAGAGTTGGAATCGTGGGCGCGGGGCCCGCCGGATTGACAGCTGCGCATTACCTAGCCTTACAGGGACACTCAGTAACCGTATTTGAGGCTCTCCCTGTGGCGGGCGGTATGTTGTCTGTGGGTATTCCTGAGTACAGACTCCCCAAAGATGCCCTTAAGAGGGACATCGACGTAATGGTGAATCTTGGGGTAGAAATCCGCACCGGAATCAAGGTAGGCGTCGACATTTCTTGGGATGCTCTCAGATCTCAGTATGATGCGGTGTTTGTTGCTATCGGAGCTCATAAAGACCAGCGCCTCGGTGTGCCTGGTGAAGAGCTTGAAGGAGTCATCCCGGGAGTGCAGTTCCTCCGAGACATCGCTCTGGGTAAGGAAGTTCAGCTTGGCGGCAAGAAGGTCGTGGTTACAGGTGGCGGAAACGTCGCTATGGACGCGGCTAGGTCGGCTCGAAGACTAGGCGCCGAGTCTGTCACCGTCGTATACAGGCGGAGTAAGGCTGACATGCCTGCCGAGAAGGAAGAAATCCAGATGGCGGAGGCTGAAGGCATAGTCTTTCAGACAATGGTTAACCCGAAGGAACTCAAGGGCAATGGGCGATTGGAATCCGTCACCTGCCTCAAGATGAGGGCTGGCGAGTATGATTCCTCAGGCAGAAAGAGGGCTTACGAGGTTGAGGGCAGCGAGTTTGGCTTGCCCTGCGACGTTTTCATCGCGGCGATCGGTCAGGTCAGCGAGGTCGACCCCTTTGCGGCTGCCGGCTTGGGCGCTGACAAGCGTGCTCTGAAAGCTGATCCTAAGACCATGGAGACCAACGAAGCGGGCGTTTTTGCGGGCGGTGACTGCACCAGCGGTCCTGCTACCGTCGTTGAGGCAATTGCCGCAGGGAAGAGAGCTGCGTCTTCCATAGACAAGTATCTTGGCGGAAGCGGCGATGTTGTTCCGACACCCAAGCATGAGCGCAAGCTGTCGGCCCCCATTAACGAAGAGAAGATGCCAAGGTGTCACGGCAGATTGGCTTCTATGGAGAGACGCCTGGATTCTTTCGATGAAGTGGAGCTGGGATATGACGCCAAGGCAGCCCAGAGAGAGGCCGAGAGATGCCTGCGCTGCGATGTTAATGAGTAAACAGACACCTCATGGTCGGGAGAGTTCCAGAGAGCGTCGAATGGAGGAGTACTGATGAGTGCCGTGACTCTCACAATTGATGGCAGGGAGGTAACGGTTCCGGCTGGAACATCGATTCTGGAAGCTGCCAAAAGCGTCGGAATCGAGATACCCTCTCTCTGCTATTTGAAAGATATCAATGTCATCGGAAGTTGCAGGGTGTGTGTGGTAGAGGTCGAAAGAGCCAAAGCTCTGCAGGCTTCATGTGTTACCCCTGTGGCTCCGGGCATGGTAGTTCACACCAATAGCGCCAAAGTAAGAGAATCTCGCAAAATGACAGTGGAGATGATCCTCTCGGATCATCCTTACGAATGTGCCACGTGTCCCAGGAACCTTAACTGCGAACTTCAGTCTCTAGCCGAAAGGCTTGGCATAAGGGCAGTAAGGTTCGGGGGCATTAAGCACTCTGATCAGAGCGTGGATGACTCCACCCCTGCATTGGTCAGAGACCCAAACAAGTGCATCTTGTGCCGCCGCTGCGTTGCAGTGTGCGAGAAGGTGCAAAGCGTAAGCGCCATAGGGCCTTTGGGCAGGGGTTTCGGAACGACTATTGCTCCGGCTTGGGGCGAGACAATGTCACAAAGCCAGTGTGTTCAGTGCGGACAGTGTATTCTAGTCTGTCCGGTAGGCGCGCTTCACGAGAGAGAGTATGTTGAGGATGTTTGGAGGGCTTTGGCAGACCCTAAGAAGCACGTGATCGTCCAGACCGCTCCCGCAGTCAGAGTCAGTATAGGCGAGCCTTTCGGAATTGAACCCGGTAACGTCAGCACGGGCAAACTGGTGGCGGCTCTTCGCCGTCTCGGTTTCGCCAAAGTCTTCGACACGGACTTCACGGCTGACCTTACCATCATGGAAGAAGGCTCTGAGCTCCTTGAGAGGCTTAAGACCGGCGGCAAATTGCCGCTGATCACTTCTTGCAGCCCAGGGTGGATCAAATTCATGGAAGGATTCTATCCGGATCTGGCTGACAACGTATCGTCATGCAAGTCACCCCAACAAATGTTCGGGGCTTTGGCCAAGACCTACTATGCGGAGAAGGCGGGTATTGACCCTGCTGACATCGTCATGGTGTCAATTATGCCTTGCACCGCAAAGAAGTATGAGTGCCAGCGTCCAGAGATGAGCGCCTCAGGGTACCAAGATGTCGACTATGTGCTTACCGTTCGTGAGTTGGCAACCATGATTAAGCAGGCAGGTATAGACTTTCAGAACCTGCCTGACGAAGAGTACGACGCTCCGCTGGGCATCAGCACCGGCGCAGCTGTGATCTTCGGCGCCACAGGAGGCGTCATGGAGGCTGCCCTCAGGACCGCTTACGAGTTATACACAGGAAAGACTCTGGCCAGCGTCGACTTTGAGAATGTGAGGGGCTTGGAAGGTCTCAAGAAGGCAACTGTAGACCTTGATGGCACCAAACTCAATGTTGCGATTGCCAATGGATTGGGGAACGCCAGGGAACTCCTGGACCGAGTCAAGTCCGGTCAAGAGCAGTACCATTTCATCGAGATAATGACGTGTCCCGGCGGGTGTATTGGTGGCGGCGGTCAACCCATCCCCACCGATACCGAGATCAGGGCCAAGCGCATAAGTGCCATATACCAAGCGGATAAGGACCTCCCGCTGCGCAAGTCTCACGAGAACCCTGCGGTTCAGGAGCTCTACGAGACCTACTTGGGTGAGCCTCTCAGCCATAGGTCTCATGAGTTGCTGCACACCACCTACAGCAGGCGGTCTCACCACGGCACCATGGTTGAAAAGGAAGCCCAAGACGTTTGGACGCCGGACAGAGCCGCCGGCGGGTTGTCTGATGGCGACATATAGTGGCTGAGATACTAGGCACGAACCCCCGAAGACTTTCTTCGGGGGTTTCATCTGGATCGCCGGACATGCCAAACTGTCGGGTAGATAATCGACTCAGACCATTTGGTGGCAAGGGTACCGAGTTCGATCGGCGGCTCTCGGGACCGGTTAACGAGGACAAAATGGCACTGCGTGAGGCCGAAAGATGCCTGCGGTGCGACATCAAAGTTAAGGAGGTTTAAGCGATTGGCCATGGTGAATCTGACTATAGATGGTAAACAGGTGGCCGCAGAAGCGGGTACCTCCATTCTTGAAGCCGCTAAGAGCGTCGGCATCGAGGTACCGCAGCTGTGTTATCTGAAGGGCGTCAATGAAACAGGGCGGTGTCGCATGTGCCTTGTAGAAGTGGAGAAAGCGCGCACTCTGATGCCTTCGTGCACGACTCCTGCAAGCGAAGGTATGGTGGTCCACACCAACACAGAGAAGGTTAGGGCGGCCCGGCGGACTGTGTTAGAACTGATGCTGTCTAACCACAGGGCTGATTGTCTTACCTGTGAGAAGAACGGGGACTGCAGTCTACAGGCCTATGCTTACGAGTATGGCGCCGACCCTCAGCGCTTTGGCAAGCCAGATGCCGAGGTAATTCTGGACGATTCAAACGCATTCATGGTGAGGGACCTGTCAAAGTGCATTCTCTGCGGCAGATGCGTGGCCGTCTGCAGCGAAGTGCAAGGTCAAGCAGCTGTTGGACTCATCGGAAGAGGGTACGGCACCAAGATTGCCGCCCCCTATAGCGAGCCTCTAGAAGATTCAACCTGCGTGTTCTGCGGAAACTGTGTGCAGTTCTGCCCTGTTGGCGCTCTGACTCCCAAGTGGAGCATTGGCAGGGGCCGTACTTGGGATATCGAGAAAGTTGAGACCGTCTGTCCCTATTGCGGCACTGGTTGCAAGATCTATCTTCATGTGAAAGACGGCAAGATAGTGGGGGCGTCTGGGGCCGATGGTCCGGTAAACCACGAGCTCACCTGCGTTAAGGGACGTTTTGGACTGGACTTCGTTCAACACCCGGATCGCCTCGCTACTCCGCTCATCAAAGACGAAAACGGCCAGTTTAGGACCGCCACTTGGGACGAGGCTCTGAACCTTGTTCGGGACCGTCTCCAGAAGATTGTAAAAGACCACGGTTCGGATTCTGTGGCAGCCTTTAGCTCAGCCAAAGTCTCAAACGAGTCAAACTTCGTGATGCAGAAGTTTGCCCGGGCAGTTCTTGGTACCAACAACGTGGACCACTGCGCCAGGTTGTGCCATGCCTCTACTGTGGCGGGGCTTGCCGCAGCGTTTGGAAGCGGCGCAATGACGAACTCCATCGGGGAGATTTCCGGTGCCGATGTGATTTTCGTCATTGGTTCCAACACCACAGAGAACCATCCGGTCATCGGGCTTCAAGTCAAGGAAGCCCTTAAGCGTGGGGCTAAGCTCATTGTGGCGGATCCCCGTCGCACCGAGCTGGCACAGAGGTCCCACGTCTTCCTGCAGCATAACCCAGGAAGCGACGTGGCGCTTCTGAACGGGTTCATGAACGTAATCATAGCCCGAGGCTTGTATGACAAGACGTTCGTCGACGAGAGAACTGAGAACTTCGAGGGTCTTAAGAAGTGCGTGGAGAAGTACACTCCGGATATGGTTTCTAAGATCACAGGTGTGCCTGCTGAGACCATAGTGGAAGCCGCTGTGTGTTACGCTAAAGGCGAAAGAGCTTCTCTCATATACTCAATGGGTATCACCCAGCACTCAACGGGAACCGACAACGTCTTGTCCACGGCCAACTTGGCAATGCTTACAGGAAATCTCGGGAAGGAAAGCGTTGGTGTCAACCCGCTCCGTGGCCAGAACAACGTGCAGGGCGCTTGCGATATGGGCGCACTTCCCAACGTCTACTCCGGCTATCAAGCGGTTACCAACCCCGAGATAAGGGCCAAGTTTGAAAAGGCGTGGGGACGTTCTTTGCCCTCTAGCGTAGGGCTCACCATTACTGAGGCTGTGAATGCCGCCGCGGATGGCAAACTCAAGGCCATCTACGTTATGGGCGAGAACCCCATGGTTAGCGACCCTGACACGAACCATGTGAGAGAAGCCCTCCAGAACCTAGATTTCCTAGTCGTACAGGATATCTTCCTCACCGAAACTGCTCAGCTGGCTGACGTAGTGCTTCCGGCTACAAGTTTTGCGGAAGTGGGAGGGACGTTTACCAACACCGAACGTCGCGTCCAGCTTCTGCAACCTGCAGTTCCTGCGCCAGGAGAGGCCAGACCCGACTGGGAGATTATCTGTGACCTAGCTCGTCGCATGGGCTACGAGATGAGCTATCCCTCGGAATCCGAGATAATGGATGAGATAGCTTCCCTGACTCCTAGCTACGGTGGGATGAGCCATGACAGGCTCGAAGGAGACGGGCTGCAGTGGCCTTGCCCAACCAAGGATCATCCGGGCTCGCCCTATCTGCACAAAGGCAAGTTTACTCGAGGCTTGGGTCTTTTCAAGCCTGCGGAGTACATTGCGCCAGCCGAGGAGCCTGACGAGGAGTATCCGCTCATCCTCACTACCGGCAGGATGCTATACCACTTCCACACCGGTTCAATGAGCCGTCGGTCCAAATCTCTAGATAAGCACAAGCCCGAAGGCTATATCGAGATACACCCGGACGCGGCCGAAAACCTCAACGTGGCGGATGGGGAAATGGTTAAGGTGTCCTCTCGCAGAGGAAGCATAGCCGTAAAGGCAAAAGTGACTCCTCACACCGGTCCCGGAGTTGTGTTCATGCCGTTCCACTTCGCGGAGTCTGCCGCCAACGTTCTGACTATCAATGCCCTTGATCCTGTGGCCAAGATACCTGAGTTCAAGGTATGCGCGGTTCGCGTCGAGAAGAGCGACAAGGTGGCTAGTTTCGGGCAAGCGGTAGCGGGGAGTGGACTTGAAAGCTAAGGATGTCACCGGCGCGGTACTAGCCGGTGGGATGAGTAAGAGAATGGGCAGAGACAAGGCGTCTTTGGTGGTTGCCGGCAAGCCCATGCTGGCTCACGTTGTGGATAGCCTCTGCGACGTGTTTGATGAGGTACTGGTAGTCGCTAAAGACGCCGCTCGCCCTATGAGACCCGGCGTCCGGGTCGTTTCGGACGTCCTGCCGGGAAGTGCGGCGTTGGTGGGCATCTACACGGCTCTTTGCGAGGCGAGGACTCCCTATGTGTTTGTGATGGCTTGTGACATGCCGTTTGTGAACCCGGATCTTGTGCGTTGGATGGTTCAGGCCTGCCAGGGCAGAGACGCCTTTATTCCCAGAATAGGCGGCAACGTGGAACCGTTGTTCGCGCTGTACTCGAAGAAATGCAGGCCGGTCATTGAGACCCGGCTGCAGGTTGGCGACATGCGTGTTCGAGGTTTCTTCCAAGACGTCAACGTTGGATACGCTGAAGAAGATCTCTTGAGGCGCATCGACCCCGATCTTCGGTCTTTCACGAACATCAATACTAGAGAGGATCTCCAGAAAGGGGTTCCATCGTCAGAATGAACCGGCCAAAATCCGAAGACGGCATAGCGGAACCTGGGTTGACAAGCGTTGAGGTAGTTCGATTCTCCGATTCTGGCAGTGACATCCAGGCTCGAAGATGCGGTAAGGACGATGTTGTCAGAGAGTCGGAGGTCGCAGTCACGCTGAATGGAACCCTCGTCTGCAGACTGGAGTGTTCTCCTAAGGAGGTTGGCCTGCTGGCGGTAGGTCATCTTCTGACCGAGGGTCACATGGGCATAGACTCGGTAGTTGCGAGATTGGAGGAGTCTCCTAACGAGGGCGTTGTCAGCGTTTGGGTTACTCAGGGCAATACTAGCACTTACTGTCACAATGACTCCCGGCAGGTGTCCTTGCTTCCGGGAGTCATCTGTGACCTCATGGACGGCCTTCTGGATAAGTCATTGCTTTTCAAACTGACCGGCGCCGTCCACGCTGCGGCTTTGTGCCAAGAAGGAGTTATGGTAGGTTGGCAAGAGGATATTAGTCGTCATAACGCCATCGATAAGGTCATAGGGCAGGCTTTTGTGGATGGAAGAGAGCTATCGGCGATGGCGCTTGCGACCACGGGAAGGATCAACCTTCAGGTGGTCAAGAAGGTAGCCAGCGTGGGCATAAAGGCCATCATGTCAAAAGCCCCGCCTACCGACAAGGCAGTCCGCCTGGCCCGTGATCTAGGCATCACGGTGATCGGGTTTGTGCGAGGCCGAAGGTTCACAGTTTACGCTCACCCAGAGCGGGTGGTTGGCAGCCACGTATGCTGAGTTTGTGATTTGTGGATGGAGGCGAATTCATTGAACGGGAAACGGGCGGTAGGATTTCTCGCGTTGGCTTGTATGAGCGGCGGTCTGTTTTTTAGCGCCTTGATAGCGGCATTATCCCTAAACATAATTGTCACGGTCCTCATAGGAGTCGCCTGTGCGGGTCTTCTTTATGGTTTCTACCTGGAAAAAGACTTGTTGTACTCAGGTAAGGGCGACCCGGTGTTTGCGGCCAAAGACTTGCACGTATTTGTGGCCGTAGTGATAGGTTCCTTGATCTCATACTATATAAACATTACTTTAGGGCTGGGGGCAGTCTTGGGCGCAGGTCTTGTGGGGCTTGTCAGCGCCGTGGTGGCCCCGGGCTATGGGGTTCCCCTTTACTGTGGCTCTTTCGTGGGCATGGCATCTCCAAAAGTCTTGAGCTTCCCGCTTTTTCTTCTGGCGACGGTCGTGGCCGGAATCATCTACGTTCTAGCGCAAGACGTGTTCAATGGGTACGGTGGCAAGCTGGGGACTATTGCTTGTGCGGGCTGTTGTGTTTCGGCCCTCGTCTCGGGTAACGCATTCACGTCGTCTCCTGTGAGTTCCTGGGACGCAGCCTGGCCAACCATTTTGGTAGCCATGGTTGCGGCCGTATTGGCGTACGTGATCAATGTACGGCTCGGGCGCGGAGGGGTTATGGGATCTGCACTGGTTGGCGTGCTAGGCGGTATAATCTTGCCCGCGCTGGTACCTGCCACAGGTTTTTCTGTCACAGGCGCATCCTTGGCCACGGCGTGCATCTGTGGTTCTTTTGCGGGAATGTCAGGCAAGAATCGGATTGCCGGCGAGGCGCTCATGGCCGTGGCCGGTCTCCTCACCGGACTTGTTTTCGTTTACAGCGCTCCGGCTCTTGGCGGTGCCGGTGGCAAACTTGGCACCACGGCTTTTGGGTCGGTGATAGCCGTCAGCGCTCTGCAGAAGGTTCTTTCCAAGGTGACGGGCTAGCCTTCATGAAGTAGCTGCTGGACAGCGGTTTGACCTACTATCCCGGGGGTGACCCCGGGATTTTTTTGGGTTCGCTCCGAATCTAAAAGGATTATCGACATTCTTGGGAGAAACACGGCGCTAGGTGGGATTCAGGGGGAGAGCGGAGTGTTGCGGAACCGGGCCACGAGGAAATCAGGTGCCAGGGACACCAGAAAGGGCACCGAACGCGGCGCCAGTAGGGGAGCCAGACGCCCAAGAGCCATCAGCATCTTCAGATTTACAGTTCTTCTTTTCTGGACCATGGCTATGACGCTTGTCTTTGCCAGGGACGTCCTGATTGTCCCAGCCGGTATCCTTTGTGATCCTGAGCCGCCTCTACCCGGAGTGCCTCGGCCACCCGAATTCCGCTACGACGGCCACTACTCCATACCCATTCTCATGTACCATCAGATCGAAAGCCCCGCTGGGGGACTAACGGTCACACCTACAGACTTGGCTTCCCAGATGGACGTCTTGAAGGCGGCAGGCTATACAACCGTGAGTATGGACGAGGTTCTGCTTTCTATGGAGGGTGAACCTGTACCGCTGCCGCCTAAGGCCATAGTGCTTACCTTCGATGACGGTTATGATTGTCTTTACCGTAACGCTTACCCGATACTTGAGGAGCGGGGCTTCTCCGCTACCATGTTTCTCACCACCGGGCTTGTTGGACGCTCGGGGTATCTCACCTGGGAGCAGGTGAGTACTCTGGCGGGCGCAGGATATACTGTAGGCTGTCACACAAGAAATCATCTTGACCTTCGCACTCTATCCGGTGCGGGTCTCGAAAAGGAGATTTTGGGGGCCAGAAAGGTGCTCATGGAAAAGACGGGGCAAGCGGTGTTTTCCTTCTGCTATCCCTCGGGAAGATACGATGGCCAAGTGATTAGCGCGGTCAAAGCAGCCGGCTTCCTGGGCGCTGTTACTATCGAACCAGGCGTTAGCGACCTTTCAGGCAACCCTCACATTCTGAAAAGAATCCGGATCGATGGGCGCGAAAGCCTCGAGACCTTCAAGCACAAACTGGGCCTCCCGTAGGCTGGCGCGGCAGATCTATTTTGTCTCCAAAACGTGCACCTTGGCTGTCTTCGGCACGATCTGAACCCAAGTCTGCCCTGGCGCAAGTTCGATGGGATTCCCTTCCTTAGCCCGGAATAGTGTGGGTTCTTCTACGGCATCCTTCTCCCAGGTACCTTCCTCCCAACGTCCTCCTAAGAGGTACTGTGCCTTCCCATCGCCGATCAGGTCGATTATGAGCCCTCCGTCGGAATAGGCTACCTTTGATGCTGCGAACTGGATAATCACGTTGGAGACCATCACAGGGTCTTCGGTGTCCCTGTCTTTTTGTTGGCGTTCTTCTCCGGCGTCAATTACGCAGCGCTCGTACGCTTTGTGGTCGGACGAGTACCTGTACTCCACTTTGTAGTTGAAGCCGTAGTCGATCCCTATGCCATTGACGGGCGTCTCTGCCCAAGAAGTGAACTCGTAGCGGTTTTCTGGGGCGGGCAAGGGTGTCGAAACAGCTTTGCGAAGATTCTTCACGCTAGTGTAAAGGTTGTTAGGTGCAATTCTGGACTTGTCCCGCCAGTACAGGTCCCCTCGGTTAAACTCGTCTGCGTCCGCGACCTTCCATTCCCTAATCGGCTCCAGGTCTTTAGGGTCCCCGCCGCAGTGTCCGAATACGGCGCCCCATTCCTTGGCCAAGAGCGCCAGGTAGGGCCTACCGCTTCGCACCGGCCCCACCTCCGAAGGTGCCTGACTATGGTAGATGGCAAGGTAGCGGGTGATGCCGCCTTCAGCCAGAACTTCGTAAACAATGTCGGCTTTGGAGAGGCCGCTCTGGGGGCGCGCTCCGCCGTTGTTACCTATCGATACTGCGACAGGACTGCCATCATCGACTAGCGGCTCTCCGGTGATTGGGGAGAGCGGGATCTCCGCTTCGGGCGGGTCCAAGTTCGCCACAGGAGGAGAGGGGGGCGAGGCTTTGGCGCATCCAGCGAGGCACAAAGCCGCCGCCATAAGGATGACGAATCTAACCATGAATCTTACCACCGGAAAGTCCCCCTTCTGCCGAAAAATGCGCTTGATATGCTTCTGTGAACCATTCTACCAGCAAAGCCCAAGACAAGCGAAGATTTCCTACAACGAACCCTTCCCGCCAAGACCCTTGACAGCACACTTATCCTAGATAGTAGGGTTTCACACCAGTTATGACAGGAGGTCTATCATGCCTATCTACGAGTATAAGTGCAAAAACTGCGGATTGTTCGAGGTAACTCAGAAGATAACTGACGAGCCACTCAAGACCTGTCCAGAGTGCGGTGGGCCTGTCAAGAAGATGATTAGCCACGGGATTGGTATTGTGTTCAAAGGGCCAGGATTCTACTGCACCGACAACCGGAGCGACGGCGATAAGGCAAAAGCAAGCGAAGGTGACTCTTGAACGGAAAACTCCCTACTTGGTAGCTTTGGATGGGTGCAGCCGGTCCGGATGTATCTCGAAACCCCTGGCGAAGAGCGCTTTCCACAGCAAGACGGCGATTATGGTGTCCATGGCATGATGAAGAAGGGTCCCCGCGCCCACAAGCACTCCCGCCTGGGGTGCTGCACCCAGCAGCACGACTGCAAGGGCTTCTAGGCCGGCATGAACAGGCGCTAGGGCCACAAGGGTTATGGGATAAGAGACTCTCTTTCTCAGCATAAGGGCTCCCATGATTCCTACAGGAATGTGCATAGCTGCCCTCAGACCAACCACAGGGCCTAATCTAAGGAAGAAGCCCAAGGATGACCCGAGCCCTACGATTCCGGCCACCAGAGGGCCGTACAACATGGCCAGGAAGGATGGGACGTGAGACGCCAAAGTGGCCGAGAAAGGCCCTATAACCACCCCAAGCACCCCGCCCAGTGACACTGGAATGAGTATCGACAAAGCTAGCAGAAGGGAACCTATAACCAGTCTTAGGATTTCAGGACGTCGCATGATGTCTCTCCCCCATAGGCAACCCATATCCAATCGGAAATATCCTATCAGCTGTCTTGTCACCTGTAAAGCAAAAACAAACCCAGGACTTGCCGTCCTGGGTTCATGTTCTGGGCCGTTTGAGCCAGTTGACCTAGTAGGCGAACCAGTGATTGCCGATAACCGTTGCAGTGGACTTCGACCACAGCCACGAGTTAGTCACTTGGTGGTAGTTCCAGTAGTACAGAGCCCCTCCGGTGGGGTCCTTTCCGTTGAGCGCGTCACGTGCGGCCGCCACACTATCTCGGGACGGATGTGAGTTGAACATCCAGTTCCCGACGCAGGAGAACTGCCAGGGCTCGTAGATAACCCCGGCGATGGTGTCCGCGAAGATCGGGCTGTCTACCCTGTTGAGAACAACTGCCGCAACGGCAACCTTGCCCTGATACGACTCGCCTTCCGCCTCGGCGTACACAAGCCGGGCCAAGAGCCAGAGTTCATCCTCGGTGTACGACCTGTTCCAGGGGCTGTACGCCTCGGCCGTGCTTGGGACCGCCAGTATAGAGGTTGAAGCCATGAACACAACCGCCAACACTGCCGGCAAAACTTTCCTCACCATAGGTTTCAACGTCAATTGCCCCTTTCTGGCCTCCGGAGTTAGCTATGGGTTCGGTGAAAGGGTTCAGCCCTACTGTCATTTGTGACAGATTCACCCAAAAATGGTTCCTCCGTACCCGCCGTCTGGCGGGATTCGGCACGCTGGGTAGGAGTATAGCATCCTAAGCAGGTCTTTTCACTAGTAAACTTGTGGAAAGATTGAATGAGCCTAGACTCCTTGGGGAGGACATCATTCGGTCAGCAGGAAACCTCTTTCGGCCAAGACCCTTTCCAGCGCGTCTAGTGCAGATTTGTTTCTTCCCCTAACAGTGTGGAGATGCACTCCATCGGTGAGAGATGACAGAAGCCCGGCTCCTGTGGTCTCAATGACCCGTAGGAACTGGTCAACATCTTGGCGGTTCGAAAGGCACAGCTGGCCCGTCAATTGACCGTAAACCGGATGATCCACGATTACGTCAACTACTTCCAGGCCTAGATCAACTGCAGAATAAAGCTCTTCTCTGGTTTCCGTCACTTGATGTTTGACTGCTATTAGCTTCGTGACTCCAGGCGCCCTGACTTCTGGCATCAAAGTATAACCGCGGGGAGTCGCCACGATACTGGCGCCAGACGCCCTGAGCACGGCTATATCTTGGACTACTACCTGGCGGGTAACGCCAAGTTTCGCCGCTAAGTATCCTCCTGTAATGGGTGTGGTGCTAGATTGCAATAGGCGTACTACGAGAGTCCGCCGCTGGCTCGCGTTCACATGCATCCCTCCAACCCCTAGAGTTATTCTATGGCAGGGTGCCAGTTCCTGCAGAGGGGGTGCTGCCAGCGCCCAAGCAACGGCTTAGGGCGGAGGATTCCGGCCCCCAAGTGTGGAAGTTCATGCCCTGTAGACGCAAAGAGCCATCAAGAGATGTAAAAAAAGACGTACGGCAAGAGGAGTGTAACCCATGAGAGTGTTCATATCCTGCGATATCGAGGGGATTTCTGGAGTTGTGGCAGCTATTCAGACGTCACCCGAAGGCAAGGACTACGGACGGGCCAGGGAGCTGATGACAGGGGAAGTAAACGCCGCGATTTCGGGGGCATTCAAGGCGGGCGCAACAGAAGTGGCAGTCAACGACTCTCACGGACCTATGACCAATATCCTCATTGAGAAGCTCCACCCTGGGGCCACACTTATCACCGGGGCTCCGAAACCCCTCTCTATGATGCAAGGTATCGATGCTGGGTTTCAGGCCGCGATTTTCGTCGGGTATCACTCGAGGATGGGGACTTCGGGTGTTTTGAGTCACACCATATCCGGGGGAAGCGTAGCTAACGTCTGGGTTAACAATGTGCCGTTAGGGGAGACCGGGATAAACGCCGGGATAGCAGGGTTTTACGGGGTACCCGTGGTACTGGTGACAGGAGACGACAACGTGTCTTTGGAAGCGCGCGCATGTCTCCCCCACGTTAGGACAGCCACGGTCAAATGGGCGGTGACTCGCCAATCGGCGAGATGCCTGACGCCCGATGCGGCTAGGGCTCTCATCGAAGATAAGACCCAGGAAGCTTTGTGTGATCTGAAGAGCGCCAAGGTGTTTCTGCCTGAGTCTCCCGTGACTTTCCAGATCCAGTTCAAAGACTCGGGGCTGGCCGAAAACGCGGCCCGCATGCCTTATGCTGAGGTTATTGACCCGACTACCCTCAAATTCACGGCCAACGACTACCTTATGGCTTTCAAAGGATTACGGGCCATGATAGCCCTTTCTAGAGCGTAGGGCATAGGCACGGCGCTGGCAGGAATCTAGGGGGTTCGGAATTCTAGGCCAACTAGGTTAGTGACCGGAATGGTGAAGACAATACCTTTTCCGGGCTGGCTCAGCTTGGCAGCGTCCACTATTGTGTCCATTATGCTCTGGCGTTCGGGTTCGCCGGCGATTATCAAGATAATTTCTTTAGATGACTCGACTTCCAGATGGCGGAAGAATCTCTTGAACTCGTCCTGTCCGGTCCCGCGCCCATAGAAGACCGTAGCCCCTCGAGCTCCGCTGGCTTTGGCTTTCTTAACCACCTGGTCCGCCATTCCTCTTTCAACTATAGCCACAATTGCCCACATTTCGATCATATGCCCCAGTCCTCCTTGGCTTTCGTACTTAGCGTCCCCTGATTATTCCTAACACGAGAACTGACAGGACTGGGCCAAGGGAAGTAAGCCCCACTACCCCAAAGCCCTGCATCAAAGGGTCTGCGCCTTTTACCATTTGAGAGAGGCCGATCCCTATTGCCATGTTGATTGGGACGTTGACAGGGCCTGTGGTGGCGCTTGCGCAGTCGAAGGCGATCCCCACGAATTCCTCGGGCGCAAAGGCCACCAATATTGCGGATAGGAGCAGTATGGGAACAACCACTTTGGCGCTGGATATGCCATTTAGAATCTTAAACATGCCTATGACCATTCCGATTCCCACACCTAAGGCCACCGTGTGAATCAGCGTGGACTGGCGTATGACTCCCACCGATACCTCTTCTACCTCGCCGGCGATGCTTTTGAGCCCCGGTTCCACTAGGGTTGATGCATAGCCTACTATGAAGGCTAATGCCAAAATAAGAACCTTGCTATCTAGAGTGACGAGAGTGCGCCCGACTTCGCTGCCTAAGGGCAGAAGACTCATGGTGACTCCGGTCAGGAAAACAAAAAGCCCGATTATGATAAACACAATTCCAAGGCCTACTGTGCGTCCGTTGGGTATGGGACGCCTGAGCACCAGGGTCTGAAGGGCAATGAGAACCAAGACGATTGGCAGTACGTTCTGAGCGGATTGCCAGATATTCCTGGCCATATCCGAGAGAAGCCTCACGAGTATGCTCCTTTCGCTTCGTATTTCCCCGGGAAGATCTAGAGATTCAGGAATAGTCCAGCGACAACTGAAGCCCTTTCGGGTAAGCTCCTAGCCAGTAGGTATTCGTCAATTGAGTGAGCGTTATCGCCTACGGGACCCAGACCGTCGAGAGTCGGGATCCCTAGCGCCGATGTGAAATTGCCGTCGCTTCCACCGCCTGTGCCGGATTCAATGAGTTCCATTCCCATAGATTCCCCTATCGACTTCGCAACCTGGTAAAGGCCAAGGTTTCTTGAGTTGCGCTCCATGGGAGGGCGGTTCAACCCGCCTTCAACGGTTATTGTCACCCGAGGGTCAACAGGGCGGACGCCCAGGATCTTAGGTACCACCCGAGAGGCGGCTTCCATAGTCTTTACCCTCAGATCAACTTCCAGGAAAGCCTGGTCGGCAACTACATTAGGGCGAGTTCCGGCCCGCAATGTTCCCACGTTTACCGTAGTGCCTTCTTCCAGGTCCGTTAGGCCATGCAAGTATGTAATCAGGTGGGCCGCCTCCAAAATGGCTGAGGCGCCTTTCTCGTAGTCAGCTCCTGCGTGGGAGGCTTTGCCCTTGATAGTGACCTGGAACATGCCAACTCCTTTGCGCCAGGTTTTGAGGGCACCCCCCTGAGCCGCTGGCTCAAGGACCAAGACCGCTGCGGATTCCTTGGCTTCTTCCTCAATAAGATGGCGGGAAGAAGGCGAGCCAATTTCCTCATCGGAGTTGTGCAGTATTACGACCCTTTTGGCAGGTTTCAAGCCAAGGTCTCTCAGAGCCTTCACGGCGAAGAGGGCTTGGACTATCCCCGCTTTCATGTCGTAAGCACCGGGACCGTAGGCCTTGCCGCCTTCTATCCTGAATGGGCGTTTCAAGGCTTCGCCCCATGACCACACCGTATCCATGTGGCACAGGACCAGGATGCGTTCATCACCATCACCCCAATGGACCCGGAGATGGTTTCCTGTGGCTTCTTGGGGGATGACTCTGACTGACGCTCCCACTTGTTGCCACATCTCGGCTAGACGAGACGAGAATGCGTCCATGCGGGCTTTGTCAGTGCTGGGCGAATCCATGTTGACCAAGTCCGCAAGGGTTCCGACCATCTCATCCTGACGGTCGTTTAGGTGCCCAAGTATTCGCTTTTGTACATCTTTGGCCATTCCGGTTCCCTCCATGAAATGCTAGAGACTTCGAATCAACATGATCCAGATGGTAAGGGTCACAACGCTTCCCATGGTGCTCATAAGGGTGATTCTTGAGACGCCTTTTGGGTTAGCGTTAAACTCGTTGGCTAGGATAGTGACGTTGACCGCCGAAGGCATCGCCTGCTCAAGAGTAAGCACCTTAAGGGGCAGGCCTCTGAGCCCGAGAGCGTATCCAACAAATCCGGCTAGAATCGGGGCAACGACCAGTCTAAACGAGACCACGGCTGAGGTCACGCCAGCCGAAAGTTCGCCTTTTACCCCCACAAGCTGAAGCCCTAGGACCATCAAGTACACAGGAACCGTTGCCCCAGCCAAGAGCCCTATGGGTCTACCCAAGATAGTGGGTATGGTAATGTTCAGGGCCTTTACCAGGATGCCCAAGGTCATGGCGTATATGGATGGCATGCGGAAGATCTGTCCCAGAGCTTTCTTTGGGTCCATGTTGCTTGAAGCAGCCAGGTAAACGCCCAGAGTGCTCATGAGGATGGTCTGAGTGCCCATGACGATGACCCCCAGGTCCATGCCTTCTTGTCCGAAGGCGAATAGCAGAACCGGAAGGCCATAGTTGCCGGCGTTAGCGAACAGGGCCGGAAGGCTCATGGCTCTAGATAGCGCTTGATCCCATCTAAGTGCCCTTGCCAAGAGAGTAAATGCTCCCAAGAAGACAAAGGGCATAAGAAGTCCCCCAATCCCAAGGCGCCAAGCGTCGCCCAAAGGAATTTGGGAAGTCGCCAGTGAGTTGAAGGCCAGTGAAGGTGTGAGGATGTAGAGACAGATCCGGGATAGAGTCCCCACATCTAGGTTTAGCTTGTGGCCTGCCACGTATCCCACCAAAGCGATCAGAAACGCCGGTAGTACAGCGTCTAGAGGCAAATCGGTCACCTTCCCGCATGTTGAGCCACGATCAACCAAGAGCGTTTCCTTAGCGTGGCAAGTCACTATCCATTATACATGTCCATCCGGTTTCGCGGCAGGATCTTTCGCCTATCGAACAGAAGCACCAGGGGAGAGCCCCAAAAATCCAGCCGAGGGCGGGAAGGAGTGTCGTAGATGATCGCTATAGTCAACGGAAAGGTTTACACGGGTACCGGAGATGTTGTCGAAGACGGAGTGGTGCTCATTGAGGGCGGCAAGATAGTGGCTTGCGGAAAAGGAGTTGAAGTGCCTTCTGGAGCCGAGATAATTGACGCCAAGGGCAAAGTGGTTACTCCCGGGCTCATAGACGCCCATAGCCATCTAGCCGTGTTTGGCGAGCCTTCTGTTTGGGCGACTGCTGACGGCAATGAAACTTCCGATCCGAACACTGCGCAGTTGCGCGGCATAGACTCTCTCAACCCTCAAGACCCCGCAATCCCCGACGTTGTGGCAGGCGGCGTAACTTGTGTTTACACGGGGCCCGGAAGCGCCAACATCATAGGCGGTACGGGGTTTGCCATGAAACTAAGAGGCAAGATCGCCGAGGAGATGGTAATTCCCGGTACCGAGGGCATGAAGATGGCACTGGGCGAGAATCCCAAGAGGGTTTACGGTGACATGCAGAAGAAGCTCCCAAAGACCAGAATGGGTAACGCCGCCGTGTTAAGGGAGTCCCTTTTGAAGGCCAAAAACTACCTAGACAAAGTCGGGAAAGGGAATCCCCCTGATCGCGATCTGAAATTGGAGGCCCTAGCCAAGGTGCTTAAGGGCGAGATGAAGGCCCGTATCCACGCTCATAGGGCAGATGACATCATGACCGCCATTAGGGTGCTCGAGGAGTTCGGCGTGGACTACATTATCGAGCACTGCACCGAAGGATTCATGATAGCCGATATCCTGGCAGCTAAGAACGTTAGAGCAACCGTGGGCCCGCTTCTTATGAGCAGGGGCAAGATGGAGATTATCAACACGACCCTAAAGAACCCTGGGATACTTGCTAAAGCAGGCCTCAAAGTGGCCATCCAATGCGATACCAGTTCGGGAACCAAATGGCTGGCTTTGCACGCGGCGTTGGCCGTCAGGGAGGGCATGTGCCCTGTTGAGGCTCTAAAAGCCATCACCATCAACCCCGCTGAGATCCTGGGGATAGCCGATAGGGTTGGCAGCCTCGAGCCAGGCAAAGACGCAGACGTTGTAATCTGGAGCGGCCATCCCTTCTGCACCATGACAGTGGCCGAGAAGGTGTTTATTGACGGAGAGATGGTTCACAAAAGGGACGATCTCCCGGCGCCATGCCACTAGAATTGAGCCAAGAAATTCGCACTCGGCAGGAGAAAGCCCCGGCTCTCTCCTGCCTTGCCCGTTAGGAGACAATCTGATACCAAAGAGGGTGAAGGTGATGTACAGAGGGGGATTTCTAAGTGATTTCACCGGAGCACAAGGGCACAATCCTTTTTGACCTAGATGGAACGCTTTTGCCTATCGACATTGACTTTTTCCTGAAAGGCTATCTAACCGAGGTTGGTTTATACTTCGAAGACTCGGTGGACCCCAATAAGATGGCAAAGGCCATAATGACAGCCACAGGGGCCATGGTGGCCAATCTTGACCCGTCGGTGTCCAACTTGGATGCGTTCCGAGAAGCGTTTGAACCGTTGGTGGGGAAACCTTGGGACGAGATATGGCCCAATTTTCTTGCGTTCTACCGGGAGGAGTTTCCAAAACTCAAAAGGTTTGTGCCTTCTGGGGATGGGGCGGCAGATGTTGTGGAGAAATGCCTGTCTGCCGGGTACGATATTGTCTTGGCCACCAACCCCATGTTCCCTGAATGCGCCATTAGGGAGCGCATGAAGTGGTGCGGCGTTGAGGGTTTTCCGTGGCGCCTCGTCACGACTTTGGAGATCATGCATTTCTGCAAGCCTAATCTGGAGTATTACATGGAGATCGTTAAGATCGCCGGCTTGGATCCCAAGTCTTCGATTATGGTAGGTAACGACGTCGATGAAGACATGGTGGCCAAACGGTTGGGGATGAAGACTTACTTGGTGGAGGATCACGTCATCGACCGTGGCGGCGGTTTGG
Source organism: Bacillota bacterium (assembly GCA_040771825.1). Classification (GTDB taxonomy): domain Bacteria; phylum Bacillota; class Sulfobacillia; order Fermentithermobacillales; family Fermentithermobacillaceae; genus JAXGZG01. The sequence goes on along the minus strand of JAXGZG010000005.1, from coordinate 262,126 downwards.
AACCCGATTATCGAGGGCGGCTTCAGGATTTCCCCAGTTTCCTTGAAAGCTTGCGGTGAAGAGGAATAGAATAGCAAATCCGCCCTCTTTCTGTTCTCCAAGAGGGCGGATATTGTCGGCACCTGTAGGGCTTCATCAAAGCAGAGTCTTACGGAACTGAGACTTCCACCTTTACTGTGCCTGCTTTTTGGGACTCTACACTTACCAGAGCCAATTTGGCCCCGCTTTGGCTATTGGCGGCTCTCAACACAAGTTGCACTTTCTTCTCCAGCCCGAATGCCCCTGCTCCCCAACCCTGAAGATGGGCAAACTCCTCGTATTCCTTGCCGGCCACTAGAGACACTCCCGGTTCCAGTCTCACCCTCATCTTGAGAGGACCTACAGATCCTACTGTCTGCGCTTGAGCACTGGATGACGTCGGCAGGTATCCCACGTTCTTCACGGCAAAAGAGAACTCGTATTGGTCTTCCCCAAGTTTGGTGCAGGTCATTGCCTTAGTAATGAGCCTGGGAAGTGTCCCTGCCAGCATGATGGAGAAGACAGTGTTCTTGTGGCACTCTTGGGTCAAAAGCTTGGGGGGAGCGTTCTGGCGAAGGAACTTCGGGTCAATGCCGCCTAGTTCAACTTGGCCCAACTGAGGGTGGTTGAAGGCTTTCCACTGATGCCAGCCTTCGCCTGCAAGCTCCTTGTCCACAAACTGCAGTATTTTGATGTCGTCTTCTTCTTGCAGGTCTTCTGAGAGGTTTAGCCGGCTCTTGAGATCCCTTTTTGGGATCCCTGCCCTCCCGTTTAGGTCCCAAAGCTCCACGGCGAAGGTCATGATTCCCATGACATCGTAAGTGAAGTCTAGGAAGCTTCCTGTAGAAGGCCGCCTTTGGTCCATGGTAAAACCCTCGAAAATCGATACACACGGATAGCCGGTTATCTCGTGGCCCCTTCTGCCAATGGCTTGAAGCATCCTGAGATCCCCGGGATTCATGTCTCTGTCCGGCCCTGCTGTCCGAGGACGAAGGATGTCGCCGCCGTATGTGTGGTGGGAAAGGGCCATGGCTATGTTGGGGTGGGTGCGGAAGAAGTCGCCTATCGCTCTGGTTTCAGGTTCCGAGAAGGGGAAGGGCCCGGGCCCTGTCTGCCGGTTGGCAGGATGCCAGTTCCCCGGGTAATTACGGTTCAGGTCCAATCCCCACCTGGGTCGGGCCTGTTTGACCTCTACGCCATCCCATGATCGGAAAACGCCCTCTGTGACAAGGCGGTAATACTCTCCGCCGATTTCGCCCGGCTTTCGCTTTGCCATGACACGAGGGTCTTTCTCAGACACCTTCCACTGACCCGCTGGGTCCCTCCAGCGCATCTGGAGTATCAGGCCGTCTCCGTCGATGTCTTCCGGGACCAGTCCTTCGCCCAGGTCCTCGTCAGGATAGGGCCGGACGCTCGAACGCAGCGTGTAGGGGGTCGTGAGGTACAACTCAGCGCCATCAGGGGTGACTCTAGGTATGATGTAGAAAGCGCGGTTGTCTAGAAGGTCCTTGACCACTGGGTCTTTAGGGTAGTTCTCGCACAGGTATTCGATAGTATAAAGGCACACTGCCGAGCCTGTAACCTCGCCCGCGTGATGGTTGCCGTCTATGTACATGGCGGGCTTGGTCCAATGGTCGCCTGAGGGCTTGTGGGTAATGATGCAGACGGGAATGTCTCTTCCCTGAAATGACTTTCCTATGCTCTGAATCTCGACCAAATTAGGATAGTCCTTCTGCGTCTCATTGAGGAAAGCCACGATTTCCTCGTATTTTAGATACCTGGAAGAAGTTTTTGGCATGGGGTTCCCTCTCTTTCGATTTAGAATCCAATTCTAGGTTGCGACCAAAGATCCTTTGTGGCTATGCCCCTATGATATGCTTTTAGCAGTATGTCTTCTAGCGCATTGGAGGAAACCTTCTATGGGCTCTAACGCCGGGTTTTTCGAGATGACCCTGCCCGGCCCCATCGACCTTGTCACAACCCTTGAGTGTGGACAGGCCTTCAGGTGGAGGAAAGCGGCGTTTCCCGACAAGCCGGGCCTTACCATCTCCTTCAAAGGTGTGGCGTCTTCTTTCGGTGTCATGATTGCCCAAGAAGAACCGGGAAGTCCGCGGCTGTATGTGCAGTATGACACGTCTTGCGGGGACCAAGAGGCATTGGAAGCCGCCATCCGGAAGTACCTGTCGGAGCAGGATGACCTAGCCATGATAGGTCGGAGGCTGGGCGCTGCAGGCCAAGTAATGATCCGGGCCGTGGAGTTTGGCGCGGGACTCAGGATTTTGGCTCAAGATCCCTGGGAGTGCTTGGCGTCATACATTATCTCAGCCAACAATAGCATCCCTAACATTTCCCGGGTGGTTTCATATTTGTCGAAAACCTATGGCGAACCGTGCGGCCTCGGCGAGTATGCTTTTCCCCGGCCCGAAGTGCTCACCATGTGTTCTTCCCAAGACATAAGGCTGTCCAAATGCGGGTATAGGGACCGTTTTCTTCTGGATGCAGCTGCCAGAGTTGCTTCAGGGGATGTCAGGCTCGAGGAAATCCACAAGATGCCTTTGGACGAATCCCGAAGGGAGCTTATGAGAATAAAGGGCGTAGGGCCCAAAGTGGCTGATTGTGTCCTGTTGTTCGCCTACCACCGTTTGGAGGTGTTTCCGGTGGACGTTTGGGTAGCCAGGGCTGTGTCTCGGTTCTACATGGGAGGGGCGCCCGTAACTTTCGGGGCTGCTAGGGCATTTGGCATGGAGCGGTTTGGTGACGTAGCCGGATACGCCCAGGAATACCTATTCCACTACGCCCGCTGGTTCTTGTCCAGAGGGAGATGACCCGAAGGTGTTTTTCTGGATTCCGGCAGGCTTACGCCCAGGATCGACCCGATGACAAGAGCTACGCCCAGAATTTGAGATGCGGTCAGAGTCTCGCCCAAGACGAAGTATCCCAAAAGACACGCGGCCACAGGCTCGCACATGGCCACTATGGAGCCTCTACTGGCGTCCACTTTGTTTATTCCGTCGGCGAAGAGCACGAACGCGCCCAAGCCCGGCCCGATTCCCATGAGAGTAAGAAGCACCCATACTCTGGGGGAGCCCGCTGCCAATTTGGCGAATACAGTGGGGATGTTCCCGGTCACTGCGGTCATGAGGATAAAGAGTTCCACGAATCCAAAGGCCATCATCCAAAGATTAAGTTGGATGGGGCCGAACCTCCGTCCCACATTCTTGTAGACCAACGTCTGAGAGCCGTAGGCAAGTCCCGATAGTGCGCCCATGAATACACCAAGGAAGGAACCTGTCACGGGTTTGGCTCCAATGCCTATGAAACCTGACACCAAAGCCACCCCGCCCAAGGCTCCCAAGAGCGCAATCCCTTTGTCTCTGGTAATCGGCTCCTTGTAGGCGAAGTACGATATCAACATGACGAAGAACGGGGCGGTGTAGTTGAGAGTCACCGCTACCGCCACGCTTATCTGGGAGATGGCGTAGAAGTAGGTGGATTGGGCCAAGACCACGGCCAGGAATCCTAAGGCGACGAATGTCCCGATATCTCCCGGGGCCGGAAAGATAGGTTCTGCGGCGTCTTCATTAGCGCTCCACGAAGGCTTTCTCTTCTCGCTAAGACGTTTGGCGGCTACCCAGATCCCCAAGAAGGTGGCTGAGAACATGGCTCTCCCTAGGACAACGTCCCAGGATGAAAGACCTTCCTTTTGAAGCATTCTGATAAATGGGCCGGAAAGCGCCCATAAAATTGAAGCTGCCGCGACCTCTAGGTATCCCACGGGAATTCCTCCGGTTGATGTTGTCTTCGTATACTGCGGCTACAACCACGATCATGGCATACCGGGAGCCATTAGTCACTACCAGGGCAGCCAGGGACGAAGGATATCTCATGGTTGTGAGAGAATAAAGCCCAGACAAACTCCTAAAAGAGGTGAAACGGCCAATGGATATGAAGTTTGACCATTATTATGTATTCTCGGAGCTCGAATCGCACCTAAAGGCTCTGGCCGGCCAGTACCCCCAGTTAGCCCACCTGTCGTCAATAGGCAAGAGTCCCCAAGGCAGGGATCTCTGGGCCATGACTATCACTGACGCAGAAACGGGAGAGCATGACAAGAAGCCCGCTTTCTACATCGATGGCAACCATCACGCCGGGGAAGTCACCGGGTCTATGATCTCCATGTACACGGTCAAGTATCTTCTGGAGCAGTACGGAAAAGACCAACGGGTGACAAATCTCCTGAAGCGTTACGCTTTCTACATAATCCCCAGGGTGTCTCCGGACGGTGCCGAAGTCTACCTTACCACTCCTGAGACTCTAAGGTCGGTTCCCAGGTTCTATCCTTTTCCTAATCCCGAAGAGAAGGAAGGGTTGTATCCCGCTGATATAGATGGGGATGGACACATACTCTTGATGAGGGTCAAAGACAAGTCCGGAGAATGGAAAGTCTCTCACAGGGATCCCCGGGCTCTTGTGAGAAGAGCGCCTGACGAAGAAGATGGCGTATTCTACAGGGTGTACACTGAGGGCCTTATCAGAGATTATCAGGGCGGGGAGATCAAAGCTGCCCCCACAAAGTGGGGACTGGATTTCAACCGAAACTTTCCTTACGGTTGGGCGCCTGACACGAGGCAGCCAGGCGCAGGTGAGTTCCCTTTATCTGAACCTGAGACCAGGGCTTTGGCCGAATTCATAGTAGCCCGCCCCAACATTGTCTTGGCCTTCACTTACCATACCACCGGGGGAGTCTTGCTGAGAGTGCCTGGGGCCCATGCCGCATCAAAAAGCCCTCAGAAGGATATTCAAGCCCTAATAGAGATCGGCAACATGGGCGTCCAGGAAACGGGATACCCGTGTATCCCCTGTTTCGAGGATTTCATGGGCGGCGGCGACAATTTCAGCACAGGGGCTTTCGATGACTGGCTTTACGAGCACCGGGGCATTTTGGGCTACACCGTGGAGACCTGGAACATGGCGCAGCGGGCAGGCATCAGCATGTGGCCTAGGCGCCAGAAGAGTTTGTCTGAGCAGAACGAGGAGTTCTTCAAACTTTTGGAATGGAACGATCGTGAACTGGGCGGCAGGGGGTTCTGCGATTGGCGGCCATTTAACCACCCGCAACTGGGCCAAGTGGAAATCGGCGGCTGGTACAGCAAGTTTGTTGTGCAGAACGCTCCCCCTTCGTTCCTGGAGGCTGAATGCCACAAGAACATGGTGTTCTCTCTCCGGGCCGCTTGTACGTTGCCGAGGCTGGAGATTCACGGGCCAAGCTGCAGGGAACTGGGAGAAGGGGTCTACGAGGTCACGGCAGTAGTCAAGAACGTGGGTTATCTCCCCACCCATGGGAGTTACCAGGCCCAAAACGTGAAAAAGGCCCGGCCGCTTACGGTTTCGGTTTTCGGGCAAGGTGTGGAAGTTGTAGGAAAGGCAAAGATAGAGCTGGAGAACCTTGAGGGTCGCTCGGGGTCTAGCGGAAGCTTTTGGATGGGCTATTTCCGTGGAACCCCAGATTTGCGAGAGGCCAGAGTGTCGTTTGTGACTAAGGCATCTAAAGATGCAGTAGTCACCATAGCGGTTTCGGGCCAGCGGGCCGGAACTGCAGAAGTCTGCATACCTCTTTCCTGAGACGGAGACTTGGCACATGACACAGGGCAAGATCTGTATAGTACTTAACCCAGAGGCAGGACACGGCAAAGCCAAGAGGCTCTTGCCTCTGGTAATGAAAGCTTTTGGCAGTCAGGGGATTGTTCCCCATGTTCTGACTTCCCAAAGGCGCCGTCATCCCGAAGAACTGGCCAGAGAAGCCTGCAGGCAGGAGTATAAGGTGGTTGTGGCCATGGGAGGCGACGGGACCGTGGGAGAGGTAGTCAATGGGATACTGACCTCGGGAATCCCGGGAGTAGCCATGGGCGTGATCCCCGCAGGGACAGGCAACGACTTTACCGCAGGTAACAACCTGTTTGACGGGTGGGAGAGCGCCACTAGGGCGTTGTTCAAGCCCCGCTTCGGGAAGGTTGATGTGTTCCTTGTCCAAGATTCTGCCGGTTTTTCAAGATATGCTGTGAACTCCATAGGCATGGGCTACGATGCTTACGTGGTAAAGCGGGTGGCAGAACTCGGTTCCAGGAAGATCGGACACCTAAGTTACATGCTTGAGGCTTTTAGGGGACTTTTCGCTTTCAACCCGGCGACGCTGGGAATCGGGGTAAGAGATGATTCTGGTGGGGAAAGGGCTTGTTCAGGTCCCGTCCAAGATCGGGAAAACGTGTGGCTTTTCGCTATCACCAATTCCGAGAGGTTCGGCGGAGGCATGAAAGTCTCTCCGGGCGCCAATTGCTGGGACGGTCGTCTGGATTACGCTTACTTGGCAGGTATTCCCCGGTACGCTCTTGTAAGGCTCATTTTCCTAGTAAGGTCCGGAAAGCACATTGGCCGGCCGGGAGTTTTCCGGGGGCAGGCCACCCAGGTAAGCGTTCAAGCGCCCCGGGGGTTTCCCTGCCACCTTGATGGAGATACTGTTGATGCTGTCTACCCCGTTACCGTGAAGGTGCTGCCGGGAGCGTTGCCCCTTGTGGTGGAGGGTACCAACAGCTCTGAGAGGAGAGATTCGGAAGTTTCGGCCTGATATGATAAACGGTTTTGCCAACGGCAAAGAGCTTCAGGGGTTGTTCGCCAAGTTGAACCCATTTGACCAAAGATTGTCTCTGAAGCCCCAAGAGGAGCGTGGGACAATTCTGGCGGCCAACGTCAATTTTCCCTTCGAGGTGGAACTAGCGGCTTTCATGGAGGCCGCTTCTTTGGACGGCGGCTCGCCTCTTTTGGTGCAGGTCAGCGGAGCTGCCCTGTCCACCGCGGGACGGGGCCTTCGGGCCTCAAAACACGCTCCGTCGGAGAAAAGCGCCAGACTTCTAGCGCTTTGTTTGGGGGCACGCCTTTTGAGGGGCGCGGCTGACGTGTATATGGAGATGTATCGCCCTCCGTTGGTGGCTCTTGGACTTGATCACTTCGCCGTGCCCGGCGTGAGGGATGTGCTTTTCAAAGACGGGGAATCTTCACATGCTGCAAAAACTGGTCGGTCGGTCCAGGAGACTAGGGATCGCCTTGCCGAGGCTCTTCATTCCGCTCTAGCATCGGGTGTGCCCAACCCTTCCCTCGAGGACATGGCCGCTTGGGAGACTTACCTTTCTTCAGAGGAGTACCGGGAGGCTCTGGAGGGTTTCGTGACCGTGGTGAAGGAACTGAAGCCTGCCTGGGCTATGATCGACACGGAGGACCTTCCGCCGGTTCTTGATTTCGCAATCACCAGGGAGTTTTGCGACGCGGTCAATAGCATAGACCCCGAAATCATGCTTGAAGCCGAGTACGGAGCCACAGGCCAGGCTGGGGACCATCAAGGCTACGTGAAACTGGAAGGTCCGGAGCTAGCGAGTTTTGCTAGGCAAGTGGCCGGATTTGTCAAGTACACCGGCGCCAGAGGCATTTCGTATCCCATAGGCATGGAGCATGCCGCCCCTAGCGGAGTGCGTCACGAGCCCGACGCAGTTCGCCTGGAAGAGACACAACGGGAGATTCTGAAGGCCACCGGTTATTATGTGCCCTTTGCGCAGCACGGGGGAACCGGTGCCAGAAGAGTGGTACGGGGGCTTGTGGGCAAGAACAACGTGAATACGCACTTTCTAGTGGCGGGGGCCAGATGCCTGGCGGCATACGTCACTAGGAACGCTGATGAGATCGCTAGGGGGCGCAAGAGCGTGAGCGGGCCCATCATGCACATGGCTGCGGGCAGGGCGATCATGGAGGCGGCGGTGGCCAAAATGAAAGAGTGCGGCACTTACGGAATGTGTGCCGCTTTTTAGCACCCGGGCGGGGCTGCTTATGGCCCCATCCCGGGTACCTTGTTACTCTACACGGTTATGGTTTTCCACTTGCCCGTCCTAAACCTGAGCTGGATGAGAACGCCGCGCAACACTTGATCCAGGCACATCCCGAGCCACGCCCCGGGGAGTCCCCATCCCAACACCTGCACTAGGAACCAAGCCAAGAGCACTCGTCCCAGCCACATCCCTATGGCCGTGGAGTATAGCGGATACATCGTATCTCCCGCCCCCCTAAGCCCCCCAGCTAGCACAAACTGGACCGCTTGGGCAGGTTGAGCAAATGCATATATTCTCAGGACAAGGGCGGAAACTAATACCACTGTGGGATCATTCGAGTAAAGAAGGGTGATGTATCTACCAAAGAAAATGAATACGACTCCTGTGATTACCCCAACCCAGATTGCCATGTTGCGGGAGGTGTTGGCACACTGCTCGGCGTCATCAGGCCGTCCTGCTCCCAGATACTGACCTACCAGGGTTGTGGCAGCAGCGGCGAAGGCGTTACCCGGCATGAAGGACAGGCTCAAAGCATTCAAAGCCACTTGGTGAGCGGCGAAGACCACAGTTCCCAAACCCGAGATTACTCTGGCGAAAACCACCTGTCCGGACCTCATGACCAGCTGTTCAATGGCCGCGGGAACCCCTACGGTGAACACTCGTTTAAGGAGACCGAAATCGAGCCTGAACTTCTCTTTGATGTTCAAGCGAAGGCTTCCTTGGCCCCAGAAGCTGATGCACACGAACCAGACGCAAGCCACGATTCTGGAAAAGACAGTGGCAATTCCGGCTCCCACAACGCCCAGTTCAGGAAAACCGAACTTGCCGAAAATCAGAATGTAGTTGAAGATCACGTTGATCCCGTTGGCCCAAAGATTCACCATCATGGGTGTTCTGGTGTCGCCGGCGCCTCGAAGGGCGGATGTAATCCCCATGGCCATGGCGCTGAAGAGGAACCCGAATCCCACCACCCGGAAATAACCTGTCCCTATGGCCATGACATCGGATTCGGCTCCCATGAACGAGAGGAGGTAAGGCGCGCCAAAGCCTGCCATGAAGGAGAAAACCGTACCCAGAAGAATTGTAACCACCAGTGTCTGCCTGAAGGTCTCGGATGCCTTCCGGCTGTCGCCCATGCCTATGAACCTTGCCACAAGAGCAGTGGTTCCTACGTTGAGGGCCTGGAACACTGCGAAAAGGATCATCATGGGCTGGTTGGTGAGTCCTATGGATGTGATGGCCGCAGGGCCAACTCTGCCGACTTGAATCATGTCGGCGATGCCCGTAAGAGATACAAGGAACATCTCGATCAAGGTGGGGGTGGATAGTTCCCACACGACTTTTCGGGTCTCGGCTTTCGTCAGCGAAGGTTCGGCCGGAAGCGAGGTTTCATTATAGCTGTTGGACAAATGCAAGTCGCCTCTCTGTCTGCAATTGGGCTGCGATAGTGGCATAATGCGCTTTGCGAATAGTACCACAGGCGTAATGTTACGTCTACTGGCTCCGCCCAAGACGGCGGGCACCGGCTCAAGATGAAAGGAGTGTGTTAGGTATGACAAACTCGCAGGTTAAGCGATCGCTCTCGCCTTCTACCGCCTTGTACCCTGTCCCGGCGGTGCTTGTCACGTGCGGCGACCTCGGAGGAGAGAAGAATGCCATCACCTTGGCGTGGGTTGGTACTGTTTCGTCGGATCCACCAATGATCGCAATAGGCGTCCGCCCCGTTAGGTACTCGTTTGGTCTCATTCAGAGGTATGGGGACTTTGTAGTTAACCTGCCCAGAGCGGATCAAGCGGATATTTTGGAGTATTGCGGGACTGTATCGGGGAGGAGCGAGGATAAGTTCGCCAAAGCAGGCATAACGGCAGTCAAAGGCGATTACGTGAGGTCCCCTTTGGCGGCGGAGTTTCCGGTGAACATCGAGTGCAAGGTCAGGGACAGGTTGTCTTTGGGGAGCCATGACCTTTTCTTAGGCGAGGTAGTAAGCGTTCACGCTGATCCCGACGTCCTAACCAATGGGGAGGTAGATGCGGTTAAAGCCAGACCCCTAGCGTATTTTAAGGGGCGTTACTATCGCCTAGGTGAGAGAATACCCGTAGGCGAGCAGTAGTCAGTTGTAGTCGCGTAGTAGTCATCGGTAGTCAAAGAGAGAACCAGGAGGGAGAATTGTGGAGGACAGACATGACTTTGGGTTTCACACTCTGGATGTTTTCATGGAAGGGCAAGTAGTCACGGTGGCCGTGAACCGTCCTAAGGCTCTCAATGCGTTGAACTCCAAAGTCATTGGGGAGCTCGGGAAGTGTTTGGACAGAATCGAAGCCTTGGGTACTGTTCGAGTCATCATAGTCACCGGTCAAGGCGACAGGGCTTTCGTGGCAGGGGCGGACATCGCTGACATGGAGAACATGACGCCTGCCGAGGCTCGAGAGTTTTCTGAAGAGGGGCAGCGGGTTTTCGCTAGACTCTCCAGTTTTCCTGGCGTTGTTATTGCCGCAGTCAATGGGTATGCCTTAGGAGGCGGCAACGAGCTGGCCATGGCGTGCGATGTCCGGATAGCATCCCAAAACGCTAAGTTCGGCCAGCCTGAAGTCGGCCTCGGGATCATACCTGGATTCGGGGGCACCCAGAGATTGCCCAAACTCGTTGGCGTGGCCAAAGCCACTGAGTTGGTCGTAACCGGCAGGACCATAGACGCGCAGGAAGCGTTCCAGATAGGTCTGGTTAACAAGGTTGTCCCTAAGGGAGAAGCCTTATCTGCCGCCCGGGAGATGGCCGTGGAGATCACCAGAAAGTCTCACGCTGCTGTGGTTTTGGCGAAGGCTTGTGTATCGGGCTCCATGGACAAAGAGCGTGCCGGCGGTAGGGATGGATATGAGATGGAACAAGACTGTTTCGCTCAGTGCTTCCAACATCCCGACCAAAAAGAAGGGATGCGGGCGTTTCTCCAAAAGCGCACTCCAGTATTCTCATAGGAACTTGCCGGAGGTTCCAGGACGCTCAGCGGGACTGGAGGAAGCAAATTTGCCATTGGAGCGAACATCTAGCCCCGGATAGGCCCTCTGCTGTCCGCTGGCGGACAGGTTCAAGCGGTATCCTGCACTGTAGCGGACAGGTCTGCGCCAAGAGGTGTCCGCTGGCGGACACCTACCCGTTCTCTGATTCTGCTATCCGCTTCTGCTGGGGCCTTGACGTGTCAACAATCCTTCTAGAAACGCAACGTCTTCTGGAGAACACTGGCGAGCCAGAGCAGCCGATCTGACTCTATCCAAGAAGAACATGATGAATCCGGCTGTAGTTTGCTGTGATCTCCCCAAAAGGGATGCCGTGGCCGCACGCCGCCGTTCATCTTCGTCTGGAGACTGGGAGCAAACTTCCGACAAAAAGTTACACGAGAACTCAGCGTTGTCTTTCGCCCAGTCTTCGGGTTTTCCCGAAAATCGGTAAATGCCTCCATGTTCCACAGAAAACTCATCTTTATGGTCATCGGCCCAAATTTCGTACTTCTGGTGACCTTCGAAGATGACGCAGTTTGAGTGATACGGCTGGCAACAGTCCTGAACTATGTGTAGGCAGGAGCCGAGAGCGTGAGCGGCCTTCTCGATCTTGCCCCTAATCCACAAGGATACCGCCGAGTTGAACCAGTGCCGGAGCTGGTCGTGAGCACTCGGCCACACCCACAATCCCCTATTGGTGCGTGGGCTAAAGTGGTGAGTAGCGTTCTTCCAAAAAGTGTCGGCCCAATAGTTGCCGCTAACAATCGAGTCTCTGTGGTCTTGGCAAAACGCTGCCGCGGCTTTCCACCCGTCATTCTCTAGGATCCTGAATGCCTGCTCCGTCAGGAATTCGTGAGTCTTCCCCACATGGTCAAAGACCCTCTGGAAGGGCATACCTAGCCATCTTATGAGCGTTTGGGCTTTTACTCCTTTGGCAAGGCCGTCGAAAAATCGCCTGAAGGGGCCGAGTGCGGTGTTCTTTGTCCTCATCTTGCCTCCGGTTCAACGTTTGTCAGGGTTGCCATTCCATTGTAGCACCAAGAGCAGATTTCTACCCGGATGTTCGCGGAAACAGTATAATGATCCTCAATGCCCTGTGACGGAAAGGGACGAGACTATGGATTTGGCAGCACGCAACGAGAATATAAGAAACGTGGCGGTTATCGCTCATGTAGACCACGGAAAGACCACTCTGGTGGATGCGTTTCTCCGTCAGACGGGGGTATTTCGGGCAAACCAGGCGGTATCGGAGCGAGTCATGGACTCCAACGAACTGGAGAAAGAACGGGGCATAACCATCCTGGCCAAGAACACATCTATCGAGTACAAGGGCGTAAAGATCAATATCGTTGATACTCCCGGCCACGCTGATTTTGGCGGCGAGGTAGAGCGCACCTTGAGCATGGTGGACGGCGCCATTCTTCTTGTGGACGGGCGTGACGGGCCCATGCCTCAGACCCGGTTTGTGGTGCAAAAGGCGCTTTCGCACCGCCTCAAGATAGTTCTTGCCATAAACAAGATTGATCGCCCCGACTCAAGACTGGATGAAGTATACAACGAGGTTTTTGATCTCCTGGTCAACCTGGGGGCTACCGATGAGGATGTAGATTTCCCTGTCGTCTACTGCGACGCTCGGTCTGGGTTTGCCACAGCACATCTGCAAGAAGCCTTGGAATATGGCCAATCCCAAAAGAGGGAGAGTCCACGCGCGGGCAACATATTTCCAGTATTAGACGCTATTCTGGACCACGTTCCGGCCCCTTTGACGAAGGCCAAGGCTCCGCTCCAGATGATGATAAGCGCTTTATCCCACGATGATTACGTTGGTCGCATCGCCATTGGCCGGGTAGAAGCGGGGGTTTTGACCCGGGGGCAGATGGTTTCACTCTGCCGCTTAGATCAAACCATAGTTCCTGTGCAGGTTTCTCGCTTGTGGCTCTTCCAGGGACTGAAGAGGATCGAAGCCGACAGCGTTATGGCCGGAGACATAGCTGCGGTGTCGGGAATATCCCAGGTAAACATCGGCGAGACAATAGCTGACGCAGACCATCCCCACAGATTGCCGCCAATTCGAGTGGAAGAGCCTACCATGATGGTGACGTTTAGGGTCAACGACAGCCCCTTCGCCGGACAAGACGGTCAGTATGTAACCTCGAGGCATCTTCGAGACCGTTTGGGCAGGGAGGCCCAGAAAGACGTCAGCCTCAAGGTCGAGGATACTCAGAGCCCGGACTCTTTCAGGGTTAGCGGAAGGGGAGAACTCCACATTTCGATTCTTCTGGAGACTATGAGACGCGAAGGCTATGAGATGGCCGTCTCCAAACCAGAAGTCATCATGAAGACCCAGGGCAATAAGAAGATGGAACCCTACGAATACCTCAGCGTCGATATTCAGGAAGAGCACATGGGGAGGGTCATGGAGGAACTTGGTCCAAGAAAAGCGGATATCCTCGAGATGCACAGCGAGGGATCGGGCAGAGCGCGCCTGTCTTTCTCCATACCCACTAGGGGGATAATGGGGTTCCGGCCCAGTTTTTTGACCATTACCAGAGGCACCGGCATCATGCATCATGTCTTCGACCACTACGGCGAGTACGCCGGAGATATCGTCACGCGGCGCCAAGGCGCAATGATATCGTGGGAACAGGGCCAGACAACGGCGTACGCCCTGCACAATGCGCAGGAACGAGGCGTGTTGTTTGTGGGCGCAGGTCAGGAAGTATACGGTGGGCAGGTTATCGGCGAGCACGCCAGGTCTAGGGACTTGGACATCAACGTATGCAAGAAGAAACATCTAACAAACCTGCGTTCTGCCGCTTCCGATGAGGCGCTGCGGCTGGTGCCCCACAGAGAGATGAGCCTTGAGGATTCGCTTCAATGGATAAACGATGACGAACTGGTTGAGGTAACGCCTGAGGCAATAAGGCTCAGGAAAGAAATTCTGGACAGGCACGACAGATACCGGCTAAGAAAGGATGAGGGCCAGGAGTTGCCTCAAGAGGAGTGACGGCAGGATCTTATTCGCTGCCGACGAAGTATGTAAGCGGGCTCGCCGGCATTATCTGGACGTCTGTGGGGTGCTTTTGGTGGAAGTTAGGCTCGTGGACTCCCCTCTATACCATATGACATGGGAAGAAGTGGACACCATCTGCGGAAATATCGCCCTTGACGCCGACAAATCCTTAGGGCCCCACATGGTGGTAGGAGTCGGCAAAGGCGGCCTTATTCCCGCTGCCGTTATCGCCTCTTTACTGGGCGTGGACATGTATCCATGCCTTCTGACCAGGAGACGGCGGGGGGCCATCGTATCAGACCGCCCGGAGGTTGTGGTGCCTGTTACCGACAGGGTTGCGGGACAGAGAATCCTGGTGGTGGACGAGATGGTCATAACAGGCGAGACTATGCGTATGGTTTCAGTTCTTTGCAAGAAGGAAAAAGCCAGAGTCGTTAGGACCGCGTGCCTTTGGGCTCCTGCCGAGAGTTGGAAGCCCACCTGGTATGGGCTTGAGACATTCGGCCACATAGCGTTGCCCTGGAATGCTTTGATTCTGTCACGGGGGAGGTTGATTCCAAACCCCGCTCATGAAGAATATCAGGACGCACTGGAGATGATGCCCAATTGGAGCAAGTGAGGCGGGTCACTCTTGAGAGCCTCAAGAACGATCCTGAGGTAGAAGCATATGTCGAAGCGGGCAACGCTCATCTCGGGGCGCTAGGGTTCACAGATCACGGGCAACGCCATGCGGGGCTTGTGTCGGCCATTGCAGGTAACGTTCTTGAAAGGCTGAAGTATCCTGAAAGGGAGCAGGAATTAGCCGAAATCGCCGGCTATCTTCACGATATTGGGAATGTCGTTTCTAGGCATTATCACGCCCAGGTAGGTGCGGCCTTGGCCGAACGGCTTCTTTGGTCTAGGGGCATGGACCCCCGTGAGATCGCCGCTGTCATAGGCGCTATCGGGAGCCACGACCCCGAAGACACTGCCAACCCCGTATCCAGAGTATCCGCAGCCTTGATCTTGGCCGACAAGTCCGACGTTCACCGTTCCAGGGTCAGGAATCCCGACAGGCACGATTTTGACCAGCATGACCGGGTCAATTATGCTGCCACCAAGTCGTTTCTGAAAGTGGATCCCGGGACCTCGGTGATCAGTCTGCAGCTCATGGTGGACACTGACATATCTCCCGTTATGGAGTATTTTGAGATATTCCTCACGCGCATGCTGGCATGCAAGAGAGCGGCAGAGTTTTTAGGGACTAGGTTTGAACTGGATATTAACCATGTTCGTCTGCTTTAGGGGCATGGAGAGGAGAGAGGTTCTTTGAAACTTCTGGACAACAAGGGCCGGATCTTGGGGAAGATCAGCATCGTCGACCTTTTTGTTGTGCTTGTCTTGGTGGCCGGGGCAGTTTGGTTGGGATATTCGATGTTCGGGAAGAACCTCAGGTCCGACGTGGCCGAAAGGCAGCACGAGACCGAGTTCACCGTGATCACGTCCAACATTCGGCCGACCACGGCGGAAGCCATAGCACAAGGCGGTAAGATATTCGAGTTCAAAACCGGAGCCTGCGTGGGGGAAGTTGTGAGCGTCAAGACTGAGCCCGCTAGGGTGTGGTTGGTGGAAGGCGACGGCAAATGGGCCCAAACCCAACTCCAAGACCGGGTTGATGCATATGTGACCATTAAGGGGATTGCGCGGGTAAGCGAGAATGTCATCACTGTGAGCGGCGTGGAGCTGAGGGTTGGAGGAAGCCTCAGCCTTCAGACCAAGTTCTCGGCTTTTCAGGGGCACGTTGTGACTATGGATTTTGGCCTGGGGGGCGCCCAATAGTGAGACCCGTAAAGGTCTGTGCGGGCAGCGGTTCTTCTGCCAACGGCGCCCACTCTTTGGCAGAGTCTTTGCTAGGGCGATTGCGTGATGCCGCAGTAGGTATCTTGTTTTGGTTCGGACGGGCGCTTGATAGCAGCGCCATCGTCGGGGCCATTTCTCGTATGCCTATATCTGTCTGGGTCCGGAACAGTCTTGTGGCAAGATTCTTCGGCGGGTTTCTGAAGTTCTTCATTGTTCCCTCTGGCCACACCGTAACCGAAGGCACTTTCCTTGGTATTGTGCTGGCCCTAGGCGCGTTTGCGCCCACAGAGATCCAGATGCTAGGCTTGGCTGCATTGGTTCTTGTGCTGGCGTGGATGAGGTCGAAGCCAATCTCGTCGGGAGAGTCACCGCGAAATTCCGCCGGACTTCACCTTCCGTTTAGGGTGTTCCTTCCCTTCTTGGTACTCTTCTTGTTTCTCCTTGGGGCGACGGTTTCCTCGGTAGTTCCTGCCCGAAGCCTGAAGAACTTCGTGCTCTGGTGTTTTGGGGGTCTCGTGTTTGTGCTGGCTTTTGTCATGGCGTCTCGGGGCGCAGATGAAAGCGTGGTTTGGCCGTTTCTGGCGGGCACCGCTCTATCGAGTCTCGTAGGCATCTACCAGCACTTCTCCGGCTGGCAACCTCCTAGGTCCTGGCTTGACGAGAAGTTTGAAGAGGAAATCGTGCGGGTGGTTGGCACTTTTCAGAACCCCAACTATTTTGCGGAGATGTTGGGGCTGGCGTTGCCCCTGACGCTGGCTTTGCTAATCCGGCAGAAGAATCTCAGGGATCGGGCCGTTTTGCTGGTGTTTGCTTTTGTCCAAGGTGTGGCTCTGGTGTTTACTTGGTCGAGAGGCTCATGGCTTGGATTCATTGCCTCTTTCGGGATCATGGCCATCATGTTCGACAAGAGGCTGCTTATCCTCGGTTTGGCTGTGGCTGTAGCCGGGGCGGCTCTGGCGCCGCCTGTTCTTGTCCAGAGGCTGCTCTCGTCGTTTACTGTGAATGACAGCTCCAATAGCTACAGGGTATCTATCTGGCGAGGCTCTATCGCCATTCTCCGAAAGTATCTTTTCCGCGGTGTTGGGCTTGGGGCAGAGGCTTTTTCCGAGATGTACCCCGAGCACATGATAATCCAAACCCCCGCCCTTCACTCTCACAGCGTGTATTTTCAGATGCTCATTGAATTGGGGCTGCTTGGGTTCCTGGCGCTTCTTTGGTTCCTAGGGGCAAACGTGTGGTACTCGTTGTGGACTGCGTTTCGGGTGCCTGGGCAAGGATGGGGAAAATGGACCAAGATAGCGGTTTTGTCGGGATGTCTTGCGGCGGTGGCCGGTAACATGCTCCACGGGGTCATAGAGCATACGTGGTACAATCCCCAGGTTATGCTGGTAGTCTGGGCTTGGCTAGGGGTGGCGTCCGGCGTGGCCGCAAAGGAGAGAACTCTCCAGAGAAGCCGAGTTGCCCCTTCTTCTGAGGAGCGTGTAGGATGAAGGTTCTTCATGTTATCACCGATACCAATATAGGCGGGGCCGGGCGCTACCTCCTGAACCTTCTTACCCAGCCCGCTTTCGCGGGGATTTCTGCGTCTGTGGTGTGTCCTGACGGTGAGCTGGCCAAACGCTTGGACGCTTTGGGGATTAATCGAATCGGCACTTCTGGGAGAGACGTGTCCTTTTCTTGGCCTCTGACACTTGAGTTACTGGGACTCATCAGGAAGGCAAAGCCGGATTTAGTTCACACTCACTCCAGTCTGTCGGCGAGGATAGCTGCCAAGGTGCTGGGGATTCCCGTAGTCTACACTAAGCACGGGCTTGACAGGGTCCTATCGCCTTCGGGAACTCTCATCAACAACCTTGTGTCCAAGACTCTTTCTGACGTCATAATTGCGGTATCTTCGGGCGTGCAGAGGGAACTTGTTCAGTCAGGCGTGGATCCTTCCCGGGTCGTATGTATCCTAAACGGCATTGACACCGATCAGTTCCGGCCCAGAGAGAAGCGCTATCGGCCGGCCTCTGGCCATGGAGGGCAGATATTCATAGGCACCGCGGCACGGCTTCACCCCGTGAAGGCCCTTGACGTCTTGATAGATGCCGCCAAGATAGTTCTGGACTCTCTGCCTGACGCGAGGTTCGTTATAGGCGGAACGGGGCCCATGGAAGAGATCTTGAAGAAGAAGATAGAAGACATGGGGTTGGAGCCTTATGTCAACATGGCAGGTTTCATTGAGGATATCCCCGGCTTTCTGTCCCAACTGGACATATTCGTATTGTGCTCCGACTCTGAAGGCCTAGGCCTTGCGGCTCTCGAGGCCATGGCCACCGGGTTACCGGTAGTGGCCACTGCGGTTGGCGGAGTTCCAGAAGCGGTCAAAGATCAAGAGACCGGTATACTAGTGCCGCCCCAAGACAGACAGCTCTTAGCCCGGGCCATTGTCACCCTGGCCACAGACCCTGATCTGGCGGTGGGAATGGGTCGTTTGGGCCGGAAGAGGGTGGAGGATTTCTTCGATGCCAAGGCCATGGCCCAGAAGACCGTGGACCTATACCGTCGGCTCCTAGAGCGCAGAGGTGTCTTTGCCAACTCGCGATCCGGCGCGAGTCATTAGAGAGAAGATGCCGGCAGCCGTAAGGAACACAACAGTTGCTGCGTAGAACGAACTGCCGATGCCGAAGTGATCGCTGACAAATCCTCCTAACATTGGGCCAATAAACGAGCCCAGAGGCAGCACTCCGCTTAAGACTCCGAAGGCTCTTCCCCTAAAGTCTTTGCTCACCGAGGTCGCCACCAGCACGTTTCCTGACGCCGTCAGCATGCCGTTGAATGCGCCAAAGGTGAAGCGGAGAAAAGCCAGAGGTATGAGGGCGACCCAGATTCCTTGAAAAAATACGCTGACGGTTGCCCCTAGGATTCCAAAAAGGAAAAGTCGGGAAGGTGACTGACTCTCAGCCCGGGAGGTCCTTCGGGCTATCACAGTGGCTCCTAGTACAGTGCCCAGGCCGGCGATAGAGTAGATGAGCCCGCTCACTACCGAGGATTCCTTTCCTCCGGCCAGACTGTCGATGTAGAGCACTAACGTCGGCTGGGTAACTTGAATAGCGGCATGAACCAGGAATAGGCACGAGAACACCATAATCAGGTTCTTATTGGTAAAGGCTTGTCTGATGTCGCCTAGGATATTGACCCTTCCGTTGCTGCCTGTCACTTCCTCGCGCATTACAAGCACCGGGACCACGGTAAACACCAGAAGCAAGCAAGCCGAGAGCCGGAAGGTTACGGCGATGCCTGTCAGGTCCACCATAATGCCGCCTAGGAGCGGCCCGGAGATCGTTCCGGCGGCCGATACCGCTTGCAGGAGGCCAAGGGCGTAACCCATGTGGCGCTCCGGCGTGTTGGTTGCCACAAGGGAGGTAGCCGCTGGGCTGAATCCTGACATGAGACCCGTGAGCCCCCTCAGCATCACGAACTGAAGAGGCGTCTTGGCCAAGGGATACGTGGCGTACAGTATGGCGGTGAGAATTCCCGAACGCAGGATTTGGGGCCTCTTGCCGTACTTGTCGGCCAAGGCGCCCCATATAGGCGCAACAATAGCGCAGGTCAAGAACGAGGCGGAGTATGCCATGCCTGACCAAAGCCCCAGGTTTTCCTTTACGTCCAAAGACTTCATCACGTAAGGGAGAAACGGGGTGACCAAAGTAAAAGACGCCTGACCCACGAACATCAGAACCAGAACCACGTACAAGTTCTTCCGCCAAGTCTCCAAGAAACTCCCCAGCCTTTTTCCGCGAATTCTGGCCGCATGGCCACGTCGATCCGTTATTCATTCGCCATAGGCTGGGGTTTTCCCTTCCGCTCCCTAGACTGCTTTCTTGAACTGGGCTTCGTATAGCTTGGCGTAAGTGCCTCCGGTTTTCACCAAGGCGTCGTGGTGGCCTTCCTCGGATATCCGTCCGTCCTCGATAACCATGATCCTGTCGGCAGATCTAATGGTAGAGAGACGGTGGGCAATGATAAAGGATGTTCTCCCCTGCAAAATCGTCTTGATTGCCTTCTGTATGAGTCTTTCGGTTTCTGGGTCTATGCTTGAGGTCGCTTCGTCTAATATGAGAATCCTCGGGTCAGCCAAAAGAGCCCTGGCGAAGGCCAGAAGCTGTCTCTGGCCTGTGGACAGGTTACTGCCCCGCTCTTTAAGCAAAGTGTCGTATTTCTCCGGCAAGTTCTCGATAAACTCTTTGGCGCTCGCAGCCTCTACGGCTCTCTCAACCTCTTCCATAGTGGCGTCGAGTCTGGCGAACTTGAGATTCTCCATGACGGTGCCCGAGAATATGAAGGTGTCTTGGAGCACTATTCCTAACTGGCTTCTGTACGAAGCGAGATTGACATTCTGAAGGTCGTGCCCGTCTACCAGAACCCTTCCCTCTGTGGGCCAGTAGAACCTAGCCAAGAGGTTGATGATGGTGGTTTTGCCCGCTCCTGTGGGTCCCACAAGAGCGATGGTCTCCCCGGGCTTAGCTTGGAAACTGACGTCGTGGAGTACCGGATCGTCAGCCCGGTATCCGAAAGTCACGTGATCGAATGTGACTTCCCCAGAAATTCTGGGGAGGCTCAGGGCAGTCTCCGGTTGAGTGTCCTCGGTTTCCAGGTCCAGGATACCAAAGACTCGTTCTGCCGAGGCCATTGCGGACAGCACTTGGCTCCACACCCTGGAAAACGTGGAGATAGGCTGCCAGAATTTCTGAAGGTACGAGATGAAGGCCAGGATAAGTCCCAGGGTTAACGCACCTCTGACGTACTCCCTGGCGCCGTAAAGAATCACCAGGGATGTGCCCACGGCGCCTATTACATCGGTAATCTGCCAGAATACCTGCTCTAGCCTCATGGCCTTCATGTAAGATCCGAAGTATTTTCTGTTTCCCTTAGAGAACTTTCTGCTGTTTGGGACCTCTCGCCCGAAGGCCTGGATGACTTGCAGACCCTGTACGGTCTCGTTTAAGTGAGCGTTGATCTCTCCCACAGCTTTTCTTGTGTTGCCCCACGCATCCTCCATGTTCCACCGGAAACGAGTCAGCATGAGAACTAAGAACGGAAGCGTCGCAAAGGCCAAAAGGGCCATCTTGGCGTGGATGAAAAGCATTATGATGACGATGCCTATGAGCGAGACAAACTGACTTAGGGCGTTCACTACTCCGGAAGCGGCAAGATTCCCCATATGGTTCACGTCGTTGGTGACTCGCGATATGATTTTCCCTGCGGGCCTGCGATCAAAGAAAGTAAAGGGCAGGTTCTGTACGTGGGCGAAGAGCTCTTGCCTCAGGTCATACAGCACTTTCTGTCCCAGGTAGTTGATCGTTCTGATTTGCACCCTCTGAGACATGAACTGGATGACTCGGAGACCTAGCATAATCCCGAGTACTGCGTAAAGATCTTCCCGGTTGGCCATTTTTATGCCATGGTCAATGGCCCGCTGGAGGAGAAGGGGCTCCACTAGGCCTATGGCGATGCCAACCAGGGTAAGGGTGGCAGATAGCGCCACGGTCTTCTTGTATGGGGTTGCGTACCCCAGGATCCTCAAGAAGTGCTCTTTATTGAACGGACGTTCTTCTTCGTCCTCAGTTAGGTCCAGATCGTATTCCGCCATGTCATCACACCCTTTCAGCCTGGCCGTTTTCAGAAAGCCGCCGCACTTCGGCTAGCTCCAGGGACAATGCTCTAGGCACGTCCTCGTGGGCGAACTGGCTCTCGAAAAGGTTTCTGTAGAAGCCCGGTTGGGACAGCAGCTCTTGATGAGTCCCTATCTCTACGATGCGTCCCTGATCCATGATGACTATTTTGTCTGCACCTCTAATGGTGGAAAGCCTCTTGGCAATGAGCACGCAAGTCCGGTCTGCCATGACCTCCTCCAGACCTTCTTGGATAAGATACTCAGTTTCCGTATCTACGCTGGACGTGGCCTCATCCAGTATGAGTACTTCGGGATTCATCAAAAGGGCCCTAGCCAAGGCGATTCTCTGCTTCTGGCCGCCTGATAGCCCAACACCCCTTTCGCCTACTGGAGTCTCCAGACCTTTGGGCAATTCTTCGATGAAGGGCATGGCCTGGGCCAGACCGGCCGCCTTTCTCACGTCTTCTGTCGGTGCGTCGGCTTTGCCCAAGGCTATGTTTTCTCCTACAGTGGCCGAGAAAAGGAAGTTGTCCTGAAGGACCACCCCCATGTGGCTTCGGAGCGACTTGAGGTCGATGTTCCTGAGGTCTACGCCATCTAGGGTGATCTCGCCCGATGTAGGGTCAAGGAATCGCGGCAACAAGTTTACTAGTGTGGATTTGCCCGATCCGGTTCCCCCTACGATGGCCACTCGCTCACCTGGCAGAATCTCAAGGCTGATATCTTGAAGCGCTTCCTTGGAGTCTCCTGGGAAAGCGAAACTAACGTTCCGAAACACGATGTGTCCTTTGACATGGTCCAATATTATGGGATCAGGCACGTTCTTGATGGAGGGTTCGCTGTCCAAGAGCTCAAACAGCCTTGGCGATGCGGCCAAGGCCTGTTCCGCGTGGTTTACCAGCCATCCCAGCATCCGCGTGGGCCATATGAGGCTCCAGATCAGAACGTGAAAGGCCATGACATCGCCAACAGTCATTTGGCCGCCTAGGACCAAGTGTCCGCCGTAACCTAAGACTACGATAGGCGATATGCCTGAGAGGAAGTCCAGAACGGGCTGAGCCTTGGATTCTATTACGGCTCTTTCCATGTTGGCTTCGTAGTGAGCGGAATTACTTGCGCGGAATTTGGTCACTTCGTACTGCTCTCTGGAAAAAGCTTTAACAACGCGGATCCCCGAGATATTCTCCTGGAGGTCTTCTGTGAGCTTCCCCATTCTTTCCCGAACGCTTTTCCAGGCAGGCCGGACGTTGCGGTCAAACCAGAAGACCATGCGGAACATCAAGGGGAACGTGAGCAGTGTGGCCAAGGTAAGCCGCCAATTCATCCGAAAGAGGAAAGCGGACACCACTACCATAGTGATCACCATTTGAGTTAGTAGAAGGGCGCCCCAGCCTACGAAATTCTGTACGGCTTCTACGTCGCTGGTGAGCCTCGACATAACCTGGCCCGTCCCCATGCTGGAAAAGTACGAAGGCGGTAGTTCCTGAAGATGGTCGTGAACAGACTGCCGTATTTCGTAAGTTACCTTTTGACCCACAAGCTCCGAGAAGTACCACTGAGTGTAGTTGATCACGGCTCTTCCCATGGCAATGGCTACAAACCCAAAAGCCAGTTTGGTGGCCAGAGTCACATTCTTGGCTTCTAGGGCAGTATCTACGATCCTTCGCACCAGGATTGCCGGAGATACCTCCAAAAAGGCAGATGCGATCATGGCCAGGATCACAAGACCTATGTGTATCCAATGAGGTTTCAGGTATCTGAGCAGCCTAAGTAGATTAGACATGATGATTCTCCTCTTTAGAGAAAGACGAGTACCCAGACGGGTTCAATAGGACGTGAGGCGGGTTTCAGCGGTGGATGCTCACGACTCCAACTCCTTAGAAAGATAGTCCGGTATAGCCACAGTGACACCGGGATATCGAAGGGGCCGAAAAATACAGTAACATATTGCGGGTGGAGCAAACAAGAGTGTGACCCCGTCATTCAGTGTAGGTAGTTGATATAATGGGTGGAACGTTTTTGGGGAATGGGGGATCCGTTTGTCGAAAAAGCGGATAGCGGAGGCTACCGTCACTGTAGTGATCTTGGGCGCCCTCTCCAAAGTCTTGGGGTTTGCCAGGGAACAGATGATAGCCGTGTTTTTCGGAGCCACAGGCCGCACTGATGCTTACGTTGTGGCCAATATGATCCCGGTGTTGATAACGGGCCTTCTGTCGGGGCCCCTGTCCACCGCTTTTCTACCTGTGTTTGCATCTCACGTGGCCAAGGGGGATAGAGAAGGCGCCTCACGGGTGGCCTCATCCGTCATCACGGTATCTACAGTGGCGGTTCTCATCCTGTCGGTAGCCGCAATGTTTCCAGCCAACCGGCTGGTGAGACTCGTGGCGCCGGGGTTCTCGGGCTCAACCTTCGCCAGCGCAGTAATGCTGACCAGGGTGTTTCTGCCTGCAATGGTCATCCCGCTCTTGTCGTCATTTGCCAAAACCATACTCAACTCAAACGACCATTTTGCCATACCTGCTTTGGCGCCTTCTCTGCAGAACTTGGTGATCCTCGCCGTGATAGCCCTTTTGGCGCCTACATTCGGAGTGACATCTCTGGCGATCGCCGTGGTGCTGGGGTACCTTGCGGCTTTGGCCGTTCAGATTCCCTCTGCGGTAAAGGTGGGAGGATGGCCAAAGGTTTCGTTTGGGATTGACGATAGTGTCAGAAAGGTGTTCAAACTCTCGTGGCCTCTTATGGCAGGATCGTTATTCGCCCAAGTCTACTTGTTCGTGGACAGAAACTTGGCGTCTCGCCTTCCTGAAGGGTCCATAGCGGCTCTGAGTTTTGCGGACCGCATCAGGCAGGTGCCCCTAGGTTTGTTTGTGGCGGCGGTGGTCACAGTCGTCTATCCGTCGCTTTCTGGCATGTGGGCCAAGAATGACCAAGACGGGTTCAAAGAGACTGCCATCATGGGACTCCGCTACGTAGAATTCGTGTGCATACCGGCGGCCTTAGGGATCATGGTGCTGGCAACTCCCGTGGTGAGGCTCATTTTCCAGCATGGCGCTTTTACTAAAGAGGCCACGGGCCTTACGGCTTCGGCGCTCCTAGCCTACAGTCCCGCTCTAGTGGGAATGGCGGCTATCCAGGTCATAAACGTAGCTTTTTACTCCAGCCACGAAACCAGGATTCCGGTGCTTCTGGCGGCAGGTGTCGCCGGGCTTAACACCGTCTTGGATCTTCTCCTCATCAAACCTTTTGGCCACGTGGGGCTCGCCTTAGCCAACTCTGCGGCCAACCTTCTGGGCGCCCTTGCCGGCCTATATGCTCTTAACAGAATGTCTTCCTTGCCTCTCAGATCCCTGCTTCGTTCGTTGACCAAGATCCTGCTGGCCTCCGGAACTATGGGGGCTGTGGCTTTGCTTCTATCCCAGGCAACTGGGTTTCACAAGGAGGCTGCCAGTCTCATGCGGGATGCCGCTAACGCCGGGATAGTCATAGGCGGGGCGGGGCTCTCCTATTTGATCCTAGCGACCGTTCTAAAGTGTGAGGAGATGTCGGCCCTTGTTGGGCTTCTTAGAAAACCAAAGGACTAACCTCACAGGCGGGAATTCGCAGGAGCTCCCGAGAAGTCGGTATGGGGATGCAACTATTCAGAGTCTCAAAGGAGATGGGGACGTGAGAAGGTTTTCTGCGAAGGATCTTCTTGACATGCGGTGGGTGTCTGACCCGCAGATATCGCCTGATGGCACAGAAGCCCTTTATACTGTCAAAACAGTGTCTCCTGAGGATAGGGACAAGAAGTACAAGGTTCAGGTCTATATGGCAAAAGACGGACATGGCTTGCCTTTCACTTTCGGCCCCAATAGCGATACCACGCCAAGGTGGTCTCCCGACGGCCGGAAAGTGGCTTTTGTTTCTGAGAGAGGTGAGGACAAGACCCAGTTGCACGTGATCCCTGCGGATGGCGGCGAGGCCTTGCAGATCACCTCCAGAAAAGGCGGCGTAGGCGAACCTGTATGGTCCCCAGACGGCCGGAAGATAGCTTTCTCGGCCCTTCCCCAAGAAATAGAAGACAAAGCCAAGCCCAAGTCCGACGTTAGGGTGATAACGAGAATCCGCTTCAAATTCAATGGAAGAGGTTTTCTGCCGGAGAAACCGGCCCAGATCCACGTTCTAGACGTCGAGACTAGGCAGATATCCCAGATTACCAACGGTGATTATGATTGCCGGGAACCTAGGTGGTCGCCGGACGGCAAGACATTAGCATTTGTCTCGGCCAGATTCCAAGGTCACGAGTACTCCTCAATAAGGGACATCTATCTTGTTCCGTGTGAGGGCGGGGCAATGACCAAGATTACCGCCACGGATGTATCTCTTGGGGGGATATCGTGGTCGCCAGACGGCAAGGCCATAGCGTTTTACGGTCACGACGACTCGCGAAAGGGTGCTACAGTGCCGGGTCTGTGTACGGTGCCCGTCAGCGGGGGACCTGTTAGATTCTTGACCAGGGAATCGGAGCTGGGAGTGGCCCAGTCCGCCTCCGGGGACATGGGAGGAAGCCCTGGTACTCCGCCCGCTTGGTCAGAAGACGGCAAGCATCTTTTCTTCACTGCCTTAGAACGGGGCAGGACTCACTTGTACAGGGCCGACGTTATCACAGGGGCAACTGAGCAGATAACCTTCGGCCACTGCACAGTGTCAGGTTGGACCAAGGCTCAGGATGATGACACTTTTGTTGTTCACGTCCAATCGCCGGCCCTCATCGGCGATATTTTCGTGCTTGATCCCGCGCCTTCTGGCGGTGATTCCAGTTCGTCTCCTTGGGGCAAGTTCTTGGAGGCCACGGGAGAGCATTTGGATCTCGCGGCGTCTTCTCCATACACCGTAAGGCGCCTTTCTAGGGTAAACGAGGAACTTCTGGGTTCCGTAGCTCTCAGCCTCCCTCTGGAGTTTGAAACCGAAAGCAAAGATGGCGCCAAAGTCCACGGCTGGGTCATGATGCCCGTTGGGATAAAAGAGGGCGTCAAATATCCTCTTGCTCTTGAGATCCACGGCGGTCCTCACACCGCCTACGGAGCCGCATTCTTCCATGAGTTTCAGCTTCTGGCATCCAGAGGTTACGGGGTTGTGTTCTGCAATCCCAGAGGCAGCACCGGGTACGGTCAGGAGTTCTTGACGGCTGCCAGGCACGACTGGGGCGGCGTCGACTACGAGGATGTCATGGCGGCGGTTGATTACGCCGCGTCTTTGCCGTGGGTTGATAGCGAGAGAATGGGAGTGCTTGGCGGGAGCTACGGAGGGTACATGACCAACTGGGTCGTGACTCACACCGACCGATTCCGGGCAGCGGTTGCCCAGAGGAGCACCTGCAACCGGATGAGCCAATTCGGCGCCAGCGATGCCGCGTTCACGAACGGAGAGTGGGAGTTCGACGGCGATCCTTGGGATAACCCTAAGGCTTATTTGGATCGATCGCCTCTTATGTACGTGAGGAATGTAAACACTCCTCTCATGCTCATCCACAGCGAGCAGGACCTTAGATGTCCCATGGAGCAGGCCGAGGAGTTCTTCGTCGCTCTCAAGAAGCTTGGAAAGACCGTTGTCCTTGTGCGCTTTCCCGACGAAAACCACGAATTATCTCGCTCAGGCGGGTCCAAACATCGCATCGAGAGGCTAGAGTATATTGTGGCCTGGTTTGACAGGTATCTGAAGCCAGTTTCCGGCGACTATGATCCTGGCTTGTCCGACCGCGGGAGACAAGCAGTGACGCTGCCCGAGAACATCTAGTGAAAAAACAAACCAAGCGTCAAGATGGCAGCTACATATGGAGTCATCACGAGGAAACCGGAAGCGAGCGCAAGCTCGCCCAGGTTCTGGGCAAAGCCGGGATCGGGTTCAGCCGGGAAGTCCCGGTGAAGGGCTTTACCGTGGACTTTCTGGTTGACCAATGGCTTGTCATAGAGGTGGACGGAGAGAGTCACCTCACAAAGGAGCGGGTTAGGAAGGACGCTTCCCGCCAGAAAATAATAGAGGATGCCGGTTTTACGGTGGTCAGGATTCCGGCCTCGGATCTGTCCAGTGCAGGAGACCAAAACCGCTGGGTCAAGCGGATAAAAGAGATTCTGTCATCTCCTCCCTACAAGAAGTCGGACGGGTTTCAGAACGAAGATTACCGCCGGCAACTGGAGGCAGTGCGCAAGGCTCTTTTGGCAGGGGAAAGAGAGCGTCTTCGGAGGGAAAGTCTAGCCTACGAGGGAGTCCGCCACCCCAAACATGCGGGCAATAGGCATCCACCCGAAGAAGAGACCATGGAAGGTTATTTTGGCCAAAGCGGAGAGGACTTCGCGGCGCTTCTCATGGAATATGACCAAAAGCCCCCTGTGAAGGACATAGACGCGCCGAAAAGACCCAGAGGCAAGGGAAAAAGACCCAGGTAGAGAGCGAGAGGAGGTTGCACCTCATGCTAGTGGTGGCCATAGTATTCCTGCTCCTTGTGGTAGTGTTTGCGGTACAGAATGCCCAAATGGTAAACATCGTGTTTTTTGGGTGGGCGCTGAACATCAACCTTGCATTGGTGGTCCTTGGATCGGCGAGCATCGGCGTCCTTGTTGGGGCCGTGTGGGTTTGGTTTCGCCAACTGAGCGTTAGGGCCAAAGTGAAGGCGCTGACCAAGGAACTAACGGAAGAGAGGGAGAAATCCCTCCGTTTGGATAAGGCCCTTCAGGAACTCACTCTGAATCAGAAGGGTAAAGATGACTCTGAGGCCAAGGGAATCGCATCAAAGTAGATTACCTGCATATCGATGGAATCTTCCGGCTCGGATGGATGAAGGAATTGTCCAGGAGGTTCGCCGCAAGACAGGGATTTCCGGAGTAGCCGGGTCAGTCTTGTTGCGGCGAAACTGCCGCGACGTTACTAGGGCTTTGTCTTCTTTTATAGACGAGGGCAATGCTTGGAGCGGGATCCATCGTTCCTTACCTGGAGCCGACGAGAGCGCCCGCAGGATCCTGGCAGCCCGGGATTCTGGCCAGAAGGTGGCCATCTACGGAGACTTTGACGCCGACGGAGTGACGGGCGCCGTGATTCTCACGGAGGCTTTTCTCTCCCTTGGCATCCAATGCATTGCGTACCTTCCCGAACGAGCGACCGAGGGATACGGGTTTCATGCCGAGCGGGTCCAGGACCTGGCTTCTCAAGGGGTCTCCCTGTTAGTCACCGTGGATTGCGGGATATCGGGTCACCAAGGCTCTGAGATGGCCTCTAGTTTGGGCGTTGACGTCATCATCACCGACCATCACCTCCCTCCAAAGGAACTGCCATGTGCCCTAGCGATAATGGATCCCCACCTGGCTTCATGGGACAAGCTGGAGTTGGGGTACCTCTCAGGCGCTGGAGTAGCCTATCTTCTGGCGTTGGTCGTTTTGGAGAGGGCCGGGAAAGAAAACATCATGCCTCCCCGGTGGGCTCACGATCTTCTGACCCTGTCCATAGCAGGTGACGGGCAGCCCTTGGTGGGGTTAAACCGCCGGTGGGTTAGGTCCGGGTTAGAAGTGCTAAGGGAGGCCAAAAGGCCGGGAATCAGGGCCCTTGCCACAGTGGCGGGGGTTTTTCGGGAACACGGCGACGAGCGGCCTTTGTCTTTTGATAGAGATGTGACTTTTGGGCTTGTGCCGAGGATAAACGCCGCAGGTCGCATGGACAGCGCTGACCTGGCCTACAGGCTTCTCATGGAAGGCGACTTTGACACGAGCATGAATCTTGCCCAAAAACTAGATGACCTCAATCGTAGCCGTAAGGCGGCGGAAGAGGATATTCTCGCCCAGTGCCAGGAGTTTGTGGAGCCCCAGAGATACGCTTTGTGCGCGTTCGGGTCCCAGTGGCACCCAGGAGTCGTGGGGATTGTGTGCTCAAGGCTCCGAGAGGCATATCAGAGGCCCGTGGCCCTGGCCGCAGGCGAGGGAGAGGTGCTAAAAGGCTCTGTGAGGGGCATTGCGGGGTTCCACGCCTACCGCGCTCTGTCCCAATGCAAGGATCATCTTGTGGGCTTCGGCGGGCACCAGGGGGCGGCAGGGTTTTCGGTAAAAAGGTCGCAAGTCGAGAAGTTTTTCCAGAGGTTTTGCAGTGCCGCTCAAGAGATGTTAGAAGGTACCGATATGACCCCCTCTCTGGATGTAGACGACGTTGTTGATTTTGGACAGGTGTCCAGCGATTCTATAGGTTCATTGATGGCGCTGGAGCCCTTTGGCCAGGATAATCCTTTGCCGGTTCTAGCTTCTATGGACTGTGAGATCCACCAAGTGAGGCTAATGGGAGAGACTCTTGGGCATCTGCAGCTCACCTTAAGAAAGGGCAACGAGAAAAGGCGTTTCATCTGGTTTGGCCGCGGCCATTTGGCAAGAACTATAGCCATGTGGGGGGAAGCCGATGTAGCTTTTACCCCGTACGGCAGCATGTACATGGGCCGACAGGAGTATTCTCCGCTAGTGCGCGATATCCGGCCCGCATGGAGGCTTTCAGGAGAGGCGTACCGCGGACTTGCCCGGAGTTTCCCCCGGGGACGGCCCCTCATTACATATACGTGGTCTCAAGGCGCCGCAAAAGCTCTTGTGGCTTCGGCACAGAAGGAAGGGCGCACCGCCGCCCTACACACCGGAACCTGCGTAGGCGCTCTAGCTCATGAAGCGAGGTTGGCTCTCTCGGACCCCCACGGGATTGTGGTTTCTACGTCACCGTGGACTCTGCCTCGGTGTCTGGGTCCGAAGCCGGACCTTCTCTTGGTTCACCAACCTCTGACGGCCTCTGATGCCGCGAATCTATTTCCCGTGTCCGAGGAGGTAAACTGTTCATGGCTTTATCCCGACTGGGTTCAAGATTCCGGCCTGTGGCTTGACTGGAGATATCCCTCGAAGGATCTTATGCAGGCCTTGTGGAATTACCTGCTGAGTGCTTTTCCCGGCAGGCGGGTTCCTCTGCAAGAACTGGGGGTGCGGTGGGAAGAGGTTCTTTCGGTGACTGGAACTCCCTCCCGGGGGCAGCGGTGCGTGAAGGCATGGGAAGGAGCGCAGGAGCTCATAGAGTCGTGCCTTACAGTGCTAGAAGACTTGGGCCTTGTCCTATATGACCAGAGGAGGAAAGAGCCCGAGTTATTGCTAAGCCGAGCTACCGGCCAGACGTCCTTGTCAGGTTCACAGTCATTTGCCAGCGGGAAAGCTATAAGAAGAGCATGGCAGGAGTCATGTGAAAGGGTAATAGGTCGCGATTTTTCTTTGTGGAGGGTCAGTCGATGACGGAGGATCTTAGCGCTGAACTGGGTTCAAAGCTCAGGGTTATCCGGGATTTCCCAGTTAAAGGAGTAAGTTTCAAAGATATCACTACGCTTCTTTGTGACGCCGAAGCGTTCCACAAGGCCATAGAAGCTCTCAAAGAAGAATGCAGCAAGGTGGAATTCGACGTTGTGGTCGCCCCAGAATCACGCGGCTTCATTGTTGGGGCGGTCCTAGCCTATGTTATGGGAAAGTCCTTTGCGCCTGTGCGGAAGAAAGGCAAACTGCCCTACAGGACCGTATCTGGTCAGTATCAGCTGGAGTATGGCACCGATATTCTCGAGATGCACCAAGACGCCGTGAAGCCGGGCCAGAAAGTGCTGGTGCTTGATGACCTTCTGGCTACAGGAGGTACCGTGTTGGCCTCCATTGACATGGTGGAAAGGCTCGGAGGAATAGTGAGTGCCGCGGCGTTTCTCATAGAATTGACTTACATACCCGGTAGGGCTACTCTAAGTGAAAGAGGCTATAATGTCATTTCTGTGATCAAACTCTCGGATTAAGTCTCTTTGGCTTGGAATAGGACGGCGACATAGTCGGCTCCGGGGTGGGTCAAGACATGTCGCTTTTCTATAGTATGTCTCCTGACATGCGTCTTGCGTTTTGAGTCCTGAACGGAAGAGGATGAGATTTGGCCATAGTTGAAGTCGTAGGGCACATAGGCGACTACCTGTCGCCCCAAGATAGAGAGACTCTTGCAAAAGCCTATGAGTTTGCGGCCAGAGCTCATGTCGGTCAGACACGCCTGTCTGGGGAGGATTTTGTGGAACACCCGGTGGCTGTGGCCCGCATCCTATCGGAGATGGAAGGCGACGTTGAGACGCTTTGCGCTGCGCTTCTTCACGATGTAGTGGAAGACACCAGCGTGAGACTAGACGAAATCCGCTCTGTATTTGGTGACGGAGTGGCCAAGCTTGTTGACGGAGTTACCAAACTGAGCAGGATAGAGTTTCGCTCTAGGGTTGAAGAGCAGGTGTCAAATCTTAGGAAGATGTTCTTGGCCATGGCTGAGGACTGGCGTGTGGTGGTCATCCGATTAGCTGACAGGCTTCACAACCTGCGCACTTTGTTCGCCCTTCCGCCGGATCGCCAATTGAGAACCGCAGTGGAGACCCTGGAAATATATGCGCCTCTTGCCCACCGTTTGGGCATCTGGCGTCTCAAGTGGGAATTAGAGGATCTGGCCTTCAAGTACGCCGAGCCTGAGGAATATCGGTCGCTCACCAAGAAGATTGCGGCAAGGCGAAGTGAGCGGGAGGCCGAGGCGGATACGGTTATGTCCGGCCTCAGGGAAAGGATCGCCGAAGAAGGCATACAGTGTGACGTCCAAGGCAGGGCCAAGAACCTTTACAGCATATACCGGAAGATGAAAAGCCAGGGCAAAGATCTCTCGGAAATATACGACCTTATTGCCGTAAGGGTCATAGTGGAGTCCGTAACCGACTGTTACGAAGCGCTAGGTATTTGCCACACGCTCTGGCGGCCCCTGCCGGGCAGGTTCAAAGACTACATTGCCATGCCCAAGTCAAACGGGTATCAGTCGCTTCACACTAGCGTTGTTGGGCCCTTGGGAGAGCCCTTCGAGATCCAGATAAGGACGAAGGATATGGACCGGACCGCCGAGTACGGAAGCGCAGCTCACTGGCGGTACAAAGAACGGGTCCAGAAGACCCGAGACCACGTGTTCGAGCAGAAAATGTCGTGGTTGCGGCAACTTTTGGAGTGGCAGCGGGAGATGACCGACGCCCGAGAATTCATGGAAGCCCTCAAGATCGACGTCTTCAATGATGAGGTTTTCGTGTTTACTCCCAAAGGCGACGTGGTTGACCTGCCTGTAGGTTCGACGCCCTTGGATTTTGCCTACAAGATTCACACCGATATCGGGCATCATTGCGTCGGCGCCAAGATCAACGGAAGGATAGTCCCCTTATCCCGCAAGGTTTCTACAGGGGATATCGTGGAGATCCTCATTAACAGGCAATCCTTGGGGCCTAGCCGTGACTGGCTCGAGATTGTAAAGACGCCTCAAGCCAGGTCCAAGATTAGGGCGTTCTTCAAGAAGCAGTTGAGAGAAGAGGAAATCGCCAAAGGCAAACAGGCTTTGGAGAAAGAGGTTCTTCAGAGACTGGGGGTTTCTCCCGGCGCCCTTCTGGAGACCGGGGCTTTCGACGCTGTTCTCGAGAAACTTGGTTATCCAGACATGGAGAATCTTTACGCGGCAATCGCCTACGGCGGCATCAGCCCCATACACGTGACTACCCGGTTGAGAGACGAAGCGCTGCGCCTGAAGCCTGACCTGCTTCCTCACAAGGAAGAAGCGCCCAGGTCTTTGGAGAAAAGGCACCGAGGTCCCGAAGAAGCTATTATGGTGAAGGGCATGAAGGACATCCTCGTGCGCTTAGCCCGTTGCTGCAATCCCGTCCCAGGCGACGCCATAATCGGGTACATCACCAGGGGGCGGGGAGTCTCGGTGCATCGCCTGGATTGCCCGAGCCTTCAGTCTTACACTGACAAGGAGAGGTTCATCGAGGCAAGCTGGATTGAGGTTAAGGAAGCCGCTTTTCCCGTGGAGATCGCCGTGGAAGGGGCCGATAGGCCCGGGCTTTTCGCCGATGTCACTTCGGTTATCGCAGGGCTTGGGGCAAATATCCTAAGCGCGTCCGCCAAGGGACAACCTAGCGGCGACGCCAGGGTGGACATTACTTTCGAGATTCACGATGTGAGCGAATTGGAGCAGGCTCTTGGCCGCATACGGCAAGTGAAAGGCATTACGTCTGTTAGTAGGGCTTTTGGGCGCCCGCGCGCGTGAAGTTGGGAGCACCTGTGAGCGTGAAGTTAACGGCGCTTGTGCGCGTCCATTGGATTAAGGAGGGCTCCATTGAGAGCAGTTTTTCAGAGGGTCAAGAGGGCAAAGGTGGTTGTGGACGGCAAAGAGGTCGCGTCCATTGGACAAGGCGCCGTGGTTCTTCTGGCGGTCGGCAAAGATGACTCGGAAAAGGACGCCGCATACATGGCGGACAAGATAGCCGGACTCAGGGTGTTTGATGAGGATGGCAAGATGCAGCGGTCGCTTCTGGACATCGGGGGCCAGGTGATAGTAGTGTCCCAATTCACTCTCTACGGGGACGTCAAGAAAGGCAAGCGTCCTGGATTCGACCGAGCCGCTCCGCCGGATTTGGGGGAGACCCTTTACCAGGATGTGGTTGCCAGAATACGGGCTCTTGGGCTCTTGGTGGAGACCGGAGTGTTCGGCGCTCACATGGAAGTTGAACTGATAAACCATGGCCCCGTCACCATTCTTCTCTCAAGCCATAAGGAGTTTTAGGGACCCTGTAGTTTCCTGGAAGGGACGTGGGTTCGTGAAAGTAGTAACCTTGTCTGTGGGCGAACTATCAACAAACTGCCACATTGTCCTGGACCCAAAGTCTTGTCGATGCATCGTGATTGACCCGGGGGCCGAAGGGCAATACATAGCGGCGAGGATCAGTGAGATGGGGGGCACGCTTCGGGCCATCGTTCTCACTCACGGCCATTTTGACCACACAGGTGCCGCAGGATATCTGCAAAAAGCTGCAAAAGTGCCTGTCATGGTGGGTGAGGCTGACGCGATTCTTCTATCGGATCCGGGCTGGATGGCCCCTTTTTTTCGTGAGGTGGGCCCTGGCGTTACGGACGCGACCATACTCACCGAGGGCGATACAGTCTCCTTCGGGGAAATGTGCTTGAAGGTTTTGGAGACTCCCGGGCACTCTCCGGGGAGCATCTCCTTGTACTGTCCCGGGCACCTTTTCTCCGGGGACCTCATTTTCAGAGAAAGCGTCGGACGCACAGACCTGCCCGGGGGAGATCCGGAAAGGCTGCTTGATATCTTGAACAGAAGAGTCATGACGCTGCCCTCAGAAACCCGCATTTACCCTGGCCACGGCGAGACTACTACCGTAGGCCACGAGAAGAATCACAACCCCTTTCTGTAAGGTTATGTGGTATCTTTATTGGAAAGTTTGTGTTGTGAGGTCTTTTTGGATTTTGCCAGTTGGAGGGACTCCCGATGCTTAAGGCGCCTAGAGGCACCCAGGATATATTGCCTCCCGAATCATCTCAATGGGTTTATCTCGAGAGTGTGCTGCGTGACGTCTGCCGCAGGTACAACTACCATGAGATTCGGACCCCCACTTTTGAGCAGTCTGAACTTTTCTCCCGGACGGTAGGCGAAGCCACCGATATCGTGGAGAAGGAGATGTACACTTTCAAAGACAAGACCGGAAGGGATATGGCGCTTAGGCCGGAAATGACCGCCTCGGTAGCCAGGGCTTTCGTCGAGCACGGCATGGCTTCGGGCCCTCTTCCCCGGAAGTTCTTCTACATGGGGTCCATGTACAGGTACGAGAGACCCCAGGCAGGGCGGTACCGGGAGCATAGGCAGTTTGGAGTGGAAGTGCTAGGCTCCGATTCCCCCTACTCTGATGTTGAGGTTATCGTCTTGGCTATGGACGCCGCCGGAGCTCTAGGTCTGACCGGCACCCAACTGGTGCTCAACAGCATCGGTTGCCCAACCTGCCGGGCAGCGTATAGAAGCAGACTCATTGATCATCTGAAAGTCAGGGTAAATGAGCTGTGTCCTGATTGCCAGTCTAGGCTGGAGCGAAACCCCCTGCGTGTTCTGGACTGCAAGAAGGATGCTTGCAAGGCAGTTACTTCGGGGGCCCCCGGAATGTTGGATCACCTGTGCCCCGAGTGCCGCCTGCACTGGGGGGAAATGACTAGACTTCTAGCCGCCCAGGGCATTGATTTCACCGTTGACAGCTCGCTTGTTAGGGGACTTGATTATTACACTCGCACCGTGTTCGAACTTAAGTGGCCTCCTTTGGGTGCCCAGAACGCCATTCTGGGTGGAGGAAGGTATGACGGACTTGTTGAGGAGATAGGCGGGCCGCGGGTTCCCGGCGTTGGGTTTGCTATGGGCATGGAACGTATGCTCATGGCGTTGGCCAAGGGTTCGCGCCCCATCGGTGCGGACGCCGGTATAGATGTTTTCGTCATCGGCATGAAGGGTGCAGATTCCTTGGCAAGCGAGAAGGCATTTGCTCTAGTCAGGAGTCTTCGCCAAAGTGGACTTTCCTGCGAGTTTGATCCATTGCAGAGGAGCATGAAGGCCCAGATGAAGCAAGCCGACAGGGCAAACGCCAAGTTCGTGGCCATTATCGGTGACGAAGAGGCAAAGAACGGAATTGTCACCGTGAGGTGCATGGGGGAAGGTTGGCAAAAGACGGTAGGTCTAGACCATGTGGTATCGTTTGTGTGTGAGGAGGTCGCGAGACTTGGCAAGTAGCGAAAACACCAAGAACGGCGTTGTACAGGAAGCCGTTCCGAAAGGCGCAGTAAGCGACGGCCCCGCCAATGTTGGCGGGTACTTCTGTGAGGCAGTTCTTGACGACATGGGCGATCTTCAGAGGACCATGTACTGCGGAGAGGTGCGCCCTTTACACATAGGCCACGAGGTCACGCTCATGGGGTGGGTCAATCGTCGCCGCGACCTAGGAGACCTGATTTTCATGGATCTTCGGGACAGAACCGGACTGGTCCAAGTTGTATCGGATTCTGGGCGATCGTCTGACGCTTTCAGGGTAGCCGAGACCGTCAGGTCAGAGTACGTGTTAGCTGTGGTGGGTACCGTTGCCCACCGGGTTGACGGCCAGGTTAATCCGGATATGGCCACAGGCGCCGTGGAAATCCTGGCTAAGGAGATTAGGATTTTGAACTCCGCCAAGACACCGCCTCTATACATTAGAGATGAAGCCGAGGCAGACGAGCTTCTGCGGCTTAAATACCGTTATCTTGACCTTAGGCGGGCTCCCATGCAAAGGAACCTGGAGATTCACCACAGGACCGCCATGTCCATAAGAAATTTTCTATCTCTGGAAGGGTACTGGGAAATAGAGACTCCCATGATGACCCGGAGCACGCCTGAGGGGGCTAGAGACTTTTTGGTTCCGTCTAGAGTGGATCCTGGGAAGTTTTACGCTCTCGCCCAGTCGCCGCAACTTTTCAAGCAGCTTCTGATGGTGAGCGGTGTCGACAAGTACTTTCAGATAGTCAAATGCTTTAGGGACGAGGACTTGCGAGCCGACCGTCAGCCTGAGTTCACCCAAGTCGATATCGAGCTGTCTTTTGCTACCGAGGAGCTTGTTTGGGGGATGGTTGAAGGCCTGGTGAAGCGGGTTTGGATAGACGTTTTGGGCAAGGACCTGGAGACCCCTTTCCCCAGGTTGACCTACGCTGAAGCTATGTCACGATTTGGCTCAGACAAGCCCGACACCAGGTTCGGCATGGAGATCGCGGATGTTTCGTCGGCTCTTTCAGGTTCTAGCTTTGGAGTTTTCCAGAACGTGTTGGCGTCAGGCGGCACCCTACGGGCTATCGCTGTTCCGGGTCAGGCGGGCATGTCCCGTCAGGAGATTGACAACTTGACCGCTCGGGCCAAGACACATGGCGCCAAGGGTCTGGTTACTCTGGCTTACCTGCATGGAGACATAAAGTCTCCAATCAAGAAATACCTTACCCAGGAAGAGCTGGACGGCGTCAAGTCTGTAGTCCGGGCCCAAGATGGAGACATGGTGCTCTTGGTGGCCGATGCCTTCGATACTGCGGTCACGGTTTTGGGTCGCTTGCGCCTGGAGTTAGGGCAAAGACTAGGGTTAGTCTCTAAGGACAAGTTCAATTTTCTTTGGGTGACCGAATTCCCGCTTTTCAAGAGGAACGAGGACACGGGAGCCTGGGAAGCTGCCCATCACCCGTTCACCAGCCCCCTAGCATCCGATTTGGACAAGGTGAAGAGTTCTCCCTCTGATGAAGAGAAGGGACAGATTAGGGCAAGAATGTACGATTTAGTTATGAACGGAGTGGAACTTGCCTCGGGTTCCATACGTATACACAGGAGGGACCTCCAGGAGAGAGTTTTCCGTCTATTGGGGCTATCCCAGGAAGAAGCGAGGCTCAAGTTCGGTTTCCTTTTGGACGCCTTTGATTACGGTGCGCCTCCCCACGGAGGTATCGCGTTTGGGCTTGATAGGTTGGTTATGCTTATGGCAGGTCTCGATACTATTCGGGATGTCATAGCATTTCCTAAGACCAGCAGCGGCAGTTGTCCCTTGACAGAAGCGCCTGCGGCCGCAGATGACCGGCAGCTGGCAGATCTTAGGCTACGGCTGGTAGAGAAACATAAGGGTGGGCCGGGTGGCGCCGGCAAATGAGGATAGACCGAGAGGAAGGTTCTTTTGGCTATACCGAATGAAGCGGTTCTCATACAGTTGGCATCTCAAGGAGATAACGGTGCCTTTGAGGCTCTAGTGGAAACATACGAAAAGAGCATGTTTAACCTGGCTTTCCGTCTGGTGCCTGACAGAGAGGACGCCATGGACATTGTCCAGGAGGTGTTTCTCAAGGCGTATCAGGCGTTGCCCAAGTTTAGAGGCGACAGCCGTTTTTCCACATGGATATACCGGGTTTGCATGAACGCCAGTCTGGACCATCTTAGGCGTAAGCAGAGGGCTCAAATATTCTCTCTGGATGAACCGCTAGTACTTGGCGAATCGCTCGTTGCCAGGGAAATCCGAGATGGCGGGGATAGTATAGAAGACCTGGTGGAGACCAGAACCCTTGGAGACAGTATCATGGAGGTGCTTCGAGACCTGGAGCCTGTCCACCGGACTGTTATAGTCCTAAGCGACGTTCGGGGGTTTTCGTACCAGGAAATCGCCGACATTATGGGCGTTTCAATAGGGACGGTCAAGTCGCGGCTTCACCGAGCACGGAATATGGTGAGACGACTGCTGCCTCCGGAACAATTCGTCTTTCCTGACGTCAAATCAGACGAAAGGGGGGACCACAGGTGAACTGCCCTGACTTCCAAGAGTTACTATCGGCTTATATAGATGATGAACTATCAACCCAAGAGAGGGAATGTCTTGAGCGGCATATTCGGCAATGTGAGAAGTGCCGCCAGGCTCTGAATGAGCTTAGTTTGGTGAAATCCGCTTTGTCTGCCCTTCCTGAGATCGAAATCCCTGAAGACTTGCACGATAGAGTGATGGCAGCTATTGCCCGAGAGACAGGGTCCTTACGCTCCCCTGGATCAGGACGGATGCGAAGGTTTGAAGGTTTTTGGCGCCGCTTCGCCCATTGGGGCTTCAGACAGTGGGCACCGGTACTAGCCGGGGCCATGGTGCTAGTAATAGCCATCTCCGTGGGCGGCACTCTATGGCTTTCGGGTCGCAAGGACTTGGGGCCGCTTTTGGGCGCTAAGTATGACGAAGGAACTGAGAATCGGGGCCTGACCCAGCAATACGCTACCCAATCTCCTCCGAGCGCTCCTTCAGACGAGTATAGGCTTTCTGACTCTGCTAAGGCTGGAAATGCTCCCGAAGCTGCG
Source organism: Bacillota bacterium (assembly GCA_040771825.1). Taxonomy (GTDB): domain Bacteria; phylum Bacillota; class Sulfobacillia; order Fermentithermobacillales; family Fermentithermobacillaceae; genus JAXGZG01. The sequence goes on along the minus strand of JAXGZG010000005.1, from coordinate 222,994 downwards.
TGGAAGGCGGGGATCGCCAGTTTTGGGACGAGCGGGATCGAGCGCAAGCTCGTGAGGCACGCCACGCTGAATGTTGAGGTAAGCCGAGGCAAAGTACGCGAGGCTGCAGAGCAGGCTGCGGGTATCGTCCAGGTGCACTTCGGGTATATTGAGCAGTCATCAATGGCCCAGAGTTCCAATGCCGATGACTTCACCAGTTTCTACATGGTAGCCAGGGTGCCGTCTGGTGACCTGGATAGCACCATGGAAGATCTTTCTAAGCTTGGTCTGGTCAAGCGGGAAGATAGATCTTCGTCGGACATTACCGATCAGTATGTTGATCTTGATGCTAGGCTCCGTAACAAGACCGTTCAGGAGGACCGTTTGCTCAAGATCATAGGTGAGGCCAAAAGCGTGGGCGAACTCCTCCAAGTTGAGGGAGAGTTGTCTAGGGTTCGGGGAGACATAGAGAGCATGCAGGCCCAACTCAACAACTACGACAAATCTGTGGCCATGGCGTCGCTATCATTCACAGCCACCCAGGAGGGCTCATCAGTGAAGCCTCCTTCTCCTTGGCGGGATATATGGCGGGTGTTTGTGGATGCCTGGAGAAACGTTTTGCTGGTTGCAGCTAGGTCCGCTCCAGGGATCATCAGTTTGGGCGCTCTTGGTATCGGGGTCTTCCTCTTGGTTCGGCGGAAGCAGCGGGCGTAGTCTACAGCAGAACACTATCCTAGTTGAGCCGTGAACGGGTTTCTTACCGTAACTCCGTCGTAGACCTGTCCGTGATTCAGGTCCTCGGACCAAAGAGTGGAGCAACCGAGTCGATTGGCGCTCTGAACGATCATGGCATCCCAAAAGGAGATGCCGTACCGTTCACGAATGTCTGCGGCTCGGTCGACATCGTCTACCGTAGGTGAGTGAACCGGCCAACTTTTGTATTTCGCCAATATTAGCCGGGCCGTGTGCATCGTTAGAGGTGAAGCAGCCTTGGATGTGGTTACGACCAGAAACTCCTGAAGGACTTGGATGCTGATACATCCTTGGCGCGTTTGCCACAGATTTTCAAGGAGTCCTACGGCGATATGGCGCTTCTTCCCGGCAGAAGTATCATGGGCATATACTAGGACGTTGGTATCAACGAATTGGAGACTAGGGTCTTTGTCTGCGCTCATGCAGGTCACCTCGCTGCCAAGTCGTTTTCCCCTTTGTGCCCATGTCCGCGCCGTCCTTCAGGATAGACAGGTAACTCTCTCTAGAATGTTCATAGGAATCATTCCGTCTCACGTACTCTTCAAGAAGCCCCCGAACGATGGCTGAAACGGACGTGTCCTGAGTCGCCGCAATGATCTTGGCTCTTCTGAGTGTGTCACGGGCAAAAGATATGGTCACATTCTGATATCCATCCATGTCTTTCCCCCCAATACGTTAATTAGTGTAGCACGAAATGTCGTGGCAATTCAAGATCGACCACGCGATCGCTAGGGCCGGTATCGCCCCACATTGCCATGGGAATGGGGCAAACACTATACTGTATAAAAGCGGACAAGGGGTGGATGGGGTGGAGAAACCAAGGCTTCTCCTTGTGGACGGCAACTCTTTGGCGAATAGGGCGTTCTACGCTCTTCCGCCATTGTCGACGAACGAGGGTGTTCAGACCGGTGCCGTCTTCGGATTTCTCACCATGCTCTTCCGGTTCATCCAGGAAAAGCGCCCCACCCACATCGCTGTGGCATTTGACCACCCGTCGCCCACTTTCAGGCACGTCCAGTACACTGACTACAAGAAGACTAGGAAACCATCGCCTGCAGAGTTCAAGGAACAGGTACCGGTCCTCAAGGATGTCCTGGATACTCTGAATTTGAGTTTTGCGGAAATCCCAGGTTACGAGGCAGATGACATAATTGGGACCATGGTGAGAAAGGCGGAAGAGAGCGGGTATCAGACAATCATCCTTTCGGGAGATCGTGACTGTCTGCAACTGGTGAGTCAAAAAGTGGAAGCCATTCTGCCCGTCAAGGGCATTACTCAGGTTAAGGAGTATACTCCTGAAAGCGTGAAGGCGGATCTGGGCCTGGAACCCTGCCAAGTCATTGATTACAAAGCCCTAGCAGGGGACTCCTCTGATAACATTCCGGGGGTAAAGGGCATCGGTGAGAAGACCGCTTTGGGGCTCCTGGCAAAGTACAGAGACCTAGATGACATATACGCTCATATAGACGAGATTGTGCCGCCAAGAACCCAGAAACTATTGAGAGATGGCCGAGACCGGGCGTATCTTTCTCGGAGTCTGGCAACCATCAACAAAGATGCTCCTCTGGATGTTGCCGTTGCGGATTTCCGCTGGCACGGACCTCGTGTGGAAGAAGCAAAAGCCAAGTTCACAGAGCTTGAATTCCACACTCTGGTTCCAAGGCTGGCGAGTTTTGTGGGAAGTGGTGAACCCCAGGAACTGGAGGGGCCCCGTGAGCAGCGCGACCAGCAGGAACAGCCCAAGCGGCACGAGTTGCAAGAACCGAGTGAGCCCCAAGAGCCGCAAAGGCAGCAGCGTGAGGGGCAGCAGCCGGAGCAAAGGTTTCGACTGGTAGAGACATCACAAGGCCTTGACCAACTGGTTCGCGAAGTCCTGAAATCCGGACGCATGTCGGTGTATGCTGACGTGACCGAGGTCACGAAAGATTTTACGTGGCCTACGGTCATCGGCGTCGCCACGGGAGACCACGCCATTCCGTATCTTGTGAAGCCGCCCGCCCCACAGTCAACCCCTTGGAGCAGCCCCGAAGCCTGGCAGGAGACCCTCTGGGGACACTTCCAGCCACTTTTGGTGAATCCTGAAGTTCAGAAATTCGGATTCGACCTAAAATGGCTCTTCACCCTGTGTTTCAAGCGGGGAGTGAACCTAGACGGCCCGTATTTTGACGTGCTAGTGGCCTCTTACCTGATGGATCCCACAAGAAGCACCTACAGGCTCTCGGAGATTGCCCGGAAATACGGAATCGAGGTGCCGGCAGAGGACACAGGAGCCACGGCCGACGAAGTCCCCCCCAGTGTCTGCGAACACTTCGCCGTAGGAGCGGCTTCCTGCTTCGCTGTTACGCAAGGGCTAAGGCAAGATCTCGAACAAGGTGGCCTTTTGAGCCTGGCAGACCAAGTTGAGCAGCCGCTAATTCAGGTACTGGCAGCTATGGAAGCTGTGGGGGTAGGAGTGGACCTGGCACTTGGAAGGTCTATCAGACAGGAGTTTGGCACGGCCCTGGAAGGACTTGAGAGGGCAATCCACGGGATGGCCGGGGAGGAGTTCAACCTAGGGTCCCCCAAGCAACTGTCCCGTATCCTATTTGACAAACTTGGGCTCAAGCCAGTAAAAAAGACCAAAACCGGCTACTCCACAGACGCCGAGGTCCTGGAAACCCTAAGTCTTGAGCATGAGCTGCCTAATCGCATCCTTGAGTACCGTCAGTACGCCAAGCTGAAATCGACTTACCTGGATGTGCTGGAAGACGTGGTGAACCCCACCACGGGACGCATACACTCTACGTTCCATCAGACGGTAACCGCCACGGGGCGTTTATCGAGTTCGGAGCCGAATCTCCAGAACATACCAGTAAGGGGCGAATTGGGAAGATCTCTCCGTCGAATCTTTATACCTGCCGAGGGAAGGTTGTTCATGGCTGCCGACTACTCCCAGATAGAACTTCGTATAATGGCGCATATGGCCGGCGACCCATCCATGACTAGTGCCTTCACCAAGGGGGAGGATATTCACGCTAGGACAGCGTCGGAGATGTTTGGCGTACCCTTCGACAAGGTGGATTCCGACCTCAGAAGCAAGGCCAAGGCGGTGAATTTCGGCGTAATCTACGGGATCTCTGATTTTGGACTGGCGCGCAATACGGGAGTGTCCAGGGAAGATGCCAGGAAGTTTATCGACGCCTACTTTTCACGGTATCCCAAGGTGCGAGAGTACATGGATGCATCTATAGAGAGAGCCAGGAAGACCGGGTACGCTGTAACCATATTGGGACGGAGACGCGCCATTCCTGACATCGACGCTAGGATCAGACAGAAACGCGGGTTTGCCGAGAGGACCGCCATTAACACGCCCATTCAGGGAAGCGCAGCCGATATCATCAAACTCGCCATGGTGAGGATCTACCGGAGGCTCAAGTATGAGGAACTGATCTCCCGGCTTATACTGCAGGTTCACGATGAACTCATTTTCGAAGTCCCGCCGTCGGAAGAAGACTATATGAGGGAGCTGGTGACTTACGAAATGGAGCATGTGATGGAACTGGACGTTCCCCTCAAAGTAGATCTTGACGTGGGGAGAAGCTGGTACGATGTGTAAATGCGACTGTGGTGGCTCTTTATCAAAGCGGCCGGGGGTCTACGTGGTGGGGCTAACAGGCGGAATTGCCACGGGTAAGAGCACGGTTTCCGCCATACTAACTCGCCTAGGCGGCATCATCATAGATGCCGACGTCATATCTCATCAAGTTACAGAACCCGGTTCCCACGGCCTTTGCCAAGTGGCTAAGACTTTCGGGCCTCACGTCATCACCCCCCAAGGTTCATTGGACAGAAAGGAACTTGGGAAAATCATCTTTCACGATGAAGAAGCCCGGAGGCGCCTGGAGGCCATCATTCATCCGCTGGTTCTGGGTGCAGTAGAGGAGACTCTTGAGAGGTTGAGCCTTAATGGGCAGAGACAGGGCAAGATTCAGATGGCGGTCTTAGATGCTCCGCTGTTGTTCGAAGCCGGGGCAGATCAATTCGCTGACGAGGTGTGGGTAGTTTGGACCGCAAGATCTACCCAAGAAGAGCGCCTAATGAAGCGCGAGGGGTACACCAGGGAGGAAGCGGGAATCCGGATTGACGCCCAGATGTCTATTTCCGAGAAAGCTCGCCTGGCCACGCACATCATAGACAACCAAGGGGATCTTGAAGATACCGAAACTCAGGTGACCGCTCTTTGGAGAAGCCTAGAGAGGAGTCTCGCCGAAAGATCCCGAAATATCAAGGCAAGCATTCATTCATGATACCCAATTGGAGGGGAGACATTTGCCTTCAAGAAGCGAGAATTCCCTTGTCACGGAGGCTACCCAGAAGACATTTGAAGCCCAAGTCACATCCCGCGACTTTGCCATCGTGGATTTTTGGGCCCCGTGGTGCGGGCCCTGCAGGAGATTCGCGCCTGTCTTCCAAGATGTCGCCGAGAAAGTGAGCCAAGTCCATCCCGGGAAGGTGTCTTTCCTCAAGGTTAATGTGGACGATGAAGGGGCCCTTGCCGAAACCTACGGAATCACCATGATACCAACGATTATTGCGTTCTCGGGAAAGGCTGAAGCCCAGCGGTACAGCGGCTCTCGAACGCCTGAGGATTTTTCCCGTTGGATAGAAGGATTACTGTCCGGAGGAGCGCGATAGCGATGCAGATAATCGATTTTCGGTCAGATACAGTTACGAAACCAACCCAAGAAATGCGCCGGGCCATGTATGAGGCTCCAGTAGGCGACGACGTCTATGGCGACGATCCTACTGTCAATAGACTCGAGGAACTTGGGGCAAGCATCATGGGAAAGGAATCCGCCGTATTTGTTCCAAGCGGCACCATGGGGAACCAGATCTCGGTGCTGGCGTGGACACAACGAGGTGACGAAATCATCCTGGAGGAACAAGCTCACATCTTCATGTACGAAGTGGGTGGGCCCGCGGTCTTGGCATCGGTCATGACTAAGACCGTCAAAGGCTCCAGGGGAGTTGTGGATCCCGTGGCAGTCAAAGATGCCATTCGGGGCAAGAACATCCATTTTCCCAAGACGACCTTGATATGCTTGGAGAATACTCACAATCGATCCGGCGGCTGCGTGATTCCCTTGTCCAACATGAAAGACATTTACCAGGTGGCCCAAAACGCATCCATTAGCGTACACCTGGACGGGGCGCGTATCTTCAACGCGGCCCTGGCCATGGGGGTGGAGGCGAAGGAAATCGCCAAGTATGCCGACTCAGTCCAGTTCTGCCTCTCCAAGGGACTTTGTGCGCCCGTAGGTTCTTTGGTGGCAGGTTCTCGTGAATTTGTCGACCGTGCCAGAGGATACCGGAAGATGCTAGGCGGCGGAATGCGCCAAGCCGGAATTCTGGCGGCGGCAGGGATCGTCGCCCTTGAGAACATGGTGGACCGGTTGGCAGAAGATCATGCTAACGCCCGGATGATAGGAGAGTCTTTGGCCAAGGTCCCGGGGCTCGATATCGACCTAGAAACTGTTCAGACCAACATGGTCGCTGTAGGCACCAGAGGGCTAGGGATTGATGCGGCTACGTTCTCGAATCTACTGAAACAAGAGGGCGTGTGGGCCAACGCCAGCCTGCCCTATGTGGTGCGCATAGTGACTCACCACGATGTGTCCAGGGAAGCCTGCCAAGAGGGCCTGAACCGTATCGCCGGATTGGTAAGGGGTCTGCACAAGTAAAACGAGGGGTCAGTGTTGAACCAGATCGGACTATGGGGCCAAGAGCCGCTGGCTGAGAAGACTAGCCAAAGGGACAAGATGAACCTTTTGGAGATACCCGGTGATGCGCCGTTGGCTTTGCGCATGACGCCCCGGTCTTTTGATGAATACGTTGGGCAAGAGGATGTGGTAGGTCCGGGGAAGGCTCTCAGGAAAGCCATTGAAGAAGACCGAGTGCCTTCAATGCTATTCTGGGGACCGCCTGGAATAGGCAAAACGGGGCTTGCCAGGCTCGTGGCCACGCTCACTCATTCCGAATTCCGTCAGATGTCAGCTGTCACATCCGGCGTCCAGGACGTCAGGAATGTCACAGCCGAAGCCGAGCAGTTGCGACGGCGGGGCAGAAAGACCATTCTCTTCCTAGACGAGATCCATCGGTTCAACAAAGCCCAGCAAGACGCCTTGTTACCCCATGTGGAAAAAGGCACCATTGTCTTGATAGGAGCGACCACCGAGAATCCCTATTTCGCAGTCAATAGGGCTCTTCTGTCTAGAATGCGGGTGTTTTCTTTTGGGCACCTGTCCCCGGAGCACATTGCCGCCATAGTAAGGCGCGCCATAGAAGACAAGGAGAGGGGCTTGGCCAAGCTAAGTCCCGACATTCCCATAGTTATCCAGGATGAGGCTTTGGAGCACATCATAGGGTTCTCCAAAGGGGACGCAAGATCAGCCCTTAACGTGCTCGAGGCTCTTTACAACGTGGGCGAAAGGCGGGACGGCGCGATCCGCCTGACGCTTCAGAAAGCTCTAGAGATTACCCAAAGCCCACAGCTTTTCTACGACAAGACCGGCGATCAGCACTATGACATCATATCTGCCTATATAAAGAGCATGCGGGGCAGCGACCCTGACGCAGCTGTATACTGGCTGGCCAGAATGCTAGAATCGGGAGAGGACCCAAGGTTCGTCGCGAGGCGCCTCTGCATCTGTGCCGCTGAGGATGTGGGGAATGCCGATCCGATGGCCCTTGTCCTAGCAGAGGCTGCCTTTAGGGCATCGGAGCATCTGGGAATGCCGGAAGCCAGAATTCCGCTTGCTCAGGCCACCATGTATGTGGCCTCGGCCCCCAAGTCTAACTCAGCAGTGGTGGCTATCGACAAAGCCATAGAGGATGTGAGGCAGAAGCCAGCCTATCCGGTTCCTTTGCACTTGAGGGGAACAGGCTATTCCGGGGCCGAATCTTTGGGGCACGGTGTGGGTTATGTATACCCCCACGAGCATCCCGGTCACCATGTCAGGCAGCAGTACCTGCCCAAGGAATTAGAGACAGCAGAGTACTACCGTCCGTCAGAGTGGGAGAAGCCAAACCGGAACAGATCCCAAGATACGTGAGGCTATCAAGAAACCGGTATCGCCTAAGCGCCTCCTGGGCAAAATGCCAAAGGGAGGCGTTTTGCAGTTGGTGTGCCCGAAGTGCAAAAGTAGAGCAGTGGGAAGGATTGGCCAAAACCAGTACTACTGCTGGGACTGTAACATCGAGTTTGTTCCCACCAGAGACGGGTTTCGCATGTACCGCCTGGAACCTGACGGGACTGTGCTGTTAGATTCCTTGGAAGAAGCGGCAATCCAGCCCGATGCTCTGGGCGCGGCCACGCCCCTGGCGACACTAGAGGCTACCGCAGAACTCAAAGACCCGCGGTAGGCTCGGCAAAGGAGGGGAAGCCACGATCATGAAGAACCGCACCTTTTGGGATGGCATGGCTTTGGGAGCCGGTGTTGGAGTTATGTTTGGCCTCGCCGCTATGATGTTCAGGCGTCGTCAGACCCCCATGGAACGCACCAGGATGATCATGGGGAAGTCAGCCCAGCGTATGCTTAGGACCGCCCAAGGGACGCTGGGCCGGGTTGCCAACCGGTTCTCTGACTGATAGGCGCAGGATCGTAAGGGCACTTTCCCGTGCCCTTATTGTTTTTGGAGCCGGTTACTTCGTCTATCGTGTCCGCAAGATACTGCCGCCTTTCGCCATAGCCTGGTTCATCAGTTTCATGCTTGAGCCGGCGGTATCGTGGCTTGAAGCCAGAAAAGTCTCCCGGGCAAGAAGCATACTGGCGGTCTACGCAATCTTGTTCCTGACGCTAGCCGTAGTCCTTGTGTACTTTGTGCCCAGATTCGTTAACGACATCAGGGTGCTAGCCGGCGAGATTCCGAGACTGGTTTCCACTGTCCAGACCTACAGGGCAGCCATCAGGGATGTAGCCGCCCGGCACAACCTGCCTCGAGGATTGGACCGCGGACTAGTGAACCTCCTAGAGTGGCTAGAAGCGTTCCTGGATAGGATTGGCGATAACCTAGTTCCGTACTTTGCCTCATCTGCCGCGTTCATATCATATTTGGTGATCTCCCCGGTCATCGCCTACTATATCCTGAGGGATATGAATCGCTGGCGGCAGCGTGCCTTGGTGTTTTTGGCCCGTTACCCTGTGCCATACGTCGACCTAGTGAGGGACATTGACAGGGTCGTCAGCGGGTTTGTAAGGGGACAATCCTTAGTGGCCTTGGCCGTATGGGCCATGGTATGGGCGGCCACCGCCATACTGGGCATCAAGTATGGGGCAGTTCTGGGCATGGTGAGCGGGCTTGGGGAGTTTGTCCCGTTTTTTGGCCCCATCATAGGGGCCATACCCATCCTTCTAGCGGCCCTAGCCAAATCCACCATGACCATGGTGTGGGCTCTGGGGGTCATTGTGGTCATCCAGTGGTTCGACTCTAACCTCGTGGTCCCAAAGGTCACTGCCTCAAGGGTGGGTCTGCACCCATTGTGGGTGATGTTCTCAATGCTATCCGGCGCAGAACTGCTTGGAGTCTGGGGGATCCTTGTGGCAGTGCCTGTGGCCGGGGTCCTCGGGGCTCTCTACAAGTTCCTTCGCGCCATATTCGGGTCCCGCGGCAAGGAATCCCCGAGACTTCCGAAGAATGAGAAACCATGAGAATCATACTAGGAGGGGCTTTCATGACCGTCCGGTTGGGAGTGGTGGGAGCCGGCACCATGGGAAGAGGCATTGCCGAGGCCGGTCTCGTTTCAGGTTTCGACGTGGCGATCATCGATGTGTCCAATCAACTTGCAAATGGGGCGTACCGGGCGGTGGAGAAAAGCCTTGCTCGAGGAGTAGACCGGGGCCGGATCTCTTCGGACATGAAAGACGCCATGCTATCGAAGTTAACTTATGGGTCTGATGATTCGCTATTAACTGACAGAGATGCGGTGATAGAGGCGGTGTATGAGGACATGGCGGTTAAGCGCGCGGTCCTAGAGAGAGTATCTGGGATAGTGTCACCGGACACCCTCATTGGGTCGAACACTTCTTCTCTCTCTATCACAACCATGTCTCAATCGGTGTCTGATCCCGGCCGCTTCGTGGGGGTGCACTTTTTTAACCCTGTACCTGTGATGAAGCTGGTGGAGATCGTGCCGGGAGATATGACCTCCGAGGATGCTGTGGCAAGGGGCAAAGCCCTAGCGGAGAAAATGGGCAAGACCCCGGTATTGGTCAGGGAGTCCCCAGGGTTTGTAGTTAACAGACTCCTTTGCCCGCTTATGAACGAAGCTGCCTATTTGGTCATGGAAAAGGTGGCGTCGCCTTCGGATATTGACGCCGCAATGAAGCTAGGAGCAAACCACCCCATAGGACCCCTGGCCTTGGCGGATCTGGTGGGCATCGATGTGCTGTATGCCATCATGAACACTCTGTATACCGAGTTCGCGGACCCCAAGTACAGGCCATGTCCACTTCTCATGGAGATGGTGAACGATGGCAGGCTGGGGAAGAAGACAGGCCAAGGGTTCTTCAGCTATTGATCTAGAGTTTGTACCCAATCTTTCTGAGGAATGAGTGTCGCCACTGGATATCCTCAGGGCCCTCTATTCCCTTGGGCGCATTTCCGTCTATTACGCCCATGATGCCCCGCCCTTGAGCGGTTTTTGCGACGACCACTTGCACTGGGTTTGCGGTAGCGCAGAAGATACCGCATACTTCAGGCACGGCTTTGATGGCGTTAAGCACGCTGATAGGGAAGCCTTGTTCCATGAGTATGATGAAGGAGTGACCTGCTCCCAAGGATTTTGCGTTGGTCTTGGCCAGAGCCAAGAGCGTATCGTCGTTGCCCGAGGCCCGCACGAGGCAGGCGCCGCTAGCTTCACAGAAGGCTATGCCAAACCTGATACCACCTCCTGCGTTAGCCATAGCCTCGTGGAGGTCTTCCACGGTTTTGATGAAGTGACTTTGTCCGATGATTACGTTGGCCTCTTCGGATTTTTCTACGGAGACTAGTTCCCATTGGATTTCCATGCCAGGGCCTCCTCGCAGCCGGAGATTACTTTTCATAGAACGTCTTTAGAGACGTCTTGGTTATTGTGGGTTTCGCCGCCCTTTCCCTCTTCACCTTTTACAAATAGGCATGGTTCCCACGCGGCTTTGAGGCCTTCGTCTGCGGTGACTAGAGTTGCGCCCAAGGATCGAGCCAACTGAAGTGACGCCGACCGGCCGTATCCAAGTTCTGGGTTTTCCATGGCGATTCTGGCTATTTGCACCGCATCGTTTCCCGCAAAAGGTACAATTTCCAAGGGAAGCTGTTCCATAAGCGCCGCCACTTCATCAAGAAGCGAGTCCTCCTTGGCGGATTCCCTGTAGACCTCCAGGAGATCTACAGGGGCCACCCTGATTCGGTACCCGCATTCTGCCGATTGCCTGAGAATGCGCTGAACCAAGTGGCCGCCCGGGTCCCCTCGCAGGTAGGTCAAGAGCGACGAGGAATCCATGACAAACGCCTCGTTGCAGCCCTGACAGTCAGGCAATGCCATCTCCGCCCTTGTCGGTTCCCTGGCCTGTGCGCGTTAGTAACCCCAGCCCGTGGCCTACAGGGTCCGAGACCTCGGGTACCAGGATTATCTTCCCGCCCTGCTCGTACACTCTGAGTCCTGTGCCGTGGCCAAGAGCGAGTTTCTTTCGGAGTACAACAGGGATTACTACGTGGCCTTTGGACGAGACAGTGACTCTGTACACAAAGCTCACCTCTTCTGGAGGTTCTTGCCCAAGGGCTCTTCCTAGTATGCCCAGACCATGCACGCCAGTGTAAAAACCGCTGTCTAGGGCTACGCTTCAGCTTGAAGTCATTGAAAACGTCCACGGCAAAGTGGAAGATATCCGTGGAAGATACCTTAAGCAGAGAAACAAATGGTGATTTGGGGGGTTATGGGAAATGACAGAGCATAAGGTTACGGTGTACTCCACACCAACTTGCCCTTGGTGCACAAGGGCCAAGTCATATCTCAAGGAGATTGGCCAGCCTTACGAGGAGAAAGACGTTTCTGTCGACATCGCCGCGGCCAGAGAGATGGTCAAGTTGTCCGGGCAGATGGGTGTGCCGGTTCTGAACATTGACGGCCAAGCGGTTGTGGGATTCGACAAGCAGAAAATCGACCAGTTGCTAGGGAAGTAGAGCCAAGCGGTATTCTAGGCGAGTTGACTTGGCCGGATAATTAATGGGCGGAAGACTGCGTGATTAGGGGCTCCTTGCCAGCGAGCCCCTAATCGTTCTTGGAGGGATTCATGTTTTGGGCAGCGAAGTATTTGCGCTAGGATATCTAGGTGCCGGAGGTGCGTTTTGTGGGAAGTGCGCTGCCCGAGCCAAGGGAGCCTTTTCAAGGACTGCTTTGGCCAAGATTCTTCGGTAAGATCTTTGGGGATGACGCTGAAAGCCGTCTTATCCTGAGAGCCACTTGGGCCTTGGCCTGGCCGGTAGTTCTGGAACAGGCTTTGGCCATGGTCAGCCAAGTGGTGGACATGGCCATGGTGGGGCGCCTTGGCAAGGACGCCGTGGCGGCGGTAGGCTTGAGTATGCAGCCGTTCTTTCTCATCAACGCGCTCTTTATGGGTCTGTCTGTGGGCACAACCGCTTTATCGGCCAGGGCCATAGGCGCAGGGAACAGGGAAGAAGCGGGCAAGGTGACCGGACAGTCCATCCTTATCGCGCTCATCTTCGGATCTCTCATAGGCTACCTAGGATTCACAAAAGCCGAATGGATCGTTACATTCATGAAGGCAGACGACGCCGTAAGGGCCATAGGAAGCGGCTACGTAAGAGCCATGATGCCAGGTATGCTTCTGTTTTTCGTTTTCACCATCGCCACAGGCGCGCTCAGAGGCGCCGGCGATACCCGAACTCCAATGTTCATCAACTTAGGGCTGAATGCCCTTCACATACTTACCAACTACATCCTCATCTTTGGGCGCATGGGTGCGCCAGCGATGGGGGCGGCAGGAGCGGGGCTCTCCACATCCATCTCCAGGACTTTAGGGGGGCTGGCTATCTTGGTGGTTCTCTCTAGGCCGGGAGGGAAGATCGTTGTTAGCTGGAAGAAGACTGTAACCGAGTTTGATTGGAGCCTTTTTGGGAGAATCCTCAATGTCGGAGTCCCGGCAATGCTCGAGAGAGTCCTCACCTCCTCGGGTCAAATCGGTTACGCCAGACAGGTGGCGGGGTTAGGAACGGCTTCTTACGCGGCTCATTCGCTTTCTCTCAACTGCGAGTCCTTCTCCTACATGCCCGGCCTGGGTTTCGCCACTGCCGCAACTGCTCTGGTGGGTCAGCGCCTAGGGGCTAAGGATCCTGACGGGGCCGAAAAGAGCGCCATGTTGTCTATAAAGATGGGTGTTCTAACCATGGGCACCATGGGTTCGCTGTTCTTCCTTTTGCCCGGCCAGTTCCTTAGAATCTTCACCGACGATCTTGAGGTTATCGCTAAGGGTATTCCGCTTCTTAGGATCGTGGCTTTCACCCAGATCCCAGAAGCCATTGGTTTTGTGATCCCCGGGGCGTTGCGTGGAGCAGGCGATACCAGGGTAGCAATGTACGTTACTGTGCTGGGAGTATGGGGGGTCCGGTTTGCCCTCACTTACGTCCTCATAAACCATTTCGGTATGGGCTTAGTTGCCGCTTGGGTTGCTATGTTCTTGGACTGGGTTGTAAGGGCCGGTCTTTACTACGGGCGCCTTAAGCGGGGTCACTGGAAAGAGATTAGCGTGTAGAGACTCACGCATAGGTGACACCGCTTGCTCAAAAGAGTAAGATTAGACTAACGGGGAGCCGATAGTTATCGGCTGAGAAAGGGCTAATGAGCGCCTGACCCTTGGAACCTGTAGGGGTAATGCCCACGTAGGGAAATTCCGAGTCAGAACGCCCGCCCTATTTGGTGCGGTTTTTTGTTGCCCTCCCCACAATAATTGGAGGGAGAAACAAATGCGTGACAAGAGGTTGGCTATCACAGTTGAGGGTGCCCTTATGGTGGCTCTGGCCTTTGGCCTGAGTTTCATCAAACTTTACTCAGCGCCCTACGGCGGTTCAGTGACACTTGGCAGCATGATCCCCATTTTGTTCTACGCGGCTCGCAGGGGGGTGGCACCTGGCTTAGCGGCCGGTGTTGCTCATGGCCTCCTGCAACTTATCGTCGAACCATTCATCTACCACCCGGTCCAAGTCATCCTAGACTACCCTTTGGCTTTCGGTCTCCTGGGGCTTGCGGGTTTGTTCGGAGAACGGGTCGCAGTTGGGGCAACTGTGGGCATCGGCGGGCGTTTTGTGTCCCACTTTCTGTCGGGCGTGATTTTCTTCGCGTCATCGGCCCAAGGTAACCCCTATGTCTACTCGGCACTGTATCAGGCAGGGTACCTGGTGCCCGAGCTAATAATATCTGTGCTCATAATCCGATTTGGCCTCTACAACGCCGTGAAGGCAGCGCGGGTATAGGGTCGGGGGTCTTTCCTGGGATTAGGTGCAGGCGGTGGACCATGCTGAAGGGAAGTGGCGCAGTGCCGCGGGAAATTGAAGGCGAGTATGCAGTAATCGTGTCGGGAGGGGAGATCGGAGAGAACCCTCTGCACGTACAACGGGTTCTGGACCTTCTGCGGGGGGCATCACTAGTGGTGGCTGCCGATTCCGGGGCTGCCTTTCTCCGCCGCCACGGGATAGTGCCTGACATTCTTGTTGGGGATTTTGACTCGTGTGACCCCTCTACAGTCGATGAACTGGAGAGCCAAGGGGCTAGGGTCATAAGGCTTAGCCGCCACAAGGACAAGACTGATACTGAGGTAGCCTTGGACATTGTCGGGGACAGGGGCCACCGTAAGGTTTTCGTAATAGGCGCCTTGGGCGGCGCCCGAAAAGAGCATTCCTTGGCCAATGTAATGTTGGCTGAACCCTATGCTAGAAAGGGTTTGGACGTCCTCTTAGTCTCAGGTTCTACTATGGTCTGCTCGATTTCGGACCACAGTCAGAGACCTTTTGTGGGGAAGGCAGGTGACTGGATATCTTTGTTTCCAGTCACACGAAAGGTAACCGGGGTAAGCACCTATGGCCTGAAGTTTCCGCTTCATGAAGCCACGTTGTTGAGAGGGAGCACCTACGGCGTGTCCAATGAAATGATGGGAGAGGAAGCCCTGGTTCGTATCGACCGGGGCTTCCTTCTGGCGGTCGTCACAGATGGAGATGTCCTTTAGCGCCCCGGGAGTTCCGACAGCGGCCTGCCCCTGGGATCATCTCGGGCAGGTTTCCCAAGGGATACAAGTTCGCCTAGAGGAAGAAGCTCGTAGCCTGCAGTTTTGAGGTTCTCGAAGACCATGGGCAGCGCCTCTGGGGTTCTTCTGGCTGAGTCGGATGCGTGGAACAGGATTATGGCTCCGGGGAACATGAGTTTTGAGACCCTCTCCACAATGTAGGACGGTCCCGGGTCTTTCCAGTCCAAGCTGTCAACAGCCCATATCACGGTCTCATAGCCCAGTTCCCTGGCGGTGAGCACTACAAGATCGTCGTAATCCCCGTTAGGAGGGCGGAAATACTTGGGTGAAGTATTGGTCAAGTTAACCAGGATGTCGTGTGCTGTCTTGATGTTGTCCGTCACGGAGTCTTTGTCCTCTTGGCTGAGGTTCACGTGATCTTGCCCGTGGCTCGCGATTTCATGCCCCTCTGCCACGATTCTTCGGACCGTATCCTTGTAGTGGTTTGCCCAGGGCCCAGACAAGAAGAAGGTTGCCTTTTGGTTGTACTCTCTCAATACATCAAGCACTTGTTCTGGAGTTTTGTTTCCCCACGAGATGTCAAAGGTGAGCGCAGCCACTTTTCTGTCGGTTTTGACGTAGAAAAGGGGCATATCAGCGCCTGCCGCCATGGTCAGGGTGTACATTTCTACCACGGGTTTTTCCCCGGTGGTCCGGATCCCAACCAATGCTCCTGATATGCAGAGCATTAGGCCAAGGGCAAAGAGAAGGGCCCCTTTTTTGAAAACCATACCTACTCCCCCAGCGATCCCTCCGTAGGGACTACAGCGTTTCGGACCACAAGCCTTCAGACTAAAGGTATTTGGAATGCCCCAACATATGACAATCAACCCGGACACATCTTTCGAAGTGTGTCCGGGTTGTGGGTTTTGTGTTTACTGTGGGGTCGGTTCGGGTCTTCCGGGCCAGTTGCGGTATATGCCTAGTCCAGGCTTATGGAGCCGGGAGCGAGGTTTGCCCCGAGGTGATGACCCAAGGGGTGACTCCTTCCTATGGGTTGCTAGGGAGGGTTCCTTTCCAGGTAACTGAAGTGGGTCTGTGCCAGGCTCTGAAACGCAGTTGCTCTGGGGTGATTCGGGTTCGGGCTCTTTAAGACCGGACTGCCGATACTCAGCCTGCTTGGGTTTCAAGATATCCAGACCTGCGATGAGATTTAGGATGAGTGTCAGGATCTTGGGGTCAAAACCCAAGACCTGCTGCAGTGGAGAGGGTTTCTCTGCCGGCGCGTTTAGGCCCGCATCTGCAGGATTGGCGGCTTCACTTGATTCGCCGTCACCCTCAGTGCCAGACGCTTTTGGCTTCATGAGTTTTGGAAGCATTGAGGCCAAGGAAAGCATTGGAGCGATGATGGCCGGGTCCAGACCCTGATATGAGCCCCCGTCACCGCCTGATGATGCTCCCAGGATCTTGGCTAGCGAACCGAACAAAGATGCAGGGGCTCCTGAAGAGTCTTCCCCAGGAGGTCTCGAAAGTTCAAGGGTGGCCTTGGAAACGCTTGTGGTTTCAGCGATCTCAGAAGATGCTTCCGGGAGATACGCCTTGCTTGGTTCTAAAGAACGCTCCGGTGTCGGTTCCTCTCTGGTTTGGGGTGGCACAAGATCGTCTACTTTGAGCCCTTCGCCGAAAAAAGCGTCCATTATTCCCAGTAAGTTCAGAAGAGCCAGGAGGCCCGCCTTCTCCCTGAGTGACTTGGGGTCCTTTTCCGGGTGTTCCACCATAAGAGCTTTGGCGATCTCTGATAGAGTTCGCTGGTTATCCATGAAACCCGCCCCGCCCGAAGAAATTAGCAAACTCCGGAGGAACCTGTCCACCGATTACTCCCCCAATTTCGGTCCGGAGGACCTTTCTGGCTTCCTTCATGGTGTTGTTTACGGCTTCCACAACGGCGTTCTCCAAAGCGGCGAAATCGTGAGTTCTGGCGGCAAGTTTCTCCCTGTCAATGTGGAGACTTCTCAAGTTGAACCAGATGTCTCCAGTGGCGGTGACCAGACCTCCTGCCGCTTCTCCCTTTACCAATTTGTCCTGTAAACCCGAGAGCCGCGAGTTTACCTCAGACTCGATCCTTTCCATCTGCATCAAAAGCGAGGCAAGGTTCTGCACTCGAATCCCTCCAGTCAGCCTTACTTCAGCATCTTATGCCAGGATCTGAACTGGGGGTTCTGGGAACCTACGCCCAGAGGCAGTATCTTGCCAAGGATCGGCTTGCGGCCCACATTCCTGGCACCGTATCCAAGGCTCCGGGAAGGGCATGTCTTAGCTGCCTCGGATTTTGGTTTTGCACCCGACTTGGCGGCTTCGACCATATCCTGAACGAAACTAACGGCCCTTTCGAACGCACCGTTGGCCGCTAGAAGCAAGATGAGAATCAGGAAGAGAACGAAGGGGTTCCCTGCCTCCACGCCGAGGTCCTCTGTGTCCATCTTCATCCCTCCTGATTCCCCTGACTCTTTTTGGCATCTGACAACATGGTTTCAAGGGACGTGCCGAGGCTTGCCGCTGCTAATAGGAGTGACAGCGATACCGCGGAATCAATGCGTTCGGCCAGAAGGTTCTTGGTCTTTTCCGCTAGGTCACTGACCTCAAGTGTGCCCATGGTGTCGGAGGCGGACCGGGCGACCTCCATCAAGGTATCGATAATCCTTCGGCCCCTTTGCCCAGTGAAGGGCCGCAAGGCCGCGACCAGCTCGAGAGTGTCTCTAGTAACCTGCCCGTCGGCCACAATAACCCCCCCTTACAAGGGAAACGATCATGACATAATATGACCCTTCATAGAAAGTGTTCCGCCAACGGTAAGGGGGCAAAAGGTAAACGCAGGGAAAGAGGAGAACACTACTGGGGATATCCATGGAACGCATGGCCGCAGGAGAGGGGTTATAGACGTGGACATCGGTTCAGCGCTTAGATTTGGTAAGAAGAAAGAGGAAACCCCAGAAGACAGGGCTTTGATTCTTGAGCGTGCACATGAGATTCACGCTGAGACTATTGTGGTCGACGGTCACCTGGGCACATTTTCAGGCCTGGTGAGGGTGCCCGGGTTGGGGGAGGAGTCCAGGCAAGAGCGAGTCAGCATTGACGGGCTCAAAGAATCTGGAGTGAAGTGTGCGGTCTTGTCGGCGTTTCTCTTGGAGAGACTCTGGCCCATGAGAGGAGTTCGGGCCGGACTTCAGTACGCCGACGAGTTCAGCACTTTTGACGCGATTCCCGGGGTCAGATTAGTAGAGCAGTCCGGCGACATAGACGAGGCCAGGCAAAATGGCGAAGTTGGCCTCATGCTCGGATTTGAAGGCGGCGAATTTTTGGAGGGCAGCATAGCCAGCCTGCGGATGTTCTATCGTCTAGGGCTTCGGGTCCTGGGGCTTACGTGGAACGAACGGAACGCTCTGGCCGATGGTGCCGCCGAAGGGAACACCAAAGGCGGTCTCACCTACTTCGGGCGGGAGGTCTTGAAAGAAGCGGGAACGCTCGGGATTTTGGTGGACCTTGCCCATATCTCCGAAGCGGGCTTTTGGGATGTCGCCGAAACTTCCGAGCATCCTTTTGTGGTCAGCCACGCCAACTGCCATTCCCTGTACGGTCACCCACGAAACCTGACAAACGAGCAGTTGCAGGCTATTCGGGATACCGGTAGCTTGATAGGCATTTCCCTCAACCCGTCCTACATGGCGTCTTCAGAGCAGGAGGTAACGGTTTCGACGGTTTGTGACCACATCGAGCACGCTATAGACGTGGCGGGGGAGAGCCATGTGGCTTTGGGAACTGATATGGGCTCTTTCGATGGCCCTCTTCCGGAGGGCTTGCGGGGCTCAGGGGATCTTCACCTGGTCACTCTAGAACTCCTGAGGAGAGGCATGTCGGGGAAGACCATCTCGGGCATTTTGGGCGGCAACTGGATGAGGGTCTTTCGGGCAGTCATAGGGTGACGGAGGCCCCCAGATGAAGGTTATTGTGGCGATGAACGCTTTCAAAGGCAGCATGACTAGCCAAGCTGCCTCTCGGGCCGTGGCACAAGGATTCCGGAAGGGGTTTCCTGAAGCCCTGGTTCTTGAGGTTCCAATGGCCGACGGGGGCGACGGTACTCTAGATGTGCTGGTCCGGGCGCTTGGCGGGCATGTGGAAACCGTGGAGGTTACAGGGCCTTACGGGAATTCTGTGAGTGCGTCCGTAGGTTTGGTGGAAGGCGGCTCTACTGCGATTATAGAAAGCGCCAAGGCATCGGGGCTCGCGCTGACAAAGATCCAAGAGCGCGATGTGCATATAGCTCAGAGTCGTGGGGTAGGTCAACTTATGTTGTGGGCCTCTCGGCGCGGGGTTAGGCACATAATCGTGGGCGTGGGCGGGACGGCCATGAACGATGGGGGCATTGGCGCTTTGCTGGCCGCAGGCGGAGTTATTCGAGATGCCCATGGCTCTCTAGTTCCACCAGGCACTGGAGGATTGGCCAAGGTTCACAGCGCATCCTTGGGCGATATTCCTAGGAACTTCCGAGATGTCCAAGTGACCGTGATTGCTGATGTCATGAACCCTCTGGTTGGGCCGGATGGGGCCACTAGGGTGTATGGCCCTCAGAAAGGGCTTGGGCCCGGGGAGGCTCTGAACGTTGATAGAGACATGGCCATGTATGCTCGTGTTCTTGCCAGAGATCTTGGCAAAGACCCATCTCATGTACTCATGGCCGGAGCCGGCGGTGGATTGGCGGCGGGGCTTTGGGCGTTTTTCGATGCCAATCTTATGCAAGGTTCCCAGTTTGTTATGGATAAGACCGGTTTTCGGGACCTTATTGGGCAAGGCATCCAGTTAGTCATCACCGGAGAAGGCAGCGTCGACTCACAGACGGCAAGCGGAAAAGTGCCTTTTGCCGTGGCGCAAGCGGCTCTGGAAGCCGGAGTTCCGGGTATTGTCATCGGAGGCGGTCTCTCGCCGGCGATTCTTGAGGGATGTCCTGATGAGTTTGTGGCGGTGTTCGATTCCACCATCGGGCCTATGCCAGTGGAGGAGGCTATCTCTATGGGCCCCGTTACCTTGACTTTTGAGGCAAGGCAGATCGGGAGCCTAGCTCGAGTCTTTTGGTTTTCCCGCCCCACGCGAAAGGAGATCTGTGCCGGCGGAGTTGTGGTAAGACAAGGACACGGTGAGCGGGAAGTGGTCCTTATAGGCGACAAGTATGGCATGATGGCTCTGCCTAAGGGGCATATCGACCCTGGCGAGTCTTTTGAAGAAGCTGCGGTGCGGGAAGTCAGGGAGGAGACCGGGCTTCGCGTTGCAGTTAAGGCGCCCATTGGCCACGTGCAGTACCGGTTTTCGTCAGGGGAAGATGTGGTAGAGAAAACCGTCCATTACTATGCTATGGAAGCGGTTGGAGGCGAAGTCAGGCCCCAACCAGGAGAGACCACTCAGGTGGCGTGGGTGGCTTTGCCCGACCTGCCTGGCGTCAAGACTTACAGAGGCACGCTTTCTCTGATCCACCGGGGATTGGAGGCGTTTGAGGGCTAAAAATTCGGCATTGAAACGGTTCCCATCGTGTGGTAGAATCTGGTAGCGAAGGCAAGCCCGGTTGGCCGGTTAAGGTCATTCTCGCATTGCGGGGCCGGGCTTTTTGCTTGGTCCCAGCACCAGAAAGGGGTGTGGAATCATGAGGGACCGGCTAGCCTTGGCCGGCAACCCGTCTTTCGTCCCTAGGCGCACGGGCGTGCACCTAGTTGTCGCCGGTGTGGCTGCCGCTGCCGTGGTCATGTTGGTGTGTCTTGTGGCGGTCTACGTGGTCCCTTTTAGGGGTAGTTTCGTGTTTTTGACCGTTGAAGAGTCTTCCACATCGGCGCTGCTGTCGTGGCCTCTCTTTTGGGATAGGGCTCCCCAGGCCTACTTTGACCCTGCCGACAAGGTGCTCGAGATTCCTTCCAAAGTAAGCCTTGCCGGCGTGTCCTTGGTGGTATATTACAGCGCTGTCTCGCAGGGAGTTGAGTTTGCCGATGACTTGAGGTTCTCCAGAACAGGTAGGAACAGCGTGGCGCTTCTTGCCCCTCTGTCGGTGGAGACTCGGGATTGGGAGGCCCGGGAAGTGGAGATCGTAGATAACTCCGCCCGAGTCTTGAGAGCCAACTTGAAGGTGAAGAAGACCACTTCTAGCGGCACGGTGCATTTGGTCTATGGGGAGAGGGAAATCATCCTGGCTCCCGGTGAGTCCTGGGCTGAACTGGTCTTGCGGACTCCCCTAGGGATTGTCGAAGTTGACCCTCAAGACTGGAGTACTAGACTAAACGAAGCCTATGAAAACGAATGGCCGGCCACGCGGCTGGCGATCGCCAACTTCGGTCTGTGGCCAAAGGGCTCGGTGAGGGTGGGTGTGGTGCCTTGATGGAGTTTCTGTCTGGAAAAGGCAAAGCCGTCGTCCTTCTGTGCCTGGCAGGCACCGTGATTGCCTCTTGCGTTGGCGCGGGGTTCTCTCGGGCTTCACCTAGTCCGGGCTATGAGGGGTCGCGCATCCCGGTTCTCCTAGTAGATGAGCCTGGAGCCGGAGTAACTGTTTGGGAGACCTCAGGGCTTCTAAGTCGCCTTGTCCAAGCCGGTTATCGCGAAGGAGTTGACCTATTCAAGAGTTCCCCTAACGAACCGTATTACGATCTGTCCAGTGGCGGAGAGGTTCTTAAAGACATGGTGGGCAGGGCAATGGTCACGGCGGGAACCCGGGAGATCGATGTGATAGCCTACGGAACCTCGGGTCTATTGTTGAGATATGCCTTGGAGTGGGGGTTTATTGGGGCGGGGTCGATTCGGAATCTGATAATGGTCAGCGCACCCAATAGAGGAACCTTCGTGGCAGAGTTCATAAAGGCTTTGGCAGAAATCGTAGAGCAGGAGGCAATGCTGGAAAGGGCTACTCGCGGTGCCCGGTTCATTCCTTTTGCCTATGGACCTGTTGAGACTTGGGCTTTGCAGCGGGATCTTCTGACTGCCCCGACCGAGCCTTGGGAAAACGAGAATGCGTGGATATGCCGGAGAGCGCAAGACATATACGAGCCATTGTACGCTCAATACGTGGCCGTGCGGCACCTATCCATGCCTTACGTCCCCGCGCAATCGCCCAAAGAGACTTTTGCGGGTTGGGTTGCCCATTCGTTTCCCCAACTATGGCAGAAAGCTGTGGTAAAGGGGGTGGATCCGCCTCTTCTCCGGGGAATTGACACGATTCCTGGCGACGGTCGGATGCCGCTGCCAGGAGAGGATTTATCCTGTGCTTACTACGAGATCCTCTCCATGGACGTGGCCAAAAACCTTTACGTCATGCGCACCGCGTCCCGAGGAAGCCTTTTGGAGTCCCTATTTCAGGAGATGTACGTGCCCGTGGACTGGAGAGACGCCTTGCTCCACTACGGTCAGCGCCTTCTGTCTCACTATGCGGGCAAGGCTTTGATCACCATAAAATCCCAGGCCGAAAAGGCCATCTCAGACGGTGTCTTGGTTTATGCAGGATTTCCCGAAGGCAAAGACGCTCCGTTTTTGAGGCGCCTGATCAGAGAAGACATGGTGGTAAACCTGGGTTCCTCGTTGAAAGATAGGTTCGTGCGGGTGCCTGCCAATCTCTATCTGGCCGATATCAACCAAGTCTCATTGGATCTATCCCAGGACAGGGTCACTAGGTACGTTACCATAGTCGGAAGGTATCCAAACCTTTGGTCACTGGCTTGGCCCCAGATCGCTCCAAACGATCTTTACTGCGAGGTGGATTCTGCCATAGCCCCTGTGGGGCCAAAGGATGTTGTCAAGGTGTTTTCGGGGGTCTTTGGCACTTCTCACAACGGGCTTATGGGCCAAAAAACCGTCCATGAATACGTGCTATCGATTCTTGGCGGTCAGGACTTGATGACCACCTCGCTTCAGATCCAAGAGGGGCAGCCCCAAGAGAACCTGAAGATCTCTTCATGGGCGCCGTCGTATGTGGATGCCGAGGACGGAGTGACGGCTCTGGAATTCGCTCTTCCGGAGCCTCCACCGGGTTGGGCACACTGGATCTGGGTGGAAGATGGAGACCTTCTGGAAACCTTGACCAATCAGGCTAGAGGGGGAACTTTCCACGTACGCCTATCTCTCGGCAGCGAAAGGGTCGGGATCAGGCTTGTGCGCAAGGAACCCGTCAATCCTATCATTTCGGGAGGGAGGGTAGACTCGGCATTCGCCACGGAGACTACTCAGCAGGCAAAAGTGAGAGGATTGGGCGGTTCGCAGGGAGCGGGCGGCGCTGGAACAGGCAGCGCCGGGACAGGCACCGCTGGAACAGGCAGCGCCGGGACAGGCGGTACAGGTTCGTCGGGCAGCTCGGGCGGCAAACCTAGCACGGGGACCACAGACGGCACCGGAAACCCCGCTTTGCCTGACATTCCCCTTATCAGGGCGGTATACAGAACCAAACGCACCACCCTCAAAGAGCCCAAAGAGACCTACCACCGACTCTGGACTTTGGATTTCGGCGACGGCGATAGGAAAGTCATCGAGGACGAACCAGAATTGTGTCTGGAGCACGAATTTCGGAAACCAGGTGACTACCGGGTCAATGCCATTTCCTATGACAACAACGGCAAGGAGATCTTGGCTAAGACCTGGGACATAACTGCCACTGAACACGACCGGGTGTGGCTTTTCCAATGCCTTAGCATTCGAAGACAGCCCTTAGATTTGGTCTTGGAAGGGCCCCAGAAATGGATTACGGGCAAGCCGGCCGAATACCGCGCGGGTACACAAATGGATCTATTGTCCGAGGTCCAACTAATTGGCACAACCTACGATCCAGGCGAAAGGTTTCTGGTCTTGTGGGAACGCGCCGGAGATTTCTCGGTGAGTTGTGCGGTGACCGCCCAATTGGAGTATCAACTAGAGGATAGGGTGATTACGGTGAAGAACACCTATTTGACTACGGTACCAGTGACGGTTCTGACAACTGGCGTCACCTATTGAGGTTTCTTTCAAGAAAGGCGTCCCCAACGGAACTGTATTCTGAGGGACTGCGTCTACACGTTTGTGATGCCGGGGCGGCTATGGGATGCGAGACGCCCGCGCCTCCCCGGCTTTGAGAGCCTGCGGATCGACCATAGCTACGAGGTGAGGCTAGTGATAAAGGTATCGGGGCTCATGAAGAACTATAGCATGGGCAAGGTAAGCGTTCCCGCCCTGCAAGGCGTGGATCTAGAGTTCCCCGCAGGGCAGTTTAGCTGCATAATGGGACCTTCCGGCTCTGGGAAATCGACCCTTATGAACATTCTGGGTTGTCTGGACCGTCCTACCGCAGGTACATACCTGCTTGATGGGGCGGACGTAAGCAAGAAGTCGGACAACGAGCTGGCGCTGATCAGAAACAGATCCATTGGGTTCATCTTTCAGGTTTTCAACCTTCTGGCCCGGGCTGATGCTCTCTCAAACGTGGAACTACCCCTTATCTACAGGGGGATGGGCGCCCATCAAAGACGGGAAACGGCCAAGGCTGCCTTAGAGTCGGTAGGACTCTCGGACAGGATGAAGCACCGTCCCAACGAACTGTCTGGAGGCGAGCAACAGAGGGTGGCGATCGCCAGAGCCATTGTCGGCGATCCCAAGATCATTCTGGCTGACGAACCAACCGGAAACCTCGACTCACGTTCCGGCGAAGAGGTCATGGCCATATTTCAGGATCTCCACGTAAGGGGCATCACCCTCATCTTGGTCACTCACGATCCCGACATCGCGAGACACGCAGAGCGGATTGTGTCCATGAGAGATGGGCGAGTAGTGTCTGACGTCCCGGTGAAAAACCGGCTGGACGCCAGAGATGTGTTGGCAGAGATGCCGCATCCTGAAGTCGCCAATGCCGCCGCAGGTGACGGGGCCATTCCGGCTCTCCTGCTTTGACCGGGTCTTGGCCTATGGGTTCATGGCGTCTCGAGCGACCCGCCTTATGAGATCCTTGCCTTCAGGGCTCTTTAGAAAAGTATCTAGGGTCTCTGATAGCGCGCTTCTGAATTCTGGCGATTGAATGGCCTCGTCGAAAAATGCCTGGAATGTCTCTTGAGACTGACTGCTTATGAGTTCCGATACCACGGCTTTTCCTTGGTCCGAAGCGAGGATCTCCTGAACCATTGCCTTCACTAGCGACAAGTCGATGTTGGCCATGCCAGACGTGCCCGGCTCCGCGTAGAGAGGAAGGCCGGCTAGATAGGTAACAGCCTTGGCCCAAAGACTCGGCGAGTACTGCCTAACGCCGAACACCGCTCCCACCGTGAGGCCGACACCGAGGCATACCCCCAATAGGATGAGGGCTAGAACACGTCCTGGAGACAATTGGCAAAACCTCCTATGTCTCCTATGATGCATTTACTGGTATGCGATTATTCAGCCGTGTTATGATTGAAGCGGTGATTGCCTATGCATCCTGTGCTTTTTCGATTGGGAAATATAGAGTTCTTTTCTTATGGCCTCATGATAGGGATAGGGTTTGTAGCGGGCGTCTGGCTTGCAACCAAAAGAGCCGAGGCAAAGGGAATAGACCCTGACTCTATGTTCGGGCTGTTTCTCCTGCTCCTGGCCGGTGGGATGGTAGGAGGGAGGCTCTTTCACGTGGTGATGAACACCTGGTACTATCAGGACTGGAGGAGCGTCCTTGATACCCGCAATGGCGGTTTGTCTATCCACGGTGTCCTAGTGGGCGGCGCTATTGCTTTGGCCGCTTATGCCCGGTCCAAAGAGGCCAGGTTTCTGGACTTGGCTGATCTTCTAGCACCTTCAGTGGCTCTTGGTCAGGCCATTGGGCGGATCGGCTGTTTCTTGTCTGGTTGTTGCTACGGTATAGAAACTTCGGGAGTGTGGGGGTTTTATACCAGATTTGCCCCGGGGCTCCGGCATCCGTACCAAATATACGAGAGTCTAGCCAATTTCGCGCTGGTAGGGGTTATACTCAGAGTGTCTGCCAAGGCTCGGGCGCCGGGCATTGCCTTCTGGACTTATGTCGCCGGATACTCGGGTATGCGCTTCTTCTTGGAGTTTTTCCGGGACAACGATTCCTACCTGTCCGGACTGAGCTATGGACAATGGACTTCCTTGGTCGCTTTGGCGGCGGCTCTTGCCCTTGTGTCCTACGGGAAATCGAAGTCTAGGAGCGGCGCTCCTCAAGGAGAGTAGAGGTGGTGGAGTCACTTACCGTGAGCCGGGCTCAAACCATGGCCAGAATAGCCATTATGGTGTCCCTGGCCAGCGTTCTTCACGCTGTAGAGGCTCTGATACCTGTACCATATGTGGTCCCAGGCGCCAAGCTGGGACTTGCTAATATCGTGGCACTCTACGCAGTAGTCACCTTGGGCTTAAGGCACGCCTTAGCAATAAGCTTCCTGAGGACGCTTCTAGGCAGTCTGATTACAGGTACTTTCCTGAGCACCGGTTACTATATTGGTACTTCTGGGGCTTTGGCATCGACTCTAGTGATGAGCCTCGTGTGGAGGCTACTTGGCGGGCACATAAGCGTCGTAGGGGTAAGCGTCATCGGGGCTTTCACTCATAACTTGGCCCAACTTCTCACGGCTGCGCTTCTGCTTAGAACGGCGGGGATTCTTTTCTATCTCCCGTACTTGCTGCTTTTCGCCATTCCTACCGGCGTATTCGTGGGCTTCCTTGGCATGAGGGTATTGGCTTTCAGCCGCATTTCAGGGCGGTGAGAGGCCCAACGAGACGCCGGTCGATATGGGCTGTAAAATGACGGTAAAGGAGGTGAGCCAGTGATACGGAATAGGATTCCCGACGTCGTTATACGCCGGTTGGTTGGGTATCTGCGAATTCTCAAGGAGATGCAAGCAGGGCCCAGTGACTTCATATCCAGCGCAGACCTGGGGGAACTGTCTGCCGTTAACAGCGCTCAGGTAAGAAAGGACCTAGCGCTGTTCGGTGAGTTCGGAAAACAGGGCGTCGGGTACCCGGTTAGGGGCCTCCTGGATGAGTTGACCAAGATCCTTGGGGCTGATCGAGAGATGGCTATGGCAGTGTTCGGAGTAGGGGAACTGGGTACGGCGCTGGTTAGGTTTCTATCTGTCAGAAAGCGATACGACCCAAGTTACAGGTTCACCATCAGGGCGCTGTTCGATGAGGACAAGCGGAAGATCGGAAGCAAACTTGAGGGTCTTGTCATCAACCCTTTATCAGGGCTTCCTAGACTTGTCCAGTCCAGCGAGATCAGGATAGGCATCATAACTGTTCCTGCTCTAGCTGCTCAGGAAGTGGTTGACTCTGCTGTGGCGTGCGGAATCCGCGGATTCCTCAACTTTGCCCCTACTAAGGTGAAGGTTCCGCCCGATGTCCGGGTCCACAACGCTGATGTAACGCTCCAGCTTCAGGAACTCTCTTTCTACCTGTGACGGTGATACGCGGAGTTGTCAGATTGGCTCAGCAGAGGGGTCCATAAGCGACGCATTAAGCAGGGTGTGTGACGGGATTACAATCGCTTTTGTTGTTCCATGGATGGACACTTCGTGTTATGCTAGTCTGGGTGAGGAAGTGATGTGCAGATTGGTTGGTCCAAAGCCCATAATGGTCTATAATTCCTCCCGGAGGTGACATAGTTGGCCGAATCGTTGTCGCAGTTTGAGGAGAAGCTCAGGGACTTAGCGAAACGCCGGGAAACTATCGAACAGGGTGGTGGCTCGGCAAGAATCGAACGCCAGCACAAAGCGGGAAAATGGACTGCCCGCGAAAGGATAGCCGCCCTTTTCGACCCAGGTACGTTTGTGGAGATCGACGCTTTCGTGACTCACCGTGCCAAAGAGTTTGGGATGGAGAAAGTACAGGCTCCCGGAGAAGGTGTAGTCACCGGATACGGCCTGGTAAACGGAAGAGCAGTGTGTGTGGCTTCACAGGACTTCACCGTAATAGGCGGCTCTTTAGGAGAAATGCACGCAGCCAAGATCGTCAAGGCCATGGAGTTATCCGCCAAAGTAGGTATCCCCTTCGTCTCCCTCAATGACTCAGGCGGCGCCAGAATCCAGGAAGGTGTAGACGCCCTGCGAGGTTACGGAGACATCTTCTTCAGAAACGTGCAGAACTCAGGAGTTATCCCCCAGATATCGGTCATTCTAGGGCCTTGCGCCGGCGGCGCAGTGTACTCCCCCGCGCTTACTGACTTTGTCTTCATGGTCCAAGGCATTTCAAACATGTTCATCACCGGTCCTCAGGTCATCAAAGCGGTGACGGGCGAGGAAGTCTCAGTGGATCAACTAGGAGGCGCAGGAGTACATAGCCAAATCAGCGGAAACGCCCATTTCGTGGCGCCTGATGAGGAAACCTGTGTGGAGATGCTTAGGGGGCTCCTAAGCTTCCTGCCGTCTAACAATCAGGAGGATCCCCCTTACTTCGATCCCACCGATGATCCGGCGAGGCTCACTCCAGAACTCAGGGAGATTGTCCCGGCCGAACAGAACAAAAGCTACGATATGCGCGAAGTAATCTACTCTATGGTGGATAACGGCGAGTTTCTTGAGGTGCTTCGAGATTACGCCCAGAATATCATAACCGGGTTCGCCCGCCTAAATGGCAGGTCCATTGGGATCATCGCCAACCAGCCAAACGTGAAGGCAGGCTGCTTGGATATTAATGCGTCGGATAAAGCCTCAAGGTTCATTAGGTTCTCTGACGCTTTCAACATTCCCTTGGTCACCTTGACCGACGTCCCCGGCTACCTGCCCGGAGTCGACCAAGAGTACGGCGGCATCATCAGGCACGGCGCAAAACTCCTGTATGCCTACTCAGAGGCCACCGTTCCCAAGATCACTGTTATCACTAGAAAGTCTTACGGTGGAGCGTATCTTGCCATGTGTGCCAGGCACTTGGGAGCTGACATGGTGTTCGCGTTCCCCACTGCGGAGATAGCTGTCATGGGGCCGGAAGGCGCGGCCAACGTTGTATTCAGGGACGAGATCGCAAAGGCTGACAACCCTGAAGAAAAGCGCAAAGAGAAGATTCAGGAGTTCAGAAGCGTGTTTGCCAACCCGTACGTCGCCGCTAGCAGGGGCTTCATCGACGACGTCATCGATCCTCAGGAGATAAGGCCTAGGGTCATTGGCGCTCTTGAACTGCTGGTTACAAAGAAAACCGAGACTCCACCCAGAAAGCACGGGAACATGCCTGTCTAGGGCGGACCCGTTAGAGACAGACAACCATTAGTACTCCCGGGGAGAGGGGAGTAGGGAGGGTACGCAACGTGCCTGATACTTATGTGGGGGCATTCACGCTGATAGGCGTCAACTTGGGCATGGTGTTTCTAGTGCTATTGGCTCTGGCCGGAGTCATCAACATTACCCACGGGTTAGTGAACAGGTTGCAGCCCCGAGAGATCCAAGAAAGTATGCCCGACCGGGAGAAGCATGTGATGATACTGTCAGGTTCGCATTCAGATACTCTTCAGGAGGGAACAACGTTGCCGCTCAATGAGATGAATGGAGCGACGAGGGCAGCAGTCATGGCGGCTCTGGCTGTATACATGGAACGTCCACGGCCCTCCATGTTTCTGCGCAACACCACGGATTCAGGAGCTTGGGGCAGGTCGTCAAGAAAGTATCTTCACGGCGGTGCCGGAACCTATCGATCGGCTGCCGCCACCGGCCTTTGGACCAAGTCCAGTGGTAGAGGCGGAATGTAGAGTTTTGCCGGCGTGGCCGGTTGTACCATAAGCGACTGGGTGCAAAAGGAGGATTAGTCGTGCGTCTATTCAAGGTTAAGGTCAACGATGAGGTATTCGAGGTTGAGGTCGAGGAAGTAGGTCAGGGCGGAACTAAGGTTAGCCGTTCCCCGGTACAGACGTCTACACCGGCTCCTAGAGTCTCTGTGTCAAGGCCCGCCCCGGTGGCTGCTCCTGTAGCCAAGCCCGCAGCTCCGGCCGCTCCTGCGGTTCCGGCTCCAAAGGGAGACTCGGGAAACGGCGACGCTGTCCGAGCCCCAATTCCAGGTGTCGTAAGTCAGATCAAGGTGTCTCCTGGTAAGAGCGTAAAGAAGGGTGACGTCTTGCTGCTCTTGGAAGCCATGAAAATGCAGAACGAGATACTGGCGCCTCATGACGCCGTTGTCTCAGAAGTAGCCGTTGCTCAGGGCGCATCTGTCCAGACCGGCGACGTGTTGGTGAGGTTTTAAGTCCAGCCGGTATCGGAAGGGAAGGTGCCCAGATAGTGGATACGTCAATGGCGGTCAAGCTTTGGCAGTCAACGGGTCTGGCAGGGCTAGGGCTAGGCGAATTGGTGATGCTAGCCGTGGGAGTGCTCTTGTGTTACTTAGCCATATTCAAGCAGTTTGAGCCCCTCCTTCTCTTGCCCATCGGTTTTGGGGCCATTTTGGCTAATCTTCCTTTCGCGCCCATTATGAATGGGCCGGAGGGGTCTATGCCGGGCGGCCTGTTTCACTACCTGTATTTCGGAGTAGAAAAGGAGATATTTCCGCCTCTGATTTTCCTAGGCGTGGGGGCGATGACAGACTTCGGGCCCATGCTGGCCAATCCGTCAACCCTTATTCTTGGGGCGGCAGCTCAGGTAGGCGTGTATATGGCCCTTCTCATGGCCAAGGTTGTGGGGTTTACCTTGAGCCAGTCTTCAGCTATCGGGATCATTGGCGGCGCAGACGGCCCTACGGCCATCTACACAGCCATGAAACTGGCTCCGGAGCTTCTGGGTCCCATAGCTGTGGCGGCCTATACGTATATGTCCCTTGTTCCCTTGATTCAGCCGCCAATCATGCGCGCTTTGACCACCCCAGAGGAAAGACGTATAGTCATGAAGGAAGGGAGACATGTCTCGCAGGTTGAGAAGATCTTGTTTCCCATCGTTGTTACCATCATCGTAAGCCTTCTGCTGCCACCCATCGCGCCACTAGTTGGCATGCTTATGCTGGGGAATTTGTTCAGAGAGTCGGGAGTCGTTGAGCGGCTCTCTAAGACTGCAGCAAATGAACTCAGCAACATCGTGGTCATCTTGCTTGGCACGTCGGTTGGGGCCACCATGAGTGCTCAGAATTTCTTGAACGCGGAAACGGTCAAGATCATCTGCCTGGGGTTGGTAGCTTTTGCGGGAGGCACCACTAGCGGCGTATTGCTGGGCAAACTCATGTGTGTCATTACCAAGGGCAAAGTCAACCCGCTTATCGGCGCTGCAGGGGTTTCGGCAGTTCCCATGGCGGCCAGGGTGGCTCATATCGAAGGGCAGAAGGCCAATCCCGAGAACTTCCTGTTGATGCACGCTATGGGGCCCAACGTGGCCGGTGTTATCGGAACGGCAGTGGCCGCCGGAGTCATGTTGACTCTTCTCAAGTGACAGTGACTGTTAGGGTCCAAACATAAAAAGTAGCGACTGTAGGAGGGCGGAATCTGATGGCAAGGCAAATTAGGGTACTAGTGGGCAAGCCGGGTCTTGATGGACACGACCGCGGCGCCAAGGTAATTGCGCGGGCCTACAGGGATGCAGGCATGGAGGTTATCTACAGTGGACTCCACCGCACGCCTGAGGAATTGGCAAGGATGGCGGTGGAAGAAGACGTAGATGTTCTGGCCTTGTCTATTCTTTCTGGCGCGCACTCGACTCTTCTTCCTAAAGTGGTTAAGTGCTTGCATGGCGAGAAAGGCGCCGAGAAACTCGATGTGTTGGTCTTGGCCGGCGGAATTATCCCAGACGATGACATCCCCGATCTGAAGGCCAAGGGCGTCGACGAGGTATTCGGCCCCGGAACCAGCACCCAGGATATCGTCGAATATACTAGAACGCACTTGAAAAGAGACGTAGCCTAGATACGGCATAGGACGGTGTACAAAGTGAACCCAGAACCCGGCGCCAAAATGGCCAAACAACTTTACGAGGGCATAGCCAGAAAGAGCCGCCCTCACTTAGCACGAGCCATATCCCTGGTGGAGGATGGCGCCGGGGAAGCGGTTCATCTTCTGGCCGAGGTCTACAGGCATCGAGGAAAGGCCTCCATCATAGGGATCACAGGTTCCCCCGGCGTTGGGAAATCAACTATAGTCGACGGACTTGTGACTGCTTTGAGGTCCATTGGCCGGTCTGTGGGCGTCATCGCAGTTGATCCGTCTTCTCCCTTCACAGGGGGCGCCATTCTTGGGGACCGGGTCAGAATGCGTACTCACACCATGGACCGGGAAGTGTTCTTCCGGAGCCTTGCCACTAGGGGCCATCTGGGCGGGGTGTCCCGCCACACGGGCGACGTGATAGCCGTTATGGATGCCTTCGGCTTTGACGACATCGTGGTGGAGACTGTAGGCGCAGGCCAGTCGGAAGTAGACATTATGAAGTACGCCGAAAGCGTTATCGTGGTGTTGGCACCCAACTTGGGCGATGACGTTCAAGCCATCAAGGCAGGAATCCTGGAAATCGGCGATGTGTTCTGCATTAACAAGGCGGACCTGCCGGGAGTCGAGAAGACTCGGCGGGAAATTGAGATGATGCTTAACCTCAAGGATCCCAAAGATAGGCGTCCGCAGGTAGTCCTGACCCAAGCGTCTGAAGGCAAAGGCATGGATCTTCTCTTAGCAGCTCTGCAGGATCATCGGCAGTATCTCGTGTCTACCGGCCTTCTTAAGGAGAAGGTCAGGGCTGGGAATAGAGCGGTCCTGGAGGAATACCTTAGGCACCTTACTGTGGAGAAAGTAATCTTTGCAGCCGAAACCGACGGTGGCTTAGAAGATGCTCTCACCAGACTAGGAGAAGGGAGCCTAGACCCGCTCACGTGCGCCGCTAATCTTGTTAGCCGCTACCTCACTAAGACCATCTAGGTGTCTTATCCTGTCTAGGTTTCCCTCCTCCTGAAGATGGGGATATTGCGTCCGTGGAGAAGTTCCATGACGGTACCTTGCTTTGCCATAGCCCTTGGCACGTAGGTGGCCGCAAGGAGAACAGCCGATGTCACCGCGATACCCATTAGCACAGTGTCCCAGGGAACCTCTATGAAGTTACCTGTTATTCCCGTCAAGAAGCCCTTGGTTATGGCAAAACTCATGAGTATGCCCAAAGCTGTGCCGAGGCCCCCCGTGAAGACAACCTCTAGAGATACGGTAACCGCCGTATGACCATCGTCCATACCCACGGTTTTCATGATCCCGAGTTCCCGCCGCCTGTCAAGGAACGTCGTGAACATGCTGGCGAAAATCCCAATGGCGCCTAGAGCGAACGCGTGCAGGGTGTTGGTGAACACGGGAGTAGCTATTTCCCCGGTAGCCAATTGCATCAGCGTGGCAGGCAAGTCGGGCATCCAAGAGGTCTTAGGCGGCGGGATGATAGGGATCTCTGTTCCCGGGAAATCCCGGTACAAGGACTCCCAGTAGACTAGGACGCTAGGTGCCTTGGCTGGATCCTTAAGCCCCAGGAAAATCGCGTTAGGAACGGGCCAATCCATGACTATGGACTTGGGGTTTTCGGTGGGGAACGAGTCTACTCTGTTAACGGGAAGATACCCAACGTAACCGGATATCACGGTAGTTCGCGGCCGATACACGCCCACTATTAGTTCCCAAGAGAGCGGTTTTGGGTCGGGAACGTCTTTTATGACCGGATCCTGAGTGTACTGCTTAGGGAGTATGACCGCCGGCTTTTGGAGGCGAATCCGTGTGCCTATTGCCGCTCCAGACGAAGCGAGGGTTTCTGGCACCAAAATTTCCCCTGGACCCTGGGGAAGACGGCCCTGTATCAAGTCTATATCGTTCCAAAGTGGGGCGTGCGGTTCGATTGACAGAATCTCTTGGTGTCCGTACTTTGAGAAACATTCCTGGGAAAGAGCCACAGATAGGCCCGTAACCCCGCCTATGTCCCTAATTCTTTCGAGTTCCGCCTCGTTGAAAATGGGAGCGTATTTTCTTGGCGGAGGGAACTCTTCGTCTGGGGACATGGGGGGATTGGTGTAGTACGCGTACACTACCGTTGTCTTGAGGTACGGGAAGTCTAGGGGTTCGGCGGTAGCCACCGACACCATGGTTGCGTCCCGCCAGTATGAGCCCACCACTAGATACCCTGCCACCGTGAAGGCTACCAGCAGGGTCATGATCAGGTACGACACGAGTCTATGGCGAAATCCGTGCCTCGCCAGATCCAGGCCGTCCATCATGTTCTCACCCCAAGACTCTTGTTATCCTATTGACCCCGGAGAACCTCAGCAGGAGTGATGCGTAACGCCTTGGCCACCGGAAGAAACCCAAAGACTACCGCAGCTACTACCGCGAAGCCCAAGCTGTTTGCTACAGTCATTGCAGCTTGTCGGAGCACTATGTCGGAAGAAAGATTGTTAGAAAGCAAGTTCCAGAATACAGCAGGCTGGGTTACTAGATTGCCTAATGCGCCACCGAGGAGGGCTATCCAAACCGACTCAGTCAACACCATACAAGTTATGTTCCAACGAGTGGCGCCTAAGGACCTAAGAATGCCAATTTCGGTCTTTCGGGCAAGCATCAGCACCGTAAGGTTAGTAGCCGAAAGGAGCGCCGCTGTGAGGAAGGCCAGGGCTTCCGTGACCTTTCGCATATCCATAGGCACGCCCGTAGACATAGGCGTTCGGCTGGCAGATGCGTTGGCCAGGCGGGGAGCGGTGAACACCGAGTACCGAGGCAATTCTCTCTGAAGGAAGGACGCCACGTTTTCCAGAGTTGACATGTTTTGAACAGCCACACCAATGCCCCATAGGGTGTCGTCAGGGTCGAAACCCGCCTGGCGGCACAACGCGTTGAAGGTTTCGCAGGTCACAAAGATGGCGGGGTTTGAGTAATTGGTGGATAGAGCGCCGGCGCCGTCTTGGAAGGAGACTGTCCCCACTATGCTAAGGTCAACTTGCAGAGGGTTTTCGTAATCGTAGTAATGCTTTCCATCCTGATCTAAGGCCAGTGTTGGCACTTGAAGTTCCACAGTTTGTCCGAGCCCATAGGAAGCGCCCCTCCAACCGCTACAGGCAACGCCCACCATAGATGTTCCATCAGAGGAGTCTAGGTAGCGACCGTCAGGCAGCGTAAGCTTCTTCCATCCGCCAGATGTCCCTGTCTTCGTCCACATCTCTAGGTTCGAGGTACCCATAGCCTATGATCGGGATTGAGTCGCGGTAGTAGGTGTAAAGAAATGGGAGAGCCCGCTTGAGAGAGACGTGTGCTATGTCCAGAGTGTCCCGTAACTCAAGAGATAGATCCTTCATTTCAGAGGGCCCTGGTATCTGCCCGATTCTGGGTTCTCCCGTCATGCTTCCGTAATAGTAGGGAGAGACATCGAAGCCTAGGAGAGAACTGGGTTTGTCCAAACTGGCCTTGCGGAAATGCCACGTCCAGTCAGACGAAGCCAAGTCGTCTCTAGATATCACAGTCTTTCCAGGCAACAGCAGTATGTCGGCACCTAAGAGTTGCCTGGCCGGAAAGTAGGCCAGAGACGGGTAGCCTTGGCTTAGAGTAGCGCTAGAAGCGAACACAATGGCGGCCAAAGCCATGCTCAGTATCCCAAGCATCGTCCGGCCTCGATTTCGCCAGGCGTTTCTAAGTCCCAGTGATAGAAACATTCTCCAAGCCCCCGCTTTACTTGCCCGATGCTAGACATTTCTGCCTTGAAGGCAGCATTCCCTGCTGTAACAAGGAGCGGCGCCCGGAGTCGCTTACGGCCAGACCCGGGCGCCGCTTCATGGGGAGTCTAGCTTGATGACCCTAGTAGAGGAAACACGACACCCAGTGTCCGCTTTCGACTTCCTTCAGCACAGGGTCCTCTGCCTTGCATCTTTCCATAGCCCTAGGGCACCTGCCGGCAAATCTGCATCCGGGCGGAGGGTTAATGGGGCTTGGCACTTCTCCGGGCAGATCTGAACGCTTCCTGCCTGCCTCAATCTCAGGATCGGGAATCGGATTTGCGGCCATGAGCGCCTGAGTGTACGGGTTCAGAGGGCTCCGGTAGATTCCCTCAGAGGGAGCGATCTCCACCATTTTGCCCACATACATGACACCCACTCGATGGGATATGTGACGGACCATAGAGAGGTCGTGGGCTATGAAGATGAAGCTCAAGTCGCGCTCCTCTTGGAACTTAGTCAGGAGGTTCACCACTTGTGCCTGAATGGAAACGTCCAGAGACGATATTGGTTCATCGGCGATAATGAATTCGGGATCCACGGCCAACGCCCTGGCGATCCCTATACGCTGCCGTTGACCCCCAGAGAACTCGTGGGGGAATCGGTTGGCGTGTTCCGGATCCAGTCCCACCATCCTGAGCAGGTGATGGATGCGATCGATTCTGTCTCGTCCGGCATAAAGGCGGTGCACGTCAATGGGTTCGCCTATGATCTCGCCTACAGTCATCCGGGGATCCAAAGACGCGTAAGGATCTTGGAACACCATCTGAAGTTTCTTTCGGAACCAAAGAAGGTTGCTCTCTTCTGTGTCGGTGATGTCGTTGCCGTCAAAGATGATTTTACCGGCGGTAGGCTCATAGAGGCGAGCGATGGTTCTGCCAATGGTGGTCTTGCCGCAACCGCTCTCTCCCACTATGCCCAAGACTTCGCCCTTTTGCACCTTGAAAGATACGTCATCCACCGCCTTAAGAACCCTGTTTCTTCCCAAGCGGAAGTACCGTTTTAGGTTCACAACTTCAAGTGCAACGTCGCCTGTCAATTGTCATGCCCCCCATTCTCCGGACCCATGGGGCGAGTGGGATTCAGGTCGTGATAGAGCCAACAGGCGACCTGGTGCCCGTCCCCCACAGTGGTTGGTTTGGGTTGATGTTCTAGGCAGATCTTCATTGGCCTAGTGCACCTGGCGGCAAAGGCACAACCTTTGGGCGGCACGAACAGGTCCGGCGGCGTTCCCGGGATGGATGCCAAGACTGTGCGGCTCCTCTGGTCAAGCCTTGGCACCGACTTCAGCAATGCGTGAGTGTAGGGATGCTTGGCGCCGTAGAATATCTGGTGGGCCGTTCCCTGCTCAACTACCTTGCCGGCGTACATAACTACTATCCTTCGGGAGAGCCTTGCCACCACGCCTAAGTTGTGAGTTATGAGGATGACCGTCATCCCCAGTCTCTTCTGGAGGTTCATGATGAGGTCTAGTATTTGGGATTGAATGGTCACATCCAAGGAAGTGGTAGGTTCGTCGGCAATCAAGAGCAATGGCTCGCAAGCCAGCGCTATGGCGATCATGGCTCTTTGTCTCATGCCGCCGCTGAACTGGTGGGGATACTGGGATGCCCTCACAGGAGCATTGGGTATTTCCACCATCTCAAGCATTTCCACAGCCCGCTTCCAGGCCTTTTCGCGGTCGAGGTGCTGGTGCTTGGTAACGGCCTCAGCAATTTGCCTGCCCACGGTCATGGTTGGGTTCAGGCCGGTCATGGGGTCTTGGAATATCATGCCGATTTCCTTGCCCCTGACTGACTGCATTTCCCTTTCGGATAGAGAGAGGATATTCTTGCCGTTGAAAGTAACCTTGCCCCCTTTGATCTCTCCTGGAGGCATAGGAGTCAAGCGCATGACCGCTTGCACAGTGACGGTCTTGCCGCAGCCTGATTCGCCAACTACGGCCAGAGATCCGCCTCTTTCAACCGAATAGGTTACACCTCTTACTGCATGTACTTCCCCTGCGTAGGTGTGAAATGATACCTGAAGATTCTCTATGGACAAAAGCGGGGCGCCGCTTCCCCCGGTTTCTTGGCTGTTTTTCGCAATCTCTTCCACAGAATATCCCTCCTACTGCCTTAGCCGGGGGTCAAGAGCATCTCTCAGCCCGTCTCCGACGAAGTTGAACGACAGGATAAGCAAGCTTATTGCTACCGCCGGGATGATCATAATGTGAGGATATACCAAGAGCACCTGATACCCTTCGTTGGCCAGTGTCCCCAGGCTGGCCAGGGGCATTGGCACACCTAGGCCGATGAAACTCAGGAATGCTTCGCCAAAGATGGCTCCCGGGATACTCATGGTGAGGCTCACCAAAACGACGCCCATAGTATTTGGGATAAGGTGGCGGGCAATGATCCTGCTTGGAGAGGAGCCCACTGATCTCGCGGCCAGGACGTACTCCATCTCCTTCAACTGCAGTACCTGTCCTCTGACTAACCTTGCCATGCCTACCCAGCCCGTCAGGCTCATGGCAAGAATAATGGTCCCCAGTCCTGGCTCCATGGCAACAAGCAGCAGGATAACCACTAGCAAGTACGGGATACCCATAAGAACGTCAACTGTCCTCATCATCACGTCATCGACGGTCCCGCCGAAGTATCCCGAAATTCCTCCCCAGATGACCCCTACGACAAGGTCCAGAAAAGCCGCAGTTATGCCTATGAAAATCGAGATACGGGTGCCAAACCAAAGCCTTACGAACATGTCCCTGCCCAGGTAATCTGTGCCGAGCCAGTGCCTTTTGCTTGGCAAGGCGTTGGAGTGGCCGTAA
Source organism: Bacillota bacterium (assembly GCA_040771825.1). GTDB lineage: Bacteria > Bacillota > Sulfobacillia > Fermentithermobacillales > Fermentithermobacillaceae > JAXGZG01. The sequence goes on along the minus strand of JAXGZG010000005.1, from coordinate 184,567 downwards.
TCGGATTCACGGTAATTCCAAGGCGAGATTAGGGGCCCAATGATGGCCATGAAGCAGAGGATTGAGAGCATCCCCAGACCTATCAAGGCTAACTTGTTCTTTCTGAAGCGCAGCCACACATCCTGCCAGTACCCTATGGGCGGGCGAGTGATAGAGTCACCTTCACGGTGCTCGAGAACTAGGGGAGCGAAATCCTCCGGTTTTGGAAGAAACCGTATCATGCTCTAGTCCCTCCTCCCCTTGGCCAAGCGGATTCTTGGGTCTACGAAACCGTAGGCGATATCTACAAAAAATGTCATAAGAAGCAAAAAAGCCGAGTAGAAAACGGTGGTCCCCATGATAAGGGGATAGTCTCTGTTGTAGATACTTTCTACGAAGAATCTGCCCAACCCGGGTATCCCGAACATTCTTTCCACTACCAAAGTTCCCGTGGTGATGCCCGCAATAAGCGGCCCTAGTATGGTCACTACAGGAAGAATAGCGTTTCTTATGCAGTGACGCCAGGTAATCTGAGTTGGAGTTAATCCTTTGGCCTTGGCTGTTCGGACGTAATCTTGGCCGATGACTTCTAGCATGCTGGACCTCATCATCCTAGCCATTACTGCCAGAGTCCCGAGACCCAGGGCAAACGCCGGCAGGATGTGGTGTTTTGGGCCTTCCCAGCGGGATATGGGCAAGATCTTGAGTTTTCCTCCAAGAACGTACTGAAGGGAGGAGGCCACCACGAAGTTGGGCACCGAAACGCCTAAGATGGCTATGACTATGGCGACGTAGTCCAGACTGCGCCCTCTATTCAAAGCGGCTACGATTCCCAGGGCAAGACCGGTTGTGACGGCAAAAGCCAAGGCTTCGAGCCCCAATACGGCCGACACCGGGAAATACGTCTTTATGATGGAATTCACGCTTCTGCCGCGCTCGCGGATAGAGATGCCCAAGTCGAAGCGGGACAAGTTCTTGAGAAGCGTCATATACTGATCCCACTTGGGCCTATCCAGCCCGTATTTGCGTTCAAGCTGCTTTCTGACCAATGGGGTTGTCTTCGCCGTGCTAAACGGACTGCCGGGTGTGGCGTTCATCAAGACGAAACTGGCGGTAACGATGACCCACAAGGACAATAAGGCAAAGAACAACCTTCTAAGGATGTACCTGCCGATTGTGACCACTCCCTCTCGCAAGAGACGAGGAGCCGGAAGAGGGCCCCTCGTCTATTTGTTTCAACGTACCGTGTTTGCTTGTGGCAGCGCCGTTACTTCACTTCGGGAGCGACGTAACCTAGATCTTTGCACACTTCCTTGAGAAGTTTCTGGGCCTCAGCCGGGTCTCCTGTTGCCGGCAGGATGGCGCCCACATACTTGTCGGCGAATACTTCATCAACACCATTACCGTGGATAGACGGAGGGTTGTAGCCCACGGCCGGTGCTGAAAAGTTCTTGAGAACTTCGTCGCAATAGGCCTTCCGGTCCAGTGCCAGGGATAGGGCCTTGCGGAATCTGGGATCTTTGAGAGCAGGGTGTTCTAGGTTGCACTCAAGATACCAGGATACTGCGTCAGCCATCTGGTGGAACTCGTCTGGACGCTCGCTTTGGAATTTGGGGATGAAGTCGCCGGGAACGCCGATGTGGTCAAGTTCGTTGGCTTCGTACATGATAACCGGGGTGTTGATATCCTTGATCATGTCGAAAGAGATTTGCTCAATCTTGACCGAACCGGCATCCCAGTACTTTGGGTTTCTGGTGAGAACCATCTTGGAGCCGTGAGACCATTCCTTTATGATGAACGGACCGTTGAAGAGCATCTTGTTGGTCTCTAGCGCGTAATCCTCGCCGTGCTGTTCTTTGGCTTCTTGGTTCAGAGGCATGAAGGTGCCAAAGGCAGTCATGCTTATGAAGAAAGTGCTTGGGGCATTGAGCGTGACTACCAGGGTCTTGTCATCGGTTGCTTTCACGCCCATTGCGTCCAAAGCCTCGTTGAGCTCGGCAATGGCTGCGCTGTACCCGTCAGGGTCAGCGTCCTTGTCGGGGACTTCGATGTTGGCCACATCCTCTGCGCCCGCAATCCCGAACATCATGTAGTTGTACTGGGATGCAGTGCGGGGATCGGCCACCATCTTCCAGGCATATTCAAAGTCATGGGCTGTCAGCAAAGTCCCGTCAGACCACGTAAGTCCATCCTTCAGAGTGAAGGTATAGGTTAGGTTATCCTCGGAGATTGTCCAACTGGCTGCGCACCCCGAGCCCTGCGTGTAGCCATCGGGAGTCAGCCTGACAAGTCCTTCAAGAGTGGCATTGATAATGTCAAAAGACACTTGATCAGTGCTGGTGATGGATTGGAGATCGGGCGGCTCCTCGCCGAGGTTGACGTTAAGTTTGTTGTCTCCGCCCGGGCGGCCCTCAGTGTACGCGAACTTCCACTCGTTGCCGGGGAAGATGGCTGAACGAATCACGTTCTTTACCCAGGGATGCTGGGCGTAGTTTCTCTGAGGCCAATACACCGGGATAATGGGGGCCTCTTCTAACAGGATTTTCTCGGCCTGTCCCATCAACTCCATGCGTTCTTGATTGTCCCCAGAGCTCTTGGCTTGGGCAATAAGGTCGTCATATTCCTTGTTGGACCATTTCACATCGTTGTACGGGGAATCGGTGGTCCAGAGTTCTAGGAACGACATGGGGTCGTCGTAGTCGGCGCCCCATCCTGCCAGTACTAGAGCAAAGTCTTGAGTTCTCATTTTCTCTAGGCGAGTCTTGAAGTCGACGTTCTCCAGAACCAGTTCAATTCCCAGGTTCTTACGGAAGATCTCCTGTAATCCCATGGAGTACTTCTTTGCGACTTCGCTATCGCCTGAAAGGAACTTGATGGCAGGCAGCTGTTGCTTGGGTGCGCAGGCCGCAAGCATGGATGCTAACAGCACGGCCACCACCGCAGATAGAAACCACTTCTTCATATGCCTCGTTTCCCTCCTGGTTAGTATGCAGTCCCCAAAGAAACTCTTTGTAAACTGCTCCTTTAGTAATGTACTGTTCTAGGAGCGTCCGCGAAATCCTGCTCACCAATAGATGGAATACCCCTGAATCGTGCAACTCGAACACTGCAGTTCGAACTGTCTTGACTAGCCATGTGAGAATACTTATCATATCGTTTGAAGAAACTTAAGCGCACTGCGTAAGGTTCTTAGATCAGTCGCAGGGGAGGTGATGCGTTGGGCGTTTTCCACGGTCCACACGACCCTGTCTACACCATTAGCGTGGCATCCCGTCTTCTGGGATCAAGCCCGCAGTTTTTGCGCCAGATCGAGTCGGAAGGGTTGGTCATGCCGGCTAGGACCGAGTCGAACATCCGCCTGTACTCGGATAACGACCTCAGGCTACTGGCCAGGATCATCCACCTATGCAGGGATTGTGGCATCAACCTGCAGGGTGTTCGCGTGATCTTGGCCATGGAGCGAGACGGCGAGGAAACCAGGCCCCGGATCAGATCACAGCCCGACAATCACGGCGACTTTGCGAAGAAGACTCGATGAACTTGGTGGAGGTGTACGTATGTCGAAGGTTGTAGGGATTGACCTTGGTACCACTAACTCGGTTATCGCCGTAATGGAGGGTTCGGAGCCTACAGTGATCATCAACGCCGAGGGTTCCCGGTTGACTCCCTCGGTAGTTGGGTTCAGCAAGAACAAGGAGAAGCTAGTGGGACAGCTGGCCAGAAGGCAGGCGGTTCTTAACCCCGCAAACACTGTGTCTTCCATCAAGCGTTTCGTAGGCCGGCGGTATGACGAGATAACCCAAGAACGCAGCCGGGCCCCCTATCAAGTAAGAAGAGGCAAGCATGACGAGGTAAGGGTGTATTTGCCCTCGGTTGACAACGAACTAACCCCCGAGGAAGTCTCGGCACATATCCTTAGGAAACTCAAAGAGGATGCCGAAAAGTACCTTGGCGAACCCGTCACTCAGGCAGTCATTACGGTACCCGCTTACTTCAACGATTCCCAGCGGCAGGCCACTAAAGACGCCGGGCGCATAGCGGGCCTCGAAGTACTCAGAATCATCAATGAGCCCACTGCGGCATCGCTGTCATATGGCATCGATAGGAAGAAAGAAGAAAAAATTTTGGTTTGGGACCTGGGCGGGGGTACCTTTGACGTGTCTCTCCTAGACGTGGGAGATGACGTGGTAGAGGTTTTGGCCACGTCAGGCGACACCCATCTTGGGGGCGACGACTATGACCAGCGCATCGTCAACTACATTGCACAAGAGTTTCGCAAAGAGCACGGAGTCGACCTTCTGAAAGATCCCCAAGCCCTGCAGCGTCTTATCGAGGGTGCCGAGAAGGCCAAGATTGAACTCTCCCAAGTGCTGGAGGCTACCGTCAGCCTGCCGTTTATTACTGCCGTTGACGGCCAACCCATGCACCTAGAGGTGAAGCTTACCCGGGCTAAGTTTGAGGATCTCACCCAAGATCTCACCGAGCGCTGCGTAAAGCCTTTTAGGCAGGTTCTCGCCGACGCTACGTTGGAGGCCAAAGATCTTGATGAAGTCATCCTGGTGGGCGGCGCCACACGCATGCCCAAGATACAGGAGTTGGTCCGAACCCTCACGGGCAAAGAACCCAACCGCAGCGTCAATCCTGACGAAGTAGTGGCAATGGGTGCAGCCATTCAGGGTGGCGTTTTGTCAGGCGACGTCAAGGACATTGTCCTTCTTGATGTCACTCCCCTAACTTTGGGCGTTGAGACCCTGGGGAACGTCATGACCCCGGTTATCAAAAGGAACACGACCATCCCGGTGAGAAAGAGCCAGGTATTTACTACCACCGCAGACTTTCAGCCCCAAGTCGAGATCCATGTACTTCAGGGCGAGCGTCAAATGTCCAGAGATAACCGCTCTCTTGGACGGTTCATGCTGAGCGGAATTCCTCCCGCTCCCCGAGGAGTGCCCCAGATCGAAGTGGCGTTCGATATTGACGTAAACGGCATATTGAAGGTTAGCGCCAAAGACATGGGGACTGGGGTTGAGCAGAACATCACTATCAAGGCGTCTACCCAGTTGCCCAGGGATGAAGTAGACAAGCTGGTGGATGAGGCCGAGAAGCACGCCGAAGAAGACAAGAAGACTAGAGAGGCAGTGGACGCCAAGAACGAGCTGGAGCAGCGGATCTATACGGTAGAGAAGAGCCTTAAGGATGCCGGCGACAAACTTGCCCCAGAAGACAAGTCTCGCGTGGAGAAGGCTTTAGAGAGCGCCAGGGAAGCTTTGCAGAGCGACAGCGTGGAAACCATGAAATCTGCCACCAACGAGTTGCTTGACGCCGCCTCAAAACTGGCCGAGGAGCTGTACAGGCAAGCTTCTGCCAAACAGGGGACTCCGGATGGAGATGCTCCTCACGGCGGAACCGGTGCAGGCGGACCCGGCGAGCCGCCCAAGGGTGATGTGTTCGATGCCGAGTTCAAGGAGAAGGGCGACAAGAAAGGCGAAAAGGACGATGAGCGTTGAGGCTTAAGCGAGGCTCTGACGAAAAGAAGGCCGCAAGCCCGGAGACTGGCCGGGAAACAGAATGCTTCGAAACTCCGGGACTGGTGGAAGAGGGACTAGGCCAACCTGACGAGGCACTCCAGGCCAAGAGCGGGGAAGACCAGGCCCTGAGTGAGGCTTTGGATGAACAAACGGAACTGGAAGCGGCTAAGGGAGAACTTCAGGCCGCCCAGGATACTCTACAGGCCCTGTCGGCCGAGTTAATAAGGGTTTCGGCTGAGTTGACAAGGGTTTCCGATGAGCGTGATACTTGGGAATCCAAAGCCTCGAAGGCTTACGATCAATACCTACGGGTCCGGAGTGACATGGAGGGGTTCCGAAAGAGGGTTGAGCGGGATTTTGATGACCGGTTGACCAGATCCATGGCCGGCTTCATGACGAACCTCCTGGAGGTCATGGACAACTTCGATAGGTCTATAGAAGCTCTGCAGGCTTCACAGCCGACCCAAAATGGTGCGGGTCTTGAACCATTCCTCAAGGGCGTGAGCATGATCAGGGCTCAGATGCTGGACGTTCTTTCAAAAGAAGGTGTAGAACCGATTCCGTCTCCTGTAGGGCAGATCATGGACCCAGCCTTACACGAGGCAGTGGAAGCTCAGGAGGGCGGGGGCGAACACGGGACGGTTCTCTCGGAGGTGCAGAAAGGCTACAGGTTCAGAAACCTCATCCTTCGTGCAACTAAGGTGAGAGTGATTAGGTAGTCGGCGAACTAGGAGACTTTCAGAGAGGGGGCCCGACCTATTCGGGGCCCCCTTGGCGCCTAGGAGGTCTGCTTGGGAAATGACTTTGCAGTCCGCCTGCGCACTTCCCCAGTGACGTTTGCCCCGGCGTTCTCAATGGCCATGAGGTACGCCCCTCCGGCGGGTTCCATCTCGGGGAACCTGAAAGTTGCCAGGGGAACAAAACGCTGACAAGCGGCCTGAAAGCTCGTAACCATAAGCGGGCTCATTCCCTTTGTGAAAGTGCTTCCGGCCATGACGATGTCGGTTGAAATACTGCCCAACCCCGCACTCTTCCCGAGACGTCCTGCAATCTCACCCATGGCGTTTCCGGTGTATACTAGGATGTCCTGAGCCACTTGATCGCCCTGGAAAGCCAGTTGGAAAACTGCCGGAACCAAGGGGGAAGCCCTCATGTATATCTGGGGCAGTTGGCCGCTAACCTGGTAGAGGTAGAATGAAAGATCGTCGTAGGACGGGAATTCCCGGAGCGCAAGTACGGCATCCTCCAAAAGGGTTCTTGGCCCGGTTCCGTCGTGGGATCTGAAGGCGTAGTGGAGAGCTGATCTGATGAGACTCCCTGCGCCGCCTTCCGAACCCCACTCATATCCCATGCCCCGTCCGGTTACTTTTCTGCCATCGGCCGCCTTGGCCGCGAAGTTGGCGCCTGTGCCTGAGATGACCACAACGCCATGATCTTTTTCTGTGCCGGAACGAAACGCCACCCACGTGTCGTTGGTCAACTCGTACTTCAAGGCGGGGTACAACCGGGCGAGACCGCCATTTAGGGCATGGAAGTCAACGGGGTAATCGGCCCCGGCCATTCCAAACACCGCTCCAAGGATGTCATTCATGGCGAGGTCTGCCGCCGAAAGGGCCATTTCTACGCTCTGGCCAAGATTGGACATGGCTTCTTGGAGACCTACGATCTGGTAGTTTGTTGGCCCGGCCAAGCCGGCACCTAGAATGTTGCCATTGGCATCTCCCAGCACGGCCATGGTTTTGGTGGCGCCTCCGTCTACACCTAAGAAGCATTTCACGGCACACTCGCTCCTTCCTAATTCACCGTCTTGGGTTAGCTAGATTCGCTTTCCCTTGAATTGGGGCAGATAATCTCTGTTGGCCTCCAGTATGTCTCCCATAAGGGCTAAGGCAGTATCAGCGTCTCCCACCAGCGGGTGGTTAAGCAGGGCCAAGAACCCTTTTTCAGGGTTGCCCTCTACTGCCGCTTGGATCGTAAGTTCCTCATAGGCCTTCACCCTTTGAACCAGTCCTAGCACCGAAGCTGGAAGCGGCAACTGCGCCAGAGGGTGGGGTCCGCGGCTGTCCACATGACAACTAACCTCAACTACAGAGCCTTCCGGTAAGCCCGGCACAGCCCCTCTGTTAAGGACGTTGAGGGCCTCGTTAGCCGGCACGTTTCTTACCATAGCCGACATGCAGTTCAGGACCGCGTCGGAATAGTGTGCCCCGCCTCTCTGCTTTAGAAGGGCTGGGAGTCCCTCAAGTGAGGTGTCGGAGTACATTTGGAATAGTTCGCGCTCTATGGCCATGACTTGGTCTGCTCGGGTGCCTTTGCCCTGGTCGAGTTCTCTCTTGAGAGAAGTGTAGGCGGCGTTCTTCTGCCAGTAGTAGTACAAGTAGCTGGCGGGGATCAGTCTTTGACTCCGCACTAGACGCTCTGTGTCCTGTTTGACCCCGATAGACTCAAGGTATTGGGAGTATCCCGGAGAATCGAAGACCATGTCTCCTAAATCGTTGCCATCCAAGCACACTCTCGTCACGAAGGACAGGTGATTCAGGCCCGCCACATCTACGTCTACGCGCTCGGGGTCGACGCCTAGGGATTTGGCCAGTCCCATCTTGATGCCTATTGGAACGTTACAGAGGCCGAAAGTCCTGACGGATGAATGCTTTAAGAGGGCTTCTGTGATGATCCCCGACGGGTTTGTGAAGTTGAGTAGCCACGCTTCTGGACAGATGTCCATGACGTCTTGGGCGAATTCCAGCGCCACAGGTATGGTTCGAAGCGCATTGGCGAACCCTCCCGCCCCGGTGGTCTCTTGACCTATCACCCCGTGCCGCAGGGGGATGTGCTCGTCCCGCTGTCTGGCCTTCATGAGCCCGACACGGACTTGGCTTATAACGAAGGATGCTCCGTCTAGGGCAATGCGCCTGTCGAATGTAGTTGTGAGTTTGCAAGGCATATTGTGTTTTCGGATTATCCTCCGGACGAACTGGGCCACAGTCTCAAGCCGGCGGCTTTGGCAAGGGATATCCACCAGCATGATTTCTGAAGCGTGAAACTCGTCTTCTTTCCAGCGATCCACAATTCCCGCCACAAGTTCGGGAGTGTAGGATGATCCGCCCCCCAGGATGACCAACTTGACGTCTTTCACGGCACCCACCTCTTTGGGCTCTAGGTTACATTCTCCAAGCATCCACCATGATGTGAAGGTGAAACGGGCTTAACACCTTGAACGCCTCGGCGTAGGTCGACCCTGCCTGTTGTCCCCACTCCATGGCTTTAGACTGTATTAGCGGGTAGAACATTCCTTCCCATTGTGGTTTCGGGAATTGTGAGCGGTGGCAAAGACACGCGTCAATCTTCTTCTCCCAAACATGGTCCACGTTGATGTAGGTGTTGGGTTTGGCCGAAAACGCCATGGCGATGCCGGTTACGCCCCATGGCAAGAGCCCGTCCCGCAAGTCTTCGGCGTAATAAAGGGGCATAGACGCGAAGGTGCACGCTTCTACTGCGGCCAAAGATGCAGTCCTGTGATCGGGATGCGCTTCGTAAGGAAGCCAAGGGTCCAAAGTCATGACAAAATCGGGTCGTGTCTGGCGGATAACCCCAACCATACTTTTGCGCAGAATCTCGATATCTGGGAGAAACCCATCACGGAATCCAAGCCACATGACTTGGGAAACGCCAAGTAATCGTGCCGCCTCTTCTTGCTCTGCCCTTCGGGTTTTGGACACATCCTGCGGAGTAAGAGATGGATCGAAAGCGCCCATCTCGCCATCTGTGGCCAAAGCGTAGGTTACCTGGACGCCCTCACTTGTCAGGAGCGCCACAGTTCCCCCGGCTGCCAGTTCGGCATCATCGGGGTGGGGAAAGATGGCCAGGACCTTTCTAGCTCGCCTCAACTCTGGGATAGGTATTGCGTCCCTAAGGTTCATTGAGCCCGTCTCCTTTCGGCGGCCTTCGGAGGAGTCTTCCAGAAGGGCCTAGAATTCACGTTTGGAAACACCTTGAGTTTCTTTGGAAGTTTCTAGAGAGAAGACCCTAATCCTTTTTGTGCCGACCACGTCCATGTACGAGAGGGGGGTTCTGTATGAAGAAGTTCAGGGATTTCGCCTACAGCCTTGGGTCGTTTTCATCGTCTATTCTTGGTCAGACGGTGTCAACCTTTGCCATTTTCTACTATGTTGATGTGCTCAAGGTGTCTGCCGCCAAGGTGAGCCTAGTGATGCTCTGGTACGGGATCTGGAATGCTGTTAACGATCCTTTGTTCGGGCAGGCTTCCGACAGGACCAGAACAAGGTGGGGCCGCCGGAGACCGTATATTATCTGGCTGACGCTGCCTCTTTGTGTTGCCTTTGCGCTCTTGTGGATGCCGCCCTTTCCAGCGGGTGCCGCACAGCCCCTTTATATCTACTACTTCGCAATAATGTTCCTTTTTGACGGCTTGTTCACCATAGTGGTACTTAACTGGACCGCATTGTTCCCCGAGATGTACCCGGACCTCAAAGACCGAGCCAGGGTATCAGCCATAAGGCAGATACTGGGCATCGTTGGGATGATCTTGGGCGTGGCGTTGCCGCCTGTGTTGTACTCGACCATAGGGTGGAAATGGATGGGCCTTTCCTTTGCGGTTTTGGGCCTTATCACCATGTACGGATCTCTCTACGGCGCCTCTGAGCGCCCCGAATTCGCCCAAGAGGAGGGGCTTGGTCTTAGAGATGCCTTGCGCTTTACCTTCGCCAACAGATCGTTTCTGACTTACGTGGTCCCCGCCATGCTCATCCAGTACACGTTCGTTGGACTCCAAGCGGTCATACCCTTCTATGCCAAATACGCTTTGGGAGCAACCGAGTTACAGACCACACTACTTCTTGGGGTGTTGTTTGTCATGGCAATCCCCTTCTCCTATATCTGGGGTCTCGCAATCGCCAAGGAGGGGCCCAAGAAGTCTATGGTTCGTTCGTGCGTTCTCTACGGCGCATGCTTACTTCCTTTTTACTTGGCCCGGAACTACGTTCAGGGCGCTCTAGTGTGCCTGTTCCTCTCGTTCGGCCTTGCAGGAATTCTGGTTCTTTTGGACATTTTCATTGCCGATGTTGCAGATGAGGACGAAGTGAAAACAGGGGTCCGCAGGGAGGGCATGTACTTCGGGGTTAACGGCTTCATGATCCGCCTGGGGATCTCAATCAACGCTATCATCATGGGATTTGTGCTGCAACGATCGGGGTATGATGCAGATCTTGCGGTTCAGCCCGCCAAAGCGCTTATGGGATTGCGGCTTCTTATGTCAGCGGTGCCGGTAATGGCTATAGCTCTTGCGCTCTTGGTCTTCCGCGCTTATCCCCTTCACGGTCACAAACTTCGAGAGGTCAAGGACAGGGTTTCTGCCATGCACGCAGAGAAGTTGTCGCGTTTGGACTTACTGGACAAACACAGGTAACATGTCCTTCCAGAGAGATACGGGTCTCCGGTCAGGCTGCACCATTCCCGAACAGGTGACATAAAGTGTTGACGAGAATCTCGGGAATGGAGGGAGAACTCATGTCAGTTATCGAGGAATACGTGGCCCTGCAATTGCCCGGTACGCTGATGGAGAGACTTCAGCAACTCATTGGTCAGCCGGTCTTGGTGTACTTGTCCGGCGTTCATGTCCACCTCATGGGCGGCCTTCCGCATTCTGCCCCAGGCGGGTATTCTGAAGTGAGTGTGCTGTCTTGGCCGTGCCCTAGACCAGGCCGTCCTTGCCCGCCCGGCCCAGGGCCTGGACCCGGACCATGTCCCCCTTGGCCGCCCCTACCGCCGCCCGAACCGGGACCTTGTCCTGGACCCGCTATGATGGGTACAGCGGTGGTGGCAGGGACGTTGGCCTTTGCGGGGGCCGACTATCTGGCCTTGAACGCCCCCCTTGAAGGCGCCTGCAGGGAAGTGCTCATCCCTTACACTGCGGTTGGCATGATTGTGGTCGGCGGGACTGTGGTGTAGAGTCTTCTGCGGCAGCCGGATAATCTTGGAAGGCAGAAGCATGGCGGCGATAGCCCGGGCGTTGGGGCTATCGCCCCTAACAACGGTCACGGCTGGGTGGATTTGCGGAACTGGGGAAGGTACTGACTATGAGCCGCTAGATAGGCCCGGAGAAGAGGTTCAGACTTGTCAGGGCACACCAAGGGGTGACACCGCAGGGCTTCCAGGCCCTTGGCTATAGAACCTTCTAGCGAGGATTCTACCGTGAGCTGTTCGTATTTGGCGATCTTCTGTATGAGTCCCCTGACTTCTTGCGGCATGTGTCCCATGGCTAGTGGATGGGCCCCGGATGCGTCAATCACAGCGGGAACCTCAACGATCTTGTCGTAGGGGAGGTCGGGAATGGCCCCCCTGTTAGGCACGTTGACTATGTAGATCTCGCGTTTATCTTGGGCAATGGTACCTAGCATCCCCACCATCATGTCGGCGTGCCAGCGCCCTCCGCGGCGTATGCTGAAGGCCTTCTTCCCCCTGGCAATCAGGTCGTAATCAGCCAGGATGCTGCGTTCCAACTCTATGACCTCTTCTGCCCTTGTCTTGCCCGATGATTTCTGGAGTGCCACGATCTCTTCTGTAAAGCAGTAGTACTGGAGGTATGGTGACGGAAGGAGCCCAGTGTCTTTGAAAATCCGCAGAGTGTTTGAGACCTCTGTCTTGGTCTTGTGGTCGGCTAAGATCTCGGGTTCAAGAAGCGACAGAACTTTTTCCTCAGGAGCGTTCTCCAAAGTCTTGCGAAGGCTCGGCAGGATATCCCGGCCCTTCAGAAGGACCCGTCTTGCCCAGGCCAGATGGTTCAGGCCGAAATAATCGAAGAAAAGTCTCTCGGGCTGTACTCCCACGAAAGCAGACAACAATTCCTGAAGTATCATAGGCTCGTCACAGATGGAGATGTGTTTGATAAAGGATGTTCGACCTATGGCCTCAGCCACCAAGCCCGTGGGGTTCGTGTAGTTGATGAGCCACGCCGAAGGGTTCTTTTCCTCGATTTCTTGGGCGATTTCGACCATCACGGGTATGGTCCGCAGCGCCATGGCAAAGCCTCCTGGACCCGTCGTCTCTTGCCCCACCATCCCCATGCTAGTGGGTATGGACTCATCTAGGTGGCGGGAACTAAGCCCCCCAACTCGTATCTGACAGATGATGAAGTCCACGCCGCGTATGGCGGTATCTCGACAAGAGGTTAGGGTTACCTTGGTGTCCGGGAGTTCTGCCTGGACCATGAACTGAACCACTCGGCCCACGACTTGGAGTTTCTCCGGGTCGATATCCATGAGAACAAGTTCGTCAAGGGGCACGCGAGGCTTCTGGCGGATGAACCCTTCAACCAGCCCGGGCGTATAGGCGCTGCCCCCGCCAAGTATGGAAACCCGTAAGCCACTGGACATGCCAAAGACCTCCTTGACTGCCTCACTCCGTATACCTACCATGAGTGAGAGCAAGACTGTTGTGACCTGTCTCCCAGCGAAAGGAGGAGTCTCCTTGTCTCGTATCCGGGTCGCCGTGGCTATGTCAGGAGGCGTCGACAGCTCCTTGGCGTGCCTTCTTATAGCGAAAGAATGCTACGACGTCGTAGGGCTGACTATGTGACTCCTCAGAGACTCTCCTCCCGACGATGCCGGGGCGATCAAGCCGTGCTGCACCGCGGAAATGGCCAGAGATGCGGCCAGCGTATGCAACGATCTGGGCGTTCCTCATTATACAGTGAACATGACAGAGGAATTCGAGGAAGAGGTGATAGTTCCCTTCGTTAGGGACTACGCTTCTGGAAGGACCCCTAATCCGTGCATTACCTGCAACAGGACAATGAAGTTTGGGCACCTTCTGAGGAAAGCCAGGGAGATAGGAGCCGAGTACGTGGCCACAGGCCACTATGTCAGGGCAGCCGGGTGCCAAGATGACACTATGGTCGACACCTTCGTGAACCCCGTGGCGGGCAGTGGCCGCACTTATCTCCTTCGAGGCAAGGACAAAAGCAAGGATCAGACTTACGCCTTATATGGCCTGACTCAAGACATGCTGTCTCATTCTATGTTCCCTCTGGGAAACCTCACGAAACACGACGTCAGGGAGATGGCCAGGAAGGTAGGCTTTTCCACCGCTGACCGCCCCGATAGCCAGGAGATCTGTTTCGTGACTAGCTCCGGATACCGGGCGTTTCTCGCCAATAGGGGTGTTCACCCGGAGCCGGGCCCTATCTTTGACACCTCGGGCCGGCAGGTGGGGAAGCATTCGGGGCTGCCGTTTTACACCGTTGGGCAGAGAAAGGGCCTAGGCCTGGAATCCGGCACGGCCATGTATGTGGTGGCGCTAGATGTTACCAGAAACGCTTTGCTAGTCGGAACCAGAGAAGAGGCATACTCCACCGGGTGCCAGGTGAAGGTTCTTAACCTCATAGCAGTTCAGTCTATGGATGGCCCCGTAACCGGCACTTGCATGGTTAGATACCGCGGCAAAGAGACGGCTGCCCAAATGCGCCCCTGTGGAATGGGGACGGCTCTCGGCGTTGAGGCCACAGTGGACTTCCAGACTCCCCAGTTTGCAGTAACTCCGGGCCAGGCTCTTGTATTCTACCAAGGTGACCTGGTGTACGGCGGCGGGGTGATAGCTCGCTCTTCCTCCATGCAGGATTTGCTGCCGGGGAACCAGAAATAGTCCGAAGTCTGGAGGGAAGAACCATGTTTGTGCGAGATATTATGACCCGCAATCCCGTGTCTATTAGCCCCGGTGCGAGTCTGGCTGAGTTGCTTGCGGTGATGACAGACAAGACCTTTGAAGCTATTCCTGTCAGGGACAACGGAAAGGTGTTAGGGATCGTCACCGACTGGGATATAGTCATGAACTCCCCTAAGGTCACCGGGGGGGATTACCTGACCAAAACCAAGGTTCAGGACATCATGACTCATAATGTCATCACAGTGACAGGCGATGAGGTTGTGGAGATGGCAGCCTTTCACATGTACTTCCATGACATGGATGCTCTTCCCGTTGTGGATAAAGACGGTGAGCTTATCGCCATCGTGACTCAGAACGATGTGTTCAGGACTCTCGTCACTCTCATGGGGTTACGGGCCAAGGGCACAAGGGTGACGGTGGAGGTGCCCGATGAGGCGGGCATGCTGGCTGAAGTGACTGGAATCGTGAGAGACGCAGGCATCTCCATCGCAAGCCTTTCCACTTTCACTCAGCCCGGTTCCGACACTATGTCGGTAATCCTGCGCCTTAAGACCGATGATGTTCAACAGCTGGTAAAGTGGCTTTCTTCCGGGGGCTTCCGAGTGGTACACGTGTCCAAAGTCTGGCAGTAGTGGGCTTTGCGGATTTTGGGTCCTGAGGGTGGAGGAGCAGGCCCCAAAATCTCCTGACCACCTGGACTCGACGGGCCCCCGACGCGTATGGGCCTGCTCCACTATTGACCTATGAGATCGTGCTTGGACCTTATAACCCTTCCCTAAATTTGGCACATGAGCCATCCCCAAACCAGTACTCTGGGGCGGAATAGCAGCATTGCAGATGCTCCTAGAGGGTCGGCCGTGAGCACTTTCAAAGCGTACGCTACCATCCCTAGGCATGATCATTGTGGCTGCAGGCCTTCACTGACCCTCCTCCTCGCTGACGCTGTGATCACTGTGGCTGTTGTAATCGAAGGGCTCAACGTTTCTATGCAGGTGATTGTTATGTCCCAGTCGCGCCGCGGGCCAGAGAGCCTCGGTTCACAAAGATTCGGAGTTTCGGCGGTTAGGGCTTGACGGGCAAGTACAGCTCTTGGACTTAGCAGGTGTGTAGAGTCGGATTGTGCCGAGGAATGATATGGCTGGCATCGCCGTATCATCGGGATCGCCGTGGTTACTTACAATGAGGTCAGGCCGCTGCTCCGGTTACTCCTTTTGGTTCCTACCCCACGGAGCGAGGCTCCATGATGCGATGATAGGCGAGAGTCTTTCGGAATCAGCGATGAAGTAGCTCCCGCCGCCGATATTGGCTGTGGTACCGGGCACGGTAACGCTGGCTGCACCCTTTAACCGTGCTACGGCTATGGTCGCTAGGAGTCCCGGGCGGTCCAATATCGGGATGTCGGTTTCCACGCACTCGCCGAAGGTACGGAGCACCAGCGGTGACCTGATAAGGCCTGCGGGAGACACAGCCCTGCGCAGGGCAGCGTCTAAAAACTTCCTCTGGCGTTCCACTCTGCCAAGATCCGCAGTGGGGCCTCCGCGCCACCTGACGTACTCAAGGGCCCGGGCTCCATCCAGTCGTTGTACTCCCGGTTCGAAGTGAATATGCAGGTCTTGGTAAGGGTCTCTGTAGTCCATGTGGTCTTCTATGTCGATGGTCACGCCTCCCAGCGCATCCACCACTTTAGCGAACCCGGCGAAGTTGACTTTGGCATAGTAATCGATGTGGAGTCCGGTAAGGTTGCCCACTGCCTGTTTGGCGAGTTCAGTGCCGCCGTAAACGTAGGCAGCGTTTATCTTCTGGTAGCCGTGTTTCGGCAATTTCACCCTGGTATCCCGCGGGATGGACATTACGTGGAGGGAGTTGTACAGCGCGTGGTAGTTTACTAATATCATGGTGTCTGAACGACCGACATCGCCGGGGCGCTCGTCCACGCCCAGAAGCAGGATATTTATGTCACGAGGCGTGCGTCTGGTGGTAGTCTCAACGTCAGAAGAGCCGGATTGGTCCTGTCTGGGGCGTCCTGCACCCAAGAGGGCTTTTGCCCGGGGGTACGACAGAAGGCATATCAGCACGATGAAGATTACGCAGAGGCGCCGTCGATTCATCCTACCGGGCTTTGCTGAGGTCTTGCGTTGCCGTCTGTTCAAAGATGCTTCCGACGTTTTGTTGTCTCGTGTCTTGTCTACGGTATCTTGTCCCATGTGTCTCTCTAGCACCCTCACATTAGCATCCTAGGTGTCCATTATATACCTTTGGACAGGTTTCAGGATCCAATCGGGCTTGTTTGGCGGCGGTCGGGAAGGGCCTTTACCCATAGTGACTGGGGTGGATGGCGGGTCATCTTTCTGCGTGTGCCGAGTGATGCTAGGCGCCGTGACACGGCAAAGAGCCAGATCATGAAGGCGAAAATTGTCACTCGCTCAAAGATCCCGAATTGAGGGTTGATCTTCAGCGACGCGGTTCCGATGCCACCGGAGGTTCGGCTCCTGGAGCCACTCATCACTGATGAGTAGCGGGGCTGAAACCCAGTCGGTCTTCGCCTCCGTTTTCGTCCCGGTAACAACATCTTTGGCGGGAACGATTTGGCATATATTCTCTTGCAGAGTCGAGATTCTAGTTGTAGTATATTAACGTACGTTAGATAGGAGGTGGCCGAAATCCACCCGGGTGAGTTCAGCCTAAAGGAGCGCATCAAGAGATCCGCTGTCGAGCATTTCGACAAACGAGGTTACCACGGCACCACTATTCGCAGCATCGCCGGGGATGTGGGCTGTTCTCTGCCTATGGTCTACTACTACTACAACAGTAAGAAAGACCTTTTCCACGAAATTGTCAAACAGGACTTCTTTGATCTGGTAGGAAGGTTAGCGCTGCAGCTCAAGATGGACGACGTCATCGAGTTCTACACGCAGTATGTCTGCAGGATTGGGCATCTTAGCGAATATGACAAGAGGATCTACCGATTGGGGATCAAAGTATACCTCACTTTTGACGGCGATGATGAACTGGTCCGGATAATGGATGAATGGGAGAGGTCAATACTGCCTCGGCACTGCCAACTAGTTTTGCCACACCTAAAGCGGGTAGAGAATGGAATTGCCGTAGTTCGCACTCTTGTTCACCTGCTCGAAA
Organism: Bacillota bacterium; assembly: GCA_040771825.1. GTDB lineage: Bacteria > Bacillota > Sulfobacillia > Fermentithermobacillales > Fermentithermobacillaceae > JAXGZG01. The sequence goes on along the minus strand of JAXGZG010000005.1, from coordinate 167,246 downwards.
ACCTTATAGAAAGCATTGTGGTCAAGAACAGGAACATATCAGAGGAGGAAGTCCGCGAAGAACTGTCGGTGGTTCTAGGGAATCTGATATAGCGTCGGCCGATGTCTTTCATGAAGTTCTAACGAACGTTAATAACAACCATAAGGGAGATGCTGATTTTGAATACAGAGAAGAAGCTTGCGATTATGCGAAATGTCTACGCAGCAGCCGTTGCCGAGATGGTCAATACCTATGGAAGGTTGCAGGTTCTGGAACAGATTGTGGAGAGAAAGGCAGACCGACAAGCGCAGACTTCGGCCTATATGAATGAGCAGTTGGGAGTCAAGACCGTGGAGGAAGTGTTCGCGGCGCTAGTCGACATCTTCGGGTGCGCCAACTGGAAGGTGGAGAAAACCGAAGAGGGCTATGCCGCCACGGCGACCGCATGCAGGCTGTCGGCTTTGTCAAAAAGTATGGGCGGCGCCAACCCTTGTCAGGGCTGGTGCTTGGGTCCGATGGCCGGCATGGTGGCGGCTGTTGCGAAGGATTCAGCCCTGGCGGTTGATTTTCAGGTGCAGAGCACCTTGATGGATGGGAATTGCTGTAAGGTTCTCGTCATGATCCGCTAGTTCTGAGTGGAAAGCGAGGGGCAGGGCATGAAAGAATCGCTAGCATTTTCGGCGTCTGTGTAGGAATTAGCGTCTTGTTTCCCTTGGAATGTTGCTCTACTCGGTTTTGACGGCAGGCGGATACTACCCTCAGCTGAACAATGTGCCAATGACAATCATGTTTGGAACACCCTTTATGGCCACTGTCGTCTCTATAGTATCTAGCCTTGTTACAAGAGTAGTTGGGCCAAATAGCCAGTCTAGGTTGTAATCCTTTGGCGTCGTAGATTAGTCCCAAAGAAACGAGGTCGAAGTTAGATGCGCACTCGAATCCCAGTGATAATCGCTTTGGTGTTCTTGATGATGGTATCGGGCTGCAGCCTAGTCCGACAGAGTCCAAACGGCGATCCAGCAAATGAGCGGTACGGAAGCACCTCAGGGAACGTGGTGAACGGCGGGTTGATGGGCGGTGACGCCGATTGGGTATTCTACCGCAGCGAATCCGATCACTGGCGCCTGTACAAGGCACGCCACGATGGAACGGATAGGCAGAAGGTCTGTGATGACATACCTGCCTACATAAACGTCCTGGGAGGGTGGGTCTACTACGCCAACTTCGCCGATGGGCTGAAGATGTACAAGATCAAGGTTGACGGCACGAAAAGGACCAGACTCACCTCCTGTACGGTGCACCACATCAACGTGACGGATGCCACCATCTACTACGTGAACGGAGACAATACCGATGCTGAACACATAGACCTGCCCTACGCTATGAAAGCGGATGGGAGTAAGAACAGGCTGATATCCCAGGTAAGGTGTTCTGAACTGGTCTACTCCGACGGATGGTTGTACTTTGTGAGTTCTGCCAAAGGGACATTCCCTGTCTTCCGGATGAAGCCTGATGGGCAGGAGATGACCCAGCTCAACGAGACTTACTCGCACTTCGTGAATATCCAAGGAGAAAGCGTGTTCTATTGGGATGTAGACAGCGGGCGGTTGCGCCGGATGAAAACGGACGGCAGCGAAAACGTCGCGCTGACGGAGACTAGCGTGGATCACGTCAACGCCTCAGGCGAGTGGGTTTACTACTCGAATGCCGGTGATATGTACAACCTTTACAGGATAAAGACCGACGGAAGCGCCAACGAGAAGTTGACTGACCTTCCTCCAGATGAGCCAGAGCAGCCCAGCCACAGTCCGAACAACGTATGTGTTATCGGAGGTCATGTTTACTATCGGGCGTACCACTCCGAAGCGGTAGGAGACACCCTATTTTCTGTAGCCCTTGACGGAAGCGGAGCGGCAATATGGGATAGGTAGATGGAGCGGCGACAGAGTGTTACGGGAGTCGACCGTGGTAGAGTAGCGGAGGCTAGCGTTGAGGAAGGGAGGGTGTCTCATCCTACACGTCAAAGTTGTAATCGCAGGCAAAGTTCGCGAGAGGTACTTGCGGGAAGGCGCTGCCGAGTACCTGAAACGGCTTGGTCCTTACGCCAAGGTTGAACTATTGGAGGTTCAGGATGAGCCTGCGCCGGAGCGTGCGTCCGAGAAGGACCTGGCAAGAGCCAGGGATATCGAGGCTGAACGAATCCAACGTTCCGTGGGCGACTGCGACTACCTTGTGGCGATGGACATCCGAGGGAAGCAGATGTCATCGGAGGACCTAAGTGGCTGGTTGCAGCAGCGCAGCCTAGCGGGCGAGTCCAGTTTGGCTTTTGTGATAGGAGGGACGACTGGGCTATCCGACGCTATGTTGACCAGGGCCCGATTGAGGTTGTCGATGGGGCCGATGACGTACCCTCACCAGTTCATGCCTATGTTGCTGCTGGAGCAGTTGTACAGGGCGGTGAAGATAGGGGAGGGAGAACCGTATCATCGGTGATGCGAGCTTTGCGCAAGGAAACCACGGCCACACCGGGGCCTAGTGATTCGGGCTTCCTTTGTGGATTCGTGACCAGAATGAGGACGCGACCGACAAGCCTTGCGCCTATGAACGCAATACGCTCCGGTCTCTGCATTCCGGGAACTCGTTTGCCCGGTTGTCTTGACCCCTACGAGTTGAGCATCCGGACGGTGTTGGGGCAACAGACAACGGTCAAAGCAGCAACTACATTGGCCGGAAGACTCGAGGGGCTGACTTTGTCGCTGCGCGCTGGCCTCCCATGATATCTTCTCAGTTCACTGACAGGCACCACTTTGTAGCTTTCCTCTTTGCAGTAATCCAGAAGCATTTCCACAAGCTCAACCGTAGCCGAGCGTGGCTGATATTCGCCGGTATATCCGTCATGCAGCAGCACAATTGAACCGGGCTTGATTTGTCCTTTACACCTCTGCAGCATATCTTGCGGAGACGGGCTGTCCCAGTCATCCAACTCAATATTCCACAAATAGTGTATCCGATCGGATTGCACGAGAATGAGCGGCAAGATTAGTAGTTTATGGCCATAGGGTGCACGAAAAGGGATTTCCCGTTCGTACCCCAGTTCCCGCAGAAGTCTATCTGTTGATTCAATCTGACGTCTAACGAACGCTGGATTCTTATATGTTAGTCGTTGATGGTCCCATGAATGATTGCCTAGTTCATTGCCGCTTGCTATGGTCGCTTTGACGAGTTCCGGGTATTTCTCCGCATTTCTGCCTATCACAAAAAAGGTTGCTCTGGCATCGTATTTTTTCAGTAGGTCCAGTATTTGCTTGGTTGATTCCGGGTTGGGGCCATCATCAAAAGTTATGGAAACCACCTTTGCCTGCGTACTGACAAATCGAATGGCTCTTCCCAACAACTGCGGAGCACTGGCTCTGCGCATATAGAACTGCAGATAGCCTATACTGCCAATCAGAGCAACAATCAGCAACCAGATGAATGATCTCGATTTATGCATTGTACGCGGCTGCTTCGCTCGGCCTATTCGCATCATATGAGCCTTCTTTCCTGGATACGAGAGAGCCTCAAGACCTGCGGAGTAACACTTCTCTTGCCTGGGTCCAAGGGCACAGAATCCACTGTTCCCTAAATGCGGCTCTACTTCCACTCGCTCAGAATGTGCACGCTTACGACGACCTGCGTCTTCGGGTCGTAGTCGACGTCCACGTCGATGTCTCTGTAGTGGAAAACGGCATAGGCAGAGTTCTCGTCTCTTTGGAACCAGTCGCCAAGGGCCTGATGGAACGCATCGAACTTCTGGCCGTACCTGGCTCCGTTGAAGTCGACATCCGGCGCCCCAAACGAGATATCCCGCACCTTCCCGTTCTCATCGAACCACAGACGCAGGGCAGCCGTGGCGAAGTCCACCCCTCCTTCATCGATGGTCGTCGGCTCCTCGCCGACCGCCTGGATGACCTCTGTCTTGGTCATCCCAAGGTATGGGATGTACTTCTCGAAACTGGTATAGGTCTGGCTCGATGACTGCTTGAGCTCGGTGCCCTCCATCCTAAAGGTTGTGTCGAGGACGATATCAGGTTCCGACGTCATGGGGACGCCCTTCGAGCGGCCTGTGTACGACACCATGATGCTGCCATTTTCAATGGCGAGGCTCCGGACCTCAACTGCATCGCCGAGGAGAACGGCGCTCATGTCGACGGGCTTCTTGCTGTTCTTGCTCTGCTCGTAGACCGCTAGGTAGTAGGAGACGCCCGTGTCGCTCAACGAGTTGGTGACGATAAGCGCAGCATCCTTCCAGCCATCCCCGTTCACGTCGCCGAGCACGGGCTTATCCCAAACCCCCTGTCCGGCGGTGAGTTTCACAATATCGCTGCCCAGCTTGTAGGTGCCGGACAAAGCCGCCTTGAGTAGGGCGTCGTCTGTCAGTTCGATCAGTCTGATTGGCGCGGAGCATCCCGCCAAGGCGATCGCCAGGACTACAGAGGTGACCAGGGCCATGACTTCCCACGCGATCAAAGACTTGCGCATCTCGCATACCTCCATAGACGCAACATGCCATACGTTTAAGACGACGTCGAAGCACGAAAAGTTTCGATTTGTCGAGGCGTGGCCGAATGGGATGTTTACCGTGCCACGGTGGGGAGAGGAGAATCATGCCTTGCGGTCTTTTGGGGTGCCTGCAGGTTTTGCCACTCTCGGCGCCCTACCTCAGGTTGAGCATGATGCCGGCGGCGTGACGCCTTACCTTCTGTCGCAGGAAGACGCCCCCCGTTTGGAGTAATACTACGCACATAAACCTCATGGGAGTTGAGCGCATGGACTCATACGAGAAACTGGGCGTCTTCTACCTCGGTCGCCCCTATGATCTAGAAAAGAGAAGCCTCGGTGATGGGTACCTCCTATACAGCTCAAAAGACATGGTCACCCACGGAGTCTGCGTCGGCATGACCGGAAGTGGCAAGACGGGTCTTTGCGTTGCCCTCTTGGAGGAAGCGGCCATAGACGGTGTTCCCGCCATTGTCATTGACCCCAAAGGAGATATGGCGAATCTCCTCCTCACGTTCCCTGACCTTTGTCCCGAGGACTTCAGGCCATGGATCAACGAGGATGATGCGAGACGTAAGAATATGTCTCCCGAGGAGTACGCGGTATCCCAAGCGGAACTATGGAAGAAGGGCCTGGCCTCTTGGGGTCAGGACGGCGAGCGGATAAAACGGCTTCGTGATTCTGCCGAGTTTGTGATCTACACTCCGGGCAGCACGGCGGGTGTCCCGATATCGATTCTCAAGTCCTTCGCGGCTCCGTCAAGAGCAATCATCGAGGATATGGAACTCTTGAATGAGCGGGTTAGCGGTACCGCAAGCAGTCTCCTCGGGCTCGTAGGCATCACGGCGGATCCGATAAGGAGCCGGGAGCATATCCTTATCTCCACTATACTCTCGTACGCGTGGCAGAGAGGGCAGGATCTTGACCTTGCCACGCTAATACAGCAGATAAACTCTCCGCCGGTTGGCCAGATTGGCGTGATGAGTCTGGAATCTTTCTACCCATCCAAGGACCGATTTGCCTTAGCCATTCAGTTCAACAACCTGTTGGCTTCTCCGGGTTTTGCAGCTTGGATGCAGGGGGAATCTCTTGATGTAGACAGCATCCTCCACACGCCAACGGGGAAGCCTAAGATCTCTATCTTCTCCATAGCCCATCTGTCTGAGGCTGAGAGGATGTTCTTTGTGGCACTTCTGCTTAACCAGGTTCTTAGCTGGACCCGCGTTCAGACCGGCACCACAAGCCTGCGCGCACTGCTCTACATGGATGAGATCTACGGCTACTTCCCCCCTGTGGCCAACCCTCCGACCAAGGCTCCCTTGCTGACTCTTCTCAAGCAGGCTAGAGCGTTTGGCCTTGGAGTCATGCTGACCACTCAGAACCCTGTGGATCTGGACTACAAGGGTCTCTCCAACACAGGTACGTGGTTCATAGGAAGGCTGCAGACCGAGCGCGATAAGATGAGGGTCTTGGAAGGACTGGAGGGAGCCGCCCTATCTCAGGGCGCGCGGTTTGATAAGGCCAAGATGGAGGCAATCCTTGCCGGTTTGGGGCAAAGAGTTTTCCTCATGAACAACGTTCGGGAAGATGCGCCGACTGTATTCGAGACGCGGTGGGTCATGTCATATCTAGCGGGGCCGTTGTCGCGAAGTCAGATACAAAGCCTCGCTGTGAGCAAGAAGTCACCCCAGCTAACAAGCTGGCAGCCGCCGCAAGCGCCTGGGTATCCGCCGGCACAACAGCCCGTATGGGCGCCTCCAGAGCCCGCTTACCCGTCTCAGCGTCTGACGGCCTCTGATCCCCCGGTGCTGCCGCCTGACGTGAGACAGTACTTCCTACCGCTACGTGGGCGCGGGAGGCCCGACGAATTCATTTATCGTCCTGCCACACTGGGCAATTCGCTTGTACGTTTCCTTGACATGAAAAGCGGAGTCAACTCAACCGAGGAGCTCTCCTTTGCCGTTCCTGTTCCCGATGATGTACAGGGCATCGACTGGGATGCCGCATTCCCCGCTGAGAGTAGCATCTCCGACCTGGAGACTTCCGGCCTCTCAGGTGTCTCATTCGCTCCCCTGGCTGCTTCGGCCGGATCATCCAGAAGCTATGCCCAGTGGGCCAAGGCCTTCGCAGATTGGCTTTATAGGACGCAGCAGATAGTCCTCATGCAGAGTTCGGTGGCCAAAGCGTTTTCCAGGATGGGTGAGTCTGAGCGCGATTTCCGAGTGCGACTTGACCAGGATTTCCGCGAAAAGCGCGAAGAAGCTGTGGACGCCATCCGGAAGAAGTACGCGGCCAAGACGAACTCCTTGATGGATAAGATCCGTCGAGCCGAGGCCGCCGTTGAGCGGGAGAAGATGCAGGCTAAGCAGCAACAGATGCAGACGGCGATTTCGATAGGCTCTACGCTTCTTACGTCCTTCCTTGGAACCAAGGCCCGAAGCACGTCCACTTTGGGGAGAGCGACGACAGCGGCCAGGGGTGCTAGCAGGTACATGAAGGAGCAAACCGATGTTCAGCGCTCGGCAGAGTCTTTGGCAGCTCTCCAGAATGACATGAAGGTGCTAGAAGATGATCTTCGGCGCGAGACCCTGGAACTTTCGGAGAAGCTTAGCCCGCTGAATGAAACCTTCCAACAGTATGTCGTAAGGCCTGCCAAGAAGGACATCAGCGTGAAAGCAGTCGCTTTGGTGTGGATGCCCTATCGAGTGGGTCCAAGCGGTACAGAGGAGCCTGCCTGGAACTAGGTTCGGCAGGCTCCTTCTTGCGACGGGCTGGTTGAGTCCAGCCCCAGAACGAAGCGAACCCCGGCACTGCATGGCCTGGGGGTTCGCTTTGACGGCTCTTAGGAAATACCCCTTGAGGTCTCTTGCGGTATCTGCGCTAGTCAGGCTACGGCGAGTCGAGTCAACAAATTGTCCGAAAGCCGTGTGGTTATAATCCAGTACTGTTAACAGGGCAGCAAGGATTGCGGGCTTCCGCGTCGAATGCTGAATCCACGTTCAGTTGCTGGGAGCGTGCGTTGGAAAATCAACCACGGGAGTTGTTCGGTCCGATTTCTTCGCAGAACGCGGGGTGAGGTGTTTTCGTGAACCCTCTACAGAGACCCAAAGAGGCAATCATATCGTGGCTTCTGGAAGGCGACGTTTCCATCCAGTACCAGGCACATAGGGACTTGCTGGGCGCGGATCCTCCAACGCTTGCCGCGCTCCAGCGCCGCATAAGCCAGGAAGGCTGGGGAGCACAGTTTCTTGCAAGGCAGAACGCTAACGGGCACTGGGGCAGGGGTTTTTACCAGCCTAAGTGGACGTCAACCCACTACACGTTACTTGACCTCAAAAGCCTGGGACTCCCTCGTAATAACCCTTCTGCGCGACGGGCGGTCCACATGATGTTCGATCTGTCTATAGACGGTGAGGGTGCGGTCAACTACGCTGTAACCAAGCGTCCGCCTGACGTGTGTATCAACGGGATGGCTTTGGGCTACGCTTCGTACTTCCGTGTGGCTGACCCGCGAATTCAAGGCATCGTCGATTACCTGCTGCGAGTAGAGATGCCGGGCTACGGTTGGAACTGCGAGTTCATCCGCGGGGCAGCCCACTCTTCTCTGCACACCACGATATCGGTGCTGGAGGGCTTGCTTGAGTTTCGAAGGTGGGCAGAGCAAGAGACCATAGCGGCGGAAGACCATGCGTCTATCCCTACCGCCTTTCCTGAAGCTGCTTGGGTCCACGCACGGCTTGAGGGAATCCGGCAAGCTGAAGCGCGAGGCATAGAGTTCATCCTTCGTCACCGTCTGTTCCTCTCCGATCATACAAACGAGGTCATTAACCCGCAGTTCCTAATGCTTTCGTATCCTTCGCGGTGGCACTACGACATTCTAAGGGGATTGGATTACTTCCAGGCGGCGGGAGTCCTTTACGATGAAAGGATGGCGCCGGCGTTGGCCGTCCTCCTGAAAAAGAGGCGCTCCGACGGCACTTGGCCCTTGCAGCATAAACACACGGGCAACGTTCACTTCGACATGGAGAAGACAGGCGAACCCAGCCGATGGAATACCCTAAGAGCGCTGAGAGTGATGAGGGCGTACCCGCTTGGCAAAGCGTGATTGACGAGCCTTCGTATCACTTTCGCGAACCTCTCGCCGATGGAGTGATGCGGAGAACTGTATCATTGTTGACGCGAGTTGCTTCCCATAACGTGACCTGCGCATCGCAGGGGTCTTGTGACACTCCAGCCTCTAGCGCCATGTCATGTAGTATAGTAGTGGCGGACCAAGTATTGGAAAGAGGGTGCCGGGATGAGCCGATGGATTCCTAGGGTGGCGGCAATCCTGTTTATCCTGTTCGTGTCCGCATTTGCACTGGATGCGTTTTCGGGCGCAGCTTCGTTTTCGGCGAAGCTGCTCGGTTTTCTCATTCACCTGATCCCTTCGTTTGTTCTGTTGGCCTTTCTTGCGCTGGCGTGGAACCGCCCGGCATACGGCGGACTGGCTTTTCTTCTGGCAAGCATCGCCTTCACGCTACACTTCGACACCTATAAGCAGCCAGCTAGTTTCCTGGCCATTTCAGTACCGCCGTTTCTCATCGGGGTTTTGTTCCTGACTCTAGGAGTAGGGCGGCACAGGAGATCTGCCGCTCAAAAGGGGTAGATGTGCCAGCCAGCTCAAACGAGAGAGGCTAATTGCAGAAACCGTTAGCAAGATCGTTGATATGGCTTCACGCAGGGTGTGAAGCATAGGAAAATCATCCTGGGGGAGTGGCCCGCTATGTCTACACAAGAGCACGAACGGTACGTTGGGGGCGCGATCAGATGGGCTCGCTCAAAGATTGGCTCTACAGACTATCCCCTCCGGTGCCTTGCTTTTGTTGAGGACTGCTACGAGGAAGGCAACGGCATTGAGGTATTTGGAGGGTTGTCGGCAACCGAGTCGGCGCGGATGTACGGGGTGACTAGCGATCCCATGCCGCCGCCTGTAGGCGCTTTTGTGTTCTACCAGTGCGAAGGGATGGTTCACGGAGTGAAGCAGGACTGGGGGCATGTCGGAATTTCCGTGGGGAACGGGCGTCTGATTCATGCCTGGGAAAAGGTCAGAGAGGACGACTATCTTGAGGTTCAGGGTCTTGAGCCCGCCTCGGGGTGGACCCAACCCAGGTACATGGGATGGGCATCTCCCTCAACGATACTCAAGGGGCATGTAGCAAGGAAAAGGATACCGTGACAGCGGAAACCTATCGCTAGGATCATGCTTCCCCGCGAGCGGGCTCGGCATCTCTACCAGAAGTTTGGTTTCAAAGACGTGGACCCCACTGGGGCCGGTTGAAGCGAATTTCCAGGAGACAAAAGCTCGCCTTGACAGCCAGCAGTCGATCAAGGCTGAATGCAGGATGGCAGAGCAGTTTCCGTATGCTTCGCTGGCTAGATTTGGTGCTGTGCCCGCCACCATAGAACCGCATGCTAGGGTTCTCAACCTAAGGTCCTTCTTCGGGGTCGCCGCTCGACTATGTACCGACCGTTCTGCCTGTGGCATTTCGTTTTCGCATCTGAGCAGCTTATTCCTAGCAGAGCCTATCGTTTCTACCTGGCCGACGACACAGTCACGGTGGCCTCGGCCAAGCGATTCGCTCGTGCGATAGGGGTTCACCCCGGTATTGTTGTCGGAAGGCTCCAGCATGATGGGAAGATCCCGTTCAGCGCCATGAACGGTCTGCGTGTGAAACTTGCGTGGGAACCCGATAAGTTGACTGGTGACTAGGAGGCAGCGAGGCACAACTGATTAGCCCTGCCGTTCCAAAAGTCGCTTTATGATGTCCTCAATGAGCGGCTCGGCAAGGGAGACATCCCGGATTTCGCCCAACACCTGCATCGCCATGATGACCGTAGGGGCTGTTGACTGGCTGCGGTCGAAAATCACCCCCACTGTTTTGGAATGTGCGTCAACTGACTCTACGCGCCATGCGCCGTTTTCGGGGGCATCCAGCACTTGACCTTGGCGGCCCACGAACTTGCCCGGTTTTAGCAGAGAGGGTACGCCTGCGTACTTCACCGACAGCATTGTCGGGAGGCCTGCCTGGTCGCGTAGGGAATCAAGAGTACCGTCGTAGACTAGGCTTCCGTGATTAATCATCATGACTCTAGAGCAAAGCTCCTCAATGTCCCTAAGATCGTGGGTTGTCAGCAGGATGGTAACGCCGCGCTCCCGGTTAAGCCGCGCAAGGAATTCCCGAATGCGGCCTTTCCCGACCACATCCAGCCCTATAGTCGGCTCGTCCAGGAACAACACATCGGGGCGGTGGATCAAGGCCGCTGCCAGGTCCGCTCGCATCCTTTGTCCAAGCGAAAGGCGCCGCACAGGGGTGTCCAGAAACTCACCTACGCCCAAAAGGCCGTCAAATTCCTTGACGAACGCCCTGTACTCCTGCCTGGGGATGTCGTACATCGCCGACAGGATGTCGAATGAGTCGATTGTGGGCAGGTCCCACCAAAGCTGAGTCCTATGGCCGAACACTACGCCGATCTCGCGGGCAAGCCGCTGCCTGTCGCGTTGCGGGGAAAGCCCGTTGACACGTGCCTCACCGGAGGTGGGGTGGAGGATCCCAGTCAGCATCTTGACGGTGGTGGACTTTCCTGCTCCATTGGGGCCGATGTAGCCCACGAACTCGCCTTTCCTTATGTTGAACGAGACGTCCTGCACGGCCCGGACTTCCTTCTGTTCCTGCGATATCAACGTCCGCAGGCCGCCGAGGAAGCCTCCTTTCCTGATCTGGACGAAGTAGGACTTGCTCAATCCGACGGTTCTGACAGCTAGCCTCTTCTCGGATATAGGCACGGTTGTTCCCCCTCTCTACGAGCCGGTGCTGTGATACCTGGCCTCACCTAGTTTCCAAGTCCTAGCGGCAGCCGCCAGACAGAAGGCTGCCACAACCGGCGGTAACACCAGTCTCCACCAAGCCCCGCCCTTGCCCAAGACGTACCTCACAGGGACGTAATTGCCAACTCCAAGCGGGATGACCGACGTGAGGAAGCGCTTGAGCCACCTCGGATATATGTCCAGCGGGTATAGCGTTGCGGTTCCCCCTAGGTTGATTGTGAACACCTGAAGCTCCTCGATCCGCACTATCCTGAACGCTGCCGCAGCCGTCACGATGCTAACGGCAAGGTAAAGGAACGCGGTCCAAACGCACGCCAGCGTGAGGTGGCCAACGCCAAGCCAGGTGAGTTCGCCGCTCCGCAACAGGGGGACGGCGGATATCCATCCCAGCGTAGCGCCCTGCACGACCCAGCTAAGTCTGCCCAGATCCACGTTCCTCGAGAGCAGCACAAACAGGCTAGGCCAAGGTCGGATGAGGACCGAGTCGAAGTTGCCTCCCACGATGTAGTTCTCGAAGCGCTCTAGTTCCTCGCCTATAGTCCGGTAGATCCCGAACCCCACGCGGGACACCGCATAGAGGATGCCGATCTCCCTGATGTCCCAGCCTTTTATGGACCCGAACTTCCACAGCACCACTGCGATTACGAAGTAGTCGTATACTCCCATGATTGCCTGTATGATGACGGACGAGATGAAGTCCAGTTTGTACTGCATTTTGGCCCGGACGCTTGCCGAGACCAGCAGCCAGTAGAGCCGCATGCCGGCAAAAACGCGGGACATGGCGGTTTTCATCCCCCTGCACCTCCAGTTTCGCTCGTGCGATGCGGGTGACATGGCGCGCCAACACCGTGAGGGCGACAGCCCACGCCGAAGCCGGCAGGATCGGACCGGGTCCAGAAAGTTCAAGGTAGATGCGCGAAGGATTGTATGTGAGGCACGCAAAGGGGGACCACCTTGCCAGTTGATAGATGGGGGCCGGCAGCACCTCCAGCGGCATCGATCCTCCGCCAAGCGTAAGGTTCAAAGTGGATACCACATACCAGGCCGTCCTAGTCTCGGTGGTCCAGAAGGCCGCAACGCCCACCAGGTAGGACTCAACAATCGAAATGTAGGCGCCGAATAGTAGGGCGAGCAGGGTCCATCCCCAAGTCGTTGCCCTTTGCGGGAGGTACAGGCCAAATGCAGACAGCATTAGTCCGACAGGGAGGCCCCGGAATATTTGGCTGTACACCATTGAGCCATATTCGGTGGTGATTCTGTACCAAAAGAAGTCCACGGGGCGCGTGAGTTCTGTGGCTATGTTGCCGGAGCGGATGGAGTCTCTAATCTTTACGTGGACGCGAAGCGGGAACTGGGTGAACCACATTGTAGCCTGATTGACCGCGATGTACGAGGTCACAAGGTGAGGTGTGTACTCCCCAAACCCGGCGGGGGGCGTAACGCTTTTCCACAGGTAAATGTAGATGACACCGAAGATAGCGCTTGCAAGGGTGTTGATGAGGTGCGACGCGGAGTACTGCAGGTTCTGCATGAACCCCTTGGACGCGAGCACCCAATACTTCCGCACCGACAAGGTCATGGCGGTACCTCCGTGGAGACTGAGAGAAATACATACCACAGCGCCGCCTTGCGTGTCAAATAGGACGTCCCCGAAGAACGGTCACCGACGCCAAACGAGTAGGCACGTGGGTTCACGCCCTGAACCGAGATGAAAGCATATCCGTTATTGGGTGTGGCCTCGACGTGTACGCTTTCATCTACGGCTATGCTCCGCACCGCCCGCGCTGAGCTGAGGTTAGGTGTCGTGAAACGACAAAGAGCAGACCATGAAGGCGAAAATCGTCACTCGCTCAAAGACCCCGAAGTAAGGGTGCCAAGATCAAGCAGTAGGAATCAGAAGTATCGGAGGGTGTGCCTCCCCAAATGGTATAATCAACTTGTTACAATAGTCGTTCACACGGACCTTTCTCCGGAGGTTTTCTGATGTCTCCTGACCAGTTCGATTTTCAAGACCAACCTGCGCTTCCGATGGCGCCCAAGCCGGGAGAAGCCGCAGCCCACATGGAGCAGGGTCAGGAGGATCCATCGGTCCAAAAGACCGACTTCCTAACGGGTGATTCTCCCAACGCCCTCATACTGGCCGCGCGGGACCTGTCTGATCTTGCGAGTCTCGCTTATGCAGTCAGCGATGACGGCAGAAACCCGGAGAAGCTAATCGACGCAGTTAAGATGCTACTCCTGATACAGGAAGAAGAGTACGCCACCGGCGGAGGGGTAGGAGGCCACATAGGCCTCCAGAACCGGTTCAAGGAGAGATGGGGCGCCGCACCAAAAGCGGATCCTTCGGGCTTTCTGACGACTTGCCATCGCCTGAGCCTGATCAACAAGGATGTGTCCGTCCAGTTGACGACCAAGGGAAGCCGCCTCCTCGGCACTGTTCACCGTGTTCTTCAGGATTGGTATGGCTTCCACCGGAAAAACCCCATAGAGCAGCTTTTGTTCCAGAGCCAGCGTGAGATCGAGCTCATGGGTGCCTATGAAGGCAAGGGCTATGAAGCCGGTAGTCTGAACCGCGCTCTCAGCTTCCTGGAGAAGGGTTACCGGGACGTAGAGCGCCGCCTCTATGACTACATAATGGAAGGCGTGGCCATAGAACAGATAAAGGCCATACTGGACAGGTACGATTTTGTGCAAGGTGTTCTGGATGACCAAAAGAAGCAGGGCTTTAGGTACGCTTTGCCTATCGTCGATAGGGTCGAGAAGGCACGGACAGGAGCCCTCGGGGTGGCTTTCAAAGCAATGACCGGAGTGCTCTCCCACTCTACCGGGAAGGCCCTTTCGGAGATGAACCTGATCAACAAGACCAAGTTCTATAATTGGCTTTGTAGTGTGTTCGCCGGAGATAGGCTTCTTGAAATGGCCGGAGAGGCTGGCGATGTGACGCTCCCGATATACCTTCCGGGCTATCCCAGCTACGATCAGCTGGAGGAGTTTGTAGCAGATACTTTGGGCAGAGAACACGCCGCCCCGGGAGCAATACCGCCGGAACCTGAGATTACGTCTTCCATCGAAGGAGACCTGAACTCCTACGAAGAAGGGGAATTTGACGAAGACTTTGCTCCCTACGTCGATCGGGTACTAGCCTCTCTGCCAATCCAAGGCGAAGTCCACGAGTCCCATCTTCTGAAGGCTGTAGAACGATGGGATGACATTCTCATGTCCGCCGCTGCAGCCGGCGAGGTAGTCACCAAAGGCATGGCCTCGGGCAGGCACTCGTGTGAAGTGTATGAGTCTGACAGATTGGTGATGTTGGGCGAGATCCTGATAAGAAGAAAGGCGGTGATGGAAGCCCTTGAGCATCGCGATGTATAACGATAAGTATGATCTGGCCATCCGGGCTATCCTGTGTGGGACAAGTCTAGGCAAGTCCATCACTCAAAGCGCGGTTCAACGGCTTATCGGTGACGATGACCTCACGGGCTTCTTCTCTTACATTCGGTCCTCGTGTCTTGGTAGGTATTTCCGTGTTCTCGCCGACGGCCGTACCGTAACTCTAGGGATCGCTTCCCGAGAGCTGATTTCTAGGGAGTCTCCCATTTCCGCCCAAGCCATTGCCGTGTTCTTGTTTGTCGCCAAGTGGCGGCAGGACAACTCCATCCCCGTGCCCAAGTCCGTCATTATTGAACAGTTTGTCTCCGCGGAGCGGAGCGCAAGCAGGAGTGTGGCGCGGGCGCTTGACGAACTTGAGCGGCTCTATTGGGTCGATAAGTCCCAATTCGATGGCCAGTATACTTACGAGCCGACCCCGGTGGGCATGGAGTCCATGGGTCCCGTGTTTCTTCAAAAGATTGTATCCGAGTCGCAGGGCAGAGACTTTAGACCTGCCGAAGTGGCGGCGTTTTTCGGGTCAGGCCGCCGTGAGGATAGGAAGCAGGTAGTCCTTCCGCCCAGTCTGTTTGACTTTTCCGGGCCGGAACCCAAATACGAGAAGCTGATACGTAGGGTGATTGTGGGTACCGCCTGCGGCCGGCCCCCGACCGTCGCTTCCGCGCTGCGCTCCTTGGGTGAGGACTCTCTGAACGGCTTCGAGTCGTACTGCCTGGGACAGGGCTTCGACCGCTACTTTCGGATAAAGGTTTCCGACGATAGGGTTGTGGCCTTGGTGGACGCTTCCAGGGTGTTCCAGGCGGGTTTGAACCCAGTGACCTCCGCCGCGGTAGCTCTGGCTGCCTACATCTGGTATCTGTGCGAGTCCGGGCGGCGAAGGCTCAATCGTTCCCAACTGTTGCCCGTTTTCACAGGGAGGGTCAAGGGCCCGAGCCGGTTTTTGTCCCGAACTCTCTCCGTACTGGCGAAGAAGGGGTGGATCTCCATCTCGCGAACAGGGAGACTCGGGATGACTCCTGCGGGGAAGATGGCCCTATCGCTGGCTTTGAACCTGAGACCAGGGCCCGAAATCGTGGACCATCTGCGAGAGTTTGTCGAGGTCAACTTCGAGCAGGTGCTGGCAATGGACCAGGTGTCAGCCACAGACGCTGAAGAGGCGGGTGACGAGGCAGTGGATGAAGCCGTACAAGACGCCGAGGCAGAAGTGGAAATCACCGCCAGTGGCGGCTCGAGCGAAGACGGAGGTGCCTCATGATACCCCTTGAGTTGCGGTTGTCAGGTGTGCGGGCTTACGGAAACCACGCCATCAGCCTCGGCGGAGCCGATGTCAAGGAAGTGATCATGTTTGGCCCCAATGGTTCCGGGAAGAGCACTGTTGCCCGGATGATTCAGGCTCTGATGGGCGACCCCCCTTCCGACTTGCATCAAAGCTACCTGGATGAGCGTACCGGCAGGGTGAACAAGCGGGCAGTGGCTGAACTCACCGTCCTGAATAGACGCGATGATCTTTGGAATCCGGACTGGCCGGAAACGGTTGTGCTGGGGTTGGAGTTTGGATACGAGAACGCCAGGCCGTTCTCCAGATACTACACGGCGATAGACGGCAAGCGTCAGGTCTACCGGACGCACCAGGAGTACGAGGACATTTTTCGACGTCCGCCTTTCAACATTCAGCCCGACGATCGATTCATGTTCATCCAACAGGGCGAAAGCACGGCGCTGGTCCAGATGAAGCCCAGGTTGCGGTACGAGACAATGAAGCAGTTCCTGGGCTTGGAGGATCTGGAGAGGCGATGGCAGGATACTCTTGACGCCAAGAACCTTGCGCTGACGGAACTCAGGAATGCCCAGATGCAGAACGTGACGCTTCGCGACGGGCTTGCTCAGAAAGAGAGGGCCTGGATGAACTTGGAAGAGTTCAGGACGCTATCGGCGGAATATGACGGTCTGCGGCGTTCAGTGGCTCAAGATGAGTTGATAAGGCACATTCATGCGTTGGAGCAGGCGATCGAAGAAGAGAGAAGCTCCGCGGCCCGGCTTTCGGAGGAGACGGAGAAGCAATCTAATCTACTGAAGGAAAAGGAGACGTACGGCTTCGAGAAAGCTCGGTTGGAAGACGAGCGCAGAGAAGCTGACAAGGACCTGCAAGAAGCGGTCAGTCTCCATGCGTCGGCAACTTCCCAGCGCAATGATTTCCGGAGGCAGGCGGACGATCTGCAAAGGCAGGTGTCCGAAATTGAAGTCGCGCTTTCTGAGGGGTTGACCTTGGAAGAAGCTCAGCGTGCTGTTTTGGACCTTGAAGCGAAGAAAACTTCAGTGGAGGCAGACATCCGCACTGCCGGCACCAAGGTTGAGGAGCTGGAAGCAGCGACTAGGAAGTCTCAGGAGTCGGTAGTGTCTTTGCGGCAGTCGCTGGAGCGGATGGCAGATGACCTAAAAAGGTCCCGGGAAGTGCTGTCATCCTACGGAAGCCCCGAGTCTATCGCGGGTAATCTCGAAAGGGAGAGACCACGCCTCGCGGCGGTTCAGGAGCGGTTGGCTCTGGGCAAGGAGCGTGTGCAGAAGGCAGAGCGCGAGGTCGATGCTCTCTTGAAGCAGCGCACTGCCACGCCGCCTAACGCAATAGAGGCTAGAGACAGGTTCATCGCCGGAGGAACAGAAGCAGCGGTGCTTGGCGAATGTGTTTCGCCTCCGACCGGCATGCCGGTAGAAAAGCGGCGTGCGCTTGAGGGTGCCCTAGGCGACTTGCGGTGGGCGGTCTTGGTGGAAGACGGCCGCGTCCTAGTGGACTACTCAGAGTACACTATCTGTGACTTCGGTGAGGCTGAGATGCTTGGCGTTGCCGGGGAAGCCGACGCGCCGCTACCGGACGTGACTTCTGTCACCCGAGTGCTTACACAGGCTACCGGGCTTCCTCAGTCCATCTCCGATATGCTGACGCGGATTTTGGACTCCGTCATCTTTGTCCAAGGCCACGAAACTGCTATGGCCATGGCTTCTAAAGGATTTACTGCATATACATCCGACGGGTACCGCTATGACAGGTACGGGCGGAGGTACTCGGTCCCCAACGACTTCCGGCTGGGACAGGAAGCTTACGAAATGGCTTTGGAGAGGGCGGAGGAAGAGCGAAGGTCGGCACAGGCAGACGTCGACGAGGCTCTCAAGGAAAAGGAGACTCTTTCACAGCGGGTCAGAACACTTGATGCTCGCTTGGCGAAAGCTCGAGAGGCCAGAAGTCAGGTAGACGACTTGGCGGATCGCATCCCCGATGACACTTCACGGTTGACCGGCTTTGAAGAGCAATTTCAGGCGCTCCAAAGTGAGCTCGCGAACGTCCGCGAATCCCTGACCGACTTGAAGGTGCATCTAGCGCGAACCGCGGACAGTCTCGAGGCTGCGGGGAGACGGTTGGAAAAACTAAAGCAGTACGGCCAGCTGCCGGTGATGAAGCAGAACGTGGCGGAACTCAGGGCAAAGGAAGGCCAGGCCCGCAGAGAGGCGGACGCCGCTCAGCAAGAGAGGGATGAGCTCAACAGTACAGTTTTCGGACTCTCTCAGAAGATCTCCGAGACCGGGATCCATCTTGAATATGTATCATCTAGGTTGACTGACGTCGGGCCGACGGTGGCTGACCTGCGCCAGCGTGTGGAGGAGAAGAGGCGTAGTCTCAGAGACGTACAGGCGTCTTCTGGCGCTATCTTCGATGTGTGGCGCAGTGCCTTCGATACGCCCGGGATGACCGACGACGAAGTAAGTTCTAAGGGCTCTGAAGCTGCCAAGGCCTCACGGGGCGCCAGCGAGGCGCAACGCGCCAGGTGGGTTAAGCGCATGGCCGAAGTCAAACCCGCAGTTTTGGCGCTGAAGGATAACGTTATCTCAACCGCTGAGGAGGATTACAAGGCGGCCAAGGACCAATTTGAGAAATCACAGTCCGACCTTGAACGCGTGCAAGCCGCCTTCGAGGATGCCTCCGGCAAGGAAAGCGCCGCCCAAGACAACTTCAGAAACCTTATGCAGCAGACGTTCACTAACATTTCAGCGCGTTTCCAAAAGTACATGGAGCGTTTTGGCTGGCGGGGGCATCTGACGGTCGAGCCGATACAGGGTGCTCAGTTCGAACTGAACATACACGTGTCGGTGTACGAAGGCGTAGAACCCAAGCCTCTCCTAAGGAACCGTTCGGGAGGGGAGACTAGCGCAATAGCTGCGCTACTGACTCTGGCAATGGTGAAAGAGTACCGTAGGCCCTTCTACATTTTCGATGAAATCGATCAATCGTTGGATCCGGCCAACGTGCTTAGGCTGTCGGCAATCCTGAGAGAAGAACTTGACCGTAAGTACATCATCATCTCTCACAGGCTGAACAAGAGCCATCTTGCCCAGACAGAGTTTGGGATTGGAGTGTATCGTTCTCCGGAAGAAGGCTCCAAAACCCGGGTTTTCAGGCGCAAGGCGTAGGAGGCCAAAAGAAGACTCTACAATTGAGGTGATGGGCCGTGCCTTCGCGCGAGCCTCTATTCTCGGATACAAGGCTTTCCGGGTCGCTAGAGGTCGTAACCTACTACAACTCCTCACGTTCCGGTGCCAAGCCGGTACGGCGAGTAACCAGGCGGCCATCCGGCGAATCCCATGCCCTTGTAGCTGACTTGTCATCGAAAGCTGGAGTTCATGACGCTCTTAGACTGCTCAATGAGTCACGCACGAAGGGCACAAAGCGCCTTAGCGAGAGTTCCTTCAGAAACCGATTATCCAGACGCGGCCGCAAGCAGGTCAACACACAGGCTATTGTCGATTCTCTCATCGGACTCGGCATACTTGAGCGAGAAGAAACCTTAGACCGTGCCAACACACCAATTCGTTCCTACTTGACCGTGACCGAAGTTGGATGGAAGCATCTGGACGCCGCGTTTGGCACCGTTCCCCCAGGTCCTAGAGAGGATTTGGCAGGCAGGCTAGAAAAGTATCTCTCAGAGTGTCGCAGGCCGGTAATTCACCAGTTCTTGTCAAGGCAATTGGATGCGGTTCGCTCGGGGGGACCGGTGTTCTTTCTGCAGGAGGTAGACTCCCAGATTGACTACCTATCGCCCAAGGCAAGCCGCAACTACCTTCGTATTCTTGAGTTCTTCGCTTACCTTGGTTCTCAGCCGGAGGATGTCTCCCTTGAGTTCAAGGAGATTTCAGGCCGGCTTCATCTTGGGGAGCGAGATTCGGTCAAACATTTGGAGAGTCTGCGCGGGCCCATAGCCCAGGTGGCAGAATCGGACCTCGGGATCTCCCTAGAGGAACTCGGGGTGAGAGGCGCTCACCTTCTCTATTGGATCCCATTTCATGGAGGCCTTGCGGTGGATGGGCAGTCCATCTGGGGTACCGTCCCGACCATATCAACTCGGGATCTCAGAGCGGCTTCTGCGGTCGATACCTCTGCTCGCCTGTTGGTCTTGGTTGAGAACCGAGCTGCTCTCGACATCCTTGCGGAAGAGAATGTTGCCCGCGAAGGGTGGTTGGTTGTGTGCACCGACGGCATGCCGAAGCACGGGCTTTATTACCTTCTAGAGAAGATGAGCGGGCTTTCAGGCATGGATGTCCTCATCTGGACTGATTGGGACCTGGGAGGACTGAGAATAGCCGAACGGCTGTTGGCCTGGTTTGATAGTCGCTCGGCCGACCTCGTGGGGCAGGCAGACTCGGACCTGGCTACCGGGCCTGCCAAGTATTCAACTATTACTGTGGTTCCGCATCCAGGTGCCACCGGTCGAATGATTGAAGTCCCCGAAGACTACCTAAGTGCAGGAAACGAGGACTTGAGGAGGCTGGCTCACGATATCGAGAAGCATGGGGCGGTGTACCAGGAGGAATCTTTCTTGGCCTACAAGCCGGCCGTGCTGGAGCGGTTTGTTCCTTCTTCATGAACCGGGTCTCGGCGGATGAGGCTAACCGCAAAGGGGGATGGGTCCTGTGTTGCGAGACTGCGAGGAAGTGCTCCAGGCTTTACATGAATGCGGCTGGAGGTGAAATCCGTGAGAATCGAAGGGACCGAGATCATCATGGGTAGTCGCATCCTGTTGGGGGACCCCACCCATGTGTGCGTGGTTGTGCGGGACGTCGAGAAGACGGCGAACGCGTATGCTGACTTGTTCGGCATCGGGCCGTTTCAGGTGAGAGTGATTGAGACACCCAGCGAGCGGGCACTAGTACAGGGCCAACACGAAAGGTACGTCGTGAAGTTTGCTTACGCAAAGACAGCTACCATCGTCATTGAGCTGGCCGAAACCGCCGAAGGGCGCACCGCCTACAAGGAGTTTTTGGATGCTCACGGGGAGGGTATCCACCACATCGGCTTCAAGGCGCCGCCGCCGCTGGACAGGGAACTGGAAAGGTGGCGCAAGCAAGGCATATCTTCTCTCCAGGTCAACTACCGCGACGATACGCGGTACGGGTGGGCGTACATGGACACTCGGGCGACCGTAGGCTGCATCCTCGAGATTGTCTGCGACCCTTCTTTGGGATGGTGGGAAAGCCTTGGTCTGGCACACGATCTAGGAGGCCCGCTAGGGAAGGTCTAGCTCAAGGCCATCCAGCGACAGCAACCCTCGCCATTCGACCGACAGCAACCCTCGCCATTCGACTTAGCGCCAAGGGCGTGACGCAGGAGGTCGTATGGGAGATGTCTGAGGGGCTTGGGGTGGTAGAATAGGCGGGAGGCAGAGTGGGATGCGGGATGGTAGGCGCGGTCTACGTCCTGCTCTACGGCGCTAGGGGGCCGTTGGACGGTTAGTCGAGACTGGGCCGATAGCGCAAGGGAGGGTGCCTTATACTACACATCAAAGTTGTCATAGCTGGCAAGGTGCGCGAGAGGTACTTGCGGGAAGGGGCTTCCGAGTATCTAAAGCGGCTGGGTCCTTACGCCAAGATTGAGTTGGTGGAGGTTCAGGATGAGCCTGTGCCGGAGCGCGCCTCAGAGAAGGACTTGGCCAGTGCTAGGGATGTCGAAGCCGAGCGCATCCTACGAGCAGTGCGCGACGGTGACTACCTTGTAGCCATGGACATCCGCGGGAAGCAGATATCGTCAGAGGACCTAAGTAGGTGGCTGCAGGAGCGCAGTTTAGCAGGCGAATCCAGCTTGGCGTTTGTGATAGGAGGGACGACCGGGCTGTCTGACGCTGTGCTTACCAGGGCCCGGTTCAGACTCTCGATGGGTCCGATGACCTTTCCCCATCAGTTCATGCCCCTTCTCCTGCTAGAGCAGTTGTACAGGGCGGTGAAGATAGGGGAGGGGGAACCGTATCATCGTTGAAGCGAGTATGTGTCCGAGATCTCCGGCGTGAGAAGTCGAGACAGGGACTCCACAGCTATGCACGGATACGTTGAGGTCCCCGTGGCAGACCAAGTCGCCGTCGGGCAGCATGGCGACACCAGAGCGGATGGCTATGCATTAGTACGGTACCGCGACAGGCATGCGGGTCATTTCCATGGACCGTTACTGGATTGGCGAGTCGGATGGAGCATAGCATACGACGCAATGTGATCGACCACCATAGTATGGGGCCAATGGCAGGCTTCCGCAACCTGAACCTTATCAACCAGGACTTTCTTACGTGGCGGCTGCCCAGTCACACGACCGATATGACGCAGGCAGTAGAAATGCCCCCGCACGTGGATTGCGAGCAAAATCGGTATTACATTTTACTTCAAATGTAATACGATCACTGAGAGGTGATCGTATTGTCAGAGCGCTTGCGCTTGAAGATCAGCCCCAAAGGGCAAATAACAATTCCGCGGAGGCTCCGCGAGAGTCTCTTTTCCGGGGACTATGTTTACCTAAGCCTCAAGAACGGCCGGGCAGTCCTAGAGCCAGTGACCTTTACAGAGGAGTTTGGCGATCTCATTGCACGGGATGTGGCCAAAGAAGGCTACACAGGAGGCGAAGCTGCGGAGAAGGTTCGGGAGAGGAAGAGAGCTTTACTAAAGGCTCTTGAAGAGGAACTACGCGATAGCATTGCCGACGCTGATCGAGATTGGGATGAGGGAAGAACTGTTCCTCTCTGGCCACGAAAGGGGAAGTAGCCTGATGTGGGAGGTTCGGGGTAGCCAGAGAGTGGCCAAGCTAATTGCCGGATTCGACCGCGAAGTCCGCAAAGCATACTCGCGTGCCTTCAAACGCCTATCCGAGACTCCTAATCTGGGGAAATCGTTGCGCGGGCACGAGGGGCTCCGAAGCTTGCCCGTGACAACGACTACTGGGGAACACCGAGTAATCTACAGACTTATGGACCGTGAGTGCGTTGTCTACGTTGTTCTCCCAAATTCGCCTGCACATCAGGGTACATACTTACCCTCGCCTTTGCTTTTCTGTCTTCTATCAGGATCAGAAAGACCCTTGACTCTTCGGTTGTAACGCCGGTTCAAATGTCGCCTGAATTCCCTCAGCTCTGGGGAATCTGGCAGGTCTTCAATTGCTTCCTCAACAGCATCCCAGATTCTTATGTAATCCTCAGCGACACTGCTCGCTTGGGGAATCCAGTCTGCCAGGGGAGGCGGCTTGAGGTCGCGTCTGCTTTC
This sequence comes from Bacillota bacterium, assembly GCA_040771825.1. GTDB lineage: Bacteria > Bacillota > Sulfobacillia > Fermentithermobacillales > Fermentithermobacillaceae > JAXGZG01. The sequence goes on along the minus strand of JAXGZG010000005.1, from coordinate 143,911 downwards.
CAGAAAGACCACGCAAGACATGATAGCATCAGCTGACGCCTTGAGGACTCTTGGACGGGTAGCTTTCAGGATCTCATGGCCACCGAGCCGGGGTGCCACAACAGGGAAATTTTAGTGGACACGAGGAATCGACAGTGAACTACGCCATTGAAACCGTAGAAATGCTGCGAGAGGTCGATGATCTTGATTTCTGCTGCCGACTGGCGGAGAAGAACAAGGCTAGTGAGATTCTCGTTCAGCTCCGGAGATGATCCTGACAAGAGGGCGACCCACGAAAGACGGTCACCTGCTTCGTTTGGTGCGGCTTCTCGCAGATAGTGTGATACGGAGAACCGTATCATCGCTAACGGCGAGTTCCCGACCAGATGTCAGATGTCAATCAACCGGGCGGCTTGTCAAGGCAGTCTGTCGCTTTTGCCTGGGATGTTCGTCTGTGCTACTATTGCAATAGTAGGATTTTCCAAATGGCCGTGCTTTAAGGGTCATGCAGGGGAAAGGGGGGCGACTAATGGGTCGGGGCGAACGTGAGAATAGTGTTCTCGCAGCAGTGTTTGACCGGCTCCTCTTGCGTCTTCGCGAGGAGTGTGTCCATGTGTATGGCGACAACCTCACTAGTCTGATCATTTTCGGTTCTGTCGGGCGAGGAACGCCTAACCATAACTCGGACATCGATATCCTACTCATCGCCAAGAGCCTTCCCTCGGGTCGAATGCCGCGCGTGCGCCAGTTTGATGAGATCGAGGACCGTATGGTGATCGATCTGGAAAGAGCGCAGGAAGTAGGCGTTTGCACGAGGTTGTCACCTCTTTTCAGGACAGAGTGCGAGATGGGCCTGGGCGGTCCCATCTTCCTCGACATGACCGAAGACTCGCTGATCCTGCTAGATAAGGAAGACTTTTTCCGCAAGTTCATAGATGGGTTTTCAGCCAGACTCTTGGCCATGAACGCCGTGAGAGTATGGCGGGGAAACAGCTGGCATTGGGTGATTAAGCCTGACCTTAAGCCGGGGGAGGTGTTTGAGTTATGAATAACATTAGCCTGGCTCAGAGTTACTCGGTGGCTTCGCAAGGAGCGTGAGTTTTCGTTCTACGGTGAGGTTGATATGATACCCACGCTCGAATACACTTCCGAAGATGCCAAAAGAGCGATGAGGGACGCCGAGACTGTAGTGCGTGCTGCCGAGGCGTGCATTCAGGGGCCAATGCGCAACCATTGACTCTCTAGTCAGATGGCCAACCAATTCTGTCCACCCCATCTTGTCCACCCCACCTCCTCTGAATCGACAGGAAATCTGAGTGATGGTAGGGAAGAAGTGATGTAGGTTACCAGACCCTCCCTATCGCTGGACGACTTTTCGTCCTTGGGATGCGGTGTCCGTAAGAGACGCCGTTATGCGTATCAGAGGTGATCATCCCATGACTATTAGCTCCACAACGCAAAGCCAACTCGAATCCCACCTCTGGGAAGCGGCAAACATCCTGCGCGGAACAGTTGATGCTGCTGACTTCAAGACCTATATCTTTCCGCTCCTTTTTTTCAAGCGCATATCGGACGTCTATGACGAGGAATATGATGCGGCGCTAGCCGAATCAGGCGGCGACCAGGAGTATGCCCGGTTTCCCCAAAACTATCGGTTCCAGGTCGCCGAGGGCGCCCACTGGAACGATGTCCGTATTGTCACCGCCAATGTTGGTCAAGCCTTACAAAGGGCCATGCATGACATCGAACGAGCCAACCAAGACACGCTCTACGGCATTTTTGGTGATGCGCCGTGGACCAATAAAGAGCGCTTGCCTGATTCGCTGCTCCGCGACCTGATGGAGCACTTCTCCCGAGTCTGGCTTGGCAATCAAGCTGCCCAGGACGACATTATGGGCCAGGCATACGAGTACCTGATCAAGAAGTTTGCAGATCTTGCAAACAAAAAGGCGGGGGAGTTTTACACCCCGCGCTCTGTGGTACGTCTTATGGTTAAGATCCTAGACCCCAAGGAAGGTGAGACCATCTATGATCCCGCTTGTGGAACGGGTGGTATGCTTCTAGAAGCTGTTCGCCACGTCTGTGACAATGAAGGGGACGACCGTACTCTCTGGGGCAAGCTTTTTGGTCAGGAGAAGAACCTCACTACCTCTGCCATTGCGCGGATGAACCTCTTTCTGCACGGGGCCTCGGATTTCGAAATCGTGCGTGGAGATACATTGCGTCAGCCTGCGTTTTTCTCTGGCGACAATCTCGCCACGTTTGACTGCGTCATCGCTAATCCACCGTTCTCGCTCCAGAAATGGGGGGAGGAGGTCTGGGCCGGTGACCCTTACGGTCGCAGCTTTGCCGGGATGCCACCTTCCAAGAGCGGTGACTACGCTTGGGTTCAGCATATGATCAAGTCCATGGCCGCAGTCACCGGACGTATGGCTGTGGTGCTGCCTCACGGAGCGCTCTTCCGAATGGGTAAGGAAGGTGACATCCGCAAGAAGATCCTACAGATGGACGTTCTTGAAGCAGTCATTGGGCTAGGACCTAATCTTTTCTATGGTACGGGCCTTGCAGCATGTATCTGCATCTTTCGCCAGCGAAAGAAGAACGATCGAAGGAACAGGATTCTCTTTGTGGACGCTTCCCGCGAGTTCAAAACCGGTCGCGCACAAAACGAGCTCCTTCCCGAGCATGTTGATCGTATCCATTGCTGGTATCAGCGGTATGAGGATGTCGAGGGTGTCGCCCGTGTGGTGACGCTCGACGAGATCGCTGCCAACGACCATAACCTCAATATCCCACGCTATATCACACCGCAAGTCGAGTCGGAAGTGCTCACTGTGGAGGAAGCGATGCGCCGACTGAAAGAGAGCGCTCAGAGGGCCTTTGCCGCAGAAGAGAAGCTTATAGCCATTCTCAAGCGGGAGGGGATACTCAGGTGAGCGGACCAATCTCCCAACAGCAACTCGAATCATACCTTTGGGGAGCCGCCGTCTTGCTGCGCGGCACTATAGACGCCGGCGATTACAAGCAGTTCATATTCCCGCTTTTGTTCTACAAGCGACTCTGTGATGTCTTTGATGAGGAGACGGAGGCCGCCCTTGCAGAGTCTGGCGGCGACGCTCTGTTTGCTGCTTACCCGGAGAACCACCGTTTTCAGATCCCTCTTGACGCTCATTGGAGCCGGGTTCGCCAGGTGTCGAACAATGTCGGGCAGGCCCTCCAGAACGCGATGCGGGCGATTGAGACTGCGAATCCCGAAAAACTGTACGGCATCTTCGGCGATGCCCAGTGGACGAACAAGGATCGACTCAATGATGCCATGTTGAGGGATCTAGTCGAGCATTTTAGTGCCCTGGAACTGAGCTTGGCCAATCTTCCCGAGGACGAGTTGGGTCAGGGCTACGAATACTTGATAAAGAAATTTGCCGATGATTCAGGTCATACTGCCGCTGAGTTCTATACAAACCGGACGGTAGTCCACCTCATGACTGAGCTCCTCCAGCCCCAACCGGGAGAGTCCATTTACGATCCCACTTGCGGATCCGGAGGCATGCTGTTGTCCTGCATTGCTCACTTGCGTCGTAACGGTCAGGAGTGGCGAAATGTCAGGCTCTATGGCCAAGAGAAGAACCTGATGACCTCCTCAATCGCACGGATGAACTGCTTTCTTCACGGCATCGAGGACTTCCAGATCGTCCGTGGCGACACCCTATCTGAACCCAAGTTCGTTCAGGGAGACCGCCTGATGCAATTCGACGTCATCCTGGCGAACCCACCTTATTCCATCAAGCAGTGGGACCGTGATGCCTTTTCCTCAGACCCATGGGGACGCAATCTTTACGGTACCCCGCCACAGGGGAGAGCTGACTACGCATTCTGGCAGCACATTCTGGCCAGTCTCAAGCCTGACACGGGTCGGTGTGCCATCCTCTTCCCGCATGGAGTTCTATTCCGTCAGGAAGAAGCGGAGATGCGGCAGAAGTTGATCGAGGCGGACCTGATCGAATGTGTAATAGGGCTTGGGCCGAACCTTTTCTACAACTCTCCGATGGAAGCTTGCGTTATCATCTGCAAGACATCGAAGCCTCCTGAGCGCAGAGGCAAAGTCCTTTTTATCAATGCGGTTGGCGAGGTTACGCGTGAGCGTGCCCAGAGTTTCCTTACTGCGGACCACATTGAGCGTATTGCTCAAGCCTATGGCGGATTCGGAGAGGTTGAAGGCCTCGCCCACGTAGCCAAGCTTACCGAAATCCTCAGACACGATAGCAACCTCAGTATTCCCCTGTACGTAGAACCTCCGCCTGCCAATGGTAGGCCCAATGGAGTCGGGATCTCTGCCCTGGCTGAATCCATAGACGCTTGGTTGTGCTCACGAAGCAGTCTTGAAGAAGCTCTGGGAAGCATACTTGAGGGCTTCGAGTTACCAGGTTTGGAGTACAGTTCTATCTCGGCGGATACTCATGAACTGCTGAAGGGCAAGGCCGCGTGGCCGCTGGTTCGATTCGGGGATGTTGTCGAAAACCTTAATGATACGGTATCCAGTCCCATTGAGGCTGGGTTGGAGCGGTTCGTCGGGCTGGAGCATATCGAGCCCGGCTCTCTTCATATCGGAAAGTGGGGCAATATAGCCGATGGCACCACCTTCAGGCGCCGGTGTCGTCCTGGGCAGGTGCTTTTTGGTAAGCGCCGGGCATACCAACGCAAAGTGGCAGTTGCGGAATTCGATGCGGTGGTTTCTGGAGACATTTACGTTCTAGCGCCGAAAGACCATCGGCTCTTGCCAGAGCTGCTACCCTTCCTGTGCCTCACAGAGAGGTTCTATCAGCATGCGGTAGAGACTTCTGCAGGCTCGCTTTCGCCTCGTACCAATTGGAGTAGCCTTGCCAGATTCGAGTTCGACCTTCCCCCATTGGACCAGCAGAGGCGGATCGCGGGGGTTCTATGGGCCCTAGATGAGGTAGAACAGAGATATTCCTCTCTCAGTAGGAGTGTATCGACGGCCAGGCTTGCTGCGATTGATGGGATAATCCCTTCCCCCGAACGTGCGTGTTTCGACGAGAACTTTGTGCGACTCGACGCAGTGGCGACGATGCAGAATGGGCGCCCTTTTCCGAGTGCGGTATACCAAAAGCACGACGAACTCGGTGTCCGCCTAATACGCCCGGGTAATCTCGCTCCGGATGGAACCCTAGATTGGTCGCCATCAGCGACCGTGACATTGCCCGATTGGTGGCGGACTGAGAATCTGAACTGGTACATTGAACAAGACCAGGTATTGATCAACCTGACGGCGCAATCTTTGGAAGATGGCTTTATGGGTCGAGTCTGCTTCACGCGTGACTCCGACGAGGGCATGCTTAACCAGCGGATTGGCAGGTTCATCATTGAGACTGACATGGATCCGAAGTTTCTATTCCGCTGTCTGCAGACTACTAGATTCCGAAGGCTCGTGGAGAACCGATGCGAAGGAAGTAAGGTTCGCCACCTGTACTTCAGACACTTTGCTGATTTCCCATTGCCAGTCATGACTCGCGCGGAACAGTATCAAGTGACTCAATCGCTCGATGCCTTTGATGCGACCCTTGGCGCATGCGTGCGTTCAGGGGATGTTTTGCACACGCTCAAGCGGTCGCTGATTGACAGTTTCCTCACTCGTGACTAAGTGAAGAACCTAATGCATCCTGTGTTTGAAGAGCATTTGAGGGGGCAGCGGTATGGCTTTCTACGAGTCCAACACCGTCGAAAAGATGATCCTCGACACTGTCACTAAGGGCAGTGGCGCAGAGCGTTGGAAGGTCCGCGAGCACGGCCCCGGCTGGGCCAGCTCACTCGGTCACGAACTCAAACCCCTCCACTGGGATTACGTGCCCGGCCCCCAACTGCCCCGCCAGACCGGCGAAGTCATGGTAGAGTCATGGGTGCGCGAAGCCCTTATCCACCTCAACCCCGAAATCGCTGCCCAGCCTGATCGAGCCGATGAGGTAATCTACAACCTCCGTGCTTGCATCCTATCTGTGCGAGCTGACGGGCTAGTCCGGGCTAACGAGAACTTCATGGCTTGGCTCAGAGGCGAGAAGTCGATGCCATTCGGTCCAAACGGCCAGCATGTAACCATCCGTTTGGTGGACGCGGGCAGCCCCTCCAACAACCGATTTGTGGTCTCCAATCAATGGACCTATCAGACGGGTTCAGTTGAGAAGCGATTCGACGTAGTCTTCATCGTCAACGGACTTCCGCTGGTAATCGGGGAGGCCAAGACACCTACCCGCAGCGCAGTCACGTGGTTCGATGGCGCTTATCAGGTGAATGAGATATATGAAAAGCAAGTGCCTGCCATGTTCGTGCCTAACGTTTTCTCGTTTGCCACCGAAGGCCGTCTCTTCCGCTACGGTTCCATCCGTATGCCTATTGATATGTGGGGGCCATGGCGCGACGAAGAAAACCAGGCAGAAGGCCAATTGCACCATGTCAAGGCGTCGGTCGCCAGTATGCTGCGTCCGGACGTTGTGCTTGACATCATGCAGAACTTCACCCTCTTCGCCACGGACAAGAAACATCGACGCATAAAGCTCATATGCCGATATCAGCAATACTTTACGACCAACCAGATTGTTGACAGGGTAGTAAAGGGTTACCCGAAAAAGGGTCTCATTTGGCACTTTCAGGGCAGCGGAAAATCCCTTCTTATGGTCTTTGCCGCTCAGAAACTGAGGATGCATCGGAAACTGAGTAACCCCACCGTACTGATAGTGGTCGACCGTGTTGACCTTGACACGCAGATCACCGCGACGTTCAACGCTTCCGACGTGCCCAATATGGTTAGCGTCATGGCCCGGCAGGAGCTGCAAACGCTGCTTGTTCAGGATGTCCGAAAAGTCCTTATCACCACCATCCATAAATTCGGCGAAGCTTCGGGTATGCTGAATGAACGGTCCAACATCATTGTCATGGTCGATGAAGCTCACCGCACACAGGAAGGCGATCTGGGGCGCAAGATGCGTGAGGCTCTACCCAACGCATTCCTTTTTGGACTTACGGGTACCCCCATTAACAGGGCGGACCACAACACGTTCTGGGCCTTTGGCGCCGACGAGGACGTCCACGGTTACATGAGCCGGTACTCCTTTCAGGATTCGATACGTGACAAGGCGACTCTGCCGCTCCACTTCGAAGCGCCAGAAGTAAGGCTCAAGATCGACAAAGCTGCTATTGACGAGGCCTACGAACAGATGACCGGTCATCTGGGCGAGCAAGACCGTGACGATCTCGCCAAACGGGCCGCGAAAATGGCAGTGTTAGTGAAGAACCCCGAACGCATGCGAGCTGTGGTCGAACACATAATCGACCACTTTCGGACGAAGATAGAGCCCAACGGGTTCAAGGCTCAAGTTGTGGTGTTCGACCGTGAGTGCTGCGTTCTTTACAAAAGCATAATGGACCAACTGATCTGCCCTGAAGCGAGCGCTGTGGTAATGACCGGCGCGCAAGGTGACCCCGATGACTGGAAACCGCACATCCGTGATAAAGAAGCAGAGGAGAAGCTATTAGACCGCTTTCGCGATCCGGTCGATCCTTTGAAGTTTGTCATCGTAACCAACAAGCTTCTGACTGGTTTTGACGCTCCGATTCTCCAAGTAATGTACCTCGATAAGCCGATGAAAGATCACAGCCTACTGCAGGCAATCTGCCGGACCAACCGCACGTTTGGCCAGGAGAAGACCCACGGCCTCATTGTCGACTACGTCGGTATCTTCGATGACGTCGCTAATGCTCTCGATTTCGATGAGAAAGCCGTGCAGCAAGTGGTATCGAACATCGATGAACTCCGGCGATTGTTGCCCATACAGATGCAGAGGTGCTTGGCGTTTTTCACCGGCGTGGAGCGCAACGTTGGTGGATATGAAGGCCTAATGGCTGCGCAGCAGCGCCTTCCCAACAACGAAGTCCGTGATAGGTTTGCGGCGGAATACTCGGCGTTGGGAACCATTTGGGAGGCGCTCTCACCTTGTCCGATGCTAGGTCAGTACGAGATAGACTACCGCTGGCTGACCCAGGTGTACGAGTCGGTCAAACCTCCCAGCGGTAATGGCAGGCTCTTGTGGCATGCCTTGGGCGCGAAAACCATTGAACTCATTAACCAGAATGTTCACGTCGAGTCTGTGCGTAATGACGTGGAGACTCTGGTCATGGACGCTGACGTCTTGGCCAAGATCCTCAAGGATGCTGAGCCTGGGAAGAAAGCGCGTGAGATCGAGATCAAGATCATCGCCCGACTTCGCAAGCACCAAAGAGATCCTCGATTCACCGCTCTAGGCGAGAGGCTAGAGCGGATCCGAGAACGTCATGAACAGGGGTTCACCAACAGTCTGGAGTTCTTGAAGGAGATTCTTGAGATCGCCAGAGAGGTTGTTGAAGCCGAACGAGAGACGGAACCAGAAGAAGAGCAGGATAGGGCCAAGGAAGCGCTTACGGAGATCTTCATGGAGGCCAAAAGCAGTCACACTCACATTATTGTGGAGCGCATTGTCGCCGACATCGACGAAATCGTGAAGAAGGTACGTTTCCCCGAATGGCAATACACTTCGCAGGGCGAGCGCCTAGTACAAAAGGAACTCCGCAAGACACTGCTGAAGTACAAACTCCACACTGACCAGGATTTGTTTGACAGGGCTTACGGCTATATAAAGCAGTACTACTAGACGGCGGACAAGTGATGTGCCGGCGAGTTTGACCCTTACGGCTGCGCCTGCGACAATTGGCTTGCGAGGACAATGGTGGAGGAGGTTGGACGATGCCAAGCATCACGGAAGATATGATACTCGACATGGCCTCTGTCATTGCGCGGCAGGTCAGCCCTGAGGCGATTATTCTCTTCGGATCCCAAGCCACTGATGGGGCTGCGGCGGATTCTGACGTCGACCTTATGGTTATCGAGTCCGCGCCCTACGGTCCTGGGAATGGCAGGCGTCAGAAAATGACTCTTCTGTGGAAGGCTCTCGCCAAGTACCCTGTATCCAAAGATATCCTGGTCTACAGCAGAGACGAGGTGGATCGCTGGCGAGATTCCCGCAACCATGTAATAGCTAAGGCTCTGAAAGAGGGGCGATTCCTGTATGGCGCCTTATGATCAGGTTCGTCACATGCTTTTCGCTGTAGGTAGGGACTTCAAAGCTCTGGTCGGCATGACCGACCCCGATGTGTTTGCTGATGAGGTCTTCGGATTCCATGCGCAGCAGGCCGTGGAGAAGTCGCTCAAGGCGTGGTTGTCACTTATCGATGTCGAATCCCCTTCAAAACACCTTCTTGTGGTACCCATGCTCCACCAGCGTAGCGTTGATGACGGTCTTTGCGGTTTCATCGATCCCCGGCCACGAGGCGATCTCGCGTCCGCTGTAGCAGTTCAGCCCGGCCAACGCTTTTACTCCATGTTCTCGAATACCAGCCTGTGCTGGGGCACCTAGCTTCTCCAGCAAGACGTCTATCGGTTTTAGGGTATTCGTTTCCTTGTGAGGGAAACCCTTATCGAACTCCAGAGCCTCCGCGGCATCGACCTCGAAAACCGGGTCTTCGTAGAACCGGCCGGTTATGCCGTCGAACGCGCCGTCATAGAGTGGCATCGCCATGAACGCGTCGAAGTTCTTGCCGCTTGCCGTGGTGATACTGAACTCCTCGGCTCTCCGAAACCCGACTCGTGGATAGTAGTCGGGATGGCCGAAGAACACGATTGCGCGATACCCGAGGCGTTTCGCTTCAACGATGGTATGCCTCAAGAGCATCTTGCCGATGCCTTTGTTCTGATACTGCGGCAGCACGCTTATAGGACCAAACGTAATTACCTCGTGCTCTCTGCTGGCTTCGTCGACGATTTTTGCCTTGGAGTACATGATGTTGCCGACTATTTTGCCGTCGACCTCGGCGACGAAATCAAGTTCTGGTATGAACGCCGGAACCTTGCGGAGCTTATGTACCAAGAGATGCTCATCGCAACTCGGATTATTGGTGCCCCAGAAAGCCTCACGAGTCAGTTCCTCGACCAGGCGATAGTCCTCTGGTCTTTCCAGACGAAGATGGGCATGCGGCTGCCCTTTATCACTCGGGTGATTGTCAGTCGGTTCCGGAAACATTCGCGATGGCCTCCTTTAACGTCTCGAATAACGTCTCGAAATGTGCCTTCTTGGACCGGCGCGTCACAGCGTGTGCCGTTCCGTGCTTGCCCGCACTAAACCTGCTTCTCCCACCAATGGGAGTAAAACAGCAGTCTGAAGCCTATGCGGAGGTAGAACTCTTGAGACGAACCCACGTAGGCTACCTTGGCTCCTTCGTTCACAGAGCGTCGAATGCCTTCCAGAACCGCGCATCGGCCCAAGCCTAGTCCGCGGTAATCGGGATCGGTAGCTACGGGCTCCACCAGCGCATACTCCGTGTCTCGAACATACCACATTCCGCAGAAAGAGACGAAGTTTCCGTCGGGAGCCTTTACCGCTATCGTCAGATCCCTACGAAAGTCTGGACCTGACTGCATCTTCTTCCGATCTTCAGTTCCATCCGCAGGCGGTTCGCCGGGATGGTCGAACCCTCTCCAAAGCGCGCGGTCAATCTTCCTTAGGTCGTTTTCATCGGCCAGGGTGACAATAGAAAAGCCCTTAGGCGGCGTCGTATCCGGGAACGTGGCGGGCGGTAAGTACTCAGAAGTTGGTTCGCCGCTCTCTGTCTGGACAAATCCGTGCTCCTTCGCCATGCTTTGGAACTCGGTGTCGTGGTCGTTTATGAGGACGCGGACGCTCTTGGTCCCGTCCCCGTTCTCCCGAGAGAGGTGCTGTGCGGCGTAGTCGAGCAACTCGGGCTTGAGGTGCGCGTAGGCTTTGTCAAAGGAGAACCATGCGTGTCCGAGGAGATCCTCGTAGTTGGCCAGGGCGACGATCTTGTCTCCGTCCTCCCATACACCGATTCTGGAAAGATGGGTTTCGTCCAGTTGAGGGTGGGAAAACATGTACTCCCACCGTGACCATAGCCAGTTTTCGTCTTTGTACCCAGGTTCGTGGATCCTTTTTAGGAAGTCGCGCACTCTGAAGAAGTCGTCAGTGAAGCCGGGCCGGTCTGTGTAGTTCCGTTGTTTGGCGCTCACAAAGTTCCCTCCGAAATCGTATTCGATCGGGGCTGCCGGATACCAGATCAATGTTTTGCAGATCAATGTTTTGCAGTGTTACTCTACGATACAAATGCGGTAAAGTAACCGTCGGAGACGCATAAGCTGTTCGGACCCGACCCCCGTAGAGTGGATGGGTGGTGACAACGACGAACCTCAGTGAAGCAGAGATTCAGCTCATGATAGCGGTAGTAGAACTGGAGAGACCCATCGAGACTCCTAACAATAACAGCTACGGTTTTTACCCGAAGGACCTAGAGGAGGCCTCGAAGTACTTCGGTGAGTTCCTAGTAGATTGGCGCGATGCTTATCAACTGCTACGGGAAAAGGGGATTCTTGTCTTGGCCGGCGGGGAGTACCGGCTGACTGATGCCGGCGCAAGTCTAGCCGAGCGGTACCGCAGGGATCGACCTCCGATTACGAGCTTATGCAGCGCAAACGACAGGCGGCCATCCAACTCCGTGAGGAGTACATGCAGGAGGGAAATGAATGCCTCTATCGCAGCGCCTTCACGCAGTCAGTTGGAGACCCAACCCTATACGACCCTGACCGATGCAGCATGAGAAGGTATTTGTACTATGTAACCCTTTGACGATTCCCAAACCCAGAACCGAGTCTTTTCACCGCTCTCCGGTCGTTGGCGCGAGTTTCTACCTCATCCTGGCGGCGGCCTACATGTACTTGGTGACGCTTTTGGCCTATCTGATGTACCGTCACCCCGATGAAGGGCAATTTCCTTTCTTGCTGGCCAATGCCAAACTCGCTTCAGCCGCGCTCTCACTGTATCAGTTCCTAGCGCATGGGCCATATTTGATCTACCTGGCTAACTGCTTAATAGATGGGCTGTTCGGCTTCGTTGCCCTGTGCTTCTACGGCAAGATCAAGGCCAGGAATGTGGCAAGATGAGCCTGATCATCAAATCTTTGCAGACCTATGAGGCAGCTGTTCACACTCACGGCCGACGCATTCCACGCCCAGGTTCCCGACACCTCCAGGTCTCCGTACGACAAGATGCTGGCGCAACATACTCTGTTTACCAAAGAAGAAGCCGAGAAGGCCATCGGGTTGAGCCAAGACTTGGTGGCCATACGGAATCATCTGTACCAAAACGCCTGCCAACTAGGCCGGGAGCTCAGGCGTACCCTACGAGTCAACACGCCGCAAGAGGCTCGAAAGCAGGCTCTTTATTGACCCTGTGCTGACTGTGGCGGTCAAGTGGCCGGATAGTATGCAGAACACGGAGATGACGATGCCCTTCGTCGTCCAGCAAGATGGCTATATCCTTTCGCCCTACTTCGACAAGCTTGAGGCCGTGGCCGTCTGCACTGATATCTGGGCCCGCCTGGGAGTCAACAAGGACGGCCTATTCCTTGGCACCATCAACGGCGGACACCCTGGGGGGATGCTGCCGCTCACTGTTGAGGAGGCCCAAACCTTTCACCACCGCCATCTACCGGAGAACCTCTATGTGTCGGACGCGACGCTGTTCCCCAAGTCTTTGGGGAACCCGTCTATCATGACTATCATGGCGATGGCGAAGCGGGTCAGTTGGATGTGCATCCAATAGGGCCGCCGGAGACGCGCCTTCCGCCCGCCCTTCGGTCGAGATCGCAGAGGAATCAGCCTGTCATAGGCAGAACCATCCACGCAATGACGGTAATCGAGGGAGTGATTCACCTGTTGCCACGCAAGGGTCTTCCTCGCACTGCGGTTCACAGGAAAGGATCTGCGGTTGACTGGCTTGGCTTCCTATCGGCCCTGGCAATTACCGTCGTGGGCGTTGCCTATGTCGCCTTGTTGGGGGCACTCGCGGTTCTTGGACAGTTGGTTATGCCACCGACCCAGCCTGTGCAGCTCTTCGGTGGTATCGTGACGATTATTGCTGCTCCGCTTCTTGTGATCCTGATGGCTTGTGTCCATGAGACCTCGCCCCGCACACTGCATGTGTATAGTCTTAGCGCTTTGGTCTTTACAGTCTTGTTTGCCGCGATGGTCAGCATTAACCGCTATGTCCAGCTCACAGTGATTAGACAGGGTATGACTCGCGGTGCGGTAGAGGAACTGAAGATATTCCTGCCATATGGATCAGACTCCGTTATGTTCTCGCTAGAAATCCTTGGCTGGGGTTTTTTCATGGGCATTGCTGCCCTATGCGCTGCTCCGCTCTTTACTGCAACAACAGTTGATCGGTGGCTGCGCGGGCTGTTCATTACCTACGGCGCGCTCGGCCTAACAAGCGCTCTCGGGCTCGTGCTGGCCAGCCCGATTTCGGCTGTCGGCTTTATGGCTTGGGGTCCGGTTCTTGACGCCATCACCGGGTTGCTCGCCGTCCGATTCTGGCGAAACATGCGTACAGGAGGTTTTGAGCGATGATGAACATAGGCGGGAGAGCAACCGGCAACGATGGAGGGCTCCTAATAGGTAAGCTTAGGAACCTGGACAAGAGACCCACGCTGTTTGAGCCTGGTGAGCCCTTGTTCTGGGACGATCCTCACATCTCCTCCGAGATGCTGAAGGCGCACCTGGACCCGGAGATCGACGCGGCCAGTCGGAAGCCTGCCACAATAGACTTGACCTGCGATTGGCTTGTAGGGCATTTCCGCCTTAGGCCCGGTGACCGCGTGCTAGACCTAGGCTGCGGGCCTGGTCTCTACACAAGTCGGCTGGCTAAGAGGGGTCTCAAGGTTACGGGGATCGATTATTCTAGGCGTCAATCGAGTACGCCCGTCGAGCCGCAACCGAGCAGGGACTTGATATCGAGTACATCTACCAGGACTACCTTACTCAAGACTATCTCCCGAGTGGCGAGGCACAGCGCTTCGATCTGGCAACCATGATCTCAACTCAAGGATTTGCCGCCGCGCGAGGGGAAGTGTTACTGCGCTAGTCCATTCCAAATCGACAAGAAAGACTTGGAGGAGGCCTTTAACCGTGGACCGAACCTATTATGTCGGTAACCGCCAACGCATCTATAAGGACATGGAAGATGACTCGTTATTGCTGCTTTTCTCGGGACATGCGCCCCGCCAAAGTTCTGATCAGTACTACCGCTTTTTCTGTAACCGAAACTTTCTTTATGCGACTGGCTGCGACGAAGATGGAATCATGTTCCTGGCTGAGAAACGGGCAGGAACTGTCTCGGAGACGCTCTACATTCAGCGCCCGGACCCGCTCGCAGAAAGGTGGTCTGGCAGGCGCCTCAAGGCGGAGGAATGCACTGCCATCTCCGGTGTGTTGCATATCGCTTATGTCGACCAGTTCAAACGCGAGTTCCATTCCCGCGCCATGGGCGGTCACTTCCAACGGGTATACCTGGACCTAACCAAGCTTACCGCCGATGAGCCGCCTAATGCTGAGCACCGTTTCGCTCGCAGATGCCGAGACGAGTACCCAGCTTTGCCCATCAACAATATCCATCTGCGCTTTAGTCAGGCGCGTGCGATAAAAGAACCGTGCGAGATTGAGGCCATGCGCGAATCCATCCGCATCACCGGGCAAGCTATTGAGGCCATGATGCGCGCCTCGCGCCCCGGCATGTGGGAATACCAGTACAAAGCTATCTTTGACCACGTGCTTACGGACCACGGTGTACTGGAGCCAGGTTTTCCGCCTATCATCAGCGCCGGCGCGAACAACTTCTGCATCCATTACTACTCTTACACCGGGCAGGCGCAAGCAGGCGATATGGTGTTAAACGATGTCGGCGCGCGTTGGGAAGGCATGGTCAACGATGTCTCCCGTGCTTGGCCATGTGATGGCAGATTCACTGAGCGCCAACGTCTCTTGTATGAGTGCGCGCTGCGTACATCAGACCACATGTTCTCGATAATTCGGCCGGGTATGCCGCACTCGGACGTGGATCGTCTTGCGCGCGAGTACAACTACGAGCTTCTGCATCAGCTTGGCCTGGTTGATACTTATGACGAGGTCGGAAAACTGATGTGGCACGGCGGAGCGCATCATGTCGGCCTTGATGTCCACGATGACGTCGTACGCGGCGGCTCGCTGCAGCCCGGGATGATCTTTTGTGTTGATGTCGGTATCTATTGCGAGGAATGGGGCATCGGGTTCCGCCTTGAGGACAACTGCCTGGTCACCCAGGACGGTTGTGAGAACCTTTCACGCGGTATTCCCAGAACGATTGCCGAGATTGAGGCCGTGATGGCAAGGTAGAGGCGACACTCAAGGCACCAGTTTGAACGGGCTCATAGCCGGTCCTCCGGTGAGCCGATGTCGCCCAAATATGCAGCATAACATGCTTGGCCTGCGAGGATGAGTAACCTCAGTCCCAAGCGCCGATTGCGGATCGCCTCTTCTCGGAAGTCTTCTAGCCGCGGCGTACCATAAAGGGCTTTCGACAGCCCATCGAGAAGGGGAGACTTCACGAGTGAGCTGTCAGTCCGGGCATGGCCCCGGAAGACCGGAACTGTCTGCGATGAGTTGATTGCAGCCGCACGGGCCGATAGAACACTCAGCGTCGCGGCGGTTAAGCTTCAAGACTCACCTCCCTTTTGGCCGTCCGCGGCGATAATCTTCCGCAAGGAACATATGATTGAGGTGCCTATAGCGCGCCTATTTCACAACTGACTCAACGAATCTCTTTACTATCGTCGCGACTTCGGCACGGGTACCGGTTTCCTGCGGAGCAAACACCCCGCCGGTGCGTCCGCCGATGACGCCGGTAGTCTGGCAGTAGAGCGCCGCGTCTTTCGCATAGTTCGAAATGCTGCCCGCATCGAGATAATCAAGCGTAGCATCCATATCATTCGGCAACACCCTGAGGAAGTCTGCGAAGCGATACAGGATCGCCGCCATCTGCTCCCTGGTGATGGAGTCGTCCGGGCCGAAGACCCCGTTTCCATAGCCCGCGATGATACCGTTCTTCGCCGCCCAGTCCACGTATTTGCCGTAATAATCGGAATAGTCGCAGTCGGTGAAGGTGTGGGTATTCGGGGCGTCGATTTCACCGTAGCTGCGTTCGTAAAGCCGCCCCACGACAGTCGCGAACATGGCGCGGGTCATCCCGGCATCCGGGGAGAAGGCATTGCCCCCTGTGCCGAGGAACAGCTCACGCTCGGTTACAAAGCCGATATAGCTTTGCGCCCAGTGCCCAGAGACATCCGTGAAGCTCTTACCGTTCTGTGCCGCATACACGCTCACGCCTTCGGGGGAGATATATCTGCCGTTTGCCGCAAAACCGATGAACACCCTGCTTCCTTCCGCATCAAGATAATACGGCACACCCGCCGACTCGTCGTAGCTTCCGGCGTTTCTAACCACCAGCGCGTAGGGCGAGAACTCCGTCGCCTCGAACGTGAGGTACCAGGCGCCGTTTTTCTGCTCAAGCCTTGAAGCCAGCGTCGACACGGCGCCGCTTCCGGACTTGTGCACGACGGAGATAAGATCCTTTACATCCAAGAGGCTTTTGGGCACCGGCAAAGAGATTATTACCGAATAGCCTGCCGCCGGCTCTGTTTTTTGGTTTGTGCCTTTGATGTACAGGGAGATATCAAATGGGTAAACCTCAACGCCGGCGGCAAAGCCGAATACTGCTTTGTCCTCCTTGGTATCGGTGACCTTCACCTCGACCGAACTTGCAAAGGCCTTATCCATATCGGCGCTGGCGCTGATATGCCCTTCGCTCCCCATGAACAGGCTGCTCGACGTCTCGGTAACGGTGATGGTTTTGGGTTGTTGCGTGACTGTGCCTTCGCTGTCATCGGGGTTACGCGTCCACTTCGCCCAAACGGTGATGTTTGCCGTCACCCTGTCAGTTTCGAAATCCCAGGCGTTTTCAAGCGTGCTTTCCTTATGCCAGCCGGCGAAAGTGTAGCCCTCCCTTGTGGGAGCGGCGGGTTCCCGCAGCAAGGTGCCATAGCTCAAGTCGGTGCAGCTGTCCACGGCGCTTCCGCCCTGCGCGTCAAAGGTCACGGTAAGTTTCGGGCCGTTTTGCAGAATAAGCTCCTGCTCAAGGCTTTTGAAGCTACTTTCCGTCGCCATTACGCGGATGTGATAGGTCCCCGCCGTAAGGCCGGTTGGTTCCGTGCCGGTGACGTTCTGCCAGCTTCCGTCCGCTCCGGCTTTGTACTCCATTACGGCGCTTACGCCCGATATGGAACCGTTACCCTGCCCGAAGAAGGTTTCATCTGTTCCCGTCGCAGCGGGAGTCGTCGGTCTTGCGGGGATACTTAGCGTCTGCGTCGCGCCGGCGTCGTAATTGGGTTTGGCTTTCAATCGGAAGTACACGTTGTCACCAAACCAGCCGGAGGCGATAACCATATCCGCGGTGCAGTCAGTCCAGTCTGTTCCGTTTGCGCTGTATTCCATGAGCACGGTGGTATCAGCGATTTCTGCCGCGTAGTTAATCGTTACGCTCGTCACCGGCTGGGATGCATTGGTGATTTCGCCCGTCGTGGAAAGCGAGGCGGGCGTGTAGGTGTAGTTGCCGCTGCTCGCGGTTCCGTAGGTAATGCTGATGCCGGTGATATTGACCGCCTTGCCGGTTCCTGCGTCGGCGTTGGCGTAGCTCCATGTGCCGCCGGCTGTTGCCGTCTCGCCGTTCTTCAGCCCGTTGACGAGGAGCCAGTCGCTCTGAACGCCGTCAACCGTCGCATTTTCGTCATAAGCCTTTGTAATAGTGAGTCCGGACCTGATCGTGACCGTAAGTGTTGCAGGGTTAATTGCAAAGTGGTCGTCAAGCGTTCCCGAGTCGTAAGAGGCGTATGTTGTATCCTCCGCACGGGTGATACGGACGTTGTACGACCCCGCCTCCGTCGGCGGCGTTGCTGTCCAAGCGCTGTCGGCATCGTATTGCACAGTGAATCCGGACAGCGATAGATGGCTTACGGTATATGCCGCGCCGGGTGTGCCGTAGGTATAGGACTGAGGCGCCGGGGCATAACCGATTTCCTCTTTGGCTGTCCACTTTGCGTAAAGAGTCTTCGTAGTTCCATCGGCACCCAGGTCAGGCATTGCCGCCGCGGTAAACTCCATGCCGCTGCCGTTGTTGCCCGTCTCGCTCTCATACCATCCACTAAATGCGAAATTTGGGCGCGTGGGCGTCGGAAGAGTTAAGGCATCCCCGTATGCGGCCGTTATAGCGGTCTCCGCGGAGCCACCGTTACTGTCGAATGTCAGCGTGTATGTATTTGGAGTCCATTTGGCGTAGAGGGTTGTACTCCCGGCAATGATATAAGGAAAGCCAACCGCCGTGTTAAGCCCCTCGTCGGCAAACCAGCCCGCAAAGGTATATCCCGGCTTTCCCGTGTAGGGTGCGGAAGTAATCTTCGTATTGTAATCTTGCGTTATCGGTGAGACTTCCGAGCCCCCGTTTGGGGAGAAGGTCACGGTATATTGATTTGCCCTCCAGTTTGCCGTAACCGCTACCGCATTCGCGGGCATGGTGAAGGTGGTGTTCGGGGCGGAGGCATCCGTAAAGGCTACGCCGGAGGCAGAAGTCCATCCGGCAAAGGAGTAGCCGTAATGCGGTGTTGCGGTCAGCGTCACGATCTCGCCTGCGGCCAGGCTGCTCACGTCGGCCCCCGCGGTGCCGTAAGCGCCCTGATTCACTGTGACCGTATAGATCCGTTTCACGCTGAGATAGACCGAGGCACTTCCACCAGCCATCAGGGTCGAGAGAGAGGCGGGGCTTGCCTCGCTGAGGATATTTGTCCTTTCGGCGTCGCTTGTCCACCGGGGTGAGCCGTACCCTGCGTCCGGCAGGGCGCATGCCTGTGCGTTGGCAAAGTTGCTGCCGTCTATTACATAAGCGGCAGCTGCTTCGTCTTGCGCACCCTGAATGGTAACCACAGCATTCGCATTGGAGTAAAATGAAGTTCCGAAATAGGTGAGCGCGCCTGAATCCGTAGCCCTCTTCTCCAGACGGACGGTATTCGGCGACACGGATCTTAGAACGGACGTGTCGCGGATGAAAACCCCCTTGGGTGACGCGCTTTCCTCATCGTACACGGCGAAAGCCGCGTTGTTGGATCCTTCGCTCGAAATGGTGCCTCCGGTGATGTTGGCGGTGGAGTTTTTGTTATGAAGCCCGTATATTAGCGCATTCGGGGCGCTGACGTCTGTCTTGGCGGTGACGGAGCCGCCGCTAATATTGGTTGTGGCATTATCATAATTATAAATGCCGTACACCCTCACAGCATCTGATGTGGTACAACCAGCCACCACACTGCCGCCGGAAAAATTGACGGTAGAACCTTTATTATATATCCCATAGGCGGAGTTTCTCTCGCTGTCCGCAATGAGCTCACCGCTGCTGATATTTACCGTGGCACCGCCGGAACATTCAAGCGCGAAACTGTTGGTACTGCTCGAGCCGGACGCAGAAAGGGTGCCGCCGGAAATTTCTGTATTTGCGGAGGTCTTCACGGCACGGGTGTTTCCGGAAATGCTACCGCCTGTGATTGTCAGCGTGGAAGTTCCGCCGCTTCCGTTGGCGGCGGAAGCCTCAACGCCGGTGGTCTTCCCGGTGATCGATGCGTTTTCTCGGATAATGATCTCGCTGTTGGCCTTGGTATTAGTGTTGGAACCTACAGCCGTTCCGTTTGGGGCGCCGACTTGACAGTCGCCTTTGAGAGTCAGTCTGTACATTGTCAAGATGGCACACGAGCTGTCCGAGGTGATTACGCCCCCGCTGACGACGGCAGTACTGTTGTTATACAGCGCGTTGGATGAGCCATTCGTGTCGGTATTTCTGACTGTTCCCCCGCTTATGTATAGCGTACCGCGACCGTCATTTTTGACGGTGGTTTTGGATGACACAAGGGTACCGCCGGAAATGGTGGCAATGTTATAGTTTTCCAATCCGGCACTAGAGCTGACTGTGGTCCCCGTGCCGATTGTCAGAATTCCGCTATTGAAATTTAAGATGCTCCCGCTCGATGACGAAGCGGAGATGTCAATACAGTCTTCCGCATTTCCACCGATGGTACAGGTACCGCAATTAGTAATAACCCGGCCTTTATTCTCAATCGAAAGGAGGGCATCACCGTTAATAGTAACAGTGCCATCATTGTACAGCGCGTTGGGATTAGCGTTGTAAGCGCCGCCATCTTTCACGATGATGTTGGTTCCGGAGCCGATGGTCAGCTTGCCGCCGATGTACACATAAACGGCGTTATATTCACCGCCGATGCCTTCCAAGCTGTTTGTCAGCGTGAAGTCACGCAACTCCACCGGGGCATCTTTACCCACCCAAAGGCCGTATGTGCTGGAGGCATGTTCGATATTTACAGCGCCTGTATAGGTGGCTGAGATCAGCGCGCCGTCGCCGCGCTTGACGGAGAGCGGCGAGTCCGCGCTACCGAGCTGAATCACAGGCGTGCCGGGCTCGGCCCAATCACTACTGCAAGCGGAAAGCGCCTCGGCCAACGTGGCATAATCCTTGCCGATTTCCGTACCCCCCGCGGATCTACCCACAGAATACGCGCCAGGGCTGCCACTGATATAATAGTTCGTCGTCAGGTCCACCGCGTTGGCCGATGTCGCCAAAGTGAGAAGGAGGCCTATCGTCAGGCATAACATCGTTAAAATGCGGAATGCTCTCTTGTTCATTTTACCTATCCTCCTCGGTTACTCGCTTGCCATAACCCATCAAGGCACAGTCAAAAATACGGGTCACTTTGAGGGCCGCTCCCTCCGGTAAGGAAGTCCATATGCCGCAATGCGGGCAGAGCGCCTCGTACCCGCCGTCCGGCGCGGCGGCGCTTTTCCGAAAGCAGTTATCCATACACGGAAACTCGTTTTCCGGTACGCCGCAGGGACAAGCGCGACCCAAGGTTTCCGGCGCCCGCTCCGCAGGTTTGACGCTGGGTCTTTTGGCCTGCTCTTTTCTGTTTTCCATCGCGCCAACACCCTTCAGAATCTGTTCGACGTTAAGATAGCCGGCCCCACGGTCCGACCGCTCTAACTGTAAAGCGAAAACCGCTAATGAAACCGCTAACGAAACCGCTAATAAAGGCCAGATGCATGCAAATTCGTATCGCATTATGTCAAAATGTGTAGGGGGCGAGATAAGGGTGAGTATATCGAGTGTCAGGCTGACAGTTCCTAAGGCTGCCGCAGGAGAGTTAATGAGAAAAGGTCTTGTCAACGCCGTGTTGGAGAACCCAAGGCAGCTTACCTATATACACGCCGGGGCGGGCTACGGCAAAACCACCCTGCTGTCTCAGATTGCATTCTGCGCGCCGAGCTCCGTTTGGGCCATCCTGGACGGGGAAAGCGACGTTTTTTCCTTTCTCGACCTCTTGAGCATGGCTATTCGGCAGACCTTTCCCGATTATGCCTTTAACGCGTCGGAATATCTGCCTTTTGAAAAGAACAGCAACTTCATCACAATCATTTCCAACGCTTTCATCAGCAGCATCGAGAATTATCGCAAGGAGTGCGTGATTTTTCTGGACGATCTCCACACCATAGATGCGCCAGAGGTCCACGCGCTGATCGCATGCATCGTGAAATACAGCCCCGAACACATCCGCTTCTGTCTGTCGAGCCGCGAGGTCCCGTGGCAGGATTTCGCGCCTTTCCGCGTCAGGGGCGGCATTTTGGAGCTTGCGCAAAAGGACCTTGCTTTCACTATGGACGAGACTGCGAAAATCCTGGGCTTTGCCGATGCGGACATCTACCGCCTAACGGAAGGATGGCCCATCGCTGTCGGTTCCTTTAAGGTGCTTCTGGAAAACGGCGTCTCGATGGACGATGTCCGCGCCCGTAGCAGCGAGGCGCTCTATTCCTACCTTTTCTATGAGTGCCTGAGCCGTCTTTCACCCGAAACGGCAGATTTTCTCAAAAGCTCCGCGTGCTTTGAGGAGCTTGAGCCCGAGATGCTAAACGTGCTTCTGGACCGAAAAAATACACGGCTTATTTTGGAAAGCCTTGTGACGCGCAATATTTTCACGATCAAGACCGAGGGCGGTTATTACCGCTATCACACCCTGTTTCGGGACTATCTCTTGAAAAATACTGACAGTGCGCGATCCGACCTGCTGCAGAAGCGTGCTGCCGATTATTACTTCGAAAGAAAGCAGTTTTCCGAGGCCACAAAATACGCAATACGATTGAAAGACAGCCAAAGGCTCCGGCAGATTATCCTCATCTGCTACCGGGACTATGTCAAGAAAGGCAGTTTTCATGAGCTGAGGGTATGGTTTCAGGCGCTCGGGGACGAGGGCGTGGCTTCAGACCGGGAACTTCTGGTCGCAAAAGGTGTTTATTTATCTAGCATCGGGAACTTCACCGAAGCCTCCGCCTGCCTGGATGCGGCGATCCCGCAACTTTGTAAAGACGACCGCGAGCTTTATGTTGAGGCCATGACGCACAAGGCGCGGGTGCTTCGGAACTTCATCTCCTTCGAGGAATCAAACAAGCTGCTGGACGAGTTGATCGCAGAGCTTGACGATCCCGCGTCCGAGCGCTCCTACGGCGTTGTGATCGAAAAGATCTATAACCTGTGCTGGAACTCGCAGATAAAAGAAGCCTATGCCCTTTGCCGCCGGATGGTCGAAGCCTGCGCCAAATCGGGCAATATCAAGGTAAGGGCCTGGTACGAGCGATATTTGAGCGTGATTCATTTCGTCGCGGGCCGGATGAAGGATTCCGTTTACTGTTATGAAAAGTCCTTGGAGATGCAGGCAAACGAACGATCATATCTGGACATGCACAGTGTCGATATCTGCGTGGCAAAGGCTTATCAGATGCTCGGGCAGCGTGACAGGGCAGTCGCCATGGTGACTGCCGAACTCTCTCGACTCAGGAGTGCCGGAAGATATGAGGAGCTTTGGATGGGTTACTTGCTCGCGGCAGAAATACACTTCCAAAACACCAGCATCGATCGGCTAAACGGGGGTAGCGCGACCTTTGAGAAGACCGTTCGGTATTTTACCCTGGCAAGCGAATATGCGCCGCTCTATAGGAAAACCCAGCTGCAGATGAATCTGGCGAAATTTCTGTATAATATATACGGCCTTTTGTTTGCCGCCGGGGACAAAGAAGAAATCATAGACAAAATATGTGAGGATATCCCCAAGGTCAGCGATTATTTTAAGACCATCGCGCTGGGCAGGCTTTTTCATTATTTCGGGATCGTATCTGATTATGAACGCGCCGCCGACTGCGCGAAGCGTTCCATAGAAATCGGGGAGCGGGCGGACATGATGATGATCGGGACGCTGGCTTATGGCCTTCTGGCGAGGATCGCCCTGGCGCGCGGGGACTATGAGGAGGCCTCCCGCCTTACCAAGCGTTTTCTGCCGCTCTGTCATGAAAACGGCAGCTATGAGTTTTTTAGGATGCGAAAGGCTTATGACCCCATCCTCGAATTTGCTTTGTCTAGCGGGATTGAGCCCGAGATCACGCGGGAGATGATGGCTTTCGCCGGTTTTGCAGTCAAAAAAGCCTATGTTGCGACCTTGGGCGGGTTTTTCGTTTTCCCGTATCAGGACAGAAGGAGACCGCTCAAAACGCACTCGAAAAAAGAGCGCGAGCTTCTGGCCTTTCTACTTGACGCGGGGGACAGGGGCGTCACAAAGGAACAGATCTATGAGGCGCTTTGGTACGACTCGGACTCCAACGACGTGAAGAAGCTGATCGGCGTAAATCTGTCCTACATAAAAAAGGACCTTTCCGCGCTCGGCCTGGAAAACCCCGTCGTAAATATCGGGAGACATTACAGCATCCGGCGGGACGAAATTGCGACTGATGCCGACCTTCTTGAGGAGGCCGCCCGGGACTTTGAGCAAAATGGAAACCGCAAAGGGGCGCAAACGATCCTGTCGCTTTACAAGGGAGAATATCTATCTAATTTTGAAGCCCATTGGGCCTCTGCAAAGCGGCTGAAATATGCCGAGATCTATGAAAGGGCGCTCAGTTTTGTCTCATTACTCTCATGACATCGCCCCGACCAAATAACGCAGCGATGGCGCAGCAATCTGGATTATCGCGGCCCGAGTTGTCTCTCCATAGATACCTTTGACAAGACCGCTTTTGAAATGGCGAGAAGACTCGGATTCGACCTCGAGGTAGAAGAATACTTGTGGATGTATGGGGAGGAGGAAATAGCCCGTAAACGCGAACGGGTATCCGTCTGCGACTAGGATGGGGTCCGCTAGATGGTCTTGGGTGGACGCTCCCTTTTGAAGCGGGCGCACCGCGATGAGGGGTGGGGAGGGGCGGCCTCACGGTGATGAGGGCACGGCCGAGCACGGTGAGTTGAGGAGTAGACTTACACTGTGGATGGAGGAGTGAGCCGAGTGTCACGAGATTATGAGGATGTAGCTGCGAGATTCTGGAATCTGCCCACGAAAGGCGAAGAGGAATCCAGACGAGAGAGCTTGTTCATGGATGACATCATTCAGAAAGACCATCTCGATCGTGCGATCGATTCCTTGTTGATCGGTTTGACTACTGTTCTTGATGCTGGGGCGGGAGTAGGGCGATTCAGCATACCACTGGCAAAACGAGGTTTGGAGGTTACTCATCTGGACGTATCTGATTCCATGCTGACAAAGGCCAGAGAATTGGCTGAAGCGGCAGGAGTTCTTGATCGTATGGTCTTCGTGAACTCGCGCATCACTGACCTCGCTCGGTACCCCGACGACAGGTTCGACCTGGTGGTCAGCGTCGATGCTCCCGTATCGTACGTGTACCCGAAGCAGAACCAAGTGCTTTCTGACCTTGTCCGGGTTGCTCGGAAGGCTGTCGTGGTCAGCGTGGCCGGCAGGTTGGGGTTTCTTCCATACTCGTATAATCCGGCGCAGAAGCGCCAGTATCTTGTTGAGCAAGACGACGGTGACCCGCTCCTGAAGTGGTATCCGGCTCCAACCAGGGAAACGTGGGAAGCATGGTGTCCTGACTTCGAGGATCAAGAGCGCTTCCTTGACACTGGCCTGCTTGAAGACCCGGACGCAGTCTACGCGAAGATGGAGCGCGGCGGGACGCCTTGGCCGGTCACATATTGCTTTTTGCCGGAGGAGCTGGCACATGTCTTGCAGGAGGCGGGGCTACGAGACATTAGATTAGCTGGCCCAGGGGCACTGTCACGGAGCATCCCCCAGCCTTTCCTGAAGAAGCTCCTGTTTACCCCTGCTTTGCGGACGCAGTTCCTGGATATGTGCTATAGGTTTGATCGTCATCCGTCCGTCTGTGGGATGGGGAAGGATACTCTGGTGGCGTCCGGCGTGAAAAGGTGAAAGGCGGCCCCATTGGAGACCCGCGTCAATCAAAAGCACCAGGAGAGTTGTATCACCGGACGTGTGACCGTTGTTAAGCATGAGCAGCATCCGCTGAATTGCCTGGGCGAATTCTCTATCGTTTCGGCTGGCCCGGACCGCATCCTCGAATTGCTTTTCGTGCTCGAGCCAGTTATAACCCTCAACCCGGGCTTTTAGCTCGATGTACGGATGGTTGTCCCGTATGATCTCGAACAGGTAGCGCAAGTCTTCAAGTTTTTGCTCTGTCGAAAGGTCCCTCTTACCTAGTAGTTGTATGGACCATCTCAAGATTCCTTCGAACGCGGCATGGAGCACCCAGGAAGACGGCCATTAGCATGCTGAAGATACCGTGGTCTGGCTCGATCTGGGATATGCCTTGTTGTCTCCGGCATGCTGCCGAAGGTAATCAGATCGCTTTCTTGATGTGCTATACTGCCAACATGATCATCGCAGCCATGACCATAAGCCTGCACGTCCCGTGGGTTCACTCCCTAAAGGAGAAACGCATGGAGGTTAGGAGTCTGCTCTCCAGAGTACGCAGCCAGTTCAATGTATCTGCGGCCGAGGTGGGCGACCAGGATATCCATCAGTCAATCATCATTGGCGTCGCCGCCATTGCCGCCAACGGTGCGCAGGCAGATAGCATCCTCGATAGCGTGATCCACTTCGTGGAGGCGAACAGCGAGGCGCAAGTCGTCTCAATCGATCGCGAGCACAGGTAACCATCCCAGTCACTTGAGCAACCACGAAGACGTCCTTCGTCCTTTTGCCGCAATTCGCTCATTTCAATGGACGCGGCCATCCTCCACCTCAAGCGTGGGTATGTCGATATGAACGGCCCGTACATCAAGGTGCTGAACAGGATTTGCGAGAACTACGCGGCCAAGGTTGATAGAGCCGAGAAGATGGCTACGCAGAAAACCGCTACGGAGGAGAAACGCACCGCGGAACGGGGATGAGCCTTCATCCGCGCGGTGTTTGTCCCCGCACCCTCGGCGCGCCCCCATTCGTCCGCACCCTTCGGCCAGTCCCCTCAACCCGCACTCTTCTGGCCTGCCCGCTCAGCCCGCCTCCTTCTGCCTGCCCCTCAGCTCCCCTGTCCCCCCGTTTGCGGTAGGAGCTACGATATCGAGCTCTTTCGTCGCGATTAGGTACGGGGAGGGGAGGCCTCTACGCGAGGGTGTCTTAGATTGAGGCGAGGTCCGGGATTTGGAGAAGCTCGCGCGAAGCATCCGAAGGTGGCCGCTCTGGTTTGAAGCGAGTTTACTGTGATGAGGGGCAGGGAAGGATGGGTTCATGATGATGAGGTGCAGAGCGGAGCGTACTCAACTTGATGAGGGGCGGTAGAGAGGCATGGTGTTCGGATTCGTGGCCGTAGAGATTCTGAATATGTAACCTTGCTTCAAATCCGGGCACGGTCGCAGGTCGGGCGCTGTGTTTTGATACGTTGTTGGCGGGGAGGGGACTCCCCGCCGACATATCAGTATTGGACAGCGTTTGAGAGCACTGACTAGGACGCGGGGGGAGACTAGAGCGATCACAGGAGGATTGGCAACAGGGCTGGCGGAAAGATAGACAGGAGCACAGAAAGGAGGTTTAGCTATGTGGAACAGCAGACGAACCGATGCTTATGAAGGGATGTTGGCTGAGACAGTCAGTATGGCTGGCCACAATGGCGACAGCATCCACGCCTACTTCTCGCGCCCCCTTGGGGAAGGTCCGTACCCAGGCATCATTTTGATCCCGCATATGCCCGGGTGGGATGAGTTCTACCGCGAGACGACCCGCCGCTTCGCCCATCACGGCTATCTGACTCTTTGCCCCGACATCTACTGCCGATTTGGACACGGGACGCCTGAGGAGATTGCGGCCAAGGCCCGTGAGGCAGGTGGCGTCTCCGACGACAGCGTGATGGGGGATTGCGAAGGCGCTCTGCGGCACCTCAAGAGCTTGCCCTATTCAAGCGGCAGAGTGGGCGTGATCGGCACGTGCTCAGGCGGCCGCCACGCATTCTTGGCGGCGTGCAAGGTGAGCGGTCTCAATGCCGCCGTCGACTGCTGGGGTGGCCGTGTGGTTGCCTCCAAAGAGAAACTGACGCCTGCCCAACCGGTGGCGCCAATCGACTATACCGATCAGTTGGGCTGCCCCCTATTGGGGATCTTTGGCAACGACGACCAGTCTCCTCCGCCAGAAGAGGTGGATATCCACGAAGCGGCCCTTAAGCAGCATGGGAAGGCCTATGAGTTCCATCGCTACGACGGCGCGGGGCACGGGTTCTGGTATTATCATACTGAACGCTACCGGCCGCGGCAGGCGATGGATTCATGGGAGAAAGTCTTTGAGTTTTTCGGGAAGCATCTCAGCGGCTAATGCCTGCAAAAGCTATGGATCCGTTCACCGTCATGGCAAAACCGGTCGGGCCGCGCTGTAACCTGACCTGCAGCTATTGCTATTACCTGGAGACCGAGGATATCTACGGCGATAAGCTTCCTCCCAAGATGTCGGATGGTCTTCTGGAGACC
The DNA here is from genome assembly GCA_040771825.1 of Bacillota bacterium. GTDB lineage: Bacteria > Bacillota > Sulfobacillia > Fermentithermobacillales > Fermentithermobacillaceae > JAXGZG01. The sequence goes on along the minus strand of JAXGZG010000005.1, from coordinate 116,042 downwards.
TATACCCGTCAATACATAGAAGCCAGCCCCGGGCCGGTAGTGTCGTTCACTTGGCACGGGGGAGAACCGACCCTGGCCGGACTCGACTTCTACCGTAAGGCGGTCGAGTTACAGCGGCGCTACCTTCCTTCGGGGTGGAGTTGCTGGAATAACTTGCAGACAAACGGCACCCTGCTGGATGAGGCATGGTGTTCGTTCTTGGCCGAGGCAAACTTTGACGTCGGGCTGAGCATCGATGGCACGCTGCGAACGCATGACACCTACAGAAGAGACCACGGTGGCCGCGGCACTCATGAACGCGTGGCCGCGGCTGCCCGACGTCTGCAAGCCCACGGCATTCAGCCCGACCTGCTGTGTACGGTGACATCCACGGGGGCGGAAGAACCGGTGGCCGTCTACCGGGCCCTAAGGGATCTGGATACCGGCTGGATGCAGTTCATCCCCATTGTGCGGCGAGGTCCGGACGGACAGGTAGCACCCGACTCAGTGACTCCCGAGGGGTATGGCGACTTTCTCTGCGCAGTTTTCGACGAGTGGATCAAGAACGATATCGGGCGTCTGGAGATACAGCAGGTGGCCGAGATGGCCCTCGTGTGGTCGGGAGGAGACGCCAACCTCTGCTGGATGGCTCCAACCTGCGGGAGGGTGCTGATCGTTGAGCAGGACGGCGCAGTGTATTCTTGCGATCACTTCGTCGCGACGGAGCACCGCATCGGCTACATTGGGACCTCACCCTCGGGTGATGTCGGCACCCTGGCATCGGACGATATCGCGATCTCGTCGCTTGGCGCGTTGGTCGACTCGCCGGCACAGCGTCGATTCGGTGACGCCAAGCGGGACCGCCTGCCGCAGCAGTGCCGCGCCTGCACATGGCTTGGGGTCTGCAATGGCGGGTGCCCCAAGGACCGGTTCGCCACCGCGGAGGATGGCGAGTCCGGACTGAACCATCTATGTGGCGGTCTGAAGAGATTTTTCGCCCACGTCGAGCAGCCTCTGAGGCGCATCGTGGAACTGAGGCGACTCGGACGGGCGCCGGCGGCAATCATGACCGAACTGCGAGCCGAGTCGCAAGCCCGCTGGCGAGGGGTCGGACGGAATGATCCGTGTCCCTGCGGCAGCGGGCGTAAGGCAAAGCACTGTTGCTGGGCGAGGCGGCCGTAGGGTGTGGAGTCGCAGTCATGACCTTGCCTACGCGCGAGCTAGCCGCAGACCGAGTGCGAGATGGCCGTAGGCAACTTCATCGGGAAACGAGATCTGCTAGAGGTCAGCTCGGGGATCACGCTGTCCAGAACGGACGGCGACGCAGAGGCAGTTGTAAACCCTCCAAGACCACTCAATGCGTCCCGCATGGTTGGTGAAACAACGTGTCGACGGTGGCCACGGCGTAGCTATTTGGATTACTGCGCGCCGAGTGGTAAGTAAGCGAACTCAGGCAGCCTTCATAGGTTAGCCATAGCATGCCTCATAGAAATGTTGTTGATGTGTGAAGTCATTCTTCAGACTCCTTTCGCCCGCTTACTTGCCGGGACGCTGTCGATCGAGTTTGTTGGTGGGGCCCTGGACCAGGCTGATCGGTAACGGTAGAAGACTCCTCTAGAGCCTCCGGATGCCTACGGGCGGTGCCTAAGCTTCTGCGCCTCTTAGCAGAGCGACACTGTATGGTAACAGCTCGGCAGTCATAGCGCCTTCCGCCACAGTGGGATGGCTTCCGGTATCTACTATGCTTCCTGTTTTGCGCCACATTCGCCGCAAAAGCGCACGCCGGGGGACAATGTCGCGCCACAGCTTCGGCACTTGGACGCTCCTATCTTTGCTCCGCACTCCTGACAGAACTTCACACCCTCCTGGTTAAGATAGCCGCATTGTGCGCAAGTGCGCTGTTCCTTCGCTCGTTGCTCTTCCTGTTTCTTCCTTGCTTCTTCTGCCTGGACCTGCTCCAGCTTGGATTGTGCTTCTGCTAGACTGGCATGGACCGATCTAAGTTTGCTCTCCAATTCTGGGAACTGGCCACTGCTCCGCGATAATGCTTGCTTGCCGATCTCAGCGTAGATCTCGGTTTCCCGTTTGCGTAGGTCATTGAGATCTGATTGAGCCTGCATTTTCTTCACTTCCGGGTCGTCCTGCGGCATCAAGCCGGTGAGTCCCTTCATCAGACCGCCAAGTCCGGCGAATACGTCACCTTTCATGTCGGAGTCTCCTTTCTGTTCTCGCGCCCGCACCGTTCGCGCCAAGGTGTATAGCAACGACACCATGTTAAACGCGCTACGCCTAATATCCTGCAGCCGATCCGCCTTTGGATGGGTTGGCGCACACCTCGACGATGCGCATCGTTGATCCGACTTGCACTTGACCGTTCTCGGCTTATGGATGTAAAAGAAGTTAGCAAGGATGCCGCCCGAGGAGGAGACGCCCAGTGATTGGTACCAATCTCAAGACAGAGCGTAGGCGAACCGAGGTAGATCTGACCCTAATCGCGATCTGCTCCATCGTCCCATTGGCGTTGTTTATGGCGTTCAACTCTCAGATTACGTCCCTCACGGAAAACCCAGAGGCGCATATCCTGACGCGTCTTCTTTCAGTGGCGGTTTTTCAGTTCGGGACAGCGGGACTCGGCATCACCATCGTATCCTTGCTCCGCAAGGAGAGTTTCATTGGGCATGGTCTGAAGTCGGCGAACTTGCCAAAAGCTGTCATGCTGTCTGCTCTTGCCACTTTTCCGCACCTCGCGTATCGGGCCGGTACGGGTACTCTAACCAGCTACACGCCCTTTCGGCAGGTCCACTTCACTAATGAGATCTTGGCGAGCGGATTTCCTGTCAACGTGATAGGGATGGCCGTTGTAGCTACCGCCTGGGGGTTCTTTGAGGGGTTCAACTATGCTTTTGTCAGTGACAAGATCAACAAACTGCACCCTCCAAAAGGTGTATGGCTGAACTGGGGAGCAATTGTCTGTGGCGTCTTCTGCTTGGTCATTCACGGATTAGTGGGTGTCACTCCTGACGCGTTGATGGAGGCGGTTACCGTTTTCGCGATTATCTACGGGATGCTTGTAGCCAAGGAGCATACCGGGAACGCGTGGGGAACCGTATTCGTGTTCATGTTTTTCTGGAACGCGATATAGCCCACGGAGCGTTCGCGCCCTTTCTTTGGCATCGGAGAAAGAGATGAACAGGTTCTTGATAGAGTTTGTCTCAGAATACCTTCCTATGGTATCCATGCTCTAAGAGCGTAGCGTTTATGACGGCCTTGGCCGTTTCATCGATCCCCGGCCACGAGGCGATCTCGCGCCCGCTGTAGCGGTTTAGCGTGGCCAACTCCTTCACTCCGTGCCCTCGAATCCCGGCTTGAGCCGGGGCATCCAGTTTCTCCAGCAAGACATCTATGGGTTCCAGGATGCGCATTTCCTTGTGAGGGAAACCTTTGTCGAACTCCTGAGTTTCTTTGGCATTGACCTCGAACACGGGGTCTTCGTAGAATCGGCCCGTTATGCCGTCGAACGCGCCGTCATAGAGCGGCATTGCCATGAACGCGTCGAAGTTCTTGCCGCTTGCCGTGGTGATGTTGAACTCCTCGGCTCTCCTAAACCCAACTCTCGGATAGTAGTCAGGATGGCCGAAGAACACGATTGCGCGATATCCGAGGCGCCTCGCTTCGGCGATGGTATGCTTCAGGAGCGCTTTGCCTATGCCTTTGCTCTGATACTGCGGCAGGACGCTTATAGGGCCAAAGGTAACCACCTCGTGCTCTTTGCCCGTTTCGTCGACAACCTTTGCTTTGGAGTACATGATGTTGCCGACGATCTTCCCGTCAACCTCGGCGACGTAATCGAGTTCTGGTATGAACGCAGGGACCTTGCGGAGCTTATGTACCAGGAGATGCTCATCGCAACTAGGATGATTGGTGCCCCAGAAAGCCTCACGAGTGAGTTCCTCGACCAGGCGATAGTCCTCTGGTCTTTCCATACGAAGAACGGCACATGGCTGCCCCTTATCACTTGGGTAATTGTTAGCCGATTTGGACAACATCTGCGATGACCTCCTTTGACGTCTCGGAATACGCATCATTGGACCGGCGCGTTAAGCCTGCGCCCCGCTCGATGCCTACTCGCACTACACCCCCTTCTCCCACCAGTGCGAGTAGAATAGCAGTCTGAATCCTATGCTGAGATAGAACTGTTGTGATGAACCCACATAGGCTACCTTGGATCCTTCGTTCACACAGCGTCGAATGCCTTCCAGAACTGCGCAACGGCCCAAGCCGAGCCCGCGGTAATCGGGGTCGGTAGCTACGGGCTCCACCAGCGCATAGTCCGTGTCTCGAACATACCACATTCCAGAGAAAGAGACGAAGTTTCCGTTGGGAGCTTTTACGGCCATCGTCAGGTCCTTACGAAAGTCTGGGCCGGACTGCATCTTCTTTCGATCTTCAATGCCATCCGCCGGAGGTTCGCCGGGATGGTCGAACCCTCTCCAGAGCGCTCGGTCGATCTTCTTTAGGTCGTTTTCCTCGGCCAGGCTGACAATAGAAAAGCCCTTCGGCGGCGTTGTATCTGGGAACGTGTCGGGCGGCACGTACTCAGAGGTTGGCTCGCCGCGCTCTGTCTGGACGAATCCATGCTCCTTCGCGATGCTTTGGAATTCGGGATCGTGGTCGTTTATGAGAACGCGGATGTTCTTGGTCCCGTCTCCGTTCTCACGAGAGAGGTGCTGTTCGGCGTACTCGAGCAACTCGGGTTTGAGGTGCGCGTAGGCTCTGTCAAAGGAGAACCAGGCGTGTCCGAGGCGGTCCTCGTAGTTAGCGAGGGCGACGATCTTGTCTCCATATTCCCAAATACCGATTCTGGAAAGATGGGTCTCGTCCAATTGCGGGTGGGAAAACATGTACTCCCACCGTGACCAGAGCCAGTTTTCGTCTTTGTACCCAGTCTGGTGGATCCTCTTCAGGAAGTCGCGCACCTTGAAGAAGTCTTCGGTGAAGCCGGACCGATCTGTATAGTTCCGTCGTTTAGCGCTCACAAAGTTCCCTCCAAAGTCGAGGATATCGGGTCCATGTCTTGCCGTGTTGCTCTACGATACAATTGTCGCAAAGTAACGGCTCAGTGTTCAGACGAACCGGCTTCGAGCCTGTCACCCTCCCGGCTGGCACCCTACATGCTTGAGCCGTCCAGCGTGGAGGGCAGAGTCGTATGGTCCATCGTGAAGAAGGGTTCGCCTACCGAAAGCACCTCTATGTCTTACGCGACAACTCTGGCTTTGGTCCTAGGCATCAGCGAATCCGGTTCGTGGCTTAGAGCGGGTCTCGCTCCGCGCACTACTCGGGAGGAAGTAGGGCGGCTGGTGGAACTGATCTTGGAGATAGGCAAGAATACTCGTGCGATGTCAACGGCGGGTCTTGAGTATTATTATGGAGAGGGTGTTTCTGTGACACAGGAAGCTAGACTTACGCTGGAACTGGCAGGTCGTGTTCTCCTATCCGGCTTTCTAGCTGCTCTGCTAGGGCTGGAACGGGAGGTTCGTAACAAAGACGCCGGACTGCGGACCTATACGATGGTGGGGCTTGGTTCCGCTCTCATCATGGTGGTGAGCCAGTATGGATTCAGGTTTGTAGTCGGCCCGGGTGCTTCTTCCGACCCGGCGCGAGTCGCCGCCCAGGTTGTCAGCGGCATAGGTTTTCTTGGAGGAGGCCTCATCTTTGTTAAGGGAGGTAGTGTCCGAGGGCTTACCACCGCAGCCGGCCTATGGTTGTCTTCTGGGATAGGATTGGCGGCCGGGGCGGGGATGATCTGGCTGTCGATATTGGCTACAGTTGCGGGACTGGCGACCATGTACGGGCTTGACTTGGTCGAACACCATCTCCTCCGTTCCAAGAGTGATGCCACTCAGCTGGATCTCATCTGTCACGACAAGAGAGGCGTCCTCGCGCAGGTGAGCAGCACCATCGCCCAAGCGGGTTCAACATAGATTCTGTGGACATTCGTCGTGAAGTGGGTGAGCAACTGGTTGGTATCCACCTTCTCGTCAATGGTTCTACAGACATCGAATCTCCCCTGACCAAGTTGACTGAACAGGAAAGCATCGTGGAGGTTCTTCCAGTAAGAGTGCGCGGGGCAGTCCGAAACAGGGCGAAGTAGAAGAGTCGAAGAGTCGGATTTGGGGATCAGGCATACGGGCCGGCAGGTGGTGGTACAATGCCGCGGAATGCCTGAAACGTTTGGTGCCCACGCCAAGTTTGACCTCATTGAGCTTCAGGATGAGCGCCGCCCGGGCCAGCCCCACCCGATTTACCGCCTTTCAGGTACGATCTCCAACCAATATCCATCGGGATCTTCTATGAAATAGATGCCCATCTGCTGGTTTTCATAACAAATGCATCCCATTTCCTTGTGGAGCGCGTGCGCCTCTTGGAAAAGGCTCGTTCTGAACGCTAGATGGAACTCGTTGTCCCCAAGTTCATACGGCCTATCCCGGTCCCTAAGCCAAGTCAGTTCCAACAGGAAATCCGTCGTATCGTTTCCGACGTATACGATGACAAAAGAGCCATCTTTGGCAGTTATCCTCTTCTTTTCGGTGAGGCCTAACGCTTGTTCGTAGAACCGCAGCGATCTCTCAAGGTCGAAGACGTTATAGTTCTCGTGAACCATTTTGAACTTCATGAAGATCCGTCCTTTCTTCGCTAAAGATCGATCTCCCACTCTTTCCCAGCTTGCCTGATATCCATGATAATCGTTCCACTAGGGTTCGCTGCCCTTTTCATCTTGTATCGCTCGATCACCGAGAACTCACTGCCAAAATGCATGGGGAACACGCGCTTGACCTTTGCTGTGTTCAAGAGAGCCTCCAGACCTAAGTAGTAATACTCCTCTTGCCTGGGGTCAAGGGGGACAAACGCTACGTCGATGGCAATACCCTTCAGGTGATTCATCTGTTCCCTAAACGCGGCCGCCATGTCTTCGTTGTACTGTTTTGTTTCCTCTTTCCACATCCAGAGATTCAAATCGCCCGCATGATACACGGTTTTCCCGAGGTAGCTCAGAAGAAACGCGACGCCCAAGTCCGTTGATCTGAGCGTCGCTAGAAGAACCATCTGGCTATCGCCGTCGCATAGCTCATATCGCTTTTCGGGCTCCACACGTGTAACTTGCTTGGAAACCCAGTCTCCCTGCGGCACCTCGATATCCGAGGACAGCACGTATTCGATATTGGGGTATTCATGACGCAGATCGAAAACTCTTGGGTTTAGGTGATCCCCGTGTTTGTGGCTCACAAACACGAAGACCTTTTTCTCCTCATCCATCTGCGGTATATCTCCGGTGTGATAATCAAAAAGCCAGTAGCAGGCTTCCCACTCCACCAGAAATCCGCTATGGCCGACGTACGAGATCTTCATCTGAAACCGTCCCCTCATGCTATCTAGTTGGGCTGCCGCTTGGAGGCGCTGTACCATCAGAGTGATCCACCCGCCAATCGCTGCATCTGACGCAAGAACTCCTCGACGTCCGTAAGGGGACCCGATGCCCTGCCGGAATCCTATTTGGGAATTTCTCGGCGCCGGTTAGTTTCCCTTCCTCGGTGGTACTGTTTCAACGACAGCCTAGCCAGCAGTGGGGTACCGAAGAACCGGGGGGAGCCCCCAAGGAGTCTCCCCCGGAATCTGCACGCTCCACGGTTCGAAGCCGAATACGCACTCTCATTTGACAGCCTTGACGGCTCTTAGGAAATTGAAAAGAAACGCAGCCATGATCTCCTGGGAATACTCCATAGTGGCCTTGGCGGCAGTCTGCATATCCTCAACGGATCCTGAGGCTGCCTGAGTTCTATATTTTAGGGCATACCTTGCGGACAAGTTGACGATTTCCCTAGAATACCCCTTGAGATCGGTTGCGGCATCTGCGCTAGTCAGGCCACTATACTTGCTTGTTGTGTCTACACAATAGTCGAGGCGAGTTGAGTCAACAAATTGTTCGAAAGCCGTGTGGTTAGAATTCAGTGCTGTTAACAGGGCAGCATGGTGCGGAGTATTTATGTCTGCCAGGTAATGCAGAGCACGACCAAGTTCCTGCATAGAGACGTTCTTGTTCTTAGCGTAGTATGTTGCTGCTTTCTGTGTATGATCCAAAAACCGGCTCATGGCGGTGGGTTTGGATAGACCAAGTATAGTTCTTCCTGTGTCTGGATTATAGAAGTGGCCGAGATAGAGGCCAAAGTCCTTTTCATAACTGTCGGGCCAGTCAGAATTAGACAATAGGATGCTGGCGTACTTGATAAGCAGATTGGCGGTCGTGTCACCCTTGTCGTTTTTCAGTATTGTTAAGGCTCGTGATGTCAAATACTGATGAGAGTGATTTACTCCCCCGCTTGCCCACTGAATGGAAAGCTCACCCTGGGATTCTGTAGAGCCGTCGAAGGGTACTCCCCCGCCAACCAGATAATCACTACCAGCCGCAATTTGCTTCACGATTGCATCGTTCTTCTTCAGACTTCTCGAACGGGTATCATTTGCACCTGCCAGGGCTACCGTTGGGGTCATGAACAACAGGACGAACACAATAAGCCAAGAAAGCCGTCTCCTCAAGATTCACTCGCCTCCCCAAAGTCCATAGTGATAGATACATATCACGCTCAGTTCGCCTTATCTGTCGAAAGAAGGCTGGGTTCTCCTTGACCCTTGTACATGGCGTTTCACTCGCTTCCTTGTTCGGATCCCAGGCAGAGACGGGCGAGGGGCTGCTAGACGGAGAACCTGTCGAACCAGCCGATGACCTGGCTGATCCGGATCTGAGCGTAGTCTTGAGCAACCCTCTGCCTGACGGCTTGGCGAGAGCGAGCAAGCGAAAGAAGATTATGAGAACTGGTCTATAGCATCCCAGGTTACGGAGGGCACGGAATGCAATCCGTAAATCTGTTGACTCGGGCATATTTCAGGAATATACTCCACATAATTGAAGGGGGTGATTCATGGTGGAATTTATAGAACGCAAACAGTATCTTGATTGGCTCATTCGTTGGCGAGAGCGGGACATCATCAAGATTGTGTCCGGCGTCCGTCGTTGCGGGAAGTCCACGATGTTCGACATCTACCGTGATTACCTCCTCAAAAACGGCGTAGATGAGCGGCAGATCGTGGCCATCAACTTCGAGGATATCGAATTTGGGCATCTGACCGATTACCGGCTTCTGTATGAGTACGTGAAGCCTCTGCTCGTTCCAGAGAAGATGACCTACGTTTTCCTGGACGAGATCCAGTACGTAACGGGTTTTGAGAAGGCCGTGGATAGTCTTTTCATCAAACCTAATGTGGACCTATATATAACAGGCTCCAACGCCTATTTCATGTCGGGTGAGCTCGCGACGATGTTGTCGGGCCGGTATGTGGAACTTAGGATGCTCCCGCTATCCTTCCAGGAATTCAGTTCCGGTCTCCGAACTCGTGAGCTTTCCAAAGGCCAGCGTTTCAACGCTTATCTGGCGCTTGGCTCCTTCCCCTACACAGTGAGATTTAACTTGGGCGAGCGTGAAGCGAGGGAGTATATCCGGGATATTTACAATACAGTACTGCTCAAGGATGTTGTGGCCCGATTGAGGATATCCGATGTGACCAGCCTTGAGAATGTCACGAGGTTTCTCTTGCACAACATAGGTAATAAGGTCTCACCCACGAAAATCGCTAATACGATGAAGTCCGCGGGCAAGGGCGTGGACCAGAAAACAGTAGATAGGTACATCAGAGGCTTGACCGATGCCATGCTGCTGTATGAAGCGCGGCGCTACAACATCAAAGGAAAGCAGTACCTCACCACGCAGAGCAAGTACTTTGCCGTGGATATCGCTCTGCGCAACGCCTTAGTGGCAAGCAGTGAGAGCGACATAGGGCACATACTGGAAAACGTCGTGTATCTGGAACTACTACGACGGGGATGCGAAGTGTGCGTGGGCGAGATGGGTGACAGTGAGGTGGATTTAGTGGCTGTTGCTCCGAATAAGACCTCCTACTTCCAGGTAGCCGCGACTACCCTGGATGAGAGTGTCCTGCGCCGTGAACTTGCGCCGCTAAGGAGAATCCCAGACAACCATCCCAAGTATCTGTTGACGCTTGATGAGGTCTTCGGGGAAGCGAATTACCAAGGCATTCGGAAGGTCAACTTGCTTGATTGGCTGCTTGGAGTGCAGGAATCACCGCACCGCTAACGCTGACTAGTTCATTTCCCAAGGTAAGCCGCCCTTACTGCGGCGTTCTCCAAAAGTGCCTCTCCCGCGCCCGATAGAGTCATGCGGCCGGTCTCCAGAACATGTCCGGTTTGCGCGGTCTTCAGCGCCATATTGGCGTTCTGCTCGATGAGCAGGATGGTCACCCCCTGTTTATTGATCTCGCGGATGATCGAAAAGATGTTCTGCACCACCAAAGGCGCTAGCCCCAAACTCGGTTCGTCCATCATCATCAGTATTGGGCGGCTCATGAGAGCCCGACCTACGGCAAGCATCTGCTGCTCGCCACCGGAAAGGGTGCCGCCTATCTGCCAAGAGCGCTCTCTTAGGCGCGGAAAAAGGTCGTATACCCAGCGGATATCACCACTAAGATCGTCGTTTCGCACGTAAGCGCCCATTTTCAAATTTTCCAGCACGGTGAGGTTTGGAAATATGCGCCTACCTTCCGGGACCATGGTGATGCCCCGCCTGACTATAGCGGTTGGGTCCCTTCCAGTGATATCCTCGCCCAGGAATTCGACCGTCCCGCTTCTAGGTCTAACAAGACCCGCGATAGCACGCAACGTCGTGCTTTTGCCTGCACCATTGGCGCCTATTAGCGTTACGATGTCGCCCTTGGGAACCTCAAAGGAAATGCCCTTCACGGCCTCGATGCCGCCGTAGTTGACTCTCAGACCGTCAATGGTCAGCACTGCTTCAGGCATCAGCGGCCACCCCCAGGTAGGCGTCGATCACACGCTGATCGCTTTGGATCTCGCCTGGCGTTCCGGTGCTTATGAGTTTGCCAAAATCGATCACATAGATGCGGTCCGAAAACTGCATCACCAAGTCCATATGGTGTTCGATCATGAAGATTGTCAGCGCATATCTTCTCTTGATCTCCACGATAAACTGGCCCAACTCCCTTGTCTCCAGCGGGTTCATGCCCGCCGCCGGTTCGTCCAGCAGCAGGAGCTTGGGGCCGGTTGCTAACGCACGAGCTATCTCCAAGCGGCGCTGCAATCCGTACGGTAGGCTTGTGGCCAGTTCGTTTTTGTACTGGGCGAGATTCTGCTCTTCCAAGAGGGCAGTGGCTTCCGACCTCATTCTGTTCTCTTCCCTGTACGTCAGGCGGAAGGCGGCGGACAGGAAATTGTGTCTGGCCCGCATATGCTTTGCGGTGAGCACATTATCCAACACGGTCATGCTCTTCCAGAGCCGGATGTTCTGGAAGGTCCGGGCGATGCCGAGTTTCGTTACCTCATCAGGGGTCGGCGTAATCGACCGAGCTGATGCGTACTTGCCAGGGTTCTCACCCGCATAGAGTTTGGCCATTCTTCCGCGCGGATGATTCAATACGATAGGCTTGCCGTTGAAACTCACCATGCCATTGGTCGGCTCGTAGACGCCGGTTATACAGTTGAATGCCGTCGTCTTTCCTGCGCCGTTTGGACCTATGAGCGCCACGATCTCGCCTTCATGCACCTCCGCATTCAGGTTGTTGACCGCAACGACGCCGCCGAATTGCATACTGAGGTCGTCAAGGCGAAGCACCACATCAGCCATTGCTTTGCGCCTCCCTCTCTTTTCTCTTGCGGCCGAAGAAGCTGAGAGGGCGTCTAGCCAATCCCCTAATGAATGCCCATGAAAGCTCCCTGTCGCCCATAATGCCCCTGCGGAAGAACAGGACTATGATCATGATGACGACGGAAAACACTAGCTTGCGAAAACCCGAACGGAACAGGGTTGGGGCGGAGATGCCAAGGAATTTACCCATGTCCAGACCCCGCAGCCACCACTCTGAGGACGCGATGAACAGGAAACTAGCGAGGCAACTGCCGGATATGGAGCCTATGCCGCCCATGACGACGATGAGCAGGATCTCGTAAGTCATTGCGCTCCGAAACTGCGCGGCCTGCACAGTGTACTGGAACATGGCCAGGAGCCCACCCGAGATTCCTGCGAAGAAGGAACTCACGATGAAGCTTAGTTCTTTATGCCAGAATAGGTTTATCCCCATGGCTTCCGCTGTGATCTCGTCGTCGCGGATAGCCTTGAAAGCCCGTCCGTAGGAGGAGTTTATCACCAAGACTATAAATGCGATGCAGAGGCCTGATACTAGAAAGACGAAGGTAGTTGGCGGGAAAGGAATCTCGGTGAACGGGATCTTCAGCGTCGTAAGGTCTAGGTAGTTGCGCAGGACGTTGGCCCCGTTTGTCACAGGGCCGAGCTTATCCCACTGCACAATGGAGCGGATGATCTCGGCGAAACCCAACGTCGCTATGGCCAAGTAGTCCGACTTGAGCCTAAGAACAGGCAGCCCGATGAGCCCTGCGAACACCGCCGCAATCAAGCCTGCCGATAGGAGCGCAGGGAAAATGCCCATATCAAAATGGATGGCGCATTCATAATACCGGTAGACCGAATCACCCATCTTGACCTGAAGGGGAATGGTGAGGATGGCGTATGTGTAGGCGCCGACCAACATGAAACCTGCCTGCCCCAGGCTAAATAGGCCTGTGAAGCCGTTTAAGAGGTTCATCGACACGGCCACCAAGGCGTAGATGGCGCCCTTCTTTAGCACTGTGAACAACATGGATGTGCCGGGAAGGGTCTTCTCCAAAATGAGGAGAGCTGTAAGGGATAAGGCAAGGGCAAGGAAGGTGTGCGAGGACTTCGGTGTGTTTCTGGCGGCGCCTGTCATGTTTGTCACCTCACACCTTGTCCGTTGTCTTTTCGCCGAATAGGCCGGTGGGCTTCACCAACAGGATGGTGATGAGCAGCAAGAAAGTAAACGCATCGGAAAAGGTCGTCCAACTCGAGCCGCCGCTCTTAATCATGTTTTCGGAGATGCCGATGATGAAGGAACCGACCACAGCCCCCGGGATACTGCCTATGCCCCCGAACACGGCAGCTACGAAGCACTTCAAGCCCGGCGCGCTGCCTGAGATCGGCGTAACCGAAGCATAGTTTGTGAAGTACAGAAGACTGCCCACGCCCGCTAGGAGCGAGCCAATTATGAAGGTGACGCCTATGACGGAGTTAATGTTAATGCCCATCAGCCGGCTAGTCTCGAAGTCTTTGGACACGGCCCGCATAGCCATACCCACTTTGGTATACCTGATAAGGAGCACCAGAATCACAACCAAGACCACGGTCAGAACCGGGGTGACGAGGGTCACCATTTTCGTTGCCTCGCCCCATATGGTGACCGTTTGGGCAAGCCACGGTATGCTAGGATAGACTTTCGCGAGCCCGCCCGTGAAGTACAGAGCGCAGTTTTGCAGCAAGTAGGAGACGCCGATGGCGCTGATCATGATAGATGTGCGAGGAGCCGTGAGAAGAGGCATGTATGCCACTGTCTCTATGACAAAGCCAAGAGCCACCGTAAATATCAGCACCAGCAGCATACTGAACCATAAAGGCATGGTTGCGGACATATAAACCATCATCAAACCGGCAAACATGAATACATCGCCGTGGGCGAAGTTGATGAGCCTGAGAACGCCGTAGACCATGGTGTAGCCTATGGCGATCAACGCATATTGGCCGCCTACGGAGATCCCTGCCAACAAGTAGGCCAGATTGCCACGGATGAACCCCATAGATTACTCCTCCGTTGGGCGCTCGCCCAGGATTTGGGCGGGGGCTGCCCGACCCCCGCCATGGACCTCTCAGTCAGTTGTCATTTGATGGTGACGGCCGGCAACGCCTTCCAAGTACCGGTAGCGGTGTCAGCCTGCTTCACATAGGCCGTATTCCGGATGGCGTCACCGTTTATCTGATCCAACGCGATCTTTCCAGAAATTCCGGTGTATTCCGTTTTCCACAACGTCGACATCACAGCCTTTGAGTCTGTGCTGCCGGCTTTCTTCAACGCCTCAAGGGCGAAGAAGTAGGCATCGTAACCCATGGCGGTGACCGCGGCAACAGTATCGTTGCCGTTGTTGTTGGCTAGGCGGGTGGCGTCGGCGTTGATCCACTTCTTGATGCCGGAGTCAAACTCCGGGACGGCGCCCTCCGGATAGAAGGTAGTAACCGTCACTTGGACGTCCTTGCCCTTGGCGGCGGCAAGGACGACGTTGGAATCCCAAGTATCGCCAGCCAAAAGAGGCATCCCCAGCTTCTGGGCGTTTGCCTGGTCGATGATGAGCTGCGCGGCCTCAGTGGATACGGGCGAGAAGAACACGCCTGCTCCACTGTTCTTCGCGTTGGCCACATAAGAGGCAAAGTCGCTGGTCCCTTCGGGGAATGTTTCCTCAACGCATTCCCCGCCGAGCTTCTTGAAGGCCTCCACAAAGTACTTCACCAGTCCGCCCGAGTAGTCATCGCCCAGTTTTGACAGGGTGTAAGCCTTTCTGGCGTTCAACTCACCGAATGCGTAGTTGGCCAAAACCGTTCCCTGGAATGGATCCAGGAAGCAAATCCTGAAGTAGTAGGTGTTGCCCTGGGTGACTGCGGGGTTTGTGCAAGTCACACCCACCACCGGGATGTCGGCGGCTTTGAAGGTGGGACCGCCCGCGATGGAGACGCCGGAACCGTAGGAACCTAGGACCACCGAGACCCCCGCGGAAACCAAGGTGCTTGCCGCAGTGGCAGCCTTTTCATTGGAACTCTCGTTGTCGACTGTGACAAGCTCGACATCGTATGTCTTACCGCCTATTTCGACGGTAGGCTGTACGTGTTTGGCATACAGTATGCCAAGGGTTTCCTGTTTTCCGCCTGCGCCGTTGTCACCGGACGCCGGTTCAAATACACCAATTTTCACAACGGGATTGCCGGCCGGAGCATCCGGAGCAGTGGGTTTGCCACAGCCCGCAATCGACATCACGAGCAGCGATAGCACTACCGCCAGGAACAGTGAACGTTTCATTCTCTCATTCCTCCTGATAGCAAATTCGAAACTCGTCGACGCGCACCAAGACGTCCAGGACTCTGGGCACGCCCCGTAAGATGGACGGACCCAGCCGTCAAAGCCACCTCCTTTCTGCCGCTTTCCAGGACAGGCATGCCGGCATTGACCGTTTGTCTGGATGATCGGGTCGAATAATCTCTACCCAAATCCCTCAGTTCGCTGGGTGGATTTCCCAATGTTGTGAGATTCAAGGCGAAGTGAGCGAAGTCCTCTAGCGGACAGCCCGTTTTCTGGAAGTTGGGGGCAGTTCTTGAATCGGCCATCGCAGAGCATGTCAGACTTCCAGGATAGGGTGTTGCGACCGGCAATTCACGGGACCACTTGCCAGCAGAATGGAGGAGGATCTGGGGAAACGGTGAAAACCAATTGATGACGGATGGGACCGAATAGCCATGCCGTTTGCGTGGTAGGGGGGATAGCCGTGGTTCGCCAGTATTCTGACGCCTTCAAAGGGACGGCCCAGTACTACTCCAGGTTCAGACCGGGTTATCCCGGCGGCTTCTTCGCGTTTCTCAAACGTGAATTCAAACTCGACAGGCTAGGGCACTTGCTCGATCTGGGGTGCGGGACGGGGCAGATAGCCCTTCCGCTTGCCGGGGATTTCCACAAAGTCATCGCCATGGATCCCGAATCAGAAATGCTGGACGAAGGGAGGCGAATGGCGCTAGAAGCAGGAGTCACCAACGTTGACTTTGTGCTTGGGAGCTCGGCGGATCTACCAGATCTGCAAGGTCAACTGGGAATGTTCCGGCTCGTTACGATGGGCAGTTCTTTTCACTGGATGAATCGGGAGGCAACCTTGGAAACGCTGTCAGGGATGGTCGAACCGGGGGGAGGATTGGCTGTGGCCAGTGCTGGGAGTCTCTGGACGCATAACACCCCTTGGTGCCAGGAGGTCAAGTCCGTTGTGCAGAGGTGGCTTGGTCAGGAGCGTCGCGCAGGCAGCTCTACGTATACTGTCCCGCCGATTCGGCACGAGACTCTCATTGACCGTTCACCCTTCGGTCCCTGCCGGACTCACGTGTTCCGATACCGGCGGCAGTGGACAATTGAGGGAATCATTGGATACCTGTACTCGACTTCGTTCTGCTCACCGCTGGTGCTGGGTGACCGTCGGATGGCATTTGAGGCGGACGTAGGCAGCTCTCTGCTGAGTCTGAACCCTGAAGGGCTCTTCACAGAATATGTTAGGCTCGAGGTGCTCCTTGGGTTCCTGTGCATCTAGCAGTTTGCAGGGGTCTCTCGCCTCAATCCCGAATACCTGTCTCTTGACAGCATCACAAGCTCGTTGTTGAGGGCTGGCCTCGCGTCATTTCCACAAGGGAAGAGATGCGAGAACCGGCGTTGTCTGAATAGGAGGTTGCGGGCTCGTGCTTGATCTCCACATGCACCTCGAACGAGGTACACTCACAGTTGAATACCTGAAGCGATTTCTGGATCGGGCCTTTGATGTCGGCATCAGCGGGATAGGCGTGACCCCGCACCTCTACAGGTTCAACGAGGCGCGGAATATCTTCTGGAACGACTTCGTCGCGTCTCGGTGCGTGAACACCCTGGACTTGTACCTCTCATTGATAGAGCAGGTGAGGGCGGCCAATCTCCCCGTGAAGTTCGGGCTTGAGGCTGACTACATCCCTGGTCGCGAAGAAGAGATCCGCCGGGTTCTGGCCCTATTCCCACTTGACTACGTTATAGGTTCGGTCCATTGGCTACGTGGCTGGGGGTTCGACATTAGCCTCGAGCAGTGGGACGGTCGCTCGGTCCCTGCCGTCTACAGCGAGTACTACGAGACACTGGCAAAGGCGGCGGAATCCGGTCTGTTCGACATCATAGGCCATCCGGGGAACATCGCCTACTTCGGTCACCGCCCGTGCCAGGAACTCCAGTCGCAGTTGGAGGAAGCGTTCCTCCAACGCGTCGCCCGCTTACCTGTGGTCCTTGAGGTCAACAGCGGTGGCTTGCTCAGGGGCGCCAAGGAGTTGTTCCCCAGACCTCGGATGGTGCGTCGCATGGCGGAGATGGGAATACCCATCTCGACTGCGTCCGACGCCCACCGGCCAGAGGATGTCGGCCACGACTTCCCCCACCTGTACCGGCAACTTGCAGAGTGGGGGTTCAAGGAGATATGTGGGGTCTCTAGTCGTCGGCGGTTCACTGAGAGTCTGGGCTAGAAGGGCAATCCCGCGGAGCATTGACTAGATGCTCTTGCCTGCCAAATACTCCAGCGCAACCTCCAATGCGTCTTCATCGAATCTAGTGGGTATGTCTGGCTGCAAAGTGTTTGCCCTATGAAAAACTTTAGAAGAACGCCTGTCTCTGCCAGCTATCGCAGTGAGAGGTCGCGCGATCGAGCCTACTAGCATGAGCACTGCCAAGAAACACGCCAGGATACCTCGGACACGCAATTAACGGCACCTCCTAGTCCACACCATTCATACCTTCGGAATCGATCCATGTCCCGTCGCGGACAAGAGAAGCAGGGTATACAAAGAAATACGGACCCTGTCCCTGTCATCGAGGCTTGGCACGAGACGCTCCTTTCTCCATGTAGTGGCTCAGTGGGGGCATTCGTGACATACAAGTCAGAGTCCCGCCAGTAGACACAACATTCCGGCACGGAGTCCGCCGGGATTCTATCTGTCCGCGGCATCAACCTGTTGGCCCAACTGAGCCACTGGAGGTTGGGAGATTACGGAGGAAGGAGTGTCTCGCCTAAGTCTCGAATACCTGCCTTTGAACAGCATCACAAGCCCCAAGAATCTGGGGCCTGAAGGCGAAAGGCGGAGTTGAGCTGTGGAGAAACAGGTGCGGGACCTATTCAGTGAAGACATACTGACCGAGGCCTTACGCCGGATGGGTGCGGACCGCTCTTCCGCTCGGGAACTTGCCGGCTTCGAAAGCTTCATATACAGCTTGGGTTGCCACGGTCGGAGGCAGGGGTGTTAACCAAGTATCGAGATCTTCGGGCGTATCTAGACACGCTGCCCCAGGACAGCGACTCCTATGGCCTCGTCCATTCCGACTTCTACTTCTCGAACTTCTTTGTCGACGACAGCAAGATCACTCTATTCGACTTTGACGACTGCTGCTACGCCTGGTTTGTTTACGACATAGCAATGTCGTTGTTCTATACCCTATCCCACAACTCTGTCCACGCAGCGGACCTAGCCAAAGGCAGGCATTTCCTATCTACTTACATGGAGGGCTACCTGGGGGAGAATAACCTTGACCTAAGGTGGTTCAATGCAGACCAACCTTACGCTGATTTGGATTTTCAAGCCATCGCTCGATCGATGAGTAAAAGACCTAGAGGAGGATTTTGACTGTGAATCAGAGCTATTATATCAATAACCGCCAACGCATCTATCAGGGAATGGAAGACGACTCGTTGTTGCTGCTCTTCTCGGGGCATGCGCCTCGCCAAAGTTCCGATCAGAACTACCGCTTCTTCTGTAACCGCAATTTTCTTTATGCGACAGGTTGCGACGAAGAGGGAATTGTATTTCTGGCCGAAAAACGGGCCGGAACAGTTACGGAGACCATCTATCTTTTGCGCCCGGACCCGTTGGCAGAGCGGTGGTCGGGAAGGCGCCTCAAGGCGGAGGAATGCACTGCCATCTCCGGTGTGACGCGTACCGCCTATGTCGACCAGTTTAGACGCGAATTCAATTCCCGCGCCATGGGCGGTTTCTTCCAACGCCTATACCTGGATCTAACCAAGCTCACCGCCGATGAGCCGCCCAATATTGAGCACCGCTTCGCCCGCAGATGCCGAGACGAGTACCCAGCTTTGTCCATCAGCAATATCCATCTGCGCTTCAGTCAGGCGCGAGTGATCAAACAGCCCTGCGAGATCGAGGCCATGCGCGAATCCATCCGCATTACCGGGGCAGCTATTGAGGCGATGATGCGCGCTTCGCGCCCCGGCATGTGGGAATACCAGTATAAAGGCATCTTTGACCACGTGCTCACGGACAACGGGGTGCTGGAGCCAGGTTTTCCGCCCATAATCAGCGCCGGCGCCAACAATTTCTGCATCCATTACTACTCGTACACCGGGCAGGCGCAAGCAGGAGACATGGTGTTGAACGATGTCGGCGCCCGCTGGGAAGGCATGGTCAACGATGTTTCCCGCGCTTGGCCGTGTGACGGCAAGTTCACTGAGCGTCAGCGCCTCTTGTATCAATGCGCTCTGCGAGCTTCGGACCATATGTTCTCCATAATCCGCCCAGGCATGTTGCATTCGGACGTGGATCGCCTTGCGCGCGAGTACAACTACGAACTCCTTCACGAGCTAGGCTTGGTTGACACTTATGATCAGATCGGAAGACTTATGTGGCATGGCGGAGCGCATCATGTCGGCCTTGATGTCCACGACGACGTCGTACGCGGCGGCTCGCTACAGGCTGGCATGATTTTCTGCGTAGACATCGGTATCTATTGCGAGGAATGGGGTATCGGCTTCCGCCTTGAGGACAACTGCCTAGTCACAGAGGATGGTTGTGAGAACCTATCGCGTGAAATCCCTAGAACGATTGAGGAGATTGAGGCGGTGATGAAAGGGTAGACCTACACCTACTGCCAAACGCAGGCCTGCTCAAGGACTCGAACAAGCCTTTCTAGCCCCGGGTCCGCCCCTTTGCTACAGCCGTCCCGCACACGCCTTTACCGAGTGGAATGTATATGCAGGCGGGTTTGCCTTGGAAGGGACCGAGGAGCAGCTGACCGTCATCCATGAGGTAGAAGCCGACCCAGTTGGAGTTGGTGTCCTTGAGGGCGTGCCACAATAGGGCAGAGGTGTCGCATCTTGTCTTGGCTATCGACCTTTAGGCCCCATCAAGATGGCGTCTAGAATTCCGAAAGGATGTGGCCTAGCGTTGACTCTAGGTTGTATCTGACTAAGATCAAGGTAGTCCCGACGATCTCGTAAGGCTTGTTCCTGAAGAATCGGAAGACGAACGGGAACTACTGTGCGGAAGGTGAGACTATTGGGTAGGGTGACTGCTGTTTGTCTCAGCCAACAAAGAGGAACAAAGAAATTCAACTGCGGTGAAGCGGTTCTTAGGCCAGATCACGGGATAGTTGGTGACGCCCATGCAGGCGACTGGCACAGGCAGGTCAGCCTCTTGGCCGAGGAAAGTGTGGCAAACGCCAAGGCCAACGGCGTGGGAGTCGTGTCAGACAATCATGGCGAAAACCTCACTACCAACGGGATAGACCTTCATCACCTGCCCGTTAGAACAAGGCTTGTCATCGGCGATCAAGCGGTTCTCGAGATTACTCAGATAGGGAAAGCCCCTCACGACAGTCCCATTTTCCAGGAAGTAAAGAACTACATCCTGCCCCAAGAAGGCGTCTTTGCTCGAGTCGTATGCGGTGGGACGGTCAGGGTCGGCGACACGATTGAAGTGGATAACCACCCTAGTCTTTAGTGACAATATCTGTGAGCGTAAACGACTTGGGAGACCGTCTTCACGAAGCGATAGTTGAGGAGGTATCCGCCCATGGACCGAGACCCAAAGACTGCGAGTCACAGTGCAACACCTTTGCTAGATCTCCTAAACGACTTGGCCAGACAAGCCGCCTTGTTCGAGCCTGGCGAGCCCCTATTCTGGGACGATCCGCATATCTCCGCCGAGATGCTGAAAGCGCACCTCGACCCTGAGATCGATGCGGCCAGCAGAAGACCCGAGACGATAGACCGGACGTGCCATTGGCTCATTGAGCACTTCGGGCTTAAGCCCGGTAATCGTGTCCTGGATCTGGGATGCGGGCCCGGCCTTTACGCGAGCAGGCTGGCCAAGAGGGGTCTCAAGGTTACTGGGATCGACTATTCTCGGCGGTCAGTCGAGTACGCGCGCCGGGCCGCTGACGAACAGGGCTTAGATATTCAGTACCTTTACCAGGACTACCTTGCTCAGGAGTACCTTCCAAGCGGTACTTCAGAGCGCTTCGACCTGGCAATTATGATCTATTGTGATTTCGCCGTCCTATCCGATGAGAAGCAGGGGATTCTTTTGGGAAGGGTGGCATGGGCCCTGAAGCCGGGCGGCAGATTTGTCTTCGACGTTTTTACCCCAGAGCAGCACCCTGTCAAGGAGACTACTTCGTGGTCTTTCTCGCAAGGGGGGGTTGGAGTCCGGAACCGTACCTCTTGCTCTACAGGAAATTCCACTATCCTGAGGCCGACGTGTTTCTGGATCAGTACCTGATCCTAGGTCAGGACCAGTCTACGAAGGTTTATCGAAACTGGGATCGTGTTTTCACACCCGAAAGCATCCGAGGGGCTCTAGCCGCCCGCAGGTTCACGGTTCTCCTGAATTCGCTCCACCAAGACGTACACGCTGACACCCTAAGCCCCAAAGGAATTGCGATGCCTAGGAACTTTTCGAAGCCCTGAAACGGGATGGAAGCCCACCGGACAGCAGACAGGGTGAGGTAAACCAAGAGCAATCCCGTGGTCATGACAGGGCCGAACAATTTTCTCCATTTACTGTCCACAGCCGACCACCTTCGTGATTTTCGAGATATCGTCCTACGATTTATATTCCCGGACTCAGGTGTTCATTTCCACTAGCATCTGAAGAATCCTGCCGGTGGCATGCAGCGATCGTGTGGTCGTAGAGTTGCAGCCGGGATAGGCAGCGTTGTATGTTGAAGTGTACGCGGTGACTCATCGTCTGGGTTCCACCAGCATATGGGAGACGTAACGGAGGTGCCAGCATTGAAACAGTTGAGGCTTGATATCGCTGCTCACAGGCGTGCGTTATTGGCGTTTGCGGCGTTTTGGCTTGTGCTCCTAGTTGTCACAGCGCTGACTTGGGACCGCGGGATGCCTGGTCAGGTCTTCTTTTTTCACCTGCTTGCGCTCCCGTTTTTCGCCGGAATGGCCACGAGCGGGTTCCGCCTGAACAGGGGCATAGTCGGGGTATTCGTTAGCCTACTTGACCTGCTCATAGTCAGCGTTGTGCCCTTTCAAGTGTTCAGTCTCATGCCGACTCCACCCATGCCTGACGAACCGCTGTTCACGGGGTGGGCGATGGTATTTGAGGTACTAGAATTCGTGATCCTGATGGGAGTCCCCGGCTTTCTGTTGGGACTCTCTGGGGGAGCGATAGGCCGCCGGATCTCCGCAAAGCGCACCGCGTAGTACAATATCTACCGATCGCAGATCAGTTGACTGTCCGAAAACAGTGACCGTCCCAAAACGAGTGACTGTGCGACAACGGCCACCTCATAGAGACTCGTGCCCAACTTCCGGAGCGTACTGCTGGAGTCATCGCCGCCCTACATACGCTCTTTCTACTACGTTAGCCGCTGGAACCACTTCATTATCCAGTTCACGGAGCCAATCAAGTTGTTTCGTAAAGAAGGAATTACCGTAGTTGACTCGAGCCGAAGCGGGGCGCGCTAAGGTACAGATCCGCAGAAAAGGGATAGCCTTCAAGGCTACCCCCATCGATGTGCGCCGGGCATGGCGCTTCACAGTTAGGTGACAGTACTGACTTGGTGGCAGACCGGAACTTGGCTTTCAGCGAAATGACCCTGCTCACGATACCGCCTAACGGGACTCTTACAGATGAACCCATATCCCATCTAGGGGAAGATGCAATTTTCGTGCTTGAGGGGAAACTACAGCTGACCCTCGGCTGCAAGACGTGTCTGCTAGAGGCAGAAGATTCGGCTCAGTATGAGGCTCAGATTCCTCATAATCTGGAGAATGTGGGCGATTCCATTGCACGCATAGTCATGGCAGTGTCACCTCCTTTTCTAGGGCTCTGACTCCCACTCTCACCCTATCTTCGTGTCGAACTTGGCGTTCACCGACCCCTCAACCTCGAATAACCACAAGTCAAGGCTGTAAGAGACTTTGCAGGAAGCCCCAAGCATCCAGGAATCAAACGGGGATGTGGATTCCAGGTTACCTCTGGCATCGAGGTAAAAGCCGATAATGTTGAACCTCTTTCCTTTGACCTTGATACCGCCTTGGACGCCGCCCTTGAGGTAGAGCTCAAGCGTGAGCCTGTCGGCGCCTTCAAAGTAGTAGCCTCCGTCGGCGCCAGCGTATAGATAGCCCCTAAGGTAGACTATGGCAACATTGACTTCCTTCTCCAGGCCCAGTTCCAACTTGGCGCGTACAAGCGAGGCCCCGTCTTGGTCAATTCGGAACCCGAGGCCCACGCCTACGCGGAAAATCGCGATGTTGCCGGCCAACGTCTCTGGGTACCCGAGATACACCCCAAAAAGCCGGGGGCTGTACTCGAAGCCGAGGCTCCCGCCGACCTTGGCTACCATGACATCGATGCCATCCAAAGTCATGCCGAAGGAGAAATACCTATCAGGGTGGCTGTAAGTGATATCGGCTGAGCCGATCTTGGTGTAGCTGTCTCCGCTGTCGAGTATGGCGCCCACGTCCAAAGGAAGGTACAAGTTGCCGCCGGCGTTCACAACTGGACCGGTTTCGAAACCGAAGTACAAGTCTCGGATCTCGCACAGCCGGGGGATGACGAGCGTGCCCTTAATCCCGGCCGAGAATGCAGGTTTCGAGCCTTTGTGGATCTGCAGGCCCTGTACGAAGCTGGCCATCTGATTTGCGTTGGCTGGGAACTGGAACCTTCTTTGGTCATCCCGAGCGACAACCATGTTATAGGTGACCATTCCGGTGAAGTTTTTGATATCGCCGGCACCGAAGCTTATTGCTGAGCCTGCCCCCTCAGGCACAAGGCCGGCAACAAAATAGCAGCGCCCCATATCTTTGTCGTACCCAAACCGCGTTACCGTCTTGACCGGCAATGCTTCTAGTTGTTTGAGGTACGTGAGATTAAGCTGACTAGTGTCGAACTCGATGGTGTCACTGCCGCCGCTTTGAGTGACCTTTGGGACCAATACGCCGGATACGTCAATACAGTCGTCAAAGCTGGCTTCAAGCACAGAGCGTGATTCGTCGTACGCTACTCTTGGGACACGCCCCAAATCGATGGGGCCAAGGCTGCTTCTGACACAGTCGACGATCACCTTGTCGCGGGTGTTGGTGGAAAGCGGTATGTTCTCGGCAAGCAGAATTGCCCCGCGGAGCGTAAACCGGACTGGCCTACCCGATGCTTGCGGCTTATACTCCATGTCAAGGGCCCGTGCTTCCATGGTGAACCCATGGAAACTGATGTTAACCGGTTTGTCGAGCTCAAACGCAGCGTATTTCAGCACTGGGTTGTTGTCCCCAATGATCTGGTCCAACTCCGCCGGGACGATCATGTTGGTGAAACCGAGTCCCTCGTCGGACCTAACCTCGAAGCCGTCGCTACCCAAAGCAGGCAATTCCAATGCGCCGACAAGGTGCATGCCGTCGGGCTTTAGCCAGCCCCCGTCGATCTTGGCGCCGATGCCTCTGGCCAGAGCGTCATGGATCCTAGTCGGAGCCACCGAGCACAGGAATTCCCCAGCCTTGCCGTCGGCGTTGTCCTCTTTGTTGGTGTATAGTTTGACGTCGACGCGGTTCTTCTGGAACAGATCGACGGCAACCTTAGCGTTAATCTCGAGGTTCACCCTGTTTGCATAGAGATCCAGCAAGCAATCATAGACCAGCACATCGTCGAAGCTGCCCAGCGATTTCCCAAAAACGGCCGGCACGCCTTGATTGTTATACAGATACGTCTGGTAGTTGAAGCCGTTTAGGTCGTAGATCATCTCGCCTTCTGCCAGCTGGAAGATGATAGGTTTCGCGTCCTTTGTCTGGATGAACGACGGGGGCAGCATGAGATCCCCGCCCTTCATCACGAGGCCCACCCAGAAGGGTTCTTCGGTCTCGTTGGGGGTCTGCAGTCCTGCCTGTCTCGGCCAGTAGTTCTCCCGGTCAAGGTCCACGGTAACCGCCGAAGGCGACACGACAATGGCCTGGGCGCGCTGCTTGTTTGTATCAAGGCTACGTTCGGTGACTCGTACGGGGACCATAGTCGATGACTCCATGAGGAATCCCTTGCCCGTCCAGTCGTTGATATCTAGCAGGACATATGAGCATCTGTCCTGAAGGTCGAAGTCGTCTGGCAGGATAAGTAGGCCGTTCTGCTGTACCGTCTCCCCAAACTTCAGAAGCCCTGCATGCATCACATTTCTAAGCGCAGCCGAGATCGTGCTGCCAGATGCCAGAGAGTCCATCTCATTGGTTGTCGGATGGTTTCCTGCGTAGACTGCCGGGACGGCGGGGCCGTAGACGTCGTGTCTCTCGAAGGGCACCATGAGCCTTCCCACCAGCCGTCCACCAGGTTGGACCTGCCCATCCACATAGGTCAGCCCCGCAGACTCAACCCTGAGTCCGGAACCACCGGGCACAAGGAACTGGAGAAACTGATCCGTGGCGGTAAGCAGTTGACCATTCATCCTGCCTTGCAGGTCGAATCTGGGGGGCGGGCCCAGGTCAAACTCTAGGCCCTCGTTGTTAAGCGTTTCTAGATGGATTTCATGGTTATGCCGCTTACCACCGAGATGAAATCTTTGAACCCGGGCTGATTTCCATTCAGCCTGATCCAGACCTCCCGGACGTCATGGAAGATGAACTGCTCATATCGGATGTTGGGAAGCCCCCGTCTCAAGATTATATGACTATTGGTAAGCTCGGCATTGGTGAACTCAAGCGTGCCCAAGTCGCCAATCAGGTTTTGCCCCGCCAAGGTGCTATTCACATACCCGCTGACTACAGACTTCTTGCTGGTCGGCGAGATCTCTAGGCTTACAAGCGTCACACCGATGCCCGCAAGCTCATGGGGCTTCTCTACATAGACGCTTCCGGCTGTCATTTCGGGAAGGCTGCCTTTGTTCGTGATGTCTGCCCCGAGGATTTTCACTGGGATGGACTCTGCGTACCCAGTATTCAGCATAGCGGTACCTGAATAGGCGGCGCCTGCAACCATCGGTCTGAACAGACGCACATCTGTCAGGGTGAAAGTCATGCACATGATCTTGTCTTTAAGGTAGGTTTCGCTGACGCTTTGGGTTATCGTCGACGGAGCGCCCAACAGCGTGACACCGGCGCCGCGGCCATCCCAACTAATGTTCTTTGGCTGAACCAGCGGCTTAATTGGCGGTTTGATTGGCGGCCTAATTGGTGGCTTCAGTACGGACGCCACCTCAAGTTGGGCCTCTCTCGTGTCGGAGCCGACATCGTTTTGGACCCGAATGACAAAGCCGTAGGTGCCGGCGGCTATGTCTCCGTTCACAGTAAGCAGGCCATCGCCACCTATACCGACCACAGACGGAACGGGAAGTCTCGCGTTGATAGGTTCGACGGACCAGGTGAGCGGCGTACTTCCTGAAGCTTCGAGTTGTGTAGAAAAGTTGGTGCCGCTGGTCATGGAGAATCGGTATCCGTCTCTCCGATCTAAAAGCTTAGGAGGCGTGCGCACAGGGCGCACCTCCAGCGTAAAGGATACCGAACCGACGCCCGCTGTGTTTTTGGCTGTGACCGCAACCTCATATCGGCCCGGGCTAAGGTCTTTTGGCCCTCTTATAAGATGGGCGTCCGTGTCTACCGAGAAACCGGTGACCGGTCCACCGGTTGGTGCGGTTGCCGTCACAAGAACCGTGATCGGTTCGGTGCCGGTCAGTTGGTACACCGTCTCGAAGACTGTGCCTTGGTCAACAGTGAATTTCGTGCCGTCCACAGCAATCTGTGGCGGGACTACCGGAGCCGTCTTTGCCTGTACCTCTAGGGAAAAGACCGCCGAGCTCTCTCCGGCCGCATTTTTCGCCTTTACCGCTACACTGTACACACCTGGTCTGAGATTGCCAGGAGCGCTGATGGTCCGAGATCCTGTATCTGCCGAGAAACCGGGTATGGCGGTGCCATCTGCGTTTTTCGCTCCCACCGTAACCCCAATGGGATCTGTGCCCGTCAGGGCGTACGAGGTTCGGAAAGCCGTCCCTTCTATGACTCTAAAGCTCGTGCTCGAAACCGTGATCTTAGGAGCCACAGTGGCCGGTTGACCTCCAGGAACCAAAGGATCTGCGGAAATCCTCGGTATGATCGTGGTCAGAGTGGACACGAAGTTGCGACGAATTAGAACCGGCTCCGAAAACTCAGATAGATAACCGCCGGTATCAAGCACCTTTACCCTGTACCAGTTGAACGCAGAGGGATCGGCGCCCTCGTCTTTCCACTCTGTGTCAAAGAGCATAGGGCTCGCCTGGCAGTAGGTTCCGTCCTCCTTGTCGGAGCGATAGACTATGTAACCTACAGTGTCTCGGCGACACTGCTCCAAGGTAAGGTTCTGCATGGTAGGAGCGTTCCACGTGAGGTAAGGTTTGCCATCCTTGAACTCCCCGTGCAGTCCGCCAATGGGCTCGAAGGGCCTATTCCTCCTTGGGGTGGCCTGTACCGGCTCAGGCCGTGACGAGCCAAGGTTGTCGTCGTTCCAGGCCTGAACTGTGTAGAGGTACATGACGCCGTACTCTGCCGTTGCATCCATGAACGAAAGTGGCTTCAGAAGCCCGGTGGCAGGGTCCACCGCTTCTGCCGTGTCGAAATCGGCGGGAAGTTCTCCAACTTTGACCCACAGTATTCTTCTGAGCATCTCCTCGCTCAAGTCTATGTAATCGGCAAGAGCGAGGGGCCCGAACTTGTCGAGGACCCTTTGATACGCTGTCATTTTGCCCTTGTCGGAAAGCGACACAAGGTTCGTCGTTATGTTACCGGCTTTCGCCTGGGAAAGGGTCTTGAACTTCGGAAGAGGGTTGAGGGCCGACGAGTGCGGCTTTAGCGATTGTCTCAGCATACCCGAGATGAAGAAATCTTTTTTGGACGGTGAGTCGAATAAGGCTACGAACAGGTCCGGAAGCTCCTTCAGGAGATTGTTCAGCTGGGTTTCGTCAATTACGGGAATCTGGGTCCGGTAGATCTCGTACCGGTCGCAATGGCTCACCGCCGAGAAGTTCACTTGCACGCCGTCCTTGCGTGAAAGTGGCAGGAGCAAATTAGGCGTCTGTGGCGGCTTGGTAGACGGGACTCGGAATTTATGGATTGCGCCGACCTTGGATTCAACGCCCCATGGAGATACTGATGTGACTTTGTAGTAGTAATAATGCGCGAAACTCTGATCAACCCGCTCGGTGTACGTGGGGGCCGTGATGTGATCGCCAAGAAGAGTCCATTCCAGCTTCGATTCGTCTATAGGCTTCTCAAAAGATGGCACTTCGCTTCGGTAAACGCGATAGTAGGCGACTTGAGGATCAGACGGAGCCTGCCAGTTGATGTAAACGTAGCCGCCCTCTGGCAAGGACTGCAGAGCCGACGTAAAGTCCGTAGGCAAGAAACCTAAGTGACCCGGCGTGATAGCGCCTCCGTTGGTCGAGGAGGTTTCCGGCTCCAAGCAGATGAGAAACAACGATACGCTTCCCGGAATCCTGCTAAGGCCGCCGACAACATACTGGTTATTGGTTGTGGTCTTGTCGTTGGTGCGGTACCATCGCCCCATCTGCACGAGTTCATCCCGGGACATTCTCTGCATTTGCTCAATAGGCAAGGTGTCGAATAGAGGGCGGTAGACAGCATAGCCCCCAAGCCCGTCTCCGCTGTAAGCCGGCCACTTCAGCCTGGCAGTCCCGTCGGGCAATACGTCCTCTCCGCGCACAGCAACGAACATGTGGACGTATCGTTCTTCGGGCAAATTGTTGAACAACCTATCGATCACCGATGGCATGATGCTTGTGCCTGGGCTAACCAAGCGAGATGTGCCTGAGATGAACTCCCCTATGCTAACCCGTTGTGCCTCGGCTTCTAGTAGGATATCTGTGACAGAATCTGCTTTAAGCTTTCGTCTAGGGAGACTGTGTGTGGCGCTGAGGTCTTTGAGCGAAACTACATCGTCGTATGTGATCCCAGGGGGTTCCTGGGAATAATCAGGCAACTCCCGGGCGCACATGGAGATGCTCAGAGAGTCGGTGATCCCCGGCTCGCGATCAGTTCTTACTGCAGCCGAAACCGAGGGAGACCACGCGCTTTCGTTGTTCCACGAGTCCCTTGCCGAGACCCAGTATTTGTACGTATGACCTTCTTGTATGTCAGAATCGAAGTAGATAAGGTCCGGGTGCTGGCTAGAGAGGTTTGCCAGTTGCACATGGAGGGCTTTATTCAGTCGTTTCTTGACGACGGTAGCCGGTACCGCCTGCTTAAGCTCGGATATCGTTGGTGAGCCTATCAATTCCGGATCAAGGCCGGCGGTAGCTTCCGCGGCGGGGTTTTTGTATATCAAGTCGGCAATGGACTCAGGTTTTCCAAAGCCTTCTGCGCCCACTGCCACGGCGCGGTAGATCGTGAAGCGTACAGTATCGGGCGAATCGGTGTAAATCGGCAGAACGACCCCGCGCTTCCTCCCATTGAGGGAGATAGCTTCCAAAACAGCTGACGATGCACCTTGGGCGTCGTCGGACAACACGGGACGTTCTACCGAAGGTGCGTTAGGGGGCGTCACCTTCTCGACCCGGAAGCTTGAGACATCCGAGTACTCGCTGGTGCGCCCAAATATGTCAATGGAACGTATGCGATACTCCGCGGTGCGCCCGTTCTCGACCGTATCCTCATGGAACACAGGCGATTCAAAGTACACGCCTGTCTCATCAAGGGTGTAAGTGACGACGATGGGTTTCTCGTTGATCTGAGTGAACTCCTTCTCGCCGTCTAGCCGACGCTCTATAAAGTAGCCGCTCAGAATGCCCCTTTCGTTGGGGTTCTCTGGCTCTTCCCAGCGAAGAGGCACCTTGCCGTCAATGCCGTAGCCCATAGGACCTTGCGGTTTGGAGAGTCTGTTCTCGGTCCCTCGCATGACGACCAGGGTAGACTTGGAGCCATCGGGCGTTTCCACAACGTAGGATATAGCCGTGTCGTTAGGCAGGTTCAGGCGGGATATGTCATCTCGGAACAGGAAACCTGCTTCCTCAGCGAATTCGTCATCCACGAAACTCAGAGTCGAAAGTTGCTGCCTCGCTTCCAATACTGATTGGGCTAGGAGAAGCTTTGATGCGCCGCCTGGCGCAAGCTTCAGCGAATTGACGCCTCTCAAAGGCTCAACCGCAATCAGCGAGAGGCTCTTCCAAAGGGCCGTCTTGGACGCCGCCAGGGTGAGTTTGTCATTCCCCTGCCTACTCAGGACACAGATGGGTAGGCAAAGCATACGGTCTGTTTCCGGCATTTTCTGGTCAATGTCCGCCGGTATGGTGATGAGAGTCTCCTTCATCTTCAAGAAGTCGTGCTTGCCGCTGACCCGGGGCCTAGCTACGCGGGTATCGGTGCTGTACGCCAGATTCCGGAATCCCTCCGCCGTCATTTCCAGAGAAGCCAACTTGTCCGGCGTCAACTCCGCGCACAGAAGCAAATCCTTAATCACATCCGTATTCTCAATGGTAAGGTTCTCCGCTATCTTGCTGGGCGACAAGAGCTGCTCCTTCAGCAATTCTTTCTGGCCGTTGACCACCCTGTACAGCTTGTAACCCTGCTCAGGCACCCAATCGCCTGACGGGACCATGTGGATAAGGGCTTCATCAGGAGATTGCCACACACCCTTCATGTTCACCGAGGGTGGAATGGTGATCAACTCCGAATATGACGGCACCGCAAGGAGTCTTCTAGTCGAGGTCTGAAGGCTCCTAACTACCTCAGCCTGCTCCCGAAGGTGAGCAGCTGCCCCCAGAGATGTAGTTTGCATCTCCCAGTCAACATTGCGAAGGCTATCCGGCCCGAGATTTGCCACGGCGGCCTCTTCCTTGGGCTCCTCGACCGACAATCGCGGCAACTCCTGAAGCCACTCCGACATCTGCCGGTCGAGACCACGCAAGTTGTTCAGGGCAGTGCGCGAATCCACGACATCTGTCAGTGTCTTGGCATTGGACAGCTCCGCCGCTATAGAGGGGTTCCTGAATACCGTGTCGATGTTGGGCGCGGCCGAGTGTAGCAGTTCTTCCAGGGTAGCCGGCTCGGCCTTCTCAACATCCGCAAGCCGGTACTCTCGATCCGGTACATAGGTGAACTTCTCAACGGAGAACTCACCTCGAGCCCATAGTGCGGTCACTACGAGCGTTACGAGAAAGGCAGTCGCTACAAGCAGGGAAGGGACTTTTTTGGCGCGCAACTGCGCAAAAGCCTTACGAACCGGACACATAGACAGTCTCATGGTAACGTCTCCTATTCGTAGCGGACAGTGTACTGTCTGTATACAACGGCGGGGGTTTCGGGCGGAGACAGAACACTGCTTTTTCTAGACGGTTTATTGCGGGGCGTCACTATCCCTGGCTTGAGTCTTAGCTAGTCGGCGGTACTCAGAGGGCGTCAGGCCAGTTTCCTTTTTGAAAAGGCGCGCATAGTGGCCGTGGTATTGCAGCCCACAAGTTGAAAACGCCTGCTCGATGCTGTTGTTCATGTTCAGCAATGCTTCCTTAAGTCTCGCAGTTTTAACCTTCACGTAGTAGTCATGCGGTGTCATGCCGGTATGTGCCTTGAACAGGCGTGCAAAGTGCGCGGTGCTCATGAGAGCTGCTTTTGCCACAGACTCCAGGTGGAACTTATCCAGCCAATGCTCCTCAATGTACTCTTTGGCCCTTACGATTTCATCGCGGTCCAAAAGCTTTCTCTGTGTTACATACACCATGACCACGCAGATCATCTTGTCTCGGCCGTCTTTCAGTGGGAAAGCGTGGATATTCAGGTAGAACAATTCCGACTCGTGAACGGGTATCCGGAACCATTGCTTGAGCCTGTGGACCGGGGCAGGAAGACCTAGCACGTGGGCGGTCTTTCCCTGAAATGCCGCGCGGACCTCAGGGAGTACCCCGAACTCGGCTAGCGTTGGGTCAGAAAGAATGTTGTACTTTCCCACAATCAGGCTGGGATGAGGGATCCGAAATTCCGAGAGAAAGACCGGATTGGCGGAAATGAGCAGCCCGTCAGGGGCATAGACCTGAATAGGATACGGAAACCCGTCGATGATATCGCAGAACAGATTCCTGTCTCCGGCCAAACGTTGGAGATCCTTGAGTGAGCTTGGCTCCATACCATACCTCACTTCTTCTGTCTGGCTCCTGCGACTCGTATGTCATCTGGATCGGCGATCAATCCAGTATTAATAGTACGACATATGCGTTTGTTGTCAATCTTGTCTCATGGCGCCCGCGCCCAAGTTCGTGACGATCGCTCCCATTTTTGTCTTGTGCTCCGCCTTCCCAGATGCTATCCTAGAAATCGTTCTCGGGAGAACGTTCCCACTGGAACGGATTGGCGGTGAGCATTGTGCTAGACCCATCCGAAAGGCTGCTGGTGTTGCTGAAGTCTGTGTACGACTCCATGCACAATGTAGCTAGGTCAACGTGGCGGGAATATGGGCTTCCCCCGCCTGGCGCCTTGGTGATGCGTCAGATAGACAGGCACCCGGGAGTTACCGTAAGCGCGCTTGCCCGCAGCACGGGCTTAGCCAAGTCAAACGTTTCCAAGACCGTTGACGGCCTCGTAGAGACGGGGTTCATCCGAAGATGTTCGGACCCTAAAGATCGCAGGTTGGGACGCCTCTACGCAACTGCCAAAGCAGAGGCCCATTTCCATGAGATGTGGAGCGAGATGAGGAAGCGCCTCTCGTTGGTTTTGGCCACTCTTTCGCATGAAGAGACGGAAGCCATCACGGGCGCGCTGCAGACTCTCAAAGAAGCAGTTGACAAAGGTATTGAGCAGCCATTAAGGAGCCGTTGAGGAAGCAATCGAAGGAGATGGTGGCCGTTGCTGCGCTTGTTCAGACATCTCAAACCATACACAGTGCCCGTAGTGGTGGCACTTGTGCTGGTCTTGTCCCAGTCCTTATCCGAGTTGTACTTGCCCAGCCTGATGGCAAATATCGTTGACGTGGGTATTCGAGCAGGGGACACCAGGTATATTCTGATGACAGGAGGCCGAATGCTTTTTCTGGCCATGCTGAGCATGGCATGTGCTATAGGCGCGGGGTATTTGGCTGCAAGGGTATCCGCCGGGTTTGGCAAAGACCTCCGGGAGAAAGTTTTCTCTCATGTTGAGACCTTCTCTCTGCGTGAGTTCGGCCAATTCGGGACTGCCTCCCTGATCACCAGGACCACGAACGACGTCACCCAAATTCAGATGGTTGTACTTATGACGCTCCGCATGGTCGTGAGTACTCCGGTGATGGCTATAGGCGGCGTTGTGATGGCTGTGTCTATGGACGCGCGGCTTTCGCTTACTTTAGTCTGGGTCTTGCCCGTATTGACCGTTCTGATGACAGCCGCCATACTCAAAGGCATGCCGTTGTTCAAAGCCATGCAGGAGAAAATCGACAAGCTAAACTTGGTTCTCCGAGAAGGCTTGACCGGCATCAGAGTCATCAGAGCCTTCAATAGAACGGAGCATGAAGCCGAGCGTTTCGATGTCGCCAACTGGGATCTCACTGATACAATCTTGCGCGTGAACCGGATTATGGCGGCTATGATGCCTCTCATCATGCTCACGGTGAATTTCACCATAATTGCCCTGATCTGGATAGGCAGCCATAGGATTGAGGCCGGCAGCCTTGAAGTCGGCGGGCTTATGGCTTTCGTTCAGTATGCCATGCGCATCCTGTTCTCGCTGTTAAACATCTCATTCATGTTTATCATGTACCCCCGCGCAGTGGCGTCTGCGGATCGCATAAACGCTGTGCTGGACGTTGTGCCCGAAATCGCCGACCCGGTGACCCATATCCAAGGGGACACGGATCCGGACGCAAGCGCATCCGAAGGCCATCTGCCACGCTCCCACGACCCAAAGGGTTCTGTGGAGTTTCGCGACGTCACTTTCAGTTATCCAGGCGCCGAGCAGCCTGTCCTCAGGAATATCTCGTTTCACGCCAGGCCGGGGGAGGTCACAGCGGTAATCGGCGGCACTGGGTCCGGCAAGTCGACTCTGGTGAACCTCATTCCTCGCTTCTACGATGTAGACAGCGGCGCCGTCCTTGTTGACGGGGTCGACGTCCGGGAGATGACTCAGAAAGATCTGCGAGCCAGAATTGGACTGGTCCCCCAGAGAGCAGTGCTTTTCAGCGGCACTATTGCCGATAACGTAAGATACGGGAAAGAAGATGCCACTCAAGAGGAAATGGCTCATGCGGCCGAGGTTTCTCAGGCACTGGATTTTATCTCTGACAAACCCGAGGAATTTCAGTCTCCTGTAGCTCAAGGAGGCACCAATTTCTCAGGGGGCCAAAAACAGCGGCTCTCCATCGCCCGAGCTATTGTCAGGAAACCAAGCATCTACATTTTTGATGACAGCTTCAGTGCCCTAGACTTTCGCACTGATGCTAAGCTTCGGGCGGCGCTAGGGCCTGAAGTAAAGGATGCCACAGTCTTCATCGTGGCCCAGCGGGTCAGCACAATTATGGATGCTAACCAGATTGTCGTTCTCGACGCCGGGCGAGTGGCGGGCAACGGCACCCACAGAGAACTCCTTAAGACTTGCGAGGTATACCGGGAGATTGTGTATTCCCAGATGTCCGAGGAGGAAATCGCATGAGTGCTCAGGACAGAGCTCCGGTGACGGCGGAGCGTCCGAGGGAGGCCCAGCGCGGACCCGTAATGGGTGGCGGACCCCGTCGCGGATCCGGAGGGCCTGGTCACGGCCCGGCGTTAGGCCGCCCCGTGGAAAAGGCCAAGGATTTCAGAGGCACCCTGAAGCGCCTTGCCATCTATCTAGCGCCTCGCAAGTGGGAAGTGCTGATTGTGACCATCTTTACCGTACTCAGCACCTTCTTCAGCACCATCAGCCCAAGAGTTATGGGCAGGGCTACCACGGAGATCTTCAACGGGATGATGGCAAAAGCTCGGGGGATACCAGGAGCCGGAATTGACTTTGGCGCTGTGTCCCGCATCCTCATGATGCTTTCGGGGCTCTACGTAGCAAGCTCGGTGTTCAGCTTCATCCAGCAGATTACAATGGCCAAAATCGCCCAGACCACCGTCTACGACATGCGAAAGCACCTTAGCGCTAAACTGCAGCGTCTCCCGTTGAAGTATTTCGATTCGAGGACACACGGGGAAATCTTGAGCAGAGTCACCAACGACATGGACACTGTGGGCTCAACGCTGCAAGAAAGCCTCGGTAGGGCGCTTTCGTCTGCGGTGACGCTCATAGGCGTGCTGGTCATGATGCTGTCCATCAATCTGCTTATGACGCTCATAGTCTTGGCCACGTTGCCTCTGTCTATCGTCATTACCGCCCAGATAGCCAGAAGGTCTCAGAGGTATTTCGCTGGCCAGCAGCGGATCTTGGGTGAACTCAACGGGCACGTGGAGGAGATGTACACCGGCCACGGGATAGTGAAAGCTTTCAGCCGTGAGGAGGCCTCAATAAGGAGATTCAGAGAGATAAATGAGGAACTCGCAGGCTTTGGGTGGCGCGCCCAGTTCGTATCGGGCGTGATGATGCCCGCCATGGGGCTGGTGAACAACATCGGGTACGTGGCGGTTTGCGTTGTGGGCGGTGTTTTCGTTGCCCGGAGGGCCATGGAGATTGGTGACGTTCAGGCCTTTATGAATTACGCTAGGCATTTCAGCCAGCCCATAGTCCAAGTGGCCAGTATCGCCAACATCATCCAATCTACAATAGCAGCGAGCTGAGCGCGTGTTTGAGGTGCTTGACGAGGAGGAAGAGCTGCCCGATGGTCAAGACACAGTGACTCTTCTGGAACCAAAGGGTGAAGTCAGGATGGAGCACGTCAGGTTCGGATACGCGCCCGACGCTATTCTGATGAATGACATGAGTATAGATATCAAACAGGGCCAGACCGTGGCCATCGTTGGGCCGACTGGGGCCGGCAAGACTACCTTGGTTAACCTGCTCATGAGGTTCTACGAGGTCCAAGGCGGTCGGATTGCCGTGGACGGAGTGGATATCCGAGATATGAAGCGCCACGACCTCAGGGTCTTGTACGGCATGGTGCTGCAAGATGCGTGGTTGTTTAATGGCACGATTCGGGACAACATCGCCTACGGCAAACTGGGTGCAACAGAAGAGGATGTCGTTAGAGCAGCCAGGGCGGCTTTGGCTGACCGCTTCATCAGGACCCTGCCTGAAGGGTACGATACCATGCTCAAGGAGGATGCCTCGAACCTTTCCCAGGGTCAGATGCAGCTTCTGACTATAGCCAGGGCTATCTTGGCCGACCCCGCCATCCTTATCCTGGACGAGGCAACTAGCAGCGTGGATACCCGCACAGAGATTCGGATTCAAAGGGCCATGAAGAACCTGATGCGTGGCCGGACGAGCTTTGTCATAGCCCACAGGCTGTCGACTATTCGCGACGCCGACCACATCTTGGTCATGGATGAAGGAAGCATTGTGGAGCAGGGCACTCACCGTGACCTCTTGGCAAAAAGAGGATTCTACGCAGAGCTGTATAACAGCCAATTCATGGGGAATTCATCTTCAAGCACTGGGGTTGCTGTGGGCTAAGGCAGGAGGAACACGAGAATGCGACATGGGATACAGGATGACTGATACCAATGACGGAAGCAAGAAGGGCGTTTTTGCTGCAGTATATGAGATCGTGAAGCAGATTCCTCCGGGCAGGGTCACGACATACGGGCATATTGCCCAAATGATCGGCTATTTCGGAGGAGCGCGCACGGTAGGTTGGGCAATGCGGGCAGCGCCTCCCGGGCTTCCATGCCATCGCGTTGTCAATGCCAAAGGGCGGACAGTCTGCACTTGGCCTGGTCAGCGGGAAAGACTGGAGCAGGAAGGCGTGTCATTCAAGAAGGACGGTTGTGTGGATCTTGCTAAGCATCTGTGGTGAGCCTTCTCGGATGAGTTTGGGGTGA
This sequence comes from Bacillota bacterium, assembly GCA_040771825.1. Classification (GTDB taxonomy): domain Bacteria; phylum Bacillota; class Sulfobacillia; order Fermentithermobacillales; family Fermentithermobacillaceae; genus JAXGZG01. The sequence continues at coordinate 79,118 of JAXGZG010000005.1, read as the reverse complement.
GTCGTCAGGCTTTTGGCGAGGAGGTAGGCGCGTGTTTGAGGTGTCAATCAGTGGACCCGTTTTTGTGCTGTATGCAGGGCTCATTGCCTCAGGGCCAACTTCCTTACAGGCGAACTATGAGAAGGTCGCAGAGTGCGTCAAAGCGTTCGCCGTCTCGGAGGAGCAGAGGGACGAAAAGACCGTCCGGTGGGTTCTAAGGTATCCCCAGGTTTACGACATGCTTTGTGGTGATGCGAGCATAACGAGGTTTTGGGGGTGCCCTGAGTCCTGCGCTCGCCCGACATCGGCGGCGACACCCCCTGACTTCGTCACCCCCTCGCGCCAACCTTTGCCCCGCCAACTTAGGGTGTACGGCCCTAAACTGGCTGATGCGAAGTAAGGAACGGCTTTCCAGCCCCACCCAGAACGTTATGACGCAGGCAACCGGTTCGTCCGGTGCCTGCGTTCAGGTAATTGACTGTTCCCGTTGCGATGCGGAGCACCATACGGGCCGCCACACGGGGCCCGGGGGGCCTAGTCTGAGTCTGCAGATTGTGCAGGCCTTACTTCCTATACACTATCTTCCCGTCAACAAACACCATCCAGGCGCTGCTGGCGATCTCGAATGGGTTGCCGTCGTAGATGGATAGATCGGCGTCCTTGCCTGGAGTTAGGCTGCCTAGTCTGTCTTGGAGTCCTAGGATTTCCGCCGCGTTTAAGGTGATGGCCTTCAGGGCTTCTTCCTCATCCATGCCCGCCTGGACCGCCATGCCCGCCATGAGCGGCAGCGATGATAGGGGATTGACGGGCGAGTCGGTCATTATAGCGACTTTGACCCCTGCCCTAGCAAGAATCCCTGCGGTTTCAAACGTTTTATTGGTCAACTCGAACTTGCTTTGGTGCCCAAAAGACGGTCCCACGATTGCTTTGGCACCAAACTTGGCTAGGTCAGCTGCGATGAGGTGACCTTCTGTACAGTGATCCAAGGTAATCTCAAGTCCAAACTCCTTGGCAATTCGCAGAGATGTGAAGATGTCATCGGCTCTGTGAGCGTGAGCCTTCAGTGGGATTTCGCCCCTGACCACAGGAAGCAGGGCTTCCATTTTGGCATCGTATGCCGGAAGTTTGGAGTGGTCATCTCCTGCGCGTTCGATCTGTTCTTTGTACCGCACGGCTTTGGCTAGGGCTTCTCTGAGGATCGCCGCTGTTCCCATTCTGGTCATTGGGGTCTTATTCTTGGGGCTATAGACTCTTTTGGGGTTCTCTCCAAAAGCAATCTTCATGGCCAGGGGGTCCTTGACGATCATGTCATCTACTCTGTGGCCTGCCATCTTTACGACCATGAAGGTCCCGCCGATTGGGTTGGCGCTGCCAGGGCCAGTGGCCGCAGTGGTTACTCCTGCCTTGCAAGCCTCGGCCACGGTGATGTCCATGGGATTGAACCCATCAATCGCCCGTACATTGGGCGTCACGGGATCGGTCATCTCGTTGACGTCATCGCCTTCGAAGCCTATGGCGCTTTCCTGCATTCCTACGTGACAGTGGGCATCGATAAAACCGGGGTAGGATGGGCGGCCTCCGGCATCCACAATCTCTATCCCCGCCGGGATGTCGATGTCCTTACCCACTCCCACGATCTTCCCGCCGTCTATTAGGATAGTTCCGTTCTCGATTAGGGGTCCGTCTACACAATGGATCCAAGTGTTTCTGATGGCGATCATGTTTCTATCCTCCTTGCCTGAGTAGTACCAAGAAGGTTTCGACCAGAGACTATTGCATTCCTCCAGGTAAGGCCATGCAGGAGCGAACTGGAAGCAGACCCTGCCGTCAGAATCCACCGCCCGAACTCATGGTATGGCGGTGAACACTGGTTCCAGAAAGGGTGGCGGGTGATGAAGAGTTGTCGCCTTGCACCACTGCTAGCTCAGATGGTTCGGCGGGGCCATGCACTAAATGGACCTCTTCAGGGGACAATAGGGCCGGTCCTACGAGAACTAGCCTTTTCTGGGAGATGACGAAGATGGCTAACGTAACGTTCAAAGCGGATGTTGCATGGTCTGGGCAGGGTCTTGTCGCAGAAGGAAACGCCAGGGGGTTTAGGATTGCGGTTGACGAGCCTGTGGAGCTGGGGGGCACCAACAAGTACATGAACCCCGTGGAGATGGTCCTCTGTGCCTTGGGAGGATGCATTTCGATCTGCGCGGCGGCTTTTGCCCGCGGTTGTCAGGTGGATATAAAGGGGTTCCGCGTCGAACTCGAGGGTGACCTCGACCCAGATGGGTTTACTGGGAAGAATCACAATGTGCGGACCGGCTTTCAGCAGATCAGAGTCCGGATGCACATCGATTCCCCGTCTCCCAAGGCTAACGTCGACCGACTTCTGAACCTCATCAAGCAGCGTTGTCCGGTATCAGACACCTTGAGTGGTGTTGAGATCATGGACCAGACTGTCACGTAGACCTTCTCCCGTCAGACAGGTCTTCTGTTCACGACTCCTGCACAGGCTGGCTCTTGGTTTCTAGATCGGTTCCTCATACTCCGCCAAATGCGTTCCGCACGCGCCGCAATAGGCCCAGTCAAGATCGACCCGCTTTCCACATTTGGGACAGAGGGCGACCACCGGGCCCGGGCAAATCCTACAGACTATAAGTCAGCGTAATACCGTCCTACCCTTCCGCCCTGAACTTCCTCCACATCTCGAGATAGGTGTCTTTTGTGTAGATGCGCTCAAACCCATTCATGATGCGTTTGGCTTCTGAGGCGTCATCCCAGAGTAGATCGATTACGGTCATGGCCAGGATCTTTGCCGGTATGACGCAGACCATTTCGAGGTCGGCCACCTCATATGTCCTGGTGTGAGCCGCGCCTTTCACTCCGCCCACGTACGGGTGGATAGAAGGAATGATGTGGCTGATGTCTCCCATGTCTGTTGAACCGCCAGAGAAGTCGGACACTTCTATGCTGTCGGGCCCCAGGATCTGCCTGGTGTTGGCCTCAAACAGCATCGAAAGCGGCTGGCATGTGTTCAAGGGCAGGTAGCCCGGTATTTCGTTGATCTCGACTTCGGCCCCGACTGCAGATGCTCCGGCTCGCAAGGCGCGGTTGACCTTCTTGTTAGCTTCGAAGATAGCTTCGGTCCGGGCGCCGCGTACATAGGTCTCGATTCGCACATCGGCAGGGACGATATTCACCAAATCCCCGCCCTTGGTGATGATGGGGTGTACGCGGATGTGGTCCTCGTCCCTGAATGTCTCCCGTTGGGCGTGCACTGCAAAGATGCCCAGCATGGCGGCGTTCAGTGCGTTAACTCCAAGGTGGGGGGCTCCCCCTGCGTGGGCTTCTTTCCCGATGTACCTGACCGTCTTGCCCACGAAGCCGTTGCTTCCCAGACTGGTTTTTACCACGCGTTCCGGGGTATCGGCTTGTACGTGGATCATCTCGGCTATGTTTATGTCGTCTAGGTGGCCTAGCCGGAGAAGCTCCTGTTTTCCTCCGAAAAACTCAATCTTCCCCTGATCCATTATGTGCTGGCGATACTCCAGTTCTACGAATTCCTCGGCAGGCACTCCCACAAAAGCCACGTTGCCGCCTAAATAGTGAGCCGCGCCTGCGTCAACTAGTCCCATGGCTGCCCCAAGCATGGAAGCTACCTGGGCATCATGCCCGCAGGCGTGGACCGCTCCGGTTTTCTTGTTGGCGCCGGGGTGATCCCAGCATACGACGGCGTCTAGCTCCCCGAACACTCCCACCGTAGGTCTGGCTCCGCCGACACTGGCATCCGCACTCCCCCTAAGGTCGGCTCGAACCCCGGTGATGCCTAGTTCGGTCCTATGGGGGAGGCCAAGGTTGGCCAACACCTCGGCTACTTTTTCCGAGGTGCGAAATTCCTTGTACCCCAGTTCCGGATTAGCCCAGATGTCCAACTTGATGTCAGTTATTTGCCGGGCCCTTTCGTCAATTGCTTGGCAGACAGCCGCTTTCAGATGTTCCTTATCCATACGTGCACCCCTTCCTAGTGATTGCTCGACTGCTACGGTTGCGGACTCTGCTTTGGCATGCATTCGACAGCGGCAGGCAAAACCCTCCGATAGTCAAATCTTCATAGCCTCTCCTGGTGACTAAGCGAAACTCGGAGGGTGTCTTCGGCGCGTCGGGAGTCTGTCCACATTAGCCCATCGGGAAGCCTGGGAACCGTGTCCCTTCGCACCGTATTCGGACACGCTGAGAAGCTTAATATGGTTACATGTAGGCAAATATACGATAATATGCCTATAAGAAGCGAAAAACACAACTTGTCGTCTCAATGCTAGGGGGTAGGCTCTTGGAAAGGCGCTTGCTGACACCCGACGAAGTTGCCAGCCGGTTGCAGATTAGTAGGTTAACGGTCATCAGCCACCTAAGAAGCGGAGCTCTCAAGGGCATCAAAGTCGGACGCCTCTGGAGAGTTAGCGAGGAGGATCTCGCTGCGTTCCTGCGTGCTTCGGGACCAAGAGATTGGCAGCCGGTCCGCGACGCAGCTTCGGTCCAACCCTATGCGGACAAGACAACTCATGGCGAGACAACCGCCGAGGCGATCTCGCGAACTAGCGACACGCCCAACAAGTGCCAGGACGTGGATATTCGCTGGCTGGAAGCGGATCTTGGAGGGCCGTTGCCTCCGTATGACTGGGGACCAAAGGGAGTGCCCTTTCCGACTCCCGTTCGCTATGTCCCGGGGGTGGGGCTTGTGATTGAGAGGGGCAGGCGTCGTGAAAAGTAGCGTGGTCCGTCCCGGGGATATCCTGGTGGCCTCGCTTCCGAGCCAGCTGCCTCCTGGGCATGAACAGACCGGTGTCAGACCAGTGATTGCGGTCGCTGTGCCCAGTGAGCCCATGCGATACCCGGTCATTGTGGTGGTACCTCTTACTACTCAAGCAGGCCCATGGGCAGATCGCAATCCCTCTCTGTATTACCTGCTTCAAGCCGGAACGGGGGGTCTCCCTTGTGACTCTACTGTCCTCGTAGACCAGCTCAGAAGCCTGGATGTCCGGCGAGTAGCTGGCTACCTTGGCTCACTTGAGTTCGAAGATACCCTAGTAATTCTCCGGAACGTCAAAGCCATGTTCAGTCCTTAACGGCTATTTGAGGATTCACGCACACCGCTTGTTTTCTGGTTTGGCCTTCGGGAAGGATTGCCGTCACGTTGTCTAGAAAGCGTAGTCTGGCTTGTGGCCCGACGCCTATTGACAACAGGACGGAGGTTTTGAGCATGGATGGTTCTCTCATGCCCAAGGATGTTTCTTTTGACTCGCCATGCTGTCAACAACCGGATAAACCCCGAAGGCTGAAACGTTTGGCTGATGCTGTTTTTACCACCATGGATGAAGCCCGCAAAAGAGCTCAGGCTAGAGGAATCGACGTGATTAACCTTTCTTTGGGAAGTCCCGATCTGCCGCCATCGCCTCACGTCATCGAGGCAATGGTTGCCGGCATTCGAAATGCGGGAAACTATGGATACGCCATGAGGGACCTTCCCGCTTTCCGAGAGGCGGTAGCGTCGTGGTACCGGGGGCGCTATGGGGTCGACCTAGATCCTGACACCCAAGTCCTTGGACTGCTGGGGTCTCAGGAAGGACTGGCCCACATAGCTCAGGCCGTGACAGACCCCGGTGACATTGTGTTAGCGCCTGATCCGGGCTATCCCATATACTTAGCAGGCCCGTTGCTTGCGGGAGCGGAAGTCTACAGGGTTCCCCTGACCCCTGACAACGACTACCTGCCCGATCTGGAGTCACTGCCCGGGCAAGTGAAGCGAAAGGCTAAGCTCCTCGTTTTGAACTACCCGTGTAACCCCGTGGCGGCTGTGGTCAAGCCTGGCTTCTTCCAAGGCGTCGTCGGTTTCGCCGAAAAGTACGGAATCACGGTTCTTCACGACGCAGCTTACAGCGAACTGACCTTCGACGGCTACCGTCCGCCAAGCTTCCTAGAGACTCCCGGGGCCATGGATGTGGGCATTGAGTTCAACTCACTCTCTAAGACGTTCAACTTGGCCGGGGCTAGGGTAGCCTACGCTGTGGGAAACAGCCGGATAATCGGGCAACTGGCCGAGGTGAAGGCCCAGTTGGACTACGGTATTTTCCGCCCGATTCAGGAAGGTGCCATAGCCGCTCTCATCGGCCCCCAGGAACCCGTCAACGCCATGGCCGCTACCTACCGGCGTCGAAGGGACATTATAGTAGACGGCTTGTTGGGTGCCGGCTGGCGGATTCCGAGACCTAAAGCCACGATGTTCTGTTGGGCACCTGTGCCTGAAGGATTCCCGTCAAGTCTTGCTTTTGCCATGAACTTGCTTGACCGAACCGGTGTAACAGTCGTCCCCGGCAGCGGTTTTGGCTCAAGAGGCGAAGGATATGTTAGGATTGCGCTTGTTCAAAGCGAGGAGCGCTTGGCGGAAGCCACAAGACGGATCAGAGACTCAGGCTGCCTCGCGCGGGGATAGTTGGCATGCGCTCACCCGCTGCTTGAACATCTTATCTTCAGGAAGGGAGTCGTGAGAGAGCCATGAGGAGAGTGCGGTACGTCTTAATAGGCATAGGGGCTATTGTGCTGCTTGCGGCGATGGTCATGTTCCGGGGAATGGGGACGGTCAAGAATCTAGATATTGGTGTTGTAGACCTAGGCAGCGTGGCTGACGGCACGTACAGGGGGGAGTACAAGTATGCCAGGTGGAGCTACACGGCGGACGTCACTGTCAGAGACCACAAGATCGTCGACGTCAAGCTGGTTGACGATAAGAACAAGGTCATGGAGAAGGCCAGCATGGAACTAATATCCAAGATCGCTTCTCAGGGAACCCTCAAAGTGGACACCGTGTCAGGCGCCACGGTTACGTCTAAGGCCCTTCTAAAGGCGGTGGAGAACGCCCTGACTTCGGCATCCAAATAGCCGTTATAAAGATCCCATGGACTTAGCCTCAGTAAAGTGGTAATTTGGACAATATGCAGCTAAGGTATAACCCCACCTGCGTCAATTCGCGCCGAGTGCTGATGCGAGCCTAAGTACCGGGCAATTCCCCAGTGGTTGGGTTTTGTGGATTAAGGGCGGCGACATACCAAGGAAAGCAGGCGAAGGAATGTCGGAGAAGAAACACAGCATTATTGACGCAATGTGCCGCTATGCGGCCCGGAAGCCGGTGAGGATGCACATGCCCGGTCACAAGGGCAAAAAAGCATTTTCCTCCAAGCCGGATGTTGAGCCAACGCCTCAATGGGCCAACGCTCTATTGGATGAACTGCGGGCTATAGACATGACCGAGTCACCGGGACTGGATAATCTGCATTATCCTACGGGATGCATCCGTGAGACTGAGAGGCGCGCCGAAAATCTCTATGGTTCAGCCCGCACCTACATGCTGGTCAACGGCGCTACTTCGGGCGTTCAAGCATCTCTGTTGGCCACGCGCATGACTCTGGGCGGCGGGACCGTAGTGCTGCCCCGGAATGTTCACAAGTCCATGGTAACCGCTATGGCCATGTCAGGTTTGGAGCCCGTGTATGTTTGGCCTGAGTACAACCCCCGTTTGGGAGGGCATCTTCCTCTGGACGCAGATCGGGTGAGGAAGGCGCTGGAGAGCGGTTTGTCCGGCGGAGACCAAGGCTCACCCAAGGCTGTCCTTGTACTAAATCCCACCTATAGCGGCTTTGCCAGGAACCTCACGGAAATCGCTGATCTGGTTCACGCCTATGGCGCTCTCTTGATTGTCGACGAGGCCCACGGTGCTCACTTTGGGGTGGGAAGAGGAATTCAGCCTTCGGCACTAGAGTGTGGCGCTGACCTTGTGGTTCACGGTGCCCACAAGACCACTGTGGCGTTCACCCAGACTGCCTTTCTACACGTTGGCCCCGAGACTCCTGAGCGTTTTCCGGCCCTGCTTCCTGCTGTGGAGGAAGCCTTGAGGGCAGTGCAGACCACTTCTCCGTCGTACATCCTCATGGCGTCTCTTGAGCAAGCCATCGCGAGTCTGGAGAAGGGTGGCGGTGCGTGGGTGGACAACGGGGTCGCTTCGGCACTTGAGATGTCTCGAAGGCTTTCCAAGATACCCGGGCTCTCGGTGGCGGGCTACGATCCTTCTGTGCCTATTCCCGAAGGACTTAGCCACGATCCCGGCAGGGTTCTGGTTGATCTAAGCGGGCTTGGTATCACCGGACCTGAAGCTGCCCACTATCTGGTCACGGAGAAGAACGTTGACCCTGAGATGACAGGTCCCCAGTTTCTCCTCTTGATATGGACTGGCGCCGACGGTCAGGAGTCTTTGGAGCGAGTGGAGGCTGCGTTTAGGGATCTTTCGGCCCGCTTCCCCAAATGCGATATTGGTGGGGAAAGAGCTGCGGCGGCATCTAGTGAGGGCGCCGATTCATCGTTTCTTCTCAAAGAGGCTCCTAGGCCTGCCAAGGTAATGTCGTTGCGAGAGGCTTTTCTTTCGGTTTCAAAGCCTGTGCCCATAAAAGAGGCCGTGGGCAGAGTATCAGCAGATACCGTGGTGATCTATCCGCCCGGTTCGCCGCTTATTACGCCGGGTGAGGTCATAGATGAACACATCGTAGAGTACATCGTGCGCGCCAAAGAGGCGGGTCTTAACGTGCTTGGCCGGGGCGTGCACGGCGGGAATGATCCCGTGAACGTTTACTGTGTGTCCTCTGCGTACAGTGAAATCTCATATTGCGTTGCTTCATCGTAGCGTCGTCTAGGCATTACGCCCGAGGGTGGCGGCCCACTTTGCGCGTGCCCTGCCATCGTTAGGCTTATCCCGCCCCGCACCACCGGCCCCAGCGCGACATAACATGTCGACGAGAATGCATGGGATGGGAGGGATAAATGTTATGTCTACCTTAGACGAGGCAGGAATCCTTCAGATGCCGGGCACCTTCATGGCCCGACTGGGTACGCTGCTGGGACAGCCTGTTGTCATCTACCTGAGGGGTGTGCACGCACACATGGTCATGGAGGTGCCAGGACAGCCCTGTCCGGGGCCTTGCCCGCCGTTCGTTCCGCCAACTGAGCCTGGGATGACCGGCCCGGCCGCCGGCTCTCCAGGAGTAGGGCCAGGGTTCGGGGGCCCCCCGCTGACGCCTGGCGTGCCGCCTGGAGGCGGGCACGTAACGCCGCTTGAGCCTTTCGCTGGGCGGTGCGAACCGGCGCCAGGTCCCCGACCCGGAATGGGCACAACTGTTTTGAACGGCACCTTGGTCTTCGCCGGAGCTGATTATCTGGTGCTGAGGGCTGCCATGGGCGCGCGTTGCGTGGATTTCTTGGTTCCGTATATGGCTGTGGGGATGATCGTGTTGGGTGGCATGGTTGTGTGACGAGGGTGCGGGGCCTTCGGTTTGCGGCTGAGCGGCACTAGGCAATGAATCTCGATAAGTAAGAGGCTTGTGTGGTAGGCTCGGTGTGGGCATGTTTCTGCCCTGCCGGGCTTTGTCTTGTTCTGACCTAAGTTTTCCCAGACTCCTGCCGATGCTATTCTAGGGCACATCTGGGCCCGTGTTCTAACAGGTGGATGTTCCGTATATTACTCGGTCAAGGATGGGATGCGTGTTGGTTATTGTCGACAGGTTTGAAGGAGACTGGGCTCTTCTTGAGTGGGATGGCGAGATGTTCCGTTTTCCTCGGACGCTTCTGCCTCCAGAGGTCCGGGAGGGGGATGCGGTCTACTTTGACGTCCGAGTTGACAAAGAAGCGACTGATGCTCGAAGGGAAACCATCAGGCGGCTAGAGGACGAATTGTTCAGGAAGTAGAATCGGTTCTTCTCGGAAGCGGCCAAGGAGCGATTTGAAATGGCCAAAAGGATGCGTAGCAAGTTGGGTGCTTCCGTCGATCGGGATTGGGGTCAGCGTCATCACAGGTTATTGGCGGTCGTGTTCTGCGTTTTGCTGGCGCTCACCATGTCCGGCTGCAGGGCGGCCCATGAAACCAAAGACGGCGAGGATCCTCAGAGGAAGACTCTTACTGTTCGTTATCTAGATGTTGGCCAGGGAGATTCGTGCTTCATAACGCTGCCGTCCGGCGAAACCATGGTGATAGATGCAGGCACCAGATCCGCAGGCGGCACATTGGTAAAGACGCTGGCAGACGCGGGTGTGACGAGAGTCGACTACCTTATTCTAACCCACCCTCATGAGGATCATATTGGCGGCGCTGGGGCGGTAATCAAAGCCTTCGATATAGGCGAAGTCGTCATGCCAAGGTCTTCCCACACGACGGTCACCTATGAGAACCTATTGAGGGCCATCAAGGATAAGGGACTGATGGTCACTGAGGCAAAGGCCGGGAAGGTGCTTATTGACTCCAGCGACCTTAAGGCGAGCCTTGTGGGGCCCGCTAAGTCCTACAGTGATCTCAACGACCTCTCTGCCGTAGTGGTTCTTACCTACGATTCCCAGGTATTCTTGTTCGCCGGCGATGCCGGCAGCGCCGCTGAGAAGGATATGATAGCCGCCAAGACCATTCCTGAAGTGGACGTTCTCAAGGTGGGGCATCACGGCAGCGCTACGTCCACAAGTTCAAGTTTCCTAAGAGCCATGAGCCCCTCCATTGCCGTGATCTCTGTAGGTGCAGACAATGATTATGGTCATCCTACCAAGAGCCTTCTTGACCGGTTGGCTGCCGCTCAAGTATCAATCTACCGCACCGATCTGCACGGAACAATCACTGTGAGCAGCGACGGAGAGAGCGCCACCGTGAGCACCGAGAAAAGCCACGTTGTGCAGGGTAGCTAGCCTAGCCTGCCGCCTCACTTCTCTTTAGCGTCATTGAACATCCTGTACACCGTCAGACGACATGCATCGGAATCGTAGAGGTCGTTGCGAACTATCAAGATGTCTTGAGAGTACCCGGCGAAGTCTAGCCAAGAACTGGAGGCGTCAAACTCGCCGACAATGCGCTGAGATTCAGGGCCGAGTAGCCACAAGGCAGATTTGCTGTTCGTGGTCAACAGTCCAAGAGATTGACCTTGATAGACAGGCGGCACAAAAGGAGCCGACCAGTATCCGTCACCAATCTTCTGTGGGGACTTGTCTTTGGCTCCGTACCAGAACTCGGCTTCTCCGCTGACTGTTGCCGTGAAGTATATGGCCTTAGCCTCTGGCTTTATGACGGCGAAAGACCCCGAGACATGGGAATCCTTGAACCCCGGCAGCGATGCTAGATCCGTCACGAGATAGGGAGAGCTTTCGCCCAAGACGTCGATCATCATAGCGCCGTCAAAAGTAACCGGTTCGTAGATGTAGTTTGGATCGCTGCCTTTGGGCTTCTCGGTGCCGGTAAAAAAGGCAAGAGCCTTGGAGTCACTGCTCCAGGTTACGCCCGACAGGAGTTTGTCGTCTACTGTGACTGACTTCTTCTGACTTGCCTTGGGGTTTATCACAGTGACGGCAGGACTGATAGAGAGGGGCCCGTCCTCGCCTTCAAAGTAGTCATAGCGTTCCCAGGGTTGAAGGTCTTCCGCATTCGGTCGTTGAGGCACAGTGTATGCCGCTATCCAGTTACCGTCGGGCGACCACGAAGGGAGAAAGCTCATGGTATCGCCGTTAGGAAGGAGTAACCGCTCTTCGCCTGTGGAAGTGTCCAAAACGTACAGGCCACCATGGTCACCCACAATTCTGTATGCGGCATGTTCGCCCGTGGGGGATATGGCCAGGTAAAAAAGGCCGTCATAGATGGGGAGGTTGTCTTTGACCTTACGGAGACTCCCATTGGCCATGTCGTACTCCCATAAGGCGCCTGTGACGTGGATAAGGACTTTAGACTTCCCGTTGATCACGGTCGCTTCGTGAAACTCGCCGGCGGAAAGCTCGATAAAGGCGGATTCCTCAACTTTGCCCGTATCAACGTCTCCAGTCATTATCCCCACGCCGCGTTTATCTTGGCCCTCTCCCTGTCCTTCCCCTAGCGCGAGGTACACGCATTTCTCCGATGAGACCCAACCTGCAGGGTAGTACCAAGCATAGTGCTGGCTGGCCCACTCTGCCGCTACTGACGCGAACGTCACGTTTTCGCCTGACCCTAATGAGATGGCCATAATCCCTACTGTGCTTGAATTGCGCTGCTCGCCCAATATGTACTTGCCATCGGGAGAGATCGCTTGGGCAGGCTCCTGATTCCAAAAACCGCCTTCAAGAGGGAGTTCGGCCACGACCTTAGGCTCCAGTATCAGGTGTGGTTTCTGCCAAGGCATTTCGCAGGCGCCGAGTACCAGGGCCAACAGCATGATTGTGGCCGCACCCACAAGCACGCTTCGGCTGATCACAGACCCAAAATTCCTCATTCCTAGGATAACCTCCGTTTTCGGACTATCCCATAAGACGTGGAGGGAGAAGCAAGAGTTCCTTGGCAGGAGACGCTAAGTCGTGCTCATATGCCTGAATCTGGCAGGTGACACTCCAACCTGGGTCTACCATGATTGCTTCGGTCTGACGAGTAGCGGAATGAAGTGGCTACAGGCACAGAGTGACTCGGTCAACATATTATGTTGAGAGCCAGGCGTAGAACGATACAGCCTGGATTTCGAAGGAGGCTGGAGCGTATGGCTGTTCCCCCACAAAGTGTGCTAGTGCTGTGGGTTTTCTTGGCCTTCGTGGTGGAAAGGATCGTAGAGGTAGTCCTGAAAGTATTTCCCTCCCTGGACAAGAAGAAGTTTCTCGGCGTTGAGACACCCCTTCTCCTTTCGTTCGTGTTCTCCCTGATTACTGCGGTCGGGGCAAACCTGAACTTTTTCGACCTGTTCGGGATCTGCTTCCGGTGGTATTTCGTCGGCTATATTTTCTCAGCATTGACGATGACAGGAGGCTCTAACCTTCTGCATGACATCGTCGAATGGGTGAGAACGGGCAAAGAGCTAACATGTGCGCGATTCAGGAACGTAAACTACACGGATTTGCTTCCGCGAAAGAGCGACGCCGAAGCGAAGTAATTGGCTGGGCAGGCCAGGGGGCCAAATCGCCGCAGAGTAACTAGAAGCGCAGCATTGACATAATGTGTTAACGGGCAGTTGCGATGGACCTGTTTGGCGAGGAAAGGAGGGTCTGTTCATACATGAGGCGGCTATCGAATTGTTCGCCTTGGAGTCGCAAGGGGCCCCACAGACGCTTCCGACGGGGTAGGTCCCGGTCTGACACGGACCACAGAGACTGTACTAGGACCTTACGCAATAGACCGGCATCCCCGATCAGGCGATTGTTTGGTGGGGTGTTTGAGAGACTGCGCGCATCGATACAGCGGTTTCGGGAGAAAAAGCCCAGACTAGAGGTATCTCGAGTTAACTCACAATACGTTCCTCCATTGGGGAGGATCCGGACCTGGAAAGCCAGGCATGGCCCCAGCAATACATGCGCCCTGTGCGACACTTATGTTGTCGTTCAAATTCCCAAGAATCCGGGGAGAATCGGGTCGCGCAGAATAGCTGCTGCACTGAGGAAGGGTCTAGAAGGGCATGGGTTGCGAGGTGAACTTGGGGAGAGAAGGAACGGGTTGTACCTCATGATGACCGAACGGGTGAATTTGTTTCGTCGGTAGCCGAGTTGAAGCATGTGGATTCTCGCCTGACAAGAAAGGGAGCCCGGTTGACCGGGCTCCCTTTCTTGTGCGATCTTAGCCTCTGCACGGCCCATCGGCGTTGCAGAACTCCCACTCTCCACAGGCACCGTTGTTTATTGTGACGCACTTGCAGAAGATGAAGTAGAAGACTTTGTCAGGGGCTTCGCACTCTTCCTCCTGATGTTTTGGATTCCGGCAGTCGGACCGAGCGGCGTTGGCTCCAATCGCATCTAGGACAGCCTTTATTACTTCGTTGTCGGGCATTACTGTACCTCCTCTCAGGCGGTCGTTGGTTCTGTCAACAGATTATGTCAATCGGCTTCCAGGTGTGCTGTTCTCCCATGGGGATTCTGAGGTCAAAAGGGATTTCTGTCTTGGTGTGTCCAGACAGGGTGAGAGGAGGTTCTCTTCGTGTTGAAGGGTCCCATGGGAAATTCCCATGGGACCCTGAGTCTCTACTGCTTGCCCAAAGCGTTAGCCGCGGGGCAAAAGGCTATCGAACCCCGTGAGGAACCGCCTTCTATCGGCCTCGCTAAGGTTCAAGAAAGCCTCGAAGCTCTTCAGGCTGGTGCGGCTTACCGCGAACAGAAGCTCGGTGAACGACTTGTCGCTGTAACCGTGCTCGGCTTGCAACTCCTGGATCCTTTTCATCCCGTAATAGTATGTGGTGAAGTACCCGGGGCCAAGGCCCGTCACGCCAACTTGGCCTAGTGCCTGACCGGTAGCGCTCTTGACGCTGAAATCCATTTCGTCTACGTACAGTTGCATGGCGTCTTTGAACCCACGGTTGTAGTAGTGCAGGTAGAGGTCAACCTTGATGCGGGTCGCACCGTGGTGACGCCTGTAGGCCACAAACAGCGGGTAGAACGGATCCTCAGGGAACACGAACTCAAACACGCGCTCGGTACGAAGGCAGGTGCCCTCTTGGAGAGGCGTGGATTTGGCGCCTTCTCTTACCGTCTCAGGGAGCGGATCCGAGTTGGCCCTCAAAAACTGCACGTGGTGCCCCGGATACGACTCGTGCAAAGCGTTGATCTTGATCCAGCCGTCGGTAATGGCAGGAACGTTGTCTGGGTTCAGCACCATTTCTCCTGCGAGCGGGGTTCTTCTGGGGCATCCGCCGCGGTAGCCTCCCCACGGGTTGACTGCCCGGCCCTCTTCTTCCATGGGTACCACTCGGCAGACTTCCTCGGGCATGTTCACATAGCCCCTGGTGCCTTCTCTACCTCTGGCTAAGTACGCCCTGCATCGGGCGAACATCTCTTCAGCGGTCTTAGCGGGTCCGGCGAACTTGTTTAGAGCATCCGAAACGCCCTTTACGGTTCTGGGGATCTTGACTCCCGGGATTCTCTCGGCGATGTCGAACATCTCTTCCCGAGTCGAAATCACTTCGTCCTCGCACATGCTCAGAAGCTTGTCAAGGCTTACGCCATACTTGGTATCGAGAGTGCTGCGGTATTTCTCAATGTTGAAGTCCACGGTGAACTCGTCGGTTTTGTCTGCGTCATCTCTGTCTTCCAGAGCCTTGCGGACTTCAGCGCCCCATGCAGTCGCCTTGGCAGCAAGTGTGTCAAGGGCAGATGCGATCTCCTGGAGTTGGGAGTCAGGAAGCCCTGCGTAAAACTCGGGCACCTTTGGTTTGTTAATCCCGCAGATATTAACCAACATGTCGCAGGCCATGGCTAGGCCTTTGAGGTGTACCGTCTTGGTGGATGGGATGAGGGCCTTAACGGCACTCCAGAGCTCGTCAACCTGACCAATCCTTCTTACGAGGATGGCCGCCCGCTGTTCGGCGAACCGGGAGTCTTTCCTGCTCATGAAGCCGATGAACCTAGTGACGCCGTTGATGAAGTTTCCAGGCGCTTCGAAGGCTCCTTCCAGGCCGCCTATTTTGCCCTCTAGATACTCGACGAAGTGATTCTTCAAAAGCGAATACACATCGTCCGGCGCTGGAAGCGCTTGAGCCCTAGCCATCAGGCTGTTCAGCAGTTTCGCGTGTTCTTCCTTAGCTACGTGGGTGGGTATGAACAGGTAAGGCTCATACTCACGGGCGTTCCGGATTTTGTCAGACGCTCGGGCGCACTCAGCGTCAAACAACCGGTACAACATTGTCAGTTCCTTGTCGGTCATTCTCGTTCCTCCCCTTCATCTGTTTGAGGTTCGTGGGGCGCTCGTCCAAAGTTTCGTACCACGAATAACCCTCCAACTGTATTCTTCGCCAAACCCACCCAAATTCCTCGTACTTCCACATCTTTGTGACTTTGGCACAATAGGAAGGGGTCGACCCCGAAGTTGTCCGGGATCGACCCGCATTCACGTGTTGCCTGGGTCTCGAAAGGTCCCTAGGCTGCGGTGCCTATTTTCAGAATGTCCTGTATCAGGAACTGAAGCCGTCCAAGGAGCACTGAGATACGGCTCATAACCGTGGAACCGAAGGCGGCCCCGAACGATATCAGCAAGAACCATTTGCCTAGCGTTGTTGCACCCTTCATGGGCACGCTTGAGGTGGGCACCGTGAAGTAGAAGTATACCACCGTACACACAGCGCCGACTACGAAGATGATGTTATTCACAGTGTTAAGGGACATGAATGTGGCCGAGATCTGGCTGATGAACACCGCCGGGGTTCTGGTGAAGATGTACCCCGCGCCGACACCGATCCAGAATCCCATTGGAATCCTAGATACCCACGCTATGGGCTTAATGAACCTTGTGTACATGAGAAGTCCCAAGACAATGGGGATCAGCTGCAGGTACTTGTGGTTCTGAACAATGTCCACAGCTACAGCGGGCTTTATATAGTTGTGAAACGTCAGAACAATACCGTTGGCGGCGGTGATTCCGACCATTACTGTCTCGGCGAAGCGGAACACCTTGTTGTCCTTGTACAGGACTAAGGTGTAGATAGCGATGGTGAAGAAAGCTGAAAGCCAAGTTGTAAGCACCGGATTCATCAGTTGCCACCTCCTACAGAGAGGCCCTTAGTGTTCTTTCTTTCGCTAAGGAAGTAACCGAGGTTGCCAAGGGCGATAAGGAGAATGACCAGGATGTGAGCAGCGGACTGGGCGTCCATGCCTACCATGGCCGGGCCAGGATTCTGCGTCAAATACTCGTACTCGGCAGCTCCCCTAAGGCCGCCTAGCATGCCCTTGTACTGCCCTGACGAGTAGTACGGCATTTCGGTAGGCGCCTGAATGGCGGTGGTTCCAACAGCCAGGGGAACACCGTGGGGCACAGAAACCATCTTAAGATAGTTCTCAGCAGGGCTCGGCACGACCGCCATCATGTCGATGAGGAGGTCGGCGTCCTTAAGAGATGTAAAGCCTTGCATGATGGGGAGATTCTCCAAACGCGTGCCTTTCATGTCGACATAAGCGGCGCCTTCCCAGAAATTGTCCACCATCTTCTTCATGGTGACTTCGCCGCCGGGTTTGTACCCGAGGTTGACCCAGTCAACGCCGTAAGTCTTGCCCATCTCGGCCCCAGTCTTCTGGGTGATAGGCTCGGTGACGTTGGCCCCTTCGTCAACGTTGGACCACATGATAATCTTGATGTCTTTGGCCAACGCCTGGCGGAATAGGGTCACTACCTGCGGGTTCATCTCAACTATACAGTCGCTGCGGTAGTCAATGGCCAGGGCTATTGTGCCTCCGTTGGGAACTGCCTCTACTGCGTCGTAGAAGTCTATAGACCTCTTACTGGTGGTAATCGGTAGCCCCCAGGGTTTGATTATGGGCAGAGCCACAACAAGGATAAGGACTACATAATATAGTCGCCTGTCTAGGCTCGATAGTCGCTCCCAAATGTTCATGTCTCCACCTCCTATTCGCCCGCAGATGCGTAGGGCCTGTCAATTCCGAAGAACACCCTGATAGCCGTTATGAATGAGCCGATAGTTGCGCCGAAGATAACCGCTCTCATGGCTGCCGTGTTGGCGATGTCCATGATCCATCCCGAGGCTGTACCGAATCCCGGGTAGATGACCTCGCCAATTGGCGCGTTGCCTAGCAGCACGATTATCCCTGCAACGAGCAGTATGGCCGCATCGCGAGTCTTTGCTCTAAAGGCGCGGTAAGCAGCTGACACAATGTAGAAAGCCAGCACAGAGTAGAACGTAGCGCCGAGAGGCTCCGCCGTCGCCCCGAATATACCGGCGTAGAGCGGTGCTGTGGGCCCGGTGAAAACGCCAAGGGCCAGGTAGCCATAGGTGATGATCATCAGAATAATGGAAAGATCCCAGTCTCTGCCTTTGCGCCTGATGTTGCGCGTATGGACCGAAGTCAGGTTTACAAGACCTACGCAACACACGAAGGCGGTGCTAAGGATGTACCATTTGTCGATTTCCTCAGCGACCTTGGGCGCCACTCCGAAGAAAACGCAGATCATGATGGTGGCAGCCGCTAAAAACGTGAATGCATAGGGTAGAGTTCTCTTCACCAGTTCTCACTCCTTTCTCACTTGAGGAGGAATCCCTTGAGTCCGTCGGCCTGGCCAGCCGTTTGAAGGATGGCTCCCACAATGAGGAGGCCGGTGACCAGGAACTTGGCCCAGTCTTCGGCCACAAGAGTCGCGACTCTGACGGGGTCTTTTGTAAGGTAGGCGGCAGCTGCGTAGATTTCTTCGCCGATCAAAGCGTAGTCGCAAGCGGCCACAAAGAACGGGATCTGGGTTGTCGCTGCGGTTCCACCAACTTGGATAGCGCCTGCTTGGCTTCCGGCCTCAGCGTACATTAGGGCGTCGAACGCGAAAGTGCCAAGCATGATATTTGTGGCGACCTGTTCCTTAAACATCAGGCCAATGATTGCGATGGCGTAACCGAAGTAGTGATCCGAGAACCACCGTACATCGTCAGCGCGGAAACTGTCGGTCTTGCCTTCAGAAATGTAGGACTGGCGGACAATTTCCTGAATGACCGGGTAAACCGAGGACGCGGGAACGCACACGATGAGGCGGGTATCGTAACGGGCGGTGATCTTGGCCACCTCAGATAGAACCGCCATAGAAGCGAGCATCTGGGGATCCGAGAATCCTCCGCTTCCCGGCAAGTAGAAAACCGGTCTGTTCATCTCTGTTGCCCGACCGATGCCTTCTTCGATCGCGTCGAGGCCCGGGATCTTCCTAATCTCCCAGCTGGACTTTCTCTCTTTGGTTCTATTCATGGCGTAGGCAACACCTGCCATCAGTAGAGCGATTAAGAAGAAGTCGACAGCCATTCCCTCTGCGAACACTATCTTCACCTCCGAAAGTCGTTTGAAGAATACCAGCCCTGGCTCGCCCACGGGCAGGTCAGGTTAAGAACGCAGTTTTGTGCCCTAATCACCTCCTCGAAATAGCCCGATAACAACATAGATCAGGCAGACCTGCGGAAACGTCCCCTAGTGGCGAGCACCCTATAGACCTCTCAATCACACGATCGCAAGACTTCGTGTGGTGTTCTGCATTGTGATGGCTATTTGGGTTCAAAACCAGAGGTTAACTGGACGTTCCCGATCAAAAATCTGTTGCCTGTTTCGACCTTGCTCGGCAAGCGAAACAGAATATGGCGCAACCGACAACAATGATCAGCCTTCTACTGCGACGCAGTCTTCGAATTGTGCTATAATGATAAGTTGCGCTTGCCCGTAGCACCTTATTTACTCCCAAGAGCGCCTCAATCCCTTTGGAGCCTTCTCACAAAGTATGTGGTGGGGGTCTGACAACGGCGGCCGTTAGCGACTTCTCTTGCGCGACGTTTCGAGAAGTATGAGCACAATTCCGGCCAGTGGAAGTGCCCACACTAGGAAGGCCCACGCCATTAATCCCGAGGGCAGGAAACGTCTTGTGGCTTTCGACTCTGGTCTGCTCCTGTCATATCCACGGCTAGGTGGAAAACCTATACCCCGTTTTGGGCCCTGCCGGCTTCCAGTGTGGCCCCTGGCGCCAATGATTCTTTTCGCCGTACCGTCATGCTATGCTACCAGGTGAATAGGGTCCTAGACTGGGAGGAAGATCCTACTTTGATTAGCCAAAATGCGAGCGCCGTCGCAGGATATCTGCTCAAAAACGGCGTCATATTTGACGGAAGCGGCAAACCTCCTCTGGAGGGCGATGTTCTAACTAGGGGCGGCAAAATTGTAGCCGTAGGGGAGATACCGCACGGGTTGGTTCCGCCGGAGGCGAACCTGATCGACCTCAAAGGGCTCGGCGTGTCGCCGGGTTTCATCAATATTCACTCTCACTCAGATACCGACATGCTGGTTCACCCCGATTCCCGCACGCTTCTGATGCAAGGCATTACCACCGAAATCGTGGGAAACTGCGGTTCTGGGGCCGTGTATACAGGGCACTGGACCGATGACGTTTGGAATGGGCTCTTCCGTAAGTCAGGTCTAGAAGAGAAATGGAACGGGGTCAGGGGCTACCTGGAGGCCGTGAGAACAGCCAGACCCGCTGTCAACGTGGGGACTTTGTTTGGGCACGGGGACGTAAGACGCCAGGTAGTTGGAGACGATGGCCGCCTCATGACCCGAGAAGAGAAGAGGCGCGCTCGGGAGATTTCCAGAGCATACATGCAAGAAGGGGCCTTCGGCGTGTCTTCGGGCTTGGAATATCTTCCAGGCAGATTCGCGGACGTTCATGAACTGGCAGCAGTCTCGGAACCCGTAAGGGAATACGGCGGGTTCCATGCCTCTCACTTGAGGAACGAAGGGCCTGACCTTTTGGAGTCGATTCGGGAGATAGTTGATGTAGGCAAAAAGTCAGGGGTAAGGGTCGAGGTATCCCACATAAAAGCTTGCGGTCCAGAGAACTGGGGCAAAGTTAAAGAGGCTTTGACGGTCCTGGACTCGGCCCCAGATATCGAGATGGCCGCCGATTTCTACCCCTATCTTGCTTCTTCCACGGAACTCGCCATCGTTCTCCCAGACTGGGTTCTGGACAAGGGCAAGAAGGTTGCCTTGGAGACCCTAAGAAACCCAGAGATTCGCCGAAAGGCAGAGGAAGATTCGCATCGGCGCACTCTCATTCAAGGCGGTTGGGACAAAGTTGTCATTACGGGCGTGGGGAAGCCCGAGAACAAATGGATGGAAGGCAAGAACCTGGAGGATATCTCGTCTGCCCTGGGACAAGAACCTCAGGCTGCCGCAGTTGAAATCCTTCTTAGAGAGAGCATGGAAGTGCGCATAGCCAGGTTTGCCATAGGTGAAGATGACTTGATCGAGGCCATGAAACACTCCAACACATGTGTCGTGACTGACGGGTACAACACGGCCCCAGAAGATGGGAAGACTCATCCAAGATCTGTCGGGGCTTTCCCCAGGCTGCTGGGTTACTATGCCAGGGAGAGAGGCATCATCAGCATGCAGGAGGCGGTTCGCAAGATGACGTCCCTGCCCGCCGAACGACTTAGGCTCTCGGACAGAGGACTCCTAATGCCCGGATATTGGGCTGACATGGTGATATTCGACATAGGCAGGGTTACTGACCGTGCGACATACGATGATCCGTGGCAGTATCCTGAGGGCATCCAGGCGGTGTTTGTCAACGGCGAGATGGCTGCACAATGCGGCGAACTGACTGGACGCCGGCATGGAATGCCGCTTTACCATAGGAGTAAGTAATTTCGTGTTGACCCGCATGGTCATAAATCGTATGATCCCACCAACAAAAGAATAGAGTCGTCCGAAGATTGTTCTTGCCTCATCCTTCTAAAGGGTGAGGTAGAGGCGCGGAGCGTGGTGGTACTCCTGTGAGGCCGGAAGCCTATGAACGGGAGAAAGGACACATATCCGCCGAAATCCTTGGCCTGCCAGGGTCAAGGATTGGGACGGCACCGCACTAGATGCCGTACTGTCGCTCGGGATGATCCCCATCGCCCGACGAAGCGCTATCTCACAAGGGGAGAAGGAGTGATCCTACAACATTACCTCTGAAACCTAATGCACTGGTTTTTCGTTCTATGTTATTGGGCCATCATCCAATGGAATTGGGCCCAGCGTGACTTGCGCCGGGGGCTTCTCGGCCACCGCCTCATTCGAACCAGGATATGTAGAGCAAAGTCTAGTTTGCAGCAGCATACGCAGGAGGGATCATTGTGCTAATAAGCGGGTCATACTTGACCCTTGGAGTGTTTTTTGCCCTTGTTTTTGTTACCGTGTACCTTACTGAAAAGGGCAAGAGAGGGCGCCTGCCATATGTCCGCCCCATCGCTTCTATCCCCGCTATGGATGAGGCTGTGGGAAGGGCGGCGGAAATGGACCGCCCTGTTCACTTCGCTCCCGGGTCGGGGGAACTGGATTCGGAGGCGTCCTCCCAGACAGTGGCGGGCCTCCAGGTTCTGTCGTACGTTGCCAGGTTGACTGCAAGGTACGATGTCAAACTCATTGTGACTCTCTGGAACTCGGTTGCGGTTCCTGTTTGCCAGGAAGTGGTTAAGCAATCCTATCTTCAGGAAGGCAAATCTGATCGGTACTCCCCAGACATGGTGCAGTTTTTGTCAAATAACCAGATGGCCTACACCGCTTACGCCATGGGCGTTATCCAGCAGCAGAAAGTCGCGTCTAACATTTTGGTCGGCCCCTTCTACATGGAATCGCTGATGCTGGCCGAAGCGGCATTCCAGGTGGGCGCCATACAGATCGCGGGCACCGCCCGAATGTACCAATTGCCCTTCTTCGTGGCCGCGTGCGACTACTCCCTTCTGGGAGAGGAAGTGTACGCAGCAGGGGCCTACATCGCCAAGGACGCTATACGCCTCAGCTCAATCCGAGCCGTGGACTTGGCCAAGA
This sequence comes from Bacillota bacterium, assembly GCA_040771825.1. Lineage (GTDB taxonomy): Bacteria > Bacillota > Sulfobacillia > Fermentithermobacillales > Fermentithermobacillaceae > JAXGZG01. The sequence goes on along the minus strand of JAXGZG010000005.1, from coordinate 56,804 downwards.
TCGCGTTCATGGCTGCAATAATCCTGGGCTCCATACTGGAGTCGGCAGGATACACGTTTATACAAGACTTTGTCAGGACGTACGGAAACTGACTTTTGGAGGAACATCATGAGACAACGACTGCCTAGCTATATCGTGTCTGTCACAGGGATTATCTTGGTAGCCGAGCGCTTTCTGCAGATAACTTGGCTCTCAGCTTTGGCGTCCGAACTAAAGAATTGGGGCGTAATACTGGGGGCGGCGTCAATCGTCCTGGGTATTGCCAACCTCGTGGTAGTCAACCTGCATTCACTGAGAAGCCGACGCACCGACATGATCTCTACGGGCATGCTTTTTGTTGCGTTAGCAGCCGTAGGGGTGATCGGCATGGCGAAGGGTACCGGTTCGCCCCTCTATCAGAAAATCTACACCAACACCTACGTTCCCATGGCCACCACCGTCTTTAGCATGAAAATCTTCTACATGTTGAGCGCCGCCTATAGGAGTTTTGTGGCCAAGAGAGCAGAAGCCCTTGTTATGCTTTTGGTGTCTATGGTGACTTTGGTGACTGTGGTTTCGGTGGGAGAAAGCATTCTGCCCGCCGCGCCCAAGATTCTCGACTGGCTCCAGACTGTGCCTAACGTTGCGGGTCAACGGGGCATTTTGATAGGCGCTGCCCTTGGGTCATTCGCCACTGCTTTGCGAACGTTGATTGGGTACGAACGCACTAATGTCGGTATGTGACCCAGAAGGGAGACGAGTTCATGTTCAGTTGGATGCGAAACCTTGGCCGCGGCTGGCTGTATACCGGCTTTCTCGTTATTACGCTTTTGCCAATGTTGTACCCCATGGCCTTTCCTGTGGAGGTCACGCCCACTACTAGGGGCATGCATGGGGCCATAGAAACCTTGCGGCCCGGTGATGTGGTTCTCTACTCGGCGGAATTCAGCGCCGACATGTCCGCGGAGCTTTTTCCCGGATACGTCGCGGTTTTCGAGCACATCATGCAGATGCCCGGAGTCAAAGTTGTGCTCATGGCTACCAGTACCGATGGACCAATGTTCAACCAGAAACTCTTGGAGACTGCGAACCTAGGTGACAGGAAGTATGGAGAAGATGTCGTGCATCTCGGTTTCTTGCCGGGCGGGGAAAGCGCCCTTGCCGCGTTCTGCCAGGATGTCCACAAGACTTTTCCCCAAGACTACAACGGAACGCCCGTAAGCCAATTGCCTCTTATGGAAAAAGTCCGTAAGGCTACCGACTTGGCCCTTATCATCAACGATTCTGCGGGAGGGCTTGGGCCCTTGGGTTGGATCCGGCAGGCTCACACGACCTATGGTGTCAAGGTCGCGACCATCTTGGGTCAGGACCTAGCTCTATCGGCCCTGCCATACGTTGAGTCCAACCAACTGGCGGGGCTTCTGGCGGGGCTTCGGGGAGCGGCGGAATACGAGAAACTCATGGGGTTCGTCGGTCGCGGCACTGCAGGCATGGGGGCTCAGTCCTGGGCAGCCATGTACTTCCTGGCTATCTTGCTGGTGGCCAACATCGGGTACTTTGGCACAAAGCATGAGGCGAACAAGAGAGCCGCCGGTCCGGGGACTTGTGACAATGGAGGTGTCCCACTATGAGCAGGGATATTTTGGTTTGGTTATCGTCGATCTTGAGCCTCTGTATTTTTTCGTTTCTGTGGAAGGAGACCAGAGCATTTAGGATAGCCCAGAACATCTTTCTTGGGGTAGGCGCAGGCCATGGCTTAGCCATTGCCTATCAAAGTCTGAAGATGTCTTTGCTTGTGCCGCTTTTCGTCAACGGCAAGTGGTCGCTGGTGATTCCCTTGGTCCTGGTGGTATTCCTATACGCCAAATTCATCCCGTCTGTGAGCCACTTGAGCCGGCTTTCCTTGGCGTTCCCCGTAGGCATAGGCGCTGGCATTGTGCTGCGAAGCATCATTCCCGGTCAAATCTTCCCCCAACTAATGGCGTCTATGAAACCCTTGGATTCCATCAACAACCTCATCATGGTTCTAGGAAGCTTCTGTGTGGTCTACTACTTCCTGTTTACTACCCGGTCGTCCAGACCCGGGCAGGTCATCTCAAAAGTCGGCGTGTATCTTATGATGATTACCTTCGGTTTGTCATTTGCCACTTCGGTGGCTGCTAATACAGCCATCTATCTAGGTTTCCTTCAGGCAATATTCGGAGATTGGTTGGGGCTCATTAGGTAAGGCTTGGGCAGAGGATTTCGGCGTACGCATCATGAATTATGTGGTAGCAACTTGGGAGGTGGCTGCATGCGAATCGCCATCGCTGGTTTCTCCGATGAAACGTGCACTTTTTGCAAAGAGCCGACCACTGTGGATCGCTTTGAGCCCGCCACTAGGCGCGGGGAGAAGATATTGGAGGCTCACAGGGGAATCGCCACATATATCAACGGGTATCTCCGGGTATTGGAGTCAGAAGGGGTTGAGGTGGTTCCTCTGGTGGATGCCACCAAGACTTCGGGCGGCTTTTCCAGCTGGCTGACCACCGATTGTTTCGACAAATATGCCAACGAGATAGCCGATCGCATCAAGGCCGCAAAGGACCTTGACGGTGTGCTTCTGTCGCTTCACGGGGCCCTTGCGGTCACAGGGGTGCCGCGGCCCGAAGCCGAAATCGTCCGCCGTGCCAAGCTCGCGGCAGGTGACATTCCCATCATGGTGACACTAGACCTCCACGCCAACGAAGATGAGGAACTGTGCAAGGTGGCTGACGGGGTGTTCGTGCTCAAAACATACCCGCACGTGGATTCAGAAGAGACCGGCATGATCGCGGCCAGATGCATGGTTCGCACCGTCAGAGGCGAATTCGTGCCCACCATAGCTTGCCGAAAGCCGAGAATTCTCTCGGCCAGCATATATCAGGCTTCTGGGTATCACCCAATGAAGGATATCTACGACAGGTGCAGAGAGTGGGAAGCCAAGCCGGGTGTGTACTGCGTCTCTGTAGCGCCCGGGTATGCCTATGCCGATGTGGTGGATGCAGGGATGTCGGTATTTGTCGTAACCGACAATGACCAGGATCTTGCCGAAAGAATCGCTCAAGATGTTTCGGATTTTGCATGGAGCCTCAAGGAGTCTTTTGCTGCTCCTCTTCCAGGAGCCAAGGAAGCTGCTGAACTTGCCATAGGATTGGTGGCCCAGGGGAAGGGCCCGGTGGTTATCGCTGACGGCGCAGACCGCATAGGTGACAGCACCCATATGCTGAAAGAACTTTTGGGCCACTCTGTGGGAAACTGGGCCATTCCTGGAATTACCGATCCCAAGGCCGCCAGAGAGGTAGAAAGCAGTGCCAAAGTGGGAGACACAGTGACGGTATCTATTGGCGGATGGTATGACGAATTCTCAGGGAACCCTGTGGAGGTCACCGGCAAGGTGGAGTATATGGGCTATCCCACCTATCGCCTGGTGGGGCCCATGGGCAAAGGCGCGAGAATCCGGGAGTCTTTGGTGGTGAGCCTCGACCTCGGAGATAACCGCCACGTTGTGGTTTCGGAGAAGATGCGAGGAGCCAACGATTCTGCGGGCTTCACCGCTTTGGACATAGACTATACGACCCTAGACATCATTGTCCTCAAAGACCGCGTGCATCATAGAGCGTTTTGGGACAGCGTAGCTAAGGTGGACATAAGGACGAGCGTTCCCGGGCAGGGACCCGCAGACCTCAGCCTGCTTCGCTACGACAACGTGCCTGAAGACTTGTACCCGGTCGGTGCCAAGTGGAGAGTGCCCATTTCCTTCAGCCATGCAGGCTTGATAGTTTCAGATCTGGAGCGTTCCATCGCTTTCTACCGTGACGTGGTGGGGCTTAGCTTGCGTGAGCGTTACCCAGACACTGGCAGAGGACTGGAAATCGCATTTATGGGCGATGCCGTTGATGGCAGCGTTATGGAACTTCTGTGCTACAGACATAGACCTGAAAGGCCGGGGGCGGGGCGGTACGATCACTTGGCCTGGTATGTCCCGGACATAGTGGCCAAAATGAAGCATATGAAGTCTAAAGGGGTCGACTTTAGGGAAGGTGACCCCGCCGAAGTCCTGGACGGGCGACTCATAGCTTTCTGTCATGGTCCAGATGGCGAACGTATAGAACTGGTACAGAAGGCCCCGTCCGAGACACATACCTAGGTTAGGTTCGGGCCAAGTTTACTGGCTACTATCTGGCTAGCGTTTGTTCCCGGCGAGGTCCTACAGAGACCCATCGCACCGGGACGCCTGTTTCGTCTTGAACGAAAGACACGTAGTCTCTGGCTTCCTTAGGAAGCTCCTGAAAACTCTGAACTCCTCTTATGTCCCGCTTCCATCCGGGCATTGCCTTAAGCACGGGTTTGGCGTCTTTGAGGAGAGGAGTGACTGGAAACTCTACAGTCTTGGTTCCGCCAATCTCATAGGCAGTGCATACAGGGATCTCATCGAGATATCCCAAGACATCCATTAAGGTAAGGGCTATGGATGTGGCCCCTTGCACTTGGCAGCCGTACCTTGTGGCAACTGCGTCGAACCATCCAACGCGCCTTGGCCTGCCTGTGGTAGCGCCGTACTCCCCAGAGTCGCCTCCGCGCTCCCGAAGATCATGGGCTTCGTCGCCCATAAGCTCGGTCACAAAGGGTCCCGCACCTACGCACGTTGAGTAAGCTTTGACCACTGCGATTACCTCGGTGATGGCGTGCGGGGGAACCCCGGCGCCAATAGCCCCGTAACCTGCTAAGGTCGATGACGATGTAGAGAACGGGTAGATGCCGTGGTCCGGATCCCGCAGAGCTCCCAGCTGCCCCTCGAGGAGAACCGATTTGCCCGAGGCAATGGTATCTCTCAGGAACGTCGTAGTGTCTCCCACGAAAGGCCTGATAGATTCCGCTTCTTGGCGGAGTTTTCTTGCCAGGTCTTCTGCGTCAAAACCGGGTTTTCCGTAGAGGTGTTGGAGCAGCACATTCTTGGCTTGGACCACAGGTTCCAGCCTTTCCCGGAGTTCCATTTCATCAAACAGCTGGCTTACCTGTATTCCTACTTTGGCGTATTTGTCAGAGTAGAATGGAGCAATGCCCGACTTGGTGGACCCAAACTGCCTGGCCCCCAATCGTTCTTCTTCGTACTGGTCGAAGAGGCGATGATAGGGCAACATGACTTGGGCTCGAAGAGAGACCAAAAGGCGCGGGGAAGGGACCCCTCTGGACACCAGTTCGCTGTGCTCCTTCGCGAATTGGGAAATATCCAAGGCAACTCCCGGACCCAAAACGTTAGTGACTTCGGGGTAAAAGACCCCTGATGGCAGAAGGTGCAGCGCGAATTTACCGTACTGGTTTATCACAGTGTGACCTGCGTTGCTGCCCCCCTGGAACCTAACGACCACATGGGACTTCTCGGCCAGATAATCCACCATTTTGCCTTTGCCTTCGTCGCCCCAGTTCGCACCCACCACAGCTGTAACTGCCATATGAATCCCCCTCGCGGCCAGGAACATTTCCAATCTTATAGGTTGCCATTGGCCGACTATTTCATCATACTGGTGACCGGGATATAAGTACAGTTGAGAGTGATTATGAAGTCCATAAGGAATGATTATGATGTTCGTGGACCTAGACCTGTACAGAGCATTTCACTATGTTGCAAGGGCCGGGACGATTTCGGGGGCGGCTCGCGAGCTGTTTCTGTCCCAACCTGCGGTCTCTCAGGCGATCAAAAGGCTGGAGACGCAGCTAGATGTCAAACTTCTGCTCCGGACATCAAAAGGCGTGAGGCTCACCAAAGAGGGCGAGATTTTGGATCAGCATATTGCTCAAGCGTACAGCCTCATGGAATCCGCTGAACGCAAAATTCGGGATGTCAGAAGTCTTGGTGCCGGGGAAATCCGCATAGGAGCAAGCGATACCATATGCAAGCACTATCTCATTCCCTACCTGGAGGCCTTTCACCGCACCTACCCGAAACTGCGTATACACGTGACCAATCGCACAACGCCAGAGACTATAGCTTTGCTGCAGGCCGGAAAAGTTGATCTTGGGGTTATTAACCTCCCGGTGGAAGCTGGGCCCGAACTGGTGATGCGAGAGACCCTGGTTGTACACGACTGCTTTGTTGCAGGCGGGCGGTATCGAGATCTTGGCCGCCAACCCATGTCGTTGAAAGATCTGTCGGAGCATCCCATCCTCATGCTTGAAACCGCCAGCAATACTAGGAGGTACGTGGACAGATGGGCGCTTGGTATGGGAGTTAGGTTGGAACCTGAAATTGAACTGGGGAGCATCGACCTTCTTGTTGAATTTGCTTGCGTAGGCTTGGGAGTCGCCTGCGTGGTCAGGGAGTTTGTGGAACAGGAGATTAAGACGGGCAGGCTATGTGAGGTCCGTCTCACTGAGCCCATCCCCCAAAGAAACATCGGCGTGGTTACGCTCAAGGGCGTTGGACTCTCGGTGGCTGCGGCGACGTTCGCGGGCAACCTGACCTGCCGGGACTGAGGTAGACTTGAATAACCTGCGTGCCGCATAGGTGACCTTGGGCCCTCTTGTGGCATACCCTGGCATAGTCGCGTTGAATGGGGGAGCGGCCATGTCATTGGATATCCCCGGTATTTGCAGGATTGGTGTGGAGAAACACGCATCCGATATCCACCTCACCGTCGAGTCACCGCCGGCGTTCCGGATCAACGGCGAACTGAAGAGGCTTGAATGGCCGCCTCTTTCCCCTTTAGACACTCTGGAAGCGCTTTCGTCCATATGTCCACAAGACAAGTTGGAGACATTCCGCCAAACAGGGCAGGCGGATTTCCCCTACAGTGTGGCGGGAACTGGGAGGTTTCGGGTTAATGCTTTCCGGCAGCGAGGTTCGGTGGCCATGGCCATGAGAATCTTGGCTTTCGAAGTCCCCCAAATCAGTGCCCTAGGGCTTCCTGATGCCGTGGCCGAGCTAGCCTTGAGGCGCCACGGCTTGGTGCTTATCTCCGGGACTACGGGCTCAGGTAAGTCCACTACTCTTTCGGCCCTGGTGAACTACATTAATGAGACGGTCTCGTGCCATATTGTGACCTTGGAAGACCCCATAGAGTTTCTGCACAAACACAAGCAGAGTCTGGTTAATCAGCGGGAAGTGGGCTCCGACACTGTGTCGTTTGCCCAAGGGGTAAGGGCCGCTCTTAGGGAGGATCCCGATGTAATCGTTATAGGCGAGCTTAGGGGGTTGGATACAGTTACGGCTGCAATGTCGGCCGCTGAAACCGGACACTTGGTGCTGGCTACGACTCACGCAGCGCGAGCCCCCCAGGCCGTCACCAGGATCGCTGACGTGTTCCCCCTAGACCACCGAGGTCAAGCGTACAGGCAGCTTTCCGGGGTTCTGGAAGGAGTTGTTACCCAGCAACTCCTCAAAAGGGTCGACAAGCCTGGTAGGGTGGTGGCTTGCGAGGTGTTGTTGGCTACGTCCGAAGTCCGGTCGGCCATACGTGACGTGAGGATTCAGGATCTGCACGACGTCATAGCTGCCGGCGAGAACGCGGGAATGCTGTCTATGGACAAATCCTTAGATGAACTCTGTAGGCTGCAAGTCATCAGCCTAGATGACTACCGGAGTCGCAAACTTTGAGATCCGGTCTGTGAGGCTCAGTGCCCCACAGTATCCTCTAGGAATCTGAACTGGTGGGTTGAGAAGACTTCTAGGCAAACGTCTACTACGTCAGGGTCGTACAAGGCGCCACGGCCTGAAGATACTTCTTCCAGCGCCCTCTCAATGCCTGGTGCGGGCCTGTAAGGGCGGAAGCATGACATGGCTTCGACTACGTCGGCTACTGCCACGATCTTGGCTTGCATCAGGATGTTCTGTCCCGTCAGACCGTAGGGGTACCCAGAACCGTCCATGCGTTCGTGGTGCTGAAGGACAGTATCTGCTATCGGCCACGGAAACTCGATAGGCTTGAGAATGTCATAGCCTGCACGGCAGTGCTCCTTTATCAGGCTAAACTCAGCGGGAGTAAGGCGTCCCGGCTTCGAAAGGATCTGACCGGGCACATAGACCTTTCCTATGTCGTGGACGACTCCGGCTATCCTGATGCCTTCAACTTCCTCTTGGTCAAAATCCAGTCCACGGGCGATCAGACACGCCAATTCGCTCACTCTCTGTTGATGACCGGCTGTGTAGGGATCGCATAACTCGGTAACGGTCGCCATGGCCCGGACCACCCCGTAAAGAGTCCGTCTGAGTGTGGCCCAACTCACCAAGAGGGCTTCTTGGGCCTTGTGCCGTTCTGACCTAGCCCGCAATGACGTGATACCATAGGCTATGTTGCCGGCGAGTCCCTTAAGGAGGGCTATTTCCCCCTGGTCGAAGGCGTTGGGGTCTTTCCCGTAGATGTTTAGGGCGCCTCCAACCGCCCCGTTAAAGATGAGGGGCAAGGCTATGGATGACCCGTACCCGTTTCGCAAAGCATCTTGCCGCCACGGGCCGTAGTTGGGATCCTCCAGGACGTTCTGTGCCACAACTTCCTTTCCAGTCCTAATGGCCGTGCCTGTGGGTCCGTGTCCATGAGTGTTGTCGCCCCAGCTTACTCTGAGGCCCAGCATGTACTCTGCTCCGGCTCCTTCGTAGGCCATGGGAGTGACGGTCAACCCGTCGTCGTGCTCGGCGTAGCCCACCCAGGCTAGGCGGTAGCCTCCGGCGTTCACCAGGATTCTGCAGATGTCGTGCAGAAGTGCAGTCTCGCTGCTGCTGCGAAGCATAGCCTCTGTGCATGCCTCGAGCATACTTAAGGAACGAATCGCCTTAACGTAATCTAGCGGCGGTAAATGGTTGCTCTTCACAAGATCACCCGGCTATCATTGAATGGCCATGTTTGAAGTCGCTTTGCCTAGGCTATGTTCCAAGTCCGGAAATGTTTACATAATCATGGCTGAAGGGAGGTGCCGCCCGGGTGAAGGAAACCGACATGTACCGCCCGGTGTATGATTTCCTAGCCGCACAGGGGTACACAGTTCGTAGCGAAGTCCGAGGTTGCGATCTTGTTGCCGTGAGAGGCGACGAGATTCTGGCTTTTGAGTTCAAGAAGGCTTTCGGGTTACGCCTTTTGGAGCAGGCTGTAGAGAGACAGCGGTCGAGCGATTCCGTTTATGTCGTTTTGCCTCACCCCAAGGGCCGAACTCGAGCAAAGAAGTGGCGCACGGCATGCCACCTCCTGCACCGCCTGGAACTGGGGTTGGTGTTGGTGGATTTCACCTGCGACCCTCCCCGAGTTGAGGTTGGGTTTCACCCCATGCCTACTGCTCTCCGTAAGCGCAAGGATACCCGCCGGGCGATACTCAAGGAGGTTTCGGGCCGCTCTTGCGACTACAACAAAGCGGGGAGCACCGGGGTTCCGCTTGTGACCGCCTACCGTGAGTCCTCAATAAAGATCGCCTGCTACCTCAATGTCTTCGGGCCATCATCGCCCGCTAGGTTAAGAGGATACGGGACAGATCCCAAAACAGGGACGATTCTGTATGACAATTTCTACGGGTGGTTTATCCGGGTCAGAAGAGGTGTTTACGAGCTTGCGCCCAAGGGCCTAGCGGACCTATCAAGCTATCCCGAGCTGGCCGAGACATACCGAAATAAGGCCCGCCAAGCCCTTGCACGAGACGCCTAGCGCAATCGGTCGCAACGCACTAGAGTTATCCTAGTGTATGCCATGCTGAATCCCGCTCTGATTATGTTTCGGTGGGAAGGGTTTCCTGGATCAATCATGACCGTGGCCAGATCGCACCCGGCCGATGCAGCCGCCTGGAGGCGGGCTCTCAGAAGCCCTGTCTGAACACCGTGTTTCCGGTATGATGGCAAAGTTGCCGCTGTAGATAGCATGGCAGTGCGGTCTACTATCTTCAGGGCTCCTCCGCCAGCGACCCGGCCATTCACTCTGGCCAGGAAGCACAGCGTACCCTCGGTGTGGAACATGCAGCGGAAAATATCCAGATCGGGAGGTGTGCCTTCTTCCACGCCCGCGAATCCTCGTGCCACGGTCAAGGCCCAAACCTCGCCATCCTCCCTGTTGCTGCTATCCAACTGGGAAATGGTGATGCCCGGGACAAGGGGGAGCCGCGAAGGGCCGTTTCGGTTCAGTTCAGCCACGTATAGATTCAGGAAGTGGAAAATCTTGTAATTCCTGCGCCCGATGATCTCCAGAAGGGAGTCATCAACGAAGGGACACACATCGATGATGGCTCTCGAGCCCCGGTACCAAAGGAACTCCTCGATCATGTCCAGTTCGGTCTCTGTGACAGGTTGAGTCATACCAAGGCCGACGGCCCTGGTTAGGGGCGAAAAACTGCCTGCAAAAGCAACGTAACCGCTACTGAGAGAACGGACAGTTGCGCCGGAGCCGGGGAAAAGCCCGGCGTAGGCTCTGGCGTACCTGGCGGTTACCTCGGCATCTGCCAACTCCAGACGAGTTGCTACGGATCTGTCGACAATGACCTCTTTCATGACGCCCCACCTTTCCCTCATTGCCCGCCCGCGTTTCCCGGTTGGTGATATCTATGATACATTAAGTCGGGATTTTAACACAAAGTTCAAAGATATGAGTTAGATACTATCCATAGGGGGCGGTCGCATCGAGGCTCATGGATGTATTGGGGCCCATCATGATAGGTCCGTCTAGTTCCCACACTGCCGGAGCAGTGAGGTTAGGAAGGTTGGCTAGAGCCCTTCTGGGCGAACGTCCGGTAGGAGCCCAGTTGATGCTGCATGGTTCCTTTGCTGCAACCTACCGGGGGCATGGCACGGATCTGGCCCTAACGGGCGGGCTTCTGGGTTTTGCCCCCGACGATGAACGCATAAGGGATGCTTTCGGGTGGGCGTGTCGGGAGGGCCTGGAGGTTTGTTTTAACTCGGGCGATCTTGGAGATGTGCATCCCAACACCGTGCGGTTCAGCTTGGTAGGTGAGACGGGCAAGACTCTTAATCTAGTTGGTTCGTCTGTAGGCGGAGGTAAGGTCGAGATAACCGAGATTCTCGGACTACAGGTGGCTCTCACTGGCGAAATGCCTACAATCGTGACTACGTATGCGGACATGCCGGGCATAATCGCCGCCATGACTTCTATGCTGGCCGAAGCCAACATCAACATTGCCGCAATGCGAGTCACTAGAACAGGCCGGGGCGAGACGGCAATCTGTATCATTGAGACAGATCAAGAGATTCCAGGCCAGGTTGTTGACACCATAGGAGCCATGCCTGAGGTTTTGGGGATCAACGCCATTCATCCTGAGTTCTGAGCCAGGAATCGGCCTGAGGGGGCCAGGAGATGAGGTTTGAAGAGTTAGTAAACCTATGTGACCAAAGGGGGCTTACCCTAGGAAGACTCAGCCTGAATATGGAGGCGCTGGAAACCGGGGTGTCGCCTGAAGCCATCTTTCATAAAGTGATGAACATGGTTCGCGTAATGAAGGATTCTGTCAAGGAGGGCCTCGGCAACCCGCAAAGGAGATCTAGGAGCGGGCTTTCGGGAGGAGATGCCGGAAAGATTGCTTGTAGGCTCTCTCAAGGACGCTCATTTCCTGGAAATACATTGCTGGCACGTTCCGTGGCCTACTCCTTGGCGGTAGCCGAGGTCAATGCCTGTATGGGCAGAATCGTGGCGGCTCCCACGGCAGGTTCCTGCGGTGTGATTCCAGGGACGTTTATGGCCCTAAGCGAGGCCCAGGGCATTGGGGACTCAGATTTGGTCTATGCTCTGTGCGCTGCGGGCGCAGTTGGTCAGGTGATCGCAGGGACAGCAAGCATTTCGGGGGCCGAGTCCGGGTGTCAGGCAGAGTGTGGGTCGGCAGCGGCTATGGCGGCGGCGGGCCTTACGCAGCTAGGCGGTGGGTCTCCCAAAGCGTGCGTCCATGCAGCCGCGCTGGCCATAAAAAGCCTTATGGGCCTGGTGTGTGATCCAGTTGGGGGGTTGGTGGAAGTGCCTTGCATCAAGAGAAACGCCACGGCGTCAGCCATAGCGTTGGCCTCAGCGGAGATGGCTTTGGCGGGAGTAAGGAGCAAGATTCCCCCCGATGAAGTGGTCTCAGCCATGGCCGCAGTGGGAAGGCTAATGCCTGCGAGCCTCAGAGAGACGGCTCAGGGCGGGCTCGCCGCCACGCCCACTGGTATGGCTTTCAAACTGCCCGAAAGGTGACTTCCTGAGTTTGGTTTCCCAGAGAAAATGACTTTTTTCCTGTGAAATGCCGTTTAGTTGTGGGATTGTTATGGCATTCACGATATGATAGAAGGGCAATAACTAAATAGGGAGGGGCTGAATCCACAAAAATGGCTTCCACGCTTCTTCAAAACGTACAGGTTTACTTTGGCAAGGCAGCTGACAAGCTGGAGCTATCAGAGGAACTTCGTAGTCTCCTTTCGGAGCCTCAGCGGACCGTTCTGGTTAACATACCGGTCAAAGTCGGCGGCAAGACTCGCGTGTTCCAAGGTTATAGGGTCCAGCACAACAACGCTCGTGGACCGTACAAGGGTGGGTTGCGCTATCACCCTGCGGTAGACCTCGAAGAGGTTGAGGCTCTCGCGGCTCTCATGACCTGGAAGTGCTCGCTTCTCAATGTCCCTTACGGCGGAGGAAAAGGTGGCGTCGCTGTTGACCCCAACACCCTGACCGAGAGCGAACTTGAGGAACTCAGCCGCAAGTTCATCCGCGCTCTTATGCCAGTCATTGGACCTCAGGTGGACGTGCCTGCGCCCGACGTCAACACCGACGGCAGGATCATGGCATGGATGATCGACGAGGCAGAGGGCATGACCGGACATAGCATGCTTCCGCTTCTCACCGGCAAGCCCGTGGATTTTGGAGGGTCTTTGGGACGCACCGAATCCACAGGTTACGGGGTCGCCATCACTGGTATTCACGCTCTGGAGAAACTCGGGATCGAGAAGACCAAGGCCACAGCCTGTGTACAAGGTTTCGGCAAGGTTGGAATGTGGACCGCCATCAGGCTCCATAACGAGGGAGTCAAGGTCGTAGCCGTTTCCGACATCTCCGGCGCCATCTACTGCAAAGATGGAATCGACATTCTCGCACTGCGGGCGTACACCAACACTTCGCACAGACATCTGATTGCCGGATACACCCAGCCCGGGCTCGAGTCCATGGATCCCAACGACCTTCTGACCCTAGACGTGGATCTGGTTTGCCCAGCGGCCATGGAGAACCAGATCAATGCCGAAGTGGCACGGAAGATGAAATGCAAGGTAGTATCTGAGGGTGCCAACGGTCCGGTCGTCCCCGAAGGTGACGCTGTTCTGTATGAGCGCGGCATCGTTTCGGTTCCCGACATTTTGGCTAATGCAGGCGGAGTGACCGTCTCCTACTTTGAGTGGGTGCAGAACCTCCAAGGCTACTATTGGGGCTTTGATGAGGTCATCGAGAAGATGGACACCATGATGCTGTCGTGCCTGGATGAGGTCTGGGAACTGGCTAAAGAGCTTGGGACCAACCTCCGAACCGCCGCTTTCGTGGTTGCCATCCGTAGGGTCGTGGCCACAATGAAGTGCAGGATGGCCGTACAGTAGGGTAGACATCAATTGGGCCTGGCCTGAAGTAGGCCTGGCGATATAGTCAGTCCAAGTAACATGCGGAGGGGTCGGACAAGGTTCCGGCCCCTCTCGTGTCACTTCTTTCCCTGGGCCGCTTCTCGTGGTATAGTGTTGTCGTGCGGACACATACGCGGTCCGAAAGGGGTTTTCCCAGATGGTATCGAGTTCGAACGGCATAGTCCTGCAAAGAGGTTTTTAGCTGCCCCAGCTTCACTATGCCTTTTTCGAACATGCGATTGCCATAAGACCGGGGGAACTTAAAAATGACCATCCTCAACGTAGATAGCCTCAGCAAATTCTTTGGAGCGCGCCAGATATTCAAGTCCGTGTCGTTTGCCGTAGGCCAAGGGCAGACGGTTTGCGTTGTTGGCAGGAACGGCGAAGGCAAGACCACTCTGTTACGGGTCTTGGCAGGGGAATTGGAAAGCGATGGCGGCACCTTCTCACTGGTCGGCCGCAGGACTATTGGGTATCTATCCCAAGACGTACCGTTTCATCAGGGCACGGTATTGTCTGTGACTTTATCATCCAGGCAAGACGTGGCGGACCTCGCCTCAAAGATGGCAGATTTAGAGGCTAAGATGGCGCAGAATCCTGATGCAGAAAGCCTCCCGGGCATTCTGGATGAGTACGCCAGAGTCACGGCTCGGTTCGAAGCATCTGATGGGTACAATCTGGAACACAAAGCCAAGGCCATTCTGACCGGGTTAGGGTTTGGCCCTGACGAATTCGGCAAGGAGGTGCGCGTCCTCAGCGGTGGAGAGAGAGTGAGGCTTACCTTAGCCAAGCTGCTGCTCACGGAGCCCGACCTTCTGTTGCTGGACGAACCTACTAACCACCTGGACCTAGCCGGAGTGGAGTGGCTTGAAGGTTTCCTGGTTTCTTACCCAGGGGCAGTCTTAGCAGTAAGCCACGATCGGTACTTCATGGACCGCCTAGCCCATAAGGTTTTGGAGATTGACCGGGGTGAGGCCCGGGTCTATGTAGGCAATTATTCCGCTTATCTTCATCAGCGGGAAGAAGAGCGCCGTCTGCAGGAAGAGGCGTATTCTCGGCAGCAGGAGTTGATCGCCAGAACCAGGGCGCTGATACAGAAGTGGAAGGGAACCCCAACTCGCGTCAGCATGGCCCGGAGCCGTGAGAAGATGCTGGACAGGTTGGAGATTATCGATAAACCTAGGCGTGACAAGAGAACCATGGGCATTCGGTTTGAGGCGGACAAATCGTCCGGCGACGAAGTCCTTAGAATAATGGATCTATCTAAGGAGTTTCCTGCCAGATGCCTTTTCAAGAACTTCACCTGGCTTTGCCGAAAAGGCCAGCGGATAGCCTTGGTCGGGCCAAATGGGTGCGGCAAGACTACCCTTCTTCGCTGCCTGAATGGCTTGGATTCTCATTACCAGGGACTCGTCCAATACGGAGCCGGTGTCTCCCTAGGGTACTTTTCCCAAGCCTTGGACGATCTAGATGATGAACTGACGATCCTTCAAGAAGTGAGAAACCTGGGGCTTGAACCTCAGGAGGCGCGGGATCTGTGCGGAAGGTTCCTCTTTTCTGGCGACGACGTCCAGAAGAAGATTGCGACTTTGTCAGGAGGGGAGAGGAACAGACTGATTCTCTCCAAACTGGTGGCGGGTAGGAATAACCTCCTTCTCCTGGACGAACCCACAAACCACCTGGATATGGCTTCAAAAGAGGTTCTGGAAGATGCCTTGAGGGATTTTCCCGGTACTATCATATTTGCGTCTCACGACAGGTTCTTCATAGATCGTATGGCCACCCATTTGTGGGTGTTTCAGGGAACCGCAATCCGCGTCTTTGCTGGGACCTATAGCCAGTGGCGGCAGAAGGTGTCGTCTGGAGAGAAAATCGAGTATGAAGACGAGCTTCCGTCTTTCAGCATACTCCGGCGGTCTCTGGGATTGCCTGACGGCGGAGATCGCGCCGCTGGCAGAGGACGGGATCGAGGGCCTGAGCAGGAGCGGGCCACGCAGGCCCCGGCGGATCGAGTCAGGGGGTCTAGCCGTCAGGGCAGAGGTTCGTCTGGCGGGAATGCGATTTCTTCCGCCGCTGGGCCTTCTGGGGAGGAGAAAGCGTTTTGGGAGGCAGAGATGGCCAGGCTAGAAGCGGAAATCCACGAGCTCGAGATACGGCAGCAAGAGATGGTGGACTTGTTCAAAGACCCCGACTCCTATAGCGATCCCCAGGGGCTACCCTGGAAAGAATACGGCGAAATCCAGAAAAGACTGGAGAGTCTTTATGTGGAATGGGAGACGCTTGCAGCAGAAGGAACTGGCGAGGCGATCGGTGAAAAGGCATGCGAGGAGGGATCTCGATGAACAACGAGCTGCCAGAAGATTCCCTTGGTTTCATAATGAACCGGGCTACTGTGCGGTCGTATCTGGACAAGGATGTGTCCGATGACACTCTTGTGACTTTGGCCAAAGCTGCCCAACAGGCGCCTTTCACGGGCCAAATGTATGCTTTCGTCTATACTCGGGATAAGCAGAAGAGGGAGGTTCTTTCCCGGCATCTGGGCGGGTTTGTCAAGAATGCGCCGGTCTTCGTTTTGTGCTGCTTGGATTTTCGGAAACTTGAGAAGTTCATCGCCTTCAAACACAGGGAGAACAAGGCTCACGACATTCAGATGCTGTTCTTGGGCATTCAAGATGTGTCCTATGCGGCCATGAACTGGGTGTTAGCAGCCGAAGCCCTTGGCCTGGGCACTTGCTTTTTCGGAGGCGCTCCCATGATAGAGCCACTGCTTACAGAGATGTTTGAGCTTCCAGAGAGAGTGTATCCCCTTGTGGGCATGATCGTGGGTTATCCGGCCAAGAAGCCTGCTCCTAGGCCACGGATACCTACTTCATGCGTCCTTTTCAAGGAACGGTATCATGATCTGGCCGAGGCGGAGGTTGCCGCCGCCATGGACGTAATGGACGTCGGGCTAATCCGCGAGGGGTACTATCAGACGCTTAACGTGAAGATCCCCAAACCGGAGGAAGGCCAAGACCAGGTTGGGTTCGAACAATACGGTTGGAGCGAGCACATTTCCCGAAAGTACGCCCGGCAGGGGGGAAGCGGCGTACTCAAGGAATTCCTTGCTAACAAAGGTATACGGATCTAGGCAGTCCGGCTGCCCTTCCACAGGGTTGAAGCCAGAACTGGCCCTAGAGGCTTCTGACCTCTGGGGCCAGGCGACAGGATGGGTTAAGAGGGATGAACATGGCAACCAAGCGTTTGTACTGGGAGACTCCATACGACACAGCATTCGAGGCAATAGTCAGGAAGGCAGGGTCTCGGGATACCGAACCTTTTGTCGTGCTTGACCGGACTCTTTTTCACCCGGAAGCAGGGGGGCAGCCGGCGGATCTCGGCTCCATAGAACTCATCTCCGGATCTCGCGAGACTTTCCAAGTATCCGCGGTTTTGGAGGATGGGAATGAAGTCGTGCACGTCCTCTCTGTCCCGCCCGCCAAACGTGCCCTGTGGTCGACGCTGGAGGGGGCAGCTGTAAGAGGGACCATTGATTGGGCTTTCCGCTTCGATCTCATGCAACAGCATACGGGCCAGCACATCCTATCCAGAGCCTTTGAGGAAGCCCTTGACGCTAAGACCGTCGGTTTTCATCTTAGCAGCGATTACGGCACCATTGACCTAGACATTCAGAGTGTGTCTTCAGAGGCTTTAACTGATGTAGAGCGTTTGGCCAATCAAGTGGTCTTCCGAGACGCTCCAGTCCTGGTTAAGGAGTATGAGGCTGGGGAACTCCCCGGGGACATTCGGAGCAGGTTTTCCATAGATGCTCGCAGGATCCGCGTTATCTACGTGGGGGACTACGACGTGTGCCCCTGCGGCGGCACCCACGTTTCGTCGGCCGGACAGATCGGCCTCATAAAAGTGAACCAGGTTGACCGGGCCCACGGAGGCGTCCGGGTGGTTTTTCGCTGCGGCTGGCGAGCTCTCTTGGACTACAGGGAGAAGGAAAGCCTTTTGGCTGATACAGCGCGGTTGGTGTCACAGTCTTCCAATGAGGTCCCTACCGCGGTTTCAGCCATGAAAGACAAGATACTGGAACTTGAGAAGGCCGTGCAGGCCATGAGAGAGACCCTTTTGGATGCGGAGATTGCCGCAATGGTACGCGAGCATGAGGAAAAGCCACCGAGCATCTTGATAAAGTGCCTGCAGGGGAAAGGTACAGGGGAGCTTCGAGTGGCGGCCAAGAAAGTTAGCGAAGGTATCGGGTCTCCTGTGGTGTTTTTCGTTACGTCGCCTAAATTCCAGGTTGTGGTGGCGTGCCCGCCTAACGCTCCTGATGCCCGAATTCTTGTTGCCGAAATAGCCCGGGTTTTGGGAGGCAGGGGCGGCGGTACCCCTCAACTGGCGCAATCTGGCTGCAAAGAGCCTCTGGATATGCCAGAGGAGGAGGCTGTTGCGGCTATACAGGCCTGTTTGGATGGAGAAGAGAAGAAGTAAGCTTCGGTTTCATGATCTGGCCGGGCGACCTGCTGGCACATCTTCGACTTCTAGGCTCAAGAATCGCCCGGCTAATGGTACTGCTATGGCTTCTACCTCCCCTTTCTCAGGACCTTGCCTGCGAACGCAGGTCTGACGCTTCCCTTTTCAAGCGCTACTTTCCCGTTCACCAGCACGTATTGGATGCCCTTGGCCCGGAGGTAGGGTTCTGTGGCGGTTGCTGTGTCTTCCAGGAGGTCAGGATCGAACACCACCAGGTCTGCCCAGTAACCAGGAAGGATCTGTCCGCGATCTCGGAATCCCATTGTCATGGCTGGCAGAAGGGTTGATTTCCTTACCGCTTCTTCCAATGTGAGGACGCCTTCTCTAACGAACCTGCCCACAACTCGCGGGAATGTTCCGTGATGTCTTGGGTGAATGGGAGTTGGGTCTATGGGGTTATCCAGCGTGAAGGCGTCAGTCCCAGGCATGGAGAAGTCTGCCTTGATTACGGTGTGAACGTCATCCATGCTGATGGCCGACGCACCCCACACACCTGGTCCATCTGCATGGAGGAGGCTCGCAAGAAAGTCTATCACATCCATTTCTTTTTCCTTTGCGTATTCGCCCAGAATCCGTCCCTCTGCGTCAGGGAAGGAAGGGGATCTCACTATTACCGAATCTTGTATGCGCTTGGCCAGAGGCCCGATTTCGGGCAGGTCTTTAATCTTTGCGACTACATCCGGGTCTCCAAGCTTACTCTGAATGACCCTTGTATTCTGCTCTTCCGCCAGCGACAGTTGCCTTTCGTTGCCGCGGATAAGCCTCAGAGCCGCTTGGGGCAGGAATCCCACAATCGAACTGGCCTGGGAGAACTCGTAAGGATATAGGTCCACGGTAATCCCCAAACCCTTGTTCCTGGCGTCTTGGATCATCTCAAGGCTCCTGACAACCTTGCCGAAGTTCCTCTTGGCCACGGCTTTGTGATGGGAGATTTCGGCCCTGATGCCGGTCTTTTCGGCTATGGAGATGACCTCTTCCACCGACTCGAATAGGGAGTCGCCTTCGTTTTTCATGTGTGTGGCGTAGATGCCATTGTATTTGGCCACGACCTCAGCAAGTTCCACAATCTCAGTGGTGGACGCAAACCCGCCGGGGTTATAGGATCGGCCCGTGGACATGCCCCACGCTCCGGCCTCCATTGACTCGCGAAGGATGCATTTCATGGCCTCGATTTCGCCGGGTGTGGCCTCCCTTTTTTGGGTTCCCACTACGTGGGCCCTTATCATGCTCTGTCCGACCTGGGGCGCTATGTTCGTGCCTATCCCTGCCTTATCCATTTTGTCCATGAACTCGCCTAAGGAACGCCATGTCCAGTCAAGGCTGTCAAAGGCATCGCGGTGTACCAGTCCCGATAGGAGACCTTTTAGCACTGAGTTTTTGGTCTCTTCCTTGACGGGGGCCATAGACCAGCCGCAACTCCCCACAACTTCTGTGGTGATTCCCTGCGATAGGGAACCTTCGCTTCTCCTGTGGGCCAGGATGGACAGGTCGGAGTGTGAGTGCATATCGATGAAGCCTGGAGAAACGCACATTCCCGACACATCCATGGAGGCTTCGCTTTCAGCATTGAGAAGGTTCTCAACTGCGGCGATCATACCGTTCTTAATTCCAATGTCGGATTTAGAACGGGGGCGTCCGGTACCGTCAACTACCGTGGCGTTTCGGAGTACTAGGTCCAGCACAATAAACCCTCCTTTCGTCATGTTGAGGTGTTCTTTACGGGGGGTGAATTACCTTCCGCCGCAGCCTCGCAGTGTCGAACTTCGGGAGTCGTGACCTAAGCCACAGTAACGAAGGGGCGCAACGCCCTAGCCAAGCGTTTGACTCATTGGCTGACTCACCTGCCAACGCTTGACACAGCTGGGAATCTGCCTTGGTAGTGTCAATTGCACCCTGTCTGGTAGAATGTTCTGTAGACCGATAGACTGACCGATTCAGACCAAGACAGGCGCCCTGCGTACTCATACTATGGACGACGCATATGGGGCCAGGTGTGCCTTGGGGGGCTTCCTTCCAGGGTGGAAGACAGGGAGCTGCTAGATAGAGCCCAAAAGGGCGATAAAGAGGCTTTTGCGGAGATTGTAAGGCGATATCATAGGAACATTTACAGCCTGGCCTACCGAATGACCGGGAACCGCGAAGACTCTATGGACATAGTGCAAGAGGTCCTGCTGAGAGTGTACAGGGCTCTTGCTTCTTTCGATCTGGAAAAACCGTTTCTGCCATGGGTATACCGGATAACCTGGAATATCTGCGCCGACCGCGGCAGGAAGATAGGACGATCGCCGCAGGAAGGCTCTCTTGACGATAACGAGAGGGAGTCGGCGAGGCTGGCTGCACCCGACCCTGGACCAGACAAAACCTATGAGGCCAAGGAGATCAAAGAAGTTCTTGATGATGCCATTAGCAGACTGGCTGAGGGCTACCGCGAACTCGTCGTCATGTTCCATGTTGATGGGTTCTCCATAAGGGAAATATCCGAAGTGACAGGCATGAAAGAAACGGTTATCAAGAACCGGTTGTACAGAGGCAGGCAGATGCTAAAGAAGATTCTTGAATCGGGTGGTATGACATGCAGAGCATGATCATTGATTCTACTTCTCCGGGAGTTGGGGGTGCCGAGCCATGAAGGTAGGCAGTTGCCCAGATGACAGTAGGCTCGAGAGTTACTTCTACAAAGACCTTCCGTTTCACAGTGCTCTTCTAGTGCGTCTTCACCTGGTTTTCTGCCAGGATTGTCGGCATCGGTTGGCCCTTTTGGAAGGTTTCCACAAGATGCTTTCGAGGGTACCCACTTGCGAACCTCCCGAGGGTTTCCTTGAAGATCTCCTTGCCGCCGTCCAATCGTGGGACTACCCAAGCCAACTGGACCCTTCTGGCCAATCTTCCACAGTCGAGAGTTCGTCTGCCCAAGACGAGACTGCTCCCGTCTTCCGAGTCAGGGTGAGATGGGCGCTTGGTATGGCGGCGTTTGCCATTGTCAGCGTCCTTCAGTGGCGCTTTGGCGATAGTCTCCCGGAGATAGTGAGGGGACGCTACCTCTTGTCTTTCGCCGACATCCAGAGCGTATGGGCGTTTTTGTCATCGGGTGAGTGGCTCTCAAGCATAAAGGGGGTTATCGCCGCCGTCAGGGCGGATGGCTTTGCCTCCCTCATAATACTGGGTAGCACAATACCTTGGTTTATGGCGGGCGTAATAGTATGTGGCGGTGTCGTCACGGTAGTGTTCATCCGGGGTTTGCGGCACCGCGAGAGTGGAGGAGATAGGCGATGAAGCGTCTCTATAGATCTAGAAGTACCAGGGTTCTTGGAGGTGTCGCGGCCGGGATGGGCGAGTATTTCGGTGTGGACGTTACGGCCATGAGGCTAATATTCGCTTTGGCGGGCCTGATTCTTCCCCAGGCGATTCTCGCGTACATTCTGGCGTGGGTGATTATTCCCGAGGAACCTGCAGGATATCAGGCTCGTGGCACGAAGCCTGCGCCCGACGGCCCTGTGGCCTGGGAGCCGTCCCCCGGGTCTGGCCCAGAGGTAGTTGGGCCTAGTGGAGGACTCACCGCTGATGAGATCTCAACCGGGTCCTCATATGACCTGCCGGCTGACACTGCACCTGGTAGAACTGGCGAGAATCCAGATCGGAACCGGCAGTTTTTTGGGTTCGCTCTCATAGGAATCGGCGCAGTGATCCTGCTCAGGAGACTCATACCGTCATTCTGGTGGCGATTCCCCTTGCGCCTGGTCAACGAGTGGTGGCCACTTGGCATCATTCTCATAGGTGTGGCCATGATCCTTGGGGTCATTAGGGGAGGGAGCAGGCATTGACTGGTCGACTTCTCAATGGGTTGATCATCGTGGTGGTCGGTGCCCTGTTGTTGCTCAATACCACAGGGTATCTCCCGTGGACTATATGGGCTTCGGCCTTGGAGTTTTGGCCCGTTCTCATAATTGGGTTGGGTGTGCAGGTGGCACTATCCAAGTGGCGAGTACCGGGGTTGGCCTTGGCCGTAGTACTTGCGCTTATTCTGGGAGCTATGTATCCCTACGCTAGTTCCGGCTACTGGCCTCGGAGATTTGGCCTTCCCACGCGAAGATCCGTGCTTGAGAGCGATAGGGATCTTACCGTATCCTTAGGGCCATCCATCTCTAACATGGACCTTTTGCTTGAGGCGCCGGCCTGCGGTGTTCTGGTCAGGGGAGACCCTGACCAGAGCGGCGGCGACATCGCCCTTAGGGCCAAGTTTCGGTGGGAGGTAAATGAGCCCTCTATATCGGAGTCATCCAGCGGCCACACACTAGAAGTAAAGGTGACTGTGCCTTCCTTTTCGCAACCGGCCCAAAACTCCGGGACTCAGAAGTGGGATTTCTCGGTGAACTCTTCCCTCATTTCCACCCTTTCCCTGAATGGCGGCGTAGTCGACCTGGAGTTGGATTGCACGGATCTCTACATAGAGTCGCTAAGCGTCAATGCCGGCGTGTCCGACCTTGATCTCAGCATGGGGCTGCCAGGGAAAGAGACCAAAGTAGTCTGCAAAGGCGGAGTAACCAATCTGAGATTGACGGTCCCCGAGACCGCTGGAGTCCGTATCGCCATCGCGGGTCCTTCTCTGATTCCCCATGATTTTTCCAAACAAGGCATGGAAAAATCAGGCGGTGTCTGGACAACCCCAGACTACCAAAATGCATCTACCAAGATAGACTTGGCTGTTTCCTCCGGCGTATCCAGAGTGCACCTAACCCGCAAATGACTCCCGCTGACTAACCCGGGCCCCTTGGGGGCATATTACCTTCAGCATCTTTGGGAAAAGGTGGAACCATGAGGGTAGGCTTGCCCAGAAGTCTCAGTTTCTATTACTTGTTTCCATGGTACAGGGTGTTTTTGGACGAACTTGGGGTCTCGTGGGTGGAATCGCAGTATACCACCGAGAAGGATCTCGAGATTATGAGCCTGTGCCCCACCGATGAGCCCTGCATCTCAGTGAAAGTGGCATTTGCCCACGCTCACAACCTCCTGCAGATAGTAGACTGCTTGTTTGTACCTACAGTGGTATCCCTTTCGGAGACCGCCTACTGCTGTCCCAAGATGATAGGTTTGCCCTCTATGCTTCGGGCCGGCTTGGGATTAACTGAAGGGCAACTGGTCAGCCCGTTCATTGACTTCAAGGAGAACCCGGGACGGTGGGAAGAGACTTGGGTTGACGCCGCCAGGGCTTTGGGAGTCAGGAACTCGGCCCGGGCTATCTTTGCCTTGGGCCAAGGTCTCCGGGCCTGGAGGGAGACTCAGAAGGCAACTACAGACATGTCTTGCCTGATCGACTCCGGGTGCAGGTTTCCAAAACCCAAATGTCCACCTAACAACCAGAAAGACTTGCCTGAGGAAAAGGCCCGGCTCACAACCGGCATCATGGGTCACGGGTATATTCTCCATGACTTCTTTGGACAAAGGATAATCCAAACCGCCAAGGAATACGGGCCCGTATTCACGGCAGAAACCGTTCCGCTTGACGACATTGAGGCCGCCCTCAGCACTGTTCCCGATGGCCACAAAGCGTGGACCATTGAAGGCCACATCCTAGGGGCCGCCCTTAGTCTCCTCCGGTCAAAGAAGGTAGACCGCATGGTGTTTGTGTCGGCCTTCTCGTGCGGGCCTGCTTCCATCATCGAAAACTACATTTCGTTAGAAGCTGAGACTCAGGGAATCCCCTTTCTGAACCTAGCAGTCGACGAGCACTTAGGCGATGCAGGGCTTATCACGCGGCTAGAGGCTTTCATGGATACGGTGAGGCCTCGGGTCGTCAAAACCAGCCAAGCAGGCAATGGTGAGGTCTGGGCATCTGGCCCTGGGCCCGAGGTGCGGATGTCAGGCCAATCCCGGGCGCCTGTGGGTCTCGTGAGTATGGGCCACCTGGAAATCCCCATGCTGACCCTGTTTAGGGAGATGGGAGTGCCGGCAATAGTGCCTCCCCGCCT
Source organism: Bacillota bacterium (assembly GCA_040771825.1). Classification (GTDB taxonomy): domain Bacteria; phylum Bacillota; class Sulfobacillia; order Fermentithermobacillales; family Fermentithermobacillaceae; genus JAXGZG01. The sequence continues at coordinate 32,765 of JAXGZG010000005.1, read as the reverse complement.
TACCGAGGACATAGCCAATAGCGGAAAAGAACTCGCTCCCGAGTTCATCTGCTACCCCATGGTCACTCTTCTTGGCCAGATGAGGAGACTTGCCACCGACGGCGCGGACAGGATCCTGATGATCCAAGGGAAAGGGCGCTGCAGGTTGGGGTGGTACGCCCAGGTCATGGAGACTATCCTTCATCGCGCGGGTTACAGTGTCCGGGTCCTTGCGATTGACTCGCCATTTCCCTTGCGAGATAAGTGGGCTAGTTTCGTGGACTCCTACAGGGAAATCACCGGGGCTCCCGGTACGCTGAAGGCCCTGAGGGCGGTAGCCATGGCGGTGAAAAAACTCCAGGCCCTAGACACGGCCGCTGACATCCTAAGGGAGATTCGGGCTTTCGAAAAATGCAGGGGTGACGGCGACAGGCTGTTTGGTACCTTTTCCCGAGAAGTTCACGAAGCCGGCACCTTTGGGAACGTCGGGAGGGCCTTCAAGAGATTCGTTGCCGCCGCAGAAGACCTGCCAAAGATCCCCGCTGATCCCCTAAGAGTCGCCCTAGTAGGTGAGATATACGTTGTGAACGAGCCCTTTGTGAACAAAGACGTTGAAGGGATTCTAGGGTCTTTGGAGCAGCGCGTCAGAGTCTACAGTAACCTGGGAGTGTCCAACTGGTTAGCCTGTCATCTGTTCAGGACGCCCAAAGCAGTTCTTTCTCACCGTGAGGTAAGTAAGGCAGCGAGACCATACTTAAACGCCGACGTTGGGGGCCATGGCCGCGAATCAGTAGGCGAGACGGTGTTGGCTTCCCGGAATGGGATGGACGGAGCTATTCACCTGTTTCCTTTTACCTGCATGCCCGAAATCATCGCACAGAACGTTCTGGTCAAGGTATCAAAAGACGCGGATTTCCCGGTGCTATCCCTCATGATATCCGAGCAGACAGGGGTCCAAGGGCTTGTGACCCGGCTAGAAGCCTTCTGCGACCTCTTGGCAGGCAGAAGAAAACAGAGGCGGGCAAGAAGGCTTCCCGTGGGCCCAACGCGCCAAGGGCAGGAAGGAGAGATGCCAGTGTGACAACGGGCGGACTAAGCCAAACGACGTTCCTCGGCGTGGACGTGGGCAGCGTGACCACCAAGATTGTCCTCGCTGATGGGGATAGGCACATTCTCTTCGAGGACTACCAGAGAAACGACGGCGGCCCCATAGAAGCCATTCAGAAGGGGTTCATGCACCTTTGCTCTCAGGGTCACCTAGATGGAATCGTGGCGGCGGGCAGCACCGGATCGGGACGAGAGCTCGCCAACGCCATCGTTGGCGCCGACTTGGTCAAGAACGAGATCTCGTGTCATGCTAGGGCGGCATCGCATCTTTTCCCAGACGTGGGTACTCTCATAGACATTGGCGGCCAAGATTCCAAGATCGTGTTCTTTCGAGACGGCTATCCTACCGGGTTCAACATGAACACCGTGTGCGCGGCGGGCACAGGTTCTTTTCTGGACCATCAGTCTGCTAGGCTCGGAATACCCATAGAGGAGTTTGGCAAGTGGGCCCTAAGGTCCCAATCCCCCGCCAGAATAGCCGGGCGATGCGGTGTGTTTGCTGAATCGGACCTCATACACAAGCAGCAGATGGGGTACAGAAAAGAGGACCTTATAGCGGGTTTGTGCGCAGCTCTGGCTACCAACTACCTGACTAACGTCGCTCGCGGGCAGCGCATTAAGCCCCGAGTGTTGTTCCAAGGCGGGGTAGCGGCCAACTCCGGCATCCTCAAAGCGCTTCAGGACAGAATCGGACTGCCTGTGACCGTACCGTCCCATTTCCGGGTCATGGGCGCTTGGGGAGCGGCAATTTTGGCGGCAGAGAAGTGGGAAGAAGGGGGCGTCCCTAAGACCGCATTTAGAGGAGCGGAAAAGATTTCTCGATTTGCGGCAAAGAGCCGGGGCTTCCCGTGTTCCGACTGCTCCAACAACTGCGAGATTCAAGAAATCCTCATTGACAACTCCCCGGTGGTCAGGTGGGGTTCCAAGTGCGGGAAGTGGGACGACCTCCGAAAAGACTTGCCCTACGACGAAAAAGCCTCTGCTACCTCGCCTTCCTGATGAAGGATAAGGGCATCCCCGAATCGAAGTCCTACCCTAGATAGAGACGTGAAGCACTGCCGGAGGGGTAACTGTCTATGCCCAGAATCATACATTGCGCCGACCTGCATGCGGGCCGGCCGGCTTCTCGTGACCTCCATGAGGGAAAAGCCTCCTTACGAAGACGCGAGATTGAGACGAGCCTTCACAGAATAGTGGATATTGCCGCTGAAGAGAAACCTGACCTCTTGATTATTTCGGGCGACCTCTTTGAACACCGTTACGCCCGGCCTTCTTGGGCTAGGGAAGCGGCGGGCATTCTTGCCTCGATCCCAAATACTAGGGTGTTCATAGCCCCCGGAAACCATGACCCGTCCTTGCCCGATTCGTTGTACCGCGGCATTGACTGGCCAGATAACGTGTTTTTGTTTTTGTCCGAGGAAATCGAGGAAGTCCTTTTGCCCCAACTGGGGCTTGCGGTTTACGGCCGGGGTCAGATGGCCTTTACCCATAGGGAACGGCCCCTCAGGGGTTTTGTGGCTCCCCGGAAGGATCTTGCCAACATCATGGTGATTCACGGCGAGATGATCCGTCCGGGATTGCCCGAAGAATCCGTGTATTCCCCCGTACTCTGGGACGATGTGGAGAAATCCGGCATCGACTACCTTGCCCTTGGGCACATCCATGTTCCTGGCACAATGACGATTGGAGCCACCGTCGCAGTGTATCCAGGTTGCCCGGAGCCACTGGATGTGGGGGACGTCGGCAAGCGCGGTGTGTACATTACTGAACTGCAAAAGGGCCCCAAGGGAGAAGTCAGAGTAAAGGCAGAGTTCATTCCCATATCTCTTCGGGAAGTGCGCCCAGAGACAGTTGACGTAACCGGACTGGACACCCACGAACAGGTCAAGAACGCTCTCTTGGCCGTGGGGACCCCGGGGGAGCGAAAGCGTCATCTCTGGACTGTGACTCTCACGGGCAGGGTCGAGCCGGAGATGAACCTTGATATTCAGTCGCTTGAAAGGGAAGTTTCCCAGGAGTTCTTCAGTCTCCGAATCGTGCCTCTTTACATACCTGACTATGACATAGACAATCTGGTGGATTCCGGGAACAAGAGTCTAGAATCTCGCTTTGCAAGGCACCTTGCAGAGATCTACAACGAGTGTGCGGCCAGAAACGATTCACGGGGAGCCAAAGTAGCCCAACAGGCCATCTACTATGGGCTTGATGCTCTCCGGCAGGGCAAAGTGCTTCTTCGAGGGAGGCGGTGGAATTGAGACTCCGGGCTCTCTGGCCCACGGCCTTCGGTAAGTTCCACGCCGATTGTCCCATACAGCTGGAAGACGGGCTAAACATCATCCTGGGAGAAAACGAAGCGGGAAAGTCTACGTTGCAGGCCTTCATCCACGGCATGTTCTACGGTTTCAAAAAGGAAGGCAGATCTAGGATTTCCCGCCTTCCTGAGTTCGAGCAGTATCGGCCGTGGATCGGTTCCGAGTATCGCGGGGTGATGGTTTACGAGCATGGAGGGCGGATCTACAGAGTTGAGCGCTCGTTCGATCCAGACAGCGTGAAGATTCTAGATGAGCATACGGGCCAAGATCTCACCAAGACCTTTACTCAAGATGTGCTGAAAGAATACGATTTCCCCCAAAAGCATCTGGGGCTCTCTGCCAAAGAATTCCGCAATACCGTGTGGATCGGGCAACTTGGAAACCCCCAAGAGCCTGGCTTAGGCGCGGAGATTCAGGGTAAACTCCAGAGTCTACTCCAAGGCGGGACAGAGGATGTGTCCTTTGCCAAGGCTCTTGCCGCCTTAGGAGACGAGCGATCCCGAATAAAGACGCCTCGCAGCACCAAGGCCCGCCTGGATCAGGTCATTGAGAAACTTGAGGATTTTGAGAGAGAAGCGGCGGCTGCTGCTTCCCGGGAGTCAGAGGTTAGGGAATGGCTTGTTCAATCGTGGAATCTCGGCAAGTTGCGGGCAGCTGTCCAGGAAGACCTGGACAAAGGGCAGGAGGAATTGGAACGGGTCAGACTCTCATTTCTCCAAGGAATGTTGTCAAAGGTGACCGACCTTGATGCCCGGGCCCGGGTACTGGAGTCGGAGATCGGGGAATGCTCTTGGGCTAAGAACATGCCGCAAGGGGCAGAGGAAGCCCAAAGGCAGGTGAGTAAGGACATAGAGGCACTCCAAAACAGGATCTCTGAAGGGGAAACGGATCTTCGTGAGTTATCCGAAAAGAGAGCCTCTATCCAGTCTAAACTCGACGGACTGGCGGCAGTCCAGAGTACTGGGCTTGACGAAGCTGCTTTGGCGTCTCTTTACAGCCGGTACATATCATCTAAGGCTACCGTGACAAAAGGCGAAAGATTGGCCAACGAGGCCAGACGCGAACTTCGGATGGCCGAAGGGGACGTTGCCTCGCGGGATCTCATGTCCAGAAACTTAGGCGATGACGTCATAAAACAGGCAGAGGGAAACCGGGAAACGTGTCTTCTGGCCGAGAAAGAAAAAGGCAATCTGGAGCTAGAGGTCGAACGAGCCCGCGCCCTGGTGGCCTCAAGCAATCCGGGCGGCGCTTCCGGCTGGCTCTATTCCTTGGCCTTGGGAGTGCTTGGGATAGCCATTCTTCTGACGCTAATGGGTCTGCCTCTTGGAATCCCGGCCTTCGCAGTAGCCATTGCTGTGTTCAGTATCGGCCTCGTCCGCCAGAGCAAGATCGCCAAGATCAAGCGGGAAGACCAGAAGGTCTTGGACGAAAAAGAGGCTCAAGTCGCCATGCAGGTAGCAAGGATTGAAGAAGCCCAAAAAGTGGCGTCTTCATACCTAGCTTCCCTGGGGGTGTCTTCGGTTGAACAGCTCAGGGCCTTGGCTAGGGAAGCCCAGGCTCAGAGGGCGCGGCTCAAAAATGCCAAGGACAGGTATGATGTGGCTCATCATTACTGGTTTGAAGCGTCCCAGGATTTGTCGGTTGCGGAGCGGGAGCTTCTGAACGCTTTGAGAAAGGCCGGATGTACTCGGGGCAACGAGCCCGTCAGTGACGGGGCCGTTGATCTGCTCAAAAGGCGTCTTTCGGCTGTGGCGTCTCTGACGAGGGGCATTGAGAGCCTGGCCCTTCGCGAAGCCGAAATCACATCCCTCCTTGAGGATCTGAATTCCCGGAAGGCCGCGGCCCAGGGCCGGGAAGAGTCGCTTCTTAGGGATGCCTGCGTGGGTCATCGGGATGAGTTCTTAGAGAAAGTCAAGGCTAAGGCCCAGTACGATGATCTAACTAGATCCTACAAGGAAATCGCTGAAAGACGCGCAGCAGTTCTGGCGGGGCGGACTATGGAAGAAATAAAAGAGGAAATGGCAAGGCTTACCGAAAGGCTGGGTATTGAGACCGAAACCGTAGAGATAACAAGCGAGAAAGACTACGAGGAAAAGCGGCGGGGCCTAGACCTGAAAAAAGCCAGACTAGCAGAGATGAACGCCGAGATAGCAGCCTTGGAAAAAGGGATCCGTCTGCGCAGCGCTGAGGGACGTCCCTTGGCGCAGGTTCTGGAAGATATCGGCCGTCTTAGGGTTCTTGAAGAGGAACTACTCTTCGACAAGGACGCCTTGGATATGGCCTATACCGTGCTGGACGAATTGTCCAAGGACATAAGGCGGGAGTTTGCTCCCGCCCTTAACCGTCGAGTGGGGGCAATCCTCGGGAAGATCACCCAAGATCGCTACACGGACGTCAAAATCTCCGCCGACTTGGAGATGAGCGTTGTGCATCCGGTGACTTCTGAGGTCACCCCAGTTGACTTGCTTTCAGGCGGCACTTTGGACCAGTGTTACTTCGCGCTGCGCGTAGCCATGGCTGAAGCTATAGCAGGAAATACAGATTTCCCGTTGTTTCTCGATGACGCGCTGGTTCAGTATGACGACCAAAGGCTTGAAGGAGCGCTTCTGACCTTGGCCGCTCTTTCGGACCGTCACCAGATCGTCTTGTTCTCGTGCCATAGCCGCCAAGAACTATATGCCAAGAAACTGGGACTCAAGTGTAGCGTCTTGCGTATCTGAACTGCTCTCTAAGGATTTCTCAAGTCGTTCTGACAGGCAGGAGCAGGCGATGTCCAGAATCTGAAAGGAGACAGCCAGTTCCTTGCCTGTCACTTTTTCACCGGGGTATTCTCGCAGATATATGGCGGGATGTACTAGATTTCTCACCATTCGAACGACATCAACCAAGTCTCCCACCTTGGTTCGGCTAGGGTCAAGCCTAGCGTTTGGGTCTTGGTTGGCAGGCAGCCACCCAAGATCCTTAGCCACCAGCAAGAACTGGGATAGTCCCCAATCTCTCAAGGGCCGCGAGAATTCGCGGGCGTGGGACCTGCTAATGTAATCGGCAACATCCCCCCAACAGCATTGGGTCATGGCCATGAGGGCGGCTTCCAGGGCAGATGCCAAGAGCACGCATCCGGCTAAGCAGGCGCCGGCCCCGGCGCACTTGGCGGCTTCGTCCCTGTACATTTCGAAAGTCTCTAGAGCCTGGGTAATATCTTCTAGGGGGATCTTGCCTCGCCTCCTAGACTCTTTGACGGCTTGAGTGCAGATCTAACATAGATCCTGTCACGGGCGTCACAGAAGTTATCCGCTGGGCTTGTACAAGTATTGCGTGGCAACCAAGAGCGCGATATCATTCTGATAGCAGTGTGATACCAATGTTGTTTGATATGGGAGGGAACTGAAATGAGAGAGACGTTTTCCGAGGAAATCGAGCTTAGGGGAAGGAGCGGAATGCCCGCGCTAATACTCAGTATCATCTTCTTGCTTGCGAGCATTGCCGCTATTGCTGTTGGAGCAGCAATCTTGGGCCGCGGACTTCATCGTGCCCTTGGGGGGGTTCTGTTGGGCGTCGGTGTTCTGTACTTTCTCGTCTCCTGGATTCCATTTCTTGGGCTTAAGATCCTCAAGCCCCAAGAAGCCCTGGTGCTCACGTTGTTCGGGAAGTACATCGGCACTCTAAAAGGAGAAGGCTTCTTTTTCGTCAATCCCTTCGTCTCGGCTGTTAACCCTGCTGCAGGCAGCGGGATGGCCACCGCCACCGAAGATGAAAACCCTTCCATCTCTTCCACGAAACGGCCCGCCAATGTCGGGGCACCCTTCCCCAAAAAGACCATTTCACTGAAGGCTATGACGCTGAACAACAATAAGCAAAAGGTCAATGATGAGTTGGGGAATCCGGTTGAGGTAGGGGTTGTGGTGATCTGGCGCGTAGTGAATACGGCAAAAGCCGTGTTCAACGTGGACAACTATAAAGCATTCCTCTCAATTCAGTGTGACGCGTCGCTTAGAAACGTTGCGCGGTTGTACCCCTATGACGTGGAAGAAGACGGAGAAATGAGCTTGCGCGGAAGTAGCCGCGAGGTTGCACAGAAGCTCAAGGAAGAGATTCAGTCCCGGGTGGAAATCGCGGGACTTGAAATAGTCGAAGCACGGATCACGCACCTAGCCTACGCTCCCGAGATTGCCGCCGCCATGCTTCAAAGGCAGCAGGCGTCAGCTGTTATCGCTGCCAGGAAGATGATTGTGGATGGCGCGGTAGGAATGGTCGAGATGGCCCTTAGTCGACTGGCCGAGAACGATGTTGTGCGTCTGGACGAAGAGAGAAAAGCCGCTATGGTCAGCAACCTGCTTGTTGTGCTCTGTGGCAATAGAGACCCTCAGCCGGTAGTCAATAGCGGTTCTATCTACTAGCGGGAGCCATGGATAGGAACGTCGTGAAGGAAAATCGGTTCGACAAGGACAAGAAGCAGGTGCTGCTGCGCCTGTCGCCGACCCTGTGGAAAGAGGTGGCAGCCTGGGCCGAGGCTGACTTTCGCTCGATTAACGGGCAGATTGAGTATCTGTTGACAGAGGCCGTAAGGCGGCGGAAGAAGACGCGCTCGGAGGAGACCCAACGATAGATGCCTTTCGCGGCATCGCAAGTTAAGAAACCATGTAGACCTGTCTCGGTCAGAGGCGTACTGTGTTAGTGCATACCTGTACGGAAACGGAGTGGTCCCTTGTGCTAAAGATCGCCCATGTCTCTAAGAGTTACGGCGGCCCCGTAAAGGCAGTGGACAATCTCGACTTGGATGTACATTCCGGTGAGATTTTCGGTTTCCTGGGCCCGAACGGCGCCGGAAAAACCACTACCATCAAGATGATAGTGGGCATCTTAGAACCCGACCAGGGTTCTATCTCGGTTAGAGGTCTCGATACCAGAAAAGATTCCATTCAGTCCAAGAGACAGATAGGGTATGTCCCTGACGAAGCAAACCTTTGGGATAAACTTACGGGGGCCGAATACCTGTCGTTCATGTGCGATGTCTATGGCGTTCCCGGAAATCAGAGAGACGCTCGGGTCAAGCCTCTCCTGGAAGCTTTCGAGATGATTGGCGCCCTTGGCGACCCAATTGGCAGCTATTCCAGGGGAATGCGCCAGAAAATCGCTCTCATAGGCTCGCTCCTCCACCGTCCTGCCCTCTGGGTGCTTGACGAACCCATGGTGGGACTGGACCCTAGATCATCGTTTCTGCTGAAGGAACTCATGAGGTCCCACGCTGCCCAAGGCGGATCAGTGTTCTTCTCTACCCACGTTATGGAAGTCGCCGAGAGGCTCTGCGACCGGGTTGGGGTAATCCACAAAGGACAGTTGATCGCCACACACACTGTCCAGGAGATGAAGAACCTTTTCGCCAGAGAAGGCGACAAGTCTCTGGAAGAAGTCTTCCTGAAGATAACCGAGGCCAAGTTGCCCGAGGACCAGCTGAAATCCTTGGCTAGGTAACATAAGCATGGTCTGGATTGGAGGTTCGTTCTTATGAGCCGTGGAGGTTTGTACTTTCTGAAAGGGAAAGAGCGATCCCCGTTTGGGGCTCTAGTGGCTACCCAGCTCAAAAGCGAGTACGGGTTCAGAGGATTATCGGAGAAGATAGGACTTGGCAAGCATGGCCGCTCGGTATATCTCTACCTCGGGCTTCTGGCCCTAAGTTTGGCCCCGGTCCTAACCTTGGTCTACAGGTTCGCCGAGGCTCTGGCCAGACAGACTGCCATGATGGGGCAGCCGGGGTTGTCTGTTGTGCTGGCTGTTACCGCAGGGCAGAGTCTGGTGCTTTTTGTGGGGATTAGCGGGCTCATGTCTATCCTGTATTACAGCGATGACCTTGAATTGCTCCAAGCTTTGCCTTTTACCCCAAGGCAGATCATGTTGGGCAAGGTGGCAGTGGCTTATGTAGCAGTACTGCTTGCGTCCAGCATTGTGGTGCTTCCTTTCCTTCTGGCCTTGGGTCTGGAGATTGGGTCTTTGGGTTATTGGGTCCCTTCGGTTTTGGTGACTCTAGCAGTTCCCGGGATTCCTCTTGCCCTAGGACTCTTGGTGGTCGTGCTTATCATGAGAGTTACGGGCCGCTCCAAGAAGAGGGATCTTTTCCGAGTCATCTTCGGCCTTCTGTTTTTTGCCCTCATCATGGTGTTTCAGTATCTCAATGTCAACATGACGCGGTACGGACCCGAGCGCATGATGGAGATGCTCATGGAGAAAAACGGCCTCCTTCAGGCTGTCGCGGGGTCCTATCCGCCCCTCAAGTGGGCCGGTTGGGCGCTAACTGGAGACACTGGGATGCTGCGCTTTGGGGGCACAATCCTTTTTGTCGGAGGCTCGGTTGGGTTTCTCCTGGCTGTCTCTCTGATAGCACAAAGGTGGTTTCTTGGCGGTGTGTCCAGGAGCGTCGCTAAGTCAACAGGCAGCGTCGCGCCACGTGTCGCTAGATCAAAGGGCTTGCCTGTAAGCCTAAACGGGAACGGCCGGTCTCCTACTATGGCAGTGTTCTCCCGTGAACACCGGATGCTCACAAGGACTCCTAACTTCCTTCTGGTCTCCCTTACCAACTTGGCCATCCTTCCAATCATGTGGCTAGTGACCTCGTTTACCGGAGGCCAGGCCGGGTTCGACATGATTCCCATGTTAAGGGGAATGGTGCCTATTGATCTTCTGGTATTGGGGGCAGTGGGTGTCCACGGAATATCTGTGGGAATGAACCAGGTGGCCTCAACTGGAGTTAGCAGAGAGGGGCCCATGTTCTGGTTCAGCAAGACTATCCCTGTATCCCCAAAGCATCAGGTGAGAGGCAAACTTCTGCACGGACTGGCCTTTGCCGCCGTTCAGCTGGCGGTTTTGTTGGCTATGGCGAAGTTTCTTGTTGGCATAGACTTTCTTCATCTGGGACTCACGGCATTACTGGGTCTGCTAGTCTCCTGGCCCATCACAGTGATCTGCTTGCTAAATGATCTGACTATGCCGAAGCTCAAATGGACTAACCCGCAACAGGCCATGAAGGGCAACTTCGGAGCCCTTCTGGCCGGGGTCTTGTCTGCGGCGTACCTTGGGGTATTTTTCCTGGTGACAAAGTACGCCTACCCTAGGGGCTTGAACGGTTGGGGGTTGTACGGAGTCCTAGCGGTCTTAGTGACCGTTACCGGTGCATTGCTGCAAAAGATGCTGGATTCTTGGGCGGTCTCGAGATACCGGCAGATAGAAGTGTAGACGAGCGTAGGCTATGATAGATATCGGGGGGATGGTCATGGATGTGATCCAACAGGCGAAACTCATGGAACAGGATATTGTAGGTTGGCGTCGGGAGGTCCACAAGTATCCTGAGTTGCAGATGGATACCCCCAGGACAGCCGATCTTGTAGTGAGAGTTCTTTCGGACTTGGGCCTTGAAGTGAGGGCAAATGTTGGAGGCACGGGCGTAGTGGGGCTTCTTAGGGGAAGCGGTTCGTCACCCAAGACCTTTGCCATCCGGGCCGACATGGATGCCCTGCCCATTACCGAAGAGACCGGATTGCCCTTTGCGTCCCAAATACCGGGGCGGATGCACGCATGCGGGCACGATGCCCACGTGGCAATGGCGTTGGGCGCTGCAGCCATCCTGTCAAGGATGCAACCTAGGCTACCTGGCAACGTCAAGTTCATATTTCAGCCCGGCGAGGAAGGCGGCGGCGGCGCCAAAATCATGATTGAGGATGGGGCCCTCGAAAACCCCAAGGTAGACGCCATCATAGGTGGGCACGTGGGGTCTTTGTGGCCAGTCAACACTGGGATGGTTGGAATTAAGTCCGGTGCCCTAATGGCTGCCAGTGACAGTTTCGTCCTTACTATTAGGGGAAAAGGCGGTCACGGGGCTGCTCCTAATCAGTCGGTAGACCCTGTGGTCATCGCTTCCCACATAACCGTGGCCCTTCAGACCATAGTATCCCGAGAGGTTCTCTCCAGTGACTCCTGCAGTAGTCACAGTGGGTATGATTCAGGCCGGGACCGCGAGCAACATAATCCCCGACTCATGCCTTTTGAGGGGGACAGTGAGGTATCTCGACAAGGACATGTCTGTATTCATCCCTAGGCGCATAAAGGAAATCGCCCAAGGAATCGCTTCTGGCATGAGGGCCGAAGCGGACTTGAAGTACACTTACGGGTATCCGCCGCTTTTTAACGACCCTGACATGGCTGCCTTTTTGAAGGAGTCGGCATCGAGACTGTTGGGCCCCGAGAACGTGCGCGAACTGCCCGCTCCCACCATGGGCGGCGAGGACATGGCTTATTATCTACAAGAGGTTCCCGGGTGTTTCTTCGCCTTGGGGAGCAGCGATCCCAAGGCTGGCGCGGTTTATCCCAATCACCACCCCAAGTTCGATATCGACGAAAGCGTTCTACACATGGGCGCGGCAGTGTTCGCCCAAGCGGCGGTGGATTTCCTAGTCGACTAGCGCACTGTGCATTTGGATGCTCGATAATGCGGACACCTAGGGGCAAAGCCGGCGGCAGATATCCGCCAGCGGACAGGTCCGAAGCTCTAGGTGTCCGCCTGCGGACATCTAGGGGCGAGCCTAGCGGCAAATCGGTGGCCCATCCAAGAATGACCAATCATCCCGGCCAAACTCCCAGTCTGTAGCGTCCATTTCCTCGAGAAACTTGGCCAAGTATTCGGCTAGAACGTCGACTATAAGGCGGCCTTTTTCGGCTGTTGCGGGTTTGGGGTCACCTGTGGCTCCGGTCCGGGAAGTCTCGGGGATGCTGGCGAAGACTTTGATTTCCTTGGGCGACGCTGGCCATTCGCCTTGAGCAATGTCCATATTCACGCAGTCGGGGGCCAGGTATAGGGCCACCGAGGTTTCGGCTTCGCCGGCATGGCCGATCCCGTAATCTTTCTGGAAAGTGCCTGTGCGTAGGAGCTTTGGGCCCGAGATCCACCAAGCCAGAGATGCGGCGATTTTGGCAGACGAGTAGACCCGCTTGATTCTCCTCATGGCCACATCAATGGCCGAGTTGTTCCCCCCATGTCCGTTTACCAGAAGGAATCGGTGAATGCCCTGGACTATACAGGATTCAGCCACCTCGAAAATGACTTGAGATAGGGTCTCGGGAGTTAGGGTGATCGTAAACGGATACGGCATAAGCTGATCGCTTACCCCAAAGGGCATGGCCGGAAGGAGCAGTGCGCCGTCTACTCTCTTGGCAGTCTCCCAAGCTACTCTGTAGGCTGCGAAAGTGTCTGTTCCCATTGGCAGGTGGTACGCGTGGTTTTCTGTTGCTCCCAGTACAATGATGGCTTTGTCAAAGGTCTGTCTTTCGAAACCGTGGCGGTTCAGGCGTTCTAACCGGGTTTCGGCGTTCTCCAGGTCTTTCACGTCTCTATACCTCCCAGGATTGTCAGGCTCTGCTCTCAATGGCTATTGTAAACCCAGTTGTGGGGGCTGGGGTATAATCAAATGTACAAGAGGCGCCGTAGGGAGCGCCGTATGCCATGTGGAGGCTGCCGCAGCCGGAACGGCAAGGTTGTCACAGCCACCCAGCGTTAGGGGAGGTACTGGTCATGAATACCGTCGATAGGGCACCTGTTTACATAAACGCCGACAGGCTGTGGAAGGACCTCCAGGATCTATCGGCAATCGGGCGAGATAGATGTGACGATAGCTCCAGTCATAGCCGGGGGCCAGGCTACTGCGGCGTATCTCGGGTGGCCTTTACCCTGTCTGACATGGAGGGACGGAAGTGGCTCCTGAACCGATTCAGGGAAGTTGGCTTGCAAGTTTACATGGATTGCGTGGGCAATGTGATAGGACGCCTCAACCCTCAAGGTCCCGGGGACGAGGGCGGTGACCGTGGGTCACCTGTCCCGGGCACAATCGTAATGGGCTCTCATACCGATACGGTGCCTTCCGGTGGGATGTTTGATGGAGCCTTAGGGGTGCTGGGCGCGTTGGAATGTCTCCGAACTATCCTTGAGAGCGGCATTTCCTTGAGGCATCCCGTGGAGGTAGTGTCCTTCGCCAATGAGGAAGGCGGGATCTTTGGAAGTAGGGTCCATTTTCTAGGGGTTTCTAATGACGAATGGGCTAGCGCGCTGCCCGTTCTACGCCGGGTAGGACTGGGCCAGAATCCTCTGCCCGGCGAGCCGGATGTGCCGCCGCCTCCCAGACAGGCTTCTGACTGCGCAGGGTACTTGGAACTCCACGTGGAGCAGGGAGGGATTCTGGACGCTAGTGGCGAGGATATCGGCGTTGTGCAAGGGATCGTGTGCATTCACTCCTTCACTGTCCGGTTCCTAGGGTTTGCCAATCATGCGGGCACGACTCCTATGGATGATAGAAAAGACGCGCTTTTGGGAGCCGCCCGCCTCGTACTGGAGATTCCCCGGGCAGTGAGACAGTCTGGATCTGGGGTAAGCGTGGGGACTTGTGGGCAGATAAGGGTCAGCCCAGGGGGGCAAAACGTAATCCCGGGAGAAGCAGAAATGTCAGTTGAGGTTCGGGACCTTGACGATACCACGGCCCGGCGCATAGTTTCGGCGCTTCGAGAGCGCGCAGGCTTAATAGCCGCTGAAATGGGGCTAGAGATTCGCCTGTCGGATGTCTCGGAGATTCCGGCTGCCTTGGCCGATAGCATGGTTCAGGACGCGGTGGAGGATTCGGCCCGGGAGATGGGGCTCAAGTTCCGAAGAATGCCTTCAGGAGCGAGCCACGATTGTGTGAGCGCGGCAAAAGTCATGCCATCGGGGATGGTGTTCGTCCCTAGTCGGCATGGAATCAGTCACAGCCCCCGGGAGTGGACCGACAAGGAGCAGTGCGCCAACGGTGCTAACGTGTTGCTTCGGACTCTGATTAGGCTAGACACCCTGCTGTAGAAGGTCAATGTGTTGGCGGCTGGGCGTGACGGGTTCGCCCGGCGCAACCTTGCCGGCTCTTGGGTGCGCAGTCAGTTCTGCAGGAAGCCCGAGTGATGGCCAAGTATTTCCAGAAGGTGAGCCGCGCACCGGGCGGCGTATGTGGCTTTGTCTTCGTCCAGACTCGGATCTTGGAGGTCACCCCAGGCCGCCGAGAAGTAGATGCTGGCGTCGAGAACGTATACGCCCTTGGCGCCCATGAGATCTAGGCCCAGCTGAAGGAGATTCGTGCCGGAGCGTGTGTCTTTTTCGGTGAAGACAGGTAGCCCCATGTCCTCAATCCAGGTATCTTCGTAGTTCAGTTCCACCGCCATCATCCCGTAGGATGCTGTCACCCTAAGCCCGTCCTTGATTTTGGCGGGGCTATGGTCCAATGCACTGACCACGATGGCCGAAAGATCGTTGACAGGTTCGGCAAACCGCGGGGCGCGCTCTTTGAGGAGTCTGAGAAGCCGCGCTTGACCAGACAGGACACTGGGCGGAGGGACACAAGCTGCGAAAGGCGCACCCCTCGCGGCGTATCCCAGTAGGGGAGGGGTTCTGTGGAGCCCTGCTTCTTTCCTAAGGAGCGTCACCATCTCTTCCGGTCCGATGATGATGGCAGGCGACTGGGGGCCCATGTCCGGACCCAAGCGATATATGGTTGCGCTGGCCCCTGACACCCCTTTCCCAGTGCCCAGAAGAGGCAGCGAATGCCCGGAATCGACCACATATGGGACGTTGAACTCTGACGCCAGCTGGCCAAGCCCGGACTGGAGCGCGGGAACGCCGCATTCGTCCTGGATTCCCCCTGATAACCCCGGCGTGTCATACCCTAAGGAGACGAAACCCGCCAAGGACTCGGCATGAACGTCAGCGGTTGCTGCCATGACTTCTAGGGATGGTTCGGGATGTACCCCAGTAAGGAAGGGTATTCTGGCGTAAGCAATTCCGTGGTTAGTGTAGATGGCGCCTTCAAGAGGGACCACCACGGCGTCTAGGTTTTCCATTCGCTCGGGGAGATTTCCATGGTACTCAGGGGATTCGTCCCACAGCAACCTTTCGTATTTAGGAGGGTACAGATACCCGAAAGACGCTAGCCTTGAAGCGCGCTTCTCCCAGGGCATCAGATAGCGGGCCCGGTACTTTCTACCACTTCCCCTGGTTGATGGGGCTAGGGCTGTCCGGCAAGCCATCCACATGGCATCGTCTACAGAACTCACCGGGCAGGCATCGTAGGCATCTCCGTAGACATCTTTGACGATCTGCCGCATCTCATCCACTAGCATCTGCAAGGGGATATCGTTAGGGTCCCGTCTTCTTGCCGGAGGAATGGATGCCTCGGGACCGCTGTGTTCTTCGTGGCTTCCGGGAGGCTTCAGATCGCCCGCAGCCTCTTGGGCTTCTGCAAGAATCTCCCCAGCACATTTTCCCAAATGCTCGTACATTCGAAACCGGTAGTCGAAACGTTGCACGGGCATCCCCCCAGCGGTGAAGTCACATACCGATTCTTCCCGCCAAGAAGAGGCTGAATACGCAGTCCTACACGTCCATCCTGTCCCAGTCGGCGGCCAGCCCAAGTCGTTGGAAAGTCTCGCGCGTGGGGATGCCCGTCATTACGTCCCACCCTCTTGCCTCGTAGTATTCGTCTAGCATGGGTTCGATTTCCACTACACTTCCTGCCGATGGCCCGCTTGATGGCGGCAGCGGTTCTTTGAGAAATCGAGTTGGCAGGGTGTCGTCTTCTCGCCGGATTCCCCTGGTTACCAGAAAGGCTCTTTCGATGTTCATGATCCTCTCACAGGCCAGTTGCACAGAAGAAGCGTCGAAATCCAGGCCTGTCGCCGCTCTTAACACTTTGGCTGCGAGGTCGAAGGGCAGAACTTCCATGTTGACCACTGTGTTCTTGCAGGCGTTGAGGGTGTCCGCCAAAGCGCACAGTTCTTCGTAATGTTTAACCAGCCGCCCTTTGCCCTGGTAGGCAAGGGGTATAGCGGCGCCTTCGGCTCCGAATCGTCTTAAGCCTTCCTTCCGGTTACCAGAGAACTCAAAAGACGGCTCCGACCTGAGGTGGTCACCGCCACGTGAGGACACAGCCAGGCCAAGGGCGTACCCTTTTATCCCCCGGGGATCGGCCTGGAAGAACTCCAGCCCCTTGACGTGCATGGCAATCTCTTGGCTTCCCTTGCCGATTTTCCGAGCGGCTTCTCTCACTCCGTGGGCGAACAGGTCTCCAATACCCTGGCGGAAGGCGATTCTGCGAATCATCTCCAGAATACCCTGGCGAGAGCCCCAGGCGAGATCCAGTCCATCCACGTCTTCGCGGGACAAGATGCCCATCTCAAGACATTCCATGGCAAAGGACACGCACTCTGAGACTCCTATCACGTCCATACCATACCTGTTGCAGAGATCCACCGCCGCAAGGCTGGTGTCTAGGTCGGCATTGCCTACCCTGGAGGAGAATCCTGCCAGCCCCTCAAACTCGGGGCCTTCGGTCTCCAGCCCTTTGTGCTCTCCTGTCTCAAGCCTTAAGTACCTGCTGCACGGGATGGGGCATCCGTGGCACGCTTTGGACTTGACCTTGTGTCTTCTGGCCAGAGTTTCCCCCGAGACTTGGGCTGCCCCTTGGAACTGCCCAGTTTGGTAATGCCTGGTAGCTAGAGCCCCCAAGTTATTGAGGGATGACACGAGGTGAGTTGTGCCCAGCCATCCCCTGGTGAAGTACTGAGGGTGGCCATATATGGCGTGTTCCAGTTCGTTAATGAGGTTCTCATAGGATCGGGGATGGGCGACTTTCACCGGGAGTGTCCCTCGAACCACCACTGCCTTCACGTTCTTGTGGGCCATAAGGGTCCCCATGCCGGTTCTGGCCGCTGCTCTGACCAGATTCGCAAAGATGCCCGCCATAGTGATTCCGTTTTCCGCCGCTTGCCCCACAGTAGCTATCTGGATGCGAGGATCCGGGATTTCTTCTCTTATTAGGCAGTCTGTTTCGCGAACATCCTTACCCCAAAGGTGATGGGCGGGGCGGAATTCAACGTATCCATCTCTTATGAAAAGATAGATTGGCTCCGGAGATTTGCCTGTTAGGATGACCTGGTCAAATCCTGCGTATTTGAGTTCTGGACCGAAGAAGCCTCCCGCATTGGAATCGCCCAGTATTCCTGTGTGAGGAGAGCCCCGAGACGTTGAACCTGGATGCTCCCGGGAACAGGGTCCCGTTGAGCGGGCCGACGGCAAACAACAGGGGGTTAGAGGGCGACCAGGGGTCGGTATCTTGGGGCACCATGTCCCACAGGGCCTTGGCGTTGATTCCACGACCGCCTATGTATGAAAGAGCGAGGTCTGAATGGAAAGGTGACGAGTCCCAAGTGTGTGAAGATAGGTCAATGTGCAGCACCCTACCGGTATATCCGAATCTTGGAGGAGTCATTTGGCATCGTTCTCCCCGGCAGTGGGTTCGAAAGGACCGGATTTCCCCGGTTGAGCGAATCTCGGAGGCTTGAGGGCCTCGCCGGCTCTGCCAAAATTGATAGCCCCTGTTGGACACGCTTCCACACAACGAGGTTCGCCTCCGCACAGATCGCAGATTAGCGGATGCCCTTCGGGTCCCAAGCGGATTGCCCCAAATGGGCAGGCCTTCTGGCACATTCCGCAGCGCGAGCAAAGGGACTTGTCCAAGACTACTGCCTGAGTGGTTGCGTTTTTAGATAGCGCCCCCTGAGGGCACGCCTCCACGCACCTGGCGGTGCCGCACTGGCGGCATGCCGTTGGGGTATCCTGGCCACGGGCGTCGTCCTTGGTTACTCGTATTCTGGACATTTCCGGCGCATACTGGGTTTCGTGGAAGAAGCTGCATGCCAATTCGCATCTTCGGCAGCCTGTACAGTGGGCAGCGGTCACCAGAAGGCGGCGAGGAACGTCGGTACCAGGACCGTCAATCCTGTCTATCCTGTAAATAACCATTCCGTTTGGGTCCGGGCAGATCATCCGACATGTATTGGGGGTCCAGTCGTTTGTCTCGGCCACGTTCCTCTGCTTGACCGTGATAAGGGGCATAAGCGCCTGCAGCGCCCAAATGCACACGTGTTTGCCTGGGGGAATCAGCAAACGGCTTCCATCGACTTCGAAATGGTCGCCCACAGTCACCGGGAGATCGCAAAACCCCCTGATCTCCTCGACGACTACTCGAAGTTTGTACACAAGTCTCTTCCTTCCTAGGTCAGTTAACTTGCATTATTCATCGGAGGCATTCATTCTTCCTTCTTGTGTTGCTGCCATGGTAATGGATCTGTCTTGATTCTCTGATGGTGCCGCCGAAGCCTTCCCCCCACATAGGTGGCAGCCGACGCTTTGATCATGTCTCCAGGCAGAAAAGGAACCGTCCCAAGGAGGAACGCCTTGACCAAAGGTATGCGGGCGTACCACGATAGATAGATGGCGCCTGACAGATTGAGAACCACAATCCCGCCCACCAGGTTCGCCAGGAAGAGGTGCTTTCGAGTTCTGCCTAGGCTAGATAGCAGGCCGGTTGTCCAGGCACCTATCACGAACCCCAAGAGATATCCCCCTGTTGGGCCCAGAAGCGTTCCGGCACCCGCTTGACCTCCTGCGAAGACGGGGAATCCCAGGCACCCCAGACCCAGGTATCCCAGCATGCTCAGGGCCCCGCCCCACGGACCGGCAACAGTCCCGGCTAGCATGACCCCTAGAGTCTGGCCGGTTATTGGCACAGGGCTGAAAGGAAGGGGAATCTGAACCAGCGCCAACACTCCTGTTAGGGCAGCCATCATGGCGGACCTGAGAACGGTGGATAAGGGGAGCGAGATTGCAGGTGATCGTCTCTGGTTTAGCGCGCTAGAGACTATTTCTGGTCTAGATGCACGCAAGATTTGTCGCCTCCGCTACGTTAACCGCATGTATAGTCTAGGTTAACGTAGCGGGATGCGCAAGATGGGGGGGCGGACAGAGGTAGGGAGTGGGCAAGGGTGGCAATTCGGGTGCGGATGCGGCGCGGGCGTGGTGCGGATATGGTGCGGACAGGTGGAAGGATTTCCGACTTAAGGCAAAGAAGCCGAAATGAGACGTGCCCCAAAGACGCGGGTGAGGAAGCCACAGAATGGAGGTAGCCAAGTGAAGGTATTCATCTCCGTAGACATGGAAGGAATTTGCGGGGTAGTTAACTGGAATCAGACCGAATACGGTAAAGAGGATTACGAGCGGTTCAGGAGGCTAATGACCCAAGAAGCCAACGCTGCTATCGAGGGGGCACTAGCCGCGGGGGCTACATCGGTAGTGGTAAACGATTCACACGGGGGCATGCGAAACGTCATCATCGAGGACTTGAATCCCGAGGCCAGGCTCATATCCGGTGGATCAAAGCCCATGTCCATGATGGAGGGGATAAGCGAGAGTTACGACGCCGCCTTCTTTGTGGGCTATCATTCTCAGGCATCATCCTTGGGTGTTCTTAACCACACCTATACCGGACGGGTGACTCACTACTGGGTGAACGGCAGGGTGATGGGGGAAACCGGCATGAACGCCCTGATAGCGGGGCATTATGGTGTCCCTGTTGTGCTCGTGACAGGGGACTCTGTAGTAACCGCCGAAGCCCAAGATCTTTTGGGCAGAGTTGAAACCGCTACGGTTAAGGAACCCCGCAGCCAGTTTTCTGCTCTATGCCTGCATCCGGCCAAAGCCAGGGAGTTGATAAAGGCCAAGGCTCAGACAGCTCTTTCGAACCTGAAGTCCTTCAGGCCTTTGGTCCCCGAGACCCCTTCCACGGTTAGGCTGCAGTTTCATACATCAGGCATGACTGATGGCGCGGCCATTATGCCAGGCGCGGAGCGTATTGACCCTGTCACGGTTGAATTCACAGGCTCGGATTACCTGGTTGCTTATCGGGGCGCAAGAACCATGATGAGCCTGGCGTAATCTGGAGCAAGATGTCCGCTAGCGGACAGCAGAGGGCCTATCCGGGGCTACATGTCACGTCGCGGGTTCAACCTTTAAGCGGACTGGCGCCATGAAGGATGAAAACTGGCGTTTTCGGGGTAGGTGGAGCCGAATTGGTTGCTATGTCCCGACGATCAGGCTAGTTCACTTCGCAGGGATAGGTCTCCCGCTGATATGGCCTGGATTTGGCCCGGGGCAGTCTCCAGAAGGAGCCTGCCTTCTCCGTCTATGCCCCGCATGATCCCTGATAGGTCTTCACTTCCCAAGACGCTTCTGTTTCTGATGATTACCGGTTCGTCTAGGTAAGCCGAAATCCCCGATATGCTGCCGGCAAGCCCGGAAAGGCCGCGGGCAGCAAAGTCTTCGTAGATAGGTTCCAGGCTATTGAGGACTGCGGCAATGACCTGATTCCGATCCACGGTCCGACCAATCTCGGACCGCAGCGACGTAGCAGTGGATCTTACTTCACCCGGCAGATCCATCCGGGTCATGTTGGCGTTGATCCCGATACCTGCCACGACATAAGAAACCGCATCAATCTCGGCTCTCATCTCACACAGTATGCCGCACACCTTCCGCCCTCTGATTAGTATATCGTTGGGCCACTTTACTTGGGCATCTAGGGCAAATGAATTCCGTAGCGCCGAGGCAGTTGAGTAGCCTGCCGCCAAGGCCAGCGCAGGCACCTTCGCGGGGGACAGAGGAGGGCGCAGAATCAGCGAGAGGAATATCCCTCCCCGAGGCGAAGACCAAGCCCTGCCCAGCCGGCCCTTTCCGGAGACTTGGGTTTCCGCGATTACAGCCGTTCCGTGTGGAAAAGAGTAACGTAGGCCACCTGATGCTGTCGCTGGCGAGGTTCCGTTAGAAGATGCCCCCGCGCTGGGCGCATCCAACGAGGTCATATCCATCATGTCGGCCAACGCCTTAGCATCGTCATTGGTGGACCCTGTTTCAGACGTATACATAATGACCCGTCCAAGGGATTCTGTGTGCAAGGATTTCTGGATGGCTGAGGGTACGATGAGATCCGTTCCGTCCACAAGTCGGTAGCCTTCGTTCTTTACGGCCTCGATTGGCACGCCAAGTTTGATGAGTGACTGAACATGCTTCCATATGCCGGGTCGGCTCATGCCTAAGATGCGGCCGAGTTCCTGCCCGGACACGGTACCTTTGCCCGATTCAAACAATCTTGCGACTATCTCGTCTTTTGGAGATGAGTCTTTGGGTATCTCAGTGTACCGTGCCCGGACATCCATGGTTACGACGCCGCCTTTGTGATTCGAGTCAGAATGCTGGACGGAAGCACCTTCATTACAAAGTAGCACAAAGTAGTATTGAGCCCAGCGTGTATGATGTTGAACGGGATTATGACTGGGACAATCATCTTCATTACCACTGGCAATGGTGCGCCGGTGTAGATCGGCGTAATCAGCATGTTGAGGGGCACCATGAGAATAACTCTAGTGGCAATGCCTGCCATCATGGCCACCCACTTCTTGTCACTTCTCCGAGCTATTAGACCGATGACCAATGCCATGCCGCCCGACGAGATGAAGTGCATCAGGCCCCCCCACGGACCGCCTTTTCCGGTCAACAGCACAAACAGAGTAGCGTTAACGAAGGCAGACGCAGCCCCCGCCGAAGGGCCTATCAGGATAGCTGCCAGGATAATAGGCAGATCTCCGGGCGAATATAGCAAGAAATCGGCTGAAGGAAGTACGGGGAAATGGACGTACAACTCAAGCACCAAAGACATAGCTGCTAGGACGGCCACCAACGGAAGGCGTCTTGGATTGCTGCGGGTCATTTGTGACTCCCCCTTAGAATGTTCTTAAGGGGGACCCCCGGGGGCTACTTCTTATGATCTTCTCTCATCCGGACTGTACCGTCGGCCCCGGAATTACACCGGGTCAGTCGCTTGCGCGAGTCGCGGGCTCTAACCGCCGGTGAGGAATTGTGACCTTGGTGGGGTCACTCACCTCGCCCCGAAGATCCTCTCCAGATACCTAATGTACCACTCAGCGGTACCGAGTTCAAGCATGGTTTGATGGGACGTTGTGCGGGAAACCCACTCGCTCCAGAAGTTGCCTCCAAGGGGAGGACCGATCCGTATCCAAATGCCGCGATTGCAGGTGAATATCCAGCCTCACCAATGGATCCTTGGCAAGGATTCTCCAGGCAGCCAACACCCTTTCAGAGAATTCTGGCCTCAGATTGTAAGACTCGGGGCACCTGACCAAAGGACATATGAGGGAGCCTGTCAGCGTGTCAAGACGCACCGACAACCGGCCGGAATCGTCCAGGTACGGCATCAGAGGGAAAGTGCGGCACTGAATCGGCCTTTTGTCTCGCGGGCAGGTTGCCTTGCACATCACGAACTGGACCATGCCTTGCCACTCGGGCGGGAAATTGTGTTGTTGCGCGTCCTTATAGGACCACCGAAGCCAGTCTTCGTTGCCAGTGAACATGCACTCCTCGCCTGGCAACAGGTACATCCCTACGCCGGGTTCGTACTCCTGGCAACACAGCCTGCCGCACAGATCGCCGCAGTTGCAGTCCAAAGCCGGAATGTCCATCAGGGAGTATGCCTCTTCGAAATCCTCCTTGGTCAAAGTGGATCGAACCAGCAGGCCTTTCAGAGTGTTTCCTCGACCAAGAGTCACAAGCGCACCTCCGGGTGCCGAGACTTCCGGCTGGTTCTGTGTTGACCAAGCATATCCGGGCCGATACCCGTCACTTTCGTGCAGATGTTTGTCACTATCATGCTAATCCTACCATACCTGAGAAAGACGTGTCCTGTAGTGCATATTCAGGATCGGGCCCTGGTTTGGGACTATCTTGGAGTTATGGAATGGTACAATGTCCTGCAAGGAGGGAGTCCATGGACAGCATAGCCAGGAATCTATCTAGCCCGATACTTGGCCCCTTATATGCGTTTCTTGCGGGAATTCTGGCTTCAGCCAGCCCTTGTGCTCTAGGAGCCATGCCTCTCCTTCTTGGCCATTTAGCAGGGGTTAGAAGCAAGAACCGGAAACCCCTAATTCTGTTCATTCTAGGTATGGCCGTGTCTTTGACAGCAGCCGGAGTGCTAGCCGGAGTGCTGGGAAGGTCCATATCGCTGACGATGCCTTGGACCCGGTGGGTGGCGGGCCTTTCCTTCATAGTAGCAGGGCTTTTCAGCGTTGGCATCCTTGGCCCGCGTCAATGCCGAGTAGGAACCCCAGTTGGGGTAGAAGGCGGACCGGGAGCCATAGGCAGCATGATAATGGGCATCTTGTACGGGCTCTCCACCTCGCCTTGTGGTACGCCCGCCCTTCTGGCCATTCTGACATTAGCAGCCATGGCCGGCGGAGTACTAAAGGGCGCCGTCCTCCTTTTGGCCTATTCGCTGGGACAGTCAGTTCTGCTTGTAGCGGCTGCGCTGGCCGCATCGCGCCTGAGGCGGTTTCTTGAAATTGAGAAGAACCTTGTTGCCCTCGACTGGGCTAGGATAGCAGGCGGGATTCTGACTATGGGATTTGGAGCATATGTCCTGGTGGCACCCTACTTATGAGGCGCCCTATGTCTGAGGGCCACGCCCGTGGCCGCGGGCAATACGAGGGTGCGGTTAGCTCCAGAGTTGAATAGGGACCCCGGCAAACCGCTGCTATCAGAGGATGGGAGGGATTGGCTGTGAGCAAACGGCAGACTATTCTAAAATGGCTTGTTCGCCTTGGCGCTTTGGGGGCCTTGGTTTTGGTCATAGTCCTGATGAGTTCCGGGACGCCTCTCGCCACGTATGGGGATCCCGGCGAAATCATACTTGAGGCGGACTCGGGGCAACTTGAGATCGCTTTGGGCGACGGAAAACCCGGTATCCTCGAGTTCTACACGACAACCTGCCCTTGGTGCAAGAAACTAGAACCTGAACTGGCCAAGGTGAATAGCCAACTTGGCGAGAAAGTGTTTGTGTATAAGATGAATGCTGTGAAAAACACCCACGAAGCCAGGAAATACCAGGTGGAAGTGGTTCCAACCATGGTAATCTTCGATTTCCATGGGCGTGTGAAAGACGCAGTAGTTGGATACAAGACCCACCAAGAGATCCTGGAGATCCTAAAGAGCCACAACCTCATAGACTAACCGAACAAAGCTTTTCTCCGTGCCTACTCCTTGCGGGCTTTGCCCCTGTGCTGCTCGAACTTGACCCTTGATTCTCGGATGGCCGCTAGAGCCCCATGCGCTGAAGAGAGGCCTCCTCCTCGGATTTGCGGGTAACTTCGGTACCTTTTAGGAAAATGTCCCCTCCGGTCACGCATTCTGGGCAGTGACCATAACATCCGGGGTCACGTCTGGTAATATGGGAGTAGGCTTGGGACCCGCCGGAGGATGGAATCGAGATCGGCCTAGTGCTGACCCGCCTCGATGTTGGTACCCTTGGGGGGCTTGGCTCAAAGAGGCTTCGCCAAAGAAGCGGATGTTAGGAGACGAATAGCGCAAAAATGTCACCCATCGCGGCAGATATCCTACTTATCTTGGTAACGGTAGTATGGGGAAGCACCTTTGTTGTGGTAAAGAACGCAATCGCCACAATGGGGCCACTCACCTTCATCTCGGTGCGGTTTTTCATAGCAGGGGCAGTCCTATTATTGTGGCATGTGTTTCGGACAGGGCGGTCTTGGCGCAGCGCACCTCGTTCTTTCTACTTGGGGGCGTGTCTTACTGGTCTCGCGTTGTGCTTTTCCTACATTACCCAGACTCTAGGGCTGGTCACAGTAAATGCGGGCAAAGCCGCTTTCATTACGGGGCTCTACGTGGTTATGGTCCCGGTGGCTTCCAGGGCGTTTTTGAGAACAATGCCCGACTTAGGTTCGATTGCAGGCGTGACTCTTGCTACTATCGGTCTAGGACTTCTGTCCTTAACTTTCCCTTTCCAGGTGGCGCTGGGAGACTTCCTGGTGTTCCTGTGCTCCATCGGGTTCGCCGCCCACATTCTTATGGTTGGTGTGTACGGGGACCGGGGCAGCCCAGTGTTTTTTACGGCCATTCAGCTTTTGGTGGTAGCGGTTCTTTCTTTCGCCCTGGCGCTGGTTGCTGAACGGCCCCTGACCGTGCCCCAAGGCGCTCGGACCGCCATCATATACATGGCCTTAGCTGGCACTTCCTTTGCGTTCCTCACTCAGTCAGCGGTTCAGAGGTTTACTTCTGCCACACACACCGCCCTCATCTTTGCGGCTGAACCCGTGTTTGGAGCTCTTTTCGCCTGGCTTATGTCGGGGGAGACGCTTACGGGCAGAGAAATTGCAGGCGCTATCTGCGTCCTTGCGGGCATGCTTGTATCGGAGACCGGAGTCCTTGGGTCCAGGCGAAGGTCACCGGCTCAGGCAGGGGAGTAGGCTTCTCTCATCCATTCCAGATAGGGCGCCGCTATGACAGCCACCATGGTAAGAAGAATGAACATGATAATGACTATGTAGGACCAGTGTCTCAACAGGGCTTTGAGCCTCGGCCGGAACTGATCCGGTTCTCGGAATTGTCTCCACAGCCAGCGGTAGTCTTGCCACAGATTCTTGAACCACTGCCGGCGACTGATGACCAGTATCAATGTTACCAGGCCGATTAGTGCACAGAGCACGTTCTGTTCGGGCTCTGGGAGGTTATGGGTAACGCCATCCAGAAAGACAAGGTAAGCATTTGCGACGCTGTGCACCACCGTGCTGGCCAAGATAGACCCGTGCTTGATGGCGAACAATGCAAAGGTTACTCCTGCCACGAAGGCGCCTGGAATCCCCATCGGATGATGCATAGAAGCGAATATGACGCTTGGGATAATCGCGCCCCAACCGTAGTTCCACTGTCGAAACGAGTTTAGGATGACTCCTCTAAACGCAAGTTCCTCCACAATGGGTGCTACTAAGGCTGCCATGACCATATTGGCAGCCAGAGTTCTGCCCTCACCGGCCGTGGGGTAGACATTCCCCCACCTGCTTAGAGCGCCTCTCGAGATAATGTCCGCCGTCGCCATTAGGCCGAGTTCCATGTTCTTAATTAAGAGAAACACTGCCGTCGGAATGGCCAGGTCCCGGAGATCCACGGCTCCAAGAGAGAACGATTCCCGGAATGAGAGGCGTTTGCGCCAGACAAACCGCACACACCGCGGGGGCGATGATGGAAGTGGCCAGGTCTCCAACAATGCCAGAGCGGCTGCCCAGAAAAGGCGCGGCCACAGCAGAAACGACAAATGTCAGGGCAATAGCCTTGCCTGCGTCAAAAGGAGTCAAGGCGGCAGGCTCACGGTTATCCGCCATGGTTATCTCCTCACTTGGATTACTCCGCTAGTTTTCCATCGTTTCTTCTTGGAAGAACGATATTCCTTCTGCCCGTACCGTAACACTCTGAGGGGACGTCCAAGAGCCGGACCCTGGATCCTATCCTCGCCGTCGCTTCGGCTCCTGGAGCCACTCATCACTGATGACTAGTCCACGAGCCGTCCAAGTATCGTTCCAGGGACACTCCGAAGAGCGTGTTGTTGCCCAAGGCGTGGCCGTCATATAGAGTAAGAGAGTGCCAGGTACATCACGTTAACTGGCCCCAGGACCGGGGCTTGTAGCCGGGGCTCTCGGCCCGGGTATCAGGAATAGCGGTTATCACGAGGCGTTGCGATTTTGGGGGGCGAAAGCGTGCCTAGCGAGACTGTTTCCTTTGCAGCCTTGGGGGGAGCCGCAGCCCGGATTCTGGCCGTGGGCATCATGGCTGCCATAGTGGTGAAACTAGGGGACTCCTTAATCCACAAGATTTTTCGAGGCACAGTTAGGTTCAGAGGGACCCAAATGCAGGACAGTAGGGCTAAGACTCTGTCGGGGATCCTGAAGAGCGCTCTCCGGTACACTGTTGCCATAGTATCGCTTATCACTGTACTCGAACTCGTGGGCATAGATACCAAAGCCCTTCTGGGGGGCGCCGCCATTGTGGGTCTTGCAGTTGGCTTTGGGGCTCAGAGCCTGGTCAAGGACGTAATCACGGGTTTCTTCATCATATACGAGCGCCAGTACGACATCGGGGATTACATAACCGCAGCAGGGCTGTCTGGGGTTGTGGAGGAAATCGGCCTTCGCACCACCCGCCTTAGAGACTGGTCAGGGGATGTTCACGTTATACCTAACGGGTTGGTTGACAAAACCACGAACAAGAGCAGGTCAGATTCCAGAGCAATGTTCGAGGTAATTATCAGTCACGAAGACGATGTCAGGAAGGCCATGGGGGTGCTCGAGAAAGTCTGCGGAGAGGCAGCAAGACTCCCATCAGTGACTGAAGGCCCGCGAGTCTTAGGGATCACGAGGCTTGACGCCACAGGAATCGGCTTGACTATATGGGCAAAGACAAAACCGCTGGCACACTGGGGTGTGGAGCGTGAGTTGAGGATCCGGGCAAAGGAAGCGCTGAGTGAAGCGGGAATCGAGATCCCGTACTCAAAAGTGGTTGTCATGAAACCCCACGAGCGCTAGGCAGACAAGATAGAAGCAGAAGCAGAGGCAAAAGCAGGGAAAGGTGAACGTTGTGGAAAACCCTTGGGGAGCAGTAAGGATAGACTTGGGATGCCTACAGGAAGCCACCATAGTCGATCGCCTAAACAGGTTTGTGGCTTTAGTCAAGATCGGAGATTCCGAGTTTAGGGCCCACATCGCCGATTCGGGACGGCTCAAGGAACTGGTGTATCCGGGGAACTTGGCAATGGTTCGAGAGGCGGCGAGCCACGGAGATTTGTTTCATAACGCCAGAGTACGTTCTACTTCCCACGACTTGGTTTTGGCTTCTTCCGGGACGAGCCCTGATGGCTCTCACAGATGGGTGTCGGTGGATACCAGGTATCCCAACAAGGTGTTCGGCCTTGCTCTTAGAAAGCAGGCCATAGACGAATTAGCCCAATATACAGGAGTTCACCCGGAGCATTACTATGACCATGCCGATCTTCGTGACCGGGCTGATAATGAGCCTCAGGAGGCTCGAGCCTCCCGGGCAAGAGTTCCCCGCAGCAGATTTGACTTCATGCTAGAAGGTGACGGCCGGCCACGGGCCCTGCTTGAGGTGAAGTCGGTCACTTTGTGCATTGATGGTGTGGGTCTATTTCCAGATGCACCGACGACGCGGGGCACTCGCCATCTCAAAGAACTCACCAAAGCCGTTAGTCAAGGATACCGAGCTTACGCAGTATTCATCGCTCAAAGGCATGATATCCAGGTTGTGAAGCCGAACCGGGAGACCGATCCCGACTTCGCCTTTGCCCTGAAAGAGGCCTACGAGAAAGGCGTGCGCCTTTTGGGCTATAGGTGCGTCGTTACTCCCCGCGAGATCATTCTGGATCCCTCTTCTGTGCCGGTGGAAGTGGAGTGAGCCGATGTCCGCCAGCGGACACCTGATAGAGACATTCTTCCCAAGGCGAGCAGAAGCCTGGTAAGTCTCTTTCCTCAGGGGTCTCAAGAGCCCCCAGGAACTCAAAGCCTCAAAAAAGGAAGCCGTCTGCATGCGCAGACGGCAAGCTGACCAAAACCCACGAGCAAGAGGCTGCTTCAAACGCAGAATCCTTCATTCATCAGCCATCAGCCTGTAGTATCCTAGTACCCCAGATGCTCGCCCACGACTACTACCACGAACTTCTTCTTCCCCGACGGCGGGGCTTCGATGAACGTAGTAACCCGGCACGCCTTGGGGTTTCCGCAGGTGGAGCAGTTGTCGCCCACCTGGCAAGGTGTATTCATGTTTAGTCGTCTGTAGTTCACAGGCGCGACGTAGTTGTGGATCCTGTCCAAGGCCTGGGGAATCCCATCAACTATCTTGTTGTAGCCAATCACCACTATGCTGATCTTTGGCCCGAATATCATGGCTGCCACGCGATTTCCGGTGCCGTCTACGTTCACCAGCGCCCCTTGCTTGGTCACCGCGTTGGAACTGGACAGGAACACGTCGGCTTGTAACTGCGAGTCTCTGGAATGCTCCCTGCCTGCTGCATCAAGGGATGTATCCCAGTGATCGTAGACCGTGTGCCCGGCTTCTTTGAGAGCCTCGGGAAGTCCCAGTTCCCTTACGGTTACCGAACCCCCTATGCCCACAGACGCTCCTACGGGCACTTCGCCTAAGACTACTCTTACTGCTTCGCTGCCACTATCTGCATAGTATGCAGTAAAGCCAGAGCGCTTAAGGGCCTCTGCGCAGGCCTTAGCCTGTTCCTTCCCAAACCATATTTCGTGTTGGTGTGGATCGCTCACGAGTCGACTACCTCCTGTAACCCTTACGAGAGTCCGCAGTAATCGGCCAAATTGGCTGTCTCCACTTTTTTTGGCCGGATCTTGCCGTTGAGAGCCGTCAGAAGGCTGGTCACCCCGGGGCCATGACCCGAAATGTTGGAATCGCTGTGAACGACGATTCCGATGATGACGGCGCCCCTTCGGTAGCTTCTGCCGTAGAACGACGAAGAATCCTGGATCGCCACGATGTCACCGAAACGGATCTTGTCTAGGCCCAACTCGCAGAGCCTCTCCTTTTCCATGGAGGTGATGTCGTAGTCGCCTCTCTCGGCCGATGCTGCTCCAAGACCGCTTCCCATGAACTCGGGCGGGACGATGTGGGCGACGGGCACTTCCAGCACGCCATCTTTCTCCACGATCCCCAACTTAGAAAGCAAGCCGGGGTCCAGGTTCATGCACTTGACCTCAGGGTAATCAGTAAGTTCCAGGCCTTGTCCATAAGCCCGGACGTTAATCTTGTCGCCTACCTGCAGTTTTTCCAACGTGTCGCGGTCGAAGTGTATCAGGACATGCTCGATGCCTCCGTGCTTGCCGGTAACTGTGCCTGTAGCGCCTTTGGCATCGCCCGAGATAACGCAGGCCGTGTTGCCAACGCACGATAACGTGTTGTAACCAGAATTGGCGCGCTCATCCTTGTTCTTGCTGCTCACTCCGGGCTCGACGTGATCGCCTGCGAGGCCGAATGCGGGGTCTCCTACCTTCACGTTGTAGGTGATGCCGCCTGTGCCTGGCGAGACCCTGACGACGCCGTCATAGCCGATGCGCGGAGCGGCCGATGGCGAGGAAATCTCGCCCTGTACCGAAATCATCACTAGCCGGTCTTGGTTTGTCTTGAGCACTGTGGAACCTCCTCCGAGTTATATTGATTATTATCCAGAACGCCCTCATAGGGCTTCAGCGGCTCTATAGTGCCGGATCGTAGTCATCTGCGTTCTTCTCAATGTGACCGTCAAACCATCTCAGGATCTGGTTGAGCCTAGCCACTCTGAGCACCGGCCTGCCGCCTCGGGACAGCTCGTGGTTGGCCCCGGGGAACCTGGCCATCTCCACATCCACTTTTCGTTTCTTAAGGGCCACGTAGAACTGCTCGCCCTGCTCTATGGGGCACCTCATATCTTGCTCGGCGTGGATGATGAGGAGCGGGGTCTTGACGTTGTCCACGTATGCGATAGGCGAGAACTGCCAGACCTTTTGGGTGTCCTTCCATATGTCGCACAAGAGCTCCCGTTCCAAAAACGTGTAGCCGATGTCTGAGACCCCGTGAAATGATGTCCAGTTAGAGATAGACCGCTGGGTGACGGCCGCAGCGTATCTTTGGGTTTGTCCAACGATCCAATTGGTCATGAAGCCACCGTAGCTTCCTCCGGTGACTCCAATGCTCTTCTCATCGATGTACCCCTGGGCAATGGCAACGTCGGTCCAAGTCATGATGTCCTGGAAATCCATGCCGCCATAGTCTCCGTTTACGGCCATGACAAACTCCTGGCCGAAGCCTTGGCTGCCCCTTGGGTTGGTGTAAATCACCGCGTAGCCCCGGTTGGCCAGAAGGTGGAACTCGAAAAGGAACCCGTAACCGTACATGGAATGGGGACCACCGTGGATCTCCAGGACAGCCGGATACTTCTTTCCTTCTTGGAAGCCCACGGGCTTCAGGATCCATCCGTACTCCTGCCATCCATCCTTGGCTTTGAAGGGGATTAGCTGGGGAGACTGGATGAAAGTCTCTTCCAGAAGGGATTTGTTTACGGCCGTCAGCATTCTTTCAGTCCCAGAATTCAGGCAGTAAGAGGCAATGTCCCCGGGCAGAGTGGGGGTGGATACTCCAAGGGCCATCTTGGTTCCTGAAGCGTCCATTGTGAATCCGAAGATGTGGCGGTCGCCGCCCACCACGTTCTCGACCTCGCCGCCATCTATTGAGACCGACCAGACCGAAGTGCGCCCTTGGTCGCTGGAGAGGAAGTAGACAGTTCTGCCATCTGGGCTGATAGTAGGGCCTCCGCTGGAACCTCCCAGCCGGGAATCAACCGCAGTGCTGTCTCCCAAAGACCTGTCAAAGGATCCGGTCAAGAGGATGGGTTCGCCGCCTTCCGCTGGAACCTTCCAGAGCCTAGTCAACGTAGGCCCGCCATACTCCATGTTATGGCCGCCGTAGACTATATACTTGCCGTCGGGGGTCCAGCGGGCTCCGCCGGAGGGGCCTTTAGATGGAGTGAGTTTTTTGGCCTCGCCGCCTTCCCATGGCATCACGTAGATGTCTGAGAACCAAGGCTCCCAGTCGGCGTCGTCGCGCATGTTGCAGCTAAATGCAAACTTGGTGCCGTCAGGCGACCACGCTGGCGACGAATGGTTGAAGTCTCCCATGGTCACCTTCTTGGCCGGGAGGTCTCCTTTGACATCCTTGACGAATATGTGGGAGAAGCGGTTAGGGACAAGGCCCATGGCCGCGTCGGCCTTAACCCGGAGTCTAGAGAGGATAGTGGGTTCATCTCTTCTTTTCTTCTCCAAAGAATCTTTGGCTTTCTGATCCATCGGTACCTCGTATTCTTCGGGTTTGTCCTCGGGATCGAGCGCCACGGTGAAAGCGACTTTCAGACCATCGGGAGACCATACAGGTGCACCTGCGCCTCGCCGCATTTTGGTTAGCGGACGGGCTTCGCCTCCGGTGGTGGGTACGATGAATATCTGTCTGTCTCCTTGCCGATCGGAAAGAAAAGCCAACTTGGTTCCATCAGGAGACCAGCGTGGAGACGTGTCGGCCTTAGGCCCCGAAGTGTACTGCTTGGGGTCTCCTCCCCTAGCGGGCACCATCCAGATGTGTGACCGATACTCCTTGGTTTTTTCATCGATGTGTGTCTTGACGTAAGCTATGTTCTTGCCATCAGGCGAAATCTGAGGATCAGAGACAAACGCCAACCTGTACAGGTCATCTGAAGTAAGACGCCTTTTTTCTACCATAGATTGACCTCCTCTTATGCAGTGTGGACAGGATCCACCTAACACTTCATCGAAGAAAACTGGAATCCCTCCCTAGGACTTTGCCCTAGGGAAGTCGAATTCTGTATTAGGGCCAATTTTAGAGAACGGGGGATTGAAGCAATGGACACAACCCAGAACACCGGGAAGAATCTCGTGGCATCCCAGGGCTTCGAGTGGATCAAACGGCACCAACAGGACCTTATTGACCTCAGCGACAAGATATGGGAGGATGCGGAATTGGGGCTTCACGAGGAAAGATCTGCC
>JAXGZG010000004.1:0-405988 GCA_040771825.1 Bacillota bacterium | reverse complement strand
TAGCGTCCTTTGCCCAGTCATCGATCTCTCCCGCGTCGGCGAAGTCGTCAAGCGTCTTGCCTGAATCGCCTTTCGGTAGTTGGTCGATGACATCAAGAGCGTTATACAGCAGTGTGAACATCTCTTGGCGGGTGATTTTCCTCCCCGGCGCATACTGGTTGTTGCCAACGCCCGAGGATATGCCAAGTCGCTTGGCTGCCGCAAGGAACCCGGTGTAGAAGGTGTTCCCCGCATCGGCAAAGTTATCTACCGGGTCTTCATCAGGGGCAATGCCGTAGGCGCGCATCATCAACACCATGAATTCGCCCCGCGTGAGTTTGGCGTCGGGACTGTACTTGCCATCGCCTGTTCCTTGAGTAATATTTCTAGCTGCGATGAAGGACACCGCTCTGTGATACCATGCGTTGCTGGGCACATCGTCGAACATCACTCTATTGCAGGCGACTGCATAGTCGCTAAAGTGAGTGACCTTGAAGGTGACTGTTCCGGTCGCTTCGTCATAGTGCCCGTTAGTGATCGTGACAACGCTTCCAGAACCGTCTAGGTACCAGACCACGACGCTCTCAGGATTCTCTAGCTCCGCTGCTGTCGGTGCATAGGGGACGCTGACCGTTACAGGCGCGTCTGGATTGCTCCACTCGGTTCCTTCCCCATCTATCGCTAGAGAGAGCCGAATCACGGGTCGATCCCCTATGCTCTCCCTCAGACCGTCAGGGAGGCCCCGTGCATCACCCACCCCAAGGGTGACCTCAGCATTGCCTGTCAGTCCCGTGCCTGCAAGCATGTTGCCGGGTATTTCGATGCCTCCAATCCCGGTGTCGATAGTTAGCGTACCTGGCGTTGGCCCCGATAAAGCGGAAGCCGGCAGGCTCGCCGAGTAGGACGCGACATCAGGGATGGATGGCAAGGTTACTACAGTATTGTGGCCGCCCGCAAGGTTCTGGATTGTCGCCTCGTCTAGGTTCACTGATGCGCTGTTTGCCGCAGTATCGACGCTCATAGGCAGACTGCTCCCGCCCGA
Source organism: Bacillota bacterium (assembly GCA_040771825.1). Classification (GTDB taxonomy): domain Bacteria; phylum Bacillota; class Sulfobacillia; order Fermentithermobacillales; family Fermentithermobacillaceae; genus JAXGZG01. Next base: position 404,967 of record JAXGZG010000004.1, on the reverse strand, counting down.
AACGCCTGCGCTGTATGGGGGCGGAGTGATGTCCCCGCCAGGGGGCGGCGCTGCCACAGTGAAGGACGTTTCAGCGAAATCCCCGCCCTCGTATTTGGCTGCTTTGACGGTATATGTGCCGGAAGGAAGCGTTATTGCTATGGTAGTAGCAAAGGCTTCGTCCACAACGCCGGTTGTCTGCAATCGAAGCAGCGTATCGCCGCGATAAACCAACACTGCTACCGCTAGCACTCCGGCCTTTGTCGTTCCGCTTATGCTAACTATGCCGGCGGAATAGGTTGCTCCGACAGTCAGGATGCTGGATCCCGCGGCCATCGCCCGAAGGCTTGAGGGTCCCACGACAACAACCAATGCCAGCAGCAGGGCAAAAGCGCTTCTTACCATGGTTTTCAAGTCCATACCCTCCTTATTGTACCCGCGTCCAAGTCACACCCGCTCCTGAGCCCAAGAATACGCCGCCGAAGGAGCCGGTCGCTGTGGGGTCAGCTTTCAGGACGGTTACGCTGATTTTGACCGGCGCATTGCTGCCATTTGGCGCCGAGTACAACAGATAGTCACAGCAGTTGGCGCTGGGGTCTCCGTAGAAAAACACGCCGTTTGAAAAGTCGGTGTTTACTGGAGTGGGAGTAGAACACGGTTCGGTTATTACCTCTGTGGTCTTGCTGCCGTCTTGCCAAGTGTAAGTCGCATACAGCCCATAAGGGGGTCTGGTACCGTAGTCGGGGATATAGTAAGTTCCGTAGACGCGATACTGGTTGTTATCAGAGAAGTCAATGAGGGTACCGTACTGAGTGCCGTGGAAGACGATACATGATGGAGGTCCTTCTTTCCAGACGTATTCCTCAATGTGTACGCCGACACGATGTATATGGAGTTGCCGTGGAATATCCCCGTTTATTGTCAGAGCAATAGTGATGCGGTCGTAGTAATCGGACAGGAAGTGCACGGAGTAGCTCCCGTCTCCATTGTCATGGACTGTGTAACCGGGGAAGTCCCCTGTTTCAAGGCTCAATTCGTCTACTCCGCCGATGCCTGGTCTAGGGAGGGCAAGGATGAACTCGTCGTTCCCGAAAAATACTTCCGAGGTGTAGCTCCCTTCGGTAAGGTCCGCGTAGCGGTCCAGATCCCACTGTGGGGTCGACTGCTCCCTATGGCCGGATCTAGCCGAAACATGAACGCAATAGGCGTCTTCTTGTATTACGTAAAAGCCGTAGAGGTTGAGACCTGTAGAGAAGCTGAAGATATGGAACTGGGCGCGATAGAAGGGGAGCTGGACCTTGCCGTCAACCATGGAGCTAGCCAAGTCGGGGTTCAAGGGAGCAGCTACAAGATTGCCCAACCCGAAGATTTCCATAGTTCCCCTATGCATGGCGGGCACACCAAACTCTCCAGACCTGGCGGCCTCTTCATTTGCCACACGTATCTTTTCGTTTCCGCTTTCGTCACATAGCCGGAAGATAACATCGGAAGGCGACTGCACGATATACCCGGTTTTCTCTACAGATTCCTCCGTGCCCAGGGTGACTGTAAACCTGAAGGTACCGTAACCGTCATCTGCGATGTTGCTGGCATTGATGTCCCGAACCGAAATCTCATCCGGCGAGACTGTGTATCCGAGCATGCCGAATTGTTCCAGAAGAATCGGTTTCAGATTGTCTGCAGAGTCCGTGTCCTCCAGCAGCACAACATAGTTCTGATCGAGCAGTTCTTGCGGGTCTTCTTCACGAAAGATAACCTCTAGGGTCAGATCGCTTTCAACGTGTTCCAGAGGAAATTCGAAGATTCCGTCGCCCACGTATCGAAGGTTCCACGACTGATCGTCCACAAAACTGTCGTGTGTGACAAAGACCGATAAGACTATGTATCCGTCTTCCGGTACGATAGTGAAGACCAACGTATCCCTGTCTAGGACTTGAACTTCACCGTCATTCAGGCCTTCCGCCGAAATAGTGCCGTTGACAGGGTGTATCACTGTGACGGTATGCCATGAACCGTCCCCTTCGGGGTCGTCTTCGCCGGGGCCGGGAAAGTCGTTGCGGACCCACTTTGACAAAAGGTCATGGTATACGAACTCACCGTTCCAGTCACCGGTCGCTTCTGTATCTTCCGGGTTGTCGTAGAAATCGAGACCCGTGATTTTGAGGGGAGCATCGGCGTCAGAAGGGTTGTCTAGCATGACTATGCCCCGGGGGCGGCCAGTAACTGTACCCTCGTTGGTGAGAATAGCACCCAGGGCGAGACGTAAGAAGCCGTTTAGAATCACGGTTCCGTTATTCTTCAGTTCCGCGCCGAGTAATTCGGCGTTGCCGGCAATGTCCAACAACCCATTGTTTGTGAGTACCGCATTATCCCTTAGCTCAAAACGTCCGTGCTCCGGAGGGCTCCCAAGATCGTCGGGTTCGATCACAATCGTGCCGTGGTTGATAAGTGCCATGCTGCGCAGCTCAAAACGAGCGTCAGGTTCGACCACAATGTTGCCGCTGTTTGTGGCTTCCATGCCGCACAGCTCGAGTCTGCCGCCGGCGGCGACTGTTAGCGTGATATCTTCTGCCACGGTTACCGTGCCTGCATTCAGAAAGACCGAGTCTTCCGGAGTAATCGTCGTGTTCTCGTTGATTAGGTATTCGCCTGAGTCCAGGTTATGGAACCTCTCAAACGCTCCGGGACTGCCGTTTGGGCCTGGGTCGGAGTTGCCGCCCCCCCACAGGCGCACCCAGAGCCCGGTGACAGTTTCGCCTGACCCAGATGCGTATTCGGCGCCAGAGTTGAACAAAAAACTTTCGGTTGCGCCGCCATCGAAGTCAAACGGTCTGCAGCCTCCTTGGCCGTCTTCCTCGTACAGTGAAAGCCCTGTGACCCAAGTGCCACTTAGCAACTGAAGTTCCTGCCCATCGTCTGCATCTAGCAAACCGTGCACGGTCAGAGAACGCTCAATGGTAAGAATGTGATGAAAGTCATCTCCTTCAGGCCTATCCTTAGGGGCACCTATTCTCACGTGGGCGTCGTTGTCTACAACAAGGTCATAGGCCGCCAGCATCCCGATCTCAGCAGAATCGGTATAGGTGTGACGGATCTTTGCCTGGCTGAATCCAGATAAAATACAGTCTGTATTGTTGACGAAGTCTTCAGTCAGTGCGGGAAGCGAGTCCCCTGATTGGCTGACGCCGGTGAGGGTCACGCTGCCCCATTTAACCGAAGCGCCCCCAAACAGGTACAGCCCGTTATCCGCTCTAGCGCTGCCCGATATGACGACATTGCTCAAAATGAGCCCTGGTTCTGTACTAGACAACTCAATATCTGCAGTGAGCGTGGGTGGTTCTACTTCCGCGCAGGGCGAGTAAATAACCACAAATGCGCAGTTATCCATGTTTGCAGCACTGTCTTTGGCGCTCTCCCAGCTGGAGTCTGATAATAGCACTACGGTAGCATCAGAATAATCCGGTTGTGTTGCCGTTACGGCCGCATATCGGATGGTTTGCTCTTTCGCCAGCGCCACTGGCGCTAGTCCTGCGCAGAGCACCGCGCAAAGAATGAGAGAGATGGCTCTTTTCATAGGGTTCCCTCCTAGTCCGGGGGTATCTGCAGGATCGCCGATGGCTCTGGCCTTTTGTCGGCGTTTGATGAACCGGATCTAAACGTAACCCCCTGTTCACGTACTGTTATCGGCGGAGTCGGTTGATTCAACAGACTAGATTGCAGGTAGACCAGGGGAAAAGAGGGATAGGTTTGGTATAGGTTGAAGTAGATACGGACTTTGTTGACCCTGGGGGCCGCAATCATGAGGCGAAACCGACTTCTTGTCTATTCGGTCACTGTAGCGCTAGGTTTCTTGTGGACAGGAGCTTCCTACATATCACATATGTATCGCCTGCACACATTCTTTCCCTCGGGACAGGTGGACATCATCGCTCTTCGATGGAACTACTTGGCGCAGGCCGTAGGGCTCATCCTCTACGCTTTTCTCCTAGGGCGCTTTCCTGCCATCGTCTCTCGGCGCGTTTTCTTTGTCCTGGTGATGCTGCTTGACGCCTCTTTCATGACGCTAGCCTTGCTCTCTGGACATCCACTACTGTCGCTGTGGGCAGGTTTGGTCATGAATCTGTTGCACGGAACCGTGGCGGCCGCCTACCTCACCTTGCTGGGGGCGTTTCTGCCGCTGGCACAGCGTGGCAGAGCTTTCGGATATGCCTATGCCGCAGGCAGCCTCTCCACTTACCTTTTGTCCCTTGTGGCTGGCGGACGCATGATCAGGTCAAGTTATGCGGTTGCCGTATACCTGGCTTTTGTTGGGGCTAATTCGCTTGTGGTGTGTTTTGGTGAGGATCTACCGGATGAAGAGACGAAGGGAACAGACTGCAAAGGATCAGTCCGAAACAAGGTGGTTCTTCTTTTTCCAACACTGGTGCTCATGGCCGTACTGAGTTCTGTAGGAAGCCAGTACCAGTTTCAGGTGGTGGCAGACCAAAAGGTAAGTCTGGAGCTGTCGAGAGCATTCTACGCCATCGGCCTAACGGCAGCGGGGATAGCCACCGACAAGAACCGCAAGTTGGGTGCCATCCTCTGCTATGTGAGCCTGGTGTTTCCATTTGCCCAAGTAGTCCTTCGGACACAACCCCCGCTTATCGCGTTCGCTTGGGGGCTTAGCTATCTATTGTTGGGTTTCTACTCGGTCTTCCGAGCCATCACTTTTGTGGATATCTCGGGGCAGAGCCCGCGTCTATTGCCTCTAGCGGCGCTAGGTCTTGCCGCAGGCAGGGTTGGTGAGGCCCTTGGCACTCTCTTGCCCGAGACGGTTCTAGGGCACCAGTTGTACGTCACTCTTCTAGTCTTGGCACTTTTCGTGCCGCTTACACTCTTGTTTTTCTTCTTCCTTCAGGCGATGTACGGGCAAGAACCGTCGTTACCGGGTGACCCAGAGGCTATATTCCATCATTTTGAGACCGAATACGCGCTTACCAGAAGGGAAGGAGAGGTTCTGCGCCACATTCTGGCGGGTCGCGCAAATGGCGAGATCGCTGCCGCTTTGTTTGTTTCTGAAAGCACCGTCAAGTTTCATGTTAAGAACATCCTCAGAAAGACAGGATGCTCGAACAGGATTGAAATTGTGGCCCTGGTTAGAGGATCGGGCGCTTCCGGGTAAGGAATCTGTCTCCTCTGGGATCGCTGCTATGGTCAGGACTCAAGATCCATGGCCAGCGTCAGCGCTGAGGCGTATTTTCGTGGGCTTCTTGTTGGAAGTCCGCTTTTTTTGCGTACCCCTTTTCTGGTAGTATACTTAGGATCGGCAAACCCTAATGTGACTTGCGGCCTTGTGGTTCAATACCATATAAACAATAGGCCAACGAGACAGAATCTCAAGAAGGCAAGGTTTAAGGAGGACCATACTGTGAAGGTTAGCGTTGTCAAGAAGGAAGGTTCGAGAGTCTCCCTTGAGGTTGAAGCACCGGCTAGCGTAGTAGATGAAGCCTATGGTAAAGCCTACAAAAGTGTAGTTAGGCGCGTGAACATACCCGGATTTAGAAGGGGCAAGGCGCCTAGGCACATAGTTGAGCGCTTCTACGGTGCGGAGGCCCTTAAAGAAGAAGCCATCAGGGAGACCCTGCCTAATCAATACATTCAGGCAGTGGAGGAAGCCGGAATCGAGCCTGTGGACGATCCCGAATTTGACGATATCGAGTTCGACCAGGGCAAACCCCTCAAGTTTACGGCATCGGTGGATGTGCGCCCCGAGGTCCAGCTAGGGGATTACCAAAGCATATCAGTGCCATTTGAGACGCCCCAAGTCACCGACGAAGAGGTGGATCGTCAGTTTGACCTCCTTCGTGACCGGATGTCGGAACTTCGTCCTCTTGATGAAGGCGCAGTTCTTGAGACCGGAAACTACGCCAACTGTCATGTTAAGGCACTCGAGGGCGGCCATAACGTTCTCGCAGGGATGGATGATGACCTGACGTACATTGAGGTAGGCAAGGAATTTGGCCTGATCCCTGGCCTTTCCCAAACCCTTGCGGGGATGAAAACTGGCGAGAGCAAGGAATTTACCTGCGAATTTCCTGCGCATTCTACGCAGACTACTCCCGAGACGGTCCAGGAGACTTCTACCGAGGAAGAGACTTCTACCGAGGAGACTCCTACCCAGGAGACATCTGCCCAGGAGGCAAACGCTGAGGAGATTCCCACCGAGGAGCCCACTTCTGGGGAAGCCGTCCCAGAGACCGGGTCCAGCCTTAGCCCCGAGCCCGCCAAGTTTTTGGTTACCGTAAAGGAAACCTATGAGAAGCGGCTGCCAGAGATGGATGAGTTTCTCAAGACCATAGGGCAGGACACCGCGGAGGAAGCCAAGAAAGACATTAAGCGGCGTATAGCCAACATGAGATTGGATATGGCTCGCAGACAGCATGCTGATGAGGTGCAAACCAAAGTAGTCGAGGTGTCCTCTGTGGAAATCCCCAAGGCGATGATAGACCGGAAAGCCCAAGAGATTCTGGAACGTTTCGCCGGCAGGCTGAAAGAGTCAGGTACCGACTTTGACCATTACATGCAGTCTAGCGGCACATCAGTGGAAGATCTCAGGGCCGACATTGAGAAACAGGCACAGAAGGAAGTAAAGACTGAATTGGTTCTCGACGCTCTGGCCACAAAGGAAGAGATAGAGGTTTCCGAGGAGACCGTTGACAAGGTAGTGGCATCGTTGGCGGAGCAGGCCGGAACCGAACTAGGAGCCATGAAGACCACTCTCGATCTGAGAGGGGCGCTAGAGGGACTCCGAAAGGATTTGGCCAGGTCGGAAGGCTTGCGGAGACTCTCTAGGGAGGCTGCGGTAAGAGCGGGGACTACCGTTCCTGAAGACGAATCGGCTCCTTCGGCTGATGCCAAAACTGACCAGGTCATGGCTGAATCGCCCGATGCTGAAGACCAGACTGATGATGCTCCAAAGGTTCAATAGTAGTCCGCCACAAGATGGTATAATGTAAATGTGGCTCCGGCATACCCCAAAGAAGTGGAGGATAGGTCTTTGAGTTACCTGGTACCCATGGTTGTAGAGCAGACGGGTAGAGGCGAGCGAGCTTACGACATTTACTCCCGCCTTCTGAAGGATCGCATCGTGTTCGTGGGAGCACCCGTTGACGATCAGATGGCGAATCTTGTCGTGGCTCAGCTTCTGTTCCTACAGGCTGAAGACCCTGATAAAGAGGTCTCAATCTACGTCAACTCGCCTGGAGGCTCAGTGACGGCGGGGTTGGCGATATATGATACCATGCAGCATATCAAGCCCCCGGTGTCAACCATCTGCGTCGGGTTGGCCGCAAGCATCGGCGCTGTTATCCTGACGGGCGGCACCAAAGGCAGGAGGTACTGCCTTCCCAATGCAAAGACCCTCATCCATCAGCCGTTGGGGGGCGTTCAGGGCCAGGCCACCGAAGTCGAGATAGCTGCCAGGGAAATCCTTCGTACCAAGGAGCTTATTAACAAGATTCTGGGTAAGCACACCGGGCAACCGGCTGACAGGATCGCCCGGGACACGGAGAGGGACTACTGGATGTCTGCCGATGAATCCAAAGCCTACGGTCTCATCGATGAGATCCTTATCCCGAGTCCCAAAGTCTCCAAATAACTGAGGTGAAAGGATGTTCAAATTCGAGGAACAGAAGGGACTGAAGTGCTCTTTCTGTGGGAAATATCAGGACCAAGTCAAACGCCTTATTGCGGGTCCTGGCGTCTACATCTGCGACGAGTGCATCGAGCTTTGCAACGAGATTATCTCTGAGGAACTCGACGAAGAATCCGAACAGAGCCTGAAAGACGTACCCAAGCCCAAGGAGATCAAGGCGTTCCTCGATCAGTACGTTATAGGCCAGGAAAGGGCTAAAAAGACGTTATCTGTGGCGGTCTACAACCACTACAAAAGGATAGGGCGCCGGCAAAAACCTGACGATGTCGACATTCAGAAGTCAAACATCGTCATGTTGGGGCCCACTGGGTGCGGGAAGACATATCTGGCGCAGTCTCTGGCCCGGTTTCTCAAAGTGCCCTTCGCCATAGCTGATGCCACGACCCTTACTGAGGCCGGGTACGTCGGGGAGGACGTCGAAAACATCCTTCTAAGGCTAGTTCAGGCCGCAGATTATGACATTGAAAGGGCTCAGAAGGGCATCGTCTACATCGATGAGATAGACAAGATCGCCCGAAAATCCGAAAACCCGTCAATAACAAGAGATGTATCGGGAGAGGGCGTTCAGCAAGCGCTCCTGAAGATTCTTGAGGGCACTGTGGCCAATGTACCGCCCATGGGTGGTAGAAAGCATCCTCATCAGGAGTTTATCCAGGTGGATACCACCGACATATTGTTCATATGCGGCGGCGCATTTGACGGCATCGAGAAAATTATCCAGAACCGCATAGGCCAGAAGGTTCTGGGATTCAGGTCCGAGGTAAGGTCCAGGAGCGAGGGCAACGTCGGCGAGATTCTGTCTAAGATACTGCCTCAGGATCTTCTCAAGTTTGGGATGATACCTGAGTTTGTGGGAAGAATCCCCGTAGTAGTTGGGCTGGACTCCCTCAGCGAGGACGATCTCGTGAAGATTCTGGTTGAGCCCAAAAACGCCTTGGTGAGGCAGTACCAGAAGGTATTCGCGTTGGATGGCGTGACCTTGGAGTTTCAAGAGGATGCCATAAGAGCGGTGGCGCGCGAAGCCGAGAAGCGCAAGACCGGCGCCAGGGGACTCAGAGCGGTCCTAGAAGAGCGCATGCTGGATATCATGTACGATCTGCCGTCCCGTAGTGATGTGACCAAGTGCATCATAACAAAGGACTTGGTGTTGAGCGGCAGCACGCCAATATTGGTTACCGCCGAGCGCGGCAAGAAGAAAAAGGAAGAGACAGCCTAGACCGTCTTAGAATCATCGGTGCATTGACCCTCTTCGAGTCTGGGGCTCGGAGAGGGTCAGTCTTTGCAGCCGACATTTCATAAACCTCGGGGGAAATGCTCACTCTACAGGTAGAAACGTCCTCCACACGGCGAGGGGATTGGGCAGAATGCAGGGTGCAGGAGTCCTCATCTACATACAGCTGTTCCTGGCAGTGGTCATGGGCCTTTACTTTTGGAACCTTCTCCGGACTCAAGAGAGCCAGAAGGTTGCCGTGGGCCGGGAGTCTAAGAAGGAACTGGAGCGACTCCGAGAGATGAGGGACATCAGGCTTACTGAGCCTTTGTCAGAGCGCACGAGACCCTCAAACATCGACGAAGTGATCGGCCAAGCCGACGGCATAAAGGCTCTAAAGGCCGCTCTGTGCGGACCTAACCCTCAGCATGTGCTCATATACGGGCCGCCCGGCGTGGGGAAGACTGCCGCGGCTAGGCTGGTGCTCGAGGAGGCCAAGAAATCCACCCTCTCGCCTTTTTCCAGCCGGGCCAGGTTCATCGAGATGGACGCCACGACCGCAAGGTTCGACGAACGAGGCATCGCCGACCCCTCATCGGTTCGGTCCACGATCCTATCTATCAGGGGGCAGGGGCTATGGGGATAGCGGGGATTCCGCAGCCCAAACCGGGGGCCGTTACCAAGGCCCACGGCGGAATCTTGTTCCTAGACGAGATTGGCGAGCTTCACCCCGTTCAAATGAACAAGCTTCTGAAAGTCCTCGAGGACAGGAGGGTCTTTCTTGAGAGCGCCTATTACACTCAGGAGGACGGCAACATCCCCGAGCACATCCACGACATTTTCCAAAATGGTTTTCCCGCTGATTTCCGGTTAGTGGGCGCGACTACCAAGACACCGCAGGATATTCCGCCTGCTTTGAGGTCTCGCTGCTTGGAGGTGTTCTTTCGCAGCCTGACATCGAGAGAGGTCGGCACCATCGCCAGAGGAGCCGCCAAGAAAGCGGGTGTGGACATTGAAAATGGCGCCATAGAACTCATCGAGAAGTATGCTGACAACGGGCGAGACGCGGTCAATTTGATTCAACTGGCTGCCGGGCTTACCCTTGTGGATGGTGGAAGGCCCGTCTCCCTAGGGGATATTGAGTGGATAGTGTCTCAAGGACAGCATACGCCGCGTTCAGGCTTCATCCCACCGGAGACGCCGCTTGTAGGCGAAGCGTTGGGCCTTGCGGTGTCTGGTCCGGGCACGGCCCACGTCATTGATGTCGAGGCTTCGGTGTTAGAACCTTCCAATGGAAGGCGCGGCGAGATAGTGATCACAGGCGTCATAGAAGAAGAGGAGATGGGTAGGGGCGCCCATGTGCTTCGCAGAAAGAGCATGGTCATGTCGTCGATTGAGAACGTCCGGACCGCACTTTCGACCCAGACTGACCTGCGTCCGCACGAACTGGATATCCACGTCAACTTCCCGGGCGGCACTCCCGTAGACGGACCTTCCGCCGGACTCGCCATAGCGGTCAGCATGTACTCGGCCATTACTAAGCGCCCCGTTAGTCCCAAGACCGCTTTCACGGGGGAGATATCTATCCACGGAGAGATCAGGGCTGTGGGCGGCATCGAGCAGAAACTCAACGCCGCATGGGAAGCGAACCTCGTCCGCGTGTTTATCCCTCAGGCCAACTGGCAGGAACGGTTCGCCGAGAGGCCCATAAAAGTGGTCCCCGTGTCTCATATTGGTGAAGTGCTCAAAGATCTGGAGTCCTAGTCCAAAGTATCTATTCCCAGGAGCCGCATCCTTTGTCCGGTCCCCATATGCAAAACTCCCCTACCTGCCCTTTTGCCACTCTCTCCATAGGTTACCAAGCATGCCTGAAGGACTTGGGAAAGAGCAACTAGAATAAATGGTTTGCGTTCTTCTTAGCCATGTCACTTCGGTCTTGTCAACTAATATGATATGGCTGGGATCTTGAGAAGAGAATGCGGGAGGTGGATTGATTGAGCGCAGCAAAAAGGGACCCTAAGTCCTACCCGCTCTTACCCCTAAGAAACCAGCTGGTGTTTCCCGGCACCACCCAGACCCTTGAGGTGGGCCGCACCAGATCCATAAGGGCTTGCGAGATGGCTCAGGCGGGGAACATGCGCATTGTATTGTGTCCCCAAAAGGACAACGATGCCATAGACCCTTCGCCGGAGGAGATATCCGATATAGGCACGCTGGGAGTGATTAGGGAGGCCGTCAGAACTTCTGCCGGTCACTTGAGAGTAGTTGTTCAGGGAGTATCCCGGGTGAGGGTGGTCTCCTATGTGGACCGGGAACCTGGCTACCTTGTCTCCGTAGACGACCTGAAAGAAGAGTTGCTCACTTCATTTGACTCGGAGCGTGTGACCAAACCCCTCATGGAGCAGTACGAGGAGTATGTTAGGGCCACCAAGAAAGTGCCCGCCGAGACCCTTATAACCATCGCAACCCTGAGTGACCCGGGGCAGCTTTGCGATTTCATTGCCGGCCATGTGCCGCTATCCTCCGCCGACAAGCAGGCGATCCTGGAAACGCTCCCCGTCAGAGACCGGGTTGAGAAGCTCGTGGGCTTTCTTTCCAAAGAGATAGAAATGGTGAGCCTGGAGAAGAGGATAAACAAGCGGGTACGGGAGCAGATCGAAAGAAGCCAGAAGGAGTACTGGCTCAGGGAGCAGATGAAGGCCATCCAAAAGGAGCTCGGCGATCGGGAGGATACGGTCAGCGAGGCTGATGAGTTTAGGAAGAAGATCGAGAAGGCGGGGCTTGAGGGCGACGCCAAGGACAGGGCCCTTCGGGAGGTCGAGCGCCTGGAGAAGATGCCCCAGGCGTCTGCAGAAGCTGTAGTTGTCCGGACCTACCTTGAGTGGATGGTATCGCTGCCCTGGAACACCATGACAGACGACCGACTTGACATCCTTCAGGCACAAAGGATCCTCGACGAGGACCATTACGGCCTCAACGAGGTCAAGGAGAGAATTCTCGAATACCTTGCTATCAGGCAGCTTGTGGAAAAGCCCAAAGGACCAATTTTGTGCTTCGTGGGGCCTCCTGGAGTGGGCAAGACCTCTTTGGCCAAGTCCATTGCCAGGGCTTTGGGAAGGAAGTTTGTGAGAATATCTCTGGGCGGGGTCAGAGACGAGGCCGAGATTAGGGGGCACAGGCGCACCTACATTGGGGCGCTTCCGGGCCGCATAGTCCAGGGTATACGCACTTCGGGTTCTCGAAACCCGGTGTTCCTTATGGACGAAATCGATAAGCTGGCGTCGGATTTCCGGGGAGACCCTGCGGCGGCCCTCCTTGAAGTGCTGGATCCCGAGCAGAACCACAGTTTCTCCGACCACTACCTGGAGGTTCCCTTTGACCTGTCAAGGGTGATGTTCATAACCACGGCCAACTCCTCGCACTCTATCCCGCGGCCGCTTTTAGACCGTATGGAAGTCATAACCATTCCGGGTTACACCGAGGAAGAGAAGATGCAGATAGGTTCCCAGTTCCTAATCCCCAAAGAGCTCAAGGAACACGGGTTGCGCCCTATGGATCTCTCTATAGGGAAGGACGCTCTCAGAAGCATCATCAGGGAGTACACCCGGGAGGCGGGGGTTAGAAATCTAGAACGGCAAATCGCGTCCATATGCAGGAAAACCGCTAAGGATTTGGTGTCGGGCAAGAGAAAACGTGTCCGGGTATCTGCCAAGACCGTCGGGCGGTATCTGGGAGTCCCCAGATTCCGCTACGGCCAAGCTGAAAAGGAAGACCAGGTAGGCGTGGCCACTGCGCTGGCTGTAACCGATGTCGGCGGCGATGTCATGTCAGTCGAGGTCAGCGTCATGAAGGGTAAAGGGCATTTTACTCTTACTGGGCAGTTAGGTGACGTGATGAAGGAATCTGCCCAAGCAGGGCTCAGTTATCTAAGGTCACGGGCCCTCGACCTCGGACTTCAGGAGGATTTCTACGAGACTACCGACATTCACGTGCACATTCCTGAAGGTGCTATTCCTAAGGACGGACCTTCAGCAGGAATCACCATGACTTGCGCCGTGGCATCGGCCTTGACCAATCGCCCGGTTCGCCACGATATCGCCATGACAGGCGAGGTCACTCTCAGGGGCAGGGTCCTGCCGGTTGGCGGAATCAAGGAGAAGGTGATGGCAGCCCACAGGTCAGGCATATTCACTGTTTTGCTGCCTGAGGAGAATAGGAAAGATGTAGAGGACGTTCCCGCCAACATCCGGGATGAGATGACTGTCCTTTTTGTGGGTCATATGGACGAAGTGTTGTCTGCGGCAAGACAAAGAGACCAGGCTCCCAACCAGGATTTGGTACCCATTCCCTGTGTGGGAGAAGAAAAACCGCTGCATGGGGTGAGTATTAGCGAAGTGCACTCCTAACGGTTGGTGAATTGCATATTCACGTGAAGATTCTTTAAGAATTGTGTTGACTCGTTATTTGGCGCGTGCAATAATCTCTTGCATGATAGTGCCAAAGGGGGAACATGTCGGGATGGCCGTGGTAGGGGTCATGTATAACCTGAAAGGGGACCCGCCGGAAGAAGGCGAGCCTCCAGACCTGGGGGCCGAGCTTGATTCGGAGTCTACGGTTCTGGCCGTGGCTGATGCGCTGAGGGCGTATGGCCACGATGTTTGTTTATTGGAGGGGAATTACCGGGCAATAACTGAGCTGCAAGATAGGCATCTGGACATTGTCTATAACATGTGCGAGGGGCTCAAGGGGGAGTCAAGGGAGAGTCACATCCCTTCTGTCCTTGAGATGCTCGGGATCCCTTACACTGGCTCAGGGGTGTTGTCCCTTGCCGTAACCCTTGACAAGCCTCTGACCAAGAAGATGTTGGCTTATCACGGGATTCCCACGGCCCCTTTTCGGGTGTTTGGAAGCGAGAGCGAGATTGACGCACAAGGATTCCATTTCCCTGTGTTTGTGAAGCCTGCACACGAAGGTTCTAGCATGGGAGTGTCGCCTAAATCCCATTGCCAAGAGCCTCTAGATCTCTACCGGGAGGCCAGAAGGCTCCTCAAGGAATACAAGCAGCCGGTGCTAGTTGAGGAGTTTCTGCCTGGCCGCGAGTTTACGGTGGGGATAATCGGTAACCGTAAGCCTGTGGTGTTTCCCATAATGGAGATCAACTTCGATCTGATTCCGCCGGACCACACCAGGATCTACAGCAGGCAGTTCAAGACCGACTGGAGTGAAGATGTTTACTACAGTTGTCCTGCCGATGTGTCCCCAAAGTTGGAGGAGAGCCTTAAGAGCACAGCGCTTGAGACGTATCGCATCCTCGACTGCCGGGATTTGGCTAGGGTGGATATGCGGCTCGATGCAAACGGCGTTCCCAACGTCATGGAGATTAACCCGCTCCCTGGCATGGCCCCGGGTTACTCGGACTATCCGCGTATAGCCGAGAAGGGCGGGTGGACTTACACCGAACTGGTAAACGGCGTCCTAGATTGCGCCCTGAAGAGGAATAACCTGACTAGGCTTGTGCCTGCTAGGCGGTCGCGGCAGATAGCGTAGCGGATAGCCTGTAATTCGTTAGCGAACCAAAGGGCCACGCCTAGCGCGTGGCCTTCGATATTCTGATGTGCTTCGTTGTGCTTCGCGATGGCTAGAGCCCCCAGATCTGCCTGAGATTGCTTCCTACTGCCGAAAGGGAAAATCCCGCCTTTGTTGAACTTGTAGAAATGTCCCTGCACAACGCATGTTTAGGGACGGGAAGAGGCGTTCCATTTGTCCAGAGCACTTGATGATGCACGGCAAATGCAAGATGAAGAAGCACCGGGCTCCAATGTCTTCGTAGGTTCGCGGGTCAGGCTTCGGCCGGTAAGAGAAGATGATATTGAACTACTCATGAAGTGGGATTCTGACGAAGAGATCACCCGTTGGACAGGGAAAAACTTCGACAACAGGGAAGAGGCGAGGGTTTGGTATCTACATAAGCAACACCTGCTAAGGCGGACCATGGTCATTGAGTTGGAAGACGGGAGGCCAATCGGCGAGGTAGAAGTCGTCAACATGGCGTGGCGTTCTCACAGCGGCGAGATCAGAGTGGTCATTGGCGATAAGTCCTTCTGGAATCAGGGGCTGGGGCAGGATGCGGTATACACGTTTGTTAGAGGACTTTTTGAAACTACATCTCTTCGAGAGATCCTCCTTCGGGTTGACAGCGACAATGTGCGCGCTAGAAGGTGTTACCGCAAGGTTGGCTTCAAAGCCCAAGGGCGTGTGCGGGTGCCTGAAGAGGGTGGAGCCGAGAGGTCTCGCTGCCTCATTCTGATGACGATCACCGAGGACGAACTAGGATAGGTGAAAATGAACTGGAATAGGCGCAAGTTGAAGTGGAATAGGAACTGGGCGTGGCGCGTGGTGGGGAGTAAGGGACTCGAACCCCTGACTTCGTGCATGTGAGGCACGCGCTCTAACCGCCTGAGCCAACTCCCCACGCAAGAATTATCATAGCAGACCGAGGATGCAGGATCAATGGCATGCGTGCTGGAATGCAGCTTGAATGTAGGCCTCAATCGGCCTGTAACTAGAACCCGCGCCAGCCCCTAGACCCAATCAGCGCCGCCTGTATAATGGGGGAGGTACGAACGGAAGGTATCGACGGGAGGCAATGAACGTGAACGTGACTGTACTGGGCAAGTACTCCCCGTTCCCGCCTGCAAGGGGAGCGGGATCCGGATATTGGGTAGAGTGCGAGAACCCTTGTGAGGGGTCAACGCACAAACAGGGCATCCTTTTGGACTGCGGCCCCGGGGTGCTCGCCAATTTCCAGCAGTATGTCGGACGTTTGTCTATGATCCGATTTGTTGCCTTGTCCCACCTTCACTTCGACCACATGGCCGACATGACGGTTCTCAGGTATGCAGTCAGTCCGGACCAGCGCTACCGCGTTCTTCCTCCCAAGGTTCAGGTATATGCCCCTGCGACCCCTCAAGCGGAGCACGACTTGCTCAACTACAAAGAAGCCATGTTTGCTACCGCCGTATCCCACGGTGATTCCATCGCAGTAGGCACAATGAAAATCACCTTCTTCCAAGTGTGCCACCCTGTCACTACCCACGGGATTCGCATCCAGACCCCAAGCGGAATCATAGCTTACTCTGGCGACACCTGCCCTTGTGAAGGGCTGATAGAGGCCGCCAAAGGCGCCGACATATTCATCTGCGAGGCCTCAGCAACAGAAGAAGACAGGGAGTTTGCTGCCCAGCGCCACCTAACTGCAAGACAGGCAGGGGAGGTAGCCAAAGAGGCAGGAGTCAAGAGGCTTCTGCTGACTCATATCTGGCCGCTATACGATGAAATGACCCTCCTTGAGGAGTGCAGGGAAGTCTTTCCTGGTGCAGAAATCGTGCGCCAAGGCGCCACCTATAGCACCGGCAACACCAGGCATTCCGACCAATAGCAGCCACCGACCGCCACCGCCAGCGACCAATAGCAGCCACCAGCCGCCAACAGCGGCCATTGGCAGTCATTAGTGGCCGCTAGCAGGAGTTTGTCTGTCCACAGAGAAACTACATCTTATGAAAAGTCCGGCTTCCACGGGGTGCTTTCCTTGGTTGGCCTCTTCTTTTCCGGCTCCAGGAGCCGTCACTATGCCGCCTATTGGTTTTCGAAAGGATGTTGCTTTGGTTGCTGTCCCGTGTCACTTCAAGACAAAGACCCAAATGGTTCGCCGGCGTTATTCTCCTTCTGATAGGGGCGTTTGTCGCCGGAGGACTTAGGCTGCTGACTATGGCCCTGAACCATCCTGGGGATGTGGTCTTGCTATCAGCCGGAGTCGGTTCCCCCTTCGCCGAAACGCCGGGCACCCCAGGCACACCGCCGCCTCACCAGTTTCTCGAGGAAATCCAATGGCTGAAGGAATGCCAGCTTCCTAACGGGGCAATAGCCCAGACACCTCAAAGAAGCCTGGTCATACCGTATTTCGCCAATCTGGCCGCCAAGGTCATGGTTGACTACGATCCGCCGTGGTCGGCGCGGTACATGGACTGGTACCTGGACAATCTGAATAAGCCTGACAGATGGGGACTTGCGGGCACGATCTACGACTTTCGAGTGCGAGACGGCCAGATCGTTCCGACCCGCAACTACGATTCGGCGGACAGCTACGCTTCCACATTTCTATCCCTGGTATCCCGTTATCACCAGGCCACAGGCGACGACGCATTCATCCTTGCCCGCAAAGACTCTATAGACCTTGTGGCTCGAGTCCTAGCAACGCTCATGGACGGCGATGGCCTGGTTCGTGTCAAGCCCAATAGCGACACCAAGTACCTTATGGATAACGCCGAGAACTATCGCGGGCTCTTGGATTGGGCCGACACCCTTGAGAGCGTTGGGTTCCCTGAGGATGCGGTATGGTGCAGGACACTGGCAGCCTGCGTACGGCAAGGTATCGATGAGGTTTTGTACAATCCCAAATCCGGCGAATACGCTTGGTCCCTTACCTGGTTGGGCAAGCGATACCCGCGAAGAGGCAAGTGGTATCCCGATGCGGTATCACAGATTTTCCTCATATCCTCGGGAGTAGTTAACCGCAAAAGCCAAAAAGCCGTAGAGATATGGGACGAGTTTAACAGGAGGTTCCCCAACTGGGAATACGGGGAGACTGGAGACGATTTTCCCTGGGCTGAAATCGCCGTGGCATCGCTACTCATGGGGCAAAGAGACAAGGCGGAGGAGTTTTGTCGTTGGGTGCGGCAAGAATGCGCCGCCAGAGACTATCCGTGGAACGTCATGGAATCGTCCAATCTAATCAGAGTTCACGAGATGCTGGGGGTTTCGCTTCCAGAGAGCGAGATAGGCGACAAGACGCCGGGATCATAGCCAGTGCTACCCCAAACGCTGCTATTCCCAGACTCCACCTGAGGCCAATGCGGTCACCTAAAAAGCCAATGACCGGGAACATGGCCATCATGGCCACGCTGAAAACCATTCCGCCAGATGAGAGCACAGTGGCGCGGTTTTCGGAGCTAACCAGATCGTTAACTGATTCCGACATGAGGGGATAGAGAGTCTCCAATATCACAGTGAGCCCCAAGTACCCTGCTACGAGAATGATTCTCCAGACCGGACTAACCTTGGCAGGGAGAAGCGCCAGCAAGGCCACAGTGGCCGGGATGCCCAAGCTCCCTATAATGAGGGGTCTAGTTTGTCCGTAACGCCTGCTGAGGCTATGGGCGGTCCGAGTGGGAACCACCGCAAGAAGATTGCTGACGGTTCCTGTCAGGCCGATGATGGAAAGCGGCACTTTGGATTCTTCCAAGAAAGCCTGTCCATAGAAATGGACCGAAGTACCCATGGCAGAACCGATTCCCCAAAGGAGCAAGAGCCACAGAAGGATGGGCCGTTTCAGGGCGGAAATGAGCCTCTCGACGTCGTTCTTGAGCCCACTCCACGCAGTCTCGCTGCGCTTCTGCTGGCGCCGGCTGCGGACGTCCTCTGCCAAGAAGCATGCCGTCGCCACAGCCGCAAGATCCGTGACCACAGCGGCTTTGTAGAGCAGATCCAGAGAATAGCGCGACATGAGTGTGGCCGAAAGCCCCGCAAGGGCCGTTCCAACTAGGTACACTGAGTTAAGGTTTCCCCAAGTTGCCGCGAACTGGGAACTAACTTCGGGGGGTCCAGAATCATAGACAAGGGCCTCAAACGCCCCTGAATGGCAGGTGTATGAGATTGCGTTGAGCACGAAAGCTGCGCTCAAAACTCCCCAACTCTTGGCGTAGAGCGTAAGGGCCGCCGACACGGCGGCTATTCCTCGGCCAACTGCAAGACTTACTTTGCGACCCCACCTATCGGCGATAATCCCCGTGGGTATCTCGCTGCAGAGGGACGAAATGTGAAAGGCCGTCTCCAAGAGCCCGATGGCCGCAAAAGATAAACCTTTGTTTCGCAGAAATATGACCCAGAACACTTCTGTGAACCGCAAAGAGAAGAGCAGCATGTAGGCGGACGGTAAAAAGAGCCACGAGGCGCCTTGTGCTGATGGACGCTTCGGGCAGTTTGGTCGGCCTTCTGGACGCGTCCGCGGTTCGTCTTGAGGCACTGGTTATAACCTCCTAGCGCTGGGAAGTCTTTTGGTAGAGATGGGGGAGTCTTCCCGTAAACACGTTGGTGCCCCAGGTCAGTTGCTTGATCCTAGATGCTGAGGCCGATATCTGAGCCACAACCGCCTGGTTGACGCCTGGAAAAGTCTCTGCCACTACGTGCCCGTCAGGTGACACCAAGAGGCTGTTCCGAGAATCGTCTTTGGAAGAGCAGTTTGCCAGAGCAACATATGACCGATTCTCTATGGCCCGGGTAAGGGCCACGTTCTGCTCCAGCCCCATCCCGAGATCAGCCTGCCATACTATGAGGTCAGCGCCCTTGAGAAAGAGTATTCGAGGGACTTCCGGCACAAATCCGGCGTAGCCTCGCATGAAGCCTACCCGCACTCCTCCCCCGATTTCCAGAAGATCTCCGGAGCCAGGCAGAGACTTTCTCAGCGGGTCTTGGGCGCCGCTGGCGCCAACGGGCTCCCTGCCGTAGATTCTAGCAAACCCCTTGGGGCCGGAGACCACGGTCATTGAGCGGGGGCGTCTGGCCGTTGCAGCCAGATAGATGCCGAGCCTATCGGCTATGGGGCCGAGCGCCTCTAGGAGAAGGGTAGGCGCGTCTCTCACAGAAGTGCACGGAGCCTCTGGCAAGACCACAAGATTGACGCCTTGCTGGGACAACTGGGACGCCATTTGCCCACCTTGGTTTACGTAGTCCTGGAAGGATACGTCTCTTGAGAGCTGGGCCAATGCCACAAGGGCTACAGCGGTTCTGGGCACTAGAGGCGAGTCTAGAAGCCTTCCCAAGGGAGTACTCTGGTTGTCCGCGCCTATGAGGGAGAATTCGGGGGAATAGTGCTCCCGGCGCAAGGCCATGGCTTTAGTGTGAGCCTTCGTCTCTAGTTCTAGCTCGGCTAGGACGATCTCTTGGCGGTGAGGCGATGCTTTGGCCACAACCTCCCCTTGGGGCGATGCCACCATGCTCTGACCGCAGTATACGATGGAATCAGCCTCGCTTCCGACCTTGTTGGCGCAAACAAACCAGGCGCCGTTCTCGAAAGCCCTTGTGGGGATAATGTAATCGACTTGGGGGTTTCGAAGGCTCTTAGGGTCCCTTCCCGTAGTCACCCAGCAGGTCGTGTTGATGATGATATTTGCGCCGGCAAGGCACAGCTCTCTTGAAATCTCGGGCATGCGTCCATCGGCGCAGATGATCATGCCTACTGGACCCAGGGGTGTATCGAAGACCCTATACTCGTCCCCCGGGGTGAACCATCTGTTGTCGAAATGCCAGAGAAACGTCTTTCGGGCATGTCCCATTATAGAGCCATCAGGTCCCATGAGAAAAGCCGAGTTGTACAGAGTCCCTTGACAAATCTCGGCTATGCCCAAGGAGATCAGAACCTTGTGTTGCGCCGCCTTGTGACGGAACTTGTCCAGCGCCAGTTCCCAACTAGAGGCCGCGCCTAAGGGATCATTTTGAAGCCCAAGGTAGTAGCCGGGATAGGAACACTCTGGCAGGACTATCAAGTCTGCTCCAGAGGCGACTGCCTGGTCGACCATGGAAAGGGTTCTTTCAAGTCCTTCTTGAGCGCCGTGGATATCGTAAGCTCGATGCTGAATAAGAGCCACTCTTGGTCTCATGTCAGAAGTATCCCTCTCTGGTGTGTATTCCCTAGTATCTTTGCAGGAGCAAGATCCCGAGAACTGTAAACACCGCGCCGAGGATCTTTCCTGCCGTAACCTTACTTCCCAATAGTACAACAGATAGGGCTACAGAGAGCAGGGGGTAGGATGCTGTAATGGGGACGACGTTGGCCACGTTGCCGGTCTTGAGGGCGCTGAAATAGGCGAAATGGGCGATGACTGATGCGAAACTGCCTTCCAGAAGAAGTAGCCCCCAGGTCTTGAGATCGACTTGTCCAAGGTTCCCCAGAGTGTTTCCGCGTATAGCAGTCCACACAACCAGCACCGCCAATACGGCGGCGCTTCTAATGAGCAGGGCTGTGAGTGGATCGGGCTTGGCGAGACCAAGTTTGGCAAATACGGGGCCTAAGCCCCAAAACACGGCGGCCACTACGGCCCAGGAGAACCACGACATTTGACCACTCCTCATTTGCCATCACCTGTCTAAGTATATCCAGCGGGTGCGCCAAAATAGGACCGGGCCCACTATGGACCCGGTCTCATGGTGTTATTGCTCTCGGGATGAGCGCAGCGCCCAGCCAAGCGTTCTTGGATTAGCTGATTCTTAGTCCCAACTGCCAGGCAAGAAACGCCCACATGTCGGCCTGCTCGCCTACCACCTTGTAGAGAGGTTTCCCGACCCCGTGCCCGGCATCGGCCTCGACGTTCAAGAGTATGGGGTTGGTTGAAGCGGATACTTCTTGAGCGGCCTGAAGTCGGGCCGTCATCTTGCGGGCGTGGCAAGGGTCGACTCGGCTGTCAGATGTGGCGGTGAAAGTGTACATGGCCGGGTAGACCGTCTTTGGGTTTACGCGGTGGTAAGGAGAGTAGGCGTACAGCCACTTGAACTCGTCCGGGTTGTCGGGGTCGCCATATTCAGACGCCCAGATATAAGCGATAAGGAACTTATGATAGCGGACCATGTCCAAAAGCGGCACTCCGCACACAAGCGCTTTGAAAAGGTCTGGACGCTGCGTAATGGTGGCCCCCATGAGGAGTCCGCCGTTGCTGCGGCCGAAAGCCCCCAAGTGCTCCACGTCTGTGTAGCCTTGAGCGACCAGGTACTCGCCGGCGGCCGCGTAGTCGTCGAACACATTCTGCTTGTTCTCTCTCATTCCAGCCCGGTGCCACGCTTCACCATACTCGCTGCCGCCCCTTAGGTTGGCCACAGCGTAGATTCCGCCATTCTCAAGCCACGGTATGGCCGTGGGGGAGTAGTTGGGGGTCCTGGGAAGGTTAAAGCCGCCGTATCCCGTAAGAAGCGTAGGTACAGGTTGGGATCCAGGTTCGCCTGCAGGAACTGAAGCCTTGTGAAGGACGAACATGGGAATTCTAGTGCCGTCTTTGGAGGGGTAGATGACTTGCTTAACCAAGATGCTGGACGGATCTACCGACTGTTTGCTGGCCAAGAGCACCTCGGGGTCGCCCTGGCTTTGGAGGTTCAAGTGATAGATGGATGGGGCTAGGGCAAAGGACTCAAACACGAACAGCAAGTCAGTCCCGGTCATCTGCCCCGCCACGCCTGTAATGGCCCCTAGGGCCGGAAGATTGATCTCCCGTTTGCCGCTACCGTCAATGTCGTAGCAGTACAGGTGCGAAACGGCATCCTTGAGGCCCGAGACAACAATCTTTCCGCCTGCAAATGTCACGGATTCTAGGGTGAAATCGGGTGCCTCGGGTATGATCTCCTTCCATTTGCCAAGTTTGGGTTGGGTGAGATCTACTGCCATTACCTTGTAGCGAGACGCATTCCAATTCGTGTGGATGTAGAGGGTATCCCCCATGATCCTGCCATGGAACAACGCATCCACTCCCACTATCACCGGAACGAAAGGGCTGCCGGGTTTGGTTTCGTCGCGGAAATAAAGGTCGGTGCTGTTCCAACCGTGAGTTACGGTCAGGAGCAGATACTTGCCGCTATCAGAAAGAGAGACCCCGTACATCTCATCTTTTGGGCGTCCTTCCCCGTACACCAGGGTGTCGGCTGAAGGGTCGGTGCCCAAAGTATGATGGTACACCTTGCGATAGTAAAACTCGTCCCCTGGCGGCACTTGGCCAGGTTTGGGATACCGAGTGTAGTAGAAGCCGCGGCCATCCTTCTCCCAGACCACCCCGGCGTTTCTGCAACGCTCGATGGTGTCGGGGAGAACCTTGCCGGCAGCAATGTCCAGGACCCGAAGGATACTCCACTCATCGCCCTTCTCGGAGTAACCATAGGCCAGAAGATTGCCGTCATCTGACGGATACCACCAGTCAAGAGCGACTAACCCAGATGCGCTGGTCTCATTGGGGTCAAGCACAACCCGTTCGTCACCCAAAGAGCCATGGCTTAGCGTCCGGCAGCACAAAAGCGGTTGGTTGGCCCCCTTTTCGCGGCGGGTATAGAAGAGCGCATTCCCTTTCAGTACGGGAGACCCCACAGTCTCCTGGGACAAAATCTCGGTTAGACGCGCCGCCAGACGCGGTCTTTCCTCCAGTTGGTCTAGGACATATCGAGTGCGATGGTTCTGGGCTTCGGTCCACTCAAGGGTTTCTTGGCTTTCGCCATCCTCCAGCCACCGGTACGGGTCCTCAATGACGATTCCGTGGACATTATCTATCACGGGACGAACCGGAGCGTGAGGTGGTTTCGGCACATTTATTGCCCGTTCCTTGACTTCCATATTTTGTGCTCACTCTCCCTTCCAAAAGGATTTCTTTGCGTATCGAAAGAAACCCTTCGCCGGGGCCTCTTGCTGGCGAAGAAATTCGGCTGCCCCGGTAATACGGTAAGTGGCTGCGCCTGCAATGCTCAACGGCTGGCGGTGTTACTCCGGGTCCTATCAGGCGTATTACCGTCCGGAATCGGGCGTCGCCAAGAGATGTGCCCAGGGGTTCCCGTTGGCAGGACTCTGGCAGGAGGGGGAAGCCATGAGACAAGTGGGTGTCGGCAAGTTCACGCTGGGAGCGGTTATAGTAGTTTTGGGAGTAGCGTTCATGTTTCAGATGTACGGAGATTATCCAGCCGTCCGCTTGGTTCTGGACTACTGGCCTTTGAGTGTAGTAATGCTGGGTGTCGAATTCCTGATTGTCTCGAGGAATCCCGAGGTTCGCGCCAGGCTCAGCGTCTGGGCAGTTGTGTTCATTGGCGTCGCTTTTCTCCTTGCTATGGCGGTTAGAACAGGCGGTGTTTTCTTTGGTTATGCGGGGTGGCCCAGGGTGATCTTGCCCGGGAGCGGAGAAGTCTACACCGTTGAGATACCTGTGTCTTCGGACATCGAAGCCGATCAGAAAGTCGTGGACCTGTCAATGGTCGGACAGGTCAAGGTGGTTGGAGGTTCAGAGAGGACCGTCAAGGGGACGGTGTCCGTGGAAGTTGTGGGGTCAAGCTACGAAGACGCCAAGAGGGTGGCAGAAAGGTTTGAGATCGAAGTCCATGGCTCGGGCGACACTCTCATGATTGAGTTGACTCGCCCGTCTGGTATCGTCTCGTTCTCCAACTCCAAGATAGCGTCCACATTTACGCTTCCTGCGGATATGGCTTTGAAGCTTCGGACATCTGCCGGAAGTGTCACCATTTCAGGCATGACCGGAGAAGTAGAGGCGCTGACTTCTGCAGGCAGCCTCACTGTGGATGCGAGCCCCAAGGCCGTTGATGCTAAGGTCTCGGCCGGGAGTCTGAAAGCTTCTTTGGGTCCTGAGATGACGTCGTTCAAAGCGCGAGTAAGCGCCGGCAGCATGGACCTATTTGTGCCCGGCGGTGTCGGGGCGACAGTCAAAGCCACTGCCAGTGCTGGGAGCATTTCTAGTTCATTGCCAGGGCTCTCAATCACCAAAAGCCCCGGCTCCGGCAAGGCGTCGGGAACTATCGGTTCCGGGAAGTGCGAGGTCGACGTTTCGGTTTCAGCGGGCAGCATCAGGATCGATGGACCGTCCGAGTTGTGACTGGGCTAGACGATCCCGCAAACTCCTAGCACTTCTTGGACGCTGTCAAAAAGGAAGTCAGGTTTCTCCAGAGCCAGGTTGTCTCGCAGACCTGCTCCGTAGGTCACCGCCCCTGACTTCACGTGGAGCCCGGGAAGCGCACCATTGGCGTTTTTAGCCGCGCGGATGTCAAAGATGGTGTCTCCGACCATTAGAACGTGGCCGCCGGCAATTCCCATGGAATCTAGAGCCATGAGTAAGGGCGTTGGGTCGGGCTTGTGTCTTTCCGTGTCATCGTGGCACACGATGGCCTCAAAGAAGGCGCCTATGTTAGCCGACTTGAGTCCAACTTGGGCCGAGTGGCGTCTTTTGGAGGTGACCAGCCCGAGGTGTATTCCGCTGGCTTTTAGGGCGGTCAGGGTCTGGCTCACACCGGGGTATGGTCTGACAAGGTCTTGGTGAACTCTGAGGTTGTGGGCAACGTATATTTGGCACGCTTCTCGAGCCCGGCCCGGGAGGAGCGATTCGAATACGTCCACCAGTGGGATACCCATGGTTTTCTGCAGCACGCTTGTGGGGGGTACGGTCCCAGTGAAGTGTTCCATGGTGTGCCTGAGGGAAGCGAAGATTGCTTCGGTGGTATCAAGCAGAGTTCCGTCTAGGTCGAACAGCACTGCATCTACAGTTTTGGCCAAGGGTCTTCCGCCTTTCATCTCGGCAAGTTGCCGGGAAGTGGGTTCCATCTAACCATTATGGGCGTTTCTTTGAGTTTTGCCTACACCGAGGCTGTCAACGGTATAATGATGATCAGATGATTTCTGGGAAGGAGACGCAACATGGATCAGAACGGTTATATAAAAGAGTTTCTTGAGTTTCTATCGATTCCGAGCATAAGTGCCCTTCCATCTCACAAGGGCCATGTGGAAAAAGCAGCTAAATGGGTCAAAGACCGCCTGGTCAAGGCGGGTGTTGGGGATGCGGATATAATTCCGACCAAAGGGCACCCAGTGGTCTACGGTCTAGCCCGGTCCAAGGATAAAGACGCCCCTACAGTCCTCATATACGGCCATTACGATACTCAACCGGCCGACCCCTTGGATGAATGGCTTTCTCCCCCCTTTGAACCTGATATCAGGGATGGCAAGATCTACGCTCGCGGAGCCGCCGATGACAAGGGAGGGGTCTTCCCGGCCATCGTCGCCGCCCAAGACATGATTCAGTCGGGAGGCCCGCCTGTCAATCTGAAGTTCCTGTTTGAGGGCGAAGAGGAAATCGGCAGTCCGAACCTTAAGGAAGTCCTGAAAGAGCGGAAGGAGAGCCTCCAGGCCGACCTCGTGATCTCGGTTGACGGGGGCATGTTTTCTCGAGATATCCCTTCTGTGACTGTGGGGTGCCGCGGGTTGTCGGCTATCCAGATTGACGTCACGGGGCCCAGGTCCGACGTGCACTCAGGGGGACAGGGAGGATTGCTCCAGAACCCGATTCACGCTCTGGCGGAGATTTTAGGGAGCATGAAGGCTCCCAACGGCAAGATCCTAGTTGATGGCTTCTACGATGATGTGGCGGCTCCCTCGGAGGCTGAAGCCGAATCAATGGCACAGGTGGTTTTCGACGAGGCCGCTCACGCTGACGCCGCAGGAGTGCCGGCGCTCTTTGGCGAGGAAGGATACAGTCCAGTGGAGAGGCTTTGGTTCCGTCCCACTCTAGACGCCAACGGAATTTGGGGAGGTTTTCAGGGCGAAGGCATAAAGACTATCATTCCTGCTCGGGCTTCCTGCAAGATCACCTGCAGGCTGGTACCTAATCAAGATCCGGAAACCATCTGCGCGCTCATGGAAAAGCACGTGAGAAACCACTTGCCTAGGGGAGTCACAGTGAGCGTCAAGGTATTTCCCGGAAATTCCAAGCCCTATGTGGTTCCTGACGATAATCCGGCTCTGCCTGTCTTGGCGAAGGTGTTGGGGGATCTGTTTGGCAGGAAGCCTGTTACAGTCAGATTAGGAGGCACACTGCCTATTGCCCGGGCATTCCTGGACACTCTTGGCGTCTACCTTGTGTTTTTTGCCATGTCTAGCCCGGATGCGGGCGCTCATGGACCTAACGAGTTCTTCAGGATTGAGGAGTTCAATAGACTCCGTAGGGGATTGCCGGTTCTTCTGCAAGAGCTCTCCACGGCCTTGAAGAAGTAACCGGAGCAGGCGGTCGGATGCTGTTGCTGTTGGCTCTCATGAAGATTGTCGGATACTCGCTGGCTCTTTTGACGGCGCTCCTGACGCTTGCCATTTTGCTGCCCGTTAAGATGACAGCGTCGGGAGAAGCCGGGTTCCAAGGAACTTGGGAGGACATTTTGGATGGTCAAGGGCGGAAGCACGCAAGCGGTAGGTTTCTCGTGTCAGTCCTGGCAGGAGCGGTGACAGTTTCCCATCAAGGCACCCAGACCGCAGTGAAAGTGCTAGGCGTAAGGGTGTGGAGCGGGAGACAGAAGCCCAAAGACGAAGACGAGCCAAAGCGCCCAGATGATTCCGGCCAATCCTCACCCCAGTCTTCGCCACGGTCAAGGAGTGGATTGGGGAATCGCAAGCGGAACGGTGTGTTTCGGGAGAGGCTAGGCAGACTCCGGCCCTACCTGGCCTCAGATGTCAGAGGCAGGACCATGGATTTCCTGAGACGATGCATCTCTGCGTCACACGTTCAAGTGGATGCGGATATCGTCTACGGTCTGGAGGATCCCGGTGTGACCGGGATGGTCTATGCCGCCTATGTGGTTTCTGCCGAGTTCTTGGGCATCACGGGGTTAAGATTGGGGCCTAGTTTCGTAGAGGAGGTGCTAGACGCCAAAGGGTCCGTGAGCATGTGGGCTCTGCCAGCGGTGCTTATTTGGCATGGAGGCATGTTCTTCATGTCACCCAAGATTAGACCTCTGTGGAGGAAGAAACCGGATACCGAAGAACCGTTGGAGCGTAGGTAGTTTTGTGGTGAATCGAAATGTATTGGAGAGAAAGCGGGAGGTAAGAAACGTGGATCACGGAACAGTGCTAGAAACCATGGCCATAAGGCTAGAGAAGTTCCTGTCCACCAAGACGGTGGTAGGAGAGCCCATGGTCATCGGCAATGTGACTCTTGTGCCCATCCAAACTGCCGCCTTTGGCTTTGGTTCCGGTGGCGGCACAGGCAAGACCGACAAAGACACCGGGGTAGGAGGAGGGGCAGGCGGAGGCGCCAGTCTGCGGCCCATCGCCATTGCGGCCGTTATCGGCGACGAGGTGCGGATTTTCACTCTCGGGAAGAAGGATATGATGGAGCAACTGGCGTCATTGCTTCCTGACATCCTGTCCAAGGTCAAGATCGGCAAGAACAAGGGCAAAGGCGGGGACGGGAAGTCCGAGGAGAGCGGCCAAGGATAAGCGCCAGTAACCAGAATCGGACTTCGGCACAGATGGGAGAGGCGAGCACCCTCTCCCGTGATTCACATTTTACGGGCCTGTTACAAACCTGAAACCGAGACGCAGGAAGTAGGCTCCGAACAGAACGATGAATACGGAGCACACACACAAGACCGCCCGGTACAGCTTATCGTTGATGAAGCGTCTTCCGGTGGCTATGGCCCAGGATATGAGCGTATACCATACCAAGTCTGACGCAATGTGCCCCAGGTAAAAGGTGACTGGCCCCAGGGGACCGATCTTGGCGCCAGTGCCTACGTACGCCGCACCTATGGTGGCCCACCAGACGATCCAATAAGGGTTCGAGACGCTTGCCGCAATGCCTGCAGCCGCAGTGCGGAGTGGCCCGTCGTACCTTTGTTGGCGTTGGCCGGTAAAACCCGCAGCCTGTTGGGAACTAGCCGAATCCAATGAGAGAGTTGCAGTCTTGGCAGTCTGCCATGTGGCGTAACCGAAATAGAACAGTGTGAGGCCGCCTAGAAGTCCGATTACCCCGAGGACGCTGTCGTAAGCCAAGAAGGCTCCCAGACCGAGAGAGAGAAGTACTACCACAATCATCTCAACCAGAGCGTGACCGGCCACAGCAAGCGGCCCCGCCCAAAAGCCGTGTCTCACGGTTTCGGTTATGACGACCACAAGAAGGCTCCCGGGGGCCATTGCGCCGGAAAGCCCGATGACAAATGCAGTGACCATCAACCCAACAATGCTCAAAACGGTTCTCCCCTTACCAAGGCAAAACGATTCTTCCGAGCCGCATTACCACAACGCCTACGTCTGGGCTGAGACTCTGACTTGGTCCCTCACCCAGGGCATCCGTCTGTACAACACTAGGGTTAGCACAAATCGTACCGCGAGATCCAGAGTCATGGCAGCCCACACCCCGACTATTCCCATTTTCAGGGGGAAGGCCAGTAAGTATCCTAAAGGAAGTCTAATTCCCCAGATGCCTATGGCGGCGATGTACATGGGGGAGCGGGTGTCACCGGCGCCCCGCAGCGCTCCTGTGAGCACCCCTTGGAGCTGTTGGGGAATCTGAACGGTGGCCATGAGCCTAAGGTATATGGCGCCTAGAGAGATTACCTCTGGGTCTTTTGTGAGAAAGCCGAGGATGGTGTGGGGCATGAACAGAAGCAGCCCACCTGTGACAACTGTCAGGGCCACGGCCATGATAGTCAATTCTCGGGAGTACCGCCGGGCTAGGTCAGGTCTATTAGCGCCCATTGATTGCCCCACTAGGGTGGTGGCCGCTATTCCGAATCCTGCCGTCGGCATGTATGAAAGTGATTCGGCGTTCAGGCCTAACTGGTGGGCAGCCAAAGCGTTAGTGCCGAAGCCGGTGATGAAGAAAGTTAGGACTATGGCGGCCAACTGCCAGAAGAGTGACTCGCCGCTTGCCGGTAGGCCGATTCCTAGCATCTCCCCAAGTTCCGCTCTTGCCAAACGCCACGGGCCTCTCCAGGAAATGCCAAGGGTCGAGTTTCGAGACGTCATGGCCAGTAGAGCGAGTATAGCGCCAAGCCATTGGGATATCACAGTGGCTAATGCTGAGCCCGCCATCCCTAGCGCCGGGAAACCCATGTTGCCATATATCAAGGTCCAGTTGCCGGCAACGTTTAGGATGTTGACCAGAACGGCTATGATCATTGGGCTTCTGGTGTCTCCTGCGCCTCGCATGCCCGCTCCAACAGAGGTCATGATTCCTACCGCGGGCATGCCTACTACCAAGATCCTGAGATACTGGGTGGCCGCCTCAAGTAGGGCGGGTTCAGGGCTGAACACCGCGAGCAGGGGCAGCGCAAGGACGTAGAAGGCTATTGCCAGGATTGCCACGCTTACGGTGCCCAAGACCACCGCTTGCGCCGCAACGCTGCGCGCTTTGTCCCGGTTCCCTGCACCAATTGACTGAGCAACGATCACAGTCGTTCCTGTAGATATGGCCTGGAACATGACCCACGCAAGCATAGTTGCCCGGTTACAAAGGCCCACAGCGCCTATGGCCATGGCTGAAAGGTGACCGACCATGCCTGTGTTGACAAGTCCTACTCCCATTTGGAGCACACTTTCGACGGTGGCCGGCCACACCAAGCGCGTAATTGTGCTTCTGATTTCCTTCTGGGGAGGTTCTTGGCCAAGAGCAGATCGGTCCTTGACTCCAGTAGACATATGGCACCGCCTTGTGCGTCTTATAGCAACTAGACATATTCTACATGATTGGGCTGTGGAACGGGAGACTGCGGCTTCGGGTTGTGGGTTGTGGGGTGTGGGGGCCCCCCAGTAGGGATCGGTTAAAGCCACATAGGCGATGCGGTCCCCGGGGGAGGAGGGGGACCGCACCATGTACGCGGGGCAAGGTGGCCATTTGGCACCTTTCTATACAGATTATGTTGACATAATTGGCTCGGTGACTTGTCCCTTGGAGATTATGTCACCAAGGGACGCGGCCTGCCATTCAGTGTCTCTGTTCAGGTGGCTCTGTCCAGTGGCGCTATTCAAGAGCACTATTCCAGTTGCCAGTGAATAGAAGGAGGTTGTATATTGATTGTGCACAGCCATGTGCACATACAGATATGCAGACAACAACTGCCAAAGTAAAATCTGTGTCGGGGAAGTGACGTCATGCTAACTTACTCTCAGGGTGAGCAAGGTACGCCTAGGCTTCTTGGGCTCAATGGGGCTCTCAGCCTGACCGGGGCGCAAAGCGGCGAGCTGTTTTCTAGGTATGTGAATCCGGGCCTCAAAACTCTGCTTTCTGTCATAGGATTCGATCGCGGCTTCGTAAGGGGTGACGGCGTCAGAGTCTGGGACCAAGATGGTCAGGATTATCTGGACTTTCTGGGAGGCTACGGCAGCCTGGTTTTCGGTCACAACCCAGAGGATATTATTGACGCTGTGGATAAGGTGTCTACCCGGCCCATTTTCCTGCAGACCCAAGTTAGTCCGCTCCAAGCAGCATTGGCTCACGATTTGGCCGAGATAACCCCGGGGGATCTTGAGATGGTTTTCTTCAGCAACAGCGGCACCGAAGCTGTTGAATCAGGGCTGAAACTGGCTAGGGGCGCCATGGGCGACGGAGCCTTCGTCTACTGCACAGGGGCTTTTCACGGAAAGACTCTCGGGGCGCTTTCTGTTGGGGGGCGCGAGAAGTACAAGACGCCTTTCCAGCCTTTGCTCTCGGGAACCGTGGAGATCCCTTTTGGTGACGCCGACGCATTGGAGCGGGTTCTGAAGTCGCAAAGAGTAGCTGCTTTCATTATGGAACCTATTCAAGGCGAAGGCGGCGTGGTTGTGTTTCCTGAGGGGTATCTTCGGAACGTGCGGGAGCTTACATACAGGTACGATGCTCTTCTGATTGCCGACGAGGTGCAGACGGGTCTTGGCCGCACTGGCCGCCTGTTTGCGTGCGAACATGAAGGAGTGGCACCTGACATCCTTTGCCTCGCCAAGGCTCTAGGCGGAGGAGTTGTCCCAATCGGGGCTACAGTAGCCACGAGAAGAGTGTGGGAGAAGGCCTACGGAGGGCTCAACCGGGCAGTACTGCACACTTCCACGTTTGGAGGGGGAACTAGGGCTTGCGCTGCTGCTCTGGCCACTATCCAAAAGGTCGTCTCCGATGAGCTTCCAGAAAGGGCAGCTGAGTTAGGCAAGTACTTTCTAGGTGGCCTCAATGCCTTGAAAGACAGGTACAAGGTGATTGAAGACGTTAGGGGCATGGGCCTTCTCATCGGAGTGGAATTCAAGAAGCCTGTGGGCGGTTTGCTTGACGCCCTGACCGCCGGCTCCATCAACAGGGTGTCGGAGGAGTACTTCGCGTCAATGGTGGCCGCAGATCTCTTCCGCAAGCACCACATCATAACTGCTTACACCTTGAATAACCCTAACGTCATGAGGCTTGAGCCGCCTCTAACTGTGACGCAGGAGCAAATCGATTATGTCCTCAACGCCTTGGAGGATGTCTTCAAGGGTGACAGGGGCTTCTTCAGTTTTGCCGCTTCAGTGATCCGGGGGAGACGCTAGAGGAGGAAATTTCGACTCCCGAATGGAAAGTGTGTCCTGTGACCATCTTTAACCTACCATTTGCCCGAAGGGAGGAAAGCACCGAAATTAGCGGTGCGCGCCTATGGCAGTCTCGCCTACTACTTATTTGGGGTTTAGGCCCGGAGATGACAGGAAGCTTGCTGATTGGTCCGAGATTACGGGATACATGCGTCAACTGGCTCAAGGAGCAAGGCGAATCCGGTGGTTCGATATGGGGGAGTCCACTGAAGGCAGGCCGTTCTTCTACCTATGCATCTCATCTCCTGAGAACCTGGAGAGGCTGGATGAGCTTAGGGAGATTCAGGGCCGTTTGGCCGATCCTCGCGACCTTTCTTGTGACGAAGGAGAGAAGCTGGCGGCTTTGGGCAAGACAGTAGTGCTCATATCTTGCTCTATCCACGCCACTGAGGTTGGGGCCGCCCAAATGTCTATGGAATTGGCTTACGACCTTGAGACCCGGGATGACCCCAAGATCCAAGAGATACTGGACAACGTCATCCTGATCCTGATTCCGTCTTTGAACCCCGATGGACTGGACATGGTCGTGGAGTGGTACAAGAAGTACCTTGGAACCAAGTGGGAAGGAGTGACTCTGCCCTTCCTGTACCAAAAGTACGCGGGTCATGATAACAACAGAGACTGGTTCATGCTTAACCTGGTGGAGAACAGGCTGACTGTGGAGAAGGTTCACCATGTCTGGCATCCCCACATCGTGTTCGATTTGCACCAAATGGGCGATTTGGGTTTTCGGCTATTTGTGCCGCCGTACCTCGATCCTTACGATCCCAACATTGACTACATTCTGCGTCAGGAGATCGCAGATCTCGGCTCGCACATAATCAGCGAGGTGGTCTCGTCGGGAAAGACGGGAGTAAGTTGCTATAACGGCTACGATGCGTTTGCCCCTTCAAGGGCGTATCAGCACTACCACGGCGGTGTAAGGATTCTCATTGAGGCAGCAAGCGTGAAGCTGGCTACACCTGTGACGAGACGCCAGGATGAGCTTCGTCCCACGAGGGACGGCGCTGACCCCCGAGAGGCAACTTGGAATCACCCGGTTCCTTGGCCAGGCGGGGAGTGGCGATTGAGGGATGTAGTTGACTACGAGAAGGTCGCATCTTTGGGATGTCTGAGCCACGCTGCCAAGTTCCGAGACATGTGGGTCTCAAATTTCCTGAAGCTTTCTATGCGGGCGTGCGACCGAGAAGAGCCCTACGCTTTCGTATTTCCTAGCGATCAAAGGGACCCTGTCATGCTCTATGAGCTTCTCAAAGTGATGCACATGGGGCAGGTGGAAATCCATCAGGCTCTGGAGGATTTTGAGGTAGATGGTGTTACCCACAGATGCGGGTCCTACGTCATCAAACTGGCTCAGCCCTACGGTGCTTTCGCCAAGACTCTTTTAGAAGTGCAGAACTACCCGGATCTCAGGCAGTATCCAGGTGGGCCTCCCAAACTCCCATATGACGTCACCGGCCACACGCTGCCTCTTTTAATGGGAGTCAAAGCGTACCTGGCCAATAGTCCTTTCGCCTGCAGCTTGTCTAGAGTCCAGGAACCCGGGTTGCCGGAAGGTTCGGCAGTCGGCGGGGGGGAATCGCGGGGTGCCAGTACTGCATGTACCGGCGGACCAGCGCCGGCCGCTGTCACTGTGGATAGCGGTTCACCTGCCAAGAGCGAGACCTGGCTGGCCATTGAGCCGTCAGTCAATGCCGCAGCCAAGGTAGCTAACCGTCTACTGAACGATTCCGTTGATGTGTACCGTACCACAGTGTCCTACAAAGACGGTGACCGGATAGTGGAAGCAGGCACGTTCCTGGTGCCGACTACCTACCGGGACGCTCTGGACGCCGCCTGCCGGGAATACGGAGTTTGCGCCCTAGGGGTTTCTCCGATGTCGCCTGTGAAGAGTCCCAGACTTCAACTCAGGACGCCAAGGGCTGCAATCTATAAATCGTATCGGCCTAACGCCGATGAGGGTTGGCTGCGGTATGTGCTTGAGGAATATGGCTTTCCGTACCAGTCAGTTGAGAACCGCCGTTTACGCAGAGGCGAACTGAATGGGGAATTTGACACCATCGTGTTTCCCTCACAGGGAGCGGACTTCATCCGCGACGGAAACCGGCCCGGCAACTGCCCGCCAGAGTTCGCCGGCGGGTTGGGAGCACAAGGCAAAGATGCCATCGCTTCGTTTGTGGAGAAGGGCGGTACCTGTGTGTTCCTAGATGCTGCCTGTGGGTGGGCCGTATCTGAGCTTGGTCTGCCGTGCCAGAATGTTGTTGCCGACAAGAAGTCCCAGGATTTCTTCGCTCCCGGTTCCGTGCTCAAGGTCGTGGTAGATACGGGACATCCCCTGGGGTTCGGGCTTCCTAGGGAGACCGCAGTCATGTTCAGCAGAAGCCCTGCTTGGAATTTAGATGACGGGACAGTCGTGGCCAAATACCCGTCTGTAGATCCGCTCTTGTCGGGGTGGCTCCTTGGAGGTCAGTACCTGACCAACAAGGCCGCTTTGGTCGAGTTCGCCGTGGGTCACGGCAGGGTGGTTTTGGTCGGTTTCCATCCCCACTTCAGAGCGCAGGCCAAGGGCACCTACAAGATCATATTCAACTCGCTCTATCTGGGGTCGAGCATCCCCGAGTAGATATCGGGTTTCGAACCATGGACAGACGCGGCGGGCCGTCATGGGATGGCCCGCCTGTGGCTTGTTGAGGAGAGACCGCGCCTTCTTGAACAGAACTCCTGAACGCGAACCAAAGCCTCACGCCAGGAACGCAGTCAACATAACATGTTGCGGATAATTCCATCAGGGACGCTCCGGTTTTAGGCAGTTCCTGAAGACGAGGGGGCTTGGAAGACGTGGATAGAGATGCTGAGATTCACCTACTGAGGCCTGAAACAAGTGTTGCCGTTAAGCAATGCAGAACGCTTACTCCGTTCACACCCTTTTTCGGAGCATCGCCTGCCGGCCAACTGGACCGGGTTCTCGGGTTGGCTTTTTGGCTGATTACTTTCTCAGAACACGGCACCTTTCTTGCCGGAGGACTACCCTGCGACCGCCCTGAACTTATCGCCGAGGCCAAAGGGTTCGCTGCCCGTTTCAAGGACCTTCTGGAACGGTGCGCCAGAGGATCTGAGGGGAGGGTCATGGACGAAGCCGTTAAAGAAGCCCAGCGCATGCTCTGTTTCCTAAATTGGCTCGTGGCGGCGCTCCTGTCTGGCGACCTGTCGGCCAACGTGTTTGTGGGGGAAGCCGTGCACATGGTGACTGAGACCCGGAGGTTTCTCATGATCGCCCTAGATCCCGCCAGCACACCTGAGCCCGGTATGCCGGGTGGGGACCGATGCAGCATGGCTTCGCTTCTGGACACCGTAGGCTTTTGGCTCATGGACCAGGCGGCTCACTCAGGACTGCTCCAGAACCTCATTGACTCACTTGAGAGTCGCTACCATCACGAGAATGCAGAATGGCGGAAGTTATTGGAGAAGGAAGGGCTAGAGGCCCAAGGACTCCACGC
Organism: Bacillota bacterium; assembly: GCA_040771825.1. Taxonomy (GTDB): domain Bacteria; phylum Bacillota; class Sulfobacillia; order Fermentithermobacillales; family Fermentithermobacillaceae; genus JAXGZG01. The sequence continues at coordinate 369,433 of JAXGZG010000004.1, read as the reverse complement.
CGCTACCCTGTGCGGCTTGAAGACCATGCCAGCGGCCGGGCGCCTCTCAAGAGAAGCTACTGAGCTTAGTGTGGGCGATCGCGACTTCACTTACGATACATTTCTCCACCGGGAGAGGAACGACCTCTTGGGGGTCGCTCCGCCGCTTCTTCCGTATCACATGGCTCGTGAATCGGAACACGCTAGGCTAGTCATAGAGAAAATGGCGGCAATGTGTTGCTAGGAACCTTGCTAGTTTTCGCGCAATGAGGCGCCTTTGATCGTCGAGAGCGGTATAAGGTGTTATTGCCGGCCAAGGACGTGTCCAGTGGTCTTAAAGTGCAGTTTGGCTATGTCCGAAAGCACAGTTTTGCCCTTTTCCCTGACAAGGGCTTGCGCTACTTCGATGACTGCCGGGGATGCGCCTTTGGGTAGGTTCGTTCCTACGCTTTGGCCAATGGTCTCAAGCCTAGAAAGGAACCGATCCCTGGCGAGGATCGATGCGGCAGCCACGGCCGCATACCGTTCGGCTCGCGGCTCCTGGATGAGACGGATATTCCTTCCCTTTGACATGAGTCTTGACTTGATGAGGCCTTCGCTGCCGAATTTGTCGGATATGGCGTACTGGCATTGAACGTTCTCCAGAAGACTCTCCAAAGCTCGGGAGTGCCCCCATGCCAGCAGATTGTTGAGGTTCTTGTTCTCTTCACGAAACTCTTGGTACAGTATGTTGTATTGTCTGGGAGAGACTTCAACTATCTGATAAAGGCCCGGGAGACTCTTCTTGATGAGATTCGCAAGAGTTTGGCACCGTTCATCGGTTATTGCCTTGGAGTCTCGAATCCCCGCACTGGCCATTTGTTGAGCCGCCTCTTCATCCAGGCAAACCGCGGCGATGACCAGAGGACCGAAATAGTCACCTTTTCCCGATTCGTCTATTCCAATGTAGGGGTACCCCTCGGGGGGCAACGAGAGGGACTGGCCGTTTGACTTGGTTTCTCGGCTGGATGCAGAAGAGCCGGTACCCGGCCTCGGGGCGCACGAAGGAATATTGGCCTTTGTGGAAGAGCATATGGCGGCCAGGGCGCCTTGGAATAGGGGCCCATCCTTTCCCTGGATCTGCAAAGCGCCGGACCGGAATTGCTTGACTGCAACGGTGCTACCGTCTTGGGTAAGGCGAAGGGAGTAATCGCAGTAAGGCTCACTCTTTTCTGTATAAGGAGCGAGACTTTCTAGGGCAAGTTTTATCTTCCTTCGCAATGTTGGATTAGGCACAGAAAATATGGCTTGGCCAGGAAGTAAAGTCTTAAGTACAGCCCCTTGAGGCGGTCCTTGCTCGGACATGCCGCTCACCTCTTTACCCGCGAATTCCTCATCAATGTTACCATATCTTGCCGGATGAAGACTTGTGGCCGAGATCGTGGCCATCTTGGCGCCGACTGCGCATTGGGCATGGGTCTCCTACACCGCGAATCCCATCTGAACTGGGCCGTATCAGACCTCATAAGCCCGGACAGCGTAGTCTACCATGAATACGAAGACAACTGCTTTGCAGAAAAGGGGGGAGAGCGGTGCAGCCGTCAAGGGCCAAGAATCGAGGGAGTATAGGCTCAGTTAGCCGGTTCAGACAGAGCCTAGGCAACCCTGTGCCTGTATTGGCCTTTTCGGTTTGTGTGGCAATTCTGAGTATGGCCCTAGCACCTGTAGCGCTTTCTGCTCCGCAATACCCTGAAGCCAAGGGGAACATCAACGATTTTGTCGGAGTACTGTCTCGTGACGATAGATCTAACTTAGAGGCATTGGCCGGCGCGGTGCTTGATCAGATTGGTACCACTTTCGCCGTGGCGATAGTCAACGATCACGGCGACGAGAGTCTTCTGATGTACGCAGTTAACCTGTATGAGCAGTGGGGCATTGGCAAAAAGGGCGAGGACAAGGGCCTTTGGTCGTAGTATCAATGGAAGACCATGACCTGAGGGCAGAAGTCGGATACGGCCTTGAGCACATAATCACCGACGCTCGGGCCGGTGACTGCCTTGATGAGATGACCCCGTATTTTGAAGACGGCGAGTACGGTAAAGGGCTGTACGCAGGCCTTTTGCACGCCGCCCGGTATATCGCTAAGGCGGAGGGTGTGGACCTAAAGATAGAGGCAGCGACCGGCGACTATGATGACGATTTTCACAGATCTCTGCCTGCCATCCCGTGGTTTCTGGCCTCGGAGGAGCCAAATGAAGAAAGCTGGATTGGTGCTACTTGTGGTCCTGGGTGTTGTGCTTCTGCTGGGAGTATGGGGAGTCTCCCAGTACAACTCCCTTGTAAAGGAGAATGAAGGTGTAGACGGTCAGTGGGCTCAGGTTGAAAACCAGCTGCAGCGGCGCGCGGACCTGATCCCGAACTTGGTTAGCACCGTAAAGGGTTACGCGAAACACGAAGAGGATGTTTTCACAGCTATCGCTGACGCCAGAGCCAGGCTGGGAGGCAATTTGCCGGTTGAGGAGCGAGTTGAGGCTGCCAACCAATTTGAGTCGGCTTTGGCGCGACTTCTGGTAGTTGTTGAAAACTACCCTGACCTCAAGGCCGACACGCAGTTTAGGGCTCTCATGGATGAGCTGACTGGGACTGAGAACCGACTATCGGTGGAGCGCGGGAGATTCAATGAGATTGTGAAGGGTTTCAACGCCAGGGTAAAGCAGTTCCCTAACGTACTGATCGCCAGATCTCTGGGGTTTGGGTCTCGGGCCTACTTCGAGATTCCAGACTCCGCCAGGATAGTGCCTGATGTGAACTTCACGGACTAAATACGCAATCGCTCCATGGTTTTTGGACATGGGCCTGAGCTACCTGTCGCTCAGGCCCTATTTCTTTGGTCGGGCGTCTTGGAGCAGCGCTACTACAGGATTCGGTGTGTAGATACAAAGGTATTTGTCGCAGCGCGGAGGAAGAGCGGGACAAGAGCTCCGGAGATTCCGCAAGTGATCTCGGTAGCCATGGGCGATCGTATTCGGTTGGAAATCCTCTATTAGGAGGTGTCAGTGCCTAGCGCCACGAGTTCACCGTCCGGACCTTGTTCCTAGTCCGGCACGAGATCTGGTTGTTGTTCAAAACTGATTTGGCTTGTGTATGACATCAGCCATTCTGGGTTCCGTAACTAAGCCCTAGATTGGAGGGGAATCCATGCTCGAGCAAGGGTACGTAATTGACTCGCTAGTGGTTCTATTCTACACTCTCACCGTTGTTGCACTGATTAGCCGCGCCAGGAAGGGACTGCGAGTCCCCGAGATACGTCGCATTCCAGGTATCGACTCCATTGAAGAGGCTGTTGGCCGCGCCACCGAGATGAACCGTCCCATTATCTACTCTCCCGGAACTGCTGCTGACTTCAATGATCCTCAGACTCTGGCTTCTTTTGCGGTGCTGGGGCACGTGGCACGAACGGTTGCACGTTACCAGGCAAGGCTGATTACCGCTACCATGGTGCCTCAAATGCAGCCCATATTAGAGGAGATCGTTAGGCAAGGATATGCTTCTGAGGGATCAGTCGACGTATTCAGATCTGATGATGTTAGGTACCTCGCCGGTTCACAGTGGGCCTATGCGTCAGGAGTGGTTGGAATCATGGCCCGCGAAGGAGTGGCGGTTACTCTGATGATAGGGCCTTTTTGGGCAGAGTCGCTACTTTTCGCCGAAGCCGGAGCGCGGGCAGGCGCAATACAGATCGGCGGTACCGCGCACCATCACCAGCTCGCCTTCATGCTCACAGCCTGTGACTACTGCATGCTGGGTGAGGAAATCTACGCCGCCAGCGCCTATATATCCAAGAACCCTGTTGACACGGCTTCTCTAGTTGCCCAGGACTGGGGCAAGATGGTAATTTTTGGGCTAATCCTTGCGGGTTCTATACTTGCCACAGCCAATGCCCAGAAGCCTCTTGTGGACTTTTTGACAAAGTAATAGGGAGGTGACGCCAGTGCGCAGAGAAATCGCTATTGCTATTACTTTCATCGTGGGTGTCTTGACCATCATCGGTGTATTCTTCGGAACAGCAAAGGGCGTAACCACGACACTAAATCGCTGGTATGTCGTATCTGTTGCGTTCGCCGTATTCGTGGGGGCTGCCAACGAGGTCAGCAATCACTACCGGAACGTCCGGCGGAAGCGCAAGAACTGGGGAATGAGTGTAGTCTTTCTAATCTGCCTGTTTGGTACGGTTATAGTTGGGGTTTTGGACAAACCAAACGGACCTATCTACAGCAAAATCTTTCAGGCCACTGTCGTTCCTCTTGGGGCTTCAGTGTTTGCCCTGCTCGCCTTCTACATCGGTTCCGCGGCTTACCGTGCTTTTCGGATGAGGAACTTGGAATCAACGGTCCTTTTACTGGCGGCGTGCATTGTCATGCTGGGTCGTGCTCCCATAGGGAACCGCATATGGAATGGCTTCCCGGTGATAACCTCATGGATCATGGACATACCCAATGCCAGCGCTATGCGTGGGATTCTCATAGGCACCTATCTGGGAGCTTTTTCTCAATCGGCGAAAGTGCTGCTGGGGATTCAGCGGTCTCACCTTGGCGAGTGATTATCGAAGGAGGTGCGGGACGTGTCTTGGATAGTACGGATGAGGTCGATAGATACGCGAATACTATATGTTCTCATCGCCCTGAGTATCGCATTTCCTTTGCTTAGGCCGATGGGACTGCCGATTGACATCGGGAAAGAGACCAGAGACGTTTATGCTGCAGTTGATTCACTTTCACCTGGGAGTGTGCTGGTTCTTTGCCCTGACTATTCGTCATCAAACGCCACCGAAATGAACCCCATGATTACGGCAGTTTTCCGCCATGCGATGCAGAGAGATGTGAAAGTTCTGATGTTCGCTACTGTTTTGGAGGGTCCAAGTCTCGCTCAACCGTTAGTAGAGCCAATCGCCATGGAACTGGATAAGACTTATGGCGTGGACTGGGTTAACCTAGGGTACAAACCCGGCGGAAATGTGACTCTCACGCAGATGACTGACGATCTGTGGACAGGGGCCGCCAATGTCGACGCGTTTAACACGCCTCTTAGCCAAATCCCGATGATGGATAATTTGAAGGCGTTGAGACAAACGCAGCTCATTATCGACATTTCAGGAGTCGCTCCCGGGCCGTCAAGGTACCTTACTTACGTTGGAATACCAGGCAATGTGCCGGTTACAGGCGGGATGACTTCAGTATCCGTCCCCGAGGAAATGCCTTATGTAAGGTCCGGACAGTACAAGGGGTTTCTGATGGGGCTAAAGGGCGCTGCCGAGTACGAACTTCTGCTTGAGAAACCTGGACAGGCTGTGGCGGGCATGGATGCACAGTCAATGGCTCATTTGCTCGTCATTGTCTTCATCATTTTGGCAAACATAGGCCATTTCGCAGATAAGTCTTCCAAGAAGGGCGCCCAGCGTCCTGCTGCATCTTGAAGGGGGGTAGCCATACTTGAACACCGCGACAATATGGATTAGCGCCTTCTTCACCCTTGCGATCTTCAGTTTCTTGGTGAAAGAAAACGTGTTCTATCGTTTCGCTGAGCACGTTTATGTTGGGTGCGCTTCTGGGAACCTCATCGTAACCACGTATCACAACTACCTAAGACCTACTGTGGCTAATGACTTGGCCCAAAATGGCCAATGGCACTTGATTGTCCCCATAGCGATTGGGCTTCTGATGTACACCAGATTCTCACCAAGGGCGTCCCAGTGGAGCCGGATCCCTATGGCGTTCTGGCTGGGCATGAGCTCGGGTCTGACGCTTGCGTATACTCCTGCGCCATTCATAGGCCAGATAACCGCTTCATTCCTATCTCTCAATAGCGTTAACAATGTGTTTTTCCTTCTTGGCCTCTTGGGCACTCTGGCGTACTTCTTCTTCACGGTCAATGAGAAGAACCCGCTGCACGTGCCATACAAAGTGACATCTAGCATCGGGCGTTGGACCATGATGATTGCTTTGGGAGCAGCATTTGGCAGTACAGTTATGGCTCGCTTTTCGCTTCTTCTGGGTAGAATGCAGTTTCTGCTCGGTGACTGGCTTCATCTGATTAGATAGCCGGATGATGTGTTTCATGGTTGGGCCGTAAGTTGGCTGCGGAGTAGATTGTGAGGGCCGGTGAATAGCCGTTGTGGCATATTGCACCGGCCCTGCTTAACTTCGAACAACTCCTGCCCATAGTGGTGGCTTATACAGAGATGCATAAAGATTATTCAGCGAGACGGTTCGGGACACGCTTTGTCAACTGAGCACAATGAGATCCCCGAGAACATGGCGAAAAGCGTAAATGTCTAGACTTAAAACGATCGTTTTTGCCGTGGGTTTTGTCTACGGGAACCAGCGTCCGTTATTTCACAGTTCAAATCCAGACTCCCGCATGTGTACGCGTGTTGCGCGAACAAGGTCGAAAACCGTCAAGTGGTGCATAATTACCCGTGACCGCGCTGACTCAGCATCTCCATCATGTCGAAACGCGCCCTCAATGTCTCCCATCACCTGGATTTGACATAATATTGGCACCGAAGTAGACTGGGATAGCCGGTACACGGGGTTTACCCCGTTAGTCAGGCGCGGAACAGGCGCTTTGACGCCTTCCACCGGCCCTGTTATATTGTCTTAGGTAAGCAGGTCAAGTGGCCGCGGGTGCCGGGCAACCGGCGCCTGAGGAAAGTCCGGGCTCCATAGAGCGGGGTGCTGGGTAACGCCCAGCGAAGGTGACTTTAGGGAAAGTGCCACAGAAACATACCGCCCTGCCTCCGGTGTGCCTTTTGGCCCCTCTGGGCGTGCCCAGCCTAGAGGCGCTGCAACAAGGCACTGACGCTGTGCAGGGTAAGGGTGAAAAGGTGGTGTAAGAGACCACCGGCAGTCGGGTGACCGGCTGGCCAGGCAAACCCCACCCGGAGCAAGACCAAATAGGAGGGTGATGACGCTGCTCGCCGAGCCCTCGGGTATGGTCGCATGAGGGGAAAGGCAACTTTCCTCCTAGATGGATGGCCACTCTTGACAGAACCCGGCTTATAGGCCTGCTTACCGCTTTTTTCGTTGAGGCCCCAAATACGGTATTGCCTCTGGCAAGCACCGCATGTGAACCAATTCTTCTGAAGGATCGTCTATCTTCAGAGGCGAACTCAATGTATTACAGCCATTTGTCAGGGATGTGCCTCTATGTTTAGCGTCGACAACCTTGTGGAGTACGGGCCGCTTGGGCTTTTTGTTGTGGCCTTTCTAGAGTCTACGGTTTTCCCAATTCCTCCGGATCTTATCCTTATCCCCCTATGCCTCACAGTTCCCAAACTGTCGTTCTGGTACGCTTTCCTCACAACATTCGCTTCGGTGCTGGGTGGAGTGTGCGGATACTTTGCCGGTCAGAGGGCCGGCAGACCTCTAGTTGTCAAGCTGTCCTCGCCCAGAATTGTGAATGACGTTGAGCGCCTCTTGGCCCGCTACGGAGGATGGGCTGTTGGAATAGCCGCCTTTACTCCTATCCCGTTCAAGGTGTTTACGTTCAGCGCCGGCATTTTCCAGGTGCCTTTTTGGACGTTCCTTACGGCAGCTTCTTTCGGTCGGGCGGGCCGGTTCTTCCTTGAAGGTGCGGCCGTGTTCTTCTTGGGCGAAAGAGCCCGGCAGTTTCTCGGGCGCGGTTTCGACATCGCTACCCTGGCCCTTACGGCAGCAGCGTTTGTCCTGATTGCCCTCGCCCCCAGGTTACCTAAGATTCGCACCATTAAGCTCGCCTTGAGTGACTTCAACCGCTACGTGGGCAGCGCTTTTCACGACGTGGTCAAGAACCCGGGCGCGCGGGTTTCGGCCATGCGCCTTGTAAGCACAGTCATACTCCTGGTTTTCAGCATCGCGTTCCTAGAGGATGCGGCGGGTCCCGAGGTCTCGGCCCTTAACCGGTCACTGGGGCTCTTGGCAATGCATCTTGCACCTATGGTTGCTCCGCTGGGACCATTGTGGAATCTTGTTCGGTCCCCGGTATGGATGGCGGCTTATGCTGCTCTGGCCCTCCTTCGTGCCACGGCGGCGGTCCTTCCCTGGAAATCTTGGGCGAAGATGCAACGGCCCAAGCGGGTTGCGGTTTCTCATTGGATTCTGAGAGCCGCCTCAGCGATCCTTATGACGTGCCTGATTCATGCAGGGCTTCTGGTATTCTTCGCTAATAGTTATTGTGGGGTCTTACAGCCGCCTGACGACAGTCCGGTTTTGCCTTGTTTCATAATCTTGTGTAGTGCGGCTTTTTTCGCTATCGGGTTCAGGCCGCCGGTACGAGCCACCATCTTTCTGACCGCAGGTCTAATCTGTGTAGGCCTGCTTGCGTTTGCAGTCCATACTGGCGCCTTGGAGCCGGCGGCTGCAGGTTCTGTGTTTTTACTCTCGGCATTGACTTCGTCTATTGACGCGATGCTCCTGGAAATAGGCGATCCACGCCGCTGACGGTCCTTGCTATCTGGGGGTCTCGTTACTCACGGCTAAGCCTCCCTTGCCTATGTCCGGACCACTTCCTCACTGGTAAGGTACCCCACAATCACTCCATAGGCCAGGGTCGAAGCCAGCGTGAAGAGCGTGGTCGCTGTCCCGGAGGCCCAAGGCGCCGAAGCGACCCCTGCCGGCGGCAAAGCAATGCCCCATAAGAGCCACAAGATGAGGCCATTAATAATCCCCGCCACAAGGTTATGGCGCGAGTGAAACGCTCTTATTACAGCAGTGAAAAGTAGAGCCCAAAGTGCGCCAAATAGGAGGTGAATCACGAACCCCAGGATCATGCCGCTTGTGGTTCTTGCTACTCCGGTGGTGGTGAATAGGTCAGCAAGCCCCGCCATTAGGTCAGTCCGCAAAGCCCCGGTGGCTCTTCCTATGAGGAGTATGATGTCGCTGGCAACCGTTCCGACTACGCCTCCCCATAATGCTCTGGTCCATATGTTTCTTGTCACATACATCCCTCCGCTACTAGTATTTACCGAAGAAAGGATGAGCTATTAGAGGATTACTTGCGGAGGGCGGCGCCTATTGTGACCACTCTCTTGCCGAACTTCTTCCTCAGGGAGTCAACTGCTTTTGAGGCGGTGTCCCAGTCTTTGTCATCTTCTTTGAAGAGCGTGGGCTGGGAATTGTCCTGGTCCGTCAGGTTAGAGGCCGATACGCCCAAGAGTCTCACTGGGCGTGACGGTGACAGCCTTTCCAGAAGGTTTTTGGCGCAGGCGAAAACCTCAGGGTCTGAGCTGGCGGGCGATGTTAGGGTTTTTGCCCTTGTAAGCGTCGTGAAGTCGGAATACCGTACCTTAATGCCGATGGTCCGGGCCGAAAGCCCTTCCTGCCTCAGCCGGTAACCCACGTCTTGACCGAGCTTCGCCAACACAGTTCGGAGAACATCTCTGTCAGTCACGTCTTGCTCGAAGGTAGTCTCTTCGCTTATGGATTTTGCCGTCCTAGGCCCCCCCACCGGGGTTGTGTCGATGCCTACGGATAGCTCCATTAACCTGGTCCCAAATTTGCCGAAGGTCTTGTCAAACCACCCTGGCGGCATGCACCGGAGGTCGCCAATGGTCCTCACCCCGTAAGACTCCAGGGTCTCTACTGTCTTAGGGCCGACTCCAGGGATCTTTGCAGCAGGCAGGTCTTGGAGGAAAGCCAATGCATCCTCGGGCGACACCGATCCCAGCCCGTCAGGCTTATTCTCTTCGGCCGCCATTTTGGCCAAGTATCGGCAGTACGAGACTCCCGCAGTGACGGTGATGCCCAAAGTCTTCTTGATTTCTGCTTTGAGCCGCTGGGCGATTTCCACGCCGTCATCGGGGGTAACATCGATGTAGCCTTCGTCTACCGATACCCTCTCTACAATGGGCGAGTACTTGTCGCAGACTGCGAACATGGCAGACGAAACTTGGCTGTATCGCTCCATGTTTGGCCGCAAGTATATGCCGCCAGGACACAGCCGGTATGCCCGGGATATGGGCATCGCCGAGTGCACCCCGTATTTCCTAGCTTCATAGGAACACGTGGATACGACGCCTCGAGTCCCCGGCGTGGCGCCCACTATCACGGGTTTCCCCTTGTACTCGGGGTGATCGTGGATTTCCACAGCCGCGAAAAAGGCGTCGGCGTCTATGAGGATGATTACTCTGGGCCAGTCCATAGGATCTCCACCTACCAATAATATACACTCATAATGGCTGGGCAGGAAGTGGAAGGCGGCGTGTCTAACTGAAAGTGGGAGACTGCAAGAGTCAAAAGAGTCAAGGCGCGTGCCCACGTAACGCGGCTGAGGGGCGCCTTGGCTTTGGGAGAGGATGATTGGATGCCCGGGTTCGGCTCTGTAGGAAGCGGCGCGGCGAGCTATCGGCAGTCAGACGATCTGAACATAGCCATACGCCAGGTTTCTCAAGGTTGGGCCGCCTGCCTTGTTGGAAAAGGAGTTATTATCGACGCCGAAATCGGGAATAGGCTGGCCCCTGCATTGGGCATCCTCCGGCGTCAACGAGAGAGAATGGGCGGCACAAATCTTGTTCCCGGTTATGCGGCGGGAGGCCCGTTCGCCTTTGCCGACAAGGTCCTTGGGTTAGCCGCTTTCAGATTAGCATATCTTTGTGGGGCTCGAGAAATGTGGGGAACCACCGCAAGCGCTCTTGCACTTCGCGAGGGCAAGCGGCGGGGAGTGCCGGTGACCTATCACAGGCTGGTACCGTCCATAATGAACGCCAAGATGGATGATCTGTGCCCTATGGAGCGGCTATCCTGGAAGGTTTCCTCGGATTGGGAATTTTACTGCGCGTTAATGGCCGGTAGGTAGCGGACAGGAACGCCTGTGGGGGATAGCAATGGCAAGACGCATGAACTCCAGAAACCCTTGTGGGGAGAGGCGGTATCTTTTGAGGGCTCTGTGGACTCTGTCCCTGGCTTTCGTCGCCCTATGGTTGGTGTCCTCGTCGCTGCCCCGGACACATAGCCAAGAAGCGGTCTCGTACTTCGGCCAAGACTATCTAGAGAAGGCCGATGGCAGGGCTTTCCGCGGGAGGCTGGCGGCAGGACTCAACGCCTTGGCGGTCTTCCTGGTCCTGTACTGGATATCTCGCAGCGGACTAGTGGCCAGATGGTATGGGGCTAGCCGTCTAGTTACGCCCAAAGGGGCCTTCCTGTTAGGCCTCATAAGCGGCGCCGCGGTGGCGTGTCTATTGGCCTTTGTGTCTTTTCCCGGGTCTTTGTATGCTGGGTATCTTCTAGAGCGGCAGTACGGCCTATCAAACGCGGCCTTCGGGGTATGGCTGGTTGATTACACCAAGGGATTGGTCATGAGCGCCCTAATGTATGGGGTGGCGGGCGGTTTCGTAGCCTGGGCTTTGGTGAAGTTTCCCCGTAACTGGCCTTGGCTCTTGACCTTAGGGTTCGTTATGGCAAGCGCCTTTGTGACTTTCATCTATCCCTGGGTGGTGGCTCCCTGGTTTGACCGGTTCCACCCCCTGGAAGACCAGGCCCTTTTGGCAGACGTCAAGCAGCTATCGGAAAAAGCGGGGTTGAATATTGACAAGGTACTGGTCATGGAAGCTTCAGCCAAGACATCCCGCGTCAACGCCTACTTCGCAGGATTGGGGAGGTCTCGGCAAGTGGTGCTCTACGATACGCTTCTTATGACCCATACCCGAGACCAGGTCAACCTTGTTCTGGCTCATGAGATGGGTCACTGGAGATATGGCCACGTGTCAAAGGGTCTATGGGCGTCCATGGTCGGGACACTTATGGTCCTTCTGGCGTTTAGGTGGAGCATGCCGGGACTGTCCGAGACGTGCGCAACCTACATAGGTCTTGAGCGCGCTCTCATGATTCTTCTCCTAGTATCGACTTTGACGGGGTACGCTGCGTCTCCGGTCACCAACGCCATATCCCGCAGATTCGAGGTTTCAGCGGACCGGTACTCCCTTGAACTAACCGGCGATCCGGGAACCTTCATCTCGACCCAAGTTAACCTGGCAAAGGCAAACTTGTCCGACGTGGAGCCACCATCGTTCCTTCGCTGGTTTGGCTGGACTCACCCCACGACTATGGAGCGAATCCGGCTTGCGAGAGGCACATCATCAGCACCATAGCCACATACCGCACCCTTACGCCAGGGCATAGGGCTCGACTCTCTGAGCTGTTACCTTGGCTGGTTGCCCAGGCGGTTCATCTCTTGCCTCAGGATGTCCCTTTGCTTCTCCATAAGGCTGATAGCCTGGGAGGTGACGCTTTCCAGTTCCTCGTAGAGCTCTCTGGACTCCGAGGAGTCACCTTCGTTGGCGCCTCTGCTGACGCGCTCTGCCAACTGGTGGCGGCGGTGTCCGATGCCTCGCAATTCTCCGCCAAGGTTTATGAGTTCCTTTACATCCATATGTGATCCCTCCAGGAACTAGTATTTCCCGGAAAGGCGTGGTTGAATCCTATGGTAGCCAGCCGGGGGCCCTAATCTGCCCAAAGGTTTATGAATTCCTGCCCTCGAACCTATGGAGGAGGAGCATGGTGTCTCATGGAACAGATAGGAGGAATCCACCCATGAAAGACGGCGAGGCAAAAGCCATCCCTGACGATCAGATAATTCTCCAAGCAATAACCCACGTTTGCGTGGCTGTTGACGATGTGGAGAAGACAGCGAAACTGTACTCCCGGCTTTTCGGAATAGGCCCTTGGACAGTGCGGCAAGTACACACGCCTTCTAGCAGGGCTAAGGTGCATGGCAAACCTACTTCGTACACTTTGAACTTTGGATACGCCAAAGCCGGGGCCATAACCCTGGAATTAGTGGAAACGGTCCAAGGGGATTCTGTTTACAGGGAGTTTCTGGAGCGGCACGGTGAGGGAATCCACCACATCGGGTTCAATGCTCCAACGCCTTTGGATGCGGAACTTGCCAAGTGGAAAGCCCTTGGAATCGAAGCGCTGCAGGTTAACTACAGAGACGATCCCAGGTATGGCTGGGCTTATATGGACACATCTGCCTTGGTAGGCTGTCTGTTGGAAATCGTGTGCGACCCGATGCTAGGGTGGTGGGAAAGCGCCGGTCTTCTGGGAATGATCCAGGGGAAGTAGAGAGCATCGGGGGCACTTTGGTCTGGTCACCGCCCCTTCCCACAACTGTCCTCCTGTGCTATATGTCCGCCGCAGCGCATATGAAACACAAAGGATGGACGAGCGCGAAAGACAGGGGGGGCTATCATGAAACGTCCAGTGGCGTTGATGGTGATTCTGTGCCTGTTTGCAGTAATGGCATCAGGGTGCGGGGGAAGTAAGGAAACCGAGGCTGTCAAACCCATCAAAATCGGCCATGCGGTGGCTCTAACGGGCGATGCCTCAATATGGGGGCAATCCGAGAGCAATGCCCTGAAGATGTGGCTGGAGAAAGTCAACAAGGCCGGAGGTGTCAATGGCAAACAGATAGAACTGGTGACACATGACACTAGAGCCGATTCTGCTGAGGCAGTCAACGTAGCCAAGAGGATGATCGAGCAGGACAAAGTGGTGGCAATCATCGGCGCCGCCCAGAGCGGAGTAACCATAGCTATGACAGCGGTTACCGAACCTGCCAAGATTCCCCTTGTGGCTACCACCGCCACGAACCCTGAAGTCACCGTGAAGGATGGCGCCGTGCGGCCCCATACCTTCCGGACCTGCTTCATCGACCCATTTCAGGGCACGGTGGCGGCTCAGTTCGCTTCCACCAAACTCAAGGCAGAGACGGCGGCGGTTCTCTATGACGTCGGTTCAGATTACTCGTCGTGGTTGGCTCAGTACTTCATCGATGCCTTTGAGAAGATTGGCGGAACTATTGCGGGCAAAGAGGCGTTTCGCTCAGGCGAATTGGATTACCGGGCTATGCTCGGGAAATTGAAGCAAGGAAACCCCGACGTGATTTTCATCCCCACGGCTCAGAAAGAAGCTGCCTTGGCCATGAAACAGGCAAGGGACCTCGACTACAAAGGCACGTTTTTGGGAGGAGACAACTGGGGAAGCCCCGACATCGTGAGCCTTGGCGGTGAAGCCGTGGAAGGCGGGTACTTCGTCAACCTCGCTTCCTTGGAAGACCCGGACATTCAGGAATTCATCAAGGAGTACAAGGCTAAGTATCAGAGCGATCCAGTTCTGCCCAACCCAGTCATGGCAATTGACGCTCTAATCGTGCTGGTGGAGGCCATTAAGAAAGCCGACTCCACCGAGGGCGACAAGATAGCCAAGGCGGTGGAGGAGATCAAGGACCTTCAGGCTTTGACAGGCAAGATGACCTTCGACCCCAAGACCCATAACCCTCTGAACAAACCGGCTATCATCCAGCAGATCAAAGACGGTGAGTTTATCTATGTCGAGAAATACGTAACCAACTAGGGCGGAGGGCTACCATGTTCCTGCAGACGGTCGTAACCGGGCTCGCCATCGGCGGAATATACGCTCTCATGGCAGTGGGCTACTCGCTGGTGTTCTCCATTTTGAACTTCTCCAACTTCGCCCACGGCACTGTTATCATGCTGGGAGCCTATGCCGGGTATTTCATCCTCACACGGGTTAAGTGGCCCTTTGCCTTGGCGATTCTTGGGTCTATGGCCGTAGCCGCCATTCTGGGAGTCCTCAACGAACGTCTCGCGTACCGTCCTCTAAGGGTGAGAAACGCTAGGCCGCTGTATTTCATGATAAGCGCCATGGGTGTCTCCATTCTCATGGAAAACCTGGTCTACGCCACTTTGGGGGCTCACTTCTACTCCTACCCGGATATCCTCGGACGGGGCATCGTCAGAATCAAAGGGGCGTCTATAGGGATTTTGGACCTATTTGCCCTGGGGTTTTCGGCCGTTGCCATTTGGGGGCTGCACTTGTATTTGCACCGGACGAAAAGAGGCATGGCCATAAGGGCGTGCTCCTACGATATGACGGTTGCGTCAATTTTCGGGATCAGCCCAGACCAGGTGGTAGGGCTCGTGTTCTTGATCGCAGGGGGCCTTGCGGGGCTATCCGGGGTGTTTCTGGGAATGAAGTACATGGCGTACCCCACAATGGGGTGGATTACCAACAAAGCCTATGTGGCGGCTGTCATTGGCGGGCTGGGAAGCCTTCCCGGGGCGGTGGTGGGCGGCATCGCGTTGGGACTCCTTGAGACTTTCGTGTCGGTGTACGTTTCATCCATCATCAGGGATGTGTTTAGCTTTTCTATGCTTGTCTTGGTGCTTCTGGTCCTGCCTAATGGCCTTATGGGGAAATACGTCGAAGAGAAGATATAGGCGGGCTTAGAGGGGAGTGGCCCCATGTACATCCAGGGCGTGCTGACCGTCGCCATGATCAACATCATATTGGCCGCGGGACTCGCTGTGTTCACCGGGTTCACAGGGCTTTTCTCTCTGGGACATGCCGCATTCATGGCCATAGGCGCCTACACGGCGGCCATACTAACGTGTTTCCATAAAGTACCGTACCCCTTGGCGCTTTTGGCGAGCGTGTTGGCGTCTTCGGTGGTGGCGGCGGCGGTGGGATACCCTACTCTAAGGACGAGGCTCAGAGGTGACTACTTCGCCATTGCTACTCTGGGCATGGGGGAGGCTACCCGAGTGATCCTGGAGAATCTCAGGATCACCCAGGGCGCTCGCGGGCTTCCCGGTATCCCTCAGTACACTACGCTTCCCGTGGCAATGGCCGTGACAGTCTTGGTGCTGGTAGTGACAAGGAACTTTCTCACGTCAGTATACGGGCGAAACGCCGTGGCAGTGCGAGAAGATGCCGTGGCGGCGGAAATGAGCGGGATTTACCTTCTCAAGACGCGGATGATATCCCTCGTGTTCTCAGCAGGCTGCGCAGGACTGGCAGGAGGGCTATACGCCCACTATCTTGCCTTCATTCAGCCTGTCATGTTTACGATGGTCCAATCGACCCAGATCACCGCGGCTGTTGTCTGCGGAGGGACCGGAAGCCTCACTGGGCCCGCTTTGGCTGCTTTCATGTTCACAGTGGTGCCTGAGATCCTAAGAGCCGCCAAGATATGGAGGCTCGTCATTTACGGCCTGCTCTTGGTGGTCATCATGGTGGTTCGCCCCCAGGGCCTCATGGGATACCGGGACCTCAACTGGGAAAGTATCTCGCGGCTAATCTCCCGGGCGGTTTCCCGGGCGAGGGGAGGCGGGGCGCGTGGTTCTGGCTGAATGCTCGGCTCTGGGCAAAGCCTTTGGCGGCGTCATAGCAGTGAGGGATCTGTCCTTGGCCGTCCGGCAAGGCGAAATTCTCGGTCTCATAGGACCAAACGGCGCAGGGAAGACCACAGTGTTCAACCTGGTGACGGGTTTCTACCGGCCAAGTGCCGGGACCATCAAATTCAAGGGCAAAGACATAACGGCTCTATCTCCGCCGGCCATAGTCAGCTCGGGTATTTCCCGGACATTCCAGAATATCCGCCTATTCTCTAGCTTGAGCGTGTTGGACAACGTCAGGACCGTACTGTACCGCCGCGCCCAGTACGGATTCGCTCAGGCGCTTGTGAAAACCAAGAAGGTTCGCCGGGATGAAAACCTTATTGCCGGGGCGTCCATGTCATACCTGGCTGAAGTAGGTTTGGCAGCTCGGGCCAAGGAGAAGGCGTCGGCCCTTCCTTACGGCTTGCAGCGAAAGCTCGAGTTGGCCCGGGCTTTAGCTTTGGAGCCATCGCTCCTTCTCCTAGACGAGCCCGCCGCCGGCATGAATCCCGAGGAATCCAGGGAACTGGTTGAGCTCTTGAGATATCTGAAAGAGACACATCATCTCACCATCATCCTCATCGAGCACCATATGGACGTAGTCATGAGCCTGTGTCACCGCATCGTGGTCATGAACTTCGGAGAGAAGCTCATGGAAGGGTCGCCTGAGGAAGTCCAATCGGACTCTCGCGTCATAGAGGCTTACTTGGGGGAGGAGTATGCTCTTGCTCACCGTCGATAGCGTCTCGGTGTTCTACGGGCGCGTTTTGGCGCTGGATAGAGTGTCCCTTAGAGTGAAACCAGGCGAGATTGTGTCCATCATCGGACCTAACGGCGCTGGGAAGTCGACTCTCATGTGGACGATCATGGGGGTTAACAAGCCTAGGGAAGGCGAAATGTTCTTTAGGGGCAAGGTTCTGCGCGGATCCCCGGACTGGGTTGCTTCTTTGGGGATCTCTCTTGTGCCTGAGCGCAGGCGCCTCTTCGCTAATCTCACGGTCATGGAGAATCTGTTCGTAGGGTCCTATCTCAGAAAGTGGGACGCTGCAGTCAAGAGCGATCTCGACTCGGTGTTTGGACTATTCCCTGTTCTCAAGAGCCGTTTAGGGCAATACGCCGGGACTCTTAGCGGGGGCGAACAGCAGATGCTAGCTATCGGTAGGGCGATGATGGCCCGGCCTGCCCTTTTGCTTTTCGACGAGCCTTCTCTCGGGTTGGCCCCGGCGCTAACGTCGGAGGTTTTCCGGGCAATAACGAGGATAAGGGGTCAGGGGACAACTATCTTGCTGGCTGAGCAAAACGCCTACAAAGCCTTGGAAACGGCCGACATGGCGTACGTGATGAACGCGGGACGAGTTGTGCTTCAGGGCACGGGCTCAGAGGTCCTTAAGAGTTCTTTGGTGGAATCCGCGTATCTGGCGAGCCCCAAGGACCTCCAAAAACCCTGAAGAACCCTTAAGAACCACATTCATTGAGTAGAATCCAAAGATTCGAAGCAGCTGTCTGCATGGTCTTTGACACTCCAACCCAAACTATCCCTGTATTTCTAGTAGACTCTACTCGAAGGTGGGAAGGCTCTTGAGAATGTCGGGCATTGATTGGGTCTCTCGGATTCTTGTGGTTATCGGCGGCCTAAACTGGGGGCTTATCGGGATCGCAAGGTACAACCTAGTCTCTTCCATTTTTGGCGAGGGCACCATGATATCGAGGTTGGTGTACTCGCTGGTCGGGTTGGCTGCGCTCTACGAACTGATCCGGCTTGCTTTCGGGGAACCGGTGGAAGCCCGGAAGGACTAGCCATACGGGGATAGCCAGTTGAAACCCGGGCGAGGGGCCCCGCGGTTGGGGCCCCTCGCATCCTGTTTGACCCATAAGACCGCGCTTTCTTGCGATATATATCAACGTAAGCAATGACAACCGGCAACGCTAGCGGCTTCACCGTGTCGGAAATCTCGAGGAGGCTATCTGGTTGCCAACACTCATTAGGGGAGGGCGAGCGATGAGACGTAAGGCTTTTGTACCGCTATTGGCGCTCATTTTGGCAGTCTCAATGGTCCTGGCCGTTCCGGCTTCGGCTCAAGCCAAAGCCAAGGGTTGGGGCAAGGTTAAGGATATCGACAAGTTTTTGAAGAAGCTCGTGAAGAGCATCGAGAAGTTTTCTGACCTTCGTTTTGCAGACTATAGGGACGCCGAGTGGGCAATTGAATGTGTAGCCAAGATGAGGGGCATGGGGATCATCAACGGCTACGGCGGCAATCTTTTCAAGCCTCAGGCCGCTGTGTCTCAGTCTGAGGTTCTTACCATGATGGTTCGGGTCTTTGACTTGGAGGATGAGGCCAATGAGATGGCCGAGAGGTTTTCCACCCTGTATGGGAAGTACGACAAGATTCACGGCCGCGATGTCGACTATGACGATATCCGGCAGTTCGTTCTGGAAGGTCTAGTTCTGCCGGTGGTGCCTGCTTCTGCCAGATGGGCCCTGGGTTACATTCTTGTGGCTGTAGACGAAGGCTGGGTGAAAATCTCTGAATTGAACCCCAGGGCGGCGGCAAGCCGCGAGTGGGTCGCCATGGTCATGGTCAGGGCGCTTGGGCATGAAGCCCAGGCTCAAGCAAAGACGAACACGTCGCTGTCCTTCACTGACGCCAAAGATGTGTCCAGAACGCGAGTAGGGTACGTGGCTGAGTCCGTGGCCATGGGGCTTTTCAACGGGTATCCCGATGGCAAATTCCAGCCCAAAAAGTCCGTAAGCAGGGCTGAAATGGCCGCTATCTTGGAGAGATTCCTGGAGGATGAGCTCCCAGACCACACGGATTTCGGTGTAAAGGGCAAAGTAACCGCTGTATCTTCCACTAGCATCACGGTGCGGATCGCCGCCGAGCAGAGTCTCACGTTCACCATATCCCAGGACGCCTTGATCACCCTTGGCGGCAAAGCCACGTCCTTGGATAAGGTGAAGGTAGGGGATACAGTCGAGATTCTCTCCAATGGAAAATTAGTTGCTCTACTCATCGCAATCAAAGCACAGGTTGTGGAGCCTGCCGATGAGATCACAGGCGAGATAGTCGCCATGATCTGGCCGCCTGCTCTGACGCTCAAGGTGGACGGGCAGGTTGTCAACAGGACCATAGAGTTGGCCACCGGCTGTACGATCCGGGAAGGCGTCCATACCATCAGTTTCGAAAGCCTGCAGTGTGAAGACCGGGTTAAGGTCAAAGTGCAGTCTGGGAAAGCGGTAGAAATCACGGTGGTAGCAAGAAAGAGCACCGTTGAGACGGTTACCGGAATAGTTCAAGAAGTGTCCATAGCCAACACCGGGTCGACTATGAAGGTGGCCACATCAAATACGACGTCCCGAGTGATCCAACTTGCACCAGGTGTCACGGTGAGATATGGGAATAGCACGCTGTCAGTGGCAGATATCGAAGTGGGTGACAGCGTTCATGTTAGGCTCGAGAACGGGAAAGCGACTCTGGTCACGATCCTTGCCAGGGGCGCCGGTGTTCAGACCATTACGGGGCTTGTCACGGGGCTTTCCACTAGCACATCAGGTTCCACCATCACTGTGGCTACTTCCAACACGACCCAAAAGACAGTGGCCGTTTCGCCTTCAGTCATAGTGGAATTCGGCAATAGTACCCTGGAATTCGATGACATACTCCCTGGCGATACTGTCACTCTCAAAGTGCAGAATGGGGTATGTTTCTTTATCACCATCACCAACAGGGAGTCCACCTGGGGCGACCTGAGCGGAACCATCAAGACCATCACGCAGACCATGGACGGCACCACGATCCTTCTAGACCGAGGCTCCGAGCCGGAGGTCAGCGTGAAGTTGCGCGCAAAAGTGACCATAACTTACGGGGATGCATATCTGAAGCCCAAGGATTTGAGAATCAACGACGTAGTTCGGGTTAGCCTTGAGAACAAGCTGGCAGCCGAGATTAGGGTAATTGAGAGGGCTGCTAGCGGTAGCTAGAGGTAGACGTCGAGAGTTCGGCGGCATTGGGTAAGATAGCAGTGCGTCCACGAACTCATCAAGCGGGTTTTGGGCAGGGCTCTCATATAGGGGGTCCTGCCTTCAACTATTCGGGGCGAACTGCCGTGAGCCAAGGTAGTTGCGAAAAGTGCGGCAGGATAATGGCCGTGAACCCGGAACAATTATGGCGGAGACGATTTTGAATGTCCCGCCCAAGGGGCATGAAAGGAAGGCGAACCAATGGACGAAAAACAATTTGCGTCCTACCTTGATTCCTGGATTCCAGAGCACAGAGACGAGATAGTCCGGTCATTGCTTGATGTGCTCCGCATAGACAGCGTGGGGACGCCAGGCTCCCCGGGAAAGCCTTTCGGCCAGGAGGTAGACAGGGCCATAAACTGGTTCGTGGATGAAGCTGCGGCTTTTGCCATGAAGACAAGAAATGTTGATGGGTTTGCGGCTCACGCCGAAATCGGTGCGGGCCAGGAGATAGCGATGGCTTTGACTCACGTGGATATCGTTCCTGCAGGTTCCGGTTGGTCCAAAGACCCATTTGGCGAAGTGTTCGACGGCCAGATATACGGACGGGGATCCCAGGACAACAAAGGCCCCACCGTGGCTTGCCTATATGCTTTGCGGGCTATTATGGAGTCGGGTGCTCCTTTGAAACGCCGCATCCGCCACGTGGTGGGAGGCAACGAGGAATCGGGGTTCCGCTGCGTACGCCGCTATTTTGAGGTAGAGGAGCAACCCACCTACGGGTTTTCCCCTGATGCCGTCTTCCCATTGGTTTTCGCCGAGAAAGGTTCCATGAATGTGCAAGTTGAAGTCGACCTTCCGGCTTCGCCCTCTCCAAACGCCGACTGTCTCCTTTCTGAGTTGTACGGGGGTGAAAGGCCCAACATTGTGACAGAAAAGGCCGTGGCGGTATTGGAGGTCCCCCAAGGCAGCCAAGACGAAATTGCGGATTTTCTAAAGGGGCACGTAGGACGGGCAAGAGACTTCGTCGGTGGGCCGGGTCCTTTGGAGTTTGAGTTCTCAAAAGGACCGGGAACCTTGACAGTGGCAGTCAGAGGAAAGGCTGCTCACGCCGCGACGCCCGAAGAAGGCACCAACGCCTTGGCAGGCCTATGCCTAGTGTTGGCCAGTTTGGGCCAAAGATTGGATGTTTTTGAGGGCCTTGAGTTCATAGGTAAGGCGGCTGACATAGAAGGACGGGGTCTCAACATCGCTTCCCAAGACGACATATCCGGCAAACTCACCTGCAACCTAGGGATAGCGGCGGTGTATGTCAAAGGCGATACCAGAACCATCCGCGCCACATACAACATGCGTTACCCGGTCAAAGTGTCAGGAGACGAACTTAAGAAGCGAGCAGAAGATTGCGCAAGGCCTGACTCCGTAAGGCTTACGGTGATTGGGGTGGGTAAGCCCCACTACACCGATCCAGATTCTTTCCTGGTGAAATCGCTTCTCAGGATATATCGGGAGGAAGTCGGGGATATGTCGCCGCCTGTGGCTATTGGAGGCGGTACCTACGCCAAAGTCATCCCTGGGGGAGTGGCTTTCGGTCCTGCCAAGCCTGGTACGCCTGAACTGGCTCACCAGGCCGACGAAAGGGTGTCTGTAGACGATTTGCTTCAGCTGGTGCGGATATACGCAAGGTCTTTGTTTGCTCTTGCCACGTAGGTTATGAGCGTGATGGCCTGGGAGAGGACGCGGACCGCGGTTGTCACGCGCACCTCTCCCGGCGCCTGGGTTTGATGATGACCAAAGGTGTCTTCTGGTCGTCGTTTCCAAAAGGGTTCGTTTTCAGAAGGTTTTTGATGAATGCCTCGCGTTCCGGTGAAAGGTAAAGGCTTGATCCCAGGACGTCCACGCAGCCTTTGTCGTTGACATCAAGTATAAGAGTCCAAAGCCCGGTTTTGCGCCAGATCCTTCTTGCCGTGGCATTGGGGTTTTTTGGACCCAGGATGATGCTGCGATCGTACGGAGGCATGGTGCCTCCGGAGTCGTCAATCTCAGCCACCTGGTGCCCTGCTACCCTGAAGAAGAGGCCGGGTTTTTGGAGGATCTTGCCGGCGAGTCCCGCTGCTGCCGCCAACAGGATCCTGGGCACACCTACCATGTCCATCGCGACCTGCATCGACCGCGGCGCCGATACCGAAGCGTCAGGGTGCGCAAACCGCGCGATGAATCGCGCTATCCAACTGGGGTTGATAGTCTCCGGCGGAATCGCTCTGCCCTGAGTGATGGCCACCACCGATTCGGCTATGCCCACTATGTCGCCAGGATGGGCAACGTTTTTGGCATACCTGCCGATCACCTCTGCCATGTCGTCTTTCTCTGTAATGAGATGGGTTCGGATTCGATAGAGGATGGCCGAATCCCACCCGCACTTAGGGTCTCGGATGCCGGTTGTCATGGCGTAGGCCTCCCGGATCCCGATATGAACCTGTGGATGCCGTTGTAGATAGCTTGGGCTGTTCGCTTACGGAAAAGGGGTGCGCGGAAGTTGGCTTCGTCGACATAGTGGGTGAGGCATAAGGGCTCGACCCGGACCACCGGGAAACTTGCGCTGTCCCATTGGGAGTCCAAGAGGACTTCCGGATTGTCTATTCTCGTGCCCATCCTTTCTAGAAGCGCTTCACAGATGGTCATGCCTAAGGCGGCGGACTTGTCACATCCCTTTTTCGTAAACAATCTATACTTCTGGTAGTTGGGGTCCCGGTCACCGGATACGTGCACCTGGACGCAGAGCTCGGCGGCCCCGGCTTCTAGGGTCCCAAGGCGTGCCCAGTCGCCTATGGTGATGTCAGCGGTGCGGGTCATCACAGGGACTGCTCCGCAATTCTCAAGAAGGCTTTGAATCTCTCGTGAAATAGCCAGAGATACGTCCTTTTCCAGCAGGTTCACAGGGCCTCTTAGTCCGCGATCCCTGCCGCCGTGGCCCGGGTCAATGCCGATCGGACGCCCCTTGAATACTTGCCTGAGGGGCTCTCTGTGGAACACGAAGCGAGTAAGGTATGGAGCGCCAGGGACTTCCTCCTTTACGGGCGCCACGGGGTGTTCCAGCGTGATGGTTACGCGCGTCGATCCCTGCCGGTCTGAGAATACGCGAAATCCTCTGATGAGCCCGTCGGCCACCAGAATACTGTCTTCGGCCATTATGAGGTTTGTGTTTTCCATAGCTATAGCAATCTCGTAGTCTCCCTCCATGGTCAGGCGCGGTTGACCTATACTGACCTCAAGAGGAGCAGATGTTGACTCAAAGCATATCCGCGAGATAGTGACCCCTCCAGAAGGCATGCTCACCTCGGGCCACGCGTTTAGCATCTGGGCGGTCACTGTTCCCTCACCACCCGGAGTGTGTTCAGAGTCCTGTCTTCAGGCCCAGAAATGCCCCATGCCAGGTTTTTGACCACGTCGAGGTAGGCAAGAATTTCTTGGGTTATGGCCTCACCTGGGAACACAATGGGTATGCCGGGCGGATAGCACGTAACGACTTCGGCGCTTATGCGGTCTTTGGACTCGGCCAGGAGAGCCCGCTCCCAGGGGCTCTTGGCCGCTTGTTTGGGAGTGAGACGCATCTCGGGCTGAGCCGGGATATAGGGTATGAACTCTTGGGCCGAGATAAGGTTCTTGGGGATGTCTCCATGGCCGACCGCTGTCACCAGCGCCCTAAGGCCGTCTAGCAGTCTATACACGTGGGCGGCGGTGTTGCCGCAACTGACGATTACCAGGACATTGTAGAGATCCGAAAGCTCAACCTGGATCCCCCGCTGATTCCTCAGGAATACCTCGGCCTGATAGCCGGTGATCCCCAGATCGCGCACGGTTATTGTCACCTTGGTAGGGTCAAGGTAGTCGACTCCAAGCTTTCCAATGAGGTCTTGGCCAAAGGCGTACAGGCCGGGAATCCGGTTGACCGATTCCCTCAGGATGTCTGCCAGGTTGATAGCGTAGTCCAGGAGTTCTCTTCCATGAAGGGCGATCTGCCTCCTTGCAGCGTCCAAAGACGCAAGAAGCAGGTAGGATGGACTGGTAGTGGAGAGATACTGGTAGATGGCCTTGAGCCGGGCTCTATCCATGCGATCGCCTTTCAGGTGGAGCATTGATGCCTGTGTGAAGGCGCCTATTATTTTGTGGGCGCCTTGGGCCGCTGCGTCGGCGCCTGCGTCTAGAGCGGGCTTGGGCAGAGCCGGGTGAAACCGGCAGTGTGGCCCGTGTGCTTCATCCACCAGAAGGACCATGTCTCTATGGTGAAGGGCTTCGGCTATGGGTGTCAGGTCCGTGGCGATACCGTAATAAGTCGGGTTCACCAGAAGAGCCCCTTTAGCTTGGGGATTAGACTCGATACACGCTTTCATGGAGGATGGGTCAACTCCCAGAGGAAGCCCCAGGTACGGATCGTAGGTGCTCGGGACGAATAGCGGCTTGGCCCCGGAAAGCACTATGGCGGCCAAGACCGATTTGTGGATGTTCCGGGGGATTATGAGCGTGTCTCCGTCGTCTATGACAGAAAGCACCATGGTATGAATGGCGCCAGATGTGCCGTTGACCGAGAAGAAAGTGCGGTCGGCTCCGAAGGCTTGGGCGGCCAGTTCCTGAGCCTCTCTTATACAGCCATAGGGTTCGTGAAGATCGTCAAGACCAGGCACCCCTGTGACGTCGTTGGCGTAGGCCTTAAGGCCCAAGAGCGAGGTGGCCGCAGGGTCGGCCCCTGTACCGCCTCTGTGTCCAGGCATGTGGAAACGCGTAACCTCCCGGTACCCCGTTAGCGCTTCCATGATTGGCGCTCGGCTCTGGGCGCTTTCTTCGGCAAGGCGGCTCCTTTGCGTCTCTCGCGCAATTCCCGGAAGTATCTCCAACGGCAAAACCTCCCGCATTTCCCCTGACGACCATTAGTCTATTCACGACGGGCCCCGGGCGACCCACTAGGCGCGTTCCCTCCGGGCGATTGCGGCTAAGGTAGACGCCTCCAGTTCGTCCACCACGTACAAAGTGCCTTTGGCGGCGGTGACCATCTGTTTGAGAAAGCTCTGATTGGGTTCCAGCCCGATGCACCCTAACCGGATTCCTCTTCGGGCCAGATCCTTGGCGGCTTCCACGGCGTCATCGATGGGGGACATGGAGTGGGATGGCACGGTTGGTATTCCGTCGGTTACGCAGAGTACAATGGGCTTCTTGGGTGACCTGTAGGAAAGTTCAAGGGCCCGTTCGAGCCCTTTGGCCAAAGGCGTCAACCCCATGGCTTGGACGCTCTTGAGTCCCGTTTCCAGTTTGCGAGGGTTGCGCGTAAACTCGCAGACTGTCCTGACTTCGGAATCTTGGAAGACCACCACCGAGATCTTGTCTCTGCCGGTTACCACCAGGTGGCGCGCCAATTCCTTGGCGGCGGCTATCCGTCTACCTGCCATGGAGGCCGACGCATCCATGAGAAGGATGATTGGGGCCTGGGACTTTGCCCTCACATATGAAAAGCGCAGGTCCTCGAGATGGAACGGACTCAGTGAGCCCTTTGTTCTCACGCTATGGCTGATGACGCTTTCAGGGAGGGCGATTTCCGCGGCGTGTTCGCCCCGTTGTCTGGGCAGCGTGATACACCGGCCACGGCTTTGTCCGGCCTCAGTCTTCTTGCCTTTTCTCTGGCCGGCAGGAATGTTCTGGGATGGGAGAGACCACAAAAGCCTGCGCAAGTATGACTCGATCTCGTAGCTGTGCTCCCGGAGAAAGGCCAGGGCAAGACCGCCTTCTTCTGTGAGGGTGTACTTCTGGCCATCAAAACGCGCCAAGCGTGAGCGAGTGAGACCTTGACGTATCTCATCGGAACTCTTGTCGGTCTCCGGTCGGAGTCTTGCGAACTCCCCTGCGCGAAGTCCTTTTGCCAGCGCTTCAAGGATCCGCAAGGTGTCGGCTGCCGATCCTACGTCACGGGCCGCCTGCCTGGCCAGGGCTTCTTTTCTGTAGACTGATGCTTCGCTGCCGGAGTGGGGCAGGTTTCTCAAGAGTGAATCTGAAGTTGCCCTGTAGTCGCTGATGTCTGCCGGGCTGCCGCCTCGAGACACTCTGACCTTGCGGATCTTCCGAAGTTCGAGACCCTCGCCTTCGATGGCTACCTCCGTCGATGCGATCATAGTAAAGATCGCTGCCACTACCTCCGGCGTGTTGAGCGCCGTAAGGTGCACGTGGGTCATGTGCGCCCTTTTGACGCCCTTCTCCTGCCCATAACACAAGTCTCCGTCGAGCCTCCCTCCCCCGCCCGCCGTCTGGATGTCGATATACGGGAACAAGGTTTCCAATGAGGTAAGGCACAAAGGAGCGGTGCGGGAAAGACTGGAGTGAACATCAAACCTGAGTCCTGAAAGGCCCGAGATAAGGGTTCTGGCTACTGATTTGGGGTCAATCACCCCAGGCGAATGAAAAACGTCTATGTGAATTACTTCGCCTGCCTTCTCCCGGTTGTAGAAGACCTGCCCGGCATCGCTGTTGCAGAGCGCCACGACTTCCTGGGGGATTGCCACATCCTGCATATGAACTTTGGTGGACACCACTGAAGTCTCGCCTACTCGCGCAGCCAAGGAATCAGATAAGATCCTGGAGAGACGGGAGACGGCGCTTCTCTGCCCCAAAGTGGAATCCCGAGGGAAAAGTGTCATCTAGTATGCCCTAGTATCCTTGCAGTCAGGAGGCATGATTAGTTCTTCCCAAGACAGAAGGCTTATCCGTCTGGCCGGATCAGGCGGGGACGAAGGAGGCAGGGTGGACGGGTCCGGGAGTCTCTGAGACGAACCTGTCTGGCCCTGGGTCTGGTCCTGGGTCTGGCCCTGGGTATGCCCTTGGGTCTGGCCTTGGACATGGGCTGGGTTGCCTCCGGTCTTGCGGCTAGCGCCTTGATTTGCCGCTTCACTGCCCTGGACCGCCTTTCCAGAACATCTCGAAAGGAGCCTCTCAAACCACGTGGGTTTAGTGTTGTTTTGAGTTTCAGGCAGGTCAGGCCATGGAGTTTGGATCGTTGGCGGTTGGTTTGGGACTTCCGCTTCGCCGCCGTTTGCGGAGGAGGGAGCGGCCCAGTCGTCTTTGACCTCAGCCTTGGGTTGCGACCCGGCAACCTTTCTGAGTTCCAGGTCTTTCAGTATTTCTGACAGCGTGGCGGGTTCAACCCGGTGCCTTAAAACTAGGGGCATGACCGTGAGGAGTTCGTCGAAAGTTACTTCGTCCTTCTGTCTTATGCAGGCCACAAGCCTAGACGCCAACTCTAGGGCTTCGATGGCCCGGAGGCTTTCAACGTTTCTTTGCACGTAGAGTTGGGCCATGTACTTGAGAAGGGCCGACGGAACTGTGATGGCCGAAAAACGCTGGGCCTTGGCGCGGATGCCCTGAAGGAACTCCGCAGCACCGCTTGAGTCTTGAACTGAGTTGCCCATCTTGTTGAGGGCGGCAGATGCGTCTGCGGCGGCACAGGGATCTGTCTTGGCTCCGCATGGGCCATTAGCGGTCAGGTTCGGGCTATCGGCCGTTTCATGCACTCTGCTGGGCGCTTTGCTCTTCTCAGCAAGAAGTTGTTCTACAATTGAGGCGTCGCTGGGCCGCTGAACCGGCACCACTAAGTCGAAGCGGTCAGCCAGTTGCTTGCGGATGTCTTCTAAAGGCCCCGGGTCTTCGTCGGGGTTCGATGCGGCCCAGACCGAGGCCTGAACGTCCAGTTCCCACGGAGGCAGCCCTACTTCCTCGATTTTGACCCGGCCCGGTTTCGTTCCCATGACCGACAGAAGAACGTCTGTGATCTCAGGAGCTGTCTCTGCTAGGCGGTTAACCTCGTCTACGAACAGGATTCCCCGGTGTGCCATGGGAATTGAACCCGGAAGCAACGCAGCGGCCGGGTTTTTTGGGTCTGTCAGGCGTTCAAGGTCGATGCTTCCCAAAATGGTTCCAAGTTTGGCGCCGTGCCCGATTTCCACGAAGGGCATGGGGCATCTCTCTGACTTTATCTCCTGGCGAGACTCGGGCCTAGGGTTAGGCTCGAGACCGGAACGATTGCCCGGGTTATGAACCGGACAATGAGGACGCTCCGGGTCACATTGATAAAGACACCCCGGCACCCTTTCTATGTATGGCATGGCTTCTTGAACCCACCGCATGACTGTGGTCTTGCCAGTGCCTCTCAGCCCCTCGGCATGAATGTGCAGAGGAATGCCAACCAGAGTTGATAGGATGGACATTTCTACGGCTAGAAAGAGGCTATCGTTTCCCTGGTGCCTAATGGGCGCGCTTCTCGACATAACCAAGACCTCCCGCTGGGGTTATTGTTCCCTTGACGCCAGGAGGTTTTGCCTATGAGGTTACGAATAGGGGTGGAAATCGGCGGTATCCAAGCCAGATTAATCTTGCGATCTGAGCGGAGATGAGTTGCTTGACGTGTGGCCTAGATATGTCCACAGACCGGGCACTCTGGCGCCCTCGCTACTGAGACCAAACGAAAATCGGCCCTGAGCAGGTCAAAAAGGAGCATGCGTCCGACTAAGGATTCGCCGATTCCCAGGAGGAGTTTCAGCACTTCTCCGGCCTGAACGGAACCTGCTGTTCCGGCGGTAGAGCCCAGAACCCCTGGTGGAGAGGGCGTTTGGCCCTTTGCGTCTGCGCTGCCTTCATTGGTACGGTCTTTTTGTGGGAATACACAGTGGTAGCAGGGGCCGTGGCCCGGTTTGACCACGGTGACTATCCCGGTAAAGCCCATGATCCCCGCTTCAACCATTGGTATTCTGGCCTCGACGCAGGCTTGGTTAAGAATGTAGCGGGTGTCGAGGTTATCCAAACACGAAGCCACTACATCATAGCCTGATATAAGCTTGCCTGCATTGCCCCGGTCGATCCGTGTTACGATGGGCTCTATGTGAATGGTTGGGTTGGCACCATGAAGCCTAGCCGCGATGACTTTGGCTTTCTCGTGGCCAATATCGGCTGTTCCGTACATGAACTGACGCGGTAGGTTGGATAGAGATACCACATCGTTATCGACTATGCCTATATGACCCACTCCCATGCCTGCTAGGTAAGAAGCGCAAGGTGTTCCCAGACCGCCTGCGCCGGCTATCAATACCTTCTTGCCCGCAAGGCGAGCTTGTCCTTCCTGGCCAATATGGGGTATCTGTGTCTGCCTTGAGTAGCGTTCTTCTGAGCTGTAGTCGTCCATAGGTGGCGAAACCCTCCTTCTCGACTTGCCCCAAACTCGCCCCAGACTCACCAATGGGTACATTCTGCTCACGGGCTTAATATTCCCCCTCCATAGCGCAAGAGCGGCTTTGGCGCCGGGCCGCACAGGGCCTAGTCTCGGCCTCGGCTAGGTTAGGATTAGCGCTCTTTCCGCCGAACTGGTACCCTAGACTCAAGGTGACGTATGCTTGTGTGGTTAGTGGCTCATTTGGCCATGGAGCCCTAGCCTTAGGCGAAATGTCTTGCAGGAGGGTTTCTTATGAAAGCAGCATTTTTGGATGGCCCTGGGAATATCTCCGTGCGAACCGTACCTGACCCTAAGTGCCCGCCGGGAGGGCTTCTTACTAGGGTGGAAGGATGCGCCATTTGCGGGAGCGACTTACGATCTTGGGAGTCTGGCTCTCGCCATGTGGGCGAGATAATCGGGCACGAGACTGTGGCTACTGTGCTTGAAGTGGGGGAGGGCGTCACAGGATTCAGCCCCGGCGATCGGATTACCGATGTTCCTGCCACCTGCGGAATCTGCGAGTTTTGCCGAAGGGGCATCCAGAATCTTTGCCTGCAACGGGGAAGGGTCGGCGGAGTAAGGCAGGGAGGATTCGCTGAACTGCGTCCCATAGGAAGCCCGGTGGTGTCAGGCGGTTTTGTAGTTAAAGTCCCGGCCGACCTGTCCCTTGAGGCGGCCGTCACAGTTGAGCCCCTTGCCTGCGTCTTAAACGGCCACGAGAAGCTCGATATCTGGTTCGATACCTCGGTTGCGGTGATTGGTGCGGGTCCCATCGGCGCCATGCACGCAGCGGTATCAAAAATGAGGGGTGCAAGGAAGGTCGTGGTCTTGGATCTCCTGGAAAAGAGGCTTGAGATGACTGAGCCTTTTGGCGCCGATTACCTGGTCGATTCCTCAGTGCACGACCCGGTGAAAGCGGTTTTGGATCTGACTGGGGGTCGCGGTGCTAACGTGGTAATCGTGGCATGCGTATTTGGGAGCGCTCAGGAGCAGGCTTTGCAGATGGCGTCCAGGAGAGGTCAAGTCTTGCTGTTTGCGGGGCTCCCTGCGGAGGCTCCTACAGTCACTCTCAACACCAATCTCATCCATTACAACGAGATTACGGTTTTGGGCGCTCGGAGTTCGGTGCAGAGGCAGTGGGAGCTAGCTCTGGATTTAGTTGAAGGCGGAAGAATAGAGGCCTCCAAGATTGTCACCCACTCTGTCAGCCTTGACCGGATAGAGGACGGATTTCAACTAGCCAGGTCAGGGGAGGCCATGAAAGTGGCGGTGGTACCTGGTCTCTGATGTTGCGGCACGCTGCTAGGCCGGTTCTGGTGCTAGACTGGTTCTGCTGCTAAGTCAGACTTTCGTATCCCGATGAAGGCTAGGCGTGGGTCGATGAGTTAGAAGACGGATTATGTAGAAGGGCATGCGCATACTCTTTATTGACCTGAGATTGAGCTCAAACTCGTGGGTTTTAAGCATCAGGCTGGATCCAGACGGTAATCCAGCCTTCATCACGAGAGGAGCTAATGGAAGGAGAGTATGCAAAGGTGCCCAGCCTTCTGTATCGCGGAACTGTGGAAGGTCTTCGTAGATATGGGCTTCCTCAACTTCGAAGGGCAGGAATGAGAGGGTGGACCCTCAAGCGGGATTTGGGCAGGATTCAGGATGCGCTAGCCAAGTCGTGGCAGGGTGACGTGTTCTGGCAAGATGACGACAGGCTGATGGATAGGACCGATGGGCAAGAAGACCGTGAACTGCCCCAGCCTCCCGATCCGCGGATCTAGCTAACGTTCCAGTTCTCCTAGCTTGTCAGGAGCGTATTCCAATAAATCCCCGGGCTGGCATGATAGTTCTCTGCAAATGGCCTCTAGGGTCGAAAATCGGATCGCTCTGGCTTTGCCGGTCTTCAAGATAGACAGGTTTGCAAGAGTGATATCCACTCTTTCTGCTAACTCAGTCAATGACATCTTCTGTTCCACTAGCAGCCTATCAAGGCGCACGATTATCCCCACAGAGACTTGCCCCCTCAAACTAGATCGTAGTGTCGTGTTCTTCTTGCAGCTTGACTCCGTATCTGAAGATTTCGGCTAAGGTTAGGACTAAGAGTCCCCCAAGAACCCAGCCAATGGGCGGCATAATTCCGGATTTGACGGTTGTAGAGCCTTGTATCTCAAGGCTGTCCGCCAGAATACGCCCCGCCAGGGTTTCAGAAACGGCCCGCACTGCTGCCCCGGCCAGGATTGCCATGCCCATGCCGCTGATTCGATTGGCGTTGGCAACTGTAAAGGGGGTGCCAGTCGCCATTGAGTCGAACACGGACCGCAGCTGAAAAAGGACGAAGAGTGAGACCGCTATGACGGGTATGGTGAATCCTGCGGCTGCTGCCAAGAGCCTTCTGGGGTTGGCGATGGCAACTGCCCCTTCGGGATAAGCAATCTGGTGCCCAAAGAGCCGCATGGTCACGTTTTGGCTTTGCATGACGATGGGCTCAGCACCCACAATGAATGAGGCTCTTGTGATCAAGATAAGCATCAGGCCTGCAACGACTACCTCCGCCCAGAATGTCACTTTCACTGCCACGCGCAAGAATGCTAGCACTCCGGAATCCTTGTCCATGATGAACCCTCCTCTTGGGGTGGGTGCGCCGAGTTTTCCGACGACGCTTCAAGTATATAAGGAGGATTATCGAGGGTCAATAAGGAATTATTGATTATCGGTAAACATCCCTCGACTGGCTACCGCAACCGCATGTTGCATTTCTACCACGAAGAAGTCCTTGGGAATTGGGGGAAACAAGATTGTTGACTCCACCGTCGAGTGGTTGAGGCTGCGCTTTGAGTCAGTGCAGGGCAGCCGAGCCGCGTCTTATGCCCTGTAGAACAGACCCGATTCTGATGAATACGTACGCTATCTCCGCGATCTGGCCAAATCGTCGTCGCGCCTTGCTCATGAGAGGTTTCTCCCTTTCATGGCTGAAAGCTGCACCATGGCGGCAGCTCCTGCGGCGATAGTGTTGCGCCCCATCCTAGGTGTAGTGAACTGGCATTTCCTCTGCCCCGGGCTGTAGATCATCTTCTCGGCAGTCTGCACGGTCCATCTGAAGTAGTCAGAATAGGCGATCGGACACGGTCCCCCCGAGCACGATTACTTGCGGACGAAGGATGTGATGGTGCTGGCTATCACAAGTCCCATGTAGGTGGCTGCGTCTCGGAGGACCTCAATGCATAACCCATCGCCGCTTTCTGCTGCATCGCAGATGTCACGGAACTGGACACCTATCGATGCTCCTAAAATCTGGTACTTCCGAGGACTTTCCCATCCTAAGTTCTTGCTTGAAAGCCCTGACGATAGCAGGGATGGTAGCGTGTGACTCTATGCAGCCGTGTTTTCCGCAGTAACAAGCGCGCCCTCCATGTCGCCGTCGACGGTAAGAAGAGTATCCTCCGAGATAACGCCGCAACGTACGCTCACCCCAACGTGGAAAAAGGCAAGACTATGGATGTTGGATGCGGCATACCTTATTGCTCCAGCCCGGGTTCGGGAAGCTGGAGGCATTGAGGATAATCCCGCGAACTATTGGTGGGGCTAAGACAAAGAGGGTGCCCGGGGCGTTTATGCCACTGTCTTTGTGTGAGCCCCGGCGTCCGGATTGGCGCCTTAGCGACGGCTAGTGAAGACAATGACATCGCCGGGGTGAATTTCGTAGGGGGGTTCAAGACCGTTTATCCGGGCCAACAACGGCCACTGGTAACTACTGCCAAGCCACCTTTCCGATATAGACCATAGGGTGTCGCCTGGCCGCACAATCACACTTGGAGTAGGGGAGAGGCCGCTCATGTCAACCGCGGCAACATTCGGAATACCTGCAAACTTCTGCTCCAGACTGTATTTGTCTTCAAGAGTGGGGATCGTTCCAGACACCGTGACTACCAGCGAATCGGTCACCGTTGCCGTTACGTCGGGCACCAGGTCGCTTTCGGTTAGGATAGCCTCCACCTGTGCAACAAGAGAAGCATGGTCTGGCTTTCCTACATCGATGGTGGGAGGCTTCCTCTTGAGCAGCAAGATGCGGGCCTGAAATGCGGTGGTACCCACTAGGCAGAGTATTAGGGCGATGGTGATTACCCTGGACCAAGCCACGTTGGCCCTGAATCGATAGGATGGGCCTCGAAGGGCTGTCTGGCAACGTTGTAGCGCTTTCGAGTATTGCGGATTTCCGGGGTCCCTTGCCAGAGCATCAGACCAGAGCGACTGTGCCCCAAGGTAATCTCCAGTCCTAGCGCGGACTCTTGCCGCAAGATCCATAATCCTGGGGTCAATCTCCCCTTTGCTATTGGCTACAAGATCCTCGAGCATCACCGCTGCCCCGCGGATATCCCCTTGAATCGCTAGGCGACGGGCTTGTTCGGCTACAGCCATATGCTGTATATGAGCCAAGTATTCTTGAGCCCGCCCGTGGGCGTCATTTGGGGTTTCATGTGTGCTCTGCATCCGCCTTACCTCCTACTCGCTAAATATCACTGTATCAATCCACTCCAGTCTGACTTTGGCGGCCTGGTCCTCAGGCAACAACCTGATTAATTGCATTGCACACGAGGAAAGCCCTTCTACGCCCTTGGCTTTGGCATACTGTGCGGCCAATCCGAAAATCCTACGGGCCTCTTCCATAGTATCTCAGCTACGAAGCCCCGAACATCCTCTCGGGTTTTGTTGAGGACTTGCACGTCCGCAGCTGCTCGCGCTTCCCGCACAGTATCTTCAAGCCCGCTAATTCGCTGGCACTGTTCTGGTGTGCCCCAGGACTGTGCAACCTTCTTGGCATGTTCCAGTGCGGTTTCGGCCTCGGCGACTGCGTTTGGCCACAAGAGAACGCTCTCCAGTTCATCCAAATCCGCTAGGAAGCCGAATAGGTGCAAACGGCATTCATCTGCCTCGTCAGGATCTATGCCCACCGCAGCAATAGACTGCTCCACAAGATCCCTGCTTTTCATCGCTCTGTCCAGCGTTTCCTCCCCTTCAGCGTAACGACGAATCCTCCGGACCTATTCAGGTGAATCCCACCAGTTGCCCATGTGAGCCTCTGTGGAAATCAGGGAGATTGTATTCATCCAGAACAGCCGGGACTAGGACTTGTTCGACTATAGCCCAGTCCATGTCCTTTCCCCGAGGTAGGGCTCTCCTATATGGTTAAGAATCTCGATTCTGCCGTCTCTCAACTGCACCAAAGAAGCATCGAAAGTGCCACCGCCCAAGTCGTAAACAAGCCAAGTTGCCCTTTTTGCCGTGTTTTGAAAGCCGAAGGCCATAGCAGCAAGCACCGGTTCTTGAACAGGAACTACATACTCGATGCCTGCCAACTCTGCCGCCTTCCTTGTGGCCTGTGCAGCAGATTCATCGAACGAGGCGGGAACGCCTATTACAGCAGTAGGGAGGAAGTCGCCGGATCTTTCAACGTTTCCTTTGAGTGATTTCAGGACTTCCGCGGAAAGGTCTACGGGCGTAAGGCAACGTCCGCTTGAAGCGAAGGTGCAAACCTGGTCGGTGCCCATAAGCCGCTTGAATTCCAACTGGCAGTCATCTGGGGTGTCCTGGGCTTTTTCCCTGGCCTTTCGGCCAACAACCAGATTCCCCCTTTTGTCGATCCACACGGCAGACGGGGTGCACTTATCGCCATATATGTTGTCGTACGTCCTTGGCATTGTGCCATCCAACCAGGCGACACAGCTGTACATAGCGCCCAGGTAAATACCTTTCATGGCTCTGTTGTTCATTGGGCACGCCTCCTACTGGTTCGGCATCAGTATGCTGTTCAGCTTGGTGACTTGGGAGGCTTCTTCTTCAGGTAATAGCCTGATGAGCTGCACTAAACACGAGGAAAGCCCTTCCACATCCCTTGTCTCGGTATACTGGTATGCCAAGTCAAAGAGTTGTCGGGCGGCTCCCTGGTCTTTCATCTTCGGAAGGTCCTCACGCAATCCAGAGATTGTGTGAATAAGCCAATCCGGTTGACGCCACAGTATCTCGAAGATAAAGCCTCGAACAGCACCTTGG
The DNA here is from genome assembly GCA_040771825.1 of Bacillota bacterium. Lineage (GTDB taxonomy): Bacteria > Bacillota > Sulfobacillia > Fermentithermobacillales > Fermentithermobacillaceae > JAXGZG01. The sequence continues at coordinate 334,024 of JAXGZG010000004.1, read as the reverse complement.
GCTCTATTGAGAACTTCAAGATCCTTACTCTCCCGGGCTATGTTCACCGTGTCTTCAAGCTCGCTGGCGCGCTGACGCTCCTTAGAAGTGCCCCAGAACTGCGAAATCGTTCTGGCATGTTCCAGTGAGGTTTCGGCCTCGGTGATTGCGTTTGGCCAATCAAGAAGACTCTCTAGTTCATCCAAATCCGCTAGAAAGGCAAGTAAATGTAGTTGGCATTTCTCTGGCTCATCAGCGGCCAAGTCCATCGAGACAAGAGACTGCTCCACAAGATCCCTGCTTTTCATCGCTCTGCCCAGCGTTTCCTCCGCCTCCGGTACATCTAATCGCTGGGCCATCTCTTTCAGTTCCTGGAACCGTTCCATGGCTGCCGACGCTTGGGTTCGTAGATGCGAGGGTTCGAGGGTCTTCTTGCCCCATGAGAAATCAATATCGAAAGTCTCGTCCCACACTGGTATGAAGGCCGTGCCTTTGTAGACGCGAGCCTCATCAACCTCTATCGCGATGTCCACATCGCTCCCTTTCGGCAGGCTTCTTTCCACCTCAGCCCCGGTTACCTCGAGTCCCCCGACAGGAATGTTTCGGTCGGAGCGGGGGTTGTCGCCTTCAACGATGGGAAACGTGAAGAATGAATCGGCTTGACCTTTCTTAACCTCGGAGACCGTGTGAAAGATCTCTGTCTTTCTGGCAGGAAGTGTCTGACCCTTACCGACCATCACGCGAGTTGACGCATCCGCTAGGCCTACTCTAATGGAGCGGAGTTGCGTCAGTTGACCTGGCGCATTGCCGACGGTATACACCAGTTCCGAAGGATATACGTCTAATAACGTACCCCACGAGCTCCTGAGCACGATGGCATATTCGTTTTGCATACCAGGCTCCGCCTTCAGCGTAACGACGAATCCTCCGGACCTATTCAGGTGGATCCGACCAGTTGCCCATTGGGTCTTTCTATGAACAAACTGTATAGTGACGCCTCGCAGATTCTTGTTCTTGGGTGTCCTGACGCTCCCCGCAACTTCAGGTTCGAGTTCTTGACCGATCTTGTCGTAGTGTAGTTCCACTGTATAGGTTGCGCTTGATGATTGGTCCGATCTGCCTCTATCCACGTCGACTCCCGGTTCTACCGTCGGTGCGAAAATGGCTGCGCCTTGTGCCACTGCAGTCATGGGGTCCACCGAGAAGTCCAGAGGTATTCCTAGTTCCTCGCTGAGCAAGTCCCTCAAAACGGGCATTTTGGTCGGCCCTCCAACTAACAGAACTCTATCAACTCCGCCAACGTGACGGATATTGGTTTCTCTGAGAAGCCTTTTGCACATGTCCACGGTGCGCTCGATGAAAGGTTCAGCGACACTCTCCACTTCCCGCTTTGTGATCATATACTCGAAATCCAACGAGCCGCCGGATTCTTTCACAAGAGACTCTAGATCTAGGTAGGCAGAATCGGACTGAGAAAGCATGATTTTGGCTTCCTCGGCGTGGTGCTTCAGTTTTGCGAAAGATGTCCTCCAGCGAGGTGAGCCTCTGTGGAAATCAGGGAGAGTGTATTCATCCAGCACAGCTGGGACTAGGACTTGTTCGACTATAGCCCAGTCCATGTCCTTTCCCCCGAGGTAGGGCTCTCCTATATGGTTAAGAATCTCGATTCTGCCGTCTCTCAACTGCACCAAAGAAGCATCGAAAGTGCCACCGCCCAAGTCGTAAACAAGCCAAGTTGCCCTTTTTGCCGTGTTTTGAAAGCCGAAGGCCATAGCAGCAAGCACCGGTTCTTGAACAGGAACTACATACTCGATGCCTGCCAACTCTGCCGCCTTCCTTGTGGCCTGTGCAGCAGATTCATCGAACGAGGCGGGAACGCCTATTACAGCAGTAGGGAGGAAGTCGCCGGATCTTTCAACGTCTCCTTTGAGTGATTTCAGGACTTCCGCGGAAAGGTCTACGGGCGTAAGGTGACGTCCGCTTGAAGCGAAGGTGCAAACCTGGTCGGTGCCCATAAGCCGCTTGAATTCCAACTGGCAGTCATCTGGGGTGTCCTGGGCTTTTTCCCTGGCCTTTCGGCCAACAACCAGATGCCCCCTTTTGTCGATCCACACGGCAGACGGGGTGCACTTATCGCCATATATGTTGTCGTACGTCCTTGGCATTGTGCCATCCAACCAGGCGACACAGCTATTGGTTGTGCCCAGATCTATTCCTTTCATTGCTCTGTTGTTCATCGAGCACTGCCTCCTTGTGAGTCGGCAGGCCGTCCAACTATCACTTGGCCGGCTTGCACCATGGCGTTGCGGAAATAGATGGTGGGGCGAATCGTTTCGATTACTTGATGGCGATCAAGTCCTTCAGTAGGTTCGGTCATCAACACGGAAAACGCTTCGCCTCCGGTGACGAATTCGCCCGTATGATCGATCACCTCAACTCCCACATCCAATAGTGCGTCCCAAGCCAAGTCGAGGAATCTGCCAACATCCCTTAGGGCTTTGTCACCTTCAGATCCACTTGCTTTCCGGCGTGCTCGCCATAAGTTAATCGAAACCCGTGCAATCATGTCAGAAACTTGCGAGTCGGTCTTTCGCTGAGCGTTGTGGGCCCGGCTAATTCGGCGCAGTTCAGCAGGCCAATCAGCCCACACTGGGAACCTGGTATGCGGAACTCACTGGGTATCAGAACTTGCTTCATGAAGGTCAAATGACATCCCTCCCAGAGCATGAATCAGGGGTTACATAAGGATCCCGCGACGCCACAGTCTAAAGCTGATATTCGTATTCAGTTCTCAGCCTTGGCCGTAGGTTAGGCCTCTTCCAATGTATCGGCAGCCTCCATCAGACGACCAGGCAGAACGCTTAACTTTTCTGCCTTACGAACCAGGCCCTCAGGATCGTAGTCAACACCACCCAATGCCTCCAGCAATGACTTGTCTGTGTCATTGTCAGAGCGTTCTACCTGAGAAACGGTTCCGGGTCTCCACCTTGTTAGGTCGAACAGTATATCGCTTGCAGTTATGTATCGATCAGATGGTGACCGCGCAAGCATCTTGGTGACGATCTCGTCGAGGATAGCATCAACGTATATGTTGAACTTGCTTGGAGGCTGAAGACGATTGGGCTGTGCTTCGGAATTGGGCATTCGATCGGTCAATAGGAGATAGAACACACATCCCAAAGCCCAAACATCGCTTGCGGTCGAATCCTTCCCGGCCATAACTTCAGGCGGTTTGAATCCCACGGTGCCTCGTGCGCTAGCCATAAGGCTTATGGGGTCAGTTTTCTTTGCCAAGCCGAAATCGGCTATGCGGATTCGTATACCCGAAGCATCATACCCCACTAAGATGTTTTGCGGCTTGATATCTCGATGAATGACGGGAGGGTCTTGGCTATGGGCAACCTCAAGACCGCGACAAATCTGTTTCACTATCTCAACAGAGTCACTAACCGGAACGAATTGGTTGTCATGGTATCTCCAAAACTTGTCAAGGTTGCCGCCTGGCACATACTCCATGGTGAAGAAGGCGCGGGGTCCCAACCGGGTCTCAGCGAACCCGGCTTCGAAAACTCGGATGATATTGGGGTGACCGATTCGCGATAGTAAGGCTGCCTCTTTTAGGATCTCTTCGGCTTCAGCCTGGGACGTTCGATCAGATTTGAAGACTTTCATGGCCTGTCGGCCAAGAAAACGGTGCATTACGCGATAGACCTGGGCAAACGCTCCCTCTCCGACCAAGCGTTCCACCACGTAGGAATCGCGCACCCTATCCCCGGATGCCAATAATGCTTCTTTCATTATCGTTCTAGCGCAGCGTTCTCAAGAATCTAGATCGCCCCCTGCTTCTCCAAAATCCGCCCACCACTTGTCAGGTAGCGGCAGGACGCCCCTGTTTCTACAAACCGAGATATCCACTGAAAACTCTATCCCGTACCTTATGGCTAACCGAACTGCTGCTTCTCTGGCTTGCTCATAGGTCATCTTGCGTCTGTCTTCACACAAGATGCCAGCGGGGTCGATCAGATTCGCTAGAGGAGCATTTACGGTGTCATTCTTGCTCCTATCAAACGCTTTTGTTCCCAACAGGGTCTTAAGGTAATCTTCGTATCGGACGAAAGCCAGGATCGGTTTTAGACCAAGTCTTTCAAGACACCCCGCGAGAACGATGGCAACGTTTGCACCGATTTCGTCTGCATCTTTGACGCCGAAGGCCTTTGGGCCCCTCCTTAGGGGCCCGAGAATTTCACTTCGCTGGTTCTGGTCCGAGAACGGCAGGGCCGCGCTGGCACACTCGGCTAGAACCTGGTACAAGGCAACTAAGTGCCCGGGATTATCGCCCATGTTCGCCATGTGATCACGCGCACGATTCACCAGGCAAGTGACCAATGGATGTTTGGGCAACACGAATGGGACGATGGAACAACGATGTGCGGGCGCAGGCGACCATTGGTTCCAAGTTAGAACACGGGCTTCCAATTGAGCCAGTGTTGTCTCCTGGCCTGATGCCACAAACGTCACGGCAGTATGGGAGGTGCTGGGTGTGCTCCAAACCCTCTTGAGGTTCCATTTGAACCTGCGAGAGCCAAGCGTGAACGTCTGCCCAGGATCTAGCGGAGGAACCTCGGTTTCTGCAGAGGCCCCGAATTCCTCGACCAACACTCGCAAGTTGAGTTCCTCGGTAACGCAATCTCCGTTATTACGTACAACGATATCGGTAATGGGAGGGGCTCCCGCAAGGGCTAGCGACAGACCAACGACTCCCGGGAACCCAAACTCCACTGATACTTGACCAAAGGAAAGGCGATGCCAGTCGTCGGTGGCAAAGACCAGTACAGAGCGTCCAACCCGGATTCGGACCCCTGGGTCAACCAGAACCGGTCCTAACCCGGAAATGTTTCGGTCGGATAAAAAGGTCCCGTTAGTGCTGTTGAGGTCCTGTAGCCACCATCTTCCTGACTCTCGCCATACTCGTGCATGGGACCTGGAAACATGTCTATCCGTCGCTAGGTTTACAAGCAAGCCCTTTCGTCTCCCACGTCCAACCAAGGCCCCCGATCTCACCGGAATACTCCACTCACGGCCGGGATCATCGCCGCGAATCTCAACGATCTTCAATGGAATTAATCCCTCCGCGCTGTTGGTGTGTTCATAACGTGCATAACCCGATGACCAGTTCGCCGCGAGGCTTTCTCTATTTGAGGTTATACGGTATAGGAATCTTCCACGATTTTTGCGGTAATTCCTTCAACCGCTCACGGCTATGTCCTAAAATGGTCGGGGAAGCCACAGAGTCCCGTATGGTTTTGATATCAACTCTAGTGCGCTCGCCCCTGAATAAGGCAGAAGGAGGCTGGGCCTATTGCGCTTTGGTAGTTACGGCCGCCAGAAACCAGACGATTTGTGCACACATGCCATGGCACTACAAGAACCCATAGAGTGGCCGCCGAACGCTGGGGACTTGTTAGGTGTTCTAAGACCACATGTCTACGCGTCCAACCCGTTTAGAACGCTGGGGCTTGATCCTGTGGTGGCAACCGGAGAAATTGACCGACGGTGTCGGGCCATCAAGGTCGGCGTCATATCCGAGACTCGCGATCCGCTTGTGGGACTGTACCATGCTCCATCTCTCCAGGGCGTAGATGTTGCCACACGCAATTTGTACGACCCTGTGAACCGATTCTTTGCGTGGGTGTTCTGGTTCTGGGTGAGGAAATCTGACGTCCAGTCGGATCTAATTGCCCTTCATGATGCCACGATAATGAACCATGCTATAGCATTGGCCCCATATGCTGAAGACAGTGCCGCAAAGCAAGGCTATCCTTCATTGCCGCGCGAGATATTTCTTTGGGACGATGTAATGGACGGGTGGCAGCACCTACTTTCTAGAAGAGAGTTCTCGGAAGAACTATGCAGGAGAGCCCGGGAACTTGACGATCCTAGGTTGAGCGACCAAACAGTCGCCTCAATCGTGTCTGCGCTTCCTGCGACGCTGCTTCGTTTGAATGGTGAACTGGCGGGAAAGGCCATTCGGTCTGGGGACCATAAGCGAGCTGCCATGCATGCGGGAATAGTGAAGTCCTTTTTCTGCGAGTCAGATCAGAAGGCAGCAGCAGAGGCCACAGTGGCCGGAACCAGAAGCCAACTGAGACAGATGGTTGTCGATGCAGAGAAGGACTCCCGCGGTCCTGCGGATTTCATACGCGTTTGCGGTGATCTGCTGCAACTGGCGGAACAGCCTTTGCAGATACTAGATCTCCTTCTATCGGAGAATCATCCCGCAGTTGAGCTGCACCACGACTCCATCGCCCTGAAAGCGTTGGATATGCTGGTATCTTACTTGAACAATGGCGGGAATTGGTGGCAAGCGCCTGCAATACTTCATAAGGTTCAAAAGGTGAGCCGCGGCAAGCAGGCCAAAGAGAGAATCGGTAAGAACCGCGATATCATCAGGAAGTATTTGGGCACGTCCTAGTGGTCTTGACATGGGAATTCGTTGTGACAATAAGCTTCGACCAGACCATCACGGGTTGCGGTGACCATGACAATCAGGGGTGAATACGCAAGATAAGGGAGGGACCGTCTTAGCCGGGGTGTCTTTCCAGGCCAAGATCGACCCTAATCTCCCAGGCGGTTACGGTGAAATTCGACCGGGCCGCAAGGTTCATGATTTCGTCGGCAGACAGACCCATCTCGGAGATCAAGAGCATCGAAAGTAGAATGTCGAGCCAGATCGATTGCGCGGCTCCTACCACAATAGCCTAGCGAGGGTTGAGCGTCGACGGGTTGCCGTTAACCGAAGACCAATCACTGATGTCTGCCTGTATGCCGGTTTCCCGCCACAGTCTCTGCGTTATCTCTAACACGTCTTGCCGGTTGGCGATACCGTGAAGCAGTTCTACGCGCTGCATGCTGTTTTTGGTGCCAAACGTCAGCCAAACACGTTTTCTGCCTAGTTTGATTTCCCTGAGACGTGTGCCGCCGACTCCATCACGACCCCACCTATAGACTTTGTTGCCAAGAAGTAGACCAAAGGTGGACACCACAGTCTCTTCCCGCGTCTTCTCGTTGGTACTGTTGGATGAGGTGATGATTGCCGATGGTACGGAGAAAATGCGATTGTCGCAAATCAAGCTGGCGTCGTGGAGCAGGCGGTGTTGCGTTAGTAGACACACAAGCGCGACGCCGGCGGCAACACTGTAGGCAATGGCAGCTTCCGGCGTTTGTATCACAATGAATAGCGCCGCCAAAGCAATATTGACTGCAAAAAGCAAGGCACACACGTTCCGCCATCTCCTAATGGTTTTCACCGTCGTCTTCACCTCCTGCTCCCGATACCGCTTTGAACCGAACGGTGGCTCTCGTTCAGAAAGCCCTCATATGCCTACGGTGAATTTGGTGCCGAATCGCCCGAAGCGACGCCTTACCCCAGTCCATATTTGTCAATGAACCTTCTCAAAATAGCCGCGCACTCACTGCGTCTGGTGGCGCTCAAGGGGTCGAGGATACCGTCATCCTTGCCTTGAAGAAGACCCTCAGCCACGGCCCACTGCACATACTCCATAGCCCAATCGGAGGGTTGATCCGTGAACGCAGAGAGGTCGTCGCTGTGGCTCACGTCGCACTCCTTGTACTTTGCGTAACGATACAAGATGGCTGCGATCTGCTCGCGGGTGATATCGTCCTCTGGGCCAAAGATGGTGGCTTTGTAGCCCTCCACAATTTTGTTCTGGGCCGCCCACGCGATGGCGTCGTGGTAATACTTGCCCTGGGCAACATCAGTGAAACTTATGGGTTCTTCTGCCCTGGGCTCGTTTTCAAGCCGCCAGAGGAGGGTGACGATCATCCCCCGGTTAGTCGCGATCTCAGGGGAGAACTGGTCAGCCGCCGTACCCTGCATCAACGCCCGTTCATAGGCAGAGCGGACATCTTGGTAGTACCAGTCGTCCTCCAATACGTCTGTGAAGGGATTGTCCCACGCACCGGCATCAGGATTGATGTTGCTTTCCTCAACAAAGACTGCTTCGATTCTGTGGGGCCCTTGGATGTTCTCGAAGGTGTATTCGTCCACCGCGCCTATGCTTGCGCCGTCAACCAATACATGGTCAATCACATAGCCCTCATCGGGCACAATGGCAAAGGTCTTATTACGCCCCTCGCGGATGGAGACCCAGCCGGAAGGGGAAATCGTGCCCCCATCCCTCGCCGTGGCGGTGATGGTGTAGTAGTCGTAGGATGGGCCGCCGCCCCCATTGTAGCTCCAGTTAGCAGTCAGCGTTACATCGTGTGCCGGCATGGCGAAGGTGGTGCTTGCCCTTGACGCGCTGGCAAGAGTCACGGTTCCGCTGGTCACCGTCCAGCCGGTGAACGTATAGTCGCTGCGGCTGCCCGCATCGATGCTGACAGTCGCGTCTTCCTCATAGCTACCCGCACCGCTCTTCACTGCGTAACTCCCGCTGATGGTTACGTTGAAGGTAGCAGGGGTAGTAGTGACCGCACCAACAGCAATAGTGATAGTTCCGGTTGATGACACGTTGTCGGTCACCTTAATGGTAGCCGTGGTCTCCGCTTGCGCAGTTGCCGGCCGGGTTCCAGTGATTACGCCTAGGTCGCTGATGGATATCCAAGAAGGAGCTCCGCTTTCAAAGCTGAAAATGTAGGGAATTACGCCGCCGCTCGTGCCCCCGGAAACATCGATCGGCGTTATCGCGGTGCCGACAGTACCGGCGGGCACGTCGTAGCTTGCGCTGTTCGTGAAACTCAGCGGCGCGGTGCCGGGCACGACTCTGACATATTGGTACGTGCCGATATTTGCGTCATCAAGGGTTGCTACCGTCGCGCCGGCACCGGAGGAATCACTGTCGGCCAGAACGTGATGCGCGGCAGAATAGCCGGAAAGGTCAGGCGCTTTGTTCATGGCCTGCGCCGTGCCGGCTGCGTCCGTGCTCGTGGATTTTGCCGTCACCGTGCCTCCTGATATGTTGACACTGTCCGTGCTGGCGAACATACCGTAGCTATTTAGTGCTGTGCCTCCGGTGCCCTCAACTGTGCCGCCAGAGACGTTGATGCTGGCGTACGCGTATACGCCTAAACTAGAGTCGTTACCCGCTTCGCTGCCAGTAGCATTGAGCGTGGCATTGCCGGAAATCGAAACCGACTCGTAGGCCGCGTACACGCCGTAGCTTTGGCCAGCAGCTCGACCGCCGGTAGCATTGACGTTGGCGCTTCCAGCGATAGTAACTGAGCCGTCGGCGCGCACGCCGCAACTGTGGAGGCCGCTGCCGCCGGTGGCGGTGAGCGTGCCGTCGCCGGAGATGGTCAGGCTGCCTGATTCCACATAGACGCCATAACTACTATTTCCTCCGGCATCAGGGCAAGTCACCGAATTGGCGCCCTCCAACACAATTTCCAGATTGCCGTCTGCGTAGATGGCGCACTTTCTACCGGAATATGGACGCTCATACGCCGTGGTGATATTTGCTCCATTGAGTGTAAGGGTAGAGGTGCCACCGCTTGTCAGGAAACGCGCCGTACAGCCGCCGGAACCCAGCGTACCCGCATCGGCAGCTGCGCCGTTTACGAGGTACGGATATGTGGCGTTCAGCTCAACGCCGCCCACATAAACACTCGAGGCAGGCGCCGCCCAGGCCGTCGCCGGCAGCAGTACCACCGCCATACACAGGGTTACCAAGACGCCTATGAATCGCTTCTTCATGATCAGTCCCCTTTTCTTTGATTGTCTTTTCGGCGTTTGACTCCAAGATAGCGCCTAGGGCTCATCCCAGAGCCGAAAACGCGTATCGCGGGTTTTCAGACTTTCCCGATCCCATATTGGGTAAAGGAGGAGCGCATTTCATCGTCCGAAAGGTGGATTTCACGCAGAAAAACCACTCGCACTTTGGTATGAGTGGCCAGTTGAACCTCAGCGTCTATGCGGTGTTTAGACTAAGCGTCGGCTTGGTTCTTGAGGATGGTGCTGATAAGCTCAGCACGGCTGCCCACATCGTATTTGGAGTAGATATTGCGCGCATGGGTCTTTACGGTGCTCTCGGTGATATACAGAGCCGCCGCTATTTCCTTGTTGGACTTGCCGGATAGAATTAGATGGAGTACTTCCTGCTCTCGTTCGGTTAGGGGGGTTATCATCTTGGTCTTGTGAATGATGATTCCCCGCTGCTCTTCGTCCATGTGTTCATATGCGGTTAGGTAGGCATGACTCTTGAGAAGCATTACCAGCTGACGGTTCAGGGGCGGCAGTATGACCAGGGTAACGCAGACTACTGTGAGCGCAATGACCGTTACCTCCGCGCCCGGTAGCTGTATAGAAGTGATGCCCACACCCAGTACGTCACCGCACAGAACGCCGAACACATTGGCTGACAGGCCAATGCCAAACACCTTGACGGGGTTTTCGGCGTAGTCCAGCATCTCACCGATGATGCTCCACCAAAACAAATCGAAGATGCCGCAGGCACCTAGCATCAGAGTGTCGATAACGAGATAATCCGCAGCATTGCGCCCAAGCAGCATGAAGGCAATGAACACCGCCACAATCATGCCCATGCCGATATGCAGGAACAGAGGCCGCCTTCCTTTGAACGGAAGATTTCGCATGAAAGTAAGGGCCACAATGTAAGGCACGGCCCAATACCAGCTTACCAGTCCCGTCAGATGAAGAAACGCCGGATTGATGACTTGGTACATGAGTCCCGAGTTGACGGTTATCACCGCGACAAACAGGCACAGTACTGCCATAGGTGTTTTCAAATCGCCAGGGGGCTTGTGTCCGCCGCCATGCGGCTGCGTTTTCACCATATCAACGGGCAGTAGCCATGTGAATGCGGCCCCGATGACGAGGCAGAGCATGGAGAGAGCCAGCCCGACAAAGGGAGAGCCATTCATTGCCACCACGTTGATTCCGATCATGATGATATTGGAGAGTATCAGTACGTCGGCGCAGGATTTGATCCGTTCGTTTTTTGGCGTGTAAGTTCTAAGAAAATAGCCCCACGCCGCAACCGCGCAGCCTCCGGCATAGCCCGCTAGAGTCAATCCCGCAAACCAGAAAGCTGACGGACGGAAGAAAAACGGCGCTGTGGCGATAAGGCAGACCAGCATTCCTCCGATCATTATGCGTTGAGCCGTCTGCAGCGATTTTGCGAGGTAGCCGCAGGAAAAAAGCCCCGTAAAGTGCGCTAGGATTGCGGAAAGAATGTATGTATGGGCCTGTGCGCCAAAGTTGTCTATTACGCCGTAAAGCACCTGTCCCTCAAACAGAAAAGACAGCAAGTACGCAAACAGGAAGGAGAAAGCGACAACCGAAATGATGCGAGGAGAAAAACGCATTCTGCTCATTGTGCCCCCTTGTTCACCGGCAGCCCTTCTGTTTTGACCCGCTAGTCAAAGCCGGAAGTCTCAGAACGCCATAGATTGTCGGCTATGGAGGCTCCTCGATCCTCGTAATAGAGGTCACGATTCTGTATGAGAATATTATAGCATAGCAGGGAAAACCAGTATCTGGGGCGTTGCTCGCCGGTTAGGTATTGCCCGTTGTTCTCTGCGGATGCCATAATTAAAACAGTGACTGCTCCTGGAGACGCTCGGTTTAGGAGATGCCTGACTTGACCAAACAAATGATAGACTTGTCCAGACTACCCGGACGAAGCCGAACCGCTTTTGGCATTGCCCCAATCATCATCGTAGCCACGGTCTTGGCTGCAGTCGTAGTAACGATGTCCGGATGCGAGCCTCCGGCACTGGTGAGTCGAAAGGTGCTTGATCCCAAGACCGTGAAGTCCTGGTCGGTGGACCGGTGGATCTCTCCAGAAGGCGCTTTTACAGCCATCTCGCCGGACGGCAAGTTCATGTTGGTAACGCGGCCGGGACCGGAGGAATACGTGGTTACCGCCGTCCCGCTGGTCGATGCCCCGTTGACTGCGGGAAACACGGTGGGAAGTGCAGCCGAAAGCGCCGGCCAAGAAGTCTTTATGTACAGAGTGGACAACTCCGATCTAGAGATGTCGTCTCTGGAGTTCAAGAGAGTAGGCTGGATATCGGAAACCGAGTGCGCTTTCCTGGTGGTCGGGCGGCAGGTCCAGGGTCCGAACAAGGGCCAGCGGGGCATCAGCGTCTATGCCGGGGACATCTCTACCGGCAGGAGTGAAGAGATATCTTTCATCCCGTTAGCCGGAGGATACATCCAAAACCTCAGTTACCTGCCCAAGAAGGCGGTGCTTACACTGGACATACCAGAGGCCGTCTGGAGCGTTGATATGAAGTCCGGGACAGCTAGGCTCGTGAAGGGCGATCTGCCTACCCACTATTCGACGTTTCAGGCCGCGATGTCGCCGGATGTGTCGGCCTTCGTCTACGAACTCCATGATGCCGACGGCGAGCAAGGCGTCTACTACCTCGACACCATCAACGGGGTTGAGAGGCCGTTCGCCCTGAATGAAGACACCATGTGCTTCTATCCCGCCTGGTCTCCCGACGGTCAGTATGTGGCCATGTACAGCGTCGAAAGGCTTGCCGGAAAAGTCGGCACTTCGTGGATCGAATACGCCGTTTACCCTGGCGGCGGCGGTCCGAGGCCCGTCGCCACAACCGTAGTAGTGCTGAATCGGTCCGGAGAGACCGTTAACACGATCTCACTCGAAGGCAAAGTGCTGACCAACTTCCGGTGGTCTCCTGATTCCAAGTCTATCGCGTTTGCTGCAGGACCCAGACCCGAGACAGTTCCCGAGCCAGTCGCGGTTAAGGAGGGCGGCTTGGGAATCTCTCAGATTATTTGGAACACGGTTTACTCCGCGAACGCGCTTGAAGCTGGCACACCTGTGAGACTGGCAAACGTGGATGCGGAATCGTACCAAGGCGACTTAGAAGTGTCACCGATATCTTTTGACCCTCAGAGCAAAGGAGTATTCTATCAGGTAAGCAGCGTGACCAGCGAATCGTCGGTGTGGTACGGGGCGCCGGGTAAGACAGATATCCAATCCGAAGAAGGCGAACCGGTCAAAGTTGCTGACGGCTACTGGGAGGCCTGCCCCGAGCTCCCCGTTTTCGGTGAGGCTTTGGCTGCTGTCATATGGTCTCCAACCAAGGGGTCAGGGCTGTGGTTGCTCTCCTCCAAGGAGATTAGGCGGGCCGACGAGTGGGCCGGCAACTACACAGCGGTCATTGGCTTCAGTGAGGACATCCTCGTTACTTGCGAGATAGTCGGCGAATCCAACAACAAGGTCACCGTCCGCTCAATGTACAGTGAAGAGACGCCAGCGAAGTAGGGAATGGCGTGCCCACCCCAGACCCGCTCGCTATGGAGCTGAACTGGGGTGAGACGGTCTATTACTTACGAGAGTGCGCCTATGTATTTCCGGATTCGCCATCCTCGCTAGATGAGAGCGTTCCTCAGCCTACGAGAACGCGCCTATCGTCTCATGACTGCCTACCGCATCTTCTTTTCCAGTATCCTCGGTCCAGGTAACCACTGAAACCCTAGTTGGTCGTTGATAGCCAGGATAGCCGAGTTACCCGGGTCGTTGTGCGTGCGAAGCGACTTCGCGCCGGCTTCCTTGGCTGCACTGGCGCCCCGAACCTTCAGGCACCAGGCCAGTCCGCGACCGCGATGGGACTTGAGCACCCCTGTGTAGCCTATCCCCGCGCCCTGACCTTCCACAGTGGGAAGTTGAATGTCGGTCATCCCAACCACTTTCCCCTGGTCGAGAGCAAGAACTACTAGAGTCTCGCCAACCGTGCTAAGGTACTCCTCAAGCCAAGTCTCATAACTTGCCGATTCGGAGTCTGCGGCCGTGAACGGTACGTCGCTGAAAGTGCTTGTGGATATCTCGTACAGCCCTCGCCAGTACGGCTCCGCCTGTTTCAGCGGAAGGGCCAGCACTTCTAGGCCCTGGTCAGACACTCGGTTTACGCGATCCGCGAAGCGCGTCGGATCGAATTGGGCGAGATCGAGGACAGACTCGGTCCTTTGCCTAACGAAGCCAAAACCCCTGCGGAGCCCCCATTGGTAGGACTCGTCATCGGTACCGCGGCAAGACACCGAGACCGACTTCGGAGAATACTGGGCGACGACCGCTTCGGAGTACCCCAAAAGGCGGGAACCCAGCCCGCGCCTGCGATAAGCAGGCAAAACGCCAATGGATATCCGGCACTTTTCGGGGCCTAGCCAATCGCCCTTGCCCGCCGACCCAAAACCTGCTACGGTCCCGTCTGGAGCGATGGCTGTGAACCAATCCACGGGGTACTTCGGATCCACGTGCCCCAACCTTTCCCATTTTGCTAGTTGCCTCGGGTCAGCGGCTTCGGGGCCGATGGCCGTCTCGATGGCCGCGATTCCCGGGAAGTCTGACTCCTGGACGGGCCGAAGCGTGAAATTCTTCGTCATGGCGGTGTCTCCTCTTTCGTCCTGCTATTTTGATGAGTGCGAACTTGCACATGGAGTCGTACGTCAAACAAAGCGGTTAGTCACACGTAATTACGCATGGTCGCGCATGTCGCGGTTGCGTCAGTTGCAGGAGGCGTCCGGGTCTCCGGCGAAACTGAACTGGCTAACTTGAGGAGGTCATCCCAGATGGAAAAGTGGATTAAGGATGTCTACGACGAGGCTATCCTGACCGAAGCTCTTGCTCGGTACCAGATACAAAGAGAGAATCTAGAAGAGCTGGATGGCTTCGAGAGTTTTATCTATGGGTACGCCCGAAACGGAGCCGGGTACATACTGCGCGTCTCCCACAGTTCACACCGGACTTGGGAGATGATTATGGGAGAAATGGAATGGCTATCTTACCTGGCAGCCGGCGGGCTGTCTGTCGCGCGTCCGGTGCGCTCTTGCGCCGGCAACTTGGTGGAGGTCATCGGGAATGAAAGCGGCAGTTCTCCGGCCAGTCAGCCCAGGGTAGGCGAGCACGGCTACTTTACGGTAGCTTCTTATGAGCGAGCGGAGGGGCAGCCGCCTAAGAAGGCCGGTTGGACTCCGGAACTGTTCCAGAGTATGGGACGGTTCATGGGCCGCATGCACAGTCTGGCCAAGGACTATACCCCATCGGCCCCGGCCTTCCGTCGCCCGGACTGGGACAGCGAAGGTCCTTCGACATTTGACGACCTACCCGAGACCGAGACTACGGTAGTATCCAGATACCTGGAGTTGGTTGAGCACTTCCGGGGGCTTGCCCGCTGTCGTGACTCCTACGGACTAATTCACGTGGATTTCCACAGCGGCAACTTCTTCGTGGATGATGGTCGGATTACACTGTTTGACTTCGACGACTGCCAGTACTCTTGGTTCATCTACGACATCGCGATGTCTATCTTCTATGCTCTCCCTGTGGACTGCGTGTCCGATGAAGACGTGGCGAAGGGAGTAACCTTCTTCACCAACTTCATGAAGGGATACATGGAAGAGAATCGGCTCGACCCTAAGTGGCTTCAAGAGATTCCACACTTCCTAAGGTTCAGGGAGGTCGATCTCTACATGGCCATCCTACGTAGCGGCGAGCTCGCTGAACTAGGAGCGTGGGGACAAGCCTATATGAAGAACCGAAGAGAGAAGATTGAGAGCCGGAAACCGTACGCGCCGATCAACTTCGCGTCGCTACTTTAGACTGCCACCCTTCGGGGTTTTAGTGAGCGGCAGCGCGATGCCGCCGCCTTTTCTTTTCCGGTTAGTACAGCTCTCCACTGAGCCACGCCTAGAATCCTCCTCAATTCCTTTTCAATGACATAAACCCTCCGTGCTTCCTTGCCATTCAAACCGCATCCCCCTGTTGACAACATAAATGTCCCGTAGCAATAGAGCTAGGCAGGCATTGCTCCTTGCTCTCTGTGAATGCTATAATCATGTGGTGTCGGGGCGTAGCGCAGCTTGGTAGCGCGCATGGTTCGGGACCATGAGGTCGCTGGTTCAAGTCCAGTCGCCCCGACCATCTCTTTCCCCAGGTAGATGCCACTTTCAGATAGCCTCCCACTTACCAACAACTGGAAAACAAGCGCCGGATCTCACACTAATCTCACACTACGGAAAAAAACGCGCCTGGGAAGGCCGCGAAACCCGCCCAGGCAAGGGACAAAAGGGACGGTCGTTATTGCGCTAGGGACGCGAGAAGACTACCCACTTTGTCGGCTACCTGCCGTTTCATCCTGGCCGTCACGCCGGAGTAGACGTCCATCGTGAAGGCCGCCGAATGGTGCCCTAGAGTCTCTTGGATGGTCTTTGTGTCAACGCCCTGCTCTAAGGCGATTGTGGCGAAGGTATGTCGCAAGTCATGGAAACAGCACTTGATGCCCACTTTTGCGATCAACCGTTCGAAGACGCGCGTGAAGGCCCTGGGGTCCACCGGCTCGCCTAGTTCGGTAGCGAAAACAAGGTCAAGCTCAGTATTATAGGCGCCTCCTGCCATGAGCCGCCATTCGTTCTGCTTCCGCTTGTGCCGCTTCAATACGTCCAGGACGGCGGGGAAGAGGTCCACCACTCTGCTAGAAAGGCTCGTCTTCGGCTCCTGGAAGACTAGCCCCTGCCCGCTTATTCTCACAAGCGCTTGGGATACGGTAAGCCGCCCTTCCTCGAAGTCAACGTCCCGCCATCGGAGGCCCAATATCTCGCCCCGCCGCAAGCCGGTATTCAACGCAAGGTAGAAGGCCGCGTAGTGTTTTGAGTCCTTCGCAACGTCCAGGAAGTCCGTGATCTCCTGCGTGGACAAGAAGCGGATCTCCTTCTTGTTCATCTTCGGGAGGGTCACAGCGCCAGCAGGATTGAACGCCAGTAGGTGTTCCTTCCGGGCCTGCTCAAGACAAGCGTGAATGATGGTATGTATGTATCTCACGCTCTTGGGTGCAAGTCCCTTGCCGTCTTTGCGCCCGGATTCCAGCGCCTCATTGTAAAGTCGTTGCAGGTGCATGGTCTGAAGTTCCGATAGCTTCAGGTGCCCCAGCGCCGGGACAACATGCGTCTTCACCTGGCAGGTGTAGCTCTCCCAGGTCGTAGGCCGCAGGGATAGCTTCATATAGTCCCGTAGCCAGGTTTCGAACCATTCCGCAACGGTCATCTTGCCCGGCTCGCGGTAGGTACCCTTCTGTACTTTCGCCGTGAGGTCGCTAACCTTTATCTGCACTTCCGCGCGAGTCCGTCCGTAGAAGTACGTCCGCTTCGGTTTGCCCGTTTCAGGGTCATAGCCGGTCAGGACGCTGCCCTGCCACTTGCCGTCAGCCCGTTTTGTGATACTGCCCTCACCGTGTCCGCGCCTGGTCTTCTTCTGGTCCTTCGCCATCGGAATCACTCCTTCCGACTATCCCTGCTCCGACGCCTTCATACCCAACTGCAAGCCATGCAGAAAGCCCCGCCGGTATACCGCAACCATCTCCAGTGTGTTCACCCAGTTATCGGCTGCCTCGAGCTTTAGGTAAGCATCCTCAACCTCTCCGCTCGGTCTGAACGTATTGTGGGCCTCCTTCAACTCTTCGGAAGCCTTAGCGTAACCCTCGCTGTCTGCCAGTAGTTCGGGCAACGCCTCGATTGTGTCCTGCGCCATCTTGTCCAGGACCTTGAAGACTCTCGGCTCTTTGCTCACTCCGATCCCTCCTTATCTTTGTTCGGCTCATTTCCCTGCACAAGCCCCACAACGGATTCCCTGGCCACTCTCCACCTGCTACCCACTTTCGCCGCTCTTAGTTCGCCGCGCTCGATAAGGCGTAATACAGTCCGTTGGTTCACGCGCAAGTACGCCGCCGCCTCGCGGACGGTCATCAACTCCTGCTGCAGTTTTGCCACCTCCTTCCTGGGACAAGTCTATCACGCTTTATTCGGTAGTGTCTAGCATTATAATGGATTGTTACGACAGATACCACGCTCATTCTAAGCCCCCAGGACGCGCGATCAGCATGGGACTGGGGGGATTCATCGTCCAGGCGTTTTAGACGGCCTCAAAATCGCTCAAATTCGTCAAGCTCCCTGGCACCGTCAGGCCTTAGGCCGCTCGCCGGGGTCAGTCGGAGTTCTGCCTGCAACTTTCTCTGTTGTTCTACGGCCTTGTAGACAGCCGCGACACTCTTGTTCTCGCGCCACATCTCTTGTTTGCCGTTCGTGAACCACTCCACCACGCCACGGCTCTTGATATCTGCCATTAGGTTCTGCTTGACTTCCTCCAGAAGTGCAAGGTCATCGGCAAGCCGCCTGGTGCTATTGTCTAGACGGCCATCCCGCCTCAACGCCGCGATCACCGTCTTGTGGATTCGTCGAGCTTCAGGATGAGTGATCAGGGGTTCCGCTTTGGTTGCCATAGGTTTCAACCTCCTACGGGGGTGATCCCCCGGTCATGTTTTGGGATCTCGCGTTGTTAGCGAAGGGCCCAAGGTCGGTCCCCGCGTAGGCAAACGCTTTTTTGAAAGGGTAGGGGGATAGCCGCGCCATCCACCACAGCGCGAGCCATCCCCGGGCCATCCCTAAACTTGCCGCCAACTGCTTAGCGTTTCAATGAGCGTGTTGAGTGCACAGGGATTCTTGCTGAAGTCGTTCGCCGTCAACATAACCCAGGGTCCGGGCCTCGCTTCGCCAGTCTCACGGTCAACGGGAAAGTGTTGCAGCCTTATTCTGCCGGGTGTCTCGTAGATGGACACCTCGATCCAGTCCGTTCTCGTAATGTGGCTTGCCCGTGTCTCTGGCCGTTTTGTCCGTTCCCTTGGCGCGTTCACGTTCTCGCTACCCAACACGCTTGCGCCCGCAAGCAAGTGCCAAACGGTTGTACTCGGCCAAAAGGTCGCGGGTCCTCTGCTGGGCCGCTTCTACACGCGCCAGAGGGACGCGATCGTCGCTGCCTAGCCGCTGGACTTCCTTGCAGGTCTCCACAATATCGCCACTGAGCTTGCGCAGTGCCGCCAGCCGCTTGTCGTTCTCTAGGCTTCTTGTGGCATAGGCCACAAGTTCGCCGCCATTATCCGGGTTAAACGTGGCTAGCGCGTGTTCGGCCAGTTCGTCTGCTACGCCACACGCGGTCGCTCCTCGGAATGCGGGCTCGATCCGATAGTGCGCCGCATGACAGGTTTCGTGTGCAATGGTTGCCAGGGTTTCGCGCAAGGGTTCTCCGTAGCGGATGAATATGGTGTCGGGATACGCCGGGTCAAAACGCCCCAGCATATTTTCGTCAGCGGACACCGTTTGCCCAGTCGTTCGGTAGTATGCCGACTGCGCTTCAGGGACAAACCACGCCACGGTCAGCCATGCGTCCAGGCCCGTCAGCGTCGCCGCGTGCGCCACCATCCGGGTAGCATGGTTCCGGTATTCGCTGTCGATCTGCTCTTCTGCTATCACGGCATACCTCATGCCGTCGTCCCCCTTTCGATGTCTGACAAGGTGATGCCCTCAACCGCGCATGCGCTCATATTCTGGCGTGCGACGTCCCATAGGTAACGCCCCCAGGCGCCGCGCGGAAGTCTCTCGCGCCACAACAAAGGTCCCCATGCCCCGTCTGGGTCCTGCCATCGGCAGTAAGGTGTTGTCTGGAGGTCAGTCGCAAAGTCGCCATCTCTGCCATCAGGCCGAAATCTAACGATGTCGCCCACGGTCAACTTGGCCTGCTGCCCTCGGAAGGAATCTCGGTAGACAGTGAACAAACGGCCATCTTCGCCTGCTACAATTGCGTACAAGCCGCTTGCAACCCTGGTGATGGTTCCCACCATGTTTGGCCACCCCCTAGAATCAGAATGAATTTCATCGTCCCGTCCGTCCCTTGCGTCCCGAATCACTCATTACTCCAGCGTGTCAGTGGTTTCGGTTCGGGACGATACTTCCTGTGCTTGCGTCCCGCTTCGTCCCGCTTGCGTCCCGCTTGGCACCCAGATAATACAGTCATCTAGCAGGGGTTTGTCGTTTGTCGGGACGTTAGGGACGCTAGGGACGCAAGATTCCTTCCTTAATCTAATGAGCCTGCGACGCTTCCCGCCCGGCTCGCGGTCGTACTCAATGACCAGGCCCGTCTGCCGAAGGAAGGTAGCTGCCCTTCGAAGCCTGTTGGACAGCGCCCTAGCCGCCTTCGGCCATCCTCTCGCGTTCCGCACCTTGTCGGGTACGCAAGTCTCTAGCGCGTCAAGAAGCTCGCTCGCGGTCCCCTCGAAGAAGTCATTGTCATCCAGGAGTTCAGTCACGGCCACCGCCACGGGGTCAGCCTCCAGCGCAAGCATCACCGCGTCAGCCCGGTTCCCCCTGTATGCCGCCATGAACGCGCCGGGTTCCCACGGAAGCGCCGATTCGCAGGCTACAATCCACCTGGCAAAGTCGGCCATTCGGGGGAGCTTGTCCAGCTTCACCGCGGCCCAGTTCGCAAGCCCTGCCGCCACAGCGTCAAGAAGCGCCCCCAGAATTCGGGGTCTTGCCTCTTCGAAGGCCGCCCAGAATGTATGCTCGTCCCGTCGCTCCCTCTCTGGGATAGCAGGCAAGGTCACAATGAGAGTCCTGTCTAGTAGGTCATGCCGGGATATGACTTCCTCGATTCCGTTCACAGCCGCAGGCCGCATAAAGTCGAAGATGGTTTCTTCGTCGTTCTCGTAGAGGGTCCGGGTAGAAAACCCGCCGCCTGTTGAGACTCGGCATAGCGAATCGCTTAGCCAGTTAGGAACGCCCGCCAGATTGTCGAAGGCAAGCACCCAGGAATTGTTCGCCGCGATCGCAAGGTCGCGCTCGTCCCTAGGAGGGGTTCGAAGAAGCGCAATGTTAGGGTCAACCAGTAAACGTGCCGCCCTGGAAGACGTGCTTTTCGCGCTGCCCTGCTCGCCTTGAAGCGCCAACACAGGATATGGCCCGGTAGGTTTCAGCGCCGCAAGTAGCCATGAGACAAGTAGAATCCATTCGGCATCACCGGGGCAATTCACAAAAGGCCGAAGGTCTTCGATACTGCCACCCTTCTCCGGCCAGGGTATGGGAAGCATCCCTTTGGCCCTCCGAAACTTCACGGGGGACTTATCCAATACCCTCCAGCCTGCCGGTGTAACCTCGACAACCTGCCAGCCATCATCGCACAGATCCAGGTATATCCTGCCGCCCAGTTCGGCAAGCCGAATAAACACTGGCGATTCAGAACCGTCGAAGCAAGCTTGCGCCTCCAACACTCCCAACGCGTCCTGCACAGCCTGCGCCCCCGGTGCCTTCCCCTGGTTCTCATAGAAGCGCCGCAGGAGCCAGCGCCGGAAGCCCCGGCTCCTTAGAGGCCACGTTTCGCCATGCCCGTTCACCGAAATATCTGCGTAGGGTTCGCCGTCAGGAGTATGGAACAGGGCCGCGTCACCTGCAAGCGCGATCAGGATCTGCGCTTGATTCGATTTCCTGTTCCTGTGCTCATCTTCTTCAACGTCTTGTGTTTCGGGAAGCCTTCCCCAGATGTCTGTTGCCACGGCGCGCCACCTCCTCGGCAACCGCCTTTGACCGTTCCCGGATCCACGTATAGGCCGAACGCCGATGCGAGACGTCGCAGAAGGCCAACACGAATTGGATTCTGAAGCGCTCGCAGGCCAGTTCGTCATCATCCATTCCGGGCAGGTCTTCGTGATGGTAGCGGATCTGATCTTCCAGCAGGTTGTATGGATTCGGGACGTAGTAAGGTTTCAGCCGCAGAACGTCGCATTCATCGACGTATTTTGGTAAGATCCAGATAGAAGACATCTGCCATCCTCCCAACACGCCTCCGCGCCATCGGAGGCTTTTTGTTTCGCGTCACTTCCCAGCCGCCGCCTGTCCGTCCAACCACGCGTGAAACGCGGCCTTCGGCACAATCACCCGCCGCCCGATTCTGATCGCCGGGAAGCCCTCCCGCCGGGTTAGCTCATAAGTGGCGATCAAGTTAAGGTCCAGCAGGGCCGCAATTTCGGGAACATTGTAGACAGCCGGGGGAATGCTCGGTTTTCGTGAAACCGTCTTGGCCTGCATGTTTTCTCCCTCCTTCTGGTCGAAGCCCGTTTTCGCTTGTCACGGGCTGTCCTTGGTAGTACAATACCATTGGGTTTGACAAGTTAAGGGGGACTTAATATGTCACTGCTTGATGCCCGACAGTGGAAAACCGCAGTGGAGCAGGCTATTCCTGAGGACATTCGCGATCTGAACCGCGTGAAGCCAAAGTCGTGGGATGCCGTCTGGATACAGATCGAAGATAGCGACGATAACTTCATACAGAACGCCAACACGCGAGAAGAGAGACGGCAGGGGGAGGGACTCGATTACCTCCTTGGCAGGGTAGAAGACAAGATAGGGGATTTCTACGCCTACAAAGAACACCTTTCTCGCGGCCCCAGGCTACCCAAGCACAAGGGGAAGCCAGCCTCCCCAAAAGAATCCACGCGGGAAGCCCCTCGCGACGGACGTTTCCGGGCCATATCGGAAATCGTCGCGGCCCTTGCCAATAGGGAAGAGGATATTCGCGCGTTCCGGCAGGAAATTCTGAACGGGCAACTGCTCACGTCCGAAGAGGTCCCTCAGTGGATCGCGTCCATGTCCGAAAAGGAAGGCCGCTCGTTAAGATTCACCTTCACCGTGAACGATTCGGAAGGCTGGGGAGAGGAAGTCGTTCGGCAGGCCCAGGCTTTTGCCACCGCGCACAAGGAAGGCAAGTTCTACCCGGTAGGCGTAAACCGCGAAAAACTGCTATATGTTGTGCCTGGTTCGGAGATAGCCGGAACGGCCCTCATAAACGCGAACGGCACTCTGGGCCGCCTGAAGAGGCTCGCCGCGACATATCAGACTATCTGGCCGGAGCAGTGGGCCGTTCACTTCATCCTTACAAGTGAAGCCTTTCCTGTAAGCCGCGCCACAGTGGGGACGAAGTATGACGCTGTATATGGCCTGCACAGGATAACACTTGAAGTCTCGCCCCACCTAACAGGGGATAAGGTCAGGGACTTGTACCTCAGCGAACGGCAGGAGTTCTTTAGCCAACACGGTTTCGGCAGGAACACCCGAACGCTCACAGTGAAACATATCGGCCTGGCCGTGTTTGCCGCGAAGACACCCGGCCCATGGCCCTGGAAGATGAGAAGATGGAATCAGAAGTTTCCCCAATGGAAGTACGCCTACGCAAGCCGGTTTGAAAGAGACTGCCGGGCCGCTTACAGGAACGTGACAGGATGGGAATGGGACGGCTAGACGCCGCGAAACCGTACACACTAGCGTACAAACTAGACGATGAAATTAGGCTTTACGGAAGCGAATGTGCGAGAGGAATATACCGGGATAATCCCTGCTAAACAGGCTTTTGTGATACGCAACGAAACCCGCTGGAACGCACCCCGTGTTATTCGGGACCATGAGGTCGCTGGTTCAAGTCCAGTCGCCCCGACCACTCTAGAAACCCTATCTTTCCACTTCACCAACCTGCATAGCCACTTTGGCAACAGCCTCGTTAGCAAACTCCAAACTGACGCCGAGACACTTCTACAACTACAACGGTCTTTTCAATCAACTGGGCGTGCAACGACTTTTGCGGGGGCGATTCCGGCTTCTGCACAGGGACATGGAACTCATGCGCTGCGTCCATGGCCTAAACCAAGTAGTCATTGTGGACGAGGTTCACCTCTTGGACAAGGAGATATTTGAGGAGATCGTGTTCCTCCTCAATTTCGAGATGGATTCGGAAAGCCCCCTTCCGCTTGTCCTTGTCGGGCGACGGAAATCCGGGAGAAGTTCAAGAGCAGCACAAAAGCAGAAAGTCAGTCACTATGGAAGGCAGCTGACTTTCTGCTCTTGTATCTTCTTTCTAGGTCTAGATTACTTTGTCAACAAGTTATATAGCACCTGTGCCATTTCCGCTCGAGTTGTGCTGTCGGTGGGAGAGAGTTTCCCATTACTGCCGCTAATGATACCCGTTTCAATAAGCAATGTCATAGCGTTCTCAGCCCAGGAAGAAATGCTGGTAGCATCACTGAAGTCCGAAAGATTCTTGCCGGAATTTCCTTCAGGGATTTCACCAATTACCGTTAGTGCATTGTAAAGCAGTGTAAACATCTCCTGCCGGGTGATTTCCTTATCCGGTGCAAACAGGTTGTTCCCGATGCCGACTGATATACCGAGGCGTTTGGCTGCTGCAAGGTGATTTGTGTAATAGGTGTTACCCGCATCTGTGAAATTATCCACAGGACTTGCGTCCGGATCGATACCGTATGCTCGCATCAACATCACGATAGACTGACCGCGCGTCAGCACCGCTTCGGGACTAAATTTGCCGTTGCCAGTGCCGGTTGTGATGCCTTTTCCTGCAATGAAGGTCACTGCATCATGGTACCAGGCGCCGGGTGGGACATCCCTGAACTGTACATTTGTAACAGGATTCTTATACCCTACAGCATAGTAGCCGAAATGGGTGGTAGTGAAGATGACAGCCTTCTTTACCGGGTCATACTCTGCGTCCTTCATCTCCTGCAAACTACCACTGCCGTCAATATGGTAAGCTGTGATTCTATCGGAATTTAACAGTTCCACTGCGGTCGGTGTGTGCCGAATCGAAACTGTCACCGGGGCGTCGGGATTATTCCAGGTCGTATTCTTACCATCAATCGAGAGGCGTAGTGACACAATGGGATGATTGCCTACCTTATCCTGCGCAGCCAAAGGCAAATCGGATGTCTTGACCGTACCGATACTGACTTGTGCCCATCTGCCAACCCCAACATTCATCCCGGCAAGCATATCGGAGGGTAGTGTGATGTTGCCTGCGACTGTGTTCAGTGTTATGGAGCTGTTGCCACTGGTATCGGACAGGCTCGTCACCGGTATGCCGAGAATGTTGATTGTCACATCATCAATTTGGGGCATGGTTACTACAACATCCTTGCCTCCGAACATTCGTGCTGCAGTAAGCTCCACCCAGGCACTGCCGGTTTGGGCGTCCGTCTTAACCTCAACCGCAGTAGCGCGAAAGCCATCGCTTACATGGGCTTCCTGTTTGGGTGAAGTTGGGAGTGTGGTTCCACCTCCACCGCCAGAAGGCCGACTGGTGATGGTCAAAACCCCCGCCGCTGTAACAACGGTATAGTTGTCCGTCGCACTAAACACCGGTGAGCCTATGAATACGATGGCATAGCTACCTCTGGTTGCACTGTTGGGCAGGGCTGTAATCCCATCGCTATCCATGATTCCCATGTCCAGACTTCCGCTGGAGAGTTGAGCCACGGCCGCACCTGTATCGCTTCCTTGCAGCCCCTCATAAGCAATAGTAGGCGTGGGAAGGGTGTCCCCTGTATAAATAGACATGTTGTGGGGCTTCACTGTTAGGGTAGCCTTCAAAATACTGAAAGACACCGTCTGCTCACCAACATAGGTTGGGTCATTGGCAGGAATACGCACAGTCAGACGATAGTCACCAGCATTGGTGGGCGCTGTGGCGCTGCCGTATACGGTCGAGCCGGTACCTTCGTACCAGTATTCATAGGCTCCGCCATAGCCGTCGCTGTTTATCGGCGTCCCTAAGGGCACGACGGGGGCGGCGTCATAGGTTTTGTCCGTGACGGTGACTCCGCTGACTGTGACTGGCGTTTTGTCAACCGTCGTAACGGTCAAAACTACAGTATAGTCACTATGATTTGTGCTGCCCACTACCACATGCAGTTCACCTGTTGTGCCGGCAACCTTGGATGCAATGTCGAAGGTCAATATGTCCCCGGACAGCGATGCTCCAGTTAGCAGTCCCTCCGAATCGTTCTCGACTGTTACCGACTTAAAGCTCTTATTAGAGAATCCCGCCGGGAAATCCAGGGTAGACAAATCGTACGTAATGTCTTCCGATACCGTGTTAGAAATCACCTGCTTTGTTCCCTGTATAGGTGGGCCGCCATAGGTCGCCTTCGTAATATCGAAAGCCGCCTCGGCGCTGCTCCCGAAATAATTCCCGCTACCCGTGATAGTGATGCTGCCGGCGCCTGTTCCGACATTCAGGTTGGCGCCGTAGCTGAGCGTGTAGTGGGTATCCTTGGTCAGCGTAACGCTGTTGTCCTTGACCGTTGGCTCGGGTGTGAGCTGGGAGCCGACATATTCCTGACTCACGATGGCTTCGACCGTGAAGGTAATCACCTTCGGTGTGATGTCGACTGTGATGCCCACAGGCTGTGTCAGCGTATAGTTATCCTTGTCCGCGCCGGTCAGTGTGATAGTGCCGAGAGCCACCGCTTTGTTATTGCCCGCATTCGCGTTGCCGATAGTACCCGTAGTTGGAACCGTGGGGGTCACAGCGTCGCTGCCCACGATACCATTGAGGGTACCGCCGATAATATCCACGTCAGTTGTCCCGTCATACTCTCTTGGAGTAGCCGTTACGCCGGTAATGGAAATGTTCTTAGGTTCAATCGTCAGGTTAACGGTCTTTGCACCAACATGTGTATCATTCTCAAAAGTAGCCGTAACGGTGTAGCTACCGGCTTTTGTCGGTGAGGCGGTGCTGTCATAAGTTGTGCCGTCGTTGGCTGTGCCGGCATATTGGTAGCTCCACGCGCCGCCGGTCAGGGTTGTTGTGGGGCTCGGGGCATAGGTTTGACCGTATGTGATGCCGCTGTGCTCAAATGAGAGGTCTGCATCGGCATTGGTTTTGGCCGAAACGGTCACTGTGATTTGTTTTTGCGCCGCGGCTGTGTATTCGGGGGCAAGGCTTCCGCCCACATCCACCGAAGCCGAATTGATGTTGACGGTTAGTGTCCCCGGAGCCGTTCCGGTCAGGACGGATCCGGACAGAGTCGCGTGGTCGGAGGTTCCTCCCTCAATGGAATAGACGAGATCAGCCCCTGCAGCATTGCTTGAGGCGATGGTGGAAAGATCCAGCGTGTGCGTGACCGTAAGCGTCTGGTTTGCTGCCGTTATGGTCTGAGCAGCTGCGGTTATGTCCGCCATAGCGAAAGCATAGACGTCTGAACCGCCTAGAAATTCATAGTTGTTGGCGTTGGCGGTATTTTTCAGAACCACTTGAATGGTGGCTGCTTTGTTGGTATCGGCGTAGGCATCGGCAGTGTAAGTGGCTACCGTCACCTCAAAATCAGTATTCAGAGCCAGCGTTTCACTATTCGCCAGACCATCGAAGGTTACGGATGTCACGTCAGCAAGGTCGATGGCGGTGGTTCCGTCATAGGCCTTAGCGTTAATCGTAGCCCCACTGATGGTTAGGGCCTTTTTGGTGATGGTAAGATTGTAGCTGCCAGAGGCAAGTACTAGATCGTAGTTCGGATTGGCTGCCGCCGCGCCGGCACTAAGTGAAATGGCATAATCACCCGCATTTTCTCCAACTGCGCGGGTTAGAATGTCGCCCGCCAGGCTGTGCCCTTCCACAAGCGGCGTACTGCTGTAGGCAAGCTCAGGATCCGCTTCGCCGTAAGCCTTCGTAGGAGTTCCGGTCGGCGTGATGGTGACAGGCTTTGGATTTACCGTAATGGGATACTCTTCTGTTTTGTCCTCGTAGTTCGCCGAGGTGCCGGTGGCTCTCACTACAATGCTACCCGCGCCGGTGATAGTCAACGTGGTAACGGACAAACTGCCGGGGCCCGACGCATAGGAATAGCTCACAGTCCCGTCGCCGCCGTCGTAGGTCAGTCCCGCAATATCAAAGCCGGGGTCGCCGTATGTCTTTTCGGTAGGGGGAGTCGTGCCGCCGAAAGACAAAGCACTGCCCTTGCCCACGGCGTTGTAGGCTATGGTGATACTCTGCTGATTCGACTGGGCATCGGTGACTGTGACCGTCGCGGTGCCGCCGGTAGTCGCCACAGCGGCGGGAGTGCCGCTAATGACACCGGTTCCGGCATCAATGCTCGTCCAGCCGGGCAGTCCAGTGGCCGAATAAGTATAGGGAGCCTTGCCGCCGGTCACGGCACTCGAGACGTCGATTAACGGAATGGCTTGGTCGACCTTGGATGCCGGGATGTTGTACGCATCATTATCGGTAAAAACAAGCGGCGCATATGCAGCAACGGCGGGGGATGAAGAATCTCCCAAAGTCGAGCCGCCATAATTGCCGCTTGCGTCGGCAACAGCCCTGGCCTTGGCGGTGTAGGTGATTTCGGGTTCAATCATGCCGGACTCCAGGGGGATATTCAAAGCCGTGTCTTTGCCTAACCCGGTCAAAGTCTTGACAAGCGTACCCTCGTGGTGAATCAGCACGTCGTAGTCGATGACGCCGAGGGCGTTCATGATATCGGAAACGATGACCGAAAGCCCGCCGTTTGCAGTGTCCGCCGACAAGCTGACTGTCGGCGCGGTAAGTTCCGCAGGCAAAATGTTTACGGTGATGCCGGTCGGCTGACTCAAGGCGTAGTTTGCCGCCTTACTTCCTGAAAGAGCAAAGCCAGTTACGGTCACGTTCTTTCCGTTACCGGCGTCGTCCGTGGCGATCGTACCTGCGGCACCGCTTTTATCCAGCGTCACATGAGACTCGTCTGCCGCAA
The DNA here is from genome assembly GCA_040771825.1 of Bacillota bacterium. Classification (GTDB taxonomy): domain Bacteria; phylum Bacillota; class Sulfobacillia; order Fermentithermobacillales; family Fermentithermobacillaceae; genus JAXGZG01. The sequence goes on along the minus strand of JAXGZG010000004.1, from coordinate 305,650 downwards.
TTACGTCGCCCAAGGCGCTTTCGCCGGTATTCAGGGTGACGGCAACATCTCCGGGTGCATAAACCCGATTGACCGCTGTAGCACCGGTCACCGTTACATTCTTCTTGATGATGGCAAAGTTCATGGGCACGCTGGCGCCGGTATAAGTATCGTTGTCCTCGTTCACCGAGACGACAAGCTCGTACGTCCCGGCATCCGTTGGTGCAATAGTGCTTGAGGGGTAGTTGGTCCCGCTGATGCCGCTATAGGCATAGACAAGGTCATCTTCTGTTAGATCAGCCCCCGTTACCGTCAAGGTTCCACCGGGCGAGATGGGGGTACCGTCGTACTCCTTATCGTCCACAGTGACCCCCGTGATGGTGACTGGCGTCTTGTTCGGCACCGTATATTCTGTCAGATCGCCGCCGCCCGTCGGGACACTGGCAATAAAGAGAGATTTCTTAGTGTCGTTCCCGGTGTAAAGTATGTATTGTTTGCCGCCTGTCACAAGGGTAACCATTCGGGGGTGGTTCGATAAGAGGCCTGTTGTAGCGCTCAAACCTTCCACAAAGCTCCCGTTTTGGTAGAAAAGAAGAGAGGTTCCGTTCATGGCAGCGTAGTAAACATTCAAGCCACTGATCGTCATATCCGCCGAGGTTGCACTAAACGCCTTTGTTGCTCCAGGGATTTCGGTGACACCGCCGATCACATAGAGGCTGTTGCTTTTGCTAAATAGAGAGTAAACGGTGGAACCGTCGGAATCTATCTCAAACAGTTTGAAGCCAAGATCATTGTTGGTTGTCGCCGACCGAATCGGGTAGTTCAATGAGGTTGAGTCAAAAAACAGGTCATAGCCATAAGTATGATATTGCGTGCTCATTGACTTATCATACTGGTATTGCTTTACGCCGATGCAGTGTTGATCGTTGGTCAGTGCAATCTTTGTCGGCGCGAATACGAGATTTCTCCACCCGTCCGGCGAGTAGAACCAGCCGTGGCTGTAACTTTTCACGGTTTTTGCAAAGGAACCACTTGTGTTGTGGGAGTAGATCAAATCGTCCTTCTCATAGGAAGGATAATCATTGCCGCCCCCATATCCACCCTTTGCATCCAAATATGAGATGTGCGCATAACCGCTGGAATCGATGGCGATATCAGGCGAACTCAACGCGCCTGCCGTGCCGTCGAAAGCGACGGATTCAATGATTTCTTCCTCAGTCCAGTCAGAGCCATCTAAATAAGTGTAAGCAAGCCTATCATCGGCTGTGACGTAGACAACATGGGGGGATCCCAAACTACCCAGCGCCATGGCGGCGTCCTTGGCTCCGACGGCTATGCCGACGGGCTGCTGGGTCCAGCTGTTATCGGCTGGGTCATATATGCCACAGTAAAGATTTCCGCCGCTCACGCTGCCGGAGGTGCTGGTTCCTCCGTAGATGAACAGCACACCGATTGCGCCGTCGGGCAGAACTTCGGCATCGCAAATATACCGCTGGGTTACCTCCGCCGCATGCGCTGCTATGGGGGCCGATACAAACATTGATATCATCATAGAGATTGCCAACAGCCATGAAAGTGCTTTGTTTCGCATGCTTTTTTCCTCCTTTATCCTCACAGGTAATGTTGATATTCAGGTATTCTTTCAGAGAACTCCTCAGGATACCAGAGTACGGTTCGTTGCGGGTTTGTGAGAAACACCGTTCTTGATTCGTACCAGAATCTCCATGTGCATTACCTCGAATTCAGTATAGGGAGAAGCTATCTATCAGGGAATAAGTCTTCGGAATCTGGCAATGACAAGATAGTGGCATGATTCATGCCACTATTTCCTGCAATCCGGCCGGCGATTTGCTATCCTGAATCAAAGGGGGAATTATCGTGGCTTTTGCCGAAAAACTTGACTTTCTTATGAATATTACCAAAACCTCAAATAGCGTCCTCGCTCACGCTGTATTGCTGGATGCCTCATATATCAGCCGATTGCGCAGGGGAAAGCGGATGATGCCCAAGGATAGCCGTTTGATTCAAAGCATGGCCATCTTCCTTGCGCGCCGATTCAAAGAGGACTATCAAAAGAGGGCCTTGTCCGACTCTCTGAAACTGATGAATCTGCCGGGCGACATCAATTTGCTTGCCCATAAAATCAATCGTTGGTTGATTCACGATGAGGAAGACAGCGTGCAGCCGGTAGGACGATTTTTGAGCGGACTCTCCGGCATAACACAGCGGCAGACTGCGGAGCCTTCGTCTGAGGACTACCAACAGTCCTTTCCAGACGAACCCTTTTCCGTCTATTACGGCATCGAAGGCAAGCGCCGGGCGGCGGAATATTTCCTTTCCGAAGTCGCCGCGTGTGAAACTCCCCAAACTCTGCTTCTTTTCAGCGATGAAGGAACCGCATGGATGACAGAGGATCCAGAATATGCTCGCAAGTGGGCGGAACTCATGGTTCGTGTGCTCGCAAGCGGCAATCAAATCAAGATTATCCACACCATCAGCCGGGATCTGGACGAAATGCTCAGAGCCATCAACCAGTGGATGCCGCTGTATATGAGCGGACTGATTGAGCCGTATTTTTGTCCCAAGAAGCGCGACGGCATTTTCAAGCGAACACTTTTCATTGCACCGGAGACAGCAGCAGTCATTTCAAATTCCGTGGGTGATCAGGTTACCTCTGCCCCAAATGTCTTATACCGTGACCGAAAGGCCGTAGCTTCCTTAACCGAGGAATTCCTGCAATACCTGCACCTGTGCCGTCCGCTGATGCGGATTTTCACCGCTCGGGAACGGGAGGCTTGTTATGCCACACTGATAGAATTTGAGCGGGAAAAATCGGATACGCTGATACAAACGGAATCACTCTCTCTGCTGACTATGCCAGGCAACCTGCTTGCACAGATGCTTAAAAGAACCGGGCTCGATGAAAAAGCGGCACGCTGCATCCATGAAACACGGCATGAAGAATTCCTGGAGCGATTCAGTGTGAGTCGCTGCGATGAAATCATCTCATTGCCGAATATCGAAACCGTGAAAAGCGGTGATGTAAAAGCATCTATGTCGGACATGCTGATCGACGAAGCGGTGTATTACACACCACAAGAATTTATCGCCCACTTGGGGTACATAATCAGCTTGCTTGAATCATATGAGAACTATCATGTCCATTTCATCGACAGGCCATCGAAGGATCGCTATACAGTCTATGCAAGGGAAGAGCTCGGCGTTATTGTAGCTAAAACCTCCCAACCACCGGTTGTTCTGGCTATGAACGAAGGCAACATGACTGCTGCGTTCTGGGACTTTCTAAAAAGTATGATTGACGAAAAGACATATAGAGTAGCGAAAAATGCCGATTCTATTGCTGTATTGCGGAACTATCTGGCTGAGGTTACAGATTGTCTCGTTGATATGCCACGGTATACAAAGCCTTCTTGCTGATGCAAAAAAACATGATATAACGTCCGGCACGACGGCGTCAATAGCAACATTTGAACTTGTTGTTACATTCGGGCTATGATTATTAGGAAAAGGGATTTCCGAAAGAGCAGTAAACGAAGGTAAGGAGAAAATGCAAATGGACTTAGTTGATAAGCAAGTTGCCCACGAAGTATTTGGCGAAGGCAAAGTGGTCAAATGCGATGACTCCTATGTCAAGGTAAGTTTCTTATCAGGCCACAGGGAATTCGTGTTTCCTGATGCTTTTGGGAAATACCTTACTCTAGTGGACCCAAAAGCCCGTAGCTTTGTCGGAAGACTGGTACAGAGAAAAACGAAGGAACTTAAGGAAAGACAGGAGAAACTAGAAGAGCTCAGAAACTTACGGGAAGCACGAAGGCGAAGGAGGGTTGAACTAGAAAGACGCAAAGGAAGGAAGATTCATCCCCAATCCCAGTCTGTATTTTGGTGCGAGAAAGAGGAACACGATAGTATTTTTGAAGAGTGGAGCGTTAGTACCGGAGTTATAGGAAGCGGTCCTAGAGCTGGTGAGCCAAGAAGACTGTCAAGAGTAGGTCTGAATACGGCCTGCCTTTTAACAGCAAGGGATAGGGACGAGCCTGAGAAGAAAAGGCGGATCTTAGGCGCGTTTATGATAGGTGGCGCTATGTCCAACGACGGTAGAATATGTGCTCATCCTGAATACAGGCTTCGCCTTTCAAACCAGGAATCCCAAAAAATGCTTTTTTGGAACTACTATGTCAACACGCGATACCCTCACAAGATGACTTGGAATACCGGAAGACATCGCTATTTCGACAACATTTGGATGGCTCAGATCTTGCAGGGCATTGTATCGATGAAAGAAGGCCCCCAAGAGCAGGAACTCGCACAGCGTTTCTTGCGTTATTTTTGCAGCATGAACGACATAGAAGAAGACGAAATACCAAAGCCTGAAGGCCCCTTGGTAAAGGCTTAATTCAAAAAACGAGAACAAGCCCGATATTGCCGTCGAGTTCTGGGCTTGTTTTTTGTTACGCTGCAAGACGACCGGGGGCGGTACAGAATGCGTTGCCCTACGTTCCCGCCGGGTGCGCTTATGAAAATGACAGCCAATACTCTATACTGGAAGGAGTGTGCCAGACGACGGAAATGGGATGGAGCAAATAGATGACAGCAAACACTTTTGATCTGACCCAAGGCGGTATTCTGAAAAAACTGCTGCTTGTGGCTTTCCCTATTATGGGCACACAACTCATGCAGATGACCTACAACCTCACCGATATGTTTTGGTTGGGACGCCTGGAGAACTCAGTGACTGCCGTGGCGGCCAGTGGCCTAGCCGGAATGTTCATGTGGCTAGGCATGGCTCTCCTCATGATTGGGCGCATGGGCTCCGAAATCGGGACTTCGCAGAATTTAGGGCTAGGCGATGTTGACGCCGCCAGGGGGTACGCGCAGGACTCCGCTAGGATGGCCCTTATCCTTGGCGCTGCGTATGGCGTTGTTCTCATTGCCTTTGCCGGCCCCTTGATTTCACTTCTACAGGTGAAAGAGCTGGCCATGTTCAGCGAGGCTTGCGCCTACCTGCGCATTGTGGGGCTGGGGACCGCGCTCACTTATTCGTCAGCTGCCATAACCGGCTCATTCAACGGTGCGGGTAATTCGCGGCTCACTTTCTTGGCCAACGCAATGGGGCTAGTGGTCAACATGATTCTTGACCCCTTGATGATCTTGAAGTGGGGTTGGGGTGTTCGGGGTGCGGCTATCGCTACGGTAATCGCCCAAGGAGTCGTGCTGGCGTTGTTTGTTTGGTTCGCAAAACATCATCCCTGTAGGCCTTTTCCGCACTTTCACGTTTTTGGCCCAATAGACGGGCAAAGGCACGCCAGATCCTGAGTTGGAGCCTTCCCGTTGCTCTAGAAAGCGCCGCTTTCACATCTCTGGCTATGGTCGTGACGGGTATGGTATCTGCGTGGCATGGTGAGACCGCTGTGGCCGTGCAGCGCGTGAAGTCAGATCGAGTCACTGTCATGGCTTATCGGCGGCGGCTTCGCTTCGGCCATTACTGCCTTCGTCGGACAGAACTACGGGGCGCGACAGTGGGAGCGCATACGCCGGGGCTATCGCATTTCTCTTGCCGTGCTGTTAGGCTGGGAGATCCTTGTGACCGCACTTCTGATGCTAGGGGGTCGCTTTCTTTTTCCCTGTTTCTTGACGAGCCGGTGATCCTGGATATGGGGGCTACCTATTTGCGGATTTTGGCAACAAGCCAGGTGTTTATGGCGCTCGAAGGGGCCTGCTCAGGCGTTTTCCGAGGGATGGGGCAGACGCTTCCGCCTAGCGTGTGCAGCATCAGCCAACCTGTTGCGTCCGCTTTTCTGCGGGACTCTCGCTAAGTGGATGGGGCTCAACGGTTTGTGGATGGGCATGGCGGTTTCAGCCGCCTTTAAGAATATTCATGGTGACCTGGTACACTCTGTACGAAAGGCGAATGCCTTTGGAGAATGAAGTGAAGCCTTTGCCTGCAGACGCGGCAAGTGTCTTGGTATTACCTTAAGGACAAACCAGATCAACTACGGATAGTCGAATATTGCGCCGGGAGGTCCATCGGATTTGTTTTGGAAAATTCGCCCACGCACGTGGAGGAACCGTGCTGAACCCATTAGAAAGCTCGTGCGGTTGATGTTCGGCCTATTCTTGTGCAGCGCTGGTCTGCTATCTGCCCTTCACTCCCGACTTGGGGCTTCGCCGTGGGATACATTTCAGGTAGGACTCGCTAGCAGGACTGGGCTCAGCTTGGGCCGTGTGTCTCAGATCGTCGGGGCCGCAATAATCTTGATCGATATTGCCATTGGGCAAGTGCCGGGCAGAGGCACGGTATTGAACATGTACTTCGTGGGCTACTTCATTGACCTCATTGAAAGGCACTCGCTCATTCCCGATGTTCAGAGCCTATTCGGCAGGATAGGCATGCTTCTTTGCGGCATATTCTTAGTTAGCTGGGGAACGTTCTTGTATATTAGCGCGGGATGGGGCGCAGGTCCAAGAGACAGCCTCATGCTCGGATTATCCAGGCTTTTTTCGACCGAGGTTTGGAAGGCGCGAACCGTTTTGGAAGTCTGTGTGGCCACAGCAGGACTTGTCCTCGGGGCAAAACTAGGAGTAGGAACTGTCATGTTGGCTGTTCTAGTTGGCCCGGGGGTCCAGATTGCTTACCGTATCGGAGGAGTAGACCCAGCGACGATCACTCATAGGAGCCTTGTGGATGATTGGCGGGCCCTTATCGCTTTGAGCAAGAAATCTTCGCGTACGGAACGCCTGCCGGGGTAAGCATCCTCAGTGAAATGGTCAGTTTCAAAGGCAAGAAGTCCACCGCGAGGATGGGTATGCGTCGACTGTCGCGATGGAGAGTCTTACGGCGTGCGAATCCTTGCTAGGTCCTCCGCCGTAAACACGGAGTACGCGAGAACGCGTTGCTGGTGATCCTCCAAAAGCACAATGAGGTAGGTGCAAATAGACGTCCAAGCTCCGCTAATGGGAACGCCACGGTCTTCGTCGTACTCATCGAACGCCGGGCCGTGTCTCACCTTCGGAGGATCCGAAATGACGCACGTGATGCGGCTCCTACATATCAGATCGGGCACGTCGATCGGGTCGGAATAGCACTCTATGTGGGTATATCGCGTGAACCCCTGCGCGGTGGCCGGGAGCTTTGAACGGTCTATTTTCATGGTGTGCGCGATCCTCTCGACTCCAGGCGATCCTGTCGACCAATCCAGCCACGTGTAGGTATCTGGGTAGAACACGCTGACAGGGACTTCGACGGCGCCACCGCAGAGAGCCTCAGCTTCCAGATGTACTTGCTGGAGCAGAGAGCCGCTATCGAAGTCAATCGCAGTTTCGAACACAATCCAAAGCCCGTCCTGAGCGTCAAGCAAGTCATCCTCTGAGGCATAGGCCAAGAGCCTGGAATGCTCATCGACTATGAAGAAGTGCCGATAGAACCCGGGTTGGGGCGTTCGATCGAGACGGAACCAGCCTTGCGGCGTTCCATGGCTATCGGATGTCAAAGCTGTCCTGGCCACGCCGCGCAAATATGAAGATTTGACGTCCGGCAGCGCCAGGAGAACTCCATAGGGGTTCTCCTGGCGGTACGCGATGCGCGTGCAGAAACGGGCGCCGGGCAGAACCTGGGCTACCAAGCTCATATACCCCTGATATTCGCTGTCTTTTGTTGGGAGAGGCCATAGGGGAACGTAAAGCTTCGTGCCTTCGAGTCTAGACGTCCTATGGTAGGGGGGAGGGGCGATGGAGCCGTCCGCGATCAGCCTTTCCATAAGCGTAATATCGCCCGCCCGTACCGGCGCATTGAGAGCGCCGTAGGAGACATCGACGAGGTTCTTGCGAAGGAAAGGATCGTCTTCCTGCGAGTAGTCGTCAATCGTTATGATCCCTGCCTGAGCGGCCTTTCTGGCAGACTCGTTCCACACGAATTCGCCCGCTCGGTCATCAAAGCCTATGGCTCTTAGCACGAACGTGAGGTACTGAGATGCAGTCACCGGATCAGCCGAGCCGAACCGATCCGGCGCTACCCCCTGCGTAAGCCCGCTCTTGTACGCGAATTCGACGTATGGCTCTGCCCATGTGGCCACGTCAGTGAAAGGGTGTGTCACCGTCTCGGCGTCAAATTCGTCTACAGCGGACTGTTCTTTCCCAAGCAGTCTGATCAACATGACCAGGGCTTCCACTCTGGTAGGCGAGCGGTCGAGTTCGAAACCGTCGTCCGACCCTCGAAAGAGCCCCATTTCCTGGAGCTTTCTTGCGCATTCCTCATATGGGTCGGCAGCGTTAGCCAACACAGGGTATGCTACGACGCAAAGACGGGCAATCATCGACAGCAGCAGCAAAACTGGCAACGATTTGCGTGGTCTTATTTGTAGGCTCGTCACGGGGCACCCCTCCACGAGCATCACTTGTCTCCGCACCATGCGGGTACACTTTCAATTCTGTTGCTTACGCTCTTCCAGAATGGCGCGGAGCTACCGACATTGCCTGTCCAAAGTTTGCCGGGTATGATGGCCTGAATAGTGTTCTGAGAAAGGAGAAGCCTCGGGCGGGATTCCCGAGGCCAGTGACAATAGCATGGTCATTGTATCACGGTACGAATCCAAATGGGACAACTACCGACAGTGTTTGTTATGACGGGGACCGAAACCATCTCTTGCCCTAAGGGCCACGGAGAACTGAAACTACACGACCGACGCTACCGACGCTTGATTGACGCGAAAGGTACTAAGCATGTCTACAGCCTTAGGCGGCTTCGCTGCAAGAAATGCAGGAGCATGCACACCGAACTCCCGGACTTCGTGGTGCCCTACAAGCGTTACAGCGCCGCGGTAATAGTGTCCGTATCCGAGGGCGGGGGAATCAACGTGCCCTACGAAGAGCGTACCAGGCAGAAGATCAGGGCCTGGTGCGAGAGGGTCACCAGTCACCTTCAAGGGATTTGGCGCCAGCAAGTAAATCTAGGTTTCGTGTCCCCTCACATTGTTCCAGATTTCCTTTCTTTGGTCAGGGCAACCGTTAACAGCGGGAACTGGCTCTGCCACCCGTTCGGGCGTACTGCTTATGCGTTTTAGCCTCTAGAGTCTTGGTATCAAGACGAAATGGAGGTTTTAGCCGTGGGAAAAGCGCAGAATCCGGACGATGTGGCAGCGAGACGGATACAGATCCTGGGGCCTTTGCTTTACGGGGGAGTCGACCGGGCAAAGCGCGTCATGCTCATGCGTGAAATCAGCGAACAAGAGGGCATCTCGGAACGCACCTTACGTCGCTGGTTGTTTTCGTATGAGCACGGCGGCTACCAAGGACTCCTTCCCAAAAGCAATCCCTACGGTGGCAAAACGAGTTCAGTCACAGAAGAGATCGTGGACCAGGCCGTGATGCTCCGTCGCGAGGTGCCGACCAGGAGCATCCGCCAGATCATCACAATCCTTGAGATGGAAGGCCTTGTCGCCCCGGGAGAGGTAAAGCGGTCAACGCTCCAAGACCATCTCGTAAAACGAGGATACGGGTCAAAGCAACTCAGCATGTATCACTCAACAGGTGCCGGAGCAGCAAGAAGGTTCCAGCGCCTCCACAGAAACGACCTTTGGCAGATGGACCTCAAATACTTGATAGTGCTCCCGGAGACAGCCAAACGCAAGGCGCAGCAACTCTATGCTTCCGTGATCATCGATGACGCGACAAGGTTAGTCACAGCTTGCAGAGTGTACGAAAAGCAGGATGCCTGGAATGTGCTGGACAGCTTCCGACATGCCATCGAACGTTACGGGTTGCCTGACAGGGTGTTTACCGACAATGGCAGCCAGTACATAAGTCGCCACATGACTCAGGTCTGCGCCAAGCTGGGGATAAAGAAACTCACGGCCCGCCCAAGGGCCGCTTCAGCTAAGGGCAAGGTAGAAGTTTTTAACAAGTATCTTGATAGCTTTGTGGAAGAGGTCAGACTGAAACGCCCCCAAAGCGCCGCGGAGGTTGAGCACCACCTCGATATCTGGCTTTACGAGCTCTATCAAACCAAACCTCACTCCGCCCTTAACGGGAAAACGCCCGAACAGGCTTTCAAAGAAGACGACCGTCCCCTCAGGTGGGCAAGTAAAGAGCAGCTGGATTTCGCCTTCGTCTTCACCGAGAAAAGGTTGGTGGACAAGACAGGCTGCCTGTCTTTTGGAAGCATCCCATGGGAGGCGGGCCAGGACCTAATCGGCATGAACGTGGACGTCGCCTTCCGCCCCGACAATCCGGATGAACTCGAGGTATTTCACCAAGGGTTTGAACCGCGAAAGATTAGACCCCTGGTGATAACGGAGCACAGCGCGCCGCGCAAGAGGATCCCCTTGCCGCAAAAGGTAAGCCCGCATACCTCAAGGGAACTGGATGCCGCCAAAAAGCAGTACGAAAAGCACAGGGTTCTTTCCGAGACCGCGATTTCCTATCGCTCGGTGATAGGGGGCAGAAACCGTGATTGAAGAATTCTACGAGTTCAAGAACAGTCCCTTCACCAGGCAGATGACGGAAGATGCCTTGTTCTTGACGGAGGAGTACGAGGAAACCTTGGCAAGGCTCCAATACGCCGCAAGAAGACAGTGGTTTGCGCTTTTGACCGGTGACTGCGGAACAGGCAAATCCACTCTCATCCGAAGGCTCTCATACAGCCTGGGGACCAAGGACTACAAAGTGCTCTACCTGGCAGACTCCAAACTGACGCCGAGACACTTCTACAACGGCCTTCTCGATCAACTGGGCGTGCAAGGACGTTTTTACAGGGGCGATTCCAAAAGGCTTCTGCACAGGGAAGTGGAACTCATGCGCGGCGTCCATGGCCTAAACCCGGTAGTCATTGTGGACGAGGCTCACCTCTTGGACAAGGAGATGTTTGAGGAGATCAGGTTCCTTCTCAATTTCAAGATGGATTCGGAGAGCCCCCTTACGCTTATCCTTGTCGGGCAGACGGAAATCTGGGAGAAATTAAGGAAGCAGGTTTACACGGCCGTCGTTCAACGCCTCGACCTGCGCTGTCACCTCGCGTACCTTGACGAGGCAGGCACCAAGTCCTACATACTCCATCACCTGCGTTACGCAGGTTCCGCTTCGGACATTTTCTCCGATGACGCGATGCAGGAGATCTTCCGTTATTCATCAGGTAGCCCCAGACTCATCAACAAAACCTGCATCCACTGCCTCATGTACGGCGAGCAACGCCAAAAGAAGATAATCGACGACCACATTGTCCGCTACGTGGTGGAAAAGGAACTTCCGTAACACAGTTCGGGGGTTGGGGTGCTCGCCGGCGGGAAAACCCTGACCCCTGTCCCCATCTGACACACCTTCCGGCAATCGGTTGACTTTATGGTCCGTCTACTACAGGACAAAATGGCCCGGCAGAAGCATCTGTGCACTCAAGAGAAAACCTCCATGCATCGCGGGGGTTCTTGCCAAAGACACTATGCCTCTCGATGAGGTGGTACGCACTGTGCCCGACGATCTCTCCTTGAGGGGGTATCGTCGCGGAACCGGCTCGTCGATGCTGCCGGGCTAGAACTGGAAGTAGATGAACGTACTGGCTTTGGGGCGTAGGAAGATGCAGAGTGCCAGGATTGCGGCAGCGTACATAGCGCCTCGGATAGGGGCGGGAATGTGTACGCTCCACCAGGTCAGAAGTGCGGCCGCGTGCTTCCGTGCCAAGTATTCAACGACATGCAAGCAGTACAGGCCCACTATCAGGGCTATGTACAGCAAGAGGTGGGGGCCCACCCCCCTGTGTCTGAACGTAAGCATTCTGCCCAGAAGAGGCCAAAGGTCACTTGCGTTGGTCACTCGGAAGAAGACCCACCCGATGATCGTCAGCTGCATGAAACCAAAAGTGTTGAGCGCTTGTGTCCAGGGTCCCGATCGCACGGACTTGCCCATGGTCTTCCTCCATACTCGGTGTGCGGCGCTGAGAAGACCGTGATACAGTCCCCACAGCACAAAGGTCCAGGAAGCGCCGTGCCAAAGCCCCGATATGCACATGGCCGCGACTACGGCGCAGAGTCCCCTGGTAAACCCCTTGCGCGAGCCGCCCATGGGGATGTATAAGTAGTCTCTGACCCAGGTGGACAGAGTAATATGCCACCGTCTCCAGAACTCGGGAGGATTCTGACTCAGGTACGGGGTGTCGAAGTTGTTTGTGAGCTCGAATCCGAAGAAGCGGCCGATCCCTAGGGCCATGTCGCTGTAGGCCGAAAAGTCGTAGTAGATCTGGAAGGCGAACAGATACGCCCCTATCCACACATCGATTGAGCTCAGGGCTTGTCCTCTGGCAAAGTATTTGTCCACCAATGGACCCAGAGAGTCGGCCAGAACCAGTTTCTTGGCAAGGCCCACGCCGAAAAGCAGGAGGCCCTTTCTGAGTCTCTCAGAGCTAAGATGAAACTCATCGACCTTTTCTACCTGGGGCGCGAAATCCTTTGCCCGCATGATGGGGCCCGCAATTACCTGACCGAAGAAGGAGATGAAGACCCAGAAGTCCAAGAATGACTCGATAGGCTGTATCTCGTCTCTGTAGACATCCACGAGGTATGCGACCAGCTGGAAAGTGTAGAAGGAGATGCCAATCGGAAGCACCACTTTGAGACTCATCAGCGCGTGAGGCACTCTAGACACCTTGGCAAGGTTACCAAGGAGGAAGTAGTAATACTTGAAGAAGGCAAGGTTCAGCAGGTTGAGCACGATTCCTGCTGCAGCCCACACTTTCCTATGGCGATGGCGCATCTTACGGGCGGCAAAGTAGCTAACGAGCGCCGCGCCAAGAAACAGCCCGAAATCCAGAAGCCCTGCATAAAGGTAGAACAAGCAGTCGAACGCCGCCAGGACAGCGAGCCTTCGCTTGCGCACCGCCCAGAACAGGCCGCACGCGATGGCCGCCATGATGAAAAACGTCGGAGTATGAAAACCCACTAGTCGGAAAGCCTCCCTGTGCTTAGAGCACCTGTGCTCAGAACCATTTACATGACCTCGCTTGGTTCCATAGAATGTCCGCCAGTGCTTTGTACCCGTTGGCCACCAAGTGCACGTGGTCTGAGAACAGGTCGTGGGAGATAGCGTCGCACAAGTCTACGTATTGGAATCCGTAGTCCGCGGCTTCTTCCTTCAAGAAACTGTCTAGTTTGTCCTCGTTCTGCATGAACCCAAGCGTCGAGGTCTGTTGCCTCATGAGTGTCTTGTTCAATGGGCTCATGTAGACGAGTAACTCTTTTCCACGCAGGTGGCCGGCGATAAGCCTCAAGAAAACAACATTCAAGTTGGAATCATCTAGGACAAACGGTGTCGCATCGAACTGATTTTGGTAGATCGACGGCTTTAAGCCTTGTTTGAGACCCTCTTTTTCGTACCAGGGCCTGGTATCGCCCAAGACCTGAGATGCTGTACCCAGCCTGTATTGGGCTGCCATTCTGATGTGACTTCGGTACTTGAGAGTCGGGATCCTTGAATACACGGAGTATTCGAGGAAAGACTCGATTTCCCCCGGCCTGTTCTTGTTCTCGCTGCTTGCGGCCAAGTCCGCGGCTGCCAATGCGTAGGCGGCAGGGTCCAGCTTTCTTAGGTCCTTCTCCAGCCAGTAGACAATGGGCGGATCGGGTTCGCGCTTGACGAAGCCGGCGTACGTTAGGTTCAACATTACATGGTCCGTGGATACGCTCCTCCGCTCGAGCATAAGCAGCAGCGTATAGAAATCGCCCATTTGGGCCGCAGGTATCGCAACGTTGTATACAGGAGGCAGGCAGGCCTCCCTTGCCACGTCGTTCATGTGTTTGGACACCGATTGAGACGGTCCTCCCGGACCGCTGTAGGGAACCGAATCGCCCAGAAGGATCACGTAATCCTGCAAACGGCGGGTACGGATGTCTCTTGCAATAAGGTCAAGGGTGGCGCCGACTCCTGCGAGGTTGTCCTTGATTACGTTGTAATCCATGCGGTTGTTGTACACCAAACTTAGCGGCGCCAGAGCCGCGAAAACCACCTGAAATAGGACCAATGAAGTCACAGTATACATGATGACCGGGGAGACTCGGCCCTGCAATCCGGACTTGTGCATCGTATCACCTTGATTAAGACTTCGAACCATCGTTCCAAGTATGTCTCTCTTGCTTGGAAGCGGTCAAGGGATCTGCAGTGTCGGGGTAGGGACTAGGCCTTCTCCTTGCGCTTTTCCTCCAGCATGGACAGTACCGACCCGGCAGCTGAGTCGATAGTCTCGTTTCCTCAATGGTAGGCTTCTTCTTGCCCAGCCCCAAGAACCTCATACTCCGCACGCCCTCTCTAGAGTAGAATTGCAGATTGAATGGAAGGTATTTCTGTGAGTCTGGGGTATTCCTTCCAGGGATCGCTGTGACGGCCACCTCGTGATTGCCTCAGTACGGCATCACAAACCGCACGGCGGTTCTAGTCCCGAACACGCCCACTGTCCTTAACAGGAACGGCGCGGATGACATATACCAGGTCAAAGAAGGTCTTCCTACAGTCAAGCACCTGCAGGCCTGCGGCCAAGACTAGGGCGAGAGGGTCTCGGTTCCAGTGGCATCCCACGTGACTAGCCCAAGATGCTTCCGTTCGGTCTTGCAGTGCCGCCAACCAGCTTACGCTGCTGCGGCCGTGTTCCAAGAGGAGAACCTGGCCGTCCGTCCTACAGACCCGTGACATCTCGTGGAGCACCCGAACCGGCTCGGTTACGGAGCACAGCGCTAGAGTGGAGACTACAGTTTCGAACGACCGTGTGGGGAAGGCCAGGTCAGCAGCGTCCATGACTTGAAGGTCCACTTCGAGGGACAGCTTGCTTGCTCTTTGGGACGCGCGCCGTAGCATGGCGGGACTAATGTCGACTGCGGTGATGGAGCAGCCCGGTGGGTAGAAGGGGAAGCGGCGTCATATCGCCTCCCGACCTCGGATACGCTAGTTGGGACTGTTTTCCTCAAGGGACAGCACCGGACCTCCGGTAATCATTATGTCCTATCCTGTAGCCTGGATCACGTTGGGGCGGCACGCTACTCGATCGTCTTTTGATGGAATGCAAAACGAGTAGGAAAGGCGGACGCATGCGGTCCGCCTTATGTTGAGGTTGTGTCTGCCTAATGCTGACGACTCTGCCGCGGACGCTAGTACATAGGCCCGTCTAAGCCGTTCACTATCTCTATACCGGAGACTGAACCGTTCCTTATGATGAAGACCACGCTCTTTGTGCTGTCTTCGGGCGTGTAGGCGTACGCATGGTCGTATTTACCGCCAAACCAGGCTTCATCGTCGTAGCTGATTTTGTCCACTTTCCTGAGCTCGTCGGGCCAAGGATGCGCCAAGAGCAATTCTTCAGTGTCGCCGATCTTCACGCCTGCCGCCTGGTAGCCATTTTCTTTTGTCCGAAGGGTGATTATCGTGTACACTCCGTCAGCCGGATTCAAATACGTCACCTGCAGGTTATCGGATTCCACTACCGTGACTTGCCCGTAACTTTCGGCTCGGTACGTTTCCCGGCTTTTCTCAGCAATATCGAAACAGAAGGGGAAACCCACAGGGTATGCCCCAAGATATATAGCGCCGGGATACGCGCGACCTTCCACAATGGGCTTTAGCAGCCCGAACGGGCTATCGTGCCAGTACCTGATGGAGTACGTGATGCCCTGACGCAGGGCGTAGGATTCCTCACTTGGGAAAATCTCATTCAAACAGGAACTGTACAGCGCAGGGTCGGCGGTCCACTGAGCCATCACAATGTCCGCGAGGCCCTCGGACCAAGCGCCGTCTGATGCTAGATAAGCCTTGCCAATATAATAATCACGCAAAGATTGGTCTTCGCTGTCCGCCGGGTTCCGGCCTATGGCGGCACTACGCAGAGCGAGGAATAGCGCATTCCACCAATCGCCTCCGGGCGCGTCTGGGTCTTCTCTGTCGTAGGCTTTGTGTAATTCAAGCCAAGTTGCATGTGTGAAGTTCTCAAGACACGGGAGTAGTTCGTAGTCGCTCACGGCTTCGCCCGCCAGCAACTGGGGCATGTAGTCATGAATGTTTCCTGAGGACTCAGAAAACGGATTCGATCCGGCTTGGCTTGTTGCCTTCTGTTCTTCGTCCGCACTTTGCCACGTTTGTCCTCTGTCAGCGCTTACTAGCGTTTGGGTTGCCCCTTCGTCCGCCTCGTTAAGACGGAAATAGAACTCAATTTTGCCATAGCCGCTTCCGTCAAACTCGATCGAGCGCACCTCACCCACGCCATCCCCGACCAGATTAGCGAGTTCAGGTATGTCTAGCCGATTCCAGGACTGCCCTCCGTCCGCCGTTTGGTAAACGGGCCCCAAGTTTTCGATGTCGTAGCGAAAGCATAGGTAGCCCGTATCGGAATCTGCAAACGCGGCGCAGGTCAGAACGCGGGGCCATTTGTCGTTGACATTGCCCGTTTCTTTCCACGTCTTGCCACCGTCATGTGTCAGGTAGACGTAGTTTTCGCTCGCACCTAGCGCTATCCCGGGAGAACCAACGAACCAACCGTCTTCATCCGAAGTAAATCCGGTAAATGTCTGTCCCCACTGCTCGCCGTCCACAGGGTTCGGATAGTCTGTGATTTTGGCTTGCCCTTTGGCGCCGGTAAACGTGCAACTCACGGTGACGGTCAAAAGGAAAACTACGACAAGCAGTGTCGACAGCAACATCCTAGGTTTTTGCGCGATCATTGTTATCCGTTCCTTGATGGCGGATTCACCGGCGGACATTGTAGTGGCGCTCAGCAAGAGATCGGCTGGTTTTGCCTGTCGTTCGATCATGTCGATCAGCGTGTTTCCGTAGGCCTTACGGTGCTCATCTCCGATCCGACTAAGGGTGCTTTCATCACAAGCCATCTCGCAATCTCTCCGAGAGAGGACTGCCGCCCACCATACGAGGGGATTGAACCAGTGAAGCGCCAGACAGATACAGCGAAGGTAGGCCCATAGATTGTCGCCGTGTTTGTAGTGCGTTTCCTCGTGGGCCAAAATGTACCTCAAGGCTTCGCAGTCTGCCAAGCAGTTGGGGGGAATGTAAATCGCCGGCTTGAGTCCAAATAGACAAGGTGACTTGACGTGACGGGATAGATACACGGGAAGCCGACTGTTCGGCATCTCGGCCTTTTGTCTTGTCTTTCGCAGCCTCGCGGAAAACCATGAGTTCTGCGCCACAAACCAGAATGCAGTGGCTGCAGCGCCTGAAAGCCAGACAGTGTGCAGCAGCGTACCGTTTGTAGCATTCGAACCTGCAGCAAAGCCAGAGGCTTGCGTATTGTCCGGCGCCGTTTGAGTAGGTGGGTCCTCGTTACCCGCAATGCCCGTTGGGCCTTCTGGAACGGTGAGGCTGTCCTTATCAGGGACGTTCGATTGTGCCGATGGTGCCGACTTTCCGATAGACTCGATAGATTCTCCTAGGTCAAGCACATTCAGGACGCTTGCTGGGCTCTGAAGTAAGGGTAACGGCAAGAGAAGTCTTACGGCCACCAACAGCCACAAAGCATATTGGAGCCGCAAATTGAGTCTTCCTTTGAACAGGCCGCGTAACAAGATGAGAGCCGAAATCAGCACAGAAGAAGCGAAGGTAGTCTCAAACACTTATTTCACTCCTTCCATCTTGTCCAAAATGGCCCGCAACTCTTTAATCTCGCTCCGGGAAAGGTTCTTTTGGTCGATAAGAGTGTTCACCATCATTCCGAGACTGCCATTATACAGACGGCTTAAAAAGTTTTCGGTTTCCGCCATGACTGCTTCCGACCGGGGAAAAGCCGGGTAATATTCCCGCGCTTTGCCGCCTTCTTCAAAACGCAGGTACCCCTTGGCTGTCATCCGACCGATAAGAGTCTTTGTGGTGCTTTTCGCCCACCCGGTTTGCTCTTCCATAGCCTTGGCAATCTGGGTCACTGTCATGGGGGATTCATCCCAAAGACACTCCATGACTATCCACTCGCTGTTGGGCATGCTTATCTCGCTCCTTTTTGTCATCTTGTTCACCTCGCTCGGGCTACACTTGTAACCATAGTATGTTGGCGAGGGTGACATTTGTCAACCATAGCGCCGGCAACTATCCGGTGATTCGGAAGCATTGAAAAACGGTGATCAAGAAGACTCTACCTACAATGTCGTTAGTATCTTCAAATCGGGGACGTGAAGAGCCATCCGGTCGAAATCTATGTCATCTCTATATGACCTGTAGTCATACCCGTCAAAAAAGCGAATCTTCCCTTCGAGTTCAAGCAGGTCTTTTCTAACCCGGCGCGTGACGAACTCTGTGAGGGCCTTTTCCATTAGAGAGTCATCGATCACGATGTTTGTGCGAGACAAGGTGTCCCAATCACCCATTGAACTGAGATGGAAATGCGATTGCGGCGGTTCTCAAAGAAGGGTATTTGCCATACACCGGGAATTGTGGTGATCCAAGAGCAACATATCTCTAGGAAACGAAGGTTTGCCAATGGACTGGGTTAAGGAATTGAGGGAGCAGTTTTCAGTCACGAACAAGACGACTTTCCTGGACATCGCCTACGAGAATGGCGGCCCAACATATGTCGCTGCTGCCGCGGAGCAGTTTGTCCGTCATTCGTCCGATGTCTCTCCGACAGTTGTCAAGGCAGGGGGTGCAGGCAAGGGCGAGGTTATACGCGTGGTCGCCGAGACGCGCAAGCTAGTCGCAGACCTTCTTGGCGGGGTGAACCCGAAGAACATCGCCTTCACCAAGAATACGAACGAAGGTATAAGCATTATCCTACAGGGCTTCCCGTTCCATCCGGGAGACAACGTGGTCACCGACGACCAGGAGCACCTGTCGGTGCTGCTGCCGTGTCTTAACCTGCAGAGGAGTGGGGTGGAGTGCAGGATTGCGGTCTCACCTGATGCTCTGAGTGTCACCCCTCATATGTTGTGGGAACACGTCGATGACAGAACTCGGATGATCGTAGTGAGCCACGTGCAATCCAGCAGCGGGTATCGTCTTGACATCGAGGAGCTCGCCCGTCGTTGCCGGGATAGAGGCGTGTACTTGGTTGTGGATGCCATCCAGAGCCTGGGCTTCTGCCCTGTCGACGCTAAGGCTTGGGGTGTAGACGCAGTAGCCTCGGCATGCTATAAGGGCATGCTGGCCATCGAGGGGGTAGGCTTCCTATACTGTGGCGACAAGCTGCTTCAAGAGGTCTGGCCAGTTTTCGCGGCCGCCAACGCCTGCATCACTATTGACAAGAATGGCAGCCGGTGGGAGGTAGCCTGCAGCGACCCAACCGATGCACGAAAGCTTGAGAACTCCACGCTGAACTTTCTCGGCATCTACGTCCTCAATGCAGGACTCAAGAGCATACTGGGAATTGGGATGAATGCCATCTATGGGCACATCTCTAGGTTGGTTGAGGTGTTGTACGAAGGTCTGACTGCCCTCGGCTTCTCGGTGGTAACCCCCGCAGATAGCGAACGACGTTGCCACAGCCTCTCTATCAAGATTAGCGATGTCCAGAAGGCGTACCAGTACTTTCAGGACCGGGGCATATTCCTTAGCCTCAGTGGAGGCCGCTTCGTCCGCATGTCGATTGCTCCCTTCACGACGGAGGAGGACATCCGGCACGCATTGGCGGTCGCTCGTGATTGCCCGGTAAGGTAAAAGCCGTTTCACGATAGGGGACGTGTGCTGAGTCAAAGACATTGCTCAGCCATACGGTCTCCTGACGACGAAACTTCGGGTGCAGTAATCTAGCCCAATTTCCGGTAGCCATAGCCGATGCATTAGGTTCAGGCTGCCACACCGGGGTTCCTTGACCGCCAAGACGATGATACTCTTGATCCTAAGAACAACATGGCCAACGAACAGGCTTAGTACAAAGGGGTTCGGCTAGATGTCGCAGATAACCATTACAGTACTCATCTTACTGGGCGCGGTAGTGCTATTCATCACCGAACTTGTGCCTCTTGGGATAACTCCCCTCATCGTGCTGTCGAGCCTTGCTGTAACGCGGGTTCTTCCAGTGAAGGACGTCCTCACCGGGTTTTCCAACGACACGACAGTGATGGTGCTTTTCATGTTTCCCGTGGGAGAGGCGCTTTTTCGCACAGGCGTTTGTGGCTTCCTAGGCAGGAAGGTCATTAAGATGGCCGGCAGAAGTGAAGCCAAGCTCGCAGGTCTCTTAATGGCCGCGGCCACTCTTCTTTCGGCGTTCACCAGTAACACGGGGACGGCAATCGTGATGGCGCCGCTTGCCATGTCTGTGGCCAGAGAGGCTGGGGTCAGCGCCGGCGCTCTGCTCTTGCCTCTAGCCTTTGGCGCCTCTTTTGGCGGGATGCTTACGCTTGTGGGAACTCCGCCCAATGCTATCGTTCAGGGTGCTCTAAAGCAGGCGACCGGGGCCTCATTCGGATTCCTGGATTTTGGGAAGGTGTCACTCCCGTTCGCCGCCCTAGCCGTTCTCTATATGATGTTTATTGGGCGAAAGCAGATAAAGGCTAGATTGCCGGCGGAACAGCCGTCTGAAGAGAAGATATGCTTCAGAGAAGAAAAGATGGGCATGTCTTTGAGCGTGGTGGGATTGGTGGTCTTGGGTATGTTCTTCGAGGCGAAGCTATCTCCGCTCGGGCTCTCACTTCCGATTATAGCGATGATCGGGGCGGTTCTGACGGTTGTTACAGGTTGTATCACTATGACCGAGTTCACCCAAAGTATTGAGTGGCCTGTTGTCCTCCTCATGGGGGGTATGCAGCCTCTGGGTTTGGCGATGCAGAAGACCGGCACCGCCGCCATGCTGGCAGGTGCCATAACCAAGTTCATGGGAAGCCCGAATCCGTTCGTTTTGACTGCAGCTGTGGTGGTCTTGGCCGGGACCATCGCTCAGTTCATGTCGCATACGGCTGCAACCAGCGTGTTGGCGCCGGTCTGTATTGCTGTGGCCGCGAAACTTGGTGTGAATCCTGCACCGCTTTTGATGGCACTTTGCCAGGGCACCTCCATAGCTGTGGCGACCCCTATCGGCACTCCTCCAAACGTGATAGTCTACCGTCGCGGTGGGTACAAGTTCACGGATTTTGTGAAGGCAGGCCTACCTCTCTTCGTCATAGGAGGGATCGTGCTGTCGCTTCTGATTCCGATCTTCTTTCCTCTTTAGTATCGCTACGTTTTTTTGGCTAGATGCTCAGATTGAACTCCAACCTAGGTATCTGGACTCAGATCGGAGCCGCAACGTGGGTTGGAACCCACGTCGGCACCAAGAGTAATCCACCTTTGCGCGCGCTATCGGAAATCCAATGGCAAGTTCGCGCTTTCTCTTGAGATAAGGATGGGGGCCTCCCTTCGTGAGGCCCCCGATCGAACCTATGGAATCTAGTGTGGGGTTTCCTGAAATGCTACAGACCCAGGAACGACAATACACCTGGGGCCAAGTGAAGGATGGAAAGCGCTCCAAGCACATAAACCAGCCAATGCATTTCTTTCCCCTTGCCAGAGACGAGCTTCACAATGGGGTAGACCACGAAGCCGGCCGCGATGCCATCGCTGATCGAGTAGGTGAACGGCATCATGACGATGGTGATGAATGCCGGTAGGGCATCGGTGAAATCTGCCCAGTCGATCTCTTTCACAGGAAGCATCATTAGGACACCGACGATGATGAGAGCGGGTGCCGTGGCTTGAGCTGGGATCATCCCGGCCAGCGGAGCAAAAACGAGCGACACTAGGAACAGAATGCCTACAACCACGGCCGTAAGGCCGGTTCGCCCACCTTCGGCAATCCCTGCGCTAGACTCGACGTAGGTCGTAACAGTGCTTGTGCCTAACGCCGCACCCACGCAGGTACCAATAGCGTCAGCGGTCATTGCTTCTTTGATCCTGGGAAGCTGGCCTTTTTCGTCAAGCATGTTGGCCCGGGAGGCTGTGCCCATAAGGGTGCCCACCGTATCAAATACGTCCACAAACCAGAATGAGAAGATGGTCATGAACCCAAGCCCCATAGCGCCCTTGATGTCCAGTTTCAAAAAAATCGGCGCCAGCGAGTCTGGCCTGCCTATGATGCTTCCGGTTATCTGGGTGATCCCCATAGGAATGCCGATTACAGTGGTGATGAGGATTCCAATAAGCATTGAGCCGCGCACCTTGAGAGACATGAGGATGCCGATTACCAGAAGGCCGATAATGGCCAGAAGCGGGCCTCTAGCAGTGAAGTCGCCCCTGGTGATGAGAGTGGCGGGGCTCGCCTCAATGAGGCCTGCGTTAGAGGCCCCGATAAGCGCTATGAAAAGGCCGATTCCTACGCCTACAGCGCGCTTCAGAGTAGGAGGAATAGCAGCGTCGATAACGTTAATTGCGCCTGTGAGAGATAGGATAAGGAACACTATGCCCTCTAGAAAGACAACGCCCAACGCTGCCTGCCATCCAGCCTTGGCTGCGACTGTAAAAGCGAAGAATGCGTTGAGACCCATGCCGCTTGCAAGCGCGTATGGGTAGTTAGCCAGCAATCCAGCGAGGATTGTGGTTAGACCCGCGGCCACAACTGTAGCGGTCATCACGGGACCGAAAGGCATGCCGGCGGCTGAGAGAATGTCTGGGTTGACGAAAATTATGTATGCCATCGTCATGAAAGTCGTAACGCCCGCTATTACCTCGGTCCGCACGTCGGTGTGGTTCTGTTTCAGTTTGAACAGCTTCTCCAGCAAGTTAATACCTCCCTAGAGATTCCGGTTTCAATCAACAAACGCCGGCGACCTGTAGTCTCTGCTCCCTCCCCTCAGTCAGTTAGCCTATCCAGTTGTCCGCCAACCAAGTTTGGCAAGGCTTGTCTTGCCCTCCGAACATAGTCTACTATTTTCCGTTTCGATTTGCTACACACGATCTAAAGTGACATACAATTTGAATTTCGCCTTCCGCTACGCTGACTACGCCCAAGAAAGCCTGAAAACACCTTGACCCGCGGCCGCCTTTGTGCCATGAACCAAAGAGGACACTTAGTCTTCAGCTAGACATGAAGCCCCACAGGAGGGGAACGTATGAAACATGGGCAGGAGATCGGCACGGGTAACACGGCAACCATATACCAGTGGGAAGAAGGTAAGGTCCTCAAACTCTTCCATCAAGGCTATCCCTGCCGGGCAGTGGAAAGGGAGTTTCGAAACGCTAAGGCCATCGGGCACTTGCAGTTCCAAAAGCCCAATGCATATGAGGTTGTCCGTTACCAAGGACGGTTGGGCATCGTCTATGACCGGATAGAGGGTGAGTTGCTTCTTGACTGGTTCATGAGAACAGCCGATATCCGGGGATGCGCTGTACACATGGCGCGGCTTCACAGGGCTATTATCCAAAACCCCATTGACAACGTAACAGATTATAGAGAGGTTTTGCGGCACGACATAGCCGATGCCGCGTCGATTAGTCAGGAGCGGAGAGACCAGGCACTGAAGTTCCTCGACCGTCTCAAAGATGGAGGTACGCTTTGCCACGGCGATTTTCACCCCGGCAACATCTTCATATCCGGCGAGAAAACAACGGTCATTGACTTCATGAACGTATGTCGCGGGCACTATCTCTACGATGTGGCTCGGGCAGTGTTCTTGGTTGAATGCGGAGCGGTGCCGGAAGGTGTGGAGGCTGAGAGTCCCGTGGTGCATTCCAGGAAGGCCCTAGCCGATCTGTACCTACGAGAGATGAAGGTAACCAGGGACATGATAGGGGACTACCTATTCGTCATAGCCGCTGCCAGAATTGGTGAATGCGCGCCGATTACCTGAATCGCGTCTACCGACCCCTGCTTCTCGGATCCCGACTAGGCGTTAGGACAGGAGACAGATTTTTGAGCCGACCTGCCTCCTGAACATCCGCTCTCGCCACCTACAAGGTGATGCCCGAAGCTTTGGCGGCTGTCTCCAAACTGGGCCACACAGACGCAGCAGATTGGCGGTAATCGGTCAGCCGCCTCCGGGCGGATTCTAGGAACTCAGGATCCTTGATAGATGACAGATTGATCTCGGCGTTCATTGCGGCGCCTCTCAAGGCAGCGTCCACAAGCAGAGTGCCCACGGCCACGTCGGTGATGGCGTTTGGGTTGCCGTACTCTAAGAGGTCCTGCAGCAGACCGAGGCAGCTTACGCATGTTTCCACAGTCTCCAACGGCACCAGCGTGGCAACTTTGAAGGCGTCTTGCATGGCGTCTCTCCGAAGAGCCTTCTCTTCAGGCGTCGCTCTGGGCATCTTCATGGCCCTTTCCACAGCCTTGTAGGCTTCTTCATCCTTCCGGGCAAGCTCCCCGAACTGGTCGCATAGGGAGGAAGCGGTCACGCGGATCTCCTCAAGCCGCTCGCGCCCTTGGGTGAATCGGGGAAGAGTCAGCGTGACTCCGGCCACCATCTGATAAAGGGCACATCCCATGGATGCCGACACTGCCGCGGCAGCGCCTCCGCCTGGAGCACCTGTGGGGGCCCTAAGATCCTCAATGAAACTGTCAAAGCTCACTTTGGCGCTCATGGGTTCCAGTCACTCCTTGTGAAAATCTACAAGATCAAGCAGTTGGCCCTTGGAAAAAGAACCGGCTTTCATGCGAGATGCCGCCACATCCAAGATAGCATCTAAGGGGACTAACCCTATGATTTCTGAATCTCGTATGTCTGTCCCTCTGGCCGAGGCTTCTTCTTCGATTCTGCGCAGCACAAGGTCTATTGACGTAGTTCTGTAGTCTAGAAGATTCATGGTCACCTGGGCTAGGCCCGTCTCGTCGATGAGGATTCCCTTAGCCTGCACCGATGGAAGTCCCCCTGACGATTCGCGTATGGCTTTGGCGATGCCACGGGCTACTTTGACATCGCTTGTGTTCAGGTTGACATTGTAGGCTATAAGAGGCTGTCTGGCCCCTACTGACGTGGCCCCGGCCATGGGGTGAAGGCGACTGGGGCCGAAGTCGGGTTTTCGCAGGGGATCTACTTGGATGGCTTCCTTAAGTCCCTCATACTCGCCTTTACGGATATTGGGCAGTCTGACCCGATCTTCCCGCCGGGCCGCTTTGGCATAGAGGTAGACAGGTATTCCCAGTTGCTCTCCGACGCGCTTTCCCACGCGTTCCGCCAAGGATACGCATTCCTCAATGGTAATATCTCTGACCGGGATGAACGGAATGACGTCGGTGGCCCCAATTCGGGGATGCTCGCCTTTGTGCTTCTCCATGTCAATCAGGCTCGCCGCCACGCCTGCTGCTCTGAATGCGGCCTCTTCCACTTTGTCGGGGGATCCTGCGAAAGTCAGAACCGACCTGTGATGGCTGTAATCTGAAGAGACGTCAAGCACTCTGCATCCGGCCTCAACTACGCTTTGGACGATTTTCTCGATGACTTGGGGGTTCCTGCCTTCGCTGAAATTGGGGACGCATTCCACGATGCCTTGGTGCATAGAGATGACTCCTTCCAGGTGTTATCGGGTTTATGATACACCGGAACGGGCTCTGTCGTCTCATGCCCGCAATGGCCAAACCTGCGATCTCCCGTTGAGAGCGTCCCTGGAGGAGGAATTCTGGCCTTCCTTGAGAGAATAAGCAGGTTGGGCTGATTTTCAATGTCTGGAGGGAATCCAATGCGGGAGAGCATAGTGAAGTGGGTGGAATCAAATAGTGCCGGTTTGACGGCCATGTCAGACGAGATCTGGGCTCACGCAGAGCTAGGATTAGTGGAGCACCGGTCGGCAGAATCCCAGATGGGTTACTTGAAAGCCCAAGGGTTTTCGGTGGAATCGGGCACAGGCGGGATGGAGACTGCCTTCATCGCGACCTGGGGCCAAAAAGGGCCTGTCATAGGCTTTCTCGGCGAGTACGATGCTCTGCCAATGGTATCCAACAAACCTCTTCCGCACCAAGAGGCTTTGGTAGAGGGAGGCCCGGGTCATGGATGCGGGCACAACCTTTTGGGCGTGGGGGCAGTAGGAGCCGCGTGCGCCCTAAAGGCTCTCGCTCAGGAGCGCGGGTACCAGGGGACTATCCGGTATTACGGGTGCCCTGCTGAAGAGAGTTCCTTTGGGAAGACGTGGATGGCCCGGGACGGAGTATTTGACGACGTCGATGTGGTCTTGACTTGGCACCCGGGAAACACAAACGGCGTGAGGAACTCCAGTAGCCTTGCGGATCTTGTCTACAAGTTTGACTTTTACGGCAAGACTGCCCATGCGGCAGGGGATCCCTGGAACGGCAGAAGCGCTCTAGATGGGGTAGAGCTCATGAACGCCGGCGTAGAGCGCATGCGAGAGCACATGCGGCCCGAAAACAGGATTCACTATGTGATCAGCTATGGGGGCGGGGCTCCCAACGTCGTGCCGGACCGCGCCCAGAACTTCTTCGACATTCGCGCCGCCGATCTCCATGAACTAAGGAATATGTACGATTGGGTCTTGGACATCGCCCGCGGGGCTGCCCTTATGACCCAGACAAGGTTCGAACCCCGGTTTTTGGGCGCTGCAGCCAATACTATCCCCAACTTGCTCATTACCCGGGTGCTTCATCAGGTAATGGAGGAGATCGGAGCCCCGGGGTGGGATGAGGAAGAGTTGGAGTTCGCTTCTAAGATGCAGTCTCAGTTTCCCGCCCATACCTTACGAGCGGCTCTATCAAGACTTGGAGAGCACGCGTCGCTACTGAGTCAAACCAGACTCTGCGATGTGGTTATGCCCTACGACGACAAGATCGAGCCTGGAATGGGCTCAACCGATGTGGGTGACGTCTCGTGGATCGCCCCAACCGGGCAGTTTTCTGCGGCCTGCTGGCCCTTGGGTGTCCCCGGACACAGCTGGGCGGTGGCGTCTAGTTCCGGCATGAGCATAGGGCACAAAGGCATGCTGTACGCCGCCAAGATTCTAGGGCTGGCGGGCGCCAGATTCCTAACCGAGCCCAATCTGGTCAAGGACGCCAAGACCGAGTGGGAAAGGCAGCTTCAGGGGAGGAAGTACGCCACTCCCATCCCAACCGATATCCAGAAGCCGCCTCTCCCGTTTGAGACGAAGTAGGCAGGTTCAGGTTTTGGGGCCTATTAGCAGGTAGAACTGTACCTGTTCGAGGGTTATCTCGCCCGCTTTGATCCGGCCGATCTGCCCCCACATTTCAGTTATCACAACTTTTATGCTGAGATGTGGGGTATTTACGGTCAAGACCAGATCTTCAGGCTTGAAGGCGGCGGTTCTCTGGGACTCGTTGTATACGGGTTCCAGGCGATTGACGTATTCCGAAAAAGACTCTTCCCATTCCACCTTATCGTCCAGTGTAACGGTGACTACTCGTCGATCTCGGTCGTATTTTGCAACTATGTTGCCTTTGTTCAGGGAGGTTACAGGGCTAGAGTCATATCTGGGCCTTGTGCAGTCGAATAGGTACTGGTAACCACCTACGTCCAATGCCTGGTTCTCGGCTTCATACCTCACATAATAGGCGGGGCTGGCGAGGTCTATCTCGGTATAATCGAATCCGAATACCTTGGGGAATTCTCCCATGTTGAAGTCTGGTGGGACGAACCTGGCGTCGGACAACTCATGATTGCGATCGAAGTAGAACAGGATTTGGGCCATTTCGCGCTTATCTGACGGGTCAACGGGTTGGGTGGCAGGTTCTATTTTTTCCCCCGAGAGCATCCCGTACTTTTGAAGGAGCCCTTCCAACCTCTGGTTTTGGCTCCGCATAGAGATCTGGAAACTGCTCCACGGCCCCAGCACTGATAGGAGAACGACTATGGCCAAAGACGCCGGGAGGATAAGGTTTCTTCTACTCTTTGCGGCCATCAGATACACCATAGACCCCAGAACCCATAGTCCCAGGACAATAACGTAGTAGCGGTTCTCGGTGATCCCATAGTACCTGACTCTGATCCCCACTGACGCGAACATCATCAAAAGGAGAGGGCTGGCTACTTTAGGGAAATAACTGGAGAACACCTGGGCCCATTTGTTGTCCCGGCCTAGCGGCCATACGAAGTAGAGCAGCGCTGTGCTAACTAGGGCGTACCAGAGAACCAGGTGAGAAACCAAACCCACAGGCCATTGCCGAGTGATGAGTATCTTGGCGAAGTAGACGTAGAGGATTGCGGTGTAGGCTGCGAGTAGAGGCGTGACTACAAAGAGAACGAGGTTCTTCAGGACTTTGGGGTAATCCTCTGGATCTTCATTGACGGTTCCTTTGGGGATTCCGGCCATGAACAGGAACGGAGCCACCACTCCTGCGATAATCAACCATAAGCGCTGGTAGGCGATGGACCTGATGTTCAGGGAAAACAGGGCAGAGACCGTAGCCATAATGGCTGAGATCCCAAGGAACATGACGCCTGAGAATAGGCCGGACACCACCCCGTGGGAGAACAGCTTGACCAGGTACATGTCGAGGCTGCCTTGTTTTCGGAAGTGGGGGATGACGAAGAACATAAGCCCCAAGAATAGGCATATCGCCACGTGCCGGCTGACCGGAACAAGCGTGAGATTTGGCAGCAATCCATAAGTCAGGGCAGCGACTAGGACCGCCGCCAGAAGCGCCACGAGGTTAGCAGCCAATTGGGTATCCGCCCACTGGACGGCGTGGCGCTCTTCCCGCTCCAAAAAGAGAATTGCGCACCAGGATGTCAATATTGCCGGGATAAGAGCGTAAGAGACTCTGATGAGTCTGGCTCGCCAGGCTGGCTCAGAGCCTCCGTAGCCATAGAACCCCCTATCCAGGATAATAATGCCGGTTACTGTCAGAGCCACCGTCAAAATCACTGGCACCCAGAACCGTTTGAGGGTCGGTCTGGCAGCGCTTAAGATCCTAATTATCGAGGCTCGGAGTCCCATCATAATCACTCCAATCAAGAGTCCCGGCTTTGGGGCGCCGTATCTATGTTCTGGGACGCTTTCCGCCGCTAGTAAGTTCCTTATGCACTACCTGCAGTCTAGTTGTCTGGAGACAGGAACGGATGCGTCCGTACGCGGCCTGAGCATGCCTGTCATCTGGAAGTGAAAGTTATCTTTGTCTCCTGGAATCTTTTATACCTTCGAAGTCTGCCGTAGACTTCCTGCCCGGAAAAAAAGATCAGAGAGAAGACTTCCCACAAGAATACCCATCCTCCAATAGAGAGTCCTTCAATCAGGATAGTGGTGAATAGGTTTGGCCCCACGTGTTGCCTGGAGATGTAGCCCACGGAGAGAAAGGCCAGAGACGCAATGGCGTAGATAAGGATCTTGCGCCTTAGTTCCTGGAGTTCCTTTCGGATGAAGTGCACCGTGAAATCGAAGTTGTTTTTGATGCCCTCCCTGGAAAGGCTCTCTCTGTCTTGGTCATACTTATCTTTCGGTACGTAGAACTGCAGTTCCAGGGGAAATTCCAGGGGTATGTCTGAAGCGCATTCTTCGAGAAAACCAACAAGGTCGGGGTCCATATCCCTTCGTTTCACAGGCGAAGGATCCCACCCGTTGAAGATCTCGCTGAAATCGTCCAGGGACACTTCCAGGACGAATGCGTTTGTCTCTGGATTCGTCTTGTATATTCTTTTCAGGTAGTCCTCTTTTTTCTCTCTGAACGCAAAGACCTCCGTGTCTATCCCGTGTTTATGCTGCCGTTCATTCACGCTTTCGCTCCTAGGCTTCCCGGCTGTGGCCTATAGAACAGCTTTTGCCATGGCATTGGCAGCCCGCGTCTCCTCCCGCTTCTAGAATGCCTTTTCTTGCGGCATTGCCGCACGCTGCGGTGAGGCCGTCTGTGTTGGGGCTGCTTGTTATCACCATTACCCTTGCCATGGTTCAAACCTCCTCTGATGGGTGTCGGCAACCTTTTCATGGACTGTGACAACGGGCATGAAAACTGTCCCTCCTCGTGCACCATCCTGAATTCCCAATTTCGTCGCGGTAAGGCGCGATTCCTTTGGAGAATGGCTGCAGGAGTCCGTAGTCTTGGCGTCGTAATAGGATTTTATTGAATTGGCTCCAAGGAGAGAGCACACTGTCAGATGAGGTCTTTGATCTGAAGTACGGGCAGTCGTCCACGCCTGTGAGGATCCCTACACAGAACTTACTGGGCCTTTTGCGGCCAACCGAGCCGTGCCTGCCTTCAGATGAACGTGCAGAAATCGAAAGGGCTTTGGACGAGCCCCTAGGTTCTGGGCGAATCCAGGACATAGCCCGACCCGGGGCGAAAGTCACCATACTGGTTAGCGACGCCACTAGGCCGGCGCCTTCGTACAAGATGCTTCCGCCGCTGCTTGGCAGGCTGGAAGCTGCCGGACTAGCCAGCGAGGACATCACAATAGTGTTTGGAATGGGCATCCACAGATCCATGACCCAAGATGAGAAGCGAGCATTGGTCGGACTGGAGGTCTTTGCCCGGTTCAAATGCGTTGAGAGCACTCACAGCGGAGATTATGTCTACCTTGGGTCGACTTCCAGGGGAACCCCAATAGAGGTGTGTCCCGAGGTTGCCGGCAGTGACATTCTCATATGTACGGGAAATATCGAGTACCACTACTTCGCAGGATATTCAGGAGGCTCTAAGGCGGTCTTGCCCGGCGCGTGCAGCCGCCGGACTGTGGAGGCGAACCACTCCATGCAGTTCCTTCCCGGCGCCCAACTGGGGTCCTATGAGGATAACCCGGTTCGCCAAGACATAGAGGAAGCGGGCAGGATCATAGGCGTAGACTTCATCCTCAACGTAGTGTTGGACGAGAAGAAGGGCATAGTCAAGGCTGTGGCAGGCGATCCGGTGGCGGCGTTCCAAGCAGGACGACAGGTCGCAGATGAGGTCTACGGCATTCCCATAGAGCGTCAAGCCGACATTGTTCTAGCTTCAGCCGGTGGCCGTCCTAAAGATGTGAATCTGTACCAGGCCCAAAAAGCTTTAGAGAACGCTGCCCGGGCGGTGCGAGAAGACGGCGTGGTGGTTCTTTTGGCAGAGTGTCCTGAGGGGCTGGGAGAGAAGAGTTTCCAGGAGTACATGACCGCATACCCACCTGCCGAGATCATAGAGCGAGTTCGGGCCAAGTTCGTGCTTGGCGCCCACAAAGCCGCCGCTATAGCCAGGGTGCTTATGAAGGGGCGGGTCTTCTTGGTCTCATCTATTGCCCCTGGACTGGTCGCTTCTTGCGGGATGACTCCGTTTCGGTCCGCCCAAGAAGGTTTCTGCGCCGCTCTTGGCCAGTGCGGGGAATATGCGTCAGTCTTGGTTATGCCCTATGCAGGTTCTACGGTGCCAAGGCTCCTCTCCAGACACGAACCCAAGCCCAAGCCTTGAGCGCCTGCTGATGTAATAGGATTTTGGTGGGCATGGAAGGAACCCAAGTTCCAGGAGGTGTGGGCAATTATGGGAGAAGAGCGATGCCAAGACTGCCCCAAGGACGTAGTGGGGCGCTCCTTGTGGGAGCTGGAGACGCCTGCCCTTATGGTGGATGTGGGCATTATGGAAGCCAACATGGACAAGATGATGGCGTTTCTCAAGCAATGCGCCGCAGGGGTCGGCATAAGACCGCACGCCAAAACCCACAAGACCCCCGAGATTGCCAAAGCCCAAATGGGTAGGGGCGCCTTGGGGATCTGTTGCGCCAAAGTGGGCGAGGCCGAGGCCATGGCATTGGGCGGGTTATCCGATATCTTAATAGCCAACCAGATTGTGGGCGACGGCAAGATTTCGAGACTCGCTGCCCTATCAAAGAGGATCGATCTTAAGGTTGCTGTGGATAGCGAGAGGAACCTTCGAGACATTTCCCGGGAGTCTCAGAGACAAGGCGGGAGAGTGGGGATTGTCATCGAGGTTGAGGTCGGCAACAAGCGTGGTGGAGTTAGGACCACGGAGGATGCAGTAGCCCTAGCCATGCTTGCCAATACTCTGCCGGGAGTGTGGTATGCGGGAGTCATGGGTTACGAGGGGTTTGCCGTATTCATGCCGGACTTTGAGGCCAGAAGGACTGCCGCCGACAATGCCTACGACATCCTGCTGTTCTTTAGAGATGCCATCAAACAACGAGCGGGGCTGGATTCGGGCATCGTAAGTGCCGCAGGATCAGGCACTTACATGTTCGCCGGGAGTCGGAGGGGTCTCACCGATATCGAAGCAGGCTCTTACGTATTCATGGACGCGCGGTACGGGAGTACCGCCGGGGTCGACTTCAGCCACTCCCTTGCCGTCCTGTCGACTATCTCGAGCCACCCCGAGCAAGGTCTTTACATTTGCGACGCAGGGCTCAAGTCCATGACCAAGGAGTTCGGAATGGTTTCTACGTTGCCCTCGTACGGGCTTGCGGTAACCAACATGTCCGAGGAACATATCAGCCTAGGGCCTTGCGAGGACCCTCTGCATCTTCCGGGCCTAGAGGCTCTTGACGAAAAGTACGGCAAACCTGCAGGGCAGTGCCTGGATGTGGGAGGCAAGATTCTCCTTATCCCTAGCCACTGCTGCACTACAGTGAACCTCCACGATGTCATCTATGCAGTGGATGACGGTAGGGTGGAGGATGTATGGAAAGTGGCGGGCAGAGGCCGGTTTGCGTAGGTAGGTGCCGAGACGAGCCGTAGCTCCGCTTTGCCGTCTGCATTGATGAATGTGAAGCATAAGCGCCTTTCTGAGTGATTCCAGGAGCCGAACCTTCGGCGAGGATAGGACGTGGCGGACTACTCATCAGTGATGAGTGAACCTAGGATCCGAACGGCAGTGCGCTTCGCTTCATAGGGCGTCACTTGTCGTGGGTTCCACAGGCTGTTTGAGGGTGACCTCGCCTCCTTCTGGAGTGGTGTCGCGACATAGGAACATGCCAGAAGAAGACGAGGTTCTTGCCACAGCCCGCCGACTATACCGCTTCCTTAAGTGTTCTAGCAGGTCATCCGCGATTGCAGCGGTCTCTGGCGTTCCACCAAGTTGTCATAGACGATCCCAATGGTCTTTGGTCGCTGCGATGCTTTTGCCCATTTCCTGTAACATCAGGGCTACAGGCCCTGTAGGATTGTGGCCTCTGCGTGGAATTTCCGGCGGTAGCATAGCGTCAATCTTTGCGGGCGCCAGGTCGTGCTTGGTGATAATGGATAATCGGATGTTGTTTTCCTTGCTCAGCCTCGCCTTCTCCTGGTCCCTTTGAAGCCTTTTCAAGAATTCCTCCGTTAGTGTAACTTTACTGTAGGAGTTTTTAGAGGAGAATGGCTGCTAGATAACGAAAGAGACCCCACCGCCTGGTTGGGCGAGTGTTGCCACTCGAAAGGTGAGGTCTCATGAAGATTGTACAGCAAATGTGGGCTAAGTTTCACGGGATTGTGGAGAACGTTTTGGATGCCATGGAAAAGGGGCTGGACTACGTTAGTTTTCAGGAAGGTCTTAGGGAGCAATTAAATGGGCTTGGGCGAGAAGTCTGCAAGTCGGTGCTAGAGGCTGAGGACCAGCGTCTTGTTGAGTGTCGGGAAGAACGATCCGGGTGGAGAATCCAAAGGCGGGAAGACGAAAAGAGCATTTTGACGCCGTTCGGGAAGGTCGAGTACAAACGAACGTACTTTAAGCACGCTAAAACAGGTGAATGTGCGCACCTGGTTGACAGGAAAGCCGGGTACGGCCCGCACGCCAGGATAGATTTGGCTTTGGCGGCGGAAGTAGTGGAGGCCTCTAGCGAGTTACCTTACCGAAAAAGCGGGGAGAAGCCCAGTGGGGCAGCCCCGGAAGCACGTGTAAGCGGTCAAACGGTCATGAAAGCGATCCGTCGGTTCAACCTGGAAGAGCAGGCCATCATGGGGAGACTCGAAAAACGGCAGTGCGAGTCTTTGTATGTGGAAGCCGATGAAGACCATGTAGCAGGGCAAAATGGCAGAACCTACATGCCGATGCTGGTTTACGTGCACGAAGGCAAGGAGAAGGATCAAAGGCGAAGATTGAAGGTTCCGCATTATTTTTCTGGACTTTACAGTGAGACTGAAGAGTTATGGCTTTGGGTGCTTAACTACATAGAAGAGCATTACGACATGGGATCCCTAAAAAGAATCTATGTATGTGGTGATGGTGCCTCCTGGATTAAGACTGGGCTTAAAATACTGCCCAAGAGTGTTTTCGTCCTGGACAAGTTTCACCTAAACAAACGCCTGTTAGGCGTGTTGGGGAGGGATAGCCAGGAATACAGGGATGCCTGGAAAGCCATCAGGGTCGGGGACAGGGTTACGGTGGAACGCCTTCTAAAGGAGGCTGCCGTATTGGGCGAAACCCCGAATCAAGTCAAGATGGCTCAAGATTGCCGGCGGTACATCCGCAACAACTGGGATGGAGTTATGGCTTATCGCCTCTACCCCGAGGCAGAACTGGGAGTGAGCGCCGAGGGCCATGTGAGCCACATCCTGTCGGCTCGGCTGTCGAGTCGTCCTATGGGGTGGAGCAAGACCGGCGTTGACCAAATGGCCAGGATGCGAGCGCTTAAAGCCAACAAAGTGGAGATTAGAGCCAAGTACCTGGAGCAGCATCGCCGGGATCTAGGCCCGCTGAAGGTGCTATCCGAAGTTGTCTCCTCCGAACGTGAGGTGTTAAGACGCGTAGCTGGAGAGGTGACCAGCAACCTCCCCGTAATCGAAGGAAGGGTCACACCGCTACGCCAGTTCCTTATGTCCATTAGTCATTCCAGTATTTGGTGACACCGTCACGATCAATGGTGGGGTCAAGTCTCTGTTCCTACAGTAGGTTGACACGATCGACGCCGGGGCAGCTGCTTGCATTGGTTGAGCCCAATAGTATAATGTTCCGTGTGCGAAACACATAGGTCAAGACTATACAGCATCTTACCAGGATAGTCTTCCTCGGGTGCTGCTCCTCTGACAAGGCAAAGGTGGTTACACTTAATGCTCGACAAGATTCGGTCGCTATTTGGCGCGCAAGACATGACCAAGGGGAGACCAATGACGAACCTTCTCAGGTTTTCCATACCTCTTCTTATAGGCAACTTTGCTCAGCAACTGTATGGCACCGTGGACTCTATCGTAGTTGGCCGTTATGTGGGTGATAAGGCGCTGTCGGCTATTGGCACGACGTTTCCCGTCATCAACCTGCTATTGGTTCTTTTCATGGCTGTGGCGACCGGCGTGGGCATAATGGTCGCTCAGTACTACGGGGCCAAAGACCGCAGGGCTCTGTCTCACTCCATAGGCAGCGCCCTTACTATGATCGCTATTTCCGCAGTCATAATAATGTCCATTGGAATACCTCTCGCTGGCCCTCTGCTGAAACTGACCAAGACACCCGTCGAGACCTTTGATATGGCGAAATCCTACTTGACCATCATCCTGGCAGGCATCCTCACCGCCGGGTTGTACAATATTTCTTCAGGGATTCTGCGCGGTCTGGGTAATACTGTCTTCCCTTTGGGCGCGTTGCTGTTGGCGTCGGTGCTCAACACTATCCTTGACATATGGTTCGTTGCTGGGTTCAATATGGGGATCGCCGGGGCTGCGATTGCCACAGTCATCTCCCAGGCAATATCGGCTGTTCTATGTCTTGCCAAACTGTGGAGAATGAAAGATGTCCTTGACATGAAGCCTTCCATTCTGGTTCCCCACAGGGAGTTCATCGGTCAATTGCTTCGTCTCGGCTTGCCGGCGGGCGTCACACAAGCCATTTTCTCCATGTCCATGGTGTTTGTTCAATCCTTGACCAACAGCATGGGATATCAGGTGGTAACATGCAACACGGCAGTAATGCGGGTGGATGGGTTTGCCATGATGCCGAACTTCACTTTTGGCATGGCGATTGCCACCTTTGTTGGGCAAAACATAGGGGCCAACAGGATGGATCGGGTTGCTCAGGGTACCAAAGATATCCTAAGGCTGAGCCTCTCCACTTCAGTCACCCTGGTGACCCTAATCCTCATATTCGGAAGCAATCTGATCAGAATGTTCACCACAACAGAAGCCATCATCGCCCTGGGAACGCGGCAGATGCGGATTCTGGCCGCCGGGTATATTGCCATGGCGGTGACTCAGATTTTTGGGAGCATCATGCGAGGAGCAGGAGATACCATGCCTTCTATGTGGATCTCCATGTTTACGACTGTCTGTGTCCGCGTGCCCGTCGCTTATATCCTAGCGTATCTCACCCGGAGCCCAGCCAATCCCAACGGCGCGCCTGAGGCGATTTTCTTCTCGCTTCTCATCAGCTGGGTTACAGGGGCCGCCGTCACCTATCTTTGGTACAGGCGCGGAACTTGGCGCAGCAAATCCCTGGTCAAGCACATGCAGACCGCGTAAGGTCATCTCAGGACATTCCTTTGCATGCTCGGCGATCACGCTCCAACCCCTGACGGGAGTCTCCGCCACGCATTCCAGGCAGGAAACTGTCACACCCTTGGAGTAATATTCTGGCAGATGCCAATGTTGTCCCCTCTTGGCGGCATGTAGTGGCTTGGCCCTTTTTCTTGGGGAGGGTTTGTCAGTGGAAGACTCAGTCAATCTGGAAAGTGTCGTCCCCAAAGAAGTTATCAAAATCATGGATGCTCTGGAAAGCGCAGGCTACCAGGCATTTCTTGTGGGAGGCTCGGTTCGTGACATTCTTCTATGCCGTAATCCCAAGGATTACGACATAGCCACGGATGCAACCCCCCAGGAGGTAGGGGACCTCTTTCCTCGCGTGGTTCCCACTGGCGTAAAGTATGGCACAGTGACGGTTCACGGCCAGATGGACGTGGAAGTCACCACGTTTCGCAGGGATGGCCGTTACTTGGATGGGCGCCGGCCCGAGGCCGTGACGTTTTCCCACTCTCTTAGAGATGACGTACTTCGAAGGGATTTCACCGTCAACGCCCTAGCCCTTTCATCTGCAGGCCAAGTCAAAGACTGCGTCTTTGGCCGGAGAGATCTTCTGGACCTCCGGGTTATCCGATGCGTCGGGGATCCCGACCATAGGTTCGGTGAGGACGCACTTAGGATGATGAGAGCCCATCGCTTTGTAGCCCAACTCAAGAGCCCCACGACCCCTTTTGTTATCGAACCTGACACCCTCAATGCCATCAAGAGAAACGCTCATCTCATAGTCAACGTGTCTTGGGAGCGCATCCGGGACGAGCTGACCAAGATCCTCCTGAGCGATAACCCCGCAACAATCGGTGACCTGTATCATACTGGCCTTCTTGCCTACGTTCTTCCGGAGCTGGCGGCTTGTAAGGGCCTTCGTCAGGTGAGCCACGACCGGGGCCAAGATGTGTTTGAGCACACCCTGGCTGTTGTAGAGGCTACGCCCAAGCGGCTTTGGGTGCGTCTTGCGGCTCTTTTGCATGATCTAGGCAAAAGAGATACGTTGACAGTGGGCCAACACGGGCGCCATCATTTCTGCGGTCATCATGAGGCGGGCGCCAGAATGACCAGAGAGATTCTGATGCGATTGAGGTTCGACTCCCGCACCGTTGACGCTGTAAGCACACTTGTGCGAGAGCACATGAGCAGGTTTCCTTTCTTGAGGGAACCGAGCGTCAAGAGATTCGTGAACAGGGTCGGGATAGAGAATCTGGAAGATTTGTTCCATGTGCAAAGCGCCGATATCCAAGGGTCCGAGCCTCCCCATGACTTCTCCAAACTAGATGCCCTGAAGGAAGAGGTTCGGAAGGTTCTCAACTCAGGTGAACCCCTTACTCTTAAGGACTTGGCCATCAGCGGACGCGATCTTATGGACTGGGGGATGACACAGGGGAAAGAGGTCGGCAGTGTCTTAGATTACATGCTGAAGCAAGTTCTCGAGAGGCCGGGGTTGAACACCCGCGATAATCTCAAGTCTCTGTTTGACGAGATCCGCAAAGAATGCCCCTGAAATAGGAAGGCGGGGATAGTAATGGCAAGTAGTATCACCTGGGGGCCCACTTTTGAGGAGATGCTGAATCCCGAGACAATCCGTGCCGATATTAGGAATCGCGTTTTGGCCACCAAAGATGCAGACCCCCTAGACGCCATCAACCTTTACAACATCACGTGGAAAGGGCCCGACGGGACGCCCTACTATCGCGTGCTTCCGAAAGAACTCACTGGAGTGGACGCCAACATCATCGTCCTGTACAGCCGGGATTTTCCCACCGGGTCCCACAAGGTAGGGGCTACTTACTCGGTGACCATGGAGCGGCAACTTGAAGGCCATATAAGCCCCAACGCAAGCACCATCGTGTTTCCTTCCACAGGCAACTACGGCATCGGAGGAGCTTGGGTTGGCCCCAGGATGGGGTACGATACCGTGGCGGTGCTGCCTGAACTCATGAGCCAAGAGAGGTTCGAGATGATAGCATTCTACGGAGCCAGGTGCTTCAGGACCAAGGGGGGAGAATCAAGCGTCAAAGAGATATACGACAAGTGCCGCGAGCTCAGGCATGATCCCAAGGTCAGAGTGCTTAACCAGTTCCAAGAGTTCGCCAACTACCGCTTTCATAACTATGTTACGGGGAACACCGTCGTAGGATTGGTCAAGAGCCTTGAGACCTTAGGAGTCGGCAATGGGCGGTGCAGCGCCTTTGTTTCCGCCATGGGATCTGGGGGCACCATTGCCGCAGGGGATCGCCTCAAGCATGTGTTTCCTGACGCCAAAATCGTGGGACTAGAGCCTATTCAGTGTCCGACGCTCTACTGTAACGGGTATGGAGACCACGATATCCAGGGGATAGGCGACAAGCACGTGACCTGGATTCACAACGTCAAGAACATGGACGCCCTCATGTGCCTAGACGACATTGAGTGCAAGATGGGGCTTCAGTTGCTGACAGACCCCATAGGTATGGACTACCTGGTGAGATCCGTGGGGATTAGGCCATCAGTGGTAGAGGATCTATCGACTATGTTCGGAATCTCTGGCGTATGCAACGTGTTGGGTTCCATTAAGACTGCCAAATACTACGGCATGACCTCCGGCGACAACGTAGTGACCATCCTCACTGACGGCATAGACCGCTATGTCTCGGTGATGCAGGGCATGGTGGAGCGTTTCGGACGCCTTGATACGTTACAAGCCTCTCGTCGCTACAGCATCTTCCAGAATGTCAAGACAGACTACGTTCAAGAAGGGACGGTCCAGAATCGCGACAGGTGGTTCAATCTCAAGTACTACACTTGGGTAGAACAGCAAGGGAAGACTGTGGCTCAGTTGAATAACCAGAAAAGCCAGGCGTGTTGGCAGGCAGCCCAAGCGAAAGTCGCCGATGTTGACGCAGCCCTGCGCAAGGCTAGGAGCGCCTAGTTGGATTGTGCCGGCAGTGGGAGGCTCCTTCGGAGGCAGACGCGCGTTCCAACTGGAACTAATCGCCCATATTACATCTTTGGCCTTAGGAGGATGCCCGGTCAAGATAACTAACACGCGGCCGAGTGACTTCCCGCATGCATAGAACCGGTCAAAGGGCTTATTGTGTGTCTTGAACTTCCTTTCGCAGGAATTAGACGGCCGTTAGGCGAAGATCCAAAGCCATCCACTTTGAGAGGTGATAGTCATGACCATAGCAATCAAGAATGCTACGCTCTTTGACGGGACTGGCAAGGCCCCCTGGGGGCCGGTCACTGTGCTCGTTGAGAATGACGCGGTTCGGGAGATCCGTCCATCGGCCGAGTTTGAGCTAGGCGAAGGCGTCGAGATCATTGACGCCAAAGGTAAGTTCCTCATGCCCGGGCTTGTAGATAGCCACGTGCACATCACAGGTTCTGGCGATCCCAACATGCTCCGGAGTATGAAGGAACTGATCCCCTTCCAGGCTCTAAGGGCCTCCCTCAATGCCAAGACAACTCTAGAAGCGGGGATTACGGCTATTAGGGATGCCGGAGGCGGCTTTTTTGTGGACGTAGCGCTTAAGCAGGCCATTAACCAGGGACTCATCCCAGGGCCAAGGATGCAGGTTGCTTGCCATTCTCTGTCTATAACAGGCGGGCACGGAGACACACGCAACGGGTGGCCTCCACACGTTGAGTTTCTGGGACGCATGGTGGTAGACAGCCCCGACGAAGCCAGAAGAGCCGCAAGAGAGCAGCTCCGCGATGGGGCCGACCATCTCAAGTTGCACGCCACTGGAGGCGTCATGTCAGAGGGCGACGTCCCTACTGCCAGAGGTCTTACGGTGGAAGAGATGCGAGCGGCCATCGAGGAAGCCCACAACGTGGGAAAGAAGACCATGGCGCATGCCCAGGGTTCCAACGGAATCAAGAATGCGATTCTCGCAGGCATCTCCTCCATCGAGCACGGTTTCTACCTCACCGATGAGATAATTGAACTCATGCTCAAGCAAGACGTGTTCATGGTTCCGACCCTCTCGGCTGTGCACCACATCGTGGTCAACGGCCTCAAGGCAGGGATCCCCGAGTACGGCGTGCGAAAGGCTGAAGAGGCCCAGAAGGGGCATTTGGCGAGCTTCCTTAAGGCTTACAAGGCTGGCGTCAAGATAGCCATGGGTACCGATGCGGCCACGCCCTTCAACTTCCACGGACGAAACGCCATTGAGCTGGAACTCATGGTGAACGCCGGCATGAAGCCTGTGGACGCTCTCTGCGCAGTTACCAGGATGGGTGCTGAGCTCATGGGGTTAGGCGACAAGATGGGCCAAGTGAAGCCCGGCTACTGGGCGGACATGATCCTGGTGGACGGCAACCCTGCAGACGATGTGAAAGTGCTGCAGGACATCTCTAAGATTGTAATGGTGATGAAAGGCGGGAAGGTCGAAGTCCGCAGGTAACGACCCGTCTCGGACGCTCTAGCAGAAATGGGTAACGAAAATGAAGCCCCCCGGCCTTGCCTGCGGGGGCTTCTACAACTAGACTTCCAGAAGGTTCATAGATTCTGTCAGGATGCGCTGGATGTCGGCCAGAGTGACCAGTATGCGCCTTTCGGCCTCGATGTAGCGCTTGATCGGTCCGTGCATGTTCACGATGTTGGTTATGGTCTCAAGCTCCTCTTTCTGTTTGTCGTCAGGCTGCTGTCCGCTGAAAAACGCGGCTTGAAACGCAATCTCTGCTTTGCGATACTCTCGCAATATGGAAAGGGCTTCTTGACTAGACGACACTTCGGCTTTGGCTTTCTGATATTCCTTGTACTCCTCGCTGGCCTTCAGGTCGCGAGCCAGTTCGTATGCCTTGTCGTAGTTTGCCACGCCTATTCCCCCAAACCCCTGGCTGTAGTCTTCACCGAATATGGTTTCTACCAGAAGGCCCTGATTTCCTTGGGAATCTGGCTGCGGGTGGTACAATAGCCCGTGGAGTCTCGTACATGGGGCAGGGGAGAGGATAGATGTGGAGAAGAGCGGTCTTCGGATTGGCGTAATCGTGCCGATGATCACCGAGTGCAGGGTCCTGTTTGAGCAGGTTGACTTCCCGGGCCGCAGTCGGGCTGGTCTTTGGGAGGTTCAGGAGGCTGTCATTGACGGCGTGACAGTCGGGGTGATGGTAAGCGACATAGGCACTGTGAACGCTGCCGTGGCAACCCAGGTTATGATCAAATCCTGGAAACCCGACGCGGTAACCTTGGTAGGCTGTGCCGGTGCAATATCTCCAGACCTTTTGCCCGGAGACGTAGTAGTCGCCAAGAGCCTCGCACACTACTCTAGCTACCAAACTCTTCCCGACGGTCAAGTGAACTTGGACATACCGGCCATCCGCATGAGGACCGACTACGCACTTTCTCCAGACAGGAAGCGGTTCGCCGGGGGGAAGCGCCTGAGATCCCGATTTATCTACCCTGACCCACATTTGCACCGTTTGGCCATGGAAGCAGGCGCATCCAAAGAACCCAACATGGTTATGTGGCCCGCCGCCGAGTCGTGGCCTCAGCCCTTTAGGCGCCCCAAGTGCGTTTCCGGCGTGATTGGCACGGCAGACCAGATCAACTCCGACCCCGACGTCCTGAGGCTCATTGTGAGCCGCTATGGGTTGGAGGTGGAGGAGTGCGAGGGCGCCGCTTTTGGACAGGTGGCACTTGCTCACCAGGTGCCCTTCTTGGTTATTAGGGGCATTAGCGACAATGAGCTTATTAACCCCGCTTACGGTGAGTATCTGCGCACCGGGGCCGGGGAGGCCATGGACTGGGTAGAAAGGGAGAGCACCCGAAACGCTTGGATGGTGTTCCTTGAGATGGTACGAAGGCTCGGCGTTGCGCCCATCAGTGCCTCTCCAAATCCCTGATATCTTTCAGTTGGCTCACGGCGGCAGCGTATTGCCGCTCAAGATCCTGTCTCTCGGCAGCGTCTTTGGAGGCAGCTATTCTGGACGCCAGATAGGCAAGGTTAGTCTGTATCGCCAGTTTCTCGGCCTTTCTATTGCCGTCTTTCTGGGCGCCCATCCGTTGTGACCTTCTTGACTCCTGGAGCCAGGACGCATAGTTGCCTCTGTGGACTGATAGGTGCCCCCTATGGATGTGCCATATGGTGTCGCAGGATCGGTCAAGAAAGTAGCGATCGTGAGTTGCCACAATGACTGCTCCGGGGAATACCCCTAGTGCCTCTTCCACCGCGTCTCTCGCGTTCATGTCCAGATGGTTTGTGGGTTCATCAAGGATAAGGGCATCGTATGGCGAGTGGGTGAGGCACGCTATGGCCACTCTAGTTTTCTCGCCCATGCTCAGGGTGCTCATGGGCTGTAGCTGGGTATCCCCGGATATGCCCATCTTGCCCAGAAGGTTTCGGGCATCGGCCATCAAAAGGCCTGTTGTAGAGCACACATCTCTTGCAGGGCATGAATCATCTTTCAACTCTGAGAGCATTTGGGACAGATAACCAAGCGCAGACTTGGGGTTGACCCACAGATCGCCCGCATCGGGTTCCAGTTCGCCTGTTAGTAACCGAAGGAGTGTGCTTTTGCCAGAACCGTTGTAACCCGTAAGGCCGATCTTCTGCCCCGGGCTCACTGAGAAATGCATATCCCGCAGAAGCCCAGGGGTGCCTCCTTCGTATGAAAAGGAAAGTCCTTGTGCCCTAGCCAAGGTCAGAGTGCGGTACGCAGCGTGAGACACCCCCATGGCCAAGGGGCTGTCGGGGATGGGTACTTGTGGTTTTCGGTCCATGACTTTGTCCAGCCGGGCTTGTTTCGCTTTGAACTGCCTGGCGTGCTTCTTGGCTTTTCGCCTGTAGAAATCGCTTTTTCCGGCGTCTTTGTGAGCTTTCTCGTACCAGGTGCGCTTGTCACGGACTTCAGCTGCAAGATTCCTAACCTGCTCTGACCACTTCTCATGTTCCCTGGTTAAAGTGGCCTTCTGCCTAGCCAGAATGTCGCGATAGGAGGTATACCCTCCGGGGTAGACGTTGAGGCACCTGTCGCGGAGTTCCCATATCTCCTTGCATACATTGTCAAGGAAGTACCTGTCGTGGGAGACTACCAGCAGCGTGCCTTTGAACTCGTTAAGGGTTCTTTCCAGCCATTCGATTCCCGGGATATCCAAGTGATTGGTGGGTTCATCCAATATAAGGAACTCGGGGTCAAACCCCACGGCAAGAGCCAAAGCGAGCCTGGTTCTCTCGCCGCCTGACAAGGTCGCCACGGGTGAATCCCAAAGGGACTTACCGATGCCGTGGCGACCCAGTACATCTGCATTATGGCGGCCAATCAGTTCCGCCGGAGTCTTGGATGGGTCCATGGAATAATCTTGCGGCACATAGCCCATGCGTGGCTTCTTGGTCCACTGAATCGACCCGCTGACAGTTCCCGAGTTGGAGTCAATCTGGTTCAAAATGGCCTTTAGGAGACTCGTTTTGCCCGAACCATTGGGGCCGACTATCCCAGTGTGACTGCCTTCCGAAAGCGCAGCCGACGCATCGCTGACGATGGAGGCCCCCTGGTATGAGAGGTTAAGGCGTGAAAGCCGAAGGATTGTCATA
Organism: Bacillota bacterium; assembly: GCA_040771825.1. Classification (GTDB taxonomy): domain Bacteria; phylum Bacillota; class Sulfobacillia; order Fermentithermobacillales; family Fermentithermobacillaceae; genus JAXGZG01. The sequence goes on along the minus strand of JAXGZG010000004.1, from coordinate 261,932 downwards.
TGCACACCACTCCTGAACATTCGTTGGCCCAAGCAATCGGCAGGGTATAATCATCCAGCTGCGACTGCCTTCTTCGAGGGTCTGCAGGCATCTAGCCCGCCAAAAGCTAACGAATGATCATCGTAGTGGGTGCTGTCCTCCTTTGGGAACCTTTCTCGTACTTTACCACATATGTACCTTGTTGGGCTATGAAGGCGAAGATTCCGGCGATCGCCGCCGATCTGCTAGTCTTGGGAACGCACAGTCTCATAGAGCGGCACTTGGAGTGGGCCCAAGTCCAGCCCATACCGTTTGACGCGGACGTTCACTTTGGTGTTGATGGTGGCGTGGGGGAACTTATCGAGCCAGTTGAAATCTCGAAATTCGGGCCAAGTGAGAAATGTGCGCTTGACCTTCTTCCCCAGCCCGAATGGGTCGCTCCCCATCGCTTGGGTCTTGGCTATAGTTCGGTCAATAGTCTTCTTGATGTAGTCTTCTATGGCCCGTTTCGCCAGAGGAGTCATCCTGGGGTCGGAATAATCGGTTTGGGTCTTGGGTGAAAGGTAAGTCACGTCGAGATCGACCGTGATGTCTATCTGAATTTTCTCCCCCGTGCGCTTCACCTTGATTTTGGTGCCGCTGCCTTTGACGTCAGCCCCCAGAGAGTATTCAGGTTTGTGCGGCACTTCGGGGTCTGGAATCACATAGGCGCCCCTCTCGAAATCGTTGGTCACCATGAGCATGGCCCTGGTCTCTTCTCCAGTCAGGTAGCCCACCAATTTGCCTCCTCGGAAGACTGCGGTACCCATCATCACTACTGGCCCGCCTCCCAGTTTGGACATCTGATCCCCAAGGACGTCCAGGGGGCTGCTTTGGGGCCCCAAAATGTTCGGCGGTATTGTCTCGGGGTTGATATCCTGGCCTACTCGGGGCGTTGAAGCGTATTCTTGTGCAGGGTCCGTTCGACCGCCGTCACTGCCCTTGTCCTCCTTCTTGGGAGGCTCATAGTCTGAAGCCAGCGTCAACACCGGGCACGAAGGGCTGCGCGCCGACGACTCGAACAGGTTCACGAATCCAACCGTAAAGAAAGTTGCTTCAAACAACCCTGTACTCTTATGTTGTTGGGTGATGGTCTGTATGAACCTACTGGGGCTTACTTCCAAAGGAGAGTTGTTGACCCTCAAGATATCGGCAGCTTTCCCTTTGGCCACGGCCACAAGAACTGTGCCTCTAATCTCCCTAAAACGGTCCATGGCTTGGACTACTGACCGGAGGTCAGACTTTGCCAGGTCTTCGCCGAACAACACCAACTGGGTGTGAATGAGGGAGAGCGTTCTCCCTAAGTTCAAAGAAGCCAAGTCTATAGCCTCGAAAGCGGTCTTCGACAGAATGGAGGTAGTAGCATAGTGGGCGCCTTGTCCTGCAGCGGCGGTTCCCGGAACTCGTAGGTGGCCCGGGATACCGACCTGAAGCGTCAGCAGAATTCCGCCATCAGGGGCCTTGTCGAAGCCCGCAGCCTGAACCCACGCCACATCCTCCAGCTCAATCCGGTCGTAACAGGATACTAGAGTCAGAGCCATGATCAGGGCTGTAGTTGCTAACAGTATCCGTCTCACCCTGCGCCACCTGCATTCGCGCTACTTTTCTTGCCCTTGATGAGGTGGAGAATCAATACTAGGTACGGCCAAGCGTACAGCAGGATGTTGCTGTATGGGCGGATGATGTCGTATTCAAGGATAATGGCAGTGCCAAGGTCAGGGATGAGAATCGCCGCCACAAGCGTCACCGCTCCCACGGGGATAAGCAAAGGCTTGTAGGTGTTCATGGACATGGTGAAGGCTAGGACCAGCGCGACTATCCATACCCCGAAACCTATACTGAGCACGCCGACGGTGAGCCACATGAACACGAAAAGGGCGTCGAAACGTTGAACGAACCTGTTGATGTAGACAATCCTGGCGACTCTTAGAAAGGGTACTTGGATGGTCAAAAGCGATGGAAAAGAGAAGATCATCTGGCAGGTGAGAACCGAAATACATAGCGTTGCCGCGCTCACCGCCAGTGCCCACCACAAGGATTTCGGAATCTGCTCTTTGTGTCTCATGAAAGGAGCGATAGCGGCAATAGAAATAAGTTCGCCGTACCCCGCCTGCCTCATGAAGGCCGTTTTGGCCAAGTTTGATGGACCAGGTCCCAACAGCGGGAAGACTGAATCCCAATCCCAGTGGTTCATAGATGCAGCGGCTAGGACTAGGATGCTCAGAAGGACTACGAGCGCTCCCACCACCGACAGCCTGCTCATAGCCTCTAGGCCGTGAAAAGCACAGAACAGGGCCACAGTGACCATGAGGACCTGGATCACTCGGAGAGGCGTTTTGGCTAGCACCACGCCCGAAAGCGCGTCGCCCAACTCACTGACGAAGGCCGCGACAAGTCCGACGATTACAATGACAGCCGCTATGCCAAATATGAAAGACACTGTCTTGCCGGCAAGATGTCTCGTGATCACCACGAGATCCTTCCCAGGGTAAGCCTTAAGAATCGTGGTTAGAGGCCAAAGCCACAAAATGCTAAGAGCGCCCGAGATCAAGGGGACCATCCAGGCAGCCGTCTCCCCGCTTTTCGCCAGCCTTTCGGGGCCTGTGAGAAAATTCTTGGTTATGACGAAGATCGTCATCATGGCGGTGGCTTCCATCGGGCCAATATGCCCGTCTTTTATACCGCTTCCGCCGCTTTTTCCAGTCACTGGCCACGCATCTCCTCTTGCTCTTTCATTGGCGATTCTTCTGCAGGCGATGTGGACATGCGCTTGGGTTCTCGTCTGGAATCAAGCGGCCTCGTGTAGCCTGGGCGAGTTCTCATGTCTCTATACGTTCCGCGCAGGATGGTATCCATAGAGTGTCTCTGGTGGGGCAGCAGCGGCGCGGTTATGGGTACCCCGAAAGACTTCAAACTGAGCAGCCTAGTCAGCGCCACAATGCTCATGAAAGTGATGCCGGGAATTCCTAAGAGGGCTCCGGACAGAATCATGACGAATTTGCAAAGTCTGGCCCAAAGGCCCAGGTCGTAATTGGGTATGGCATAGGATGCCAGCCCTGAAATCGCCACCACCACCACAAGGATGGGGCTCACGATGCCGGCTGCAACCGCTGCCTGACCTAACACCACGGCACCCACAATGCCTATGGTGGGACCGATGACCATGGGAATCCTTATGCCGCCTTCCCTAATGAGCTCGAAGGAGAACTCCATTACCAGCGTTTCTAGACTGGCGGGAAAGGGCACTCCTTCCCTTGAGGCGGCTATGGCGAACATAAGCTCTGTGGGGATCATCTCAGGATGGTAAGTGACGATTGCTATGTATAAGGCTGACGCGTACACAGTGACAAACAGCGAGAGCCACCGGACTAAGCGCAGGGTGACGGCAGCCAACGGGGTAATGTAGTAGTCCTCAGATGATTGCATGAGACTCCATATGGTAGCCGGTACCAGAAGTGCTGAAGGAGAACTGCAAACGATGGCAACGTGCCCCTCGCAGACCATGCTTGCGACTTTGTCGGGCCGTTCAGTAGCCAAGACAGTAGGAAAAGGGTCAGCCGGTTTGTCTTTGATGTACCCCATGAGTTGCTCATTAGTTATGACTGATGAGGTCTTGATTGAGGTCACTCGCCGTCTCACTTCGTCAACCAGTTTAGGGTTAGCCACACCTTCAAGGTACATAATTGAAAAAGGGGTGTGGCTTCTGGCGCCAATGAAGTATTGCTCTGATATGAGCTGGGGAGTCTCAAGGTATACTCTTACGAGACCTATGTTGGTCCGTATATCCTCAACGAACCCTTGGTGAGGCCCCTTTACCACTGCTTCAGTAGGGGACTCCTCCACAGAGCGGTGATCTATGGTTCTTGAATCGACAGAGAGCGCGGCCGCGTCGCCGTCTACCAACACAAAGCAATCTCCTTTCGTCAGGCCTGCGATGATATGCGAAAATACGTCGGCAACCTCAACGCGGCCTGCGGTGACGCCAAGTTCCCCAAGTTCTTGCGCTGTCACTTTGCGCGTGCCTTTGAAAGTCCCGTTGTGGATGAGAGGGGTTAGGATATTCTGCCGGATCAGTTGCCCGTCAACAAGGCTTGGCAGGTAGACTGCCGCGGCTTTGACAGTCCCGCCCTTACGCTCAATCCTGAACTCTCTCACGTTAAGGTCGCTGTTTCGCGGGGCTCTGAAAAGCCATTTTACGGTCTTCAAGTTATCGTCCAATGATTTGGACAGTTTCTGCCCCAGGAGGGTTCTCTCTCTCCGGCTCATCCCGCCGAAGGGTGTCCCGGTCGGGACTGCCATTGTGCTGTCAGCCGCCCGCTCTTTCCATTCCTTTTCCCGTCTAGAGCGCCACACGCCGTGCCGTGAGGCTTCTATGGCTTCCTTTGTTGCGAATGGCTTTCTCTCTAGATGGCGGCCCCGTACAACATCCTCGCCCCCGCCGGGAATACCCGGGCGGCCTCTCTTGCCCAAGGTGAAATCCATGGGACGCTTGGGTCTGAACAGTCGCTTCATGAAGCCGAATAAGGGCAAGAGGGTCACCTCTTCTATAGCGCCAGGAGCGAGGCAAGAAAGCCCACAATCAAGGCGGAGGCCACCAGCATGGCTACCACTGAAAGCGTGTCTCCCCGGCGTTTACTCTCCTTGATAAGAACCAAGAGTCCTACTCCAGAATTGGCCGTGAGGCCGCTCACTAAGGCAGGAAAAGACAAGTAGCCTGCCCGAAACCCTTCGGCAAGACCCACCGATGTGGCACAAGATGGTATGAGTCCAACCAAAGACGCCGCCAAAGGCTGGAGAATTCCGCGCCCTCCCAAAGCTTTTTCCACGCTAGGAGACAGCAGGTGCCCTAGGAAATCTAAGACGGACGAGAAAACGAACACCATGGCCGTGATCCTAGCTGCCCTGGCTGCGGCATGGGGAACCAACTCCTTCAACCCGGCTTGTCTGCCTACACAACACTTGGAGTGTGTCCCGGTTCTGGGTGCGGCTGCTGTTCTTGGCCTTTGCCTCTGGGCTAGGTTGATGGCTGTCCCCGCCAACGTGCCCCACACGACCTTAGTGGCCAAGAGAGGTACCATAAACCGCAGCGTGGCCGGATCGGCCGCTAGGATGGGCACGGCCTCGTCGGAAGTGGCGATGTAGGCTGCTAGAAGCGAACCGGTTGGCACTATGCCCTCCAGGTAAAGAGTGGTCGCTACAACCGAGAAGCCGCATTGGGGAAGAAGCCCTAAGATAGCGGCGGCCACAGGTCCGAGGATAGGGTGCCCCATGACTCTCGATATAGAGGCCCGGCTGGTTCTGTGAGAGATGGCTTCTACGATCATGAACACGCCAAAGAGTAGGGGAATCATGGTTATGGCGTGAGCAAGACTCTCCGCCAATATTCCCCGAACCACTTGGGGCAAGGCGGTGTCCATCTGCATCCCCCGCAGTCAAATGGTCTTTCCGGTAATGTTCACCAAAGGAGCCTGATATATGCCTATGTGATCGGTCCCGGGCCTCTACGCCGAACTGGCGTCTCTATGCGGCTTGTTCCCGTTGACATTCACAAGTATATTAATAAACTTGAGGCGTGGATTGAATAACTTGATTTTGCTTTCTAAAACGTTCAGACCAGAATGAGACAAGGGACGTAAGATGATCCATGGGGGTGATGAAGTGACTTCTCTCTGCGTCAAGGACTTGACCAAGACATTTCGCGACAAGAAAAGGGTAGTTGAGGCTGTGCGGAGCGTGTCGTTCTCGGTAGAGAAAGGTGAGATGGTGGGGCTTTTGGGACCTAACGGGGCGGGCAAGACCACAACGATAAAATGCGTGCTGGGTTTGGTGAAACCCGATTCTGGAGAAATCTTTGTGGAAGGGATTGATCCCAAGCGGGATCCAAGAAAAGCCGCGGCGAAGATGGCCGCTGTTCTTGAAGGGGCACGCAACACATACTGGCGGCTAACGGTGTGGGAGAACATAGCGTACTTCGCAGGGATTCACGGGGTGTCCGAATCTAGCGGCAAGGAGTATTTTGAGTACCTTCTGGAGGTTCTCAAGTTAACCGACAAAAGGAACACCGAAGTCAGGAATCTTTCCAGCGGGTACAAACAGAAGACGGCCGTGGCTTGCACCCTTGCCAAGCGCACCCCGCTTGTCTTCCTGGATGAACCTACGCTGGGCCTTGACGTGGAGTCATCCTACGAGTTGAGGGAAGCGCTCCAAACGCTCCAAATGCAGGAAGAGCGCTCAATCATCATCTCCAGCCACGATATGAAGGTCATCCAAGACGTCTGCAGCCGCGTCATCATAGTCTCCCAAGGGAGAATCGTGAGGGACGAGAGGATTCACGACTTACTCACGCTGTTCGCCACCAGGAAACTTAGAGTCGTCATAGCCAGAAACGGTGACGCGCCTGCTTTGGAGCGGGCCCACGCAGGAATTATGTCTAGATTCCCCCATTCGGAAATTAGAGTGACCCCCGATACTCTTGAGGTGTCTGTTGGCTTGGCCAATTCCAAAGAGATCTATGACCTTGTGGATATTACAAAGGAGTCGGGAGCGGCCATCGAGACCATTGCCCAAGAGGAAGTTGATCTGGAAAAGGCATTTCTCCAGGTGGTAAGGAGGGGAAACGACACATGTGGCTAATCGCGCTAAGGTCTTCTTTGAAGCAGAACTTTACAATGATGAGACGTTACCTGTTTAACGCCCTATCGGGGTTTGCCACCCTCTATATGGTGTTTGCATTGCTTTTCATGGGAGCCAAAAGCATCAGCGGAGGGGCCATATTCCTAGGCAATACTCTTGAGGGGCTGTTCGCGGGCTATGTTACCTGGATGTTAGCCATATTGGGTTGCACGGACCTCGCTTGGAACGTGACCAACGAGGCCCAAACCGGCACCTTCGAGCAGCAGTACCTATCGCCGGTGGGATACAAGTGGATAGCCGTGTACAATGGCCTTTTCAACTTCCTATCCAACTCTTTGATGGTCATGGTGATCACCCTCTCTATGTCCTTGACCACTGGTCAGAAGGTGCATCTTGACATGTGGAGCATTCTTCCTATCATGCTGTCTGTGTATCTTCAGGCCACAGGGATGGGTTTCGCCTTAGCGGGGCTGGCGCTAATCTACAAGCGCGTGCAGGCGTTCTTTCAGATCGTCCAGTTTGCCATCATCGGACTCTTTATGATTCCTTGGGATAGGTTTCCCTGGGCCAAGTTCCTGCCGCTTGCCATGGGCCAAAGGGTCCTTCAGAGGGTTCTTATGAACGGCGACAAACTGTGGGAAGTTCCGCCGTCTGAACTCTTGGTAATGGCTATCGTTACGTTCGTGTACCTTTTCTTGGGGACCGCTTGCTTTTCCCTGGCAGAGTCCAAGGCGAGGGAAAAAGGACTCCTGGGCCAGTACTAGTCCGGAGCCCACAGATTGGTGTCTTTTGGGCGCGCGCGTGGCCAAGTCGATTGCCTCGCTCGGCTGATCGCGTTATTCAGCAGATAGCGTTAGGCGAGGTGTGCTGGCAGGATCTGCCGGATGGGTGCCAGAATCTAGAGAAGGGATAAGGAGGAGAGACCAGTTGCCATACATCGCGGAGATTAGCAGGGCAAACCCTTCGTGTTTTCTGTTCTTGATCGACCAGTCGGGTTCAATGAGAGACCCATTCGGGGCAGACTCCGGCAGACGAAAAGCCGACTGTGTTGCCGACGCAATCAACCGGCTCTTGCAGAACCTAGTCATCAAGTGCGCCAAGGCTGAAGGCGTAAGGGACTACTACCACGTCGGAGTTATGGGTTACGGCCACCGCAGCGGCCCTGCGTTTGCCGGCCCGTTGCAGGGTCGGGAGTTGGTTCCCATCAGTGAAGTGGCTGATAATCCTGCCAGAGTCGAAGAGCGGACCCGCAAGGTCGAAGACGGAGCGGGTGGGCTTGTGGAACAGACTGTCAAGTTCCCAATCTGGTTCGATCCCGCGGCTAACGGAGGCACTCCCATGTGCCGGGCCCTGAAGACGGCCAAAGATATTCTAGAGACCTGGATTGCCGGGCATCCTGACGGATTTCCGCCTATCGTCATAAACATAACCGACGGGGAAGCTACTGACGGAGACCCCATCATCCCTGCCCAAGACCTTACTTCTTTGGCCGGGGCCGACGGGAATGTGTTGCTTTTCAACCTCCATCTGTCGTCTCAAAAGGCGTCTCCTGTTGAGTTCCCAGACAGCGAGGACGGGCTCACTGACCACTACGCCAAGATGTTGTTTCAGATGTCCAGCCTTCTGCCTGACTACATGCGGGGTTTTGCCCAAGAAGAAGGGTATGCGGCCACCGAGAACACCAGGGGCTTCGTGTTCAACGGCAACATGGTTTCTATTATCCGGTTCCTAGATATTGGCACTAGACCTAGCAACCTGCGCTAGACGACCTAAGATGAACATCGTCTGGAACACGTTTTGGCAGCCTAAACGCGGAAATGCCCCAAATGAATACGAGGATTCGTTTTGGCCCGAGAGACTTTCGGGAGTCTTGTCATCATCTAGAAAGTTTGCTGTGGCCGACGGGGCTAGCGAGTCCATGCAGAGCGGGCCGTGGGCCAAGATACTGGCCAAGTGTTACTGCCGGAGCCGGTCGGTGGGGGCGCGGCGCAGCGCCGGGTCCATGGTGACAAGGGCTTATGGGGAGTGGGAGTCTTGGCAAGCCGACTACCTCCGGAGACGCCAGGAGTCGGGTCGGCCTCTGCAGTGGTACGAGGAGCCCGGGTTTCGGAAAGGGGCTTTCGCCACTTTGGTAGGGGTCGCTCTCCGCTCCCGTGACGGGGGGCAGGTTTTTGCGCTGAGCGCTGCAGCCTTAGGGGACAGCTGCCTTTTCCTGGTGCGTGACGGAAATCTTGCCGTTAGGTTTCCCGTGGAGTCCTCGAGGGAGTTTGGCAGAAGCCCTATCTGTCTATCCAGTAAGCCCTCGGCCAACAGGGGTGTCTTGGAGAGTTTCCGGTTCATGCCTTTCCAGGATCTCTTCACTGGAGACCGGCTGTACTTGATGACTGACGCCCTTGCCGCATGGTTTCTCGGGTCTTGGGAGGAAGGCTTCCTTCCGTGGGCAACGCTGGATGACGCCTGTGGGTTTACGTCGGCTGCATCTCCGCTGTCAGCAGGTAGTTCGTCGCCTAGCCCGACTGAGAGATTTGCCGCGCTGGTTGAGTCTTTCAGATCTGACAAGGCCCTAAGGAATGACGACGTGACTCTGACCCGCATAGAACTGGTTTAGAGGCGACTTTTCATGCCGTGGCCAACCATGAGCGATTACCAGGACGCCATCCAGAATCCCCAGTTGGCGTTCATGGATCAAGAACTTAGGCAAGGCAGGCCCGTTACTGACTCATTGGGCCTGCCCAGACCCATTACCGGTGGGTTCGCAAGCGTTTACCAGATTCACTCGGCGGGCACAAAATGGGCGGTGCGCTGTTTCCTCAGGTGTCATCAAGATACCGAGAGACGCTACGGTTCAATCGGCAACCATCTTGTCGAGGTAGGGCTTCCATACACTGCGGCTTTTCAGTATCTCGCGCGAGGCATCCTAGTCAAAGGCCAGTGGTATCCCGTTCTCAAGATGGAATGGGTGGACGGCGAGCCTCTTAACGCATATGTAGAGAAGAACTTGTCTAGGACCGACGTCCTTCAGGACCTCGACCGGGAATTCACCAAGATGGTCCGGGACTTGCGGCGCGTTTCCGTTGCCCACGGCGACCTTCAGCACGGGAACATCCTGGTGGTCAACGGAAAACTTAGACTCGTTGACTACGACGGGATGTTTGTCCCAGATCTCATGGGGCTTTCCAGCCACGAAGTCGGTCACCCCAACTATCAGCATCCCGCCAGGTCAGAAAAGGACTTCGGGCCTTACCTGGACAACTTCTCGGCGCACATAATCCACGCATCCTTAGTTTCCCTGAGCATCAAGCCTTCACTGTGGAGATCTTCAGGTGCAGGCGATGAGCAGCTAGTCTTTTCCAGAAGAGACTACAGAGACCCTGCATCATCTCAAATTCTCAGGGCTATGGAAGATTCCCGGGATGCGACCCTGGCTTCCTTGGCTTCGCGGGTGAGGTCGATTGCTGCGTGTCCCGCTGTCTCCTCTGTTCCTGCCCTAGGTGGGAGCCAAGGGATTAGGACGCTTGGGGAGATTACCGGGATGTTCCGGTCTAGAGATGGCGGTGAGAGCAAGGTTTTGTCTAGGCAGCAAGTGGCGGTTTCGTCCTCGGCCAATGGGGGAGGGGTGCTACCTTCTTGGCTAGAAGACCATCTTCCTGCCAAAGTGCTTGAGTTTGAGAGTTCTTTCGTAATTGACCGGGTCCTGATCGCTGTTTACGCATTATGTGCTTTGGTTTTGGCTAGGGCGGCTTCTGCCGGGCTTCTTCCCGGGGTCGTGGCGGCGTGGGGGTGTGCTGCCGGGTTCGTGGCCGCGGCAAGCCTTGTTCTGCGGAAGTTCGCACGAACCCCCGAGTTTAGAGCCAAATGGTCGGCGTTGACCGGACTCAGGAAGACTTTGGGGGAGGCTCGAGTCACCCGCAGTGCTCTTGAGGCCCTTTCCCTAGAGGCCAAGAGACTTGCCAGGGAAGAGCAACGCACCGTGTGTCATGCTGCCGCCAAAATCAAGAAGATCGGGCAGGGGCACGAGAGGGACCAGGCTAAGGTTGACGCTTGGTTACAAGACAGGCTAGGGGGCCTTTCTAGGACATACCGTGGAAAATGGGCGCTGCTTCTCCTACAGGAGGAGAGCGTCAGATCGGAAGCCGGCAGAAGAAGGATGCGCATCAGCGAGAAGTATGGAAGAAGACAAGATGAAGTCCTGAGCCACCTTCAAGAGGCTCAGGCGGCCATTTCTGAGGAAAGGGCTTTGGTAGAAACCAAGGCGGCCGAGGAAAGAGAATACCTGGCTAGGCAAGAGTCGAGAGCGGAGGCCCTCCGCCAGGAGACTAGGCGATATGGCCGCATCACTCTGGTGGACTATTTGAAACGGATTGTGTGTTTCTCCCAGGGGATTGGCCGCCAGGGAGTGGGCTCAAGCAGCCGTGGCGGCCCGTAGAAGCGGACCGCCACGACGCAAAACACTTATTCAACATTCAACCGGCAGAGAGGCGGTTTGTGCCCCTTGTGGCGCCGGGAAATGTCTCGGCGTCCCGGGAAACAGGACCCTGGACAGAAACTCTCTGGTTCGGTCCTCTCTGGGGCAGCCGAATATGAGATCCGGCGGGCCTTCTTCTATGATGCGCCCGTCCACCAGCACCAGAACGCGATCTGATAGCTCGCGCGCGAAGGACATCTCGTGGGTGACAACCATCATGGTCATGCCTTCTCGGGCGAGATCCGCCATGACGTCTAGAACCTCTCCCACAAGCTCAGGGTCAAGGGCAGAAGTGGCTTCGTCGAAGAGCATCAGTCTCGGTCGCATAGCAAGAGCCCTGGCGATGGCCACCCGCTGCTTCTGTCCCCCAGATAGTTCCCCCGGGCAAGCTTCGGCTTTGTCGGCTATCCCCACTTTTGAGAGCAAGGACATTCCCAGATCCCGCGCTTCTGCCTTTGGCATTTTCTTGATCTGGATAGGGCCTTCTGTGATGTTTTCCAGGGCCGTCATGTGGGGGAACAGGTTAAAGTGCTGGAACACCATGCCCACCTTGGTCCTGAGGCGGTTCAGGTCCTGTTCCCGGATAGGCGGTTTTTGGCCATCGATTAGTACCGTGCCGGAAGTCGCTCTCTCCAAGTAGTTGGAGCACCTCAAGAGCGTGCTCTTGCCTGAACCGCTAGGTCCGATTATGGTCACAACTTCTCCCTGCCAGACGGTTAAGTTGATGTCCTTCAATACCTGAAGAGCTCCAAAACTCTTGCATACGGAGCTGAACTCTACCATAGGCGCATTTGGCGCATTGCTCGAAGTGCGATGGGGGCTAACCATCTTGGAGCCTCCTCTCCCAATGCCGCACCAGAAACGTGAAGGCCGCTGTCATTGTCAAGTAGATGGCAGCGACGCTCAAGTATACAGGCCAGGGACGGAAAGACGCGCTTATGATGTGTTGGCCAGCCCTGGTCAGTTCTTCTCCTCCTATTAGCGCTATCAGCGAGGTATCTTTGAGCATGGCGATGAACTCGTTGCCCAGCGGCGGGAGCAGTCTGCGGTATGTCTGTGGGATGATCACTCTCCGCATGGTCATGCCGTAACTCATCCCCAAGGACCGCCCTGCTTCCATCTGGCCTCGATCTATGGACTCGATGGCTGCCCGGATGATCTCTGCGATGTAGGCCCCGGCGTTCATGGCGAGGGCCACTGTGGCCGAGGTGAACTTGTCAAAACGCAGGCCAATTTGGGGTAGCGCGAAGTACACCACGAGCATTTGAACCACAAGGGGCGTCCCTCTGAATACAGTCACATATGCCCCGGCCGCCAAAGACAAGACCCGGCTTCTAGAAGTGCGCATAAGGGCAAGACTTGCGCCGATGAACACGCCCAGAAGCATGGCCGTACAGGTGAGCCGAATCGTTACCGTAGCCGCTCCCAAAAGCCTCGGCAGCATGTCGACAATAAATTGCCATACAGGCACTCTGGAGTTTTCCATCACTGCCTGAACCACTTGTCGAATATCCCCTGGGCGGCGCCATCTTCCCGCATATCCGCTATGGCTTGGGAAATCGCTTCAGTGAGTTCTGTGGCGCCCTTTCTAGTGGCTATGCCCACGGGGGCTCTTTCTCCGGCAGAACCTGTGATGGTGAAGCTTTCGGGTTCCTTCTTCTGATAGTACATTCCAACAGGTTCGTCTATGACGATGGCGTCGCATCTTCGGTTCTTGAGTTCCATAAACGTTGTGTCGAAACTCTCAAAACTAGTGACTTGGGCGTCTTTCACGGACTTCGCCATATCTTCGCTTGTGGTGGCCATCTGGACGGCTATGGTTTTCCCCTCGAGCCCTTCAAGCGTATCCACGGGTTCCGCGCCGGTGGACATGACGATAACTTGGAGCCACTGCTGGTACTCTACAAAATTGGCTTCCTTTTCGCGATCGGGGGTAATGTTCATACAGGAGATCACGGCGTCATACTGCTTGCCCTGAAGCCCTGTGAGAAGGCCATCCCACTTGGACGAGATGAACTCGGCTTTGACTCCCAGCCTACTAGCCACTTCGGTCATGATGTCAATGTCATAGCCGGTGATCTTGCCGTTGTCGTTCCATTCCAGGGGAGGGTAAGTGTCATCTGTTGCTACGCGGATTACTCCGCTCTTCTTTACGTCAGAGAGGCTTGTGTCACCGGCATCGGTTTTGCACGCGGTGAGACAAAAGGTGGCGAAAAGTGCGGATAGAACCACAAATACCAAAAAACCTAATGTTCTTCTTGATGTCATCCTGATTGACCTCCGGTTTGTTTGATGGACCTTTGTTGCCCGCGTGGCTAGCGCAGGTGATCCAGCTCCCACTCCTTCCCCCCGCGTGAGATAGCGCTTCACTGGTGAGATGGGGGTACTCACCTGTGACAGTCCCACACCTAGTGAGATGCGGGCCCAGTCCTTGCCTTCGGTCGGCAAGGGCTTCGGCGGATATGTGTCCTTCGCTCGCTTCTAAGGCTTCCGGCCTCTGCGAGGTACCACCACTCTCCGCGCCTCTACCTCACCCAGTTCATCAGGATGAGGCATCGAACTGACTCTATTAAGTTACGCAATATCCTATAGGCCTGAAAGGTTTCCGTCAACTGTCTACGGATACCGTTTGCTATCTGCTGTTTGCCGAGAATTCATGTCTGTGCTTGATCTGGATGGGCTGAGGCGATCGGGCGTTGTTTGACGTTAGCCTTTGTAGGAATTCGCTGTACCAACCTCGAATGTCTAATGGTGGGTTGCGTCTACGCAGGATAGTTTGCGCAGTTCACTTGCTGAGGGGTATTTAACACAGGCAGAGAGAGGACGAGGTCAGTGGATAGTCCCGCGCAGGCAAGACCGGTTCCGGTGAAGTCGTTGGCGTACACAGAGATTGTCAAGTTCTACGCTCCCCTAGCGGTCACTTCGGTGTTGATGATGATCACTCACTCGGTGGTATCGGGGGCTGTATCAAGGACTCCTGAACCCGCCATAGCTTTGGCCGCGTACGCCGGGGCGTACAGCGTTGCGCAAATGTTCGAGAGCCCGTGCTATGGGATGAACCGGATGGCTTTGACTTTCGTCCGCGGAAAGACCTCTTTTGCCGTGGTGAAAAAGTCCGCTCTGCAGATACTTGCCGTGTTGGCCTCTGCCTTAGCGTTAGTGAGCTGGACGCCCTTGTCCCGGGCGATTCTCGTGGGCCTCCTGGGGTTGTCAGAGCCGGTCTACCGGCTTGCGGTCCCGTCCTTGCGGGTTTTATTGCTATGGCCTATATCATCGGCGTTTCGCTCCCTTTTCCAGTCACTCATAGTCCTTCAGAAGAAGACGGCGTGGATGACCGTTAACATGGGAGCGAGGATCGGAGTCATGCTGGGCCTTGCGGCTTTGCTGCCGAAGGTGTGGCCCTTTGGACCAGTGGGTGCCAGCATACTAATGGGTGGTCTGTGTACCGAGGCGCTCATGGCATATGTAGTCTCAAGGTGGTTTGTGCCACCTGTTGGTGAAGATGACCCGTGCGTTTTACCTCTCCGGCCATCTCAAGTGTTCTCTTTCGCGGTTCCTCTTTCGCTGGCGGCTGCCGTGCAGACCATAGCTAGACCCATCATAACCGCATCACTGTCACGGATGGCTGACCCGGAAATAGCCATGGCCGGTTATCAGGTGGCCAGCAGTTTCTCCTACATTTTTGTTGCGCTGACTTACAACATCTACCACCTGGTAGTGGTTTTCGCCAGTGATCCTGAGACCTTTTCCAAGGTGCGGCGCTTTGCCGCGGGCTTAGGGGCGATAGGGTCAGCCTGTCTCTTGGTATGCAGCATCCCGGTTGTCGGCCACTGGATATTTGGTCGGATTATTGGAACCCCGCCCGAAATAAGCAGGGAAGCTGTACGGACGTTGGGAATTCTTACGGTGACCCCGATACTTGCCGCCCTTGTCGAGTTCTATGGGGGTGTCCTGATGTTCTCCAAACACGCCGCGGCCGTAACCGCAGGAAAGTTCGTTAACGTCGTGGTTACTTCCGCGTCCGTGGTTCTCTTGGCTAGATTGTACCCCGGCATAGGAGGGGCGGCTGGGGCGCTGGCAGTGGCCTTGGGGAGCGCGGTGGAAGCCGGTATGCATTATACGGTGATGAAGCGGTTTCCAGATTGTCGGATCTACCTTCCCGCTGCGAGGATATCTGTGGTTGATTAAGTTTACTAGGTGGAGGTGCTACCATGCTAATCGAAGCCTCGTTTGGTGTGATTCAGGAGGAGAAGTCTGACGCCATAGCCTTGGGAGTATTCCAAGGCAAAGAGAGACTTGATGCAGCCCTAAGCCATGTTGATACTGCTCTGAACGGTCAGATCGGAAGGCTCATGGCCAAAGGAGTAGTCACGGGAAAGACTGGAGAAGTCTCGGTCATCCATCCTGACGGCAGAATTCCCGCCAGGCTTGTAATCCTTGTGGGTGTGGGCAAGCCCCAGAATCTGGACAGAGGCGTTCTGCGAAGAGCCTCGGCTCTGGCGACCAAGAAGGCCCGAGAATTGGGCGCCGAGACGGTGTCGACGGCATTGCACACTCTAGTTGGCCAGGATCTTTCGGGGCGGACTGCCGCCGAAGCCGTAGCCCAAGGGGCGGTCATGGGCCTTTACCGGTTTGCGGAATTGAAAACCGTGAAACCTGATCGGCCAGATACAAAGAGATTCACCTTGGTCGAAAGCGATCCCTCCAAGATCCAGCAAGTGACTCAAGGCGCCAAAGCCGGTCAAATCGTGGGCGAATCCGTGTGTTTTGCAAGGGACTTGACGAACCTCCCGGCTAATGCGCTGACGCCGTTCCGGATGTCGGAGATTGCTCAGAGCATAGCGGGCATATGCAACCTTAAGGTAACGATTCTAGACCAAGCGGACATAACTAAACTAGGGATGAACGCATTTCTTAGCGTCGCCAGGGGAAGTCACAATCCCCCCCGCTTCATCGTCTTGGAACATAACCAGGGAAAGGCTGACCTTCCTGCTGTGGCTCTAGTTGGGAAGGCGGTTACCTTTGACAGTGGCGGTATTTCCCTAAAGCCCGGCGCTGGCATGGAAGCTATGAAAGGGGACATGGCAGGCGGCGCGGCGGTTCTGGGGGCCATAAGAGCGGCGGCTCTCCTCAACTTGCCCATCAGAGTCGTTGGCCTTATTCCCGCCACCGAGAACATGCCGGGCGGGGGAGCGTCGAGGCCCGGGGACGTTGAGAAGTCTATGAAGGGCCTCACCATTGAGATCATAAGCACCGATGCCGAAGGTAGGCTGTGCCTTGCCGATGCCCTAACCTACGCCAAAGAGTACAGCCCCGACGCCATATTCGATATTGCGACTCTTACGGGCGCTTGTTCGGTGGCTCTGGGAAGCGGCGCTGCCGGGGTAATGGGAGACGAGAAACTCACGATTCTGTTGCAGGAGGCCGGCAGCAAGTCAGGTGACAGGGTCTGGCCGCTCCCTCTCTTCGAGGAATACCAGGAGCAGATAAAGAGCGATGTGGCTGACGTGAAGAACTCGGGCGGTAGGCCCGCGGGGGCTTCGACCGCAGGGTGCTTCCTGCAGAGATTTGTGCCCGATGGCGTGCCCTGGGCACATATAGATATGGCGGGCGTATCTATGGAGTCCAAAGGAACGCCGGAAACGCCCAAGGGTGCCGCAGGGTATGGGGTGGCGCTTTTTGTGGAGCTTTTGCGCAACTGGAGGTAGAAATGGCGTTCTCGTTGTCACCTCTGGGCGGCAAGGGGACATAAGATGGAAAGCCCGAGGACTTCCCGTGGGGAGGGAAAAGTGATGTCGGTCACCAAAGGGAAGGAAAAGGCAGCCAAAGGGCGCCGTGAATCCTGCAATGTGGTTGGCGTCGGCTATGGGCGGAAGAAAGCCCGGGAACGGGATGACCGGGTATTGACGGTCCTCGTCAAGGATAAAGGGTCTGTGCCTGACTGCCCCCAGCTAGCGGCGATTTTGGGGTCACCGGATACCGAGATCCTAGAGGTGGGAGAGATTGTTGCCCTACCAAAAAGCCTTGGGCCAAGATAGTATAGGGCCAATACCACCGACAGGGAGGTTCCGGTTGTGAGTTTCAGAGCGACCTTAGATGTTCTTGACTTGTTGGACGACCCCGAAGTGGATGGACATGCCGTGGCAAGAGCCTTTGAACCGGTATTGCATGTTGATGTCCAACGCGTTGACGGCGAGAAAGGGTATACCCACTTCGTGACGGCTCGAACCAGTGGCAAGAACGGGAAGAGCCGCGGGGGTTCCGCCCCCACCCTGGGAGTGATCGGGCGGTTGGGAGGGGTCGGCGCCAGGCCCGAAATTGTGGGTCTTGTCTCGGATGGCGACGGCGCAGTGGCCGCCTTGGCTACCGCCTTGAAACTGGGGCGGATGGCTAAGAAAGGGGACGCGCTGTGGGGTGACGTGATTGTCTCGACTCACATTTGCCCCCGCGCTCCCATACAGCCTCACGACCCCGTGCCTTTTATGGGGGCGCCCGTGGATATGGCCACTATGAACCGCCACGAAGTCAGTTGCGAAATGGACGCCGTTATTTCCATTGATACCACTAAAGGAAACCGGATTATCAACCATCGAGGGTTCGCCATTTCCCCCACCATCAAGGAAGGCTACATCCTCAGAGTCAGCGAGAACCTTCTGGACATCATGAGCGTAACCACCGGAAGGCCGCCCGTTACGTTTCCTGCCACCATGCAGGATATAACGCCGTACGGCAATGGGCTATTCCACGTGAACAGCATTTTTCAGCCTGCCACAGCTACTGGAGCGCCGGTAGTTGGGCTTGCCATCACTACCGAGACCGCTGTTCCAGGCTGTGCATCGGGCGCCAGTCACGCTGCTGATATCGAAGAAGCCGTTAGGTTCGTGGTGGAGGTCTGCAAATCGTTTGGCGCCGGGAAGTGCTCATTTTGCGATCCCCAGGAGTACGAGATGCTTCTTTCGCTATACGGTTCCATGAGGATTCTGCAGACTCCCGGGAGCGCCCGCTAGAATTCACGGACAGAGTTCATAGGCGGAGCAACCCAATGGGCTGCTCCGCGCCATCTTTCCTTAGCGACCTTGGTTCTTCTGCTGGGCAAGACCCGCAGCGGGGAATCCACCCTGTCCGAGGCTCTGCTCGGCTAGCTCGATCATGCGCCTAACCATGTGCCCGCCCACAGCGCCGCACGTTCTGGAAGGAATATCCCCCCAGTACCCGGCGGGGGGGCTAATAGCCAACTCGTTGGCGACTTCGTTCCTGAAGGCGTCTAGAGCTGCCCTGGCTTGGGGCACCACTGCGATGTTTCTTTTCTGTCCTGTTCCCACTTGGTTCACCTCCTTGTCATTTATCTGAAACTTATTATGTTCGCTAGCAACGGACTCAAACTGTAAAGTTGTGCATAGTTTGAAACCCGCAACCCAAGACCGCCATTTAGCAGGAACTACCCATATCTCTCTGGAAATTGCTAAACGCAAACGTTCAGTTTTGCGTTTAGCCAGAATCCGAAATGGGGGACTATTCATGATTCGCTGGGTCCTGGCTTCATCTCCGCTCATAGTTCTTCTCGTGACCATGTTGGGCATGAAATGGAAGGCAAGAAGAGCCGGTACTGTCGCCTGGATAGTTGCTCTAGCCGTTGGGTGGTTGTGCTTTGGCGGCTATCCCTACTTGCTAGCCGTGGCCTCGGCCAAAGGAGTCAGCCTTACGCTTTTCGTTGTTCTGATTATCTGGACTTCGGCTTTCATGTTTCAGATCATTAACGAGACAGGAACTGTCCCCGTCATATCCAGGTGGATGGCAACATTGTCCTCCGACCGGCTAATGCTCGGGTTGCTTATGGGTTGGGCTCTCTCTGGAGTGATCCAGGCGGTGGCTGGGTATGGGGTCCCTGTGGCTGTGTGCGCCCCCCTCATGATAGCTGCAGGTTTCGACCCCTTAGTGGCGGCTCCGGCGACCCTTGTGGGGCACGCTTGGTCAATCACTTTTGGCTCAATGGGTTCCTCGTACTACACTCTGAACCTGTCAACCAAACTGCCGGGGGATGTCCTGTCCAACTGGGTGGGATTGACTTTTGTTCTTCCCACTGTATTCACGGGACTCGCCGTGGCACACATTACTCATGGCTGGGAGGGAGTCAAAAGAAGCTTTCCCAAGGTAGTCGTGGCTGGACTTTCTATGGGAACGGTGCAATGGGCAGTGGCGCGCATGGGATCTGCCCAAATAGCCGCTCTTCTAGGGTCTCTTGCTGGGGTTGTGGTGATCGTGCTTACGTCTTCTGGAAAAAAGCCACAAGGGGCTATCTCCAACCAGAATCAGAGCAGGGTATCTGTGGCGTTGGCGCCCTATTACGCCTTGTTGGCGCTTACTCTCATCTCCCAGCTAGGTCCAGTGAAGGCGTTCTTCAAGCCTTTTAGACTCGGAGTGGATTATCCAGCAATGATGACCAATCAAGGCTACCAGGTAGTAGCCGAGAAATCCTACGCCGCAATCGGGTTGTTTTCGCACCCTGCCCCAATCATCACCTTAGCGTCCTTGGTAGGAATTGCAGTTTATAGATGGAAGGGGTTACTCAAGCCTGGCAGTTTCGGAAGGGCCTGGAAAAGCACGGCAAAACAGTGCTGGCCCACCACCTTAGGAGTCTTGACCATGGTGATGATGGCGCTGGTCATGACAGACACGGGCATGACAAGAGAGATGGCTTTGGGAGTGGCTTCTTTGGCTGGCCCCATGTTCCCGCTGGTTTCGCCGTTCATAGGCGTTCTGGGGTGCTTTATGACCGGAAGCAACACTAACGCCAATATCCTTTTCGGTTCGTTTCAGGTGGAGACTGCCAAGACTCTGGGGCTAAGTTCTACACTGGTGGCAGCATCTCAGACTTGCGGGGCATCGCTGGGTTCCTCCATAGCTCCCTCCAAAGTTCTCTTAGGCTCAAGTACATCGGGCCTTACAGGGAGGGAACACGAGGTTCTCAGAAAGTGCCTGCCGTATTGCCTTGTCATCGTCTTTCTACTGGGCGTTCAGACCCTTGTAGTTACCCGTCTGTTGCCGCCTACCGTCGTGCCCTAGAACCATTGCCAGAGTTTACGATTGCGAGGTGCACTATATCCCATGAAATCTTGCCAAAAGACCCTAGCTACAGTGGCAGTACACGCCGGTTCCAGGATTTCCGCTTCTGTGACGAGGCCCAAGGTTTCTCCCATATATGCGTCATCTGTGTTCTCCTTCGACCGCCTTGACCAAATAGATGAAGTCTACGAGGGCCGGAATCCTGGGTACGTATACTCGAGGATGAGGAATCCGGGGGTCGATGCCCTAGAAGAGGCCGTGGCCAGTCTTGAGGGCGGTTCTTCTGCCGTCGCGTTTGCATCGGGGATGGCAGCCATATCGGCTTCGATTATGGCCAACGTGAAGGCGGGGGATCATGTGCTGGCTGCCGACGTTCTCTATGGCGGCACTCATACATTGATCAAGGAGGAGTTACCCCGGCGCGGCGTTTCTACTGCGTTGGTTGACGTAAACGACATTGGAGCAGTCAAGGCCCGAGTGAAGCCCAATACTGCGATCATTTTCTGTGAGACAATCTCAAACCCCACCATGCAAGTGGCCGATCTGAAAGCGCTGGCAGATATCGCCCATGAGGCAGGCTCGCTCCTCGTGGTAGACAACACTTTCGCGTCGCCCATCCTGTGCCAGCCTCTCTCTTACGGAGCCGATATAGTAGTGCATAGCGGCACAAAGTACCTGAACGGGCACAGCGATGTGATGAGCGGATTGGCGGTTGTGAAAGCCCAATCTGGGGACAAGATCCGTTCATACGGCGTGACCTATGGGGCAACACTGTCTCCCTTTGACGCTTGGCTTCTGTTGCGGGGAATCAGGACATTGTCGTTGCGCATGGAGCGGCAGTCTGAAAACGCCATGCGGTTAGCTCGATTCTTAGAAAGCCACCCCAAAGTGACTGTGGTTCACTACCCAGGTTTGCCTTCTTCCAGGTTTCACGCTTTGGCACTTGAGTATTTGACCGGTGGCTTTGGAGGGATGCTGAGTTTCGAGGTCAAGGGCGGACTAAATGGCGCCAAGTCTTTCATAGATGCTCTTGACATGGTTGAACTTGTTCCGAGCCTTGCAGGAGTATCAACTACCGTGTCTCACCCAGGCAAGACGTCTCACAGGGCCATCCCTCTTGTGGAGCGGGAACCTTTGGGGGTGGGCGATGGGTTGATCAGAGTCTCAGTTGGGATTGAAGGTTACAAAGAAATCCTGGACGATTTCCGACGGGCCTTGGAGGCGGTGTAGTAAGGGTTGGTGAACTGAAACGAAACTCAAGGTATTGCCAGAGGATTTCGCAGTGGATGAGGAAGTGGATCTTCCGCTTTCTGCCCACGGCCCCTACCGCATTTACATAATGCAGAAGAAATCTTGGAACACCGTTGATGCCATCGAGCATCTTTCCAAGGCGTCGGGGGTAAGCGCTTTATATATTGGGTATGCGGGGAGGAAGGACCGGCACGCTGTAACCCGGCAGTACATTTCGGTTCCCAGCGGCGTAAGGCTCAAATCCGACATGACTGGCATTGCCCTCACTGAGGTTGGTTTTTCCAGCGACTTCGTTTCCACCAAGGTGCTGCTGGGGAATAGCTTCAGGTTGATCTTGAGGGCGCTGTCTCGGGAAGAGCGCCACGCCGTATCTATGCGACTCCCGGTTGTTTCCGCTTGCGGCTTTCCCAACTACTACGACGACCAGCGTTTCGGAAGCGTGACGCCTGATGGGTTCATGGCGGAACTTCTGGTCAAGGGCCAAATTAAGGGGGCCCTCAAGATGCACATGACTAGCCCCCGCAGTGGGGACAAAGCGGCCCATCGGGAACGCAAATGCGCCATTGCCGAGAGATGGGGCAAGTGGGACCATGTGGCAAGCCTGTGTGCAAATCAAGAGGAACTGGGGATAGTCAATGCCTTGAAAGAAGGAGGCAGAAAGAAGAACCTCCTTGCGGCGGTCAATTGCATATCCAAAGATGCTATGACCATGTACCTATCCACTTACCAAAGCGCTCTTTGGAACTGGGCACTGACTCGGTTTATGAGAGGGATCTTGGGTGAGCATGTGACGGCACCCGGGGCCCAAAGAGAGGAAGCGGCGGGCTATAGGTGCGGGGGCCGGGTCGGAGATTACCAGTTCTATGGCCCCATACCAAAGGCTCTAGTGAAGACTCTGCAGGAGACAGAGATACCTACCGTGGCCAAAGACATCTTGCCCGCTACCCCAGAGGTCGGCCGAGCTATTGAAGAGACTCTTGATCAGCGCCAAGTCAACCGGACTTCTTTTGCGCTTCGTGGCGTCAGGAACGGCTATTTCAGATCGTTCTACCGAAACGCCGTGGTCATTCCAAGCGGTCTTTCTGCCGGACCCTTTGAGCCCGATGAAAGGTACCGGGGATTTTCAAAGATCAGTCTGGATTTCGCCTTGCCCGCCGGAAGCTATGCCACTATGCTAATCAAGGCTTTGTTGTGCTGAGTAGTCCGCCACATCCGATCCCTGCGGAACGCTCGGACCCTAGGACCGGGTTACGTAAGTCGCGTAACCACCGCGGTTCGACAAGATCTAAGCCACCGTCTGGCTTTGTGCAGCATTTCACAATCTGATAGGATGGGTTTGAAAGGAAGGGATGCTGGCAAATACGAAAACAGGAGGATGTAGGCGATGACCAACTCGGGCACGGTGTCAAGAAAGATCGTTCCAAAGGTACTGCTTCTAGTGGCTGCCATTGCCTTGGTGACAACAGGCATTCTGTGCGTCCGTGAACGACGCTGGAGAGCCCAGGTGGCGAACCTTATTGAGGAACTGATCGCCTATGATGCCCAGTTGATGGGCAGCATCACTGGCATTTCATTTGATGAGGGCTTTTCCATCCCCGAAATTCAGGCCATCTGCGATCGGTCCACAGAGTTTCGACAAGAAGCCGTCTCAAGCATCCTCGAGATTTGTGCCGGAAGAACATCGGATTTGCGGGATCACTACGTCTTGTACTCCGAAGCCGAAGACGTATTTGCGGGTTGCGTGAAATGCATGCTCAGAGCCATGGCAAACCTTTCAAAGGAAATGGACAAGGAGGCCATAGAGCGGAAGCTTGAGGCCTATGTTGCGCTATACGGTGAAGAGGACGGAAAGGATAGGATGATCCAGGAGTTCAAAGACTTGGCTGACGCAGCGAGAAATGCAGGCACCCTGGCAAAGAGAGCTTATGATGACGCTGCAGCAAGGGAGGCCGTCCTGGTCAAAGCAGCCGGCCGGAAGGGCCTCGACGGCCGGTGGGAGCGGGTGTTCCAGGATAACGAGGATGTGTTCAGCCAATTCATACGCCAACTCAGAAGTATCTAGACCAAACCAACACTGATACGGCAGTCCGGCGAGTTTTAGACTATTTGCCCCAAACCGTGTACTCTTGGATGGGCGACAGCCCTGTTTCCTGCCCAGAGCTTGCCAAGAACGTATTGAAGTTGACACTAGCGCTTACAGAAGGTTACCATAGTTTTGGCTCCGATTCCGAATACCTAAAGCCACAGGCCATGGTACCGGAACGGTAGAGTACGTGGGGAAACGCCCGTGCTTCCTGTTGGGAAGGAGCCGCTAATCGCAGAGTGTGACCAGTACTGTGGTCTGGTTTTTATTTGCGTGGAAGCGGCTTGCAGGTATGCCGCTCCACGCTTTTTGCTTAAGCGAAGGGGCAGCAAGAGTCAGGAGGTGGCACTGTGTACAGTGATGTGGCCAAACTACGGGAACTTCTACAAAACAAGGTATGCTGCTCTTCGGCTCTTGTGGAGATGGGCCTATGTTTGAAGGGTGAAGAGAACCGGCAGTTGGTCCAGGCGGCTAGGGGCCTGTGTGGTGGCTTGCATGAACAGATTTTGTGCGGCGCCCTTTCCGGCGCTGCGTGTATGATCAGCCTACTTGTCCCCGGCAAGGATTCCCCCAAGATGGTCTCGGAGTTGGTCCAGTGGTTCCGTTCTACCTTCGGCGAGGCATACGGCGGCATAGACTGCAGCCAAATTTTGGGAGGCGAGGGTAGAACCAAAGCCAATACATGCCCCAATCTGATTGAGGCAACTTACCTGCAGGCAAGGGCCATACTAGAGGACAGTGGTTTCGATTTCGGCTAGGTGGACCTAATCTTTATGGTTCACACCCAAAACAAGCCGACAGGGAGGAAGTGGCACATGAGGCTCAGAAGGATGTGGTTGAACATCAACGGCGTGAACCGTTTGTTCAACTGCGACCCAGAAAGAGAGTCACTAGCGGATGTACTGCGTCGTCTTGGCCTCACCGGGGTTAAGATAGGTTGCGGCACAGGTGTCTGCGGTTCCTGCTCAGTGATTCTTGATGGTGAGGTAGTTCGTTCCTGCGTCAGGAAGATGAAGACTCTCAAGGAATACAGCAAGATTACGACCATCGAAGGCATCGGCACTCCTCAGAATCTTCACCCCTTGCAGGTAGCCTGGATGAATTGCGGTGCTGTGCAGTGTGGATTCTGTACCCCCGGGTTCATCGTTTCGGCCTACGCCTTGCTGCATAAGAACAACAACCCCACTCGCGAGGAAGTGCGAGACTGGTTCCAGCGGCATCGCAACGTCTGTCGGTGCACAGGCTACAAGCAACTAGTTGATGCTGTCATGGCGGCAGCCAAAGTTGTTCGAGGAGAAGCCAAGATCGAGGACATTACTTTCCAGCTCCCTGAGGATAACGAGTACTACGGTAAGCCGCTTGTTCGCCCCACCGCTCTGGCCAAAGTTTGCGGCCTTGCCGATTACGGAGACGACCAAGAACTGAAAATGCCTGCCGAGACGCTCCATGTGGCTGTGTGTCAGCCCAGGATCGCTCACCACGCCAAGATTCTCAAGATTGACACGTCCGAAGCCGAGAAGATGCCCGGCGTCGTGAAGCTCATAACCCACAAGGAACTCAAGGAAGCAGGCGGCTCCAACGTAATGGCCGAAGGACAGTTCCACGAGCGTTCCACCGTAATGAGGCCAAGCCGAACCATCTTGGCCGAAGACAAGATCTATCGCTGGGGTGACGTTGTAGCTTTGGCTGTGGCCGACACAAAAGAGCACGCCAGGGCAGCTGCGGCTAAGGTCAAAATCGAGATCGAAAGACTCCCAGAGTATCTGAACTACCTCGACGCTGTCATGCCTGATGCCATGCGGGTCCACGAGGACACCCCGAACATATTCTGTGTGCAACCTGTGCTCAAGGGAGTCGGTCTAGAGGATGCTCCCAAGGTTGCAGAACTGATCGATGACTCATCACATAGCGTAGAAGGAAGTTTCTACGCTTCTCGGGAGCCCCACCTTTCGGTGGAAGGAACAACAGTTCAGGCGTACTTCGACGAAGATGACAACCTGACATTCCAGAGCAAGAGCCAGGGTCTCTACTCTTCCAGGGGCCGTATTGGCGACTCTTTGGGTGTGCCTGCAGAGAAGCTGCGGGTCACCATGAACCCCACAGGCGCCAGCTTCGGTTGGTCGACTAACGCCGGAGACCTGTGCTTGGCAGGAGCCGCTGCGGTTGTGACCAAGATGCCTTGCGCCCTTTCCATGACCTATGAAGAGCACCAGCACTTCTCCGGGAAGCGTTGTCCCGCGTACTCAAACGGGCGCGTCGCCTGCGACAAGGATGGCAAGATTACCGCAGCCGAGTTCGACTTCGGAATCGACCACGGCGCATATTCCTGGGGCGGCGACGATCTGATGACTAAGCCTGCCCGGTTCGCGTTCTTCCCTTACAAGGTACCTAACGCTGCAGGTCTCGTCCGTGTGGCTAATACCAACCACAACTTCGGGACCGCCTACAGGGCCTATGGGTCACCCCAGACCTACACACTCTCAGAGAATCTTATGGACATGTTGGCTGAGAAGGCCGGCATCGACCCATTCGAGTTCCGCTACCGGAACATCGCCAGAGAGGGCGACACCAACATAAACAGCTATCCCTTCCGGCAGTATCCCATGGAGAAGATGATGGAGATCATGCGGCCCCATTACGAGCGGGCAGTAGCCGAAGCCAAGGCTCAGGGAACTCCCGAAAAGCCAAGGGGCGTCGGGATTGCTTGGGGAGGATACAACTGCACCGAAGGCGGCACCGACAGCGCGACTGTGGCCCTGGAGATTCTGCCAGGCGGCATGTTCGCAAAGTACGACACCTACCAGGAACTGGGTCAGGGTGGGGATATCGGTTCCTTGATGCTCACCCTAGAAGCCTTGAAGCCTCTAGGTGTGAAGCCAGACCAGATCCGCCTGGTTCAGAACGATACCTTGAATTGCCCCGACTCAGGCATGTCAGCCGCCAGCCGCAGTCACTTCATGAACGGCAAGGCCACAGCCATTGCAGCGGAGAAGCTTCTTGACGCCATGAGGAAGCCTGACGGCAGCTACCGGACTTACGAGGAGATGGTGGCCGAAGAGATTCCCACCAAGTACGAAGGCACCCATCAGAACACAGTATTTCCCGGCATCTGCCGCCTAGATCCCAACACAGGCATAGGGGATCCTACGCCGGCCTACACATATGTGCTGAATATGGCTGAAGTTGAGGTCGACGTGGCCACGGGAAAGACTACGGTGCTGAAGTTCACGTGCGTGTACGACGTGGGCAAGATTGGCAACATTGACGCAGTCAAGGGCCAGGCTTTCGGCGGCATTTCCCATAGCATCGGCTTTGCCCTAAGCGAGGACTATGACGATGTCAAGAAGCACGCTAACATGCTTGGAGCCGGTGTGCCTTACATTAAGGACATTCCTGATGATATCGAAGTCATCGCTTACGAGCGGCCCGACGAACTCGGTCCCTTCGGGTCGTCAGGGGCCTCTGAGGGATTCCAGTCTTCAGGCCATGTGGCAGTTATCAACGCCATCAACAATGCGGCAGGAGTCCGCATTCACGAACTGCCTGCCACACCAGCCAAAGTCAAGGCTGCGCTTGAAGCCAAGGCTTCCGGCAAAGACTACGCGCCTAAGAAGTATTTCCTCGGGTCCGACCTCTACGAGGAACTAGAGAATATCAAGGCAAATCCCGTGGAGTATGGCGGTGTCGCCTTCTTCAACCCCTTGGGAAGCGCCAAGAGCACCAAGTTCTTCTAATCCAAAAGCGGACAGCCCGGGGTTCATCTCCGGGTTGTCCGCAAAGACCAAGGAGTTTTCTGCAGATGAACGAGTTCTTGGAGGAATTCAGGGATAAACTCAAGACTTGCCTGCAGGACGAGCCACCTTTCTGCCAAGCTGCGTGTCCCTTCAATCTCGACATCAGGGACTTCATCACCAAGATGCAGAGAGGCGGTTTTAATGCTGCTTTCAGAGCGTACCACAACGCCGTTGGGTTTCCTGGGATTGTGTCGGAGTTGTGCCACGAACCCTGTAAGGCTTCGTGCCCTAGAAACCAAAAAGACGGCGCCGTGTCGATTCAACTCTTGGAAAAGGCCAGCATGGCCTATGCTTCCAGGACGACTCCCAACGTGTACAACCTTCCATCTAAAGGCAAAAGAATAGCTGTAATTGGAGCGGGCCCCAGTGGGCTTGCCTGCGCATTGCGCCTAGCCTCGAAGAAGTATGACGTCACGGTTTATGAGAAATCTGACCGCATTGGCGGGCACCTCTGGGAGGTAATGCCCCCCGAGGTATTCCTAGCCGATTTCCAAAAACAATTTGCTCACGAGCGTTATACCCTAAACTTGGGATGCGAAGTCAAAAACTTACGTGACATTTCTGTCAATGACCTTCCCTTCGACGCCATCTATGTCGCCACAGGGGAAAACGGGACGCTGTTTGACCTCAGGCGTGACCAAGAGAGGCCTTTCGCCACTACTACTCCCGGGGTTTTCATGGGAGGGTCTCTTTCGGGGCGAAAGGGCGTGGAGGCCATAGCGGACGGGCTTTCGGTGGCGAGCTCTATAGAGCGGTATATCAAGACAGGCACAATGAATGAACCCGTACCGGAGGCAGGTACCAAGCTTGTGCCCCAGCCAGAGCTCTTGACCTACGCCGAACCTGTTTTGCCCGCCGACGGCCGGGCCTACACCCGCCAAGAGGCTATGGAGGAGGCCGCACGCTGCGTCAAATGCGCTTGCGATGCCTGCGTCCGGTATTGTGACATGGTGGATTACTTTGGCAAGATGCCAAAGCGGATCGAGGAAGAGGTCTACGTTACCATCTACCCCGTGACCCAAGATCATAGCGGCACCGTCTGCACCAGGCTCATTTCTTCATGCAATCAGTGCGCCAATCTTTGTAAGAACGTATGTCCGCAAGGAATCGATCTAGGGGATTTCCTCTTAAAGAGCCTTCAGGCTATGCACCGAAAGGGCGCTATGCCTTGGGCATTTCACGAGTTTTGGCTGAGGGATATGGCCTTTGCCAATGGAGAGCAGGCGGGGTTTTCCCGCCTTCCCAGAGGACATGACAAGAGCAGCCTCATGTTCTTCCCTGGATGTCAGCTAGGCGCATCAGATCCTGCTTACGTAGCGGAAAGCTATCGCTGGCTGTTGGCTCAAGCACCCGACACCTCACTGATGCTCGGCTGCTGTGGGGCGCCTGCTGAATGGGCAGGGGATGTCAACCTTCACGGGGAGGTTACGAGTAAGATCCGGGATAACTGGCTTAGCCTTGGCAAGCCCAAAGCGGTTCTGGCCTGCCCCACGTGTAAGACCATGATTGATCGCTATTTGCCGGAGATCCAAAGCGTGTTTTTGTACGATTTGATGGCAGAGGCCGGTATCCAGCCGCAACTGCAAGCCGGGGGAGACCGTGTCTCCGTATTTGACCCTTGTGCCAGCAGAGGAGAACCTCGGGTACAACAATCGGTGAGGCTTCTGGTAGAGAGAGCGGGTCTGGATTTGGAGTCCCTTCCCGACGAGGGTTCCCTGGCAAGATGCTGTAGTTACGGGGGGCAGATCTCTATTGCGGCGCCGGGTTTCGCCGCCGCCGTGGCGCAGAAGCGCATCTCGGCAGGGGACAAACCTTATATTACTTACTGTGCCAATTGCCGGGATACCTTCGCAGCTCAGGGGAAACATGTATATCACATTCTTGATGTTGTGTTTGGGTTGAACAGAGATAGCCGCCCTACGCCCAATATCAGCGAGAGGCGACGGAATCGAACAGACCTCAAGCGTCAAATGCTGAAGGAATTCTGGGGGGAGAATGTGGCTGAACTACAGGGAAAATCCGGTTTGATGATGGAGCCCGACCTGCGGGCCAAGTTAGGCTCCCAATTGATACTGGAGACAGATATCCAAAAAGTTGTGGAACACTGCGAATCCACGGGCCAGAAGGTTTTGGATCCTGACACTGGTTGCTTCGTAGGCCATCTGCAGATCGGAAACATGACGTACTGGGCAGTCTACCTTCCCAGAGATGGAGACGGATACGAACTCAAGAATGCCTACGCCCACCGGATGAGCATTGAGGAGGTCTAGTATGGCAGAGAAGAAGATGGTTTGCTGGAAATGCAAACGAGAACTGGAGCCCAAACGGGTTTACTTCAAGTATCTCGGCCACAGCTTCTACACAGACGTGCCAAGATGTCCCCAGTGCGGCCAGGTGTTCATACCCGAGGATCTAGTCAAGGGCCGTATGGCCGAAGTTGAGATGGAGCTGGAAGACAAGTGACCACCATGCGTCACACTGTAAGCGTCTGCCCAATATGTCTCCGGCGGCTTGAGGCAACCTGGGTGCAGGCCGGTAATGAGGTCTATTTAGTCAAAGAGTGCCCCCGGCACGGTAAATTTTCCAGCATTGTCTGGCGCGGACAAACTGATTTTTGGAAATGGATCGGACGTGAGCCCGAGATGGGAGCCGGCGAGAACCCCAACTGTCCCACAGGATGCGGCTTGTGTCCCGACCATAAGCAGGATACTTGCTGTACTTTGTTGGAGGTTACCGGCCGGTGCAATCTTTCCTGCAGTTTCTGTTTCGCTCAAAGCGGTAACTCCCAAGACCCTTCCCTAGATGACATAACCGAGCAGTTGAGAGCGCTTGCGGTTCCAGGCAAAACCCTTGTGCAATTGAGCGGCGGCGAACCTACTGTGCGGGACGACCTTCCCCAGATTGTTGCCGCAGCCAAGGCGGCGGGTTGCCGTTACGAGCAACTGAACACCAACGGCATCCGCTTGGCCGAAGACGAAAGTTTTTTGGCAGAACTCGTGGACTGCGGCTTATCCTTTGTGTTTATGCAGTTCGACGGGACAGAGGGTCCTATCTACCGAGAACTTCGCGGCCGGGATCTTCTAGAGACAAAAGAGCGGGCCATAGAAAACTGCGGGAAACACCAAGTCGGGGTGACTCTGGTTCCCATGTTGGTACCGGGGGTAAATACCCACAACATAGGGAAGATTCTGGAGTACGGGATTTCCATGTCTCCTACGGTGCGGGGCGTACACTTTCAGCCTGTCAGCTACTTCGGCCGTACGCCGTCGGTTCCTAAAGACCACATGCGCTACACAGTGGATGAACTTCTCACGGCCATAGAGAGGCAGACAGGCGGCATGATCCGCACAGAGAGTCTGTTTCCGTCTTCCTGCAACCACCCCCTGTGTGGTTTTCACGGGGATTTCGTGATAATGCCCGACGGCATTGCCCCTCTAACAAAGCGCGACGAGAGCCACGAAGGTTGCGCGTGTGGCGCAACCGTAACCGCCGACCAGAAGCGCGCTTTTGTGGCCCGAAGGTGGAATCGCCGACGCCCAAAAGACACCGAAACCTGCTGTTGTTCAGGGGCTTCTGACCTTGGCGAGATGGGATACTTTCTCTCCAGAGTTAGATCCCATGGATTTACGGTCACTGCCATGGCGTTTCAGGATGCAGGGACTCTCGATGTGGAGCGGCTCAGACGCTGCAGTCTCCATGTGTTTGACCGCGGCAGGTTTGTACCGTTTTGCGCTTACTATCTTTCAGGGTGGCCTGACAGATGATAGATGGGCAAAATCTGTGCGACAGCGGGATGTGCCGCCCCGGCGGGTTTGCAATAACCGACCGGGCGGTGCAATATTGCGCGTTCTCGTCAAAAGCTAAACTTGCCGATATCGGTTGCGGTTTAGGGGCCACAGTGCAGCATGTTCGCGACAAGTACGGTTTTTTGGCTTATGGAGTTGACCTTGTCACCAGCGCACCTAACTGTATGGTTGGTGATGCCCACTGCTTGCCCTTAGAAGATGGTTCCATGGAAGGCTTACTTTTTGAGTGCAGCCTTTCCAAGATGAGAGATCCAGAGACTGTCCTATCTCAAGCATTTCGCGCGCTTGCGCCCAATGGCAAGATTGTCATCTCGGATTTCTACAGCCTAGGGGAGAGCAGCGCGTTTCCGGGACGGATCGGTTGGGTGGGTTCACAAAAGGATCTGCACCGGACTCTCCAGAGGAGCGGTTTCTCAGTCCTGCTCTTTGAGGACTATACGGAACATATGAAAGCCCTATGGGGGCAAATGATCCTGACTTACGGCCTTGATGCGGTCTGCAGAAGTTACGGCTTCTGCACCAGGACGGCGCGTCGCCCTAAGCTTGGCTACTGTCTCATTGTCGCAAGGAAAGAGGAGAAGGTTTCTTGATCTCACCTGTAGAGACCTGGGTTATGCAAGAAACAGGGCTTTGTGGAAATCCCACGGCCGGTTCGTTGCTGGCTTGGCAAATGGAACGTCTGCGCGAGCAAATCCGCTATGCCAAAGACCGCGGAGAGTTCTACGGCCGAAGGTTGGCCGGGATTGACGTTGGCCGGATCCTGTGTGTTTCGGATCTTTCGCGTATCCCTTTTACTGTGGCAGAGGATTTGCGCGGAAGCCCCACGTCGTTCCTGTGCGTTTCCCAGAGGGACGTATCTCGGGTAACCACTCTTTCGACTTCGGGAAGCACAGGCCGCCGCAAGCGGGTGTTCTTTACTGACAGGGATTTAGAGCGCACCGAGGCCTTTTTCGCTTGCGGCATGTCCACCATGGTACAGCAGGGGCAACGAGTGGCTGTTCTCATGTCGACTAAGGCGCCTAACGGTATAGGGGATCTCCTGCAAAGAGGGCTCGCACGAATCGGTGTCTCATCCACTATCCATGGCAATGTGAGAGATGTTTCTTCTGCACTTGAGGCAGCGGCTGAGGCTGATTGCCTTGTGGGAGTGCCTGCAGAGATTAACTACTTGTGCCGCACCGATGATAGCCTGCGGCCAAAAGCGGTGTTGCTCAGCACCGACTATGTGCCCGAGAGCGTGATACGGAACATCCAAGATTCCTGGCGCACACAAGTCTATGCCCACTATGGCATGACCGAGATCGGCTTCGGCGGCGGAGTGCAATGCGAGGCCAGAGAAGGCTATCATCTTCGCCATGCGGATTTTCTCATAGAGATCGTTGACCCAGTAAGCGGCGCCCAAATCCCAGGCGGCCAGCTGGGCGAAGTGGTGCTTACTACCTTGCGCAACGAGGCTATGCCGCTTATCCGCTATCGCACGGGAGATCTGGCTCGGATGATGGAGTCCCCTTGCGCCTGCGGCGGTATTCTCACCAGGTTAGGGAAGGTATCGGGGCGGCTGGAGGGCTTTGACGGCGCCAAGCCATGGAGCGAAGTAGGCATCAGCCGTTTGGACGAGGCCATGTTTTCCATACCGTCGGTCCGGAATTATCGTGTGGCCTTGAGGAAAGGCCGGGGCTGGCTCATTGCGGTGGATGTTGGGGAGAGCGCTGACGAGGCTCTGATTCATCGGATCGCGGCGCCGGTTCTTGGCGATGATTTGCCCATTGAAGTCTCGTTTGAAGCGGTCCCGCCTTTCCAGGGGACCGGCAAAAGGGGGATCTCACTTTTGGCAAAATGATGCTTACGAATACGGGGGCGTTATGTTTTGAATAACCTAACGGTATAGAAGGAGGGGAAAATCATGAGAACAGGGGCGGTCATGGTCGCGGCGGGAATGTCTTCGAGGATGAAATCGTTCAAACCCATGCTCCAGTTGGCGGGCTCCACCGTGATAAAGACGGCCATCTCCACTTTGAAATCGGCAAAAGTGGCCGGCATAGTGGTGGTCACGGGGAACAACGCTGAAGAGCTCAAAAGCATGTCTCCGATCCTAAGGTGACGTGCGTCTATAATCCGGACTATGCCACAAGTGACATGTTCTGCTCTGCATGTATGGGACTCCTAGACATCAGGGACAAGGTCGACCGCGTGTTCTTCTTGCCCGCCGATGTTCCGCTATTCTCGCGGCAAAGTCTTTTCACCATGATGGGATACATGGACTATTGCGGTTGCGATGTGCTGGTACCTACCTACAAAGGCGAGCGCGGGCATCCGGTGTTGATCAAGAGCGAGGCTATCTCGGAGATTACCAGTTTCCGAGGTGAGGGTGGGCTCCGCGCCGCACTGGAAGCCCACGGCGGCGTCAAGGAGTTCATAGAGCTGCCCGATGTTGGCACGACGTTGGATGCAGACAGGCCCGAGGATTACCAGCTCCTCAAGAAATACGCAAAATCAATGGCCTTGGAAGAGCCCATTACCTGCGCTGCCGGGGTCGTCCTCAGCCGGAAGCAACCGTTTTTCGATGACGATGTCGCTTCGCTGCTTGAGCAAGTGGCTAACACTTTCTCCATTAGTCAGGCCTGCAATGCTATAGGCGTTTCCTATACTAAAGGCTGGAAGAGTATCAAGATCGCCGAGAATCAGCTTGGTTTCCCTTTGGTCAACAGCTATCAGGGCGGGGCCAGGGGCGGCGGCTCCAGCCTTACAAGAGAAGCCAGTGCGCTGCTCTCGGCGTATCGTGGATTCAGGAAGCGAGTTGACAGTTTTTGCGAGATGGAATTTCAAAAATGCTTTTCCGACTATCAGCGACAGAGCGACATCCAATGCTGACTCGCTCCCATTGCCTTTGTCTAATGGATGAGCGAAAGGTGCCCGAGAGGGTGCAGAGACACTGTATCAAGGTGGCTTGGGTCGCTCTCAAGATAGCACATGCTCTCAATGCCCGTGGCTTTGGGCTAGACTGTCAAGCCGTGGAAAGCGCAGCCTTGCTTCATGATATTGCCCGTGGCTCACCACGCCATGCCCAAGAAGGAGCCAGATTCCTACGTGCCATTGGCCAGTTGGATCTGGCGGAAATCGTAGCCCAGCACATGACGCTTGAAAGCCAAGAAGATGGGCGGATATCCGAAACGTCTGTGGTCTACTTGGCGGACAAACTCGTGTGTGAAGACGTCGTTGTGACCTTGGAGGAACGGTTTTCTGCCCGGCGCGAAGATTTTATGGGAAATCCTGGCGCTCTGGCAGCCGTCCGGCAAAACAGGGAAGCGGCACTGAAGGTTCGTTCACTAGTTGAACAGGCTATTGGCATTGACGTTTATGAGTTGATCAGTAAAGGAGCATGTTTCCATGAGGACACTGTTAGAGACTCTCAGTAGGAACTTGCGCGACGGGCAGGACATGGTGCTGGCTACAATAATTGCCGGCTCCGGTTCCACTCCTAGAGCAGCAGGCGCTCGGATGATTGTGGGTAAGGATGGCCGAGTAGCAGGCACAATTGGTGGCGGCGCTGTTGAGTATCGCGCCGAACATCTGGCCCTAGAGGCATTGCAGGCCAGAAAGTCCTACATTAAGGGCTTTCGTCTTACTCGCAATGAAGTGGAAGACCTTGGCATGGTCTGCGGAGGAGACGTGGATGTGCACTTCCAGCATATTTCCGCAGATAACCAGGAGGCCAAAGTGCTGCTTGAGCAGGTATTGCCCATGTTTGACCGGGACGAGGACGCTTGGATCATGACGGACCTGACCGACGAGTCCCTATGGACTATGGGCGCATACAGCAAAAGCGCAGGCGTTTTGGGGTTAGGCATACCAGAAGAGGAACTCCTTGAAGCGCTGGCCGATAAAGCGGGGCAGACTTCCATTTGCGGCAGGCGTCTGTACATAGAACCGCTGGTTCATTCGGGACGGGTCATTATCTTTGGCGGCGGTCATATCTCCCAAGAGCTGGTGCCGCTCATTGCCCACCTCGGGTTTCGCCCTGTGGTGCTCGACGATCGAAAAGATTACGCCTCCCAAGATCGATTTCCCTCCGCTAAAGTGATCCAAGGAGATTTTGCCCATATAGCCGATTGGGTCACCTTACGCCCACAGGACTATGTGGTCATAATGACCCGGGGACACGCCCATGACTACGAAGTACAACGCCAGGTGCTGCGAGGTATCGAGATTCGCTACGTCGGGGTGATAGGAAGCCGCTCCAAGATCGCCAAGACCAGGGAGATGCTTCTGGAGGATGGCATATCCCAGTCTCGGATAGATAGCGTTCATACTCCCATAGGGGTTGATATTAAAGCAGAGACGCCGGCCGAGATAGCCGTTAGCATCGCAGGCGAGCTTATTTCGGTGCGGGCAGAAAGCCGCAGGCGGTAGGGGAGTATAGAAAGGAAGGAGGTAGGTTGCTGCATTCGATATGTTTTGAGAAACTGGGCGGTTTCAACGGACTACGTATTGCAGAAATCTCCTAAGAAATGAGGCGTAGCAAATGCAAAAGAGATGTTTCTTCGCGATCATAGGTGCGCTATTGGCTGTCTCCCTGATCGGTTGCGCCACAGCGCCCAAAGTGGAACCCGAGAAAACAACCATCATGGTAGCCGCAGCAGCTTCCCTGCGTTACTGCATGGAAGGCGAACTGAAGAGCATGTTTGAGGCCGAGCACCTAGACACAGAAGTTACGTTCACCTTCGACAGTTCAGGCAAACTGCAGACTCAGATCGAAGAAGGCGCAGATGTTGACGTATTCTTCTCGGCCGCCACGAAACAGATGAAGGCTCTAGACGAAAAAGGCATGATTGACTCTCCTTCGATTGTGGATCTGCTGGAGAACAAGATTGTGCTGATTGTGGCCAAAGATGACAATGGCAACATCGAGGACTTTGCTGACATCGTCTTGGCCGAGACTATCGCCATTGGCGATCCCGAGAGTGTACCGGCCGGTCAATACGCAAAGGAAGCCCTCACCAATCTCGGTCTGTGGGACGCTGTAAGCGCCAAGGCTAGCCTCGGCGGCAACGTAACCGAGGTGCTCAATTGGGTCGCCGAAGGCAGCGCTGAGGCCGGGATTGTCTATGCTACCGATGCTGCTACTACCGATAAGGTGCAGGTTGTGGCCCCGGCTCCCGAGGATAGCGTGTCCAAGGTGGTCTACCCTGTGGGAATCGTCGAGTCTTCCACAAAGAAAGACGCGGCCAAACTGTTTATTGACTTCCTGAAATCGCCCGCAGCTCTCAAGGTGTTTGAGGAATACGGTTTCTCGCCTAATCTCTAGGTTTTACTTCTTAGGTTTCACTTTTGGGAAGGGGGAGTGCCTTCAATGGAATGGGCTCCGGTTCTCATCTCTTTGAAAACGGCAACTCTGGCAATTGTCTTCACTTTCTTTTTGGGGATATTGGCAGCGCGGGTCGTTGTGGCCATGAAGTTTGAACGCGTCAAAATGGTCTTGGATGGGATCCTGACTATCCCACTGGTGCTTCCCCCGACCGTGGCCGGC
Source organism: Bacillota bacterium (assembly GCA_040771825.1). Taxonomy (GTDB): domain Bacteria; phylum Bacillota; class Sulfobacillia; order Fermentithermobacillales; family Fermentithermobacillaceae; genus JAXGZG01. The sequence goes on along the minus strand of JAXGZG010000004.1, from coordinate 225,292 downwards.
TTCTTTCTGCTCCTTGTCTTCGGAGTAAAGCGCCCGCTTGGAATGTTCCTGTTACAGCGTCTCGGCATCCGAATTGTGTTCTCTTGGGCCGCCGCTGTCATAGCTGCCACGGTCATCTCGTTCCCGCTCATGTACCGCTCCGCCAGGGGAGCTTTTGAGCAGGTTGACCAGAATCTGATATACGCCGCCAGAACCCTTGGGCTTTCGGAACGAAGGATCTTCTGGACAATCGTCCTACCTATAGCCATGCCCGGGGTTGCCAGCGGCGGCGTCCTGGCTTTCGCCAGAGGACTAGGGGAGTTTGGCGCTACCGCCATGATCGCCGGAAACATTGCGGGAGTCACCAGGACTCTGCCTCTGGCCATCTATTCTGGGGTGGCAGGCGGCAATATGGATGAAGCCTATGCGTACGTAAAGGTCATCGTGTTGATATCTCTGGTTTCGGTTGCGCTCATGAATTACTTTGCGCTTGGTGAGAAAGGCGGCGCCCGGAGGAAGGTGTCGGAATGAGTCTTTTGGTCCGTATCAAGAAAAAGCTAAAGTCATTTGAACTGGACGTCGCGTTCGAGGCTTCCGGCCAGCGCCTTGGCATCTTGGGGGGTTCGGGGGCCGGGAAGAGCATGACGCTTAAGTGCATCGCAGGAATCGAAAGGCCAGATAGCGGCCGCATCGTGTTAAACGACAGGGTCCTCTTTGATTCAGAGAGAAGGATCAACCTGACTCCCCAGGAGCGCAGGGTTGGCTATCTATTCCAAGATTACGCGTTGTTCCCCAACATGACTGTTGTCAAGAATGTGGCGGCAGGGCTAAAGCTGCCTAAACGCCGGCGCGACGAGAGAGCAAAAGAGATGATTGAGTCTTTTCACCTGCAAGGGCTCGATGATCGCTTCCCCCGAGAGATTTCCGGCGGAGAGCGTCAACGGGTGGCGCTAGCCCGGGTTCTAGCCAGTGCGCCTCTTGCCCTCATGTTGGACGAGCCGTTTTCCGCCCTAGATACTTATCTTCGAGAACAACTGCAACTCCAAATGCAAAGGGCGCTTTGCAACTATGAAGGCGATGTTCTGCTAGTTACCCACAGTCTAGGCGAGGTTTACCGATTCTGCGAGAAGGCTGTGGTGATAGACCGCGGCACTGTGGTTAACTCAGGGAGCCCGAAAGGTGTCTTTGAGAATCCGGGAAACCTAACGGCGGCCAAACTCTCGGGCTGTTACAATATCTCAAGGGCTAAGAAAACAGGGGAACACGCGGTGATGGCACTTGACTGGGGCGGCGAACTGGTTACCTATGAGTCCGTGTCCCAAGAAATCTGCCATGTTGGAATTCGCCCCCACGGGCTCAAGCCGGCCAGCGACCAAGACACTCAGAATGTGTTGGCTCTAGAGGCTACCGAAGTCATCCATGGGCCATCAAGTCTCACAGTCGTGCTTTCTAGCCGGGGCAACGGTGGGTCTTCTGATGAACACAGCCTGTGGTGGAAGGTGACTGCCAAAGACTGGTACCAAGTGTACCGCCAGAGAGTGCCCAAGAGATTCTCGGTTCTGCCCGAGGACGTCATGTTGCTCCGTGAATGAGGAGGATGGGTATGGAACTCATCAAGACAGAAAAAGCCGTTGGATACGTGCTGTGCCACGATATGACCCAGATCATCCCCGGCGTTACCAAGGATGCCGTGTTTCGGAAGGGGCATATTGTTACGGAAGAGGACATACCCGTGCTGCTCTCCCTGGGCAAAGAGCACCTTTATGTCTGGGAAAAGGACGAAACCAAGTATCACGAAAACGAAGCGGCAGAGATTCTCAAGGAGATCTGCTGCAATGAGCATATGACCGCAAGCGAAATCAAAGAGGGAAAGGTTGAGATGATTGCCGCCTCGGCGGGTGTCTTCAAGGTTGCCCGGGACAAGATCCAGGCCATAAACTCGCTAGGTGAAATCATCATAGCCACGCGTCACGACAATTTTCCTGTCAGTAAAGGCGACAAACTGGCAGGCGCTCGGGTCATACCGCTTGTTATCCACAAGGCGAAGATGCAGAAGGCGAGAGAGATCGCAGGCCATGAGCCCATCTTGTCGATCCTTCCCTTTCGAGGCCTCCGCGTAGGGGTTGTAATCACCGGGAGCGAGGTATTCCACGGACGGATCAAGGATAGCTTTGGACCCGTGATACGCGATAAACTGGCCGAGTACCATGCGGAGATACTTGGACAGGCCATATCTGATGACAAGCCGGAGATAATCGCAGGTTTCATCCAGGAGTATCTAGCTCAAGGGGCCGATATGATAGTCTGCACCGGCGGCATGAGCGTGGACCCTGACGATACCACTCCTGCGGCTATTAAGGAGGTTGGCGCCGAGATCGTCACCTACGGTGCGCCGGTACTGCCAGGGGCTATGTTCCTTTTGGCATACATGCCTACGGGGGCCCCCGTCTTAGGCCTGCCAGGTTGCGTGATGTACTCCAAGCGTACGGTGTTCGACCTTGTTCTGCCCCGTGTTATCGCCGGCGAGAGACTCACTGCCCAAGACCTCCGAGGGTTGGGAATCGGCGGTCTATGTCTCAATTGCCGAGAGTGCACTTTCCCCAATTGTGGCTTCGGGAAATGAGCCCCCCGATTGGCAACGGCCTTGCTTCAGGACCTTGCTTCGGGCCGAGTTGATCTGGGCTTTCCTAGGACATAGAATGTCCGGCGGAAGGAGAATCTCGTCATGGTTTCAGCACTTGCCGAAGATTTCGGCGCAAACACGGATCATGTTGCTTCCGGGATTACCGACGACGGCCATTTCCGGGTCATGGCTTGCCGGACGACCCTTTTGGTTGAGGAAGCGAGACGCCGTCACGGTATGTCGCCTACGGCCACTGCCGCTTTGGGTAGAGGATTAACTGCGTCAGTTCTCATGGCTGCCACCCTAGATGAGGGACAGGCGGTCACCCTCCGTTTTGTTGGCGATGGTCCCATTGGCGGACTCATAGTTGAAGGGCGCAACAACGGCGAATCCATAGACACAAGGGGTTACGCATCTGATCCAGCCGCAGACTTGCCCCCCAAAGCCCCAGGCAAGCTGGATGTGGGCGGGTTAGTGGGGAAGAACGGCTTCCTGTACGTTACGAAGGACTTGGGATTGAAGGAAATGTACACTGGGAGTTCGGCGCTTCAGTCAGGAGAGATCGGCATAGATGTGGCTTATTACTACACCGTATCTGAACAGCTACCTTCGGCGGTCTCGGTGGGCGTAAGGTTGGGAGGCGGAACTTGGGTCAGCGGCGCCGGCGGTATTATGGTTCAGGCTATGCCCGGTTTGGATGCAGCAAGCCAAGTTGAAGTGACCGACAGGATTCAAAAGAACCTTTTGGATATGGGTTCTGTCAGTTTTCACCTGAGGGACGGCGTGACACCTCTGCAACTGATTGAGGCGGTATTTCAAGGCATTGGTCCGGTCCGGATCTTGCGCCTGGTGCCTGTGGGTTTCAAATGCAAGTGTTCTCGGGAGAGGGCAATATCCACGCTGTCCACCTTGGGGAAGGAGGACTTGCAGAAACTCGCAGGAGAAAGAGAGTCGGTCGATGTCAGATGTCATTTCTGTAACGAAGTGTACATTTTCTCGGGCCAGGAACTGTCGGCCATCGCCGATTCTCTACAGCATAACTAGTATCGTCATGAAAGTGCGGGCGTGGCCGTATTCATCACCCGCAATTGAGTAGAAGATCAACTTCAGCTCCAGAGTGTTTGCCGTCTTAGCTAGAGTTGCGTATTCCGCCATGTCCCCCAGCTCGCCCTCTAGGGCGGTTTCTATGCCTTCTTTGAAGGTTAGAGTGGAACTAGATACCGCTTCTGATGCCTCTGTCACCGAGTGCCAATTAGGTGCTGGCATGCCTGACATCAGGGCAGCCAGTGTCCGCGCATGGGCATACTCATCCTTGGCTATGGTGGCCAAGATCCGGGACAATTCGGGCGAAGGGGCAATGCGCGCCAGTTGGTTGTAGAACTCGTAAGCCCTGAGTTCATCTTGATAGGCTTCACACAGCGCCCTCCAATACTCGTTCATTGACGCCACCTCCTCTTGACATAAGATATGCAGAGTGCAAGAGGAAGTTGATCAAGAGCGGGGGATCTCGCGCTATCCGCTAGCCCAAGATATCCTGAGCAAACAAAGATCCTGCTCCGCCGGTGTGGATAAAACAGGCAGCCTCGTGGGGAGGTATGGCGCCCGACCTAACAGAACCGATCATACCCGCCAGCGTCTTGCTGGTGTAAACGTCTTCAATCAATAGGCCCTCAAGTCGAGCGGCCATAGTGAGCGCGGCTCGCGAAGCAGGAGTGGGACGGGCGTAGCCTTCGCCAAGATGGCTGTCATCGATGGTCACTAATTTCTGGAGAAGGGCTTCAGTGAACGCTCCATCTAACGGCGGCAGAATCTCGTGCAAGCCGCTGAGTATTGCCTGCATGCGCCGCATCAGTTCGGCTTTGGGGTATTCTACGCTTACGACATAGACGTGGAAAGGCGCACCGAGGAGTCCGGTTCCGTAGGCGAACCCTGATGCAGTGCCTCCCATGGCTCCAACTATGAAGACGTGTTTGAGATCGATGCCGAGCCCATTGCACTGCTCATGTAGCTCAAAGGCCGCTTCCACATAACCTAGGGCGCCCATGGGAGTTGAGGCGCCGTTGTGGATCAGATGAGGCCGTTTTCCCAAGCGCTCAAGGTTGCGAGCCTCATTCTCCATCTCCTCCGCCCGCACTTCTTCTGAAACCCTGCCCACGAAGATCTCGCGGGCGCCGAAAATCCGATTCAGAAGCATGTTGCCTTGGAGATGGGCGGGAGGTTCGTCGTTATGTATCAGAATGCACTCCAGCCCCAGCTTTGAGCAGGCTGCCGCGGTTAAGGAGCAGAGATTGGATTGAAGCCCGCCGGCCGTAATTACTGTGTCTTTGCCCAGAGAAAGGGCCTGGCCAAGCAAGAAGCGTAGGCTGCGGGTTTTGTTTCCGCCTAAACTCAGCCCCGTGATGTCATCTCGCTTGACGTACAGGCCCGGATGGCCAATCTCGCGCCCGAGGCGCGGCATGTGTTCCAAGGGAGTAGGAAAGGTGCCGATGTCTGCCGCTGGCATGTCTTCAAGGCAGTCTCTGAACGTTGCCATGCCGAGGTTTCTCCTCTTTTCCTTTGATTGTGCTGCTGTCATGTTCTGACTGTGCTGTTGCTATGGACTCGACATACGACTTCTGCCCTTTAGGTCTAGCCTCCTGCATTCCCGATTTGTGCCCTAACAGGTAGATGCGCGTCTCGCGTCGAAAAAGATTTGGGTTACCGAGATGAACGACTAGTGGTCACCAACGGCTACCAGAGCAGAGGCTGTCGGGGGCCGCGGGAGGCCGTTTCGTGCTAGATAGGGAAGGTGTTTGATATGGATAAGAGTCTTTATTCTCGCATCGACTGCATTGTTGGTGCCACGCACGAGGAGCGTGCCAAAGGTCTCAACTGCGCAGAGTCGGTGCTGTTCGGACTGTCGAAGTATTGGCGGCTCGACTTCCCTTTCTCGGTCGCCACAGGGTTTGGCGGGGGCGTCGCTAGGAGCGGCGGTATATAGGGCATTGACTGGGGCGATCATGGCTGTGGGGGTTCTGGTTGGTAGGGCAGACCCGGCTGATGAGGAGAGTAAGGCTTTGTGCAATCGGGTGGGCCAGGTTGTTCTAGACGCCTTTGTGGAATCTATGGGTTCTAGTCTATGCAGAGACATCATCGGGTACGTCCCCGGCGAAGCGGGAGCAGATTTCCGTCCTTCCAATGCCCGCCTTACGCAGCAGAAGTGCAGGAATGCTGTAGAGGTGGCCGTCCGGGCGACTATCCAGGCGGCGAAGGACGCTGGGCTTGCCCCTTAGGTAGCTTCGAATCCTATGCCCTATCCTCGCCGCCGGTTGTCGCCGGGCGCTACTTGTCACCAGTCGTTGCTTATCGCCGATCGCTGCTTATCGCCGGACGATGCTTGCCATCGGATCCCAGCCTCTCATGTCAAATACCCGCTGGTGTGAGTAGTAGTCTTCCAGCAGGTTCAAAACTTCGCCGAACCTCTGAAAGTGGACGATTTCTCTTTGCCACAGGAAACGTAAGGTCTCGGTGACGTCGGGATCGTCTGAAAGCTGCATTAGGTACTCATAGGTCGATCGAGCCTTTTGCTCTGCGGCCATGTCTTCTGTGATGTCGGTGATCGGATCGCCCTTAGACTGGATATATGAGGCAACCCAAGGGGCTCCCGACGCATTCACGAAGTACAGCGCCTTATCGTGGTCAGCGTAGTATGCATCCATCCCGGCTTTGATTATGTCGTTGATGCTCGCGTCTTTGGTGAGGTTGTACACAAGAGTAGCCACGATCTCAAGGTGGGCAAGTTCTTCGGTGCCAATATCTGTCAAAGCGGCTTTTGCTTGTGGGATAGGCATAGTGTACCGCTGGGTCAAGTACCGCAAGGACGCCGCCAGTTCGCCGTCTGGGCCGCCGTACTGAGTAATCACGTCCTTAGCCAGCCTAGGGTTGCACGTCCGAACCCGGGCCGGATACTCAAGCATTTTCTGGTAAACCCACATCCTTCTTCAGCTCCTTCTCCAGTTGATCTCCCAAGGCCACGGGTCGTTGATCCACTGCCAAGATGGGGCCGTGCCCGGGGCACCAAGGCCGAAATTCAGAAGGGGGCCGTATTCGGCCTCGTAGGCCGCTTTGGCCTCAATGAGTTCCCGTGCCACTGCGCAGAAATCTTGCAGGGCTCGCCGCTCGCCGGGGTGGGTATCCAGGAACAAGTTCAACTCGATGGCAACGAACTCCAGTTCCATGAGGTACCGAAGTTTCTCCATTTGATTGCGGTCCATGTTGACTTCCCTCCAATCACTGGGGCGGTCTCTTGTAGAGAGGCGGCGTCCGCGCTAGTTCTGGGAAAATCGTACCCGGAGCAGGAAGATTGGGGGGCTTGACATACCCGTTGTACACCTGCCAGGGCACATAAGCTGTAGCTAGCCTCACCGGGCCTGTTGGCGGAGTCCCTGGAGGCCATCCGCCGGGTGGCCAAGCTCCGCCTCCCGGCTGCCAACCGGGTTGCCATTCACCTGGAGGACGCCCGCCTGGAGGATATTCGCCTGGGTTAGGCTGTGGACGTCGCTTGCCTGCGGCATCGGTCCATGTTTCTACCATAGGCTCGGATGTTCCGGGCTCGAGTTCCGCAGTTCCGTTGAGTTCTATGGGAAGCTCATTGGGTGTGTTCACAGCAGGAATAGCGCTGACGTCCTCGAGAGGTGCAGGCTGCGGCGCCCTGTCTATGGGTGCCGGTTTGGGAGCATCCAAGCCGGCGGGCTTCGGCCGCTCTCCCCTGGGAAGGTACCTTCGCATTAAGAACCCTCCTCGTATGATCTGATTTAGAAACCCATCTGTGTGGGTTCTTCTTTGCCCTTAGAAAATGACCGCAGAATCGCCGAAAACCACACGGTGACTTAGTTTATGTTAACGGTATGGAGGGTGTGCAGAGAGCAAAATCAACAGGGATCGAAATCAGTTTGATTTCGCGGATCTTTACGTCTATACTTAAACTTACTTAATTATTTGGCTGGGTTAACTAAATGTGAAACGTGTGCGAAACCGGGAGGCGAGATCGTGGAGTTCCCAGGGCACAATGACCTTGTGGGAAGGTTGGATGATCTCCTCAACTCCGCTATCCAGCGAGTCAGCCGGGATGTGATGGGGTTGATCAAAGGGAAACTGACCCCGGCGCAATACGCCGTTTTGAGACTTCTCCAAGATGAGATCCAGATGACAGTCTCACAGATGGCCGAGGCTTTTGAAATCACCCCAAGTGCCGTCACAGCTCTGTCAAGCAAGCTAGTAGAAGCCAATCTCGTGGAGAGATGTAGGGATCAAAGCGACAGGCGAGTTGTATGGATTCGTCTGACCCACGAGGGAGACAAGATGATCGCCGAGTTACGTGCGGTGAAGCGCAAGATGGTTGAGGCTTATGTGGAGACTCTGTCCAACGATGAGATTCGGCATTTGATATCCATACTGGCCAGGATTTTGGCCTAGCCCAGCAAAGGAGCGGTGCAATGAACCTCGGTAAGCATTCGATCAGGCATCCCATCACCACAGTGATGGTGATGTTGGCTGTAGTCTTGGTGGGAGCGGTATCGTTTCTGGATCTCAACATCGACCTTCTCCCCAAGATTAGTCCCCCGGTTGCAGCAGTGATAACCCGGTTTCCAGGCGCCTCTGCTCAGGAAGTGCAAGACTTGGTGACCATTCCTGTGGAAACCGTTGCCGCAACCACGCCGGGGATTAAGGATATTACCTCCGTCTCCAAAGAGGAGTCTTCTCTTGTCATCGTATCTTTTGACTGGGGCAAAGACATGAGCGAGGCTAGGGCGGACATAGGCCAGCGTCTGGAGATGATTACTCTTCCTGAAGACGCCCAAAAGCCAATGACTTTGGAGTTTGACCCCAACCAAGCTCCTATCATGCAGGTGGTTATCTCCAATTCTAGCGACGAAGACCTTGGAGACCTGACCGCACTGGTTGAGAACGAGGTCAAACCGAGGCTCGAGAGCATAGAGGGCGTAGCGGCTGTGGATGTAATGGGCGGGACCAAAAGACGTGTCAACGTGACTCTAGACCCTGCCAAACTTGCGTCTTGCGGCCTAACCCAAGATCAGGTGGCCGGGATGATATCGGCATCAAACCTGAATTACCCAATGGGGACTGTTAGTCATGGCGGGCTGGAATTGCAGATCAGGCTTCAGGGTCGGATAACCAGTTTGCAGGAACTTGAGGATCTTGTGGTGGGATATCGGATGGGCGTTTCCGGAAAGGCCCAGCCTCCGACCCCAGTGCATCTCCGAGATGTTGCCGCAGTCCAAGAAGGCCATTCTAAGATTACGTCCATATCTCGGGTCAACGGGAAACCAGGCGTGTCTTTGGCCATTCGCCGGGAAGGGAGCGCCAATACCGTGTCGGTGGCTAGGGCCGTCAGGGGCGAGATCGATGAGATTTCCCGTGATCTCAAAGGGCTCGACGCAACCATCGCTCTGGACCAGGCCAGGTTCATTGAGTTTGTCATCAACACCGTTCAGAATAACCTGTTGATTGGCGCCGGGCTCGCGGTGCTGGTGCTGCTTCTGTTCTTAAGGGACGTCAGAACTACTCTGGTCATATCCATAAGCATTCCTTTCTCGATTATCGCAACTTTCGCCCTTATGTATTTCGGGCACCTGACATTGAACGTCATGACTTTGGGAGGTTTGGCGCTAGGAATAGGCATGTTGGTAGACAACTCGATTGTTGTTATCGAGAATATATTCCGTCATATCCAAGAAGGGGAAGAGCCCCGTGCCGCCGCCGAAGCCGCCACCCAGGAAGTGGCCATGGCGGTTACGTCGTCGACTCTGACTACCGTGGTAGTGTTTCTACCCGTAGTCTTCGTGGGTGGAGTCACGGGGATCATATTTAGGGAGTTAGCTCTCACGGTCACTTTCTCTTTGTTAGCTTCTCTGGTGGTGGCGCTGACTGTTGTTCCTATGCTGGCGTCCAGGTGGTTCGGACGCAGGAGGGGGGCTCACTCCAGTAGGCCTCAATCTGCACTAGGCACTACCCCGGGGATTCCCGGAGCATACAGCCGCCTGGTGAGTTGGAGCCTTGGAAACAAGGCCGTGGTTTTTGGCGTGCTTCTGGCGCTTATGGCGGGGACGGCCTACGTGTTTCCCAAGATCCCCACCGAGTTTCTTCCGAGCGCCGATGAAGGCAATTTTGTCATTAGCGTGCGGGCCAAACACGGCACTCCCCTTACAGACATTGACCAGAAGATGCGGGATGTGGAACGCATCCTTAACAAAGAAAAGGATATTGAGAAGTATAGCGTTTCCATTGGCAGGGGGGATACTGCTGCAGGAATTATGTCGGGCCTTGTTCAGGATTTCGACGCCCAGTTTGCGGCTAGTCTCACAGAAGGTGCCCTTCAAGAGAGGAAGACCAGTCAAGTTATGGACTCGGTCAAGGAGAAACTCGAGGGTGTTCTCAGCGACGACTGGCGGCTCACCCTCAACATGACATCCTCCCTTACGGCCGTGGCAGGAGACATGTCGTCTCAAGTCCGGGTAACGGTCTCCGGTCCCGACATAGGAGTTGTCACTTCCTTAAGCCAGGAATTGGTGACCAAGATGAAGGACATCAAAGGGCTGGAAGACGTCAAATCAAGTCTCAGTGATGAGAAACCGGAAGTCCACCTCAAAGTGGACCGGGAGAAGGCTCTTCAGCACGGCCTTACTCCCGGACAGATAGCCCTGACGGTGTCCCGCTTGGTGAAAGGCCAGACGGTTACGCGATATGAGGTAAATGGCGAGACTCTGGATGTCGTGATTAGGCATGATCCAGCTTCGGTGAGCACCGCAGAGGACATCGGCGAAGTGAGATTACAAGGGCGCAGCGGTCCAGTAGCTCTCAAGGATATCGCCGTAGTGGAAGACGGTTTGGGCCCGCTGGTCATTAGCCGCACCGACAAAAGACTTTCAGCCATAGTTGCCGCCAGTCTGCAAGAGCGGTCCTTAGGCCAGGTCAGCGCCGATGTCCAAGAAGCCGTGGATGACCTGAACATTCCTGATGGTTACGAAGCGTCTCTGTCGGGCATGTCCGAGATAATGTCAGAAGGTTTCAGCGAACTCACCAAAGCACTTATCCTGGCAGCCCTGCTTGTGTACATGGTGATGGCCGCTTCCTTTGAGTCCATGGGACAGCCGTTGATAATCATGCTGACCATGCCGTTGGCTGCTATCGGGACTGTGGCTGCCTTGTACTTCGCCGGGTACGCCTTTGGGATCACCGCTTTCATTGGAGTTATCATCTTGGCCGGTGTGATCGTGAACAACGGCATTGTCATGGTAGACTTCATCACTCAGTCCAGGGCAAAGGGCATGCCTGTACGGGAAGCCATCGTCCAGGGGGCGTCAAAACGCCTCCGGCCTGTGTTGATGACAAGCCTTACTACCATAGTGGGCTTGGTGCCTATGGCAATGGCTGTTGGCGAGGGCAGCGAGCTGGAAGCGCCTCTGGCCCTATCTATTCTGGGCGGCCTTATTTCCGGGACATTCCTGACTCTGGTGGTCATCCCGGTGGTGTATAGCATTTTTGTGAGGGACAGATCCGCCAAGGCTAGCCAAGCGGGAGCGCCTTCTATGACTTCGCTCCAAGATGGGAGAGGTGTACCGGTGATGGGAACGGCATCTTGGGCAGTGCCGGCCGTTCCGGCAGATGCTTCCAAGGAGCCTCAGGATGTCATGATTTCCACACAGGAAGCGCCGGTAGAAAACAAGGAAGAACTGGTTTTGGGGCAGGCTTTCAATTCAAGAGATATGGCTGAGCTTATCGGCTTCAGGCAAGTTGTTCACGTCGGTCCGGCGCAAGGAAGATTAGGTCGCCATGGGGGATTCACAAGATCGGGTTCTGGTCATCGAGACCCTCGATGGAGGGTAAATCATCTCCCCATGGGGAGGTGAGGCAAATCGATACATTGACTTCTATCATGGCGCCGTACTAGAATCTGGACGGAGGCGAATTTATGTCTGTTTCCTGCTTCACCGTCCTGGAGACCATCCAGTAAAGGGACCCGCGGCTCTCCCATTCCACGAGATACAAGTCTTTCCTTTCTGCCTTTCGGGCAAGGGGTTTGTCGGCTATGTATAAGTGGGTCGCAAGCTGGCTTGGCCCAGGTCACTGTCTATTTGAGTTCAGATGGCGGTAGGGAGGATCAGACATGGACCAGAACACTCTTACCATATTAGAGTATGATCGCATAGTGGAGCGTCTCAAAGGTTACTGCGTGAGTAACCTAGGCAAATCCTTCTGCGATAGAATGACCCCTCTTTATGAAAGGAACAGGGTTGTCACCGCGCTTACCGAAACCACCGAGGCAATGATCATAGTCTCCGCAGGCGGGCAACCTCTTCAGGGGCTTCACGATGTGAGGGAAACCTTGGGTATTGCCGAGAAAGGCGGAGTCATCGTTCCTGCCGATTTGCTCAGAATAGCCGACATGCTGCGGGGTGCAGCGAAGTTCAAGCGGCTAATGCAGGGACGCCGCAGTGAAATGCCGCTTCTGTGGTCTTACGCAGAGTCTATTCAAGAATTACCCCGATTGGTTCAGGCCATCGAGACTTCCATAGATGGCGATGGGGTAAGCGACCATGCCGACGATGACTTGAAAAAGGTGCGTCGCGAGATTCGGCAAGTTGAATCGCGAATCCAGGAGAGGTTGGGTTCGCTTATGGCTTCGCCCGGGCTTCGACAAGCCGTCCAAGACGGGTATGTAACCGTAAGAAACGGACGTTACGCGATACCCGTAAAAGCATCCCATCGCAATGCAGTGCCCGGCGTGGTGGTGTCTGCTTCATCTAGCGGCGCCACTGTGTTCATTGAGCCCGCGGCGGTTCAGAACTTGGTGGATCAACTGGTGTCCCTTAGGGCTCAAGAAGAGGATATCGTATACCAGGTTCTTTGCGCGCTCACGGCGTTGACTGTGGATTCAGGCCGGGAGATCCGCGTGGATATGGAGGCCATGGGCCAGTGTGACTTCGCCTTGGCCAAAGCGAGACTCAGCCGGGAAATGGATGGAGTTCCTGCCACCGTAGTAGACGGCACGGCCCTAGTGCTGAAGGGCGCGCGACACCCCCTATTAGGCAAGGGTGCGGTTCCGGTGGATGTCTGGATTGGCCATGAGTTCAAGACTCTAGTCATAACTGGACCAAATACGGGGGGAAAGACGGTTCTTCTCAAAACCGTTGGGCTCTTAGCCCTCATGAACCAATCGGGCTTGCACATTCCGGCTTTGCCCGGGGCTGCCATGCCAGTGTTTTCGGAAGTCTTGGCCGATATAGGGGACCGTCAGAGTATTGAACACTCTTTGTCGACGTTTTCTTCCCATATGGAAAACATCTCGGGCATCCTGAAAGAAGCGGGGCCAGGGTCCTTAGTCCTCTTGGATGAGATTGGCACAGGGACTGATCCCAGGGAAGGAGCCGCCTTGGCCTCGGGCATTCTGGATTATCTGTACAAGAAGGCCTGCATAACTGTGGTGACCACTCATTACGGGGACGTGAAGGCCTACGCCGACTCCCACCGGGGATTCGTCAACGGGTCTATGGAGTTTGACCACGAGACGCTGAAGCCTCTATATCGACTCCAGATAGGGACACCTGGGGAGAGCCAAGGCCTAGTGATTGCACGGCGCCTTGGACTACCAGAAGAGGTTATGGAGGTGGCTCGAGACTTTCTTGATACAGCCACGGCCACGCCCTTCCATGCTAGAGAAAATAGAGCACTCAACCAAACCGTCCTTCAGGCTCCCACTCTCAAAACCCATGATGCGTCTGTGCTCAGGATTCTGGCTCGCCCTGAACAGGGGGCAACTCCTCCAGTGAGAGGGTTCCTCAAGGGCGATTCTGTGTATGTCAACACATTAAAGGATAAGGGAATCGTGGCCAGGGAAGCCGACGAGCGAGGCAACGTCATAGTGCTAGTACGGGGAGAGCGCGTCAACGTGCACCGGAAAAGGCTCAAGCTTCTGATCAAGAGGGAGGATCTATACCCGGGAGACGATTACGACCTCAACATCGTTCTGCTGTCCAAGAGGGACCGCAAGATAATGCGGGATATGGAGCGAAGGCACACCGAAGAAGTCAGGGTGTTGGAAAGCGACCCGAAACCCCGGCAATAGGGTCAGGAGTTGCGTCCGTACTTGGCGCGCCATACGTATCGCTTGCGCGCGGGAGGTTCTCCCAGGTATTTGTGGATGGTGTCGCCCTCTCTGCGGAGGGCCTCCGGTGCGCCCTTACCAACAATTCTGCCGGCCTCTAAGACGTAGGCGTAGGTTGACACATCCAAAGCCAAGGCCGCGTTCCTTCCGGCAAGTAGCACCGCTTTGTCTCGACGGGCGAGAGCCCTGAGCAAAGCGCCCATAGTAAGAGCCACAACCGGGTCTGGATCCCATAGGGATTCGTCTACCAGCAAGACGCCTGGATCAGACATAAGGGCCCTGCCCATGAGGAGCATCTTCCGGAGAGAAGGCCACAAGGTTCCCGCGGATTGGCCGCGTTTCTCGCCTAGACTAGGCAGAAGCGAGTACACTTGGTGAGTGGCGCTGATTAGGTCGCTTGCGCCGAGGTTTGCACAATGTCCCAAAACAAGGTTGTCGTGTATTGTGAGTTCCGGAAAAACCCAGCCTTGTCCAGAAGCCAAGGCGATGCCGCGACGAATCAACTCCATGGGTGAAAGTCCGGTGATATCGGCTCCATTGTGGATAACTTGCCCGGATCGGGGTGACAGATGGCCGGCTATAGCCTTCAATATGGTGCTCTTACCGGCTCCGCTGGAGCCGATAAGAGCTACCACCTTTCCTTTAGGTACCTGAAGGCTAACCGACTGAACGGCCCCGATAGAGCCGTAGGAGACTGAGAGCCTTCGGACTTCCAGCACCTCAAATCACATCCGCCCCGGGATTCTGCTTACAGAGTCATCAGTACTCCTGGCACAGGGGCTCATAGTAGCTTTTCGGGTGTTTGCATGCGGGACACAGTTCAGGCGCCTCTTTGCCTTCGTGGACATACCCGCAGTTTCTGCAATGCCACTTAATGGGCTCAGGCCTGGAAAATACCTCCGAGTTTCTTACGCGTTCCAAGAGTTTCCTGTACCTTTGTTCGTGGGCTTCCTCGACTTCCCCAACCTCGGTAAAGAGTGAGGCGATCTCCTCGAAGCCTTCCTCTTTGGCTACTTGGGCGAACTTCTTGTACATATCGGTCCATTCGAAGTTCTCGCCTTCAGCCGCATCCAAGAGGTTCTTCTTAGTGTCGCCTATGTAGCCAAGAGCCTTGGCCCACAGTTTGGCGTGTTCTTTCTCATTGTCGGCTGTTTCTGAGAAGATTCCGGCGATCTGATGGTACCCTTCTTTAGCCGCTACGCTGGCAAAGTAAGTGTACTTGTTCCGGGCCATGGACTCACCTGCGAAAGCTTCCATCAAGTTCTTTTCTGTCCGACTGCCTTTCAGTTCCATAGGGGCACCTCCATATCCTTCATCTTGCCATTCATACTATAGTAATAATGGCACGGATGGTAGTCGGACTATGTAAAAGCCTGCCATTCTTAGGCGTTTTATCTTCCGCCTTTGCCTAATTTGGAAATTATGAGGTGCCTTGGTGAGAGAGGAAATCCAGAGGGAGCTTGTCTTAGAGTTTGTGAGAGTCACAGAAGCAGCGGCACTTTCTTGCGGCAGGCTTATGGGCACAGGGGAGCGGGAGGCCTGCGACGCTGCAGCGGTAAGCGCTATGAGGCGGGCCTTAGGCTCAGTGAACATAGCCGGTACAGTAGTCATCGGCGAGGGGGAGATGGACGAAGCTCCCATGTTGTATATCGGAGAGAAAGTTGGCACCGGGCGCGGGCCTTTGGTGGACGTTGCGGTAGATCCCTTAGAAGGCACCAACGTGCTGGCCAAGGGGCTATCCCGGGCACTGGCGGTCCTGGCTGCGGCCGAGGAAGGGTGCCTCCTTCACGCTCCTGACATGTATATGAACAAACTGGCCGTGGGCCCAAAAGTTAGGGGCAAGATAGACCTAGACGCCCCCATGGCACACAATCTGGCCCAGGTTGCCAAGAGCCTAGACAAGAACGTTCAGGACCTCGTAGTGGTGATACTGGATAGGCCGCGGAACAGCCGGCTCATGGCTGAGGTGCGGCAAGCCGGGGCAAGGATTAAGCTCATACCTGATGGGGATCTGTCGCCTGCTATCGCGGTGGCCTTTCCCGAATCAGGCGTCGACGTGCTGGCAGGCATCGGCGGGGCCCCTGAAGGGGTGTTGGCCGCCGCCGCCCTCCGCTGCGTTGGAGGGGAAATGCAGGGGAGGCTTTGGCCCAGCACTAACGGTGAGGTGGAGCGGGCTAAGGCAATGGGCATCTCCGACATTGGAAAAAAACTATCCATGAATGACTTGGTCCGAAACGACGACGTTGTGTTCGCCGCCACCGGAGTAACTGACGGCGAGATTTTGAAAGGTGTCCGCTATATGGGAACTACTGCCAAGACACACTCGGTGGTCATGCGAGGGATCACAGGCACTATCCGGTTCATAGAGGGTTTGCACAGGCTCGACGCAAAACCCCATCTATCAACCGAGAAGAAGAAACAGGCAGGTGAGATGGCATGGAAAGAGCCATAACCCGTCTAGGAAACGGGGCCTTCGTTCTCACCAGAGAGCTTACCGGTTTTGGGGGCTCCGTTAACGCTTCTTTGTTTCTTTTTGAGGGTGTCGCTGCGGTGGTCGACACCCTGTGTTCTCCCCGGGACATGGCAGGGTTCGCCGAGCTAGCGTCTCTGAACCAGACCACAGTAGTGTACACCCACGCCGACTGGGACCACTGTCTTGGGACTGCCGCTTTTCCCACCGGTACCGTGGTAGCCCACGAGATCGCGGCCAAAAGGCTTTGGGATAGAGGCCAAGATGACTTTGCCAGGATACTGCTGTCAAACTCGAGCCTTGTGGAAGGCGCCTCGATCGTCCTTCCGCATCTCACTTTTGGAGAACGCTTTGCAGATGGCAGGGTGGAGGTTTTCCATCTTCCGGGGCACACGGAAGATTCCAGCGTGGTTTGGGTGCCGCAAAAAGGTGTCTTGGCGGCAGGAGATGCTGTAGAAGACGCGCTTCCTTCTGTGGGCAATCCAAAGCGCCTCGGAGAGTGGGCCAAGGCGCTTTGGGAATGGGCAGACAAGGCATCATGGGTTATCCCGGGCCACGGTGAGCCACAAGGCCCTGAGATTTGCCGGAGAAACGCCCGGTATCTGGAAGCCCTTATGAACTCAGTCCGGCTCAACACTCCTTTCGGCGTCCACGTGCCTGACACATCCTTAGACAGGTTGGCACCCGAGACTGCCGCCCGCTTAGAGGAGATGAGCCTTGGGGAGCAGAGGTTCTACTGGGAGGTTCACAAGGAGAACGTCCGCCGGGTACTAGAACTCACAAACCCCAACAGCGGAGGCTGAACCGGGGTAGCGGAAGATTGGTCTAGTAGTCGGCTCGGGGACCGGAAGTCTTGTCCGGTGTCAACCACCACCACCGGACAAAATCGGATGCTGATGCCAAGCAGCGGACAATCTGTCCGGTAGTTGGCCTGGGGACCGGAAGTTTTATCCGGTGTCAACCACCACTACCGGACAAAATCGGATGCTGATGCCAAGCAGCGGACAATCTGTCCGGTAGTCGGCCCGGGGACCGGAAGTTCTATCCGGTGTCAACCACCACTACCGGACAAAATCGGATGCTGATGCCGAACAGCGCCTAGGCCCACTTGTCTTGGGAGAAGAGTTCCTTAAAGGACTTCCGTGCCCTCATGGCGCCTTCTTTTGCTGGCACACCCAAAGGTAAGATGCAGACGATCTGCACTTCGGCCGGTATCCCCAGGATCTCCTTGACCTTCTCTTCCGAGAACGCGCCGATCCAACATGTGCCTAAGCCCAAGCTTGTGGCCACCAAAGTCATGTGATCCAACGCGATGGCGACGTCCACCACCGAATACCGTCTGGACGGGTTGGTGGCGCAGCCTACGATCACGGCGCCGGCTTCGCCCACGAAACCTTGGTTGTTGCAGGCGGGAACCAAAGCCTTTCTGGTGGCTTCGTCCTGCACCACCACGAATTTGTGCTCTTGTCTGTTGGCCGCCGACGGAGCGATGCGCGCCGCCTCCAGTACCTTCTCTAGGGCCTCCGCAGGTACCGGCCGGTTTTCATAAGCCCGGATAGACCTTCTCGTTCTGATAGCCTCAAGAACCTCCATTGAGCGTCCTCCTCAAAACAGTAGTCGTGGGTGCATATTTCTGGGCGGAATGGCAGAATTCCTCTTGCCCTAACCTATCTAGCGAGACGCTGCAGCGGGGGATGACGCATTGGCGAGTATCCGCCACTTTGGATGGGACGCTATCTCATCTGGCGTTCCCAAGGCGTCCATATGGCCGTTGTCCAGCACAACTACTCCCGTGGCCAATTGCGCCACTTCGGAAAAATCATGGGTTACCAAAACCGTAGTAACCTGGGAATCCTTGAGGACGGCACGAAAGTGTTCGATGAGGGATTGCCGGGAAATAACGTCCACGGCGCTAAATGGTTCGTCCATGAGAAGTACTTCGGGTTCCAGGGCAAAGGCTCTGGCCAAAGACACCCGTTGTGCTTCGCCTCCAGATAGAGTGTGAGAAGCCTGGTCCGCCAGGGCAGCTATCCCGAATTTCTGCATCCATGCCAAAGATTCTTGGAGGTGGTCTCCATCCATGTCCCTGAGTTTTCGGCCAAGGGACACATTGTCGGCTGCGCTGCCGTCTAGAAGCAAAGGCTCCTGAAAGACCACCGCCATTTTTCGCCTTGCAGCAATGGCATTTTTCCGGTTGATCTCTTGCCCGCGGTAGAAGACCTTGCCCTGAGTAGGGGACTCGAGACATGCCAGCACAGACAGAAGGGTGCTCTTTCCTGCGCCGTTGGGCCCGATAACAGCCAAGACCTCGCCTTCGGTTACCGAAAGGTCTTTTATGTCCAGTATCGTTCGTTTCTGTTTCCGAACGACAATATCAGAGACTGTGAGAACGGGCGCTGCCCTACCGGCCATTAGCCTTGCCTCCTTTTCTGCTGAACCACCGTTAGAACGAAAGTCACGGTGTATGCCAGCGCCATCAGGATGAAAGACAGGGCAAGAGCCACGTCGAAGTTCCCTTTGCTGATCTCCATAACGATGGATGTCGTAAGGACCCTCGTGTAGTAGCGGACGTTTCCGCCCACTGCCATAGACGCTCCTACCTCGGCGATAACCCTGCCTAGGCCCGCCATGACAGCAGCCATTATACCGAATCTGCATTCTCTTATGATAAGCCACCAGAACTGCCGGGGTGAGGCCCCAAGGGCCATTATCTGAAGCCTGAGTTTAGGGTTGAGTTGCTGGACCGAGGCCATGGTGAACCCCGCCACTATAGGCGTGGCTATAGCAACCTGTGCGATTACCATGGCCGTAGGAGTGTACATCAGCCGGAGGTTACCCAGAATCCCGTTTCGCCAGAGGATTATGCTGACCCACAGGCCGACTACGGTGGGAGGGAGGCCCATGCCGGCATTGACGGCGCCTATGAAAGTGCGTCTTGACCGGAACCTGGCCATGGCCAAAGCTAAGCCTACCGGGACCCCAACCACGAGGCTTACAAGTATGGCCATGCCTGACACTTTGAGTGTAAGCCAGGTGATGTCCATAATCTCGCGGTTACCCGATAATATCAATTTGACGGCCTTTACTAGGCCTTGGTAGATAAGTTGCATGGGCCCTCTCCCATTTGGTGTGGTATCTAGAACTCTGGCTTGCCCGCGTCAGGGAAGAACAGAGGCATTCCGTATTTGTCTGTTCCAAACTCGCCTATGATCTTCTGGACTTCCTCAGAGACCATGAACTCGACGTACGCCTTTGCGGCCTTTGAGTTCACCTTGGGG
The DNA here is from genome assembly GCA_040771825.1 of Bacillota bacterium. Taxonomy (GTDB): domain Bacteria; phylum Bacillota; class Sulfobacillia; order Fermentithermobacillales; family Fermentithermobacillaceae; genus JAXGZG01. Next base: position 205,778 of record JAXGZG010000004.1, on the reverse strand, counting down.
AAGTTCTCGGGGTTGACTTGCATGACGTGATAGATGTTGAGAAGCACCTTGTCTCCGTCGGACAAGATCTCTAGACTGAGGTTGGCTTTTTGAGCCAGGTAAGTTCCCCTGTCGGTCAGCACATAGGCGCCTTTTTCAGAGGCCAGCAAGAGCGTTGCGGCCATGCCTTGTCCGGCTTCTATGTACCAATCAGGCTTTGTCTCTCCGGGGTCTATTTCTGCCGCCTTCCACACCTCAAGCTCCTTCTTGTGGGTGCCCGAGTCATCGCCGCGAGACACGAAGGCAGCCTCTGAGTCGGCAATCTTCTTGAAGGCTTCCGCGGCCGATGTGGCATCCTTGATTCCTGAAGGGTCTTCCGCCGGGCCGCAAATAATGAAGTCATTATGCATGACCAGCTTGCGGTCGATTACCGCTTCGGAGTCCACCAGTGTCTGTTCAGATGCCGGGGCGTGAGTCAGAAGTACGTCTGCTTCACCTTTTTCACCCATGGCAAGTGCCGCACCACTGCCAACGGCGATGGTTTTTACCTGAAACCCGGTCTTCTCCTCGAACATGGGATTCAGGACATCAAGCAATCCCGTATCTTGAGTGCTTGTGGTGGTGGCCAGTATCATTTCCTTGTTGGTCTTACATGCCGGAAGGAAAACCAATGCCGCCGCCAAAAAGCACAGTATTACAAATCTTGTTCCCACTGCCAACTGTCTCTTGCCTATCATTGCCGCTCACTCTCCTGTAACTTGGTTTTTGCCCACCGGGTTGTCCAAAGGTTTGGCACATTCGCCTGCAGTGCCTCGAAGGATCTCGAGGCCGTGAGGCAATACAGGAAGAATCGCCTGCAGGTTTTCGGCCACACTTTTCGGACTCCCGGGAAGGTTCACGATTAGGGTTTGTCCTCGAATTCCGGCGACAGCCCTGGACAAGGCCGCTTTTGGGGTGTACTTCATGCTTTCGGATCGCATGAGTTCAGGGAGCCCCGGAACGGGGCGATGGATTACTTCTAGAGTTGCCTCTGGAGTCACGTCCCTGGGCCCAAAGCCCGTGCCGCCTGTGGTAAGAATAAGGTCAACTCCAAGATCGTCAGTGATTTTGCATAGTTCTTGGGAAATCGCTTGTTTGTCGTCGGCGACCATGACGTAATCGGTGACGACGCCCAGTCGTTTCCCCTCTATGATATGGACCATGACCTCCTTGCTTTTATCCTCTCGTTCGCCGCGCGCGCCCTTGTCGCTTGCGGTTAGGATGGCGATGCGATTCCTGTTGTCGACCCGGATCTCGTCATCTTTGCGAATCCATCCTCCGCGAAGAACTTTGGCAAAAATACCCTCACGTGGCATAATGCAGTCGCCCGCTTGATAATAGATGGCGCATTTCTCGTGGCATACCTTGCCTATCTGGGTGACTTCAGGACAGTTTCGCCGGCCGTTAGCCGAGTACCGATAGGGAGGTGAACCAAGTCAATTCCCTCTGTAGTAAGGTTTTCCCCAAAATCGCCCTCTTTGACGTCAAGGCCCATGCCCCTGGCCTTGGCAATGCTCTCTTCAGCCAAAAGGCTGACCTGCCTGTGCCAGTTGCCTGCGTGGGCGTCACCCACCAAACCGTGCCTGGGCCTAAGTTCAGCTTCGCCCTTATCGGTCTTCCTGGTCCCTTTGTGTTCGGAGAGGCAGACTGCAGTGATTCTACCCAACCTCTTCACCCTCCCTAACGTACGAGCCGCTCTTACCGCCGCTCTTTCTCACAAGCCGAATGCTCCCTATCTCCATTTCTTTGTCCACAGCCTTACACATGTCGTAGACTGTAAGGCATGCCACCGTGACGGCGGTAAGCGCTTCCATTTCCGCTCCTGTCTTGGCTTCCGCGCGCACCTTGGCTTCTGCGTGGACGCTTGGCCCTTTAGGGTCGTCGGGAGCGAGGGAGAGGGTGAGGTTCACGCCTGTGAGCTCAAGTTGGTGGCAGAGGGGTATCAGGTCCGGTGTCTTCTTGGCCGCCATTATTCCCGCTATTTGCGCTATTCCTAAGACGTCCCCCTTGGGCACGTTTCCGGCGGATATGAGTTGGAGGGTTTCGCACTTCATACGAACCGAGCCCCTGGCAATGGCTTCCCTTACCGTTACGGGTTTGTCTCTCACGTCAACCATTCTCACGCCGCCTTTGGGATCAAGGTGAGTTAGGTCCATGTTCTAGCCTCCAATCTGGCACATGCGCCTGGAGTTCTCTTTGTGCGCCCAGAACTCGTGACCCGAGGGTTTGTGGTCAAGGGCGTCCCTAAATGCCGCTTTCAAGAGAGAGGGTTTGTCTTCATGGTTCGCCGATCGCAGTATCTTCTTAACATCCACCTCATAGTCCGCCGCCAGGCATGGCTTGAGTTTCCCGTCGGCTGTGAGCCTTAACCTATTGCACGACGCACAAAACGGATGGGAGAGAGCGGCGATAAACCCGACAGTGCCCAAGGCGTCGGGCAGGGCGAAAGTCTCTGCGGGCCCCGCCCCTTTAGGCGATTTGACGGCATTCAGGGGGCCCTCTTTTTCAATTTCCTGTTTCATCAAAGAAACCGGGACAAAAGATGCTTCGTTTTCTTGGTGATCCGGTCCCACAGGCATGACTTCTATGAAACGTACGTGAACCGGCATCTTCTTGGTGAGGGCGGCCATGTCTCCCAGTTCATCGGCGTTTACGCCTTCCATTACCACCACGTTTATCTTCACAGGATGAAGTCCTGCCTCTATAGCCGAGCCAATTCCGGCCATTACCGCCGATAGCTCGCCGTTTCGGGTAATCTTCGAGAACATTTCGGGCTTAAGGCTATCTAGACTGATATTGACTCTAGAGAGCCCTGCCTCCTTGAGGGCTACGGCGTACTTCGGCAGAAGCGCCGCGTTGGTGGTCATTGAGATATCCTGAATGCCCACAGTCTTGATCTCTCTTACGAGATCGACTACGCCTTTTCTCACTAGGGGCTCTCCGCCGGTGATGCGTACGTGGGAGATCCCCAGTTCTTTGGCTATCGCGACTATCCCCACGATCTCTTCGTACCGGAGGATATCTTGGCACCCCAGCGACTCAACGCCTTGGGAAGGCATACAGTAGACGCACCGCATGTTGCATCTGTCGGTTACAGAGACCCGGAGGTAGTCAATGGAACGCCCCCATTTGTCTATTAAGTGCTCCGTCATATCTCTGCTCCTCTCTAGGCCACACAACCCGGCCGGTGTCCCGGGTATCGTAGCCCCCAAGCGCGGCCATTCTGTCTTTGAACTCCTGAGTAGATATAAGGTCTAGAATAGCTCTAACGCCCGGGTGATCAAGGTTCTCTGCAGGTATGGCCAAGTCATAGCGTTCCTCCCTCCAGGGCACGAAATCGAGACCCAGCGCCCTGGCCGCCGAAAGAACGCCCAGCCCAACGTCGGCTGCCCCGCTTCTTATGGACGCGGCCACCTGGGTGTGGGTATATTCCTCTCTCTCATATCCCGAAATCTTTGAGGGGTCCATGCCCACCTGGCCGAGGGCAAAGTCCAAGAGCACCCTAGTGCCCGATCCCCTTTGTCTGTTAACAAACTGAACTTCGGGTTTTATGAGATCCTCGACTTCCCTTATATTCTTGGGATTCCCCGGTTGCACCATGAAACCTTGAATACGATAGACCAGTGTAACCAGGCGTATTTCCATGTTGGGCAGATATTTTTCGATGTAGGAAACGTTGTAGTCTCCAGTACTCTCGTCCAGTAGGTGGGTACCTGCCACATGACACTCTTGACGCCGCAAAGCCATAAGCCCGCCAAGGCTTCCTTGATTAGCCGAGGAAAGGCTCATGCCGGGATGGGCGTTCCTGAGCATGCTGGCTATGACGTCTAGGGCGATGTCGTGGCTGCCGATGGCTACCACTTGTCCCAGGACTTCGTGGAGAGGCCTAGAGAGTCTGACTTCCACCCGGCGTCCGGCCGAAATGCCTTCGCTCTCCCTGGGCACTGTGATTGTGCCGTCGGATCGCACCATAGAAGTGGTTAGAGCCGCTCCCCTCTTGACTGGGGTCGCCACCAGTTTGTCCCCGACCTTGCCAAGCTTGACTCCTACGAATTCGGTCACTCCCATGGGAGATGTGATGCTTCGGGATAGAGTCGCGGGAATGCTTTCTCCGGGGGATTCAGGCAACCCCAGCATCCTCTGAACTAGGGGCTTCACAAAAAGGTTCATGATGAGAGTAGCAGAAACCGGGTACCCCGGCACTCCGATTACGGGCTTGCCTTTTGCCACTCCCAAGACTACCGGCTTGCCCGGTCTGGTGGCGATACCGTGGATCAGAACTTCGCCGAGGTCTTCTATTACTTTGGAGGAGTAGTCTTCCGAGCCGTGAGATGACCCGGCTCCTATGAGGACTATGTCAGAGACGTCCAGAGCCTTATCTACAGACTCTTTGATATCGTGGAAAACGTCGGGCAGGATCGGGTGGATCGAAGGATCGCTTCCCCACTCCTGGAGCATGCCCGAGAAAATAGTCGAGTTGAACTCAATAATCTCCCCTGGCCCAGGGTCGGTGTCAGGCGGAACCAGTTCCGTGCCCGTAGGTATGATAGAGACCTTGGGGCGTTTCCGTACACGTATCTCCCTGACCCCTCCGGCCAACATGGCTCCCAGGTCTTGAGGCCTCAAGAGGCAGTTGGCGGGTAGGATAAGTTCAGTCTCTACCATGTCTTCTCCGTACACCCTAACGTGCTCCCAGGGTGAGACAGACGAGACTATCTCCAGGGTCCCATCTCCCAAATCGTGCAGGTCTTCTACCATTATCACGGCGTTGGTGCCGGGAGGCAGGGGGTCTCCGGTATCAACCCAAAAGGCATCGGTATCTACCGCAAGGATTCTGGGAGATGTCTCTCGGGCGCCGAATGTGGTCTCTGCTTTGACCGCGACTCCGTCCATGGCTGAGGCGTGGTAGTGAGGTGAAGATAGTCTGGCAAATACCGGTTCCGCTGTAACGCGCCCGAGACACATTGTTACCGGAAGCGTTTCTCCAGGCATGAAACTCTCCTTGATGGCAGAGAAGAACTCCCGTCGGGCATCTTCATAAGGCACGTTTGACAGATAGACGGTCCTACCTTGTTCATTCCTTTGGTCTTGGAGCCGGTCCATTTCTCGTACCTCCTAGAATACTCTTACCCGAACCAGAGAGCCCGCCATCAGACCTTCCTTCTCGGTGGGGATCACGATCTCTCCGTCGGCCTTGACCATAGTGGCTATGAGCCCGGACTTCCCAAGTACGGGGTCAGCCCAGGTAATTCCATCTTGCTCCCGAAGGGATACTCTTATGTGATCCTGGCGGCCAGACGCAGAGGATATGTTCCTGGACAGCCGGGCATCTATGAATTGTTCCGGGATTTTTCCATGATGGAGCGCCTCAATGGCAGGCTTCCCGAAAAGCTGAAACGCCACCATGGCCGAGACAGGGTGCCCAGGAAGGCCGAAGACGGGTTTCCCGCAGCAGACGGCCAGGATTACAGGCTTGCCGGGTCTAACCGCGACTCCGTGGACCAGCACGCCGGGCGGCCCAAGATCCGCTAGTACCCGGACGGCCACATCTCGCGTTCCGACGGAGCTGCCCCCAGATAACACGACAAAGTCGGCCAAGGCAAGGCTTTCTTCCACTAGGTTCCGCACGTCCTCATATGTATCTTCGGCAATACCCATGATGGAGGGTTCGGCTCCGAAATCTCGGGCCATAGCCGCGATAGCGTATGAGTTTATGTCTCGAATTTGGCCGAGCGCCGGTTGGGTCCATGGCGGCACTATCTCATCGCCTGTGGATACAATGGCGACTTTTGGCTTCCTCCACACCGCTACTTCCGTTACGCCCAAGGCCGCCAGACCGCCGATGTCTTGGGGCCGCAGCACTCTGCCTGATTCCACCAGCGCCTCATGTTTCGAGATATCCTCCCCGCGCAGGACAACGTTTTCTCCGGGCGAAACGGGCTTCTCCAAAAGCACCGTGTGTTGATCTAAAGTTTCTGTGTGCTCTATCATGACGCAGGCGTCGGCGCCTTGAGGAAGGGCTCCGCCCGTGGGGATCCTAGCAGCTTGGCCCGGAAGAAGCGAAGCGGTTGGGATTTCTCCCATTGGAACGTCCATGACAATCTGCAAAATCGCAGGAAGAGACTGGGTGGCACCGAAGGTGTCTTTGGCCATGACCGCATACCCGTCTACAGTGGAGCGCGAATAAGGGGGTACATAGTCTTGAGATATCACGTCCTGGGCGAGAACCCTGCCCAGGGCTTCTTGTAGCCCGACTCGGTCGCATCCTGGGGAGGCAATCTTCCACGCACCAAAGAGGCGTTCCCGGGCTTTGTCTACTGATAATACGCGAAAAAAGTCGAACATCTAGGCCCTCCCCGGCTAGTAATAAGGCGCTATTGGGGCGCTCCGTACCATCATGAACCCAAACGACCCAAAACCGCCGGGCAGATAGAAATCCGATGCTCCTTTTCAAAAGGGAGGCAAGTTCGTTTCTGAATCTCACCCTATCGGCCCAAAATCATCGGCTGATGCCATTAGGATTGGGGGCTCGGAGCACACTTACTCACGTGGTAGTATACCACACTTGGACAGCCTGTATGGTGTGGAACAGGCTACTTGGGTATCATAGAGCAGGGAAAACCGGACAGGGGGGAGCGGATCGCAAAGTGGAGAGCAAAAACGCCGGTGCTCGTGTGCTCGTTACGGGAGGCGCGGGCTATATTGGGTCCCACACGGTAAAGGCACTTCTGGAAGCCGGCCATCAAGTAACAGTCTACGACGACCTTTCTCGCGGAAATCCCGAGTTCATACCGGGAGTCCCCCTTATCATAGGCAGAACTGAAGATGAAGGGCTCTCCGGGATGTCTTCTCTACGGGATCGTTCGATGCTGTGGTCCACTTTGCCGGCGAGAGCCTTGTGGGCGAATCAATGAGGAATCCTGAGAAATATTATCGCCGCAATGTTGTGGGCGGTCTGACTTTGTTGTGGACTATGGTCAGAGCCGATATCAAGAAGATTGTCTTTTCGTCTTCGGCGGGGTTTACGGCAACCCGAAGGAGACTCCCATCCCAGAGTCACGCCCAATGAACTCCCATTAGCCCTTACGGGGAGAGTAAGATGATCGTGGAGAGGGCTATGGCCTGGTTCGATAGGGCATACGGACTGAAGTCGGTATCTCTTCGTTATTTCAACGCCGCGGGCGCCCACCATTCAGGTAGCTCGGTGAGAAACACGATCCCGAGACCCACCTAATACCTCTGGTTATTAGGGCAGCCATCATGGACGAGCCTATCACCATCTTTGGCGGCGATTATCCGACACGTGACGGCACCTGCGTAAGGGACTACGTTCACGTGGTTGACCTTGCTAGGGCCCACGTCTTAGCCCTAGATGGTCTCTGCCAAGGGTCCGAAAGCGCAGTTCTGAACTTGGGAGCAGGCCGAGGGTGCTCTAATTTGGAGATTGTTGAGGCTGTCAGCCGGGTGACAGGCAAGAAAGTGCCATACGTCGTTGGGGCCAAGAGGAGGAGACCCTCCCGTTCTGGTTGCTTCCATCCAAAAGGCTCGGGATGTTCTGGGCTGGATTCCCACGCATTCGTCGATTGCGGAAATCATGGAGACTGCTTGGCGTTGGCACGCAAGGAAGAGGGGATGAGAGCAACCGGTCGCGGAATTCGGCATATTTCACAAGGTGTTTCGGACGTAGTAATAATTGTGAAGGATCTTTGGTCATTGGCAGGGAATGGGTAAGTGAGACGCGGAGAGAGGAGTCTTGCCATGGGCAACGTTGCCCCTTCCACTGAGTGGTTACAGGAGTGCACCCTCAGAGAACTCTCGGACAGAATGGACTCAGGCGAGCTCACATCAGTGGAACTCGTCATGGCCTACATGGAACATATCGCCGCATTTGATAGGCAGGGCCCTAGACTCAACTCAATCCTCGAGATGAACCCCGACGCCTTGGACATAGCTCGCGCTTTGGATGTGGAGAGATCGACGAGGGGGCCCAAAGGGGCTCTTCACGGCATTCCGGTCTTCCTCAAAGACAACATCGACACCTGCGATAAGATGCACTGCAGCGCGGGGTCTTTGGCGCTGGCAGACTCATGTCCCGAAAAAGACTCGTTTGTGGCCTTCCGGTTGAGGGAAGCGGGGGCAGTGATTCTTGGGAAAACCAACATGACCGAATGGGCCAACTTCATGACCGATGGGATGCCCAACGGGTACAGTTCCCGAGGCGGCCAAGTCCTGAACCCCTACGGCCCGGGCAAGTTTGACGTGGGAGGGTCAAGCTCTGGGTCGGGGGCGGCGGTGGCAGCGAATCTCGCGGTTTTGGCAGTGGGCACCGAGACCTCGGGTTCTATACTCAGCCCGGCATGCTCCAATTCCATTGTGGGGATAAAGCCCACAGTCGGTCTGGTTTCCAGGGCTGGGATAATCCCAATCTCCCACGTCCAGGACACGGCGGGGCCTCTTGCCCGCACAGTAACCGACGCTGCGATCCTTCTGGGGGTTTTGGCGGGTCAGGATCCCAGCGATCCCGCCACTTTGGCGGGCCCGGAGGAGCCTATAGACTATACAAAGTACTTGGATCCCCTTGGATTGAAAGGGATTCGTATAGGTTACCCCCGACACCTTCTAGACAGGTTGGACTTGGGGTATCGTGGGGTCATAACCTCGGCCATAGACGCCATAGAGGGTTCTGGAGGGGAACTGGTGGAAATCGCCATGCCTGCTAGGCCCCAGTGGCGTTCGGAAGCCCTAAAGCACGAGTTCAAAGTCGATCTTAATGCGTATTTGCGGCGGCTTCCTCCCGAGGTTCCCGTGAATTCCCTAAGAGAGGTCATCAAGTTCAACACCCACAACCCCGAGAAGATGCTCAAGTACGGCCAGACAATTCTGGTGGCTTCGGAAGCTACAGACGGCACCCTTGGGGACCCAAGGTACATTGAGTCGCGCTTAGACGACTTGCGCTCGTCCAGAGCCCAGGGAATTGACCGCCTGCTGAGAGAACACTGCCTTGATGCCATAGTGTTTCCCCAGATCTTCGGTGCGGCTATTGCGGCCCGGGCAGGCTACCCTTCGTTGACCGTGCCCGCAGGCTATGGATCCGACGGAAACCCCCTGGGGGTCATGTTTACCGCAGGGGCCTACTCAGAACCCCTCTTGATAAAGATCGCTTACGCTTTTGAACAGGTTACAAAGGCTCGCAGGGCTCCCATCATGGATTTCTGAAAAGTCGTGGTCCAAGTCGATTAATAAAGGGGAGGGGGAGATCTCATGGGCGGTCCGGGCACGGAGGAAACCCCCGGTTCGTCACGTAAATCCCCAAAGCGTCTTGCGGCAGAGATGACTGCGATATTTGAGAATCTGTCTGAAGCCGTCATTGTGGTGGACGCTTTGGGGGATGTGCTTTTCATAAACCGCGCAGGCCGGGAGATCGCGGGACTTTCTAGCAGTACCTGGAGCGTCCACGACGCGGACAGTAATTGCCTCCTTTACCCCGACGGCCAGCCTGTGGCCCAGGAGGACCGTCCGGCGTTACGGCTTCTGGCTGGAAAGTCCGTGAAAAACTTGGAGCTGATGGTGGTTAGGACCGACGGCACACAAAGAAGGGTAACCTGTAATGGGGCTTTGTTCGCGATTAATGGTAAGGTAATGGCCGCTGTTGCGTTTCGGGACGTTACCGAAGTGTATCGCATGGAAGAACTGCGGCAGGATCTGATCCGTACCATGTCTCACGATCTTCGTAATCCTCTGGCCGTTATCAGCGCCCAAGCCCAGATTCTGAAACGATCCCTAGAGGCAAAAGGTCTCTCCCACGAAGCCATGGGCGCCGATGTCATTACCAAGGCTTCTCTGCGCATGTCCAGACTCATAGAGGGCCTCGTAAACTCAACCCGCGCTGACTTGCTGAATGGATCCCGATCCGACGCCGATGAGAAGGTTCTTGTGGACTTAGATTCGGTAGCCAGGGCTTTGGCTGAGAAGCTGAACATGGTTCAACCTGAGGCGCGAATCTCTGTTCGATCTCCCATGGAAACCCCTAAGGTCTTTGGAGAACCTTTCAGGTTCGAGCAGATCCTGGAGAATCTACTGAGCAACGCCCTTAAGTATTCGCCTGCCCATTCCCCAGTGCTGGTGACCTTCACCCATGACGATTCTTGGGTTACGGTCACAGTGAAGGATGAGGGAGTGGGGATTGCCCCTGAGGAACTGCCCAAGCTCTTTAGCCGGTTCTACCGGGCGTCTTCCGGCGCCGGCACTGAGGGCATCGGGCTCGGATTATACATTGCCAAAAGCGCTGTTGAGGGTCTTGGGGGGAGGATCTGGGTCGAGAGCGTTCTAGGTCAGGGCAGTACCTTCTACTTCTCTCTGCCAGTACGCACGGATAACACATTACACTAAGGAGGTTTTTGCAGCCTTGGACACACTGAAGTTTTTGGATTCTAGAAAGGATGAGCTCTTTAAGGTGGCCGACGAGGTTTGGGACGCTTCTGAAGTAGGCTTTAGAGAGCACAAGTCCTCTTCGGTCCAAGCAGATTACCTGGAGGCCAACGGTTTTGCGGTGGAAAGACAAGCGGGAGGCATCCCCACGGCTTTCGTGGCTCAATGGGGCAGCGGCGGTCCTCGGGTGGGTTTTCTCGGCGAGTACGACGCTTTGGCCGGAGGCATCTCTCAGGAGATTTCCTATGAGCGTCAGCCTCGGGTTGCAGGCGGTCCCGGACACGGCTGCGGGCACAACCTTCTGGGTACCGCCGCCATGGGTGCGGCGCTGGCCCTGAAAGAAGCGCTCTCCAAAGGCAATATGCCAGGTACAGTAAGGTACTACGGATGCCCTGCTGAGGAACTTTTGGCGGGGAAAGTGTATATGGCTCGCCAGGGGCTTTTCGATGATCTGGATGTAGCGATCACCTGGCATCCTGGCTCAATGAACACCGTGAGACTGGGAAGCGGAAACGCCATGAACTCTGCAAAGTTCAGGTTTCACGGCAAGACGGCCCACGCCGCAGGGGATCCCCACAACGGCCGTTCCGCCCTTGATGCGGTTGAGCTTATGAACGTTGGGGCGAACTATCTGAGAGAGCACGTCATTAACGACGCCCGCATTCACTACGTGATTACAGAAGGCGGAGGCCAGCCAAACGTGGTGCCAGCGGAAGCCGAGGTCTGGTATTTCGTGCGTGCTCCCCATAGAAGCCAGGTAGACGAAATCTACGATAGGCTGGTAGATGTGGCCAAAGGAGCCGCCCTCATGACCGGCACATCTTTTGAGGTGAATTTCCTGACCGGGTGCTACGAGGTGCTTCTTAACGAAGTGCTAGCTGACGTCATGTGGAAGAATTTGCAGAGGGTTGGCCCTCCCAAGTTCGACGATTCCGACCTAGAGTTCGCCAAAGGTCTTCGGGAGACTTTCGACAAGGCGGCCCTATCGGCTATGGCAAAAAGCCCCGATTTCGTCGAGTTCAAAGACCTTAAGGACCAGGTGCTTCACGTGGGGCTCATGCCTCCTCGGGGCAAAGGAAGGTCCGGCGGCGGGTCTACCGACGTGGGAGATGTCAGCTGGATTGTCCCCACGGTTCAGATGTCTGCTGCCACGGTCCCCTTGGGGTGCCCGGGTCATTCATGGCAAAACTGCGCGTCATCAGGCCACTCCATAGGCAAAAAAGGTATGCTGGCGGCGGCCAAGACCATGGCCTTGTGCGCCCTTGATCTGGTCAAAAACCCGGAGATCATCGAGAAAGCCAAGGCCGAGTTCCTAGAGAAAACCAAAGACTCGCCCTATGAGTGCCCGTTCCCAGAGGACAGGCCGTTTCCCCTAGACGAGTTCTTCAAGTAGGAGCGATGTGGATTTCCTCCTCCCCTCTTGCAGATAATAGTTTCGTAAACAGGGCACGAGGGGAGGAGAACCGCACCCATGAACCAACAGGAAGCCGCAGGTGATGTCCAAAGGAACAGGCTGGCGGGAGAGAAGTCCCCCTACCTTCTTCAGCATGCGGAAAACCCCGTACACTGGTATCCCTGGGGCGATGAAGCTTTCCAGAAGGCGCTCCAGGAGGATAAGCCGATTTTCCTCAGCATAGGATACAGCACTTGCCATTGGTGTCACGTAATGGCCAGGGAGTGCTTTCGAGATCACGAAGTGGCCCGAGAACTCAACAAATCCTTCATTCCCGTAAAAGTTGACCGGGAAGAGCGGCCTGACGTTGATCATATCTACATGAGCGTGTGCCAGATGATAACCGGGAGCGGAGGGTGGCCCCTTACGGTCATTGCCACCCCAGACAAGAAGCCTTTCTTTGCGGGAACGTACTTCCCTAAGGTATCGAGGTTCGGGCTTCCGGGGCTTCTCAATATCCTCCAAGTCATAAGCGAAGCCTGGGAGGGTGACAGGAAAACCCTTCTTGACCAAGCTGACAAGATATACCGGGCTATCCTAGAAGGCCGCCATGAGAGGGACGCCGAGCCCGGCCTGGTTACGCCCAAAGAAACAACCGATTACGATTCGCTCCTGGAAAAGGGGTTTGCCGAGTTCTCAAAGTCTTTCGACGAAGATGCAGGAGGCTTTGGGGGTGCGCCCAAGTTTCCGTTGCCTCACAACCTGATGTTTCTTATGGCTTACTGGAAGCGTACTGGGAATAAGCGAGCCTTAGATATGGCAGAAAGGACCATGAAGGGCGCTTATTCAGGAGGAGTGTACGATCATCTGGGGTTTGGGTTCTTTCGGTACGCTACCGACTCAAAATGGCTAGTGCCTCACTTCGAGAAGATGCTTTACGACAATGCCATGATGCTGCGGGCGGTTACTGAACTCTACCAGGCAACCAAGAAAGACATATATAAGGACATTGCCTTTGAGATCGTCTCATTCGTAAAAAGCGAGATGGTGTCTTCCCAAGGGGGGTTTTACTCAGCCATTGATGCCGAATCCCAAGGCGAAGAGGGCAAGTTCTATGTCTGGACTCCCAATGAGGTTACATCTTTGTTAGGCGAAGGTGATGGCAAGACGTTTTGTGACCGTTACGGCATCGGAACTGACGGCAGGTTCAGAGGCGGATCCGTGCCGCATCTTTCTAGGATTGCTGCAAATCCCGATGCTCCCGACCGTATGGAATTTGTGCTCGAAGCAAGGGAGCCCGCCGCTGAAAGACTTCGTGTAAAGATGCTGGCTGAGAGGGATAAGCGAGTCCGCCCCACGACCGACGACAAGGTGCTCACATCTTGGAACTCCCTCATGATTTCTGCTATGGCCAAGACTTCCTATGCCACGGGAGACGATAGGTGTCTGGAGATGGCAGAAGCCTGCGCCGCCTTCATCCTGAAGAACCTTTTTCGCGGCGGAACGCTCTATGCCCGTTATCGTCTAGGGGATGCGGCCCATAGCGGAACTCTTTGCGATTACGCTTACTTTGTGTGGGGACTTATGGACCTCTATCAGGTGACTTACAAGGTGGAGTATCTCAAACACGCTTGGGATCTGGCTGCAAAGATGGTGGAATTGTTCTGGGATGATTCTATCTCCGGATTCTACCTCACCGAACCGGGCCGCCAGGACCTCATAATCCGACCTAGAGAGACGTATGATGGCGCCATTCCTTCGGGCCACTCTGTGGCCATAATGAACCTTCTAAGGATCTTCCACCTGGGCGGGCCGGAAGACTACGAATCCATGGCTATTTCCGCCATAGACGCATTGGCTCGCGATGTTGCCCGGAACCCAATCGGGTATGGATATTCTCTTTGCGCGGTCAACTATGTTAGCGGCGGTGCTCTGGATATCCAAGTGGATGCGGACAGGGAAGACCCTACGGCCGAGGCCATGCTTAATTACGTGAAGAGCCTCTACTTGCCCGGCGCCCAAGTCATCTTTTCTGCCCATAGAGCGTTCCTTGGCAAAGAGGACCCGCCAAAGATGCCTCCTAGACCGACGATCACCGTGTGTCAGGGAAAGACTTGCGGCGCTCCCGTTACAAGCATTCAGGATTTGCAGAAGGTCCTCATGACCGCTAGGTGAGATCAGGCGATTCTGTGGGGCACGCTCCGTACCGCCGAGACCAAGGCATCTTTGGCTTGGCTCTGGGCAAGGAACGACAGTCGTGATTCGGCCGATTGGGCTAGGGAGGCCGCGCTTTTTCTGGCGAGAGCGATATGCCCCCCGGCCGTCAAAGATCGGCTGATAGAGTCTACAGTATCTTCGGTTACCTCCCTAGCCGAGAAGGCTTTTCTCACTAGGTCGCCTGCGGGCCCGTCCATTGCAAGAATAAGGGGGAGAGTCAAAAGGCCGCGGCGCAGGTCGTTGCCGGGTTCCTTACCTGAAACCGAGACCTCGGAAGTGATATCTATTATGTCGTCTGCGATTTGGAAGGCTGAGCCTAGTTCGATGCCGAAACGGAGCATGGCCTCTCCTGCGAAAGTCGGAGACCCGGCCAGTATTGCCCCTGCTTGGCTTGCTGCTCCAATCAGTGCGGCTGTCTTTTTGCATATGTGGGACAGGTAATCGGCCTCGGACACTGCGGGATCCCAGAGCCTGGCGTCTTGTGCCACTTCGCCTTCGCAAGTGAGCTCTATAGCTTGATTGATGAGAGAAGCCATCCCCAAGTGCCCATACCGGAGCGCGACCTTGTTGGCCATTGTGAAGAGGTAGTCTCCCGTAAGTACCGCAGTGTGGGCACCCCACAGAAGATGAACCGTAGGGAGGCCGCGCCGGGAGTTGGCACCGTCTATGACATCGTCGTGAATCAAGGAAGCCATGTGTGCCAGTTCGAAGGCTGCGGCTACTTCTGAGGCCGCCCCAACATCCAAGGACGTTTGAAAAGTGTTGGCGCAGGCTTCCGCCGCCCACAAAAGGAGAAGAGGCCTAAGCCGTTTCCCTCCGCTATTGACCATGTAATTCACCATGGGGGCTAATGGCCCTGCTCCTTTGAGGATCTCCCGAATCTTGTCCTCCAAGGCGTATGAGTTCGCATGTTTGCTGGCAGGACTTCCGGCTGCTGACTGGGACTTCGTATGAACCACCCCTAGGCATGGAAAGAGCATCCATCCTAGTATCTCGGGGCTTAGCCTTTGGTATTCTCTAGCGGCGAGTCACGATTGCTGTCGGCCGGGCAAGGTGATTCCTGCACTTGTGCAGTAACTATATGAAGAAGAGATGAGTAAAGGGGGCGCTTTGCTTCAATGGAGCTGAAATGGGACCGGTATCTGAAGTATGGAGAGTTGACAGAGTTTCTGAAGGATCTACAGTTGCGGAACCCAGATCTCTGTACTGTGTATTCAGTAGGGAAGACCTGGCAGGAAAGGGATATCTGGTGCGCGGAGATAACCAACACCAAAACAGGCCAGGCGTCAGAGAAACCCGCAGTCTATCTTGACGGCAACACCCACGCCGGCGAGGTAACGGGCAGCATGATCTGTCTGTATACTGCCTGGTATCTGCTGGAGAACTACGGCCGAGACCAGAAAGTCACGGATTTGCTGGACACAAGGACCTTTTACGTGATTCCCAGGCTATCGGCTGATGGGGCGGAACTGTATCTCAATGAACCCTATATTCCCAGATCCAGTATCCGGCCTTGGCCCTACCAGGAAGAAAAGGACGGCCTCCATCCCGCCGATGTAGATGGCGATGGGATTATCGCCCAGATGCGCATCGAGGACGAAAACGGCCAATGGAAGGTTTCCCAGAAGGATCCCCGAGTAATGGTGGGAAGAAAGCCTCACGAATACGGAGGTACTTACTACACCATCTACGGCGAAGGGTTGATTCGGAACTGGAATGGGACTGAGGTGTTGTCGGCACCCTCTAAATGGGGCTTGGACGTCAACAGGAACTACGCCGCATACTGGCAGCAGGACTACATGCAGCCCGGCGCAGGGCCGTATCCTTTCTCGGAGCCCGAGTCTAGGGCAGTAGCGGACTTTTTCGAATCCCACAAAAACATCACAATCGCTCACTCCTTTCACACCTTTACCGGCGCTGTGCTGAGGCCTCCCGCCGCAAAGGCAGACAAAGATGTTGCCCCCAAGGATCTCAAGGCTCTCAAGGAGATAGGCGCCATAGGAACCGAGACCACCGGCTATCCTGTTGTGGGCATATATGAGGATTTTGCTCTTAGTAAGGATGTTCCGGGCAAGAGACCTCTTTGGGGCACGGCCCTTGAGTGGATGTTCGAGCATGCCGGAGTCATCGCGTACTCCACCGAGGTGTGGGATATGCCCAACCGGGCCATAGGAAGGCTCGACACTTACAAGACTCTCATGGACTGGTCAGAGGATGAGCAACTTCTCCTGCAGAAATGGAACGACGAGAACTTAGGCGGTGAGGGCTTCATCAACTGGAGACCCTTCAACCATCCGCAATTGGGGCCTGTGGAGATAGGCGGGTGGAAACACAAGTACGTTTTCCAGAACCCTCCGCACAAGTTTTTGGAACAAGAATGCAGGAAGAACGCCATGTTCTGCGTAGAATCGGCTCTAGCCACTCCCTTGGTTCGGATAACCGCTGTAGACGTGGAAGAGGCGGCTTCAGGCGTATACATTGTCAAGGCTACTGTGAGAAACCTGGGCTATCTCCCTACCAACGTGACAGAGCAGGCCAAGAAGAATAAGAAAGCTTCTCCTGTTAAGGCCAAGATTGAGATTCCTGAAGAGGTCAAGCTTCTTGGAGGCCAGGAAGAGGTGGAAGTTGGACACCTTGAAGGACGGCTGGCACTGGGGAGGGCTTTTGGAGGAGCTATGCTGACTCAACACTTAGTGCAGTGGACTCTTCAGGCTTCGTCTGGCGTCGTTCTCATCGTATCTGTCGGAAATGAGCGCGGAGGCTGTCACAAGAGAAGCGTCACTTTAGGCGGCTAGGTCTTGCGCCATCATATTCCAGGAGGTTTCTGGCCATAAGCCCGAATAGGACCGGAATATAGGTAGCAAAATGAAAGTGGCGTCCATCCCGAAATCTGTACGGAGCTTCTCACGGATGGACGCCACGTCTTTTCCCGGCTTTCGATGCCTTGCGTACCTCGCCTGTCTCTCAAGAACCTTCTTGCCCTGGATGAACACCTCTTGTACTCGGGATCTTGTCTTGGAGGGGTGTTCCGTCCAGATTACGAAATCTGCGTCTTTGCCTTCATCCAAGCTGCCGACTCTGTCTGAAACGCCTAAGGTTTTGGCGGGCGCTAGCCTCACAGATCCTAGGGCATATTCCTCTGGTCCTCCGTTGGCCCGCTATCTACAGCGTCGAGGACTGCGGGGACTCCGCACCTTCCTCAGGCCTGCCGTTGGCCCAGGCTACGGAAGGGGCAGAAGACGGGTATGGCAGGAAGGGAAGCGCAGCGTTAGTGACGAACGATCAGCAAAGAAGAGTATCCGGATATGGGGAGGGAGCGGCGGCCAAGCGCCGCCCAGTCTAAATGCTTACGTTGTATCTGGTCCGCCACGGGCAGACAGCAGCCAATAGAGGCGGAGTCTTGCAGGGACACTTGGATGTACCTTTGTCGGATTTAGGTAGGAAACAGGCGGACATGGTTGCATGGGCCCTCAAGGATGTACCCTTTGACGCAGTGTACTCCAGCGACTTGTCCCGGGCACGGCAAACTGCCGAAGCAATAATGAAACATCACACCTGCAGGTTCGTGCTGGATAGGCGCCTCCGAGAGGTCCACGTCGGAATCTTCCAAGGCCATACCGATGAGGAGAACCAAACCTTGTATCCTGAGGAATGGAAGCGTTTCCGGAAAGACCCCGTGAATTATCGAAGACCTGGAGGAGAGTCATTTCAGGATCTCAAGGATCGGGTTGCCCGAGCGCTTACGGACATTGCCAGGTGGAATACACAAGGTGACTGTGACCGTATCGCGGCCATTGTGTCTCACGGGGGGGCCATAAGCGCCCTCCTTGCCAACATGGGACATCCTCGGAAGTCCGGTGTTGTGGGTAACTGCTCCACCAGCATGTTCAGGTTTGGGGGAGGCAAATGGGAGATGGTGAAGATAGGCGATGTCACCCACCTGAAAGACTTGGCCTCTGACTTGGTGGAGCATCTGCCTTAACTTGCGAGGCAAGGTTGGCCCCGGCAGGAGCACATCTGGGTGTGGCATGTGTGCTTTAGCGTGCGTTCATCTCATATCAATTCAGGAGCGCACATTGGAGGCACGGAGGTCATGTCTCATTGGCACATTACCACGCTACATCCGGGAATGAGGCCCTTGGCAGCATGGCGTCGGACAGAGACAAGGGACTTACGGCTAGGGAGGCTAAGCGGCGACTCGCAAAATGCGGCCCCAATAAGATCGCGAAAAGCCAGAAGTCGGGCCTGTTAGCCATATATGTGTCCCAGTTCAAAGACCCCATGGTGCTTACGCTGTTGATGGCTACGGGCATCTCCGCCTTCATGGGAGAGGTAGTAGATGCCGCGGTAATAGCGGTAATCGTGGTTCTCAACGCGTTCTTAGGAACTTTGCAGGAGTTTCGCGCTGAAAGATCTCTTGAAGCACTGGAAAACTACGCACCTCCTAGGGCTTGGGCATTGAGAAACGGGTCCCTCAAGGAAGTGGACAGGGAGAGCGTTGTCCCTGGGGACATATTGGCTATTTGGCCCGGTGTCAGAATAGCGGCAGACGTGAGGCTCATAGACTCAACCTCGCTCCAGGTAGAGGAAGCGGCTCTTACAGGGGAGTCTATGCCCGTCACCAAAGATGCGTCTCTCATATTGCCCCGAGGGACCGCCCTGCCAGAGCGAAAGAACATGGCCTACGGCGGCACTCTGTGCACCAGAGGCGAGGGGTCGGGGGTCGTGGTTGCCACGGGAATGGACACCGAGATGGGGCGCATCGCCGGTCTAGTGGCTTTGGCTACGAGCCAAAAGACTCCCCTAGAAGCGCGCCTTGAGGTTCTGGGCAAGACCATACTGGTGGCCTGCATCGCAATATGCTGTGTCCTGGCGGGAATCGGCCTTTGGCGCGGGCTGCCTTTCAGGAGCATGTTCTTGACGTCGGTGAGCATGGCCGTTGCGGCTGTGCCCGAAGGCTTGCCGGCAGTGGTGACGTTGTGTTTGGCTCTGGGAGTGCAGAGGATGGCCAGACACGGCGCTGTTGTCCGCAGACTGGAAGCCATAGAGACTCTTGGATCCGTAACCGCAATCTGTACCGACAAGACGGGCACCCTCACGATGAATCAGATGGCCATAGCCGCTTTGGCTTTGCCTTTTGGCATATCTGATACTCACTTGCGACATGTTGGACCGCCGTGGAACGACGTTGTTGCTCGGGACATACTACGATGGGCTCTACTGGCAGGCGACGCGAGACACCTTCGCAGCGCCGGCGGGTTTGCCGGCGAAGACCCTACCGAACAGGCCATAGTATCGGCAGCCATTGACGCGGGCTGGGATGTGGGCGGGTTGGATGCGCTTTTTCCCCGGTTGGGGGAGCGCGCCTTCACGTCGGAGCGCCGCATGATGAGCGTCAAAGTGGCTGACAAGAAGGGGGCGCTGATTTGCGCAAAAGGGGCACCGGACAGGATGTTCACTCTATGCAAAAGCCAGATGGCAGGAGACCGAGTGATACCTTTTGGACCCAAGAACCGCGAATCGTGGGAGAAATGGATAGATACCCAGGCCGGCCTGGGTATGAGGGTATTGGCCGTGGCCACAAAAGAGGCGCCTCCGGATCTAGGCGGGGATTACCTGGAGGAAGGGCTGACTCTGCTAGGGTGCCTAGCCATGGAAGACCCTCTTCGCAAGGATATCCGAGAAGCGGTGGAACGCTGCAAAAAAGCTGGTGTAAGCCCGGTTTTGGTAACGGGCGACCACTTGAAGACCGCGGAGAGCGTCGCCCGGCAGTCGGGGATCTTGGAAGGGACCAGGAGAGGGATGACCGGGGAGGAACTAGAGAGGCTTTCAGAGACGACCCAAAGGACCGCCGTCCTTGAGGGGCGGGTTTTCGCTCGGGTATCTCCAAGCCACAAGCTCAAGATAGTAAGAGCGCTAAAGTCGTCAGGTCACGTGGTGGCCATGACCGGGGATGGGGTTAACGACGCTCCGGCTCTAAAGGAGGCCGCCGTTGGCGTGGCCATGGGCGTATCAGGCACTGATGTGGCTAGGGAGGCCAGCTCCATAGTGCTTCTCAACGATGATTTCTCCACTATCGTAAAGGCCATTGAAGAGGGTAGGGCCATCTACGACAATATCCGAAAGTTCATCCGATACATGTTCTCTTGCAACCTAGGTGAGGTGCTGGCTATGGTTGGAGCGGTTATCCTTGGACTTCCGCTCCCGCTTTCTCCAACTCAGTTGCTCTGGGTGAACTTGGTTACAGACGGACTGCCCGCTTTGGCTTTGAGCATGGACGCACCGGAGAAGGGGATTATGGATAGGCAGCCCAGAGACCCCGACGAGGGCATATTCTCGGGCGGCCTATCCATAAAAATCGTGGGCAGAGGGCTCTACATAGGCCTAGTCACGTTGCTTCTGTTCTTGTGGGGCCTTAAGTTGGGCGATACCAATCTGGCGTCAACCCTAGCCTTAGCCACGTTGATCGGCACCCAACTGGTGGCGGCATTCGACTGCCGGTCCGAGACCAAGACTCCCACCGAAATCGGCCTCTGGTCAAACATGTACCTGGTAGGCGCCGCCCTAATCTCTTGGTCTATGCTTTTCGCGGCCATTCAGGTGCCTCCAGTAGCGCGGTTTTTTAAGACTGTGCCCCTTTCCCTATCTCAATGGGGTATGGTACTCATGGCCTCGATTATCCCCGATCTTTGCCGAAACGCTTTTTCGCGCTAGAAGTCCGAAATTGTTGCCAAGTATCAGGATTCCAGGAAGGCCGATTCCATCCCAGACCTCCTGATGCGCCTAGCAATAGCGTCTGGGTCCGGCTCGTATAGGCCTAGGGACTTCATTCTTTCAAAGTAGACCGACCCTGAGAACGTGTGAGAGGCAGTCAACCCGAGCCCGCCTGCCGCAAGAGGCGCCCCCGAACTGTCGACGCCCGAGAAGGCAATGTAATCGCCTATGGCCGAGGTTTCTGGGACCGTCAAAAGGGGCCGGCCCAAAGCTTGCAATGCTGCGTTGCGACCAGCCACCGCTCCTGTGACAATCGCTTCTGTGTGCCCCACACATACTCCCGCTCGCTCTCCTCCCACAAACACATTCTCGGTCCCATGGGCTAGAAGGGTCAGATCCCTGGGCGAAACGGCTGTCAGACGGATTGAGTTACCACGGTCACCCGCCAATGGGTCGGCGTACCGGGCGTTTTCGAACCCGGGCACGGATCTTAGGGACGAGAGAGGGAAATAGGGCGACATTAGTTTGGCGTGACCGGTATCTAGAAGCACCATGTTCTCGGCATACGCCGAGAGAGCGTACTGCTGGCACACCTTTGTCTCAAGCTTCTTGGCGTTGGTTAGTTTCTTGGGAAGGGGTACCACCAGAACGCCACGGGAATCTAGTTCTTCTCGGAGGTCTTCTGACAGCGTTTCCTTGTGAAGTTTGCACGAACCTGACATGGCTCCGAAGGTTCCCTTGCGTCTAGTGCACATGAACTCCCGGATTCCCATGAGCTGGGTCACGCTGACACGGGGGCCAAAGGAGGGACACCTCTGAATGCAACAGGCGCACCCTTGCCCAAGTCTCTGGCATTGCCCCGGCGGGCCCGATGACCCTGTGGCGTCCACAAAGGCACTGGCGGAGAAGACGTCTCCCGACTCGGCAGTCACCTTGGCGAGTCTCCCGCCTGCCGCCTTTGCCCGGATTATTCGCTCTCCGGCATACACGGGAATCTGTCTTTCGTTGAGGAGTTTTCTCACGGCGGGCTCTATGAGCATCACATCATACAAACTTGCGTGGAGATGTCCGGGAAATGATAGGCCTTTGTGCCTTGATAGGTTGTCGGTCAACCTAAAGAGGTCCCCGCATCCCATGGCAAGGGCTTCTTCGGCGGCCACGAACCTACCGTTGTTACGCATTATTCCTCCCACCAGTCCCGCCCCAAGCAGCATGTCAGTGCGTTCGCAGATGGCCGTATCGGCACCGGCGAGTCTCGCCGATATGGCGGCAGACACTCCGGCCCACCCTCCTCCAATGACCAGCACCTGATGGTTCTTTCTCAAGACAGTCCCTCCCTAGGTCTCAGATGGCATTTGGGCAGACAATTCCGACTTGCACCCGCGAAACCCGTTCTTGAGGCACGATCCGCAAATTCCTTCTGCGCAGGTCATGGTCAGATTGGAGGACCAGGCAAAGGCAGGAGGCTCAGGCAGCGATTGGAGAAGCTCTTCCAGGCTATTGTGTTGCGCGTCTCCGCCTGCGCTTATGAGGAGATCGCAATGTCCACGGGTTATTTCCCGGAAAATGCGGGCAAGGTTATGATCCTTTTCCCGGGGTAGTATCTCCACTGAGGCACCACAAGCCTCCAGGGTTTCCAAAACAAAGACGGCTCCCAGAGTTCCGGGACCAATAAGGGCCTTGAGTGTGCCCCCTCTATGGGACACATACTGGGCTACTTGGACCAAGGTGGCCTGATTGATGCCTTTGGCCACGGCTAAGACCCGGCTTCCGCCGTGTTTTCGCAAGGCCAAGTGTCCTTGGATGCCTGACCAGAAGGGCCCTACTAACGTGACTTTTGACCCTTCCCGCAAGTTCCTAGCCAATGCAGTGGTTTTGGGGCCCGCCACTTCCACCGCCACTGTCAAGGACCTTCCCTTTGTGCCTGCTACGCACAGTGGGACGTTCCACCTTTCAGTGGATCCACTGGGTCTCACAAGCACAAAGGAGCCTGGTAAAGAGCACCAAGCAGCGATGTCTTCTGGTACAGCCAGCTCGGCGCCCAAGGCAACGGATGCTCCCGGCATCCCTTCCCCGGCGATTTCCCAGCGACCAAGGACAGTGGCGGAATGGGCGGGCCGCCCGGATTTGTGTGCGCTCTTGTTCCTGACGTACTCTGAGTAAACACACACTCCGCTCCAACCGCAGTCGCAGGTTTGTTCGCCTCTTAGAAGGGAGCAGGCAACACACTGGCCGAGTTCTGAGAGGGCGCAAGGGCAGTATTGGGAACCTGCGTCGAAGCAGGGTGTAGACGGTTTGGAGCCAATACTCATCTGTCTCCCCCTTTCGCTTTACATCTCAGGGTATGTGGTACCCCAGCGTGTGGTCCGCATATGGACGTGGCATCCGGGGCAAAACGATCTCATGACTCATGCCAGTTGCCCAGAAGCCGTCCCTGTAAGGACGTCTCACCTGGCTCCATCCCGGCAGGAATGGCTAGAAACCGACGGGTTGGGCGGGTTCGCCTCGTCAACCACATTGGGTATCCATACGCGCAGGTATCACGGGTGGCTTTTTCTTGCCGGGCGGGACCCCGGTGAAAGGTTTCTGGCTCTATCGAAGCTAGAGGACTCCTGCCATGATCCCCAGGGGCGGTGGGAGCTATCGTCCAATTTCTACCCGGGCGTTACTCATCCAGACGGGTCGGCCAATCTATGGCATTTCGTCAAAGACCCGTTCCCGAAATTCGTCTTTAAAGTGGGTCAGAGATTCCTTTCTCGAGAGATTTTCATGAGGCATGGGACCCCCGGAGTCTATTGTCTGTATCGTCTTGAGCCTGATAGTGACGACCCGGGAACCCCCATGACGCTTCTAATGCGGCCTTTTTGCCAGAACCGTTTCTACCATCATCTGGGTAGGGAGGGCTCCTGGTTGCCCGTGGCAACTCCACTGGAGAGCGGCGTTGTGATTCAAGGACATTATGCTTGCGGAAGTATCCTCCTGACGGCGGAGCCTTCCACCTTTCGCCCCGATCCAAAGTGGTATCGAAACATGCTCTACCCAATAGAGCAAGACCGAGGCCTCGACTACTGGGAGGATCATTTCAGCCCCGGCGAGTTTCAGTCTTTGCTCCGGCCGGGAGAGGCAGTAGCTTTTTGGGCTGGGCCCATGCAAGCGAAAGGCGGGTCCGGACCGGGACTTCTGGATCGCGCTCTGGCCCAGAGGCGCCAAGAAGCTGCAAGAAGGCGTGACATGGAAAAAAAGGCCCGTTCACCTCTTATGGCGGGGCTAGATGCGGCCAGTGACCAGTTCGTGGTGAAATCAGCGTCGGGAACGTCGATTATCGCAGGGTACCACTGGTTTGGCGAGTGGGGCCGGGACTCTTTTATAGCAATGCCAGGAGTTCTTCTCAGGACAGGGCGGTGGGACGATGCACGTCAGGTTTTCCTGCGGTTCTCGTCGGCCATGGAGCAGGGCATGATACCCAACCGTTTTCAAGAAGGGCATGATGCGGCACACAACTCCGCCGACGCATCTCTTTGGATGGTCCGTGCCTTGGGGCTCTACGAAAGGGAGTCGGGGGACGGCGCCTTCGTTGACTCCATTATCCCCGCGGTGCGGGATATCGTCAGATCCTACGCCAAAGGGACTTCCTACGGAGTGAGAATGGATCCCTCAGGACTTCTCCTGGCGGGACACGGAGGCTATAGACCCACTCAAGTGACTTGGATGGACGCATGCGTTGGAGGCAAGCCGGTGACGCCTAGGGCAGGATATCCGGTAGAAATCAACGCTTTGTGGATCCTGAGCCTGTTCCTTATGGCCCAATGGGAGAAGCGTCTAGGAAAAGAAGTCTGGGCCCCTTATCAAAGGCTCGCCCAGTCGGCTTCACGGGAGTTTGTTAGAAGGTTCAGATGGCCGGGTTGGGGTCTGCACGACTCTTTGGATGAAGAGGGAGTTCCTGCGCCGGTCTTGCGTCCGAACGCTGTGATAGCTGCTGCCATACTTGGCCACGGGCTTCCCAAGGAGATTCTTCTGGACACGTGGCGAAGCGCCAAGAGGTGGCTTCTTACCCCTAAGGGGCTCCGGACCCTTGCTCCCTTTGAACCGTGCTACGTGGGCCAATACAAGGGCGGACCTGAACAAAGAGACGCGTCCTATCACCAGGGAACGGCGTGGCCTTGGCTTTTGGGACCTTACTATGACCTTGTGAGACACATATGGCCAGGCCTAAAGGGGGACGCTCTGAAACGGGCCATAGTGCCAGCGGTGGCAAGTCTCATTGACCTTCGGTCCAACCCGTGTGCGGGAAGCGTACCCGAGGTAGCTTCGGGTGATTTTCCCCACGAAGCCGGAGGAGCGGTATCTCAGGCTTGGAGCGTGGGCGAAGTGTCGCGGATTATCGCCACATTCTGCAATGGAGAAAGAGAGGGGGATCCTCTATGAAGCAAAGAGTGTTGATGCTGTCGTGGGAATACCCTCCGGACCACGTTGGGGGTCTCGGTAGGCATGTGGCTAGCATAAGTAGGGCGCTCCAGGATAGAGGGGTCGAGGTGACGGTTTTGACCCGCAGGGGTGCTCGCGGGCCCGAGGTTTGGGATGATGGGGGCGTTCGAGTTGTGTCCGCTAGGGCCTACGACCTTCACCCGCCTGACTTCGCCACTTGGGCCGCAGAGTTCAATGTCAGCCTAATGGAGGAAGCCGTGCGGATGCTCTCGCCCCACGAGTTTGACATAATCCACGCCCACGACTGGATTGTGGCCTATGCCGCCAGGGCCATGAAGCATGCTTGGAACATACCCTTGGTTGCTACCATTCACGCCACCGAGTGCGGGCGGCAGAAGGGACTTCACAACCCGGTTCAGGCTCACATTTCCGAAACTGAATGGTGGCTTTGCTATGAGGCGTGGAGAGTCGTAGTGTGCAGCGACTACATGCGCCGGGAGATCTGCCAGACCTTCAGCGTTCCCCAGGACAAGGTTCGGGTTATCCCCAACGGCATTTCCCAAACCTGGTTCGGGGTAGAGAGGAATCCCCAAAAGGACCCCCTGATTCTATACGTGGGCCGCCTTGTCCCCGAAAAGGGCGCCCATATTTTGGTGGAGTCTATGTCCGACATTGCCTTGGAATTTCCAACAGCGAGTCTGGTGGTGGCCGGAAGCGGTCCGATGGAAGACGATCTCCGCCGTAGGGTATGGGAATCGGGCCTTAGAAGAATCGTGGATCTTCCGGGTCACCTGGGCGATGAAACTTTGAAGGATCTACATACTCTAGATCTTGGGTTGCATGTTTTCCTAGTTCTTACGAGCCTTTCGGCATCGTCGCTTTGGAAGCCATGGCCACCGGCGTTCCCTGTGTGGTGGGGGATGTCGGGGGCTGTCTGAGACGGTTGAACACGGGGTCACCGGGATGAAAGTCCGCCCCAATGATTCCGCAAGTCTTGGGGACGCCATAAGAGGCCTCCTTGGGGACCCGGGTCTCCGGCAAGAATTGGCCGCCCGTGCCAAGATAGTGGCCCAGCGCAAGTATTCCTGGACGACATCGCCTTTAGCACAGAAAAAGTGTATGAAGAGGTGGAAGCCCTTTCCAAGAAAGAGATTCTGCCGTCCATTTTGAAAGATGGAAAGATGGCTGCCGTCAGTGCCGGGGGGACCCCACCGGAGCCTTTGGGACAGTAAGAAGACGAAGCCCCACCGGAGTATGGTCTTGATTTCCTTTTCCCAAGAGATATACAGTTAGTCTGGTTTGCAGCTATTTCAGGGTTATGGGTGGGGGGATTACCGTGATTAGAGCCATAGGCCTCACCAAAAGGTACGGGGCCCTAACGGCCGTTGACGAGCTCAGCCTTACGGTGGAGCCTGGAGAGATCTTCGGTTTTTTGGGGCCGAATGGCGCTGGCAAGACGACCACTATTAAGATGCTCACTGGGCTGCTGATCCCCACTTCGGGGCGAGCCGAGATCTGCGGGATAGACGTCCAAAAGGACCCTGTAAAGGTGAAGTCCCTCCTGGGATTCGTTCCTGATACTCCAGACGTCTACGAGAAACTTACAGCCAGGGAATTGCTTCAGTTTGTGGCCGATCTCCGCAAGATTGATGGGAGCGTAGCCAGCCGCAGGATTCATGAACTCATGGCCATGTTTGAACTGGACGAGCGGCAGGATGAGTTGCTGGGAGGCTACTCCCACGGTATGAAACAGAAGGTCGGCATCGCCGCCGCATTATTGGGCAACCCTAAGGTTCTCTTCCTAGATGAGCCTACGGTGGGTTTGGATCCCAAAAGCGCCCGGATTGTCAAGGATGTACTGCGGGAGGTGGCTTCCCAGGGCGGGACGGTGTTCTTGTCCACCCACATCCTGGAGATCGCCGAGCGCATGTGCGACAGGATAGGCATTATCCAGAAAGGCTGCGTTCTGGCTGAGGGTACCATGGATGATCTGAGGAGAAGAGTCGGTACCGGAAGAGGCGAAGAAGATGCCTCCCTTGAGGACCTTTTCCTCAAGTTGACCGGCGGTGAGGAATACCGCGAACTTGTGAAACACTTGGGCGAGGGGCCGCAAGAGGGCTAAGCCATGCATTGGAGGTATCGGAGTGGAATATGTGTCTATGATCCTAAAGAGAGACCTCCGTTCGCTATTTGCTCCCGGCGGTAAGTCAAGCCCAAAGAGAACACTAGGAATTGTCGTGAGCATACTCTTCTTTGTGGGTATTGTTTTTGGATTCTACTACGGATCCTTTAGGTTGTTTACCTACGTCCAGAGCGCTCTAGGCTTCGTTCCGGGATTGGCTGACGCCGTCGGGCTAAACATTCTGAACGGCGTGGCCCTGTTTTCTCTTGTGATGGTGTTCATGACCGGGCTGCAAACCACTTACAAGACGATTTATGAGTCTGACGACATAGGTTTTCTCTTGATGCAGCCAATACCTGTACAGTCAGTGTTTCTGGCCAAGTTCGTGATTTCCTATGCTGTTCTTGCGGCTTTGGTCCTAGGTCTCGGGCTGCCTGAGTGGATCGGGTGGGGACACGCTACAGGCGCAGGGTTTTGGTTTCACATTGTGGCGTTTCTCGGGTTTTCGTTGTTTCTGCTTCTGGCTCACTCGATCCTGTCCCTTGTGCTTCTGGTGGCAATGCGCTATCTACCCACGAGGAAAATGAAGCAAGTCTTCATTGCAGTCTCGGCTGTGGGTGGGGTTGTGGTGGTGCTCGTCAGTCAGATTTTGGGCGCCAAAGTTAGCGACATGGGGAGCCCCGGGAGCCAAGAGGCTCTTCTGAGACAAATAGGAGCGTCTGGGCTTGGAGGGGTATGGTACCTTCCAAGCACGTGGTTAGTCAGGGCTGTGCTCGGGACTATTCCTCGCTTTGGCATCGATTACAGGCCGTATTTCGCAGCACTCTGCTTGGGGGCGGTTCTTTCGGCGTGGCTTACGGTTAGGGTATCCAGCCGCACGTACTTGACCGGTTGGGCGGGCAGGGCCGAGGAAGGGGGAAAGCCGGCTGTTAGGAGAGTCTCTCGAGCAGGGCCTTCGGGGCCCATGTCAAGGCTCAAAGGCACTTATTGGGCGGTTCTCAAAAAGGACACAACGACCCTCTTTCGTGACCCCATAGTGTGGTACGGGCTGGTAACCAGCGCAATAGTGATTGGCTTTTTCCTCTTCAATACTGCGAGAAGGCCTACGGGGCAAGGGCCGGATATGATGGCAGCCCTTGTGATAATGATGGCGTCACTCATGGGAGCGGTAACCTCGGCCCAGACGGGCGGCATCTCCGTGAGCCGCGAGGGACGGAGTTTCTGGATTCTCCAGGGTAACCCCACGGCGCCGATAGAGCTCTTCTGGGCAAAGATGACCTATGCGTTTCTCCCTGGATTCCTCATACTCATTCTCGCCCTCGTGGGAGCGAAGGTTGCGGGCGTACCTCAACTGCCTGTCTGGCTATCTCTTCTGTTGGGGATTTCGGTTACCCTTGGGGTTTCGTCCCTGCAGATTCTCTTGGATGTGTACTTTCCAGACTTCACCATGAAGGTGGAGTTTGGGTCGTCCAAGAGCGGACGGGGAACAGGCAAACTTCTCGTCACCATGTTAACGTCTATAGCGTTTGTGTTGTTGAGCATCATGGTGCAGGCGCTGCCATGGACGCTGCAGTCCAAGGGGCTCCTTCCAGACGGCTCTTTGGACACTGTCAGATCTTTGTCATACGCTGTGGTGGTAGCCGCAGGAATCATCCTCTTGTCTCTTGCGACCACATTGGGGCAGAAAAGGCTTAAAGCGCTCTTAAGCGACGCCTAACAAGTCAAATGGACCTTATTTGGCATGGAGTTGTCCCACAAAGAAGATCCATGTGGTACTATGGTATCTGGTCGGATATGGCTTTGTCATTGCGCAGGAGGTGTTTACCATCAGTCTCGAGTCGGTCTTAACCGCATTTGGCGGGATGGGTCTGTTCTTGTACGGCATGATGAAAATGAGCGAAGGGCTCCAAAACTCAGCCGGTGACCGTATGCGTAAGATCCTCGAGGCCCTTACCAGCAACAGGTTTATGGCTGTGGCTGTGGGCATGGTGGTGACTGCCATCATCCAGGCATCAGGGGCTACCACTGTAATGGTAGTGGGGTTCGTCAACGCGGGCCTTATGACCCTTGAGCAAGCTATAGGAATCATCATGGGCGCCAACATAGGCACTACCATTACTGCTCAGCTTGTGGCCTTTGACCTCGAGAAGAGCGCTCTGCCGGCCATCGCACTAGGGATGGCCATCAAACTTGTGGGAAAGCGCAAGACGGTCCGGGGCTTCAGCGATTGCGTGCTTGGATTTGGGATCCTCTTCCTTGGCATATCAGTTTTGGGCGGCGCCTTGGCGGGCCTAAAGGAATATGGTCCGTTTCTCAATTTGCTGGTCAGAAGCCAGAAGAGCCCCATTCTGGGAGTGGTGGTAGGCATGTTGTTCACTACCGCCCTACAGTCTTCTTCGGCCACTACCGGCCTTCTGGTTACCATGGCTTCCAGAGGGATCATGACTTTGGGTTCCGCTGTGCCTATGGTATTTGGGGCCAACATAGGCACGACTTCCACTGCTCTCATGGCATCGTTGGGCACGACTCTGGCAGCCAGACGGGCTGCCATGGCGCACTTTCTCTTTAACGTTTTGGGCACTTTGGTTTCCTTGCCGTTTCTCAGGGTCTTTGAGAGACTGGCCGCATCGTCTAGCACAGACGTGGCACGCCAGGTAGCCAACGCTCACTCCCTTTTCAATGTGAGCGTTACGTTGCTGCTGGTTCCCTTCATAGGGCAGTTCGCTAAGTTTGTTACTCACATCGTTAAGGGAGAAGACAATACGGTGATCCACGGCCCTCAGTATCTCAACCTCAGGCTTATTCCCGCCCCTTTCACGGCGGTCATCCAGCTTCGCAAAGAGGTTGTTAGGATGGCTCGCCTTTGTCAGGAGAACTTCAATGCTTCCATGGCGGCTTTTCTGGGAGACTCCAAGCCTGAAAGAAGACGGTTCGATGGCATTGAAGACGTTATCGACGGGCTTGAGGAAGATGTTAGTGTCTATGTCTCCACAATATCTCAGCGCGGCGTCAACCAAGAGCAGGCGCGGATGCTGACGTCTATGATTAACATAGCCACGGACCTTGAGCGAATCGGGGACCACGCCACAGGGATTTATGAGCTAGTGGAATATATAGACGAGCACAGGCTCGTATTCTCCGATGAAGCCCTGCTGGAAATCAGGGATCTTGCTGGGCGTGTGTCAGATATCCTCGAGCGAACCATAGAGTGTCTGGAGAAGGATGACAAAGACACGGCGGCTGGCATAGGCGCCATGGACGATGTTGTGGACTCAAGGGAGAAGGAGCTTCGCGGCCTGCACATCAAACGACTCAACCAGGGTATCTGTTACCCGGGGTCAGGCGTTGTTTACTTGGACCTGCTTACCCACATCGAAAGAGTTGGCGACCACGCGGTGAACGTCGCCGAAGCCATCATGGGCACAAGGGAAGTGACGCCGATTTGAGCGCGGTTCAAGCGATTCTGCAGGGCATTATACAGGGCTTGACCGAGTTCTTGCCCGTGTCCAGTTCGGGGCACTTGATCTTGGGTTCGCGCATTTTGGGTTTGCCCGAACCCGGCCTGTCCTTTAGCATCATGCTGCATTTGGGAACTGGAATGGCAGTGTTGATCATGTTGAGGGCCGAGATTTCTTGGCTGGCGGGCTCAGTATTGTTCCCCGAGGAAAGAGGTCAGCGGGGGCGGGCTCTACGGCTAGTAGGTTATGTGGTCTTGGCATCGATCCCTGCGGCTTTAGCGGGCATTTTTGGCTCAGGGCTAATAGAAGACCTCTTCTCTTCAGGCGGTGTGGCTTCTCTCGGGCTGATAGTGACCGGGTTAGTGCTTCGACTTACCAAAAGGGCCCCAGGACAGGACGATCTTAGGGAAGACGCCCCGAGACGCGGAGCCCGAAGGCGATATGATGGCGCGGAAGCAACGTACGAGGCAGATATGCCTTCAGTCACTTTGGGCAACGCTTGCCTGGTAGGACTGGCTCAAGCTGTAGCCATCGTACCGGGCATTTCCCGGTCAGGCGCAACCATAGCCGCAGGGCTTATGGGGGGTATCAGACGCCAGGACGCGGCTAGGTTCTCGTTTCTTCTGTCTTTGCCCGCCGTGTTCGGGGCCGCACTTCTGGATTTCCGCGCTCTCCGAAAAGCGGGAATGCCCTTTTTCACACTTAATTCCCTCTTGGGGGCTTTAGTATCCTTGATCGTGGGAGTCTTGGCGCTGAGAACGGTATTCCGCGCCGTCAGACAAGGACGCCTCTCCTCCTTCTCGTACTACTGCTTTGCGGTTGGGATCGCCTCTTTGATCTGGCTCTTGCTGGGCTAGCCATAACAACCCGCTCTAGATCCTCATAGGATATACGGGGGATCTCATCTTGTACAGACCAGAATCTTGGTCCTATGCTTCCGATCTTGGCAGGATCGTTATAGACATCGGCTCACGGACCCTTGTGTTCTATTACTCGGGACGATCTTACGGGCCATATCCGGTGGGTTTGGGCAAATACTCAACGCCGACTCCAGCGGGGAATTGGCGTGTGGCAGAGAAGGTTATGTTCCCTGCATGGGAAGTGCTAGGCACCAGGTGGTTGGGCCTAGACGTGCCCTGGGGCAACTACGGGGTCCACGGAACCAACGCAGACTGGGCCATAGGGACGTACGTATCCAACGGTTGTATCCGCATGCACAACTGGGATGTTGAAGCCATATTCCCCATGGTAGTCATAGGAACGCCAGTGGACATCGTAGGGTACTATCCGGGGGCCTATCGCCTAAAGGAGCGGTGGCTCACGGCTCGAGCAGGCCGCAAAGCGCGCATCAGATGATACTAGGCGCTCTAGCACGATTTTCTGCGGTCTAGGGGGCACGCTCCGCCGCATAGCGGCAACTGGGCGCATCCTCTGCATTTCTCGGGCAGGACTGGGAAATCGGGGTGTGCCGGGAGGTCGGCCCTTCGATGTCGCAAGGATTTGGCGAGGGGGTGATTCCAGATACTCTCCATGTTATCTTCGAGGGCGTTTCCTATGGAGCGGTAGTAGGACTGGCAGGGCATGGCGTTGCCGTCAGGCTCTATGGCCATAACTGTGCTGGCTGCCGAGCAAGTCTTGACTCCGAGGCCAAGGGCCACCGGGTCTAGGTCTTGATAGCAGGTGGGCGTGTACCAGATGAGGGGGAAGTCCATGTCCTGTGAGAGGCGGGATACTTCCTTGAGGGTGCTCTCCAGTTCTGGCCGGGAGATCCCTTCTTGTGATGTCCCGCGGCCTGCCCGTATCAAGGCATTTATGCCGAATTTCTTCACTCCAAGGTCTTTCAGAAGCGCCACTGTAGACATTACTGTCCCAAGATTTTCTGGAGTCACGGTGGTGTTAGTAGTTGTGAAAATACGCCCGGCAGCGTTCTTGATGCCGGACACAGTCTCCTTCCAGGCGCCTTTAGCTCCCACCATGCCATCGTGAATGTCTTCATCGGAGGATTCAAGAGTCACCTGAACAAAGTCAAGCCCGGCCCGGAAAAGTCTCTCGACCCTAGGTTCAGTGAGCAACCTCCCGTTGGTAATGAGCCCGGTCACGCACCCCGAGTCTTCGGCCGCCCCAATCATCTCTTCCAGATCTTCCCGGAGCAGAGGTTCACCGCCTGTGAAGACCAGGGTAGGGACGCCCCAGAGAGCAAGTTTCTCTATGATTTCCTTCCAATGTTCTGCCTCCAACTCGCAGGTTTTGTGGGGTCCCCCTGCGTAACAGTGAGAGCAGTTGTTTTGGCATCTGTAAGTCACGATTAGGTCGCACCTATATGGGGCGGACAGATCCACTGACAGAGGCTCCACGCGCCTTACCTCGTAGTCAGAGAAAGGGCAAGACTCTCCAGTAGCCACGGCCAACACGGTTTGCCACAGCCTAGTCCAGTCAGCTTCGGCGGTTTTCTTATGTACTCTGAACCTCCGCCTGATTCTCGACGCGATGCCGGGGAAAAGAAGGCGGCCTGCGTTCAGAGGGTCTTCCAACCACTCGGAGTCTTTGAGTTTCTCGCTTTCAGCCATGAAGGCGTCCAAGTAAGACATGGCGACCCTGTCAAGGAAAAGGGCGGCAGAAGCGTTTATGACCAGCACTCCCGTGCCGTCTTTCTCGCTTCTCAGATGAAGTTTGAGATCGCCGATTCTTGCTCGTCTCATTTGACCATTCGCCTCCCTCTGCATTTTATACCAAAGGCCGAGAATTTCTCGAGTGCTATGATTATGGCGTATCCCAACTTTGGTGGCGTCGTCACATAAGCGTTGGTTATGCGGTCCCGAACTATTTGGAATTGGGAACGGTGTTGCAAAACATCACGAAGGAACCTCTAGAACGCAAGTCGAAAGTTAATAGAGAGCACAGAGACCGGATTGGAGGACGAGCCATGAGACTTTCTGCGATTTCAGATCGTTGTTCCGGTTGCAGGGCGTGCATGCTTGTTTGCGCCGTGTCCAATCAGGGGCTTAACAACCCCAAATATGGCGCCATAAGTGTTATCCCGCATTTCCCTGTTCCCGGAAAGTTCGAGCTTAAGTACTGTATCAACTGCGGAGCCTGTAGAGATGCCTGCCCTACCGGGGCCATCAAGGAGCAGCCAAATGGCAGTTTCCGCGTGGAGCCCGACGAGTGCATCGGTTGCGGAGCATGCGTAGAGGCCTGCCCTGAAGGCGTGTGTAGGATGATCGGCGAGACCAACGTGGCGTTCGTGTGCATCCAGTGTGGCGAGTGTGTCAAGTATTGCCCCAAGGAAGCGCTTGTTGACGCCGATGAGGAGGTGAAGAGGGCATGACTTTTGGTGGATACATGGGAAAGCTCCTGGAGATCGACCTAACCGCTAAGACCTCTTGCGCCAAGCCAACCCCAGAGGATCTCAAGAGGGACTACCTTGGGGGTCGAGGGTTTGTAGCCAAGCTCCTTTGGGACCTCGTGCCTCCGGGAACCGAGCCTTTTTCTCCTGAGAACGTGGTAGTTATGGCGCCCGGCCCTTTGGGCGGCGTCTATTTGCCCGCTTCAGGCAAGGTTCATATGGGGACCAAATCTCCTGCCAGCGGCGGGTACGGCGACTCAAACATGGGCGGCATGTTCGCTCCTGAGATAAAGTACGCCGGATACGACGGGATTGTGATACGCGGCAGGGCCTCATCCCCCGTCATTGTAGTGATTGATGACGAGAAGGTCACTATAGAAGACGCTTCGGACGTTTGGGGCAAGGGCGCCATCGCCACTGAAGTCAGTCTCAAGAGAAGATTGGGCGAGGACTTCCAGATTGCCCTCATTGGACCCGCCGGAGAGAATTTGGTCAACTTCGCGTGCGTGTCCCACGACTTCGGCCGTCAGGCGGGACGAACCGGAGTAGGAGCCGTCATGGGTTCCAAGAACCTAAAGGCTGTGGCCGTTCGCGGCACCAAGTCGATTCCTCTTGCGGATCCTGAGGCGGTAGCCGCAAAGGGCAAAGAGATGTACGCCACCTGCTTCAGCAAGCCCGGTTTCAAAACCTGGACCCCCTATGGCACTGCCGAGGTTGTAGATTGGACCAACAAGGTGGGAGTGTTCCCCACAAGGAACTTTTCCTCTTCTTATTTCGAGGGTCACAAAGGCATCAACGGCCAGGCCTTGATAGACAGGATTTGGGTCAACGACAAAGGTTGCTTCTGTTGCCCGACGCCTTGCGGAAAGTACTCCAAAGCCAGCACCATTTTGGGAGACACCATGGTGGAAGGCCCCGAGTACGAGACCATCGCTCTCTTAGGCGGAAACGTGGCCTTGGACCAGATCGAAGAAGTAGCCTACGCCAACGCCATAGCGGATGACCTGGGCCTTGACACCATCTCTGGCGGGAACGTCGTGGGCTTTGCCATCGAGTGTTTCCTGAAGGGCCTGATTACAGAAGAGCAAATCGGGCGCAAGCTGGCATGGGGAGACCTGTCGTCGGTAGTGTACCTTTTGGAGAAAATAGCCAAGCGGGAAGGCATCGGCGAGATCTTGGCCCGAGGCGTGCGGGATGCGTCCAAGGAGATCGGCGGAGGCTCTGAGAAGTTCGCCATCCAGGTTAAGGGCGTTGAATGGTCGGGGTACGAAGCCCGCTGGGCGCCTTCAATGATGCTTTCTTACATGACCTGCGACGTTGGGGCGCACCACAACCGTTCTTGGGCAGTAACCTACGACGTGGCCCAAGGCAGGGATGGCCTAGAGGGAAGAGCCGACAAGACCATCGAGCTTCAGCACATCAGGCCGATGTTCGATATCTTGGGTCTTTGCAGGCTTCAGTGGGTCGAGATAGGTTTTGAGCTGGAGAACTACGCCGAGATATTCCCCATGGTAACGGGCATGAACTGCTCGCTTGAGGACCTCTATAAGGTTGCCGAGAGAGTGTGGCATCTTACCAGGGCTTTTTCGGCCAGGGAGATTGAGGGTTTCGGGAGATCTTACGACTACCCGCCGGCCAGATTCATGGAGGAACCCATTCCTGACGGACCGGCTAAAGGCCACTGCATTCCCAAGGAATCTGCAGATGCGCTATTGGACGACTATTACGCCAAGCGCGGCTGGACTCCTGACGGGATTCCCTCAAGTCAGAAACTGGAGGCTATGAATCTCGGGTTCGTTGCGGAAGAGTTGAAGAAAGCCGGGTACGATATTTGAGGGCATTTGGGAAGGAGTGAGGAGATGTGATAGTGACAGTCTCTTGTGTAGGAGGCTCGGCTCAGTATTTCCCAAGCGGAGAGTCTAGGATGACCGTGGAGTCTCCGGAGCATCAGTCAATCGACGATCTCCTTCTTCAGATAGGTTTCTCAACGGACCTTGTGATGTTTGCTCTAGTTAATGGAGAGAGGGTAGAGACAAGCTACAAACTCCGTGACGGGGACGATGTGGTTTTGGTTTCGCCTCTTTCTGGAGGCTAGGCCTATACACGGCGCCCGGTGCAGAGATCAATTCTCCACACCGGGCGTGTTTCTATCCTCGGATTTCAGCGGAATATGGCGTGGAGAATTCCACCTACAACTGCAAACACTGCGCGGAAGACGCCACCCACTATTCCAAAACCAACTGCCACGACGCTGGCCATGAGGGCCACGGCTCCCGCCACGAGCAGCATAATCCCTAAGCAGCCACACCGCATGTCCCTGACCTCCTATCTTCGGCCTTGACGTCCAGTAATACGGCAAGGCCATTAGGAGGTCGCGGCTCTATCTAGGCACGGCAAAGCCAAATGTGGTTCCCGGCTGCCAGCTTGGGTTGAGGTAGTCCTTTGGGTCTAGTGACACGAGGCGAACTATTTGTGCTTGTCCGTCAACCAACTCAAGTACGAATGTGCGTCCTTGGTATTCCACGCAAAAGTAGTGTCTTTTGTCTTCTGCGCGGGCCTCAAGGACGGTTTCAGGAGGATATATCGTGTATATCACCATTGTTTCCGCCTCCCGTCTCCTGTGTCTCGGGCTTCTCCCGTGCTTTTGTGAGTTCTTGGAGCTTAGCGATTGCCTGGGAGAGCCCTCCCACCTCGTCTATGAGGCCCACACTAGTGGCGTCCTTTCCCACAAGGACTGTGCCGATGTCCCTGGCCAACTCACCGGTGCGAAACATGAGCTCTCGGAATTTCTCCTCGGTGACTTTGGAGTTTTGGGTGACGAAGTGAATCACCCGGTCCTGCATCTTCTCAAGATACTCGTAGGTTTGGGGGACTCCTAGCACCGTTCCGGCCAAGCGTATTGGGTGAATGGTCATGGTGGCAGAGTTGGTGATGAAAGAGTGGCTTGCCGCTACCGCAACCGGGACGCCGATGCTGTGTCCACCGCCAAGAACCAAGGAAACTGTCGGCTTGGACATGCTTCTGATAAGCTCGGCTATGGCCAAGCCCGCCTCTACGTCTCCGCCTACGGTGTTTAGCAGAATAAGCAATGAAGACACATCGGGGTTTTCTTCAATAGCCACAAGCTGGGGCATAACGTGTTCGTACTTAGTGGTTTTGTTCTGAGAGGGCAGCACGATGTGGCCCTCTATCTGCCCTATAATGGGCAGGCAAAAGATCCCGCTTTTGGGAGAAGGCACACCGGTAGTGCCCAGTTCTTTGACGTTTTGGGCTTTCTCCATAGGAGTAATTGACTCCGGCAACGGCATCATCCCTTCATTATCACGGCGCTTGGCAGTTTGAGGCGTCATATAGCCCCGCCAAGTCAATGTCTTGGAACACGCTGTCCAGACTCTCCAGGTGCAGAAGGTGTTCAGGGTCGGTGGCTCCTTGCTCGATTTCGTCGCAAAGCTTCTGCAGGCGGCCAATGTGAGTGATGAATCGGTTTCTGGCGTAGTCTGGAACTGTCCCGGTCTTCATAATGAAGGGCCAGTCAGAAGATTGGGCCAGAAGCAGCTCTCTTACCGCCTGGCTTAAGGCACGTCTCTGGAGCCCTCTGGCATTCTTGTTCATGCGGGAAATCCGCATCAACCTTTCCTGACACTGGTGCAAATGCCTGTAGACCCAATGGTTTGATCCTTCCAGCCATACTTCGTGATATCCCTTATAGCCCCAGCTGGATATGGCGGGCTGGGACACTTGGTTAACTGGGTAGTACTGCAGGTATTCCCAAGGGGTTATGGCAGTGACTTGATTTTCTTTTTGGGAAAGGCGACGGAAAACGTTAGCCAGCCACACAGGTCCTTCATACCACCAATGGCCGAATAACTCCGCGTCATAGGGCGCCACCATGATGGGGTTTCTGCCCAGGACTCCGGCCCAGTGCTCGGCTTCCTTGTTCCGCCAAAACACGAAATTCCCCGCATGCTCCCATGCTTTGGCTAAGGCCCGGCCAGGCTCATAGATTTCCTTGTGATCGCTTTTCCTGTCGGTTACCCGGTGATACTTGATTCCTGTGGGTACCCTGGTTGCCCCGGGTAGCGCCTTCCCCAGGTAATCTTCAGAAAGCTCGTAGCCGATGTCTCTGTAGTATTCCCGGTACAGGCCATCTCCTGGATATCCTTCTTGTGCGCTCCACACTTGTTTGGAGCAATCAGGGTCTCTGGCAAAAGCCAAAAGGCCATGTGGAGTGGCTATTGGCGCGTGGTAGCCGAACTTGGGTCTGGGTGTGGCGAACAAAAGGCCGTGGGTTTCGGTGACAAAATAGGTCAGGTTTTCGTCTTTGAGGAGACTCTCGATTTCAGGCACATAGGCGCACTCTGGAAGCCAAAACCCCCTAGGCTCATGGTGGAAGTGTTTCCTGAAAGCCGCAACGCCCGCTTTGATTTGGGCGAGAATCGCCTCATTGTGCAAGAGCAAGGGCAAGTATCCGTGGGTGGCTGCGGTGGCCATGAGCTCAACCCGCCCTTGGGATTCTAGAATCCGCCACGGCTCAACAAGGTCCTGATGGTACCTGTCGGTGTAGTCTCGGAGCAGCTCCTGAAACCTGTCCCGGTACATCCGGGCCAAGTCCTGGACTCGCCTATCGTACGAGGTCCTTTCGATCTCCTTCTCTGACAACTCAACTAGGTTTTCCAGGTATGTCTTGTATCTTGCTTGGAGAAGGGGGTCTGCCAGCATCTCCAGAAGAGGGGGTGACAAGGAGACGCCGAGACGAAATTTCACGTCTTCCTCTAGGAGGCTAAATAGGCCATTGAGGAGAGGCATGTAACACTCGGTAATGGCCTGGAACAGCCACCGTCCTTCCAATGAGTCTTCATTCTCGGGATTCTTAACGTAAGGCAAATGAGCATGAAGAATTATGCTTAGGAAGCCCGAAGTCAATGTTTTTGCCTCCCCCAGTTCATGGGCGAACTTGTACCGCCCAGTCCGCCGTCCCTGCCGTAGTGCGTTTCCCAGTCAAGGGGGGCCCACTCTTCGGACGTGATGGGGGAGACCCCGTATGGCGGCAGTTGCACCACGTTGGAACGCAGAATGGGCACGAATCCTTCTGGGAAAAGCCTTCCGTATTCGGCTACGAATCGGTGGCGAGGCTTTGCCACCGGTATGTACCAGTTGTCTGCAGTATCATCAACGTATACGTCGATCTTGTCGCTCCCAGTTTCGGGTGTCACATCGTACAGTCTGAGCAGCGGTCTCGAAAGCCCCCACTGTGAAAGATGCCTTCTGTACATTTCCTGGTATTTGTCGTGAGCAATGTCCCAGTATGCGTAGATCCACGTGGGATCCCTGGCCAATAGCACCAGGCGGTTGGCCCCGTATTTTGCGGGCAGAGAGTACCTCTCCCGGAATCTTTCTCCTGCACTCTCTTCCCGGCGATCCGGAGCGGCGTCTTTGGGCAATGCCCAAGCTCCGGGCTGAAGCTCAATTATCTCTGAGGCCTCCCAATCAAGTTCAACTTCTTTGCTAAGGTTGTCCTTTCTTAGGCGAGTGCCTGGCAGGTGCCGTCCGGCTCCGGGATCCCTCTTGGGAGGCGCGACTGTGGGCCTCCTGACTCCCGCTGCCCTGTCCTGGTCAAAAGACTTTCCTGGATCCAAAGCTTCAGGCGGGATGCCAATTTCATCGGCCGTCTCGGCTCCGACGTTTCCCGGCTGGAACATCTCACGGTTACGGTGCCGATTCCTCCAGTAGAAGTAGAAGGCTAAACCCAAAACTGATATTGAAAGCGTCAGAGTGTAGAACCAGAGCACGAATAGTCTGCCTCCTGCCCGGCCAAAATCGGTAAAAGTAAAGCGGCTCAACGCCCGGCTGTAGTGATTATGAGGATTTGCCGCCGGATTTATTCCCGACAAGGAGGGGCAGTATGCGTCCTGCGGTTCTTGGCAATGGCTCACTGTACCTGGGGTTTGATTCTGCTTGCAGCCTACGGGAGGTTTTCTGGCCTGTGGTGGGGCTCCATAACCACGTGGCCGAGAACTCCAAGAACAGGGCGATTGTGTGGTTTAGAGGCCATTTCTTGGAGGTTGGAGACGCAGGCTGGGTTGTGCAGGGGAACTACGGAGAGGGTATGGTGTTTTCCTGGAGCATGGTCCACCGTCATTACCCTCTGTCGCTCACAATCCGCGATTGCGTAGACCCGTACCAGAGCATTTGGGTGCGCAGAGTCAAGGTGGACGCGCCGGAAGGGGAACCCTTGGGCTTGTACTCTCGGCAAGCGTATCACCTTGGGGAGAACACTGTTGGCGAAGGCGGCTTTTGGGACCCAGAGAAGGGTAGGCTCTACCATTACAAAGGTGCAATCTGGCTGGCATCGCTCATTACTCCATATAGCGCCCCTCTGGAAGGAGACAACCGAAAATCGGTTCTCAGGGTGGCTTTGGCTAAAGTACGTGACGGCGGGGTCTCACTGGATAGCGTCACAGGGGAAGTGCGGGGGCCTTTGGTCGATCACGGGCTCATTGAGAGCGTATTAGGGGAGGCGGCCATATCAGGTCCATGCGGGCTGACCCTGGATTGGGCGCTGGCCTTGGGGCGAGACAGAGAGGAGTCGGATCGCGTCATGGACCAGGCAGCATCCCAGGGAGTTTTGGGAACGGTGGAGAGGTCCGAATCTTACTGGGAGTCATTGCCTGTAGATGAGAGTGTTTCCTTGAAGGTGCTTCTGTCTCACACGGACGGGGGCGGCGCCTTGGTAGCTTCCTGTGATACAGGAGTGATGGGAGATTTCCGCGACCACTACCGTTATGTTTGGCACCGGGATGCTGCCATGTGCGCTTCCACCATGGCTAGGCTCGGGCTTCTTGGGCATGTAGAACGCTATCTCGGCTTCTGCCAAAGGACTCTAGACAACAGGGGCTTCTTCTGGCAAAGATACCGTCCTGACGGTACAAGAGGATCGGGCTGGCACGTTCCGGATCTGCCCCGGGGAGAACTCCCCATTCAGGAAGATGAGACAGCTCTGCCCCTTGTCACCGCCGGAGACTATCTCATCGCTGGAGGTTCTTTGGAATTCCTAGAGTCCATTTACGAAGGTTTCATTGAGAAGGCGTCTGAGTTCATCCTCAGTTATGTCCTAGAGGGCGGAACCTTGTGCAAACCCTCTTACGACCTTTGGGAGGAAAGGCGAGGCATTTTCTCATACACTCAAGCGTCTTGCGCAGCCGGACTATACTGGGCATGGGTAATATCTAAGAGGCTCGGCCGGGATCGGGGCGCTCGGTATCTGGACGGAGCGAGGCGCCTTCTAGATGGTCTGGTGACCATTCTGGCAACAGGGTCCCGGGGCTATTGCCGGGGAATATCAGGAGGCGTTGGCGACGGGGAGTACCGGTACGATTGGACTGACGACGCGAGCCTTTTCCTAATCCCGCTTTTTCTGTCGGGGTTAGGCTCCCGTCCAATTGACGGCGCTGTACTGGAAGAGGCTTGGGACCTTTCCAAGGTCACCTGGACCAGACTATCCCGCTCCCTGACTGTTCCGTCCCACGTTGTCTCTGACTCTGCCATAGCCCGGTACCGCGGCGATTGGTACGAGAGGCCTTTTGACGCAGGTGACCAACCTGGTAACCCTTGGCTTGTCGCTACAGCGTGGCGCCTATTGAGCGGACTAGAGCTTGGCTTCCTGACAGAAGATGAGGTCACGCAGAAGATTCCCTGGTTTGACCGGGTGAGCCTTCCTAGCGGCGTGATGGCCGAACAACTCAGCTGCATGACATTTGCCCCGGTATCAGTGGCTCCTCTTGCATGGTCCCATGCCATGCATCTGGAATTGGCATGGGCGAGCCAGGGCAGAATAAGGAGGAAACAGACACTTTCGGAGGCGAGCTGCGTTGAACGATCCACGAGTTTGGGTCAAACCATCTCTCTTGACCAAAGGGATGCCGACAGAGATCGGATACAGGGGACTTTTGGTGAACTCGGGCGCCGATAGATTGTTCCTGCACTGCGGCAAGGATGGCTGGCAGAACCCTCGTACCACAGAGATGAAAAGGCGTGCTGATGGAGGGTTTTCGGCTTCTATCATGCCAGAAGGGGATCGGTGCATCGATTTGTGCTTTAAGGATTCAGCCGGCAACTGGGACAATAACGGCGGTGCCGATTGGCATTTCCAACTGAGGAGATAGACTGAAAGAATGACCCGCCCAGGAAATATTTGGGCGGGCTTTTACGCTTTTTGGCACTTGGGCTGACAGGAAAAGAGGAATTCTGCCAAATGGGGCGAATATGCCCTCGAACTGGCTACATAGACGCCTTCCTGGAAGGCGAAAATTGTTAGGAGGGGAAACTGTGGCGCTTCCAAGTTTGACTCCGGAGGAGAAGAGAAAGGCACTAGAAAAGGCCCAGATCATGCGTCGAGCCCGGGCGGAGCTTCGGCAGAAGCTCAAAAAGGGCGAGGTAAAATTCGCCGATATCGTGGAGGGGAACGATCCTGTTATCCAGAGGATGAAAGTATCGTATCTTCTGAAGTCCCTTCCGCGCGTAGGCAAGGTGAAAGCTGACAAGATTATGGAGGAAGTGGGGATAGACGAGTCTCGCCGCGTCCAGGGCTTGGGCAAGAGACAGAAGGAAGCTCTTTTGGCGCGTTTTCTGGGGAAGTAATGTAGTCGGGGGGTACCGCGGTTTCATGGGTGTCCAGATGGTCAACATTGGCTTCGGCAATATTGTGTCGGCCGGCCGAATTGTGGCTATGGTGTCGCCTGAGAGTGCTCCTATGCGGCGCGTTATTGCCGAAGCTAGAGATAGAGGGATGTTGGTTGACGCTACCCACGGCCGCCGCACCAGGGCGGTCATCGTAGCTGACTCCGGGCACATCGTCTTAAGCGCCGTGAACCCGGAAACGGTTGTCTCAAGGCTCCAAGACAGATAGAATGTAGATACTATGGGAAAAGGCATCATGTTTGTCATAACCGCGCCATCAGGATGCGGCAAAGGGTCCCTGAGACGGCTTGCTTTGGCCGACGATCCAAGCATTCGTTTTTGCCCCTCTCTGACTACTAGGCCTCCCCGGGTGGGGGAAGTGGACAGAGAGGATTATTACTTTGTCTCAAGGGAAGAATTTTTTGACAGGAAGAATCAGGGACACCTCGGGGAATGGGCAGAGGTCTACGGCAACTACTACGGCACCCCGTCCAAAGAGATCCACGATTATCTTGCGCTGGGACAGGATGTAATGCTGGAGAAGGACGTCCAGGGCGCCCGGACTATAAGGGAACTGTACCCGGATGGGGTCTTTATCTTTGTCCTGCCTCCGTCCCTGGAGGAACTGCGCCGCCGCATAGAGTCCAGGGGCACCGAAGGAGAGGAGC
This sequence comes from Bacillota bacterium, assembly GCA_040771825.1. Classification (GTDB taxonomy): domain Bacteria; phylum Bacillota; class Sulfobacillia; order Fermentithermobacillales; family Fermentithermobacillaceae; genus JAXGZG01. Next base: position 162,313 of record JAXGZG010000004.1, on the reverse strand, counting down.
AGCGCAACCTGAGGCTCGAGAGCGCACAAAGGGAGATGGCGGACCTCTCTGTCTACGATTATGTTATTATCAATGCTGACCTTGATCGGGCCAAAGAGAGGCTTGAGGCCATAATTGCGGGGGAGAGAGCCCGCCGGAGCGCGATGGCAACGCCCCTTCAGAGGAGGGCATTGGATGATAGACCCACCCAGGGATCTGACGCAAACCGAGTCCAAGTACAGTCTAGTTGTAGCCGTAGCCAAGAGGGCGAGGCAGATAGTATCCAGGAAGGAGCCTTCTGTCTCAGAGGGACACAAGCCCGTGACCATCGCTCTGGACGAGATATCTCTGGGAAAGATTCGGGTTGTGCCAAAAGAGCCTGAGAAAGGCCATGAACAACCCGTCGGCGACCTTTCGGACCGTGTTTTTCTTAACGAATAGGCGGGCTTTGGGGCACCTCGCGGGAGGTGCCCTTGACAATACATAGGGACCGGAGGACGAGAACTGGCATGCTATCTGGAAAGACTATCCTGGTTGGTGTCTCGGGCGGCATCGCGGCCTACAAGGCCCTGGAGGTCGTATCGCGCCTTGTGAAACAAGACGCTCGGGTTCATGTGATTATGACCCGGAATGCCACCAAGTTGGTGGCTCCCTTGACTTTCCGCACGCTTTCTGGGTCGCCCGTGGTGGTCGAAATGTTCGATGAACCCAAGCAATGGAATGTTGAACATATCGCCTTGGCGGAAAAGGCTGATCTGTTCCTGATATGCCCCGCTACAGCCAATGTAATCGGGAAAATCGCGTCGGGTATAGCCGATGACTACCTGACCACTACTGTCATGGCTTGTACCGCTCCTAAAATCGTCTGCCCGGCAATGAACAACAATATGTACGAGAGCCCCGCTGTACAGAGAAACCTAGAGACGCTCCGGGAGTGGGGGTACCAGATCATTGAGCCCGCTTACGGCAGGTTGGCCTCAGGGGCCATGGGTAAGGGAAGGCTTCCTGAGCCAGACCTCATCGTTCAGGGCGTCGTAGATTGCCTTGTGGGCGCCGGAGATTTTGGCGGCTTGACAGTCTTGGTAACCGCCGGCCCCACAAGGGAGTACCTAGACCCGGTTCGCTACATTTCGCCTCCTTCAACGGGAAGGATGGGATACGCCATAGCCGGGGCTTTGGTTAGAAGAGGAGCCCGGGTTGTGCTGGTCAGCGGACCCACCGAGATTCGGCCTCCCTCCGGAGTCCAAGTGCTAAACGTCATTAGCACTGAGGAGATGCTCGACGCTTGCCTTTCGGTCTACGGCCAGGTGGATGTGGTGATAGGGGCGGCGGCCCCTTCGGACTTCGGTCCAAGGGATAGAAGCCAACGCAAGATCAAGAAGACCGAGGCTTCTCACCAACTGGTTCTTGTGCCCACTCCGGACATATTGGCTACCTTGGGCCGGGACAAGGGCGAAAGAATTCTGGTGGGTTTCGCTGCCGAGACTCACAATCTCATGGAGTACGCCTTAGGAAAGATAAGGGCCAAGAACCTTGACCTCATATGCGCTAACAGGGTAGGCTTGCCCGACAGGGGATTCGCTTCGGAGACAAACGCCGTGACTCTGGTGTACCCTGACGGCAGCTCAAAAGACCTTGGACTGGCATCAAAAGAGAACATAGCCGAAGCAATTCTGGACAACCTAAAAGATCTTCTGTCCCCGAAGAAAGCTGGCCTGTAGTTCTCCGTGGCTACTTACGTTGACTTACTGATAGATGTCCCACGGCTCGGGGATCGGCGTTTCACATATCGCTTTGGCCAAGACTACTCTCTTCCGTATGGGGCCAAGGTTCGAGTTCCCTTCGGCTCCGGAAAAAGGGATGGGTTCGTGGTGGCCCAAACAAAGGAGCCCACGGACTTCCAGGCCAGGGACATTCTGTACGTGTACGACCTAAGGTTTCTTCCAGGACCCAAGATGTTGGACTTGGCAAGGGTTTTGGCAGACCATTATTGTGTGGGGCTTTCGTCCACAATGTCAATGCTGTGGCCTCCGGTGGTCCCCCGGGCCAAACCGGATACACCGGATGTCACAGGAAAAGCTGCATTAGATTCCAGTGACCCAAAGCCCTCTAGAGAAGATGCATCGCCGCCGCTGCTGGTATGGGGCAAAGCGTCATATCGGTGGGAGCATTACCGGCAGTTGGTCAAGGACACTCTTATGTGCGGCAAGAGCGCACTGGTTCTTGTTCCTGAGACTAAAGACATCCTTCGGGCAGAAAGAGAACTCGGGGATTTGGCCGGCCATGGGTTGGTGGTTTTGCACTCTGATCTCACGGGCCTTGTGAGACGAGAATCTTGGCTCCGAGCCATGTCCGAGAGCCCTAGTGTCGTGCTTGGGACGCGATCCTCGGTGTTCGTAGACATAGACGAGCTCGGTGCCATAATTGTGGACGATGAATGGTCAGATTCTCACAAATCTATCGAAGCCCCTTTCTACCATGTACGAACAGTAGCGCTAATGAGAGCGTCCTTCCTAGGGTGCCGTGTTGTCTTTGGGGCATCTCATCCGTCTTTGGATGCTTACAGGCGTGTCCAGATGGGGGAAATGGCTCTTTTGAAAGAAGGTGCTTCCCTTCAAGGTCGGGTCAAAGTGGTTGACATAAGGAGGGGAGGGACGCGTAGAGAAGTCATCTCCCAAGACATGGCGGAGGCTCTTAGGGTCACGTTTCAAAAAGGGGAGAATGCGTTTCTTTTCCTCAATAGGCGTGGCGAGGCGACCTCGGTTACCTGCCAAGACTGCGGCAATACGCTTATGTGCCCCGCTTGCGGTTCTCCTTTGTCGTACCACTCCAAGGGTCCAAAGATTTGGTGTCACACCTGCGACTACCAGGCGGCTCCCCCAGATGAGTGTACTAGGTGCGGAGGACACAGGTGGCGGTTTCTAGGTTTCGGAGTCGAGCGAGCTCAGAAGGAATGTGTGACCAAATTCCCAGCTGTTGCGCTTTACCGCCTTGACCAAGACGCCTCCAGAGATGAAAGTCCCGAGTCTATTTTGGCTCGGTTTGTAAAAACGCGGCCTGCTTGCCTCTTGGGCACCCAGCTGGCTCTGAACGCTCGGCCCCGACCGCAAGTGGGAATGGTGGGAGTCCTTTCTGGAGACACGATCCTGAACCTTCCGGATTACACAGCTTCAGAGAAAGTATTTCATCTTCTCTCGGAGCTGCTGGAATTCTCAGAAGAACGGTCTAGCCCTCGAGAGGGTCATCTGGTCGTCCAGACTTACAACCCGGAGCATCACGCCGTTTTGGGGCTTCAAGATCCCCGAAAATTCTACCAAGAAGAGATGGAGAACCGGGAGTGCCTCGGTTATCCGCCCGCCAAATGCTTTTTCAAGGTCAGGTTCAGCGGGAAGAATGCTTCTAGAGTGCAAGAGGCATCAAGTTCATTTGCAAAGAACTGTCTTAGGGATGGAGGCGGAGTCATTGTACTTGGACCTATTCCGTCTCCGAAACCCAAACTTCGGGGGCAGTTCCGCTGGCAGGTGGCTTTGCGGGGCCATGACCATGCCGCTTTGGCTAGAGCGTATTTCCGGGCCCTTCAGGGTGTGGTTTTGGGGTCAGGGGTGAAGGTGTCTGTTGACGTAGAGCCTGTAGATGCGTCGTGAGATAGGTTTTTGAGAAGGTGATGTGTTTTGACCGTGCTTCCGATACGTGAGTTTGGCGATCCGGTCCTTCGTAGGAAGGCAAGACGGGTTTTGCGGGTCAACAACGGGGTAAGGGAGACTCTAGACTTGATGTTGGATACTATGAGGGCCGCATCCGGTGCGGGATTGGCTGCCCCTCAGATAGGTGTGTCTCGCCGCCTTGTGGTGATTGATGCTGGCCAAGGGCCCTATTTTCTGGTGAACCCCGAAATCGTCGCCCGATCCGCCGAGAACGAAAGTGCCTGGGAAGGTTGCCTGAGTTGGCCGGGGTATGTGGGTGAGGTTGAAAGGGCTTGTAAGGTATCGGTCAAAGCTCTAGATAGAGATGGCCACGAGATGTGGGTTGAGGGCGAGGGGCTTTTGGCTAGGGCCTTGCAGCATGAGATCGATCATCTAGACGGGATCCTCTACATTGACCGGGCAACTTTGGTCAAAGAAGTGCCTCAAGAAGAGGCAGACGAGACCGCAGGGGAAGGAGAACGGGTCTCCGCGGTCTTCATGGGAAGCCCAGAGTTTGCTGTGCCATCTCTAGAAGAACTGGTGAACTCTGGAGTGGAAGTCAAGCTCGTGGTGACTCAGCCTGATAGGCCCGTAGGGCGCAAGCAGATTCTCAAGGCCACCTCCGTGAAAGAGGCTGCGGCTCGATTGGGTATCCCCGTGCTGGAGTGCGCCTCTGTAAGTCATCCTGACATCGTGGCCAAGATCCGGGAGATAGCGCCGGATTTTGTCACTGTGGTGGCTTTCGGACAAAGAGTTCCCAGAGAAATTCTGGAATTGCCCCGGTTTGCGTGTCTTAATGTGCATCCGTCGCTCTTGCCCAAATACAGGGGCGGCAATCCGGTTCAGAGGGCGGTCATGGCGGGAGACAGGATTACCGGTGTGAGCATCATATACATGAGCGAGAAGATGGATGCTGGGGACATTTGTCTCCAGAAGACTCTGGAAATAGGCCCTGATGAGACCTATGGCACTTTAGAGAAACGTCTTGCGGGCCTCGGGGCTCACTCTCTGCTGGAAGCTATGTCGGCCGTCTTGTCGGGTACGGCTGCGAGGACGCCTCAAGATGGCAGCAAGGCGTCCAGGGCCCCGCACCTCCAGAAAGGTGAGGAAATCATCAGCTGGGGCGCTGCGGCGCGGTCAATACACGCCTTGGTCAGAGGGCTTTCGCCCAAGCCGGGTGCGGTTACCTTGTGGGATGGGGCTCGTATTAAAATATGGGAGACGCGCCTGATGACCTTGGAATCTAACGAAAAGCCCGGCAGCGTTTTGGGTATAGAAGGAGATTCGGGCCTAGTATCATGCGGAGAAGGCGTTCTTCGGGTTTTGTTTGTCCAGCCCGAGGGCAAGAAGCCTATGTCTTTTAGGGCATTCTTGGCCGGAAGAGCCAAAGGGAGTTCCGGGTTCAAGTGTAAAGACGGCGTTGGTACAAGGGAGGGAGAATAGTTATGTTTTTGGATTCAGGTTATTTCCTTTTCGTCATCCCTGCAATGCTCTTTGCCATGTGGGCGCAGTTCAAGGTCAAGTCGGTCTATGCCACGTACTCTCGGGTTTACTCCGGAAGCGGCAGGCCGGCCGTGGAGGTGGCAGCTTCGCTTCTTCGCAATGCAGGTTTGGGCGATGTCAAGATAGAGCAGGTGGCAGGCACTCTCTCTGACCATTACGATCCCAGAGACCGAACGCTCCGTTTATCCAGGGACGTTTATGCAAGCCCATCTATAGCAGCCATAAGCATCGCGGCCCACGAGGTAGGTCACGCAGTGCAACACTCCGTGGGATACGCGCCGCTTGGGGTAAGAAACGGGTTGGTGCCTCTAGTTCAGTTTGCCTCCAGTGCCGCTTGGCCTCTATTTTTCGTGGGCTTCTTGGCCCAGTCTGGGTTTTTGATGAATTTAGGCATTTTGTTCTTCCTGGGAGCAGTGGTTTTCCAGCTGATCACGCTTCCGGTAGAGTACAATGCATCAAGGAGAGCCATGGATATGCTCTTGACGTCAGGCTATGTGGGGGCCGACGAATCTGTAGGTGTAGGGAACATGCTTAACGCCGCCGCCCTAACCTATGTGGCTGCCACTGCGGTTGCTGTGGCGCAGGTCTTGCGGCTTCTCATGATGAGAGATAGGCGAAGGTAGTGTGAAACCAGATGCCCGAGAGGTCTCACTGGGAATACTGACAGCCCGCGAGACGCCCTCCCGGGCTTTGTCTTTGGATGTCATTGGAGACCCGCGGGAACGGGCTCTAGCCCTAGATCTGGTGAGCACTACTCTTAGGTGGATGAATCTCATCGATTGGTACCTTGGAAGTTTCTCCGAAAGACCTCTGAAACTGCTCCAGCCCAAGCTTCGAAATGCTCTTAGACTGGGCGTAGCCCAGTTCCTTCTGATGGGGATTCCGCCTTACGCTGCCACCAACTCTGTGGTAGGCTGCCTCAAGGGAAAAGGCCAAAGGGCTTACTGCAATGGGGTACTTAGAGAGATGGCAAGGTGTGCGGGGCATGTGGAAGTGCCATCCTTGGACAGGAACCCTCTCCAATATGTTTCCGTCAGGTATTCGTATCCAGAGTGGATTACCTGCCTGTTGGTGAAGCGATTTGGCCTTCTGGATGCCATGAGGTATTGCGAGGCGGGAAACCGAGTGCCTCCTCTGTACCTCAGAGTGAATGTGTCCAAGATATCAAGAGACGATTTCCTAGAGAAACTGGTCAATTCCGGATATGTGGCAGAGATAGGCAGGCTTCCAGAGTCGGTCAGGGTCCGCTCTGGTGGCAGAATTGCGGATATCCCGGGCTTTCAAGAGGGTCATTTCGTAGTGCAAGACGAAGGTGCCATGGCCATTGGATTAGCGCTGGATCCCAGGCCAGGGGACACCGTGTGGGATGTCTGCTCGGCTCCAGGCGGAAAGGCGACACACGCCGCAGCTTTGGCGGGGGCGTCCGGCAGGGTCTTAGCTACTGATGTTGACCCAAAGAGGCTCGAGATGGTGCAAGACGCACGGCGCCGCTTAGGCCTGTCAAACCTTGCCACGCAAGTGATGGATGCAACCGTGAAGACGCCCGAGACCCAGTTCGATAGAGTGCTTTTGGACGCGCCTTGTTCTGGGTTGGGCGTCATTGGGCGAAACCCAGATCTCCGGTGGAACCGGCGCCCCGAAGACCTTTCTGCCATGGCGACGCGACAAGAAGCTCTCTTAGAGAAAGCTTCCTCCCGGGTTAAGCCCGGAGGAGTCTTGGTCTACAGCACTTGCACGATTTCTCAAGAAGAAAACGAAGAAGTCTGGCTTGACTTCATGGAAAGGCGGCCTGAGTTTTGCCCCGAAGATCCGGCGATTGGGCCTCTTGAGGACCTGTTTTCAAAGGATAGCCGCTTCCGGGGGCCCGGGTTCCGTTATCTTCTGCCCCACATTTCCGGAACCGACGGCTTTTTTGTGGCCAAGGCTACCAGGACAAGGGAGAACACAAGGATTGAGGCGTTTTGATGATGGACAATAGAAAGCCAAATCTGTTCGACCTAGATCTGTCAGGGCTTTCTGATCTGCTTTCGCTGCAAGGAGAGAAGCCTTACCGCGCCAGACAAATATGGGCTTGGACCTTCAAACGGTTTGCGGCAGCGTTTGACGAGATGACGGACTTGCCGGCATCGCTCCGGCAGTATTTGGCTAACTCAACCAATTACAGGCGGTTGGACCTCTTGAGGGTGCAGGAAGGTGAGGGCCGCTGGTCGAAAAAATACCTTTGGGGCACAAATGGGTTGCCTGTGTGTGAGTCTGTGCTCCTAAAGTACGCTTACGGGTTGACGGCATGCCTCTCAACCCAAGTAGGATGCCCTGTGGGGTGCGCCTTCTGCGCTTCTTCGGGATTGGGTTTTCAGAGAAGCCTGCAAAGAGGCGAGATTCTTGAAGAGTTCATTGGCATGTGTCGGGACCAAGGTATACGAATCGGCCGTATTGTGTTTATGGGGACGGGGGAGCCGTTTCTTAACTACCAAGAAGTTCTGGGGGCCATAGATATTCTGTCAAATCCTCATGGTTACGGGCTTTCCCGTAGGAGGATCACCGTGTCTACAGTGGGGATTCCTGAAGCCATAAGGAGGTTCGCTAGGGATTCTCGGGGCGCCCGTCTTGCGGTCTCGTTGCATGCCGCCTCGGACAAGGTGAGAGACCGGATCATCCCGTACAATAGGCGATTTCCCATAGAACAGGTGATATCGGCACTAAAGGATTACGCCCTTTTGACTAGGCAGCGAGTGACAGTTGAGTATATGCTTCTAGGAGGGGTCAACGACTCGCTGGCTGAGGCAGAGAGGCTTGTGTCTTTGGTTTCGGGTATGGACCTTTTGGTCAATCTGATCCCTTGGAACGAAGTGCCAGGGCTTCTGTTCAAGCGTCCTGAGCCCCAGAAGGTTCTGGAGTTTCGCGGACGGCTGGAAAGGAACCGGGTGAAGGTGACGGTGCGTCGCAGTCTTGGAGGAGGAATAGACGCTGCCTGCGGGCAACTGGGTCTTGGGGAAGAAGAGAGATAAGAACCTTTTGGCGTAGAGGGATTGGGGGGGCTGGTTTTGAGGTGGAGCGCGCAATCGTCCAGGGGTCTTGTGCGTCCAGATAATGAGGACTCTTGGATAGTCAGATCCTTCCAAGAAGCCAGCGCTTGGCTTGCTATGGTGGCCGATGGAATAGGCGGCTACGATGGTGGAGAGGTAGCTTCGGCCATGGCGGTCAGACTCTGTACCGACTACGTCCTCACTGCACCCCACGAAGAGGATCCCGAAACCATCCTTCGAAAAGCTCTTGCTCACGGTAATCAGATGATTCTCAAGGCGAGTCTCGAGAAGGAAGGTTATCCCGGAATGGGCACGACCTTGACGGGAGCATTGGTGAGAGAGAAAGAAGGAAGGCTTTACGTTGGGCACGTGGGCGACAGCAGGGCTTACATAGTGTCCGGCACAAAGATCCGCCAAATTACAGACGACCACTCTATCACTGGAGAGCTGGTGCGCAAGGGGACTATCTCTGAAGAAGACGCCATGAGTCATCCAGGGAGAAATGTCCTGACCATGGCTTTGGGCACTCAGGATTTTGTCACGGTGTCAACTTACTCTGAGCGTCTTTGTCCAGGGGACATCGTACTGCTGTGCACCGATGGGCTTACGAGTCTCGTCAATTCTCGAGAGATAGTCGATCTTCTAGATGGCAGGCCAAGAGAGGAAACGGCAGAGGCGTTGGTCGACATGGCCAATAGCCGAGGCGGGTACGACAATATCACTGTGGTTCTCTTGTGGCCGGATGTGTCTTTCAGTCCCGGCAGATAAGAGGTGGGGATCGTGGCGTCAGGAGATATCGCCGGTAGGAAGGTACTTAACCGGTACAAAATACTGGAAAGGCTCGGCGGCGGAGGGATGAGCGTCGTCTGGAAGGCCTATGACCTCGTCCTTGACAGAAACGTTGCCCTCAAAGTACTTCGTCCCGAGATGAGCGAGGATGACGAGTTCATTAGCCGTTTCCGCCGGGAAGCCCAGTCTGTGGCGTCTCTGTCGCACCCTAACATCGTCAGCATCTACGATGTGGGAGAGGACAGCGGACTGTATTTTATCGTTATGGAACTGGTTGAGGGCGAGACGCTTAGAGACAGGCTCAAAGCCCGGGGCAGATTGCCTGTCTCAGAAGCCCTGGAGATTACTTCAAAGATCTGCCAGGGGCTAGGTCATGCTCATGCCAGACGCATCATTCACCGAGACATCAAACCTCAGAACATACTGATTACGCCCCAGGGTGACGTGAAAGTGGCTGACTTCGGCATCGCCAGGGCTTTGGGCGGCGTGTCCACAACATCACGGGATGTGGTGATCGGATCGGCGCCTTACTTGTCTCCTGAGCAAGCCAAGAACGGCACTGTCTCGGTCCGTTCGGACTTGTATTCCTTGGGCGTGGTGTTGTATGAGATGCTCACAGGTAAGCCGCCTTTTGGCGGGGAAAGTCCGGTAGCCGTTGCCTTACAGCATGTCCAGGGAGAGGTTCCTAAGGTAGCCGATGCGCGCCCTGACGTACCTCCCCAAGTGGACGAACTGGTGCAGGTAGCTTTGGCCAAGAACCCGGCAGATAGGTTTTCTTCGGCTGATCATATGCTGGGTGCCATAAAGAGTGTTCAGACGGGGGTTCGCCGGGACTCGCCTTCAAAGACGAAGGGAGAGAACAAGGCTTCTGCGGTGCCCTCCAGAGGAGATGAGGGGGACTTGGGGAGGCAGCGCGGCAAGAAGAGAAGGATGTCGGTAGGCGCCAAAGTGTTTTTGGCCCTTACTGTGGTAGTGCTGTGTCTGGGAGCGTACGCTTTTTGGCGGATAAGGGCATGGATCACGGTGCCAATATTGCCGGTTCCCGATGTGGTGGGCAAGAACTACATTGAGGCCCAGGACATCATAAATGAAGCCGGTTTCGTGTTTCAGATTGCCGGGGAACGGCCCCATGACACCATGGCCCGGGGCCAAGTGATAGAGCAAAGCCCTCTGGGCGGAGAACAAGCCAAGAAGGGCCGGGTGGTCTATTGCCTCATATCCAAGGGACAGAATCTCACCAGGGTGCCCGAAGTGAGGGGCATGACCCAGATCCAGGCGGTGGTGGAGATCCAAAACGCAGGAGTTCAACTGGGCAATATCCGAGAGGTCGCCAGCGATACAGTGGCCAAGGGGCTTGTGATAAGCCAGAACCCGTATCCGGGCTTGGATGTCCCTAGGGATTCGTTTGTGGATCTTGAGATATCTAAAGGCGCCGAGCCAGTTACTGCGATAGTTCCCGACGTAATTGGGAAGATGCAGGATGAAGCGGTGAGATTAATAGAGGAGCGCATTCTGGACATGGGAAACGTGGTTTTGATGGAAGACGCCAACGCACCGGAAGGCCAGGTCTTAAGTCAAAGCCCCGAACCGGGGCAGGAAGTGCCCCTTAGGACCAAGGTGACGCTCATCGTGGCGTCGCGCCCCGGAGCCAACGAGTACACTGCCGTGAGAGTTGTGGAGGCGCCTTACGATCCCAGGGGCGGCATGGTCAACGTGCAAGTGTTCGTCAAAGATCAGCAAGGCGAACGTCAAGTTTTCGACGGGAACCTGCGTTCGGGCGAAAGCCGTGAGATTCGCTTCACGTGGCAGGGAGCCTCAGCTGTGGTGCGCACCATTATAGGCGGCAAAGTCTCTGTTGAGACGATTCGCCCTCCCGGCCAGTAAGAAGGAGAGAGGAGTTGCAGGGGACCTTAGAAGGCAGAATCACTAGAGTTCACTCGGCTTTTTGTGTGGTAATTTCGGGCGGCAGGGAGTACAGGTGCGTCTTTCGAGGGCGTATCCGCAGGGAGTTCTCTGACGTCTATCCAGGCGATTTTGCGGCAATACGGGAACACGGAGATCGGTTTGTAGTCGACAAGATCCTTCCCAGAAAGAACTTCTTGATTAGGCCGCCGGTGGCCAATATTGACCAGGTGATCGTTGTTACGGCTTTGACCCATCCTCCTGTTGATACTATAGGCATTGACAGGCTGCTAGTTCACGTTGAGGCCCAGGGCATCGCCGGGGCATTATGCATCAACAAATGTGATATTGAAGATGGGGGCCAGATTCAAAAGCTTAGGGAAGTCTACGAGAAGGCTGGTTACCCGGTCCGGGTGACGTCGGCGACGGAGAGAATCGGACTTGACTCGTTGGCGGATGCCATCGAAGGTACCGTTGCCGTGGTCGCAGGTCCAAGCGGAGTAGGCAAATCGCGTTTACTCTCGAGTCTTCTGGGCGTGGAGATAGAAGCTAAGGAACTGGGCCGCACTAGGCGAGGAAGACACACCACCAAAGGCGTTACGTTGTACAGAGTGAGGCAGCAAGGCTTTTTGGCCGACACGCCCGGGTTTAGCAAACTTGACTCAGTTTTGTGTGAGCCACACGAGATAGCCCAGTATTACCCCGAGATGGCCGCCTACGCTCACTCATGTCATTTTCCCAGGTGTCTCCACAAGACGGAGGATCCCTGCGAAGTCAAGAAAGCTCTCGCTGAAGGGAAAATAGCTCCCCAACGATACGCCAACTATCTCGTGCTTTTAGACGAATGCCTTGAGAAGGTGAAACACAGATATGAATAAGATCCTTGTATCCCCTTCATTACTGTCAGCTAATCCGGTGGATCTCATGAAAGACGCCGCCTCTTTGAAAGAGGCCGGGGCGGATTATCTGCATCTAGACATAATGGACGGACATTTTGTGCCCAATTTGACCTACGGTCCCAAGGTGGCGGAGGGCCTTTTTGGCTTGGGAGTGCCTCTGGACATTCACCTGATGGTGGACTGTCTTGAGTGGGCCATTCCGGCGTTTGCCCCTTTTGCCAAAATCTTGACCATCCACGCTGAAGCCACGCGGCACCTTCACCGTGCGCTTCAGTTGGTGCAATCGTCGGGCTGCCGGGCCGGTGTTGCAATGAACCCGGCTACACCGCCTGATTTCCTGCCCTGTGTTATGGACAATGTCGATTTAGTTTTGATCATGACCGTCAACCCGGGGTGGGGCGGCCAGAAGTTCATAGCGCCCATGCTCGAGAAAGTATCTTGGGTGCGGGAGATGTTCTCCAAGGCCGGCAAGGACGTGGACGTTGAGGTGGACGGCGGGGTGACCGGGGACAACGCAAGACTTCTGCATGAGGCAGGGGCAAACGTTCTTGTGGCCGGCAACTACGTGTTCAGCGCCAAAGACAGACGCCAGGCTATACATAGCCTGAGAATGGGCACCATTGGGCACGGGTGAATATACTGTGTAGGGTGAAGGTGTTGTCCTGTGGTGGCGGTGATTTGTTTTGAAGACCAGAACACGTAGGTTCTCTAACCGCGTCGTAGCGTCTTTTCTCATGGCAGCGGTGGGCGTCGCGATCCTTGTGGCATCTATACCGTCCTGGGTCTTTTTTGGCGCTTTTGGTGCTGCTTTGGTGGTAGGCGCTTGGCTTGTCGTGAAAAGCCCGTAGAAACTGGAAGGAGGTGCCTCAAGTACGATCAGCCGTACTTGAAATGCGCTATGAAAGTGCGTGTGGTGCGGGTCCCAAGAGCGCTCTCGGGGGTCGTCAGGGTTATTCTGGGCATCTTCGGGTACAGACGTTAGAAGTAGCCAATAACCAAAACACCTCTCGCGGCCAATCCGTGAGAGGTGTTCTCTTTTGGAGAGAGATTACTTTGCCAAACGCTGTACCCGGCCCGACCTAAGGCATTGGGTGCAGGCATAGACGCGGCAAGGACGTCCGTCCACAACCGCGCGGACTCTCTGGATGTTAGGCGACCACGTTCTCTTGGTCTTGATGTTTGAGTGGCTGACGCTATGGCCTACTGATTTGGTTTTGCCGCATATCTCGCACTTAGGCACAAAAAGGACCTCCTTGCTCGACTTTCAAAGCCTGTTTATTCTAGCATAAGACAGTTGGGAGGAAAAGCCGAGAGCGTCATAGAATTTAGATGGACCCGCCCTGACTTTACACTGTGGGTACGAAGGAAGGATTCGAAAGTGACTCCGTTATCAGGCAAAGAAGTTGAGACCAGCTTAGGAAGGCTGGTATTATCAGAAGAAGCTATTGCCACAATTGCGGGCGCTGCAGCCACTGAGTGTTACGGTGTGGTTGGAATGGCGGGTCGCAAGATGACAGATGGCATCTCCGAACTTTTGGGCAAAGAGAACTTATCTCGAGGGGTGTCGGTGTCCATTGACGGAGATGTGGTTTACATCGATCTCTCTGTGGTATTGGGCTACGGAGTCAGAATCACCGAAGTAGCTAGGATGATCGTGGACAAAGTGCGATATACAGTAGAGAATGCCACTGGACTGACAGTGAGAAAAGTTACAGTTAACGTGCAAGGAATAAGGGTACAAGCAAACTCGGGGAGCTAACCATGACTGAACAGGTACTGGATGGTCTTTTATTTCGAGACCTAATCGCTTCTTCATCAGAGCATTTGCAGGAGCACAAGGCAGAAGTCGACGCGCTGAACGTTTTCCCTGTCCCTGACGGCGACACCGGGACCAACATGTATCTCACGCTTTCAGCCGCCGCCGAAAGCGTGGTAAAGGAGACTCCGGCGAGCCTTTCGAGGGCTTCGGAACTAGCAAGTCACGGCGCGCTTATGGGGGCCAGGGGAAATTCGGGCGTCATTTTGTCCCAGATATTCCGCGGCATAGCCCGGTATTTCGCAGGCAAGGACTCTGTGCCTTCATGGGAGATCGGTATGGCCTTCGATGAGGCGGTCTCCACGGCCTACAAAGCTGTGATGAAACCCGTGGAAGGTACCATCCTTACTGTCTTGCGGGGAATGCGTGATGGCGCCAAGGATGCCGGAGGCCACGGACAGACTGTCCAAGGGGTTTTACAGGCAAGTTTAGTTCGAGGCCAGGAAGTGCTTGAGACGACTCCCGAAATGCTGCCTGTTTTGAAGCAGGCAGGCGTGGTAGATGCCGGCGGAAAGGGACTCGTTTACATACTAGAAGGTGCTCTGCTGGCGCTTTCTCCAGAAGGCAAGAGAAGTCTTGCAGGAGCAGAATCTTACGCCGTCCCGGTGACAAAGGTCGCAACCCATGCGGAAGCCCTGGATACCACAGATATAGTCTTTCCTTACGATACCCAGTTTCTTCTCAGAGGGACAGGCTTGCCTCTAGCTGAAATCCGAGAGAACCTCCAGTCATACGGAGATTCGCTTCTGGTGGTAGGGTCCGACAGTCTCGCCAGGGTGCATGTGCACACCAAAGTACCGGGTGAAGTGCTGACTTACTGTCTCCGGTATGGCGCCTTGTCCCAAGTGACCATCGACAATATGGTCGAACAGGCTCAGGAGGCTATGACTCTAAACACCAAAAGGAGCGCTACCGCGGTGGGCGGCGCCTCAAGTCATGGTACTTTGAGTGCGCCTACATTCGGGCTCCCTGTGACTCCCCCTAAAGAAACTGGGATCGTTACTGTGGTTGCGGGCTCTGGGCTGACGGAGATCATGAAGAGTTTGGGTTGCGACTTGGTCATTGAGGGCGGCGCAACCATGAATCCCTCCACCGCCGAACTGGCGGCAGCCGTCAAGACCGTTAATGCAAAGAAGATCATCTTTTTGCCCAATAACGGAAACATCTTCCTAGCCGCTAAGCAAGCCAAGAAGCTAACTGGGCGAAACATGTACATAATTCCAACCAAGACGATCCCGCAGGGGGTGTCAGCCCTTCTGTCTCTGAACCTGTCCATGGACATGGAGCACAATCTCAAACGGGCCGCAAAAGCCATAAAGAGAGTGCGCACAGGCGAAGTGACCTTTGCGGCAAGAAACGGGAAATTCGGGAAGCATGTCATGAGACAAGGGGACATACTTGGCCTCATTGACGGCAAGGTAGAGATGGTTGGCAAGAACCCCGAGGAAACCCTAGTCTCCATAGTATCTGCCATGGTCAGGCCGGATCATGAGATTGTCACTATCTACCGCGGCAAGGACGTCACGCAAGAGACAGGCGAGGGCGCGGCCATGGCCGTGAGACGCGTTCTCTCTCCCGACGTTGAGGTGGAACTTCAGGACGGCGGTCAGCCTTTGTATTACTACATCGTGTCATCGGAATGAGGAGCTCGATTTCCCTGGACGACTCTGTCCGGTACCTAAAGGGCGTCGGGCCAAAGAAGGCCGGTCTTCTGGCGGGTTTGGGCATCATCACTGTCAGGGATCTCTTGAACCACTTTCCTTTCAGGGTTGACGATTTCTCCAAAGTCACGTCAATAGCCCTGGCACGGCCAGGCGATGAGGTCACGGTTCAGGGAACAGTCGTTGCTCTATCTTTCGTCCCGAGCCAAAGAGGGCGGGCTCTAAGGGTAGGCATATCTGACGGCGGGCATGTGCTTCATCTGGTCTGGTACAATACGCCTTACGTTTACCAGAACCTTCGAAAAGGCCAGATGGTCCTGGCTTCCGGCCGTGTGGAGTGGCGCCGGAACGGACTTGAGATGGCGCATCCTATCTGGAGGGTAGAAGACGAAGCCGTAGAGAAAGGTCCCATTGTCCCCATATACCACGTGACCAGAGGTCTTACATCTTCCGCCCTTCACAAAATCATTGGGGAAGCCCTAGGGCAGTGCCTCATGTTACTAGAGCCCGATGTGCCAAGGGATATGCTGCGCCGTTTGGGCTACCTCGGCGAGTTGGAGGCCTATCGGGCCATTCATGCGCCTCAGTCTGCGTTGGAATGGAACAAGGCTCGCAAGACCCACGCTTTCCGCGAGGTGTTGTACCTTCAGATTGGTCTTATGTCAATGCGAGAAGAGGTTCAAAGGTCCAAAGGGCCGGAGAAGTTTGCCCGGTTCCGTATGTCGGATGAGTTTGTCCGGGGCTTGCCATTTAGGCTGACCGGCGCTCAGAAGAGAGCCATAGAGGATCTGCGGCGAGACCTGACTAGCGGGCGGGTGATGAACCGCCTGCTTCAAGGCGATGTGGGCAGCGGCAAGACAGTGGTGGCTTTGTACGCTCTTTTGACTGCTGTAGAAAACGGATATCAGGGGGCGTTTCTAGCACCTACGGAAGTGTTGGCGGAACAACACCGCAGAACCATAGAGCAGTTGGTAGGCACAGGCGTTGCCTGCGGATTTCTATCGGGAAGCCTCGGCGCCAAGGAGAAACGACGGACCCTAGAGGGCTTGGCCAGAGGGGACATACAGATCCTTGTTGGGACCCACGCCATGTTGGAACCTGGCGTCACTTGGGGGAATCTTGGCTTGGTGGTCACCGACGAGCAGCATCGTTTTGGCGTCAAGCAGCGACTAGCGCTGACTGTGAGTTCTCAGTCGTTTGTCCCCCATGTTCTCGTCATGAGCGCTACGCCTATTCCGCGCTCTCTTGCTTTGACTCTCTATGGCGACTTGGACATTTCGATTATCGACGCCATGCCGGAAGGCAGGATGGCGCCAAAGACGTCGGTGCTTGCAGGTTCCAAGAGACACTTGGCGTACAAGAAGGTCATGGACCAGCTGACTTTCGGCCACCAAGCGTATGTGGTGTGTCCTGTCATAAGGGAAGGCAAAACCTCCCGGAAAGCGGCGGAGATAGTAAAGGACGAACTCCAGGCGGGCTACCTGGAAGGTGCCAGAATCGGCCTGCTTCACGGCTCGCTCCCTAAACGCCAGGTTGATGAGACTATGAAGCAGTTCGTAGCGGGGACCATAGACGTTTTGGTCTCTACTACTGTGGTCGAGGTAGGCGTGGATGTGGAGAACGCCACTTGCATGGTGGTTGAGGACGCTGACTCTTTCGGGCTGGCGTCTTTGCATCAGCTAAGGGGCCGCGTTGGGCGCGGACAGGCTCAGTCTTACTGCTTTCTGATCTCGTCTTCCCAAAGCCCGCAGAGCCTAAAGCGGCTCTTAGCCTTGGAAAGAACATCCGACGGGTTCCAGGTTGCCGAGCTTGACCTAGAGCAGCGAGGGCCCGGTCAGTTCTTTGGCTCCCGGCAAAGTGGGGAAAGCGAAACGCGCCTTTCGAACCTATCGTTATCTTTGGAAACCCTTCAGGAAGCCAGGGAACAAGCTAGACTCACTGTCTGCAGGGTATCAGAGGGATTGGGAACCCCCGCAGACCTTGGACTTTTGAATCGGGTGAAGAATAAATACGGGGACAGTTTCGCGGCTTACAGCATGTCCAGGTAGCGTTTTATGACACGTTTTTCCAGAATATCCGGGCCGCAAGTGAACATAATAAGTTTCGAATAAGAGAGGAGGTGATTCAGTGGGTACTGGGCAGAAGAGGAATATAGCGGTAGTGCCCGAGGCTCGTGCGGCCCTTGACAGCTTCCGGAATGAGGTTGCTAACGAGTTGGGAATTCAGCCTCCGGCCGGTTACTGGGGAGACATTCCGTCACGAACTTGCGGCGCGGTAGGCGGTCACATGGTCAGGCGCATGATCGAACTTGCTGAGCAGAGCCTGGCCTCGGGCAGGTTCTCCGCCGTGGGGACCGGCCAGAAGCAATACTAGCCTAGAAACGAGTTTGCATTAAGGGCAGCCTATGGGCTGCCCTTTTCTATAATGGGGAGGTGTAGAAAGCCCCCTTGTCGAAAGTGTTACCGCAATCGCAGCCAAAGGAGACATGACTCATGATGCGACTTCTTGGCCCTGCCGACTCCCAACAGGCTATTGGCCTCATTTCCCAGTTTTTTGAGCATCACTCCAGTTGCACTTCAACGTCGCGAGTAGTCGCCCAAGATGAAGCGTGCGAGATCTGGGAGGAATGGCTGAATGGCGGGCTGCTGTTCGGACTGGATGAAGGCGGCCAGCTCCTGGGACTTTTACGTTTCCGCCAAGATTGCGATGTCTACTGGATTGAGGACATGGTTGTGGATGAGCGCAGGCGGGGCATGGGTATTGGCGGGCGTGTTCTTGAGTGGGCGGAGGAGTGGGCTCAGTCCAGGGGCGCTCGCTCTCTGTTTCTTGACGTCGTTCCCGCCAACTTAGGCGCTTTGGATTTTGTCTTAGACCACGGGTACGAATATCTGAACACCATCGAACTGCGGAAGAACTTCCATGAGACACCGCCCAAGGCTGAAATCGCTCTTCTTGGGAGACGCTTCAAGATTCACAGTTGGCCCGCCGAAAAGCCTTTGCCCCATTAAGTCTGGAGGTGATCTCGTGAATGCAATAGAGCTAAAGGGTCTGGGGCATCTCTATCGCAATGGCAAAGGAGTAAAGCACGCTGATCTAGAGGTCAAAAAGGGAGAGGTCTTCGGGTTTTTGGGGCCAAACGGGGCAGGGAAGACTACTCTCATACGCACGCTCATGGGGTTTTTGTCACCCACCGCGGGGTCTGCCACCATTCTAGGGCTCGATATTGTCCGTGACAAGCAGAAGGTTCTCTCGATAGTCGGGTATTTAGCCAGCGATCCGGCCCTTTACGGCTCGCTCACAGGATCGCAGAACTTGGACTTTGCCATGAGGGTGCGCGGGATTAAAGACGGCGGAAGGATCCAGGACCTTGCGACTAGACTCGATGTGGATTTGCACCGCAAGTTCAAGACGCTGAGCCGGGGAAACCGCCAGAAGATCGCCATCATCAACGCTCTTGCCCATGACCCGGATGTCTTGATCCTAGATGAGCCCATAACAGGGCTAGACCCCCTGGTTCAGGAGACCGTAAGATCCCTTATTCTGGATGAAGCCAAACGCGGCAAGACCGTGTTCATGTCTTCTCACGATCTCTTGGAGGTTGAAGCAGTGGCCCACAGAGTCGGCATCATCAGAGATGGCGAGGTGATAGCCGTCGACAGTATCGAGAACCTGAAAAAGCAGCGGGTGAAGTTTGTCTCTTTTGAAGCTTCGGGTGATTGGTCAGGGATAACTGCTCTTACGGGTATCTCCGATGTGAGGCAGGACGGGCGCAAGGTGAGATTCACCTATGCGGGCCCGCTTTCCTCGCTTCTTGAATCGCTTAATAGCCTGAACATAGTCGACCTGTCGATCTCCGATCCCCCTCTAGAGGAAGTGTTTCTATCGTTCTATGGTCAAAGCGCATCACTGCGGGGGGGCGCTTGAGATGATCCTATTCAGGCAGTACTTCCGAATTCACGGCTCCGGATTGGTCAGCTGGTCTGGCATAAATGGGCTTATGGCTTGGGCCCTTGCCGCAACCTCAAAGCCTATGGAGTCGGGCAATGCTCTCGGCGGGTTCATGTTGAAACTTGCCGAGAAGGTGCCGCCCGGATTGCGGGGGCTTTTCGGAGTGGCGCCGGGACTTTCCGCTATCGACAGTTTGGTTCAGGCCAAAATCGGTTTTTGGATGGCAATTGCTTTACCTATCTACGCTAGTTTGCTTGCGGTTTCGTCGGTTGGCGCCGAGGTCGACCGCAGGACAGCCGACTTTCTTCTGGCCCTTCCCGTTGGCAGGCAGCAAGTTATCATATCCAGGTGGTGGGTAATGGTTCTGAATTCGGCGATTCTGGCGCTGGTTACGTGGAGCGCATTGTGCGGAGGGCTCGCGTTTTACGGGGTTTCGGGCAAGTATCAGGGGTACTTCTGGGTGATAGCTGAGGCCTGGCTTCTGGGCGTCGCAGTAGGGTCTATGGCGATGCTAGTATCTCTTAGAGTCGGAGACTATGGGCAAGCCGTAAAAGGGTCTTTGGCAGGAGCAGGTGCCCTCTGGGCAGTGGATTTCGGCATGCAGGTGGCTTCCGTGCCGAGAATAGCCAGGGCATGGAATCCTTTCAGCTATTTTGATCCCTTCAACATTCTTGTCCGGGGCGGCCTGCTCCTAGGTGACGTCTTGGTGTTAATCTTCATGTCTCAGGCGATGCTATGGCTTTCCGTGGTTACTTTCGAGTCCAAACAGGTAGAGACGTAGGGGGTGCCGAGATGACAGCGATCACGCTGTTCAAACAGCACATGAGGTCCCAACGCGGCACTATTCTGACGTGGTGCATCACTTTGGGCTTTCTGACCTGGATGATGGTTGCCATGTACAATCTGATGGCTGCTTCAGGAGCACTTCAGGATTTTGCGGAGATGGTTGGCGTTATGCCACCTTACATCCGCACGCTCTTTGGGGCCGGCAGCGTGAACACCTTCGACACATATGTGGCATCAATGGAATACGGCGGCGTCGTTGCCATAGCATTTGTCATTTTTTTGGCCACGTACGTTCCCGGGCTAGTCTCTAGGGAAGTTGATGAGCGCAGTTCCGAGTTTCTGCTCGGACTTCCTGTATCTAGAAGAGTTCTAGTGGGTGCTCGCTGGCTTGGATTGGTGACCAATCTCTCGGTTTTGGCGCTATTTCAATGGATTGTCTTGTTAGCGGCGGCTGGCAAAGAAGCTCAACCGGGACCATACTTCCTGGCAAGTCTCAACACCGTCCTCGTGAACATCGAGATAGGAACCCTGTTGTTCCTTGTATCCATTTTCATAGACGAGTACTCGCGGGCGGTGGGGGCATGCGCAGGAATCGTGACGTGTCTCTTCTTCCTTAACAGCATGATAGAAAGCGCCACAGGCATCCTTTCGACTCTAAGGAAGGTTCTTCCCTATGCCCGAGTTGATGCGGCCGCCATCTTGCTCCATGGGAAGATAGCGGTGGCTGACTTGGTTATCCCCGCTGTCATATCCGTTTTTCTCTTGTGCCTCACAGTGCGCGCTTTTGAGACTAAGCAGATTGCCGGTTGACACCTGGGCCAGTCTGATGCGCTTTTGGATACTGCCGGGTCGCGGTGTCCTACTGCAAGTAGTCCATCATCTCCTCCTCGCTGATTGCAGGTTGGGTAGCGCGGTTTAGTGCCGAAGCCAGAAGTTTTGACATCTCCATAATCTCAACGTCGA
This sequence comes from Bacillota bacterium, assembly GCA_040771825.1. Classification (GTDB taxonomy): domain Bacteria; phylum Bacillota; class Sulfobacillia; order Fermentithermobacillales; family Fermentithermobacillaceae; genus JAXGZG01. The sequence goes on along the minus strand of JAXGZG010000004.1, from coordinate 141,358 downwards.
TATCCTTGGTGGTCACCATGAGATCGGCTACGTCTTTAGTAAGGAAGTCCGTTACCGAATCCAAGGTTGCCCGGCCGTGGGGGTTGTATTTGGTGAAGTAGCTATCTAGCGCGTCCTGGGCTATGGCGGCCCCGGATACCACTGTGGGGACTCCGATGGCCAACACAGGCACCCCAAGGCTTTCCATGTTGATGCCAGGACGCTTGTTACCTACTCCGGAGCCGGGTTGTATGCCCGTGTCTGCCACTTGAATCGTAGTCAAGAGTCTTGAAGGCGATCTGGCGGCTAAGGCGTCAACCGTGATTACCAGTTCAGGTTTCACTTGTTGGACGATGCCTTTCACGATGTCGATGGTTTCCATGCCGGTTATGCCCAAGACTCCAGGGGAGATGGCGGCAACAGGGTTCAGTCTCCCGCCGAGTTCCTGAGGCACATACTCTCGAATATGCCGGGTTACCATTAATTGGGAGATGACTCGTGGTCCCAGGGCATCGGGAGTGGCCTGCCAGTTTCCCAGACCCACGATGAGCACGTCTCCCTTTCTGGGAAGCGACGCCAACTGGGTGATCTCCCTGGCCACTATTTCAGCCACGGCCTTTAGCGTGGTCCTACTCCTAAACCGGAGGTCGGAGCACTCTAATGTAAAGTAACGCCCGGGAGGTTTTCCTACTTGCCTCCCTGCTTCAGGGGTGGCCACCTGTACTCTTGTTAGTCTCATGTTTTCTATGGTTTCTTCGTGAATGTTCAGGCCGGGCATGGGTTGGCCGGCCTGGCGGTTCAATATCTGGGCACGTTCCACTGCCAAGTCAGTCCTAGCGTTTCCTTGCCAGTACATTGCGTAGCCTCCTCGGTGATCTGTCTATTTTGGATTCTCCAGGTTGTCTCAGTGCTATACTACCCAAGACATCGCAGGGCTTATGTCCCAGGGCAAAGGTGGAAGATCCTGTTGAAATGGCGTTCGCTCTTTCTGGCGGCATTGGCCGGAGCATCCATGGCGGTGCAAGGCGCACTTAACGCGGTATTAGGCAAGAAAGCCGGGTCTTTCGAGGCTTCATTCGCGGTGCACGTTATCGGTTCAGCCATACTGGGAGTCATTCTGCTTGCGGGGGTATCGGGAGGGGACGTCCGCAGAATTGGGGCAGCTCCTTGGTGGACCTTCCTTGGGGCTCCTCTAAGCGTAGTCATCATCTGGGGTGTGCTAAAGAGCATCGGCGATACTGGGGTTGGAGCCGCCACCACCGCTATAGTTGCCGCTCAGATAAGCATGGCCCTAGTCTTGGACTTCCTGGGGATCACAGGGACAAAGGTCGGAATCACGGGCACCAAGATCGTAGGCGCTTTGGCCCTTATGGTCGGAGCATACTTGCTGCTGCAGGAATCCTGGTAGTCTCATTCAGAAGGTTTTGCACGCATCTACATAGAAGCCCTATTGAAACAAGGTATCAATCGAAACCGCTAAAAAAATGCCGCCTCTTGTGGAAGCGGCATTGGGAGAGGAGAAACCGGAGGAAGAGCCTGTTAGGGGCAATCTCTCGATTGCGCCCTGACTCTCGCGACTTACTATGGACAAATGTACTCCGGTTTATACACTATTAACGGAGATAACTGGACTGGAGGACGAAACCGTGTTAAAGGCCGTGTACCCCGGTAGTTTTGATCCTGTTACCAATGGACACCTTGATATCATCGCTCGAGCGTCCAAGTGTTTCGACAAGCTCTACGTTGTTGTCTTTACGAATATTGAGAAGGACCCCTTCTTCACGGTGGAAGAAAGAGTCGAGATGATGAGAGAAGCGTGTCGCGACTATCCCAACGTCGAAGTTCAGTCATCGTCGGGGCTTTTGGTAAAGTACTGCCAGTCTATGGGTATCGGCGTTATAGTGAAAGGGCTGAGAGCGGTCTCGGACTTCGACTACGAGTTCAAGATGGCTCTCATGAACAAGAAGTTGTCCCCGGATCTCGAGACTGTGTTCATGATCACGGCTCTGAAATACCTGTACCTGAGTTCAAGTCTGGTCAAGGAAGTGGCCTCTTACGGGGGGTGCGTTAGGGGTCTGGTACCCCCTCTTGTGGAAGAGCGGATGCGCCAGCGGATAAGCGAACAGAAAACCGCCCCAAGCGGCGAGAAAGGCGAGGTGTAAATGGTGGATGTAATGGCACTTTTGGACAAACTGGATACATACCTTTCGGAGTGTTCCAGGCTTCCTTTGGTTGGGCGTCTCATGGTTGATGAGGATGAAGTGTTTAACTTGATAGATGATCTGAGGGCGGCCCTTCCCCAAGAGATAGAGCATGCCAAGTGGCTTTTGAAAGAGCGCGAGAGGATTCTGGCCGAGGCCCGAAGAGAGGCCGATGAGATTCTGAGAGACGCCCAAGGACAGATAGCGTCGCTTGCTTCTGAGTCAGCCATAGCCAAAGAAGCGCGGATCCAGGCAGAGGACTTGATGCAGAAGTCTAGGGAGGTAGCTAGGGAGATAAACGTGGGGGCCCGTGAGTATGCAGATGATCTAATGAGAAGAGTCGAGGAGGCACTCACTGAAGCCACTGAAAGGATCAGTCAAGGCCGGAAGGAGCTCTCGGCCGAAAGGGATGGGCAGAAGCAGGCTGTAACCGAGAGTTCGCTCCCTCCCGAAGAGTTCCAGCGTCAAGCGGCCGCTACAGCCCCTGCAGGCGGTGAATATGATGACTGGGCAACCGAGGAACCCGTCACTGCCAGGGGGAAAAGGCGGAGAAACTAGTTCCTCTTGATAAGGGAGTTTGCAGCCAGCATTGTCAGGCACACCGCTGCCATGACTCCTATGATGCCTGTGCATGCCGTGGCGGCCCTGCCTAGGTTCTCGAACCAAGTTAGAGAGCCTTTCATGACTATGGGTTCGAAAGCGGGCAGCGACCATCTGGCACCGCCCGGCTTCATCAAAAGAACCGTGTAGAGACCTGCCAGTAGTGCCTGAACGAACCTTGTTCCCACGTATGGCCATACTGACATGCGGGCCGGCTGGATGACGGCTGCCACCTGAGCGTGAACCGATAGGCCGCTCCAGGCTATTAGCGCGCTTACTACTGCCACCTTGGTGACCAAGGGGGCTATGGCGGCACCCACCATGGATGTGCCAATGGTGATCTCGAAAATGCCGCTTACCACGGATTCGTGAAGCGTCTCTGGCATCAGGTTTTCCGGAACCAAAGCAGAGATGCCTCGGGACAGCGCCGCTGTCATGCCTGCCTCTTTAAGGATCTCGAAGATCACTGATGATAGGACTATAAACCCAAGTATCACCAAGAGGGTATTGATTGACTTGTTCACTGCGTTCCCCAAGACTTCGCCAAAAGGTTTGGGTTCTTTTCTCTGGGCTTTTCTCATGGCCCGGTAAGCCCGAAGAACGATAAAGCCTTTTCCTTCAGATGGGATAGGCGCCGACTTGGGCGAGTTTGGTTTCCAGAACCTCATGAGGACCCCTACGGTGAGAGCCGATAAGTAATGAGCCATGATTATGTAGATGCCTACGTCCACTCTTCTGAGCATTCCGACTGCCACAGCCCCAGTCATGAACAGGGGGTCAGATGTGTTGCAGAAACACATGAGCCGCTCAGCCTCGGTTTTTGTTGCGAGCCCATCTTGACTCAGCCTAGCCGACAGCGCGGCGCCTAACGGATAGCCCGAGGCCAGGCCCATGGCCAGCACAAAAGAGCCGGTTCCCGGCACGTTGAAAAGCGGGCGCATCAGAGGTTCCATGAGGACTCCCATGAAATGCACTACGCCCATGCCCATGAGGAGTTCCGCCGCGATGAAGAACGGGAGCAGAGCAGGCAGAACGATTTCCCACCATACCTTGAGTCCTCTTTCGGCGGCTCTAAACGAGGGCTCAGGCAAGAGTATCATCGAGAGGGCAACAGTGACCACGGCTGCGGCCAAAAGCAATGACACCGCTGCGTCTTTTCTTATGCGAAGGGCGATTAGGATGATTACGGCCGCCGAGATTGCTAAAAATGGCGCCAGTGTCATCTCCTTGGGCCTCCTTTGCCTGCCCTAAATCTATATGGGAAGGCGTTGGAACGTATTCAGATGCGCTGTGGGGACTAGGTTGAACTCCGACCTAGGCATCTGGACTCAGGTTGGCTCCGAGACCTATGCTCTAGGCCAGGAGCATGTTAGTGTAACTTTACTGTAGGAGTTTTTAGAGGAGAATGGCTGCTAGATAACGAAAGAGACCCCACCGCCTGGTTGGGCGAGTGTTGCCACTCGAAAGGTGAGGTCTCATGAAGATTGTACAGCAAATGTGGGCTAAGTTTCACGGGATTGTGGAGAACGTTTTGGATGCCATGGAAAAGGGGCTGGACTACGTTAGTTTTCAGGAAGGTCTTAGGGAGCAATTAAATGGGCTTGGGCGGGAAGTCTGCAAGTCGGTGCTAGAGGCTGAGGACCAGCGTCTTGTTGAGTGTCGGGAAGAACGATCGGGGTGGAGAATCCAAAGGCGGGAAGACGAAAAGAGCATTTTGACGCCGTTCGGGAAGGTCGAGTACAAACGAACGTACTTTAAGCACGCTAAAACAGGTGAATGTGCGCACCTGGTTGACAGGAAAGCCGGGTACGGGCCGCACGCCAGGATAGATTTGGCTTTGGCGGCGGAAGTAGTGGAGGCCTCTAGCGAGTTACCTTACCGAAAAAGCGGGGAGAAGCCCAGTGGGGCAGCCCCGGAAGCACGTGTAAGCGGTCAAACGGTCATGAAAGCGATCCGTCGGTTCAACCTGGAAGAGCAGGCCATCATGGGGAGACTCGAAAAACGGCAGTGCGAGTCTTTGTATGTGGAAGCCGATGAAGACCATGTAGCAGGGCAAAATGGCAGAACCTACATGCCGATGCTGGTTTACGTGCACGAAGGCAAGGAGAAGGATCAAAGGCGAAGATTGAAGGTTCCGCATTATTTTTCTGGACTTTACAGTGAGACTGAAGAGTTATGGCTTTGGGTGCTTAACTACATAGAAGAGCATTACGACATGGGATCCCTAAAAAGAATCTATGTATGTGGTGATGGTGCCTCCTGGATTAAGACTGGGCTTAAAATACTGCCCAAGAGTGTTTTCGTCCTGGACAAGTTTCACCTAAACAAACGCCTGTTAGGCGTGTTGGGGAGGGATAGCCAGGAATACAGGGATGCCTGGAAAGCCATCAGGGTCGGGGACAGGGTTACGGTGGAACGCCTTCTAAAGGAGGCTGCCGTATTGGGCGAAACCCCGAATCAAGTCAAGATGGCTCAAGATTGCCGGCGGTACATCCGCAACAACTGGGATGGAGTTATGGCTTATCGCCTCTACCCCGAGGCAGAACTGGGAGTGAGCGCCGAGGGCCATGTGAGCCACATCCTGTCGGCTCGGCTGTCGAGTCGTCCTATGGGGTGGAGCAAGACCGGCGTTGACCAAATGGCCAGGATGCGAGCGCTTAAAGCCAACAAAGTGGAGATTAGAGCCAAGTACCTGGAGCAGCATCGCCGGGATCTAGGCCCGCTGAAGGTGCTATCCGAAGTTGTCTCCTCCGAACGTGAGGTGTTAAGACGCGTAGCTGGAGAGGTGACCAGCAACCTCCCCGTAATCGAAGGAAGGGTCACACCGCTACGCCAGTTCCTTATGTCCATTAGTCATTCCAGTATTTGGTGACACCGTCACGATCAATGGTGGGGTCAAGTCTCTGTTCCTACAGTAGGTTGACACGATCAGGAGCTATGAGTTCCTTGACACTGGGAATTTGGGATGGATATAATCCCTAGGTGATGCTTTACAGTGGGATAACGGAGGGGCTCTTTTGAGAATAGACGTCTCTTCCATATTGGGGAAGCCCGGCACGAGTCTTCCAGTTGAGACTTCAGGCGATCTGGGTGCGGTAGACGAGGAACTGGGCCTTGCGGGTCCTGTGAGCGTGCGCGGTGTTGCCACGTCGTTAGGGAAAGACGTGTACATCCAATGCCACGCCCAAGGCAAAGTGGAGCTCGTATGCTCGAGATGCCTATCCCCGTTCAGCAGGGCTTTTGAGGTAGATTGCGAAGGAAAGTTTGTAGACCAGGTCGATAACAAGGGCCAGGAAAGCGAAGTTGAGACCTTCCCCTTGGAAGGTGCTGTTTGCGATCTCGATGAGATGATAGGCCATGAGATCGTGCTGAACCTGCCTATGAAACCCCTGTGCTCCGAGGAATGCAAGGGGATCTGCCCGGTCTGCGGTAAGAACCTTAACCAAGGCGATTGTGGGTGTTCCAGAAAAGACGGTGGCCCTAGTCCCTTCGGTCGGAAGCTCTTAGAAGCGTTGGAGGAAAGGAGCAAGAAACATGGCCGTACCTAAAAGGCGTCAATCCGCGTCTAGACGCGATAAGCGCAAGGCAAATTGGAAACTTGAGGCTCCCAATCTTGTGGAGTGTTCTCATTGCCACGCCCTAGTGCTTCCACATCGCTTGTGCCCTCAGTGCGGGTACTACAAGGGCAGAGAGGTCGTGCGCGTCGAGGAAGGGAAGTAGACGGGGACAGAGTTTTTTGGTGCTTCAGTAAAACTCCGGGAAACCGGAGTTTTTCATTTTTCTGATCCTATTGCCAAGCTGTGGGCCGCTATTGTATACTTGGCGCCAATACCGAACTATTAACACCAGGCCATAAGAGCGGGGAGGGGATATGCGTTGCCATCGCGCCCAAGAGAGCGTAGGGAACGACTAAGGGCAGTGCTGGCCCAAAATCCGTTCCTGTCAGACGGAAGGCTGGCTAGGCATTTCGGGGTAAGCGCTCAGACCATCCGTCTGGACAGAATGGCTTTAGGGATTCCAGATCAAAGGACTCGAACCAAAGAAGTGGCCGAAAGGGTTTACGGGCGCGTTCGATCCTTGGCCCAACGGGAAATCGTGGGAGAACTCATAGATGTGGAACTAGGCAAAAGTGCCATATCATCGTTTGTTACGCAACCCGAGATGGCCTTCGAGAGGACTGGTATCGTTAGGAGCCACTACATATTCTCCCAGGCAGACTCCCTGGCCATCTGCGTGATAGACGCCAAGAACGTGGTCACCGGTATAGCCAATCTTAAGTTCAAACGCCCTGCAAGAGTGGGGGAAACCCTAATCGCCAAAGCCCAGGTCATTAGAGTGAAAGGCAAGAAATCAGTGGTCTTGGTCGAGACCAGAGCAGACGGAGAGGAAGTCTTCCGAGGCAAATTTCTGGTATTCGCCCTTGAGTGAGAAGCCAAGAATCCTTGGGAGGAGGGGCATTCTGTGCTTTTTGAGCCGGTAGGTGCTAGAGAGGTTGTCGCATTGGACCTAATGGGTGGAGACGATGCCCCCCACGCAAACATCGAAGGTTGCCAGAGAGCCGTTGATTCTGGCGCTCGAATACTGGCCTTAGGTACCGCAAGGGCCGTGGAGTTATTGAGAAGCAAGGTAACGTCTTCCCGAGTAGAGACCGAGGTCTGGCCCGAGGTCATTGTAACCCATGAACCTCCCCTTCAGGCCATCCGCCAAAAACGAGACTCTTCCATACCCCGCGGATTATTGGCAGTGAAGGAAGGGCGTGCCGGAGCACTGGTGTCTGGAGGTTCTACGGGAGCCTTAGTGGCAGGCGGCGTGCTTATTCTAGGAAGGGCCCCGGGAGTAGACAAGCCTTGCCTGGGGACCGTGATCCCTTCGGCAACTGGTAGAGGAACGTTTTTTGTGGACCTAGGGGCTTCCTCTGATGTCAGGCCCCCAACCTTGGTTCAATTCGCCATCATGGGACACATCTATGCCAGGGACGTATTGGGCTGGCCCGAGCCTAAGGTTTGTCTACTGAACATTGGTCAAGAGGCCGAGAAGGGAAACGCTTTGGCTAGAAAAGCTTATGGGCTTTTGGAGAGGGCACCCATCAATTTTGGAGGCAATATCGAAGCTAGAGATGTCTTTTCAGGAACGGCCGACGTTGTGGTTACCGACGGATTTACGGGCAATGTGTTCTTGAAAACGTGCGAAGGTACTTCGGGATTTCAGATGTGGGCTTTAAGGCGAGAGATCTCCAAGGGTGCCCTAAGAAGAGCGGTCGCTGTTGTTTTGAAGCCGGCTTTTAGCGAGGTCAAGGAGCTTTTGGACTATACCGCCTATGGAGGAGCACCACTTATGGGCTTAACCGGATGTGTGGTGAAGTGCCACGGTTCATCCGATGGCAAGGCCATGGCCAACGGAATAAGAGAGGCCCGCACTTTTGTGGAGAAAAATGTCACAGCCACCATGGTCAAGACTCTATCAGATGTAACGCCAGAAGGAGAGTAGATTATGTCCTCCAGAGTGGTGGGTATCGCAGCATTGGGCGCCTATGTGCCGCCCCATATCCTCACCAATGCCGATCTAGAAAAGATGGTTGATACATCTGATGAGTGGATCGTGGAGATGACCGGCATTCGAGAGCGACGGATCGCCAGTAAGGATACTGCGACTTCAGACTTGGCCATTGAAGCGGGAAAGATCTGTCTTCAGAACGCGGGAGTGACGGCCCAAGAAGTGGACCTCATCATAGTGGCTTCCGCCAGCCCTGACTACATGTTTCCCGCAACCGCATGTATGGTTCAGAACGGTTTGGGCGCGTCGAGAGCGGCGGCCTTCGACATGGAAATCGGGTGCACAGGGTTTATATATGCAATGGCGGCAGGAGCTCAATTTGTCTCTGCAGGATTCTACGACAAAGTATTGGTGATCGGCGCCGAGACTCTTTCCCGTTTGGTCAATTGGAGCGACCGGAATACCTGTTGCCTGTTTGGTGATGGAGCGGGGGCGGCTCTTTTGACTCCGGCCAGAGAAGGTGCAGGCATACTAGGATTCAACCTTGGGGCTGACGGCAAATCGGCCTCGCTCTTGTCGCTTCCTGCAGGAGGCTCCAGGAACCCTGCCAATGATCGCACGGTTAGCCAGATGATGCACTACATACACATGGATGGCAGGGCTGTGTTCAAGTTTGCCGTCAAAATAATGGATAAGTCCATAACCGAGTTAATGACAAAGTGCGGCAAGGAAGCAGATGAGATAGATTTGCTCGTGCCCCATCAGGCCAATATCCGGATCATAGAATCGGCGTGCGCCCGTTTTAGGATCCCTATGGAGAAAGTCATGGTGAACATCGCTAAGTACGGAAACACGTCATCTGCCTCGGTCCCAATGGCCCTTTGGGAAGCCATGGGCAGTGGGCGGGCGAAAAAAGGCGATCTTGTGGTGTTGGTGGCTTTTGGGGCCGGGCTGAGTTGGGGCTCTATGGCCGTGATTTTGTAGAGAGGAGAGTTAACCATGGCAAGGGTCCAGATTGTGACAGACAGTTCTCAGGATTTTGCTCCCGATATGCTGCAATCTCAGGGCATTTCTGTGGTTCCCCTTACAGTGCATTTCGGTGAAGAAGAGTTCCTAGATGGCTTTGAACTGCGCGGGAGCGATTTCTATCAGAAATTGCGGACATCATCCCATCACCCACACACTTCCCAGCCTTCACCTGCCGCATTCCAGAAGGTGTTTGACGATATTTCTAGAGACGGCTCCGAGGTAATCGCCATTACCCTTTCATCGAGCCTAAGCGGCACCTTTCAGTCGGCGACCATAGCCAGAGACACGCTCCCCAATCGAGAGAAGATCCACGTGATCGATTCAAAACAGGCCTCAGGCGGACACGGGTACATGGCCATCGTGGCCAACCAAATGGCCCAGTCTGGCTGCTCTGCCCAGGAGATTATCGAGGAGATCCAGCGAGCCATCGACACCATGGTCACTGTCTTCTCCGTGGACACTCTGGATTATCTGGCCCGCAACGGCAGGATAGGCAGGGCTCAGCACTTTCTAGGGAGCATGCTCAACCTTAAGCCCATCCTTGGATTGGATAGGGAAGGATATGTTACTTCTGTAGATCGCGTTAGGGGCAAAGGTAGAGTCATCCCGCGCATAATCGAGATAGTCCAAGAGAGGATCCCCAAAGGCGCCCAGGTGGACGCCGTCATCACTAATGCCTTGGCACCTCTGGAAGCCGCCAAACTGAAGGAAGCCATGGAGTCTATCTACACAGTCCAACGGTACTACGAATCGGAAATCGGCGCTGTGATAGGGTCACACACAGGTCCGGGAACTATGGCTTTGTTTGTGGTACCGGGCATAAAGTGACTTTTTCCTGGAGGTGCGACGCGTGGCCAAGATAGCTTGGGTATTTCCCGGCCAAGGGGCGCAGGCGGTGGGCATGGGAAAGGAGCTTTACCAGGAGTTCCCAGAGGCCAGGAATGTGTTCGAAACAGCGGACCGCGTTCTGGGTCCGGGGTTCTTGCGGATGATATTCCGGGGCCCTCTCGACGATCTGGTCTTGACCAAGAACGCCCAGCCCGCCCTTTGCGCTGTGGGGGTAGCGTGCGCTAGAGTTGCCATGTCCCGCGGGCTAGAGCCAGATATGCTGGGCGGGTTAAGCTTAGGCGAATACACGGCCCTAGTGGTCGCCAACAGCCTGGAGCTGGAAGACGCTCTTCTCTTGACTCGACGGAGAGGTGTGTACATGCAGGAAGCGTGCGGCCCGGGCCAAGGGGCAATGGCTGCTGTGTTAGGCTTATCTTGCGCCGAAGTCGAGTCGATTTGCTATGACGCCAGGAGATTTGGGGTAGTTGCGGGGGCCAATTACAACTGTCCCGGGCAGACCGTGGTGTCAGGGGACAAGAGAGCAGTTGACTACGTTGTGAAAGAAGTGAGGGAGAGGGGCGGCAGGAGCGTTCCTCTTCTTGTGAGCGCGCCGTTTCACTGTGCATTGATGGAGCCCGCTGCGTGGAAACTGGCCAAAGATCTAGACCGGGTTACTGTCAAGGTTCCCAAGATTCCCGTATACTCCAATGTCCATGGAGAAGTGCTGCAATCTGCCGCCGCGGTAAAGGATGCTTTGGTAAAACAGGTAACTTCGCCGGTGCTATGGCAAGTGCAGGTTGAGGCTATGATTAGTGATGGCGCGGATCGTTTTGTGGAGATGGGGCCGGGAAAGAGCCTGACAGGGTTCTTAAAGCGCATTAACCCGGATATCGCAGGTATCACCTTCATTGACCCCAAAGATCTAGATCCTCTGCTTGAATTCGCCAAGGAGGCTCAGTAGAATGACTGTTGCCTTGATTACAGGGGCCTCACGGGGCATTGGGCGTGCTTCTAGCCTGGAATTGGCAAGGCTCGGGTACGCGATAGGAGTGAACTACGTATCGGGAGAAGATGCGGCCCAAGAAACCGTCCGGGCCGTAGAAGAAGCAGGCGGCGTCGCCCGGGCTTTCAGAGGAGACGTATCTCGTCATCAAGAGGCCCGGAGTCTTGTGGAGGCCGTAGAGAGGGAACTGGGCTCTGTGGAAGCCCTTGTCCTAAACGCCGGCATCACCAGGGATTCGCTCCTTCTCCGGATGAGCGAGGATGATTGGGATAGGGTCGTGGATGTCAACTTGAAGGGGGCGTACAACGTAACAAGGTGGGTCCTGAGGTCTATGATGAGGCGAAAGGCCGGAAGAGTCGTAGCAGTGTCATCGGTGGTGGCCCTAACAGGCAATCTGGGCCAGGCCAACTACTGCGCCTCCAAAGCCGGCGTGATCGGGTTCATACGAGCTTTGGCCAGGGAATCGTCTCGTTACGGGATTACGGCCAACGTGGTGGCGCCGGGGTACATACAAACCGATATGACCGCTGGCATTCCCGGCCAAGCCAAAGAGCGGCTGGAGAGATCGATACCCCTAGGGAGGCTTGGGACTCCAGAAGACGTGGCCTCGGTAGTGGCGTTCCTGGTGTCCCCGGGGGCTTCTTATATCACGGGACAGGTAGTCCCAGTGGACGGCGGTATGTCCATGGGCGCCATAACATAGTGCTATGACAAGGAGGAGGTGACACGGATGTCCCAGGATGAAGTGTTTGAGAGAGTAAAGAAGATAATCGTGGACCAGTTGGGAGTCGATGAGTCTCTAGTGACCATGGAGGCGTCTTTCATTGATGATTTGGGTGCGGACTCATTGGAGATAGTTGACCTCATAATGGCCTTTGAAGGCGAGTTCGGGATCACTATACCCGATGAAGATGCCGAGAGTCTTTCCACTGTTAAGGCGGCAGTTGATTATCTCAAAGAGAGTGCAAGAGAGTAGCAGAAGCGGTCCCGCGTCAGTTGGGTGTCGCGGGACCATTTTTATGTCGAGAGGACGTGGCCGAGGTTGACTGGAAGGCGCGTTGTTATTACGGGAATTGGGGTCATAACGCCCATCGGTTCTGGGGTGGAAAGGTTCTGGAACGGCCTTATGGAAGGACGGTCTGGAATCCGTCCAATTACCAGATTTGACCCGAGAGACTATCCTTGTCGAATCGCCGCCGAAGTTGATTTCGATGCTCTGGACTATTTTGACCGCCGCGACGCCCGCAAGATGGACAGGTTCTCCCAGTTCTCTGTGGTGGCGGCAAGGATGGCTTATGAGGACGGAAACCTGAGAGGATCTGCTGATCCGGAGCGTACCGGGGTTATCATAGGTACAGGCATGGGGGGATTGGAATCCCTTACCAGGGAAACCCAGATTCTTATGGAGAAAGGTCCTAGCAGGGTGTCTCCGTTTCTTATCCCAATGATGATAGCCAACATGGCGTCAGGTCACGCCGCCATCGACCTCGGCCTTCAAGGTCCCATCAACAGTGTGGTTACAGCTTGTGCAACAGGAACAAGCGCTATAGGGGAAGCTTTTAGGGTAGTGGAGCGCGGCGACGCAGACGTCATGCTGGCCGGGGGCACGGAAGCATCTATACAACCACTGGCGCTGGCCGGGTTTTCGTCCATGAAGGCCCTTTCCACCCAGAACCACTTGGGCCCTAGGGCGTGCCGTCCCTTTGATAAAGAGCGAGATGGGTTCGTAATGGGAGAGGGAGCGGGAGTTCTGGTCGTAGAATCCCTTTCACACGCAGTACAAAGAGGTGCTAGGATCTATGCCGAAGTTACGGGCTACGGAATGAGCTCAGACGCCTATCACATTACTTCCCCGAGCCCTGGCGGCCAAGGGGCGGCTAGGGCAATGAAAAACGCCATTGTTTCCGCGGGAATTGGGCCTGAAGACGTGGATTACGTCAACGCTCACGGGACCTCCACCCCCGCAAACGACCCCACCGAGACCATGGCCATAAAAAACGCCCTAGGCAGTCACGCCTACAGAGTGTTGGTGTCATCGACTAAATCCATGATAGGTCACCTTCTGGGGGCGGCGGGCGCCGTGGAGACAGCGGCGACAGTGCTCACATTACAGAGGCAAATCGTTGCGGCGACCATCAACTACGAAGTTCCCGATCCAGAGTGCGACTTGGATTATGTCCCGAATCAGCCCAGAGCCGCTCGGGTAAATTTGGCGCTGAAGAATTCATTTGGTTTCGGAGGGCAGAATGCATGTCTGATCTTGAAGCGCTATCTAGAGCAAAAATGACTTTTGAAAATGCCCTAAAAAGCCTCGGCGACCCAGCCCGCAATGAGGCTTTCACCCATGTTTCATACGCTAACGAAAAGGGATGCCCCAAATCCAACGAGCGCTTGGAGTATCTGGGTGACGCTGTCTTTGACCTTGCGGTGGCCCATACCCTGTATGAGATGTATCCTGACGCATCTGAGGGTGATCTCACCAGAATGAGGGCGCAGCTGGTTTCAGGAGCGTCTCTTTCCAAGCTCGCCTTGGATGTTGAATTAGGAAGACATCTTTTGCTAGGCCGAGGCGAAGCCACATCAGGAGGCCGCCTAAGATCTCGGAACTTGGCGGGGGCTTTAGAGGCGGTGGTGGGCGCCGTGTACTTGGAGAGAGGTTGGGGTCCTGCGCTGGAACTTGTCCAGAACCTGCTGATTCCGCTGGAGTTTCCAGAGGTGCCTATTGACGCCAAGACCCGGGCTCAAGAGAGAGTGCAGGGGCTTTCGGGCTCTACTCTGGAATACCGGGTAATGTCCGTGGAAGGCCCGGACCACATGCCAGTGTACACCGTGGCTTGCGTAGTGAACGGGAAGAGCGTGTCCTTGGGACGGGGCCGTTCAAAGAAGGAGGCTCAGGAAGACGCTGCCGGCAAGTTTCTGGCTCTAGACATACCTGCGGACGATGGCCGCGACCTTCCCCACGACCAAATCGGGAAACAGGACTTGGCCAGGGGCCGAGAGATCCACGAATACCGCGCTCCCTGAAGTTACGTAGCGCCTCAAGATTCCCGTGGCCCCGTCTATCTTGACTGCCACCAAGTCACCTTGGCCCCATGGGGCGTCCGGGTCGACTATGGCCATGTCTCCAGGTTTGGCAGCTTCTCCAGAATCTCTCGACACTAAAACCCCGTAGCTGCCGGGGCTAAGAGACTGGGCCAAGTACTCTCCCAGATTTCGGGGCAAAAGGCCGTTTCGATCCCTGGCAAGCGACACGTTCATTAGGCCGTAGTCCGAAGAAGCGTTCCGACGCAACACTGCCTGACGGAAGTCTTTCATTCCTTTGAAGCCGGCTTTTTGGAGCCAGTAGTAGATGGATTTCTGCTCTGCGTAGCCTAGAGCCAGAGCTATCTCTCGGGCAGAAATATTGGGATTCTTGAGGACAAGCTTTGCCATGTCATCTACAATGGACAATATCGTATCACTCCCAGGGAATTTCCGAGACCGAATAGAACTTATGTCCGTCTCGATATATCCCTTTACCTGTGTTAGGTAGACTTATTTACATAAGAGAGGTATAGGAGGGCGTTTCGCAAGGTGCTGAGAAAGCTTTCGCTGCACGGTTTCAAATCTTTTTGCGATAGGACAGAGGTGACTCTAGGGTCCGGCATCACTGCTATCGTTGGCCCCAATGGCTGCGGCAAGTCCAATCTTGCCGACGCGCTCCGGTGGGTATTAGGTGAGCAGAACCCAAGAGTGCTGCGGTCTATGAGGCAGCAAGACGTGATTTTTGCCGGCACCGAGAGGCGCAAGTCCATGGGAATGGCCGAAGTCAAACTCCTATTTGATGGCGTTACTGACCAAGACCAAGTTGAGACAGAAATCGAGAGGCGTCTCACCCGAGACGGTACCAGCGAGTACAAGATTAATGGCAAAGCCGTGCGGTGGAAAGACGTCATTGAGACTCTGTCTGGAACGGGGTTATCTCATACAGGTTACGTGGTCATAGGGCAAGGAATGGTCCAAGACCTTGTGTCCGGTCGCCCCGAAGACAGGCGCGCGTGGATCGAGGAGGCTTCCGGAGTCGCCAAGGTGAAGATAAACAAGAAAGAGATGGAGTCCCGGCTGGAAGCCGCCAAGGCAGACATAGCTCGGCTGGACGATCTCCTGGTGGAGTTGGAGGCGCGGCGAGTCCAACTGTCCGAGGACAGAGATGTGGCTTCCCAGTATCATCGTATCTCACGGGAACGCCGCGCTATTGAGATCTCCATGTGGCTTTACCAGGCCGAGGACGAAAGCCGCAAGGTTTTGAGCCTTGGTCGCCGTGTGGAGAAGGGACGGGTTGACCTCCAGTCTATCCAGGAGAAGATCCCAGAGCTCAGGCAGGAATTGACCGCCCTTAGAGAGCAGTGTGAGGCCGTGGGTCTTACCCTGGGCCGGACCACCGAAGATAGGGATGAAGCCCTGGCAAGCCTGGTATCCCTCGAAAGGAGAAGGGATTCGCTTCGGAGCCAGTGCCAGCTTCTGGGAAGGGAACTAGAGTCTAGAGACGTTAGGAGGAAAGCCATTCAGCGGGATCTAGACAGAATCTCGACGGAGGACAAGACTCTTGGGGAGTCATGGGAGTCGCTGGCGGCAAAACAAAAGAGCGCTCAAGATGCCCTAAAAGCTGCAGAAGAGACCAGGCTAGACACAGAATCGGCCCTTCGGGAGCTGGGGTCCAACGTGATAGAAGTTCGCAAGGATACATTAGCCTTAACCTCGGAGCTAAATGTGTGCCAGAGAGCCAGGGAGGACATCAGGCGGAACCTCGAAGGCAAGCAGCGGGAATTGGCAAGCTTGAAAGAATGGATCAATACTTCAAGAGAAAGAGTACTGGCCGAGGAAAACGAGGTGGCTTCTCTTGGCGAGGAGGCGGCCTTGGCGACGTACCGCCTTAACGAAGCTCGGGAAGCCCAAAGCTTTCTGAATTCTCAGCGCTCCTCGCTTTTGTCAGACATAGAAAAGGTCTCTTTGTCTCAGGGAAACCTTGAGGCACGGCTTTCTGGGCTAAGGGCCAGAAAGAGGGTCTTGGCTGACCTGGAAAAGTCTTTTGAGGGATACGCCAAGGGTCCCCGGACGGTGCTTGAGGCCAGAACTAAGGGAGTATTGGGCGGGATAGAAGGTTCGGTGGGCGAGCTCGTAAACTCCGAACCGAAGTACATTTCTGCTTTGGCCGCTGCTATCGGGGGCGCTTTAGAAAACATAGTGGTCCAAGACGAGAATGCGGCCAAGAGGGCCATAAGCATGCTGCGAACATCAAAAAGTGGGAGAGCTACTTTCCTTCCTCTGAATCTTTTGAGGCCACGTGAGATGAGCCCCAGAGTTGCGGCTCTATTGCGGGAAATGCCAGGGGTACGCCCCCTTCTTGAGGTTGTACGTTTCCCCGAGAAAGTGGCCGGTTGCGCCAAGTATCTTGTGGGCAGGGTAGTCCTGGCTGACACCATGGATATTGCTCTTGGGTTCATGAAGGCCTCGGGCTGGGCAACTCGAGTAGTCACGCTGTCGGGTGAGACTCTGGAGCCGGGCGGGGCTATCACTGGAGGAGACGCACCTCGCCACGAGTCCATATTCAGGCGGAAACAGGAGATTATGGACATCGCGGCCGCTGAAGAGAGACTTGGCCAGGAGCTCACCCAAGTGCACGACAAGAGGAAGTCCCTTGAGATGGAAAGGCAAGACGTGGAAGCCCGGCTAGACAAGGCCAGAGCCGATTGTTCTCTTCGTGAAGCCCAAGCCGCGCGCTTGGGGGAAGCCCTTTCCAGGCTTCAGGCGTCAATAAGCGCCCTCAAGGCTCAGATTGAAGAACGAACCCAGGCGGTGGGTCCTTTGTCCGGGGTGGCAGAGAAACTTGCCCTAGACTTAGAAGAGGCTCTCTCCAAGGAATCCCTGCTGTCTCGAGCAATGGCATCCAAGGAAGCCGAACTCAGGCAATCAGAGGAAAAGATGCAAGAAAGACTCTCCCGAGATAGGGAAGTTTCCGAAAGAGTGCGTCAGCTGGCTTCTGAAAAAGAGACTTTGGATAGAGACTTGTCCTTGGTGCTGCGCCAAAGAGAGAGTCTTGCAGGCGAGAAGAACTCCCTTACTCGCCACTTGGAAGAGGAGTCTCTGGAGATAGCCAGGCAAGAGGGCATGATGAATGAGGCGTTGGCCGAGGAGCGGGGTCTCGCCCACAAAGTGCAGTCCTTGGACGTTAGGGTGAAGGAATTGGCAGCGAGTCTGGAGGAGCTAGCGGCCAAGAGGGAGACATTTCTGGGAAGGATGGCGGATGTGCGGACGGAGTTGGATAGGGCGGACCGAGACAGTGTGGCCTTGGAGACCAGGCTGGCTGAATCCCAGACTGAGATGGAGAGTCTTCTGGCATCCCACAGGGAGACACTATCGTATCTTGCCAGCGAATTCGGCGTGACCAATCCAGATGAATTTCCCGCCGAGAGAACTTCCCGGTCTTTGGGAGTGGCCAAAATGGAAGAACTGGATTCAGCCCTGAAATCTCTCGGCAGCGTGAACTTGAAAGCTCAGGATGAGTTGTCAGTGCTGACCGACAGAATAGAGACCATTGCCAAAGAAAAAGATGATGTCCTTCTTGCCATAGAGGAGATTCGCAAGACCCAAGAGTACGTGGACAAGGAGATGCAGCTCCGCTTCCTGGATACTTTCAGGTTGGTGTCAGCTAACTTCAGCCAGGTATTTCGGGACCTTTTCGGTGGCGGCAACGGCCAGTTGCGTCTAGTGGAGGAGACCATGGGCGTGGAGGTAATTGCCGCACCTCCCGGCAGAAGACAGAAGAACATCAATCTTTTGTCGGGAGGGGAGAGGTCCTTGTGCGGAATAGCGCTGATACTGGCGATCCTATCGGTGAAGCCCTCGCCCATGATCGTTCTAGATGAGGTCGACACATCCTTGGACGAGCTTAACGTCACAAGGTTTGGGGAATTCCTTAAGAGGTACTCCAAGGACACTCAATTTCTGGTGATCACCCATCAGAAGGCCACAATGGAATCTGCCGATCTTCTTTACGGTGTAACCATGGAAGAACCCGGCGTATCACGAGTGTTTGGGATGCGCCTGGAGAACGTTCATTAGCGGTTTTGGTGGAGGGATTCTGCGTGAGATTTTTTGATAGGTTCAAAGAGGGACTGGCCAAAACTTCCAAAAGTATAAGGGAAAAAGTTTTGGAGGTGTTTCAACCGGGGAGGATCACTCCGGAGTTTCTAGACGACCTTGAGGAAGCGCTTTTGCAGGCCGATGTCGGGGTCAGAGCCACTTCGCTTCTTCGAGAGAGACTCCAAGAAGCGAGCAAAAAGACTCCCATACAGACCGAGGACGAGTTGTTTGAGGTTATGGAAGTCCTGGTAAAGGACATTTTCGATCAGGTGTCTCGCCCTCTTGCGGTTGCTCCCCAAGGGCCTACTGTCTACGTAATGGTTGGGGTCAACGGATCTGGCAAGACCACAACCATAGGGAAATTGGCTAAGAAGCTGGAGGATCGGGGCAAGAGCGTCATAGTAGCCGCGGCCGATACGTTCCGGGCAGCCGCCGGGGAGCAGCTGGCCGTTTGGGCCAAAAGGTCCGGGGCAACCATCATAAGCCACCAAGAGGGCTCGGATCCGGGCGCAGTGGCTTTTGACGCCGTGAGATCGGCTGTGGCTCGAAAGGCAGACTACGTTCTGGTGGACACGGCCGGAAGGCTTCACACCAAAAGAAATCTCATAGAGGAACTCAAGAAACTCCTAAGGATCATCTCCCGAGAAATACCGGGGGCTCCCCACGAGGTTCTCCTGGTAATCGACGGCACTACGGGGCAGAACGGCCTTGCCCAAGCAGAGGTGTTTACCGAAGCTGCTGGGGTGACAGGTATTTGCCTCACGAAACTGGACGGTTCCTCTAAGGGAGGAATTGCAGTAGCCATAGCCCAGGATCTCAAAATTCCCGTGAAGTTGGCCGGGGTCGGTGAGGCTCTGGAGGACCTCAGAGAATTCGACTCTGAGAGTTTTGCCAAGGCATTGTTTGAGGGGGCAAAATGAGCATCGTTTCCCGTTGACCCGAGTTCTCATTTTGCTGTAGGATTATCTGGTGTCAAGGTGTACACCATGACAGCGAGGGTGAAATCTTGAAGGTGGATGAGAACTGGTCTCCTGAGAGAGTGCACGGCCTTAGCGTCCTGTTGGATGCCTATGGAGAACTGTTGCCTCCTAGGCAAAAGCAGGTTATGGAGATGAAGCTCGAAGAAGATCTCTCCTTTGGAGAGATTGCCGAGGTACTCTCCATCTCAAGGCAAGCTTCGGAAGATGCTCTAAAACGTGGGGTCCGGGCGGTTTCGCGGTACGAAGACAGACTTGGCTATGTGGCCAAGTCGCGGGCTGGCCGCCAGATCGTCTTGGGTGCCCTTGGGCTCTTGCGGAGTATGACCAAAGATAATTGGGACAAAGTCAGGCAAGAAGTCTCGGAGAAATTGGATTTCCTAGTGAATGGGGGTGAGTCATCCCATGGAGTTTGAAAACCTAGCCAGCCGCTTAGCAGGAGTGTTCAAGAATCTTCGGGGGAAAGGCAAACTTTCAGAGCGCGACGTAGACGAAGCCCTTAGGGAAGTGCGGCTTTCTCTCCTGGAAGCCGATGTGAATTTCAGGGTCGTGCGGGAATTTGTCGCGGCTGTAAAGGAAAGCTGCTTGAGCTTACAAGTGCTGGAGAGCCTTACCCCGGCTCAGCAGGTCATAAAGATTGTGAATCAGGAGCTTATCGTTCTCTTAGGGACGCGCACCCGGCCTATCGACCTATCTGGCAACCCGCCTTCGGTGGTGGCCCTTTTCGGCCTGCAAGGTTCTGGAAAGACTACGGCCGCGGCGAAACTTGGGCTTCTCTTAAAAAAGAACGGGCGCCGGGTTCTTTTGGTTTCGTGTGACGTTTACCGGCCTGCCGCCAAGCGGCAGCTGGAGATTTTGGCCCAAAGAGCCGGGGTTGGGTTTTTCACTATGGACAACGACACTCCGCCTGAGGTAATAGCCAGAAAAGGTGTGGAGAAGGCAATATCCTCGGCCCAGGATGTTGTGATCATCGACACCGCAGGCCGGATGCAAGTGGATGATCAGATGATGGACGAAGCCCGCAAGATAAAAGAGGCCACCTCCCCTAGGGAAGCATTTTTGGTGGCTGACGCCATGACCGGTCAAGAGGCCACGAAGGTGGCGGAAGCTTTCGACAAGACGGTGGGCATTACAGGCGTCATCCTCAGCAAGATCGACTCTGACGCCCGAGGGGGCGCCGCCCTGTCTATAGCCAAGGTTACAGGGAAACCCATCAAATTTGTCTCCTCTGGAGAGAAGCTAGAGGATTTTCAGGTTTTCCACCCTGACCGAATGGCGTCTAGAATTCTGGGCATGGGCGATATGCTGAGCCTTATTGAAAAGGCGGAAGCCTCTTTCGACCAGAAAAAGGCCGAAGATATGGAACGGAAGATACGCCGCAAGGAATTCACTTTGGAGGATTTCTTAGATCAGATGAAGGAAGTCCGAAAAATGGGTTCTTTCGGCGATATCCTCAGGATGATCCCGGGCATCAACAAGATGAAGGTTGATGTGGACGTTGACCCCAAGGAATGGGGCCGTTTGGAAGCTATGATTGGGTCCATGACTCCCGCAGAAAGGCGAAGGCCCGAGAGCATCGACGGTTCAAGGAAGAGGCGCATCGCTCGAGGGAGCGGGACACAAGTTCAGGATGTAAATCGCCTGCTTAAGCAGTTTTTTCAGGCTCGGAAGATGCTCTTCCAGATGGGGTCACTGGAAAGGGCGGGGAAGTTGCGCATTTAGTTAGGGCAAGGAAAGGAGAGGTGTTGATTTGGCAGTAAAGATTCGGCTTAAGAGGATGGGTGCCAAGAAGAGCCCGTCGTATCGCATCGTCGTTACCGACTCGCGGCGGCAAAGAGACAGCAAAGCCATTGAGGAACTTGGGTATTACGATCCCACGACAGATCCTGCTACTATGAAAGTTCAGGAAGAAAGGGCCCTTCTTTGGTTAGTGCGGGGCGCAGCCCCAACGCCTACTGTGAGAGCAATTCTGAACCGAGCGGGCGTAATTGCCAAATGGCAGGCAGCGCGAAAAGAGAAGGAAGCATAATGCTGCGGAATCTTGTGACCTTCATAGCCCAATCCATAGTTGATGAACCTGAGAGCGTTCAGGTTACCCAGGTGGATGGCGACAAGCTCTTAGTTTTTGAGTTAAGAGTTGCCCCCCAGGACATGGGCAAGATTATCGGGAAAAAGGGCCGGGTGATTCATGCGGTGCGGTCCCTGGTACAAGCGGCGGCTGTGAAAGAAGGCAAGAGAGCCACCGTGGAAGTTCTGGAGTAAAAGGCAGGAAGAAGGCGTTGTCCGTTGCTTATTTCTAGGCCCGTCAGCGTAAAGTCCAGAGTCACAGCCTTTTTGAGAGCGCAGTTAGGCGCCGAAGTGCAAAAGGCTATCTTGGATTTGGACCAAGAAATGGCGCGGCTCGGAGTCCTGGAAGCTTCGGCAGGAAAAGAAGTTGCCGCTCGAGCCAAGAACCAGAGACAGGAAATTCTCCAAAGAAAAGAAGGGTTGCAGCGCCGCCTTCGTGAGGTTGCAAACCTCAAGGATGGCCAGGAAGTTACCCGTGGTCAAGTCCAGGGAATCTTCGAACTTAGAGTAGGAGATCTATGGACGGATTTGGAGACGTGCGAGGTAGTGCTCGAAGACGACGTCGTCATTGCCATCAGGCAAGGTCGCTCTATAGCGATCTCTCTTCCTCAGGAACCATCTTCGCCCCAGAAAGGGCCAGAGAGATGAGAGTGTTCGTATTGACACTTTTCCCGGAAATGTTCGAGTCAGTGCTGAACGCTAGCATCCTCAAGAGAGCCCGTCAATCTGGGTGTCTTGAAGTAACTATGGTGAACCCCAGGGATTTCGCTCACGATCCCCACAGGACAGTAGACGACTACCCATACGGGGGAGGTCCCGGGATGGTTTTGAAACCGGAACCGATATATGAGGCTCTTGAGTGGGTAGAGGGTCACTTGGGGGAAAGACCTTACGTGGTGCTACTCACCCCTCAGGGGGAGAGATTTACGTCGGCGATGGCTGAGGATTTTGCCGGACGGGAGAATCTGGCGCTAGTTGCCGGTCACTACGAGGGATTTGACGAGCGCATCCGCGCACTGGCGGATCGTCAAGTATCTATGGGAGACTTCGTCCTAACGGGCGGCGAAATACCTGCGATGGCCGTGTTGGATGCTTTGTCAAGGTTTGTTCCTGGGGTGCTGGGGGATACGGGGTCGGCTGAGGATGACTCGTTTTCTTTAGGGCTGCTTGAGGCGCCTCAGTACACAAGGCCGCCTGAATACCAAGGCTTGAAGGTACCCGAGGTTCTGTTGGGAGGAGATTTCGCCGCTATCGTTCGATGGCGTAAGAAGGAATCGCTTAGAAGGACGTTTTTGCTCCGAAAGGACCTTCTTGACAGCGCTTGTCTCACCTTTGAAGACAGGTGTCTCTTGGAGGAAGTTCTTCGGGAAGAATCGGTCCGAGACGATTATCGGGTTAAGGAGTGATAAGCAGTGGACGTTTTGAGGCTTCTGGAAAGATCGCAGATGAAAGCCGATATCCCAAAGTTCGGACCCGGGGACCGGGTCAGGGTTTACCTCAAGGTCGTAGAGGGCGCTCGGGAAAGGCTTCAGGCTTTTGAAGGCGTAGTGATTAAGCGACAGAGCGGCGGCCTGCGCGAGACTTTCACGGTGCGGCGCGTTAGTTCAGGAATCGGCGTCGAGAGGACATTTCCTGTGCATTCGCCGAGGATCGATCGCATTGAGGTGGTAAGGCGCGGAAGGGTGAGAAGGGCAAAACTCTTCTACCTGCGAGGGCTTTCGGGCAAGTCGGCAAGGATAGCCGAGGCAAGGCGCTAGATCATTATGGACACACTTCGGGATGTTCTGGAAATCATACTGATAGCCCTGGTTCTGGCCGTCCTAATGCGCGTATTTGTGGTGGAGACGTTCTTGGTGGACGGCCCGTCTATGGAGCCTACTATGTACACCAACCAAAGGCTCTTGGTGCTGAAACTGGCGTATAGGGTTGGGGAGCCTAAACGCGGAGATATAGTGGTGTTCAGATATCCTTTCGACACCACGAGAGACTATATCAAGCGAGTCATCGCCCAAGGCGGTGACACCATCGAGATTCGTTTGGGCCGGGTTTACGTCAATGGTCAATTGAGAGACGAACCGTACGTTCAGAACCCCGGTTTTTACCAAATGAGCGCGACCAAGATTCCAGAAGGCTCTCTCTTCGTCATGGGGGACAACAGGGTGAATAGCGAAGATTCCAGGATGTTCGGGCCCGTTAAGGCCGAACTCGTGAAAGGCAAGGCGGTTGTGAGGATCTGGCCGCTATCAGAGATGGGCTTCATGAAGTGAAACGAAAAACGCGCAAGAAAACGGAAGGAATGCGTCATCCGGGTTTTCCTAGCCCCCGGGCTTTGAACCTGGTTGACGTATTTCTGTTTCTAGCTGATGCGAGGATCCCGTGGACGTGCCGTAAGCTGGCCGAGCCTTACTTGCGAAAAAGGAAGCGGGTCTACGTTCTGGCCAAACCCGATTTGGCGGACCCAGAGGTCACGGCAATATGGCTTGAGGTTTTCAGAAGTACTGGAGAGCCTGTGTACGCGGTAAATTGCCATACGGGCGCTGGGCTTTCTCCAGTCTTGGACTATCTCCGGTTTGAGAAGAAGCGCCTGGACGAGAAGAGGAGCGAAGGTCAGTACGCAAGGCCGCTCCGGATCATGCTGTTTGGCACTCCCAACGTGGGCAAGTCTTCTTTGGCCAACCGGCTCTTGGGCAGCCGCAAAGCGCCTTTTGGGGCGAGACCGGGGCTTACCAGAGGCAGCAACTGGCTCAAGGCCGGTCCGAGCGGTTTTCTCACCGTATTGGACACCCCCGGCGTGCTCGATACTTCGCAAGTCAAAGGCGAAGCCAAGTACAAACTTGCTTCTGCATGGGCTTTGCGTGAGAATGCTTACGATCCCGAGGAAGTAGCCTTGTGGCTTGCTTCTAAGTTGAACCCCGGCCAGGAGCCCTTTGATTATGTTGCGGCTTACGCCAGGTCCCGGGGGGTTTTTGGACCCGGTGGGATCGTGGATATGGACAGGGCGTACGGCATGTTGGTTCACGCTTTCCAAGAGGGACAGATGGGCAGAGTTACCCTAGAAAGGCCCCAGGATTTCCCCGAGTTTTCGGAATCAGAACAAGAGCAACCGGAGTGAAGGGAGCATGAGTTTCTGTGAAGACCTATCTGAAGAGCCTTGAATGCCCCCGTTGCGGCGCCCAGTATGATCCTTCAGATTTACATAACCTTTGTCACTGCGGGGCCCCGCTCTTAGTTAGATACAACCTTCAGGATATGGCCAGGGAGTTTGACCCGGGGCAGTGGGCATGCCGCCCCAAAGGAGTGTGGCGCTACAGGGAGCTTCTCCCTTTGGTAGATGAGGGGAATATTGTGTCATTGGGAGAAGGCGGGACCCCGGTCTTTTCTCTTCACGAGATGGGGAAGGCATATGGTCTCAGTACCCTCCTCCTTAAAGATGAGGGTATGAACCCTACAGGTACGTTCAAGGCTCGAGGTGCCGCCGTTGGCGTCTCCAAAGCCAAGGAACTTGGGGTGACGGGCCTGGCCATGCCCACTGCGGGGAACGCGGGCGCGGCTTGGTCTGCCTATACAGCCAGAGCAGGAATGAAGATGGTGGTGGTGATGCCCCAAGATGCGCCGGGGACCAACCAAGCCGAGTGTGTGGCTTATGGGGCTGACACCTATCTAGTTCGGGGTCTCATTTCCGACGCAGGGCGCATAGTCAAAGAAGCTGTCCAGAAGTATGGGTGGTTTGAGGCCGCCACCCTCAAGGAGCCCTATCGGATCGAAGGCAAGAAGACCATGGGATTGGAGATATGGGAGGAGTTTGGAGACAATCTGCCAGCCGCCATCATCTATCCCACCGGAGGCGGTGTCGGGCTAATTGGTATGTGGAAAGCTTTTCTTGAACTCAAGGAGATGAGCTTTCTGCGCGGACCTTTGCCGAAGATGGTCTCGGTTCAGGCCGAAGGGTGTTCTCCTATCGTCCGGGCGTACAACGAGGGAAAAGACAAGGCTGAGATGTTTCTTGGCGCCCATACGCTGGCAGCTGGCATACGCGTTCCGTCTGCCCTAGGAGATTTCTTGGTGCTTGATGCGGTAAGAGCCTCTGGAGGTACCGCTGTGGCAGTGTCGGACCGTGAGATCTTGGAGACCTGGAAGGCTGTAGCCCGCAAGGATGGGGCCCTCATCTGTCCCGAGGGGGCTGCTGCCGTGAGGGCGGCCAAAATCATCAAGGATATGGGGCTTGTTGGAAGCCATGACCCGATTCTGATCCTGAACACGGGGGCGGGTATGAAGTATACGGAACTACTGACTGAAACGGCAATCCAGTTGGAGGATGCTATCTAGAAGCCGTCTGGATTATCTTCACTGCCAAGAGAATCTTGGGGCCCCCCTGGTGAAAATAGTTCCCGGGGGGGTTCTTCTTGAGGGAACCGTTTAGGTTTTCGTTTCGGCACTGGTGGAATTATGTTTTTGCAGCGCTGGTCGTGGCCGGGTTAGCGGCGTGGGGGTTTATGGAGCTCGATGGCAGAGTCGCGGCTTTGGCCCCCTTGGCGTGGATCGGCATAGGGAGAGTGTTTGTGCCGGAGATCATACACGAGCACGTTGGCTTTCTTAACCGTTGGGTTTGGCACGACTACCGGAAGGCGAATCACCGGTACCGGCAAGCGGTTGACACCAAAAAAGCGACTCCAGAAGCCCGTTGCGCTCTAGCAAGCCTCTCTTTCGCTGAAGGAGACTATCCTGACGCCGCAAAGCTTCTGCGAGAAGCCGCCATTCATCTCGGCTCTGACCCCCACTTGCACCTCATGCTCTCAAAATGTCTGACTCGCATGGGCCGAACGGAAGAGGCCGTGGCTGAGGCAGTTAAGTTTGCGGATGCTTCAGGCGGTGGAGCTGTATTTGCCCTCGCTTTGGGTGATGCATTCAAGGAGCAGGGAGATGCAGTCTCGGCTGCGGCGGCTTATCAGAAAGCCCTCCAGAAGAACCCCGAGATGGTTCAGTGCCTGTTAGGGTTGAGTGAAATATACTTCGGCATGGGTCAAACCGACGCTGCTTTGATTGAAGTTAACAAGGCATTGAGCGTGGACCCTGGCAATTCTGACGCCCTTTTTTGGGCTGGGAAGATATCTGCCAGCCGGGGAGAAGCCCGGGAGGCGTCATCTAGCCTCCAGAGGTCACTTATTACCAGATCCGCAGGCGATAGATCCCACCGAGTGCCTTACAGGGAAGTCTTGTCGTTACTCGCTGACGTTCGTGCTTCTATGGTGCCAATGGAAAGAACAGCCGCCGCAAAGACTTCCGGCGGCGGCCAAGATGCCCGTTGACCAGGTACGGTGGGTTACCTTGTGAGAATGTAGTTGAGCCTGCCGTGCATTGACTGGTTCACCGTTAAGCAGACCTCCTGCGAGACTGAGTCAGCGCCGTCACTGCCGGTAAAATCTACAGGGTAGATGCCTTCGGAAGCAGTCAACGGTATGCGGAAATCGCCGCTCCACAGGTTCCCAGACGGGTCTTTGACCAGCCACACCGTCTCCTCAAAGAGTGTTGCCCACAGAGAGATGATCCCCTCCGATGCCGTGGAGCCGAGGCACACTGTCCCCCCTGCAGTGGCAGGGTTGGGGGATATCCATGGAGCAATCCACATGTTCTTGACCCTGGTAAAGGAGAGGGTCTGCTGCCTCGCGGCACCGGGAAATGTTGCTCTCACTATCACGTTTTGGCTGCCAAGAGGCAGGAAAGGTCCAACGGTAAGAGTGCGGCTCCACCTTGTGCCTCCTGATGTGGGTGTCAGGCTCAACGTTCCTCCGTCGGCGAAAGTAGCCGTTACTCCGGTGGCAGCAGGCATGGTGACTGCGTTTACGGTCAGCGATTGGCCGTCTATGCAGGAATTAGGGGAAAGCCCCGCCGACAGTGAGTGTCTCACGATGCTGATAGGTCTCTTAACCGAGAAGAACTGGTTGTTGCTGTAATCTTTGACCCAGGCTTGGTAGGAATACTGTCCCGCAGGCAGGGGATTGCCCGAGTTATTCCGGCCATCCCAAACCAACTGGGTTGGCGGATATCCCTCAGCGTAGTATGGGTTGAACCTGTAGACTTCATAGTCGTTTTGGTCCCTTACAACCATCTGCCATTCTCTGATGCCCCGATTTCGCAAGTAGCCCAAGTGAAACGTCACGGTATCGTCCACGCCGTCGCCATCAGGAGAAAAGGCGTTCAAAGACGCTATGGCTCTAATGAGACACGATCTGTACACGACAGCGGCTGCCTCTCCTCTGAGCATCGAGTTCTGAGGCCGTATGGTCCAATCTGTGTAACCATCGATTATGCCGAATTTGATGGCGCACGCCATAGAGCGCCGCCGGTTCAAAGATACTTGGTTGTAGTCTCT
The DNA here is from genome assembly GCA_040771825.1 of Bacillota bacterium. Taxonomy (GTDB): domain Bacteria; phylum Bacillota; class Sulfobacillia; order Fermentithermobacillales; family Fermentithermobacillaceae; genus JAXGZG01. The sequence goes on along the minus strand of JAXGZG010000004.1, from coordinate 113,689 downwards.
GAATCTTTGCAGTAGGTACAGAACCTCAGAGTCGCTCATGGCTTCGGATAACTCCAAAAGATCGAGCGCACGAATCAAAAGTTCTACCGCGTCTTCTCTGGTGATTGGATTTTCAGGCAGGAAGGATTGACCCGGCGGGACAAAAGCGATTCCTCCGGCCAACGCGCCTTCAACCCACACGTACCCGGGTTTTCCAGGAAGGAAGGTATACCAGGTAGGCACGTCAGGGTAAGATGGGGTTCTAGGCGACACAGGCGGCAAGGCAAATGTTTTGCAGAGCAAGGTAGCCAACTGGGCTCTGGTGCAGGCTGAATCCGGGTAATACCATGCCACCGGGTTCTCTGTAAAGTAGTACACCTGACCGTCGCACACCATCTCCTGCCAGAGAACGTAGACGTACTGCCCGGCCCAGTGAAACGACATGTCCTGATACCAAGGATCGCGGTTGCACAGGGCCTTGCCCCCTGGGATTAGTATAGACGCTGCCATCCCTAGGATGCAGCCTAAGCACAGGACTCGCTTTAGGCGAGGCACGTTCTGCCGTCGATTCGACCAATTATGCATTTTGGTGTTCCTCCAAACCCACCGGCCCCCCCAGTATACCAGGATTAGACAGGATGTAAACCAAATTTTAACAAATTTGCCGACACCTGTTGACTTCGACCGGAAATGTCTGTAAGATTGTGTCATCTGGTAAAACTTACCAGGGGTCGTGCCCGGCTCAACTTCTGACCGCCTGTGCGCCTGGGAAAGGGGTGACATTTGACAGGCGAAATAGACGGTCGGGCCCTTCCATAGCAGGCCACCGGCGCCCTTCGCAGCTTTCCACTGCTGGGCACGACCGGCCAAAAGAGAGGTGACAGACGCTGAGAAGCGTTCTTCGTAGGCACAAATCACTAGTCGCAGCGGTGTGCTTGGGTCTTTCGAGTTTCTTCTTGTCATATCGTCTGATTGCGACATTTGTCGGGACAGCGCCGGTAGTTGTCGCTGCACGGGATATTGATGCGTATAGGATGGTCAACGCTTCTGACCTTCGGCTTACAGACTTGCCCGTCCGCGCCGTTCCCAAGGGCAGTTTCTCTTCTCCTAAGGAGGTTGTGGGTACCTACAGCCTCTCTAGGCTTTGTGAAGGCCAGGTGGTTTTGAAGCCTCACGTCTCCAGAGAGACCAAGGAGGTTGGGTTTTCCTTGGCGCTTTCGTCCGAAACAAGGGGTTTCTTCGTTCCCGCTTCGGCTTCTCGCGGTATAGGAGGAATGCTCAAGCGCGGCGAGCAGGTAGATGTAATTTGCGTTCAAAGAGGGGCGTTTGCCGGAGAACCTCTGGTGATTCCTAATGTGCAGGTAGTTGAAGTGGTAAAGGACTCGTCATCCGCGGAGTTTCTGGGGGCCTTAGTTGTCCTTAGCCCTTGGGAATGCGAGTTGCTGGCTAGCAGCATGGAAACCGGCAGTTTGTACCTAGCGCTGGTGCCAAAAGTCGATTGGGGTGCAATAATCCGATGACTGCCAAGAACCCTACCTTAATAGTGGCGGGCACTGCGGGTTTGGAAAGAGTCGCTCTAAACAGGTGGCCGGGCGCCAAGGTGATCGGCTCATTCAGAGACTTGGCCCTGGTTGAGTTCGTCTTGACCAGCATGAGCGCAGATATTGTGGCGGTGGACGCCGGTCTTTCGACCAAGGGTGAAACGTTTCTGGCATGGGCTAACAGGTTCAGAGCGGCCTTCCCTTCGGTATCGCTGGTTGTTCTGGATGAAAGCCTCGATAAAGGCTACCAGGGCGCAGGCGGACAGGAACAGGCCCTCTCGGCGCCCAACGTCCTCCATTCTCAAACCGTAGTGATCTGGAGCCCCAAGGGCGGAGTCGGCAAGACGTTTCTGGCCACCAATTTGGCGTGTGCCGCCTCGATAGCCACAGGTGGTCAAGCGGGTCTTGTGGACCTCGATTTGTACTCGGGGGATGTATCTGTGCACCTGGACCTCACAGACGGGCCCACCATTACCGAGTTGGCGCCGGTTTTGGGAGACCTCAGGCCAGAAGGGTTGGATAGATACTGTCAGCGTCACGGCCCGTCTAACCTGAACGTCATCTGCAGTCCAAGGCGGCCCGAGCTGTCGGATCTGGTCACTCCAGAGCATGTCCGAAACTTGCTCAAACTGGCTTCCAGGCGTTGGGGCCTGCTATTTGTGGACACTCCTCCCGACATAACCAGCGACATTGTGGGAGAGTGCATCGATGCCGCATCCAAAGTGGTCATGGTCGTCACCCAGGACGTGGCGGCTTTGAAGCAGTGCAAGATGGCCATAGATATCCTTAGAAAACTGGGTTTGGCTGAGGAGACTCTGTGTGCGGTCCTAAACCTCGCATCAAGAGACTCTCTTCTGCCCCAATCAAAGATTCAGGAGTTCTTGGGAATAGACCTTATCGGCGCCATCCCCGATGACCGCAAGACTGTGGAAAGATCCATCTACGAAGGGAAACCGGCTGTCCTGTACTCCCGCAACGAAGTGGCCGACGGAGTTTGGCAAGTGGCCTCGGGCATTGCTCCGGGACTCGTGGCAGATACCAAGAACGGGAAGAGACCAACCAAGAAGAAGGGGGGATTTTTCCGGTGAGTATTCTCAAGAAGCTCGAAAGAGAGCCATTTCGGGGCGGAAGCCTGATACGAGAGGCTAAGGAGAGATCCATTGAAGAAGTGACCGAGCTCATTCGCGAGAGAGTGCTGGAGAGCCACGCCCAAAAGGTTGTTGAGGCTAGAATGAGCCGAGGCAAGCGCCAAGAGATGACCGCCCTGGTATCGGAGATGCTGGTTTCAGGCGACATATACGTGGGAAGACTCACCCGGCGGGACCTTGCCGAGCGCATCGTGCAGGAAATGTGCGGACTAGGGCCCATCGATGAGTTTCTGGATGACCCCGGTGTAACGGAAATCATGGTCAACGGTCCCCAGGAAGTCTTTATTGAAAGAAATGGTTCTCTAGTCAAAACCGAAGCGCTCTTTCAGAGCGAAGCACACGTCCTAGATCTCATCAACAGAGTGGTGGGAAGCGTGGGACGGCGGGTGGACAAATCGTCTCCCTACGTCGACGCGCGGCTCCCCGATGGCTCGAGGGTAAATGCAGTGGTGCCTCCTCTGGCCCTAAACGGCCCCGTCCTTACCATAAGGCGGTTTCCAGAGAGGTACTCGAAACTTGAGGAACTTGTCTCTTTGGGCACGTTGCCAGGATCCGTAGCGGGGTTTCTTCGAACCTGCGTTGAGACTCGCATGGATATTGTGGTTTCTGGCGGCAGCGGCAGCGGCAAGACGACCACTCTGAACACTCTCACCAACGTAGTGGGGCCTTTTGAACGCATCGTTGTTATAGAGGATTCGTCGGAAATCCGGGTGCCTGGGCACCATGTGGTCTATTTGGAGACTCGACCGGAGAATGTTGAAGGCAAAGGTCTGGTGTCAGTTAGGGATCTTCTTAGGAATGCCTTGCGGATGCGTCCCGACCGGATCGTAATAGGCGAGTGCAGGGGCAGAGAGACCTTCGACCTGATAGCGGCCATGAACACGGGTCACGAGGGTTGCCTGTCGACTGTTCACGCCAACTCGTGTCGGGATTGCCTCTCCCGCCTTTCGGCCATGGCCTTGATGTCAGACGAAACAGTGCCGCTTGGAGTCTTGGAATCGTGGATTGGGGCTGCTCTGGACGTTATCGTACACCAGGCCAAGCGGCCTGGCGGCGGTCGAGCCATAGCCCAGGTATCTTTGGTAGGCATGGATGAGGGGACGCTAACTGTGCATCCGGTCTACGACCTGGATGAAACAGTTAAGTCACATGAGTTGCCCGATTGGTTCGCCGTTAAAGTTGGGAATGACAGGGGCTTGGCTTTGGCAGAAGCCCTTAAGGCGGTGGGCCAATGAGGGCCATCGTGCTGCCGTCGCTTATGGCGGCGTCTTCGGCGCTTCTGATAGCCTCTGACTTCGCCCACACTCGGAGAGATTGGATGTTTGGCCAGGCTGCGTCCGGACAGCGCACCTTGGACATTCGGAAGACGGTGCAACATCTTCTAGGGCAACTCAAGGCTAGGTTTCTGAGGGCTCACGAGGATTTGTCGGTGTGGGAAGATATTTGCTTCTCTCTAGCGTTTCACGTCCGCGCAGGTGAAACGGTTGCACAAGGACTTAAGTCCGTGTCTTGGGAAGGGGATTCTGGACCCTATGACCTTCTCAAGAAAGCCTTCGCCGCATATGAAGCGGGTTCCCCTATACTGGACTCCTTAGTCTCTGCTGCCCAGGGTGACTCCCACATGGAGTATTTCGCAGGCGTGTTTCAGTTAGGCGCGATGGGCGGAGGGGACCTGCCTACTCTTCTGTGTCACGCCTCTGACGCGCTCCGCCGCAGGCGCATGAAAAAGCGGGAAGCCAAGGCGATGATGGCTGAGTCTAGGTTGACGGCCATTATCCTGACGGTGATGCCCTGGGCCATAGGTTTCTACACGGCGCGCTTCGATTCCGGCGCCAAAGGCATGTTGCTGAAAGATCCCACCGGGCGGGCGCTTCTTTTGGCTGCGTTTGTCCTGTGGGTCATCGGGGTGACGGTCGTCTGGTGGTTCATAAACACGGCTACTCCCACGGCTTTGCGGTAATGAGCGGTAGGCAGCGGTAATTCAGTGGGTGTGGTCAGACTATGCGGCGTTTGGGGGGGAATGGGCCATTGCCTAACACATCACACAACGCCTTGATCCTGGGGATATTGTTCGGATCTTCGGCAGCCTTTGCGGGATACGGCCTTCTAGCCGGCAGAGAGGGAAGGCTCGTGGCCAAAGACCCAGGGTCTCCTAAGAGCCTGAACCTAGTTGAAGCCTTTCGGTCGCGGGGGAATCTGGCGGCTTCGTCAGCATGCTTGGCAGTCTGCTACTGCCTCCGTCGCTTTCTGGTTGGGCCGGTGATGTTCGTTGTCTTTGCGTGGGCAGTTCTATCCTACGGGGCAATGCTTGCGGAGAAAGGACGCCTTGGCAAACGGCGGGAAAGCGTGAGAACGCAATGGCCTTCTATGCTGGAAGGGATGGCGTCTGTAGCGCAGGCGGGGCTCGATCTCCGGCAGTCCTTCCAGATGGCTTCAAGGCGGACCACAGGGTCTCTTAGGGATCAAATGGAGAAGGTTAATCGCAGACTGGAAGGTGGACAATCCCTCGGTAAGGCGCTTTCGGCTATGGAGAGAGGCGGCGTAACCCAGGCCAAACGCCTTTCATCCATGCTCATGCAAGCAGAAATACTCGGGACTCCTGTATCTATGGTTCTCAAGAGCCTCGCTGAAGAAGCTCAGGATGCCATCCACCAGGAGGATCAGGAAAGGTTCAACTCGCTTCCTGTGAAGCTTTCGGTGGTTACGGTTGTATTCTTGCTGCCGCCTGTCTTGATCGTATCCATTATGCCTCACATCCTGAGCTTTCTTAGAAGTCGCTGGTAAAGGAGGTGAAAACATGTTGAAGACGTACGTCAGGGTTCGTCTGTGGAAAGACCGTGTGGTTGGAAGGGTCAAGTCAGTGCTCAGCGGCGAACAGGGGGCCACGGTGTCGGAGTATGCGCTTGTGCTGGCGCTAGTGACGGTGGCGGTGATTGGGGCACTAACTAGTTTAGGAGATGCTATTGGGCAGAAACTCGGCAGTATTGCTGACACGCTAACGTCTACTGGGCAGTAGGCCTTGATTCTATTGTCGCTACGCACCCGGCGGGCCCCATCGGGGAGTTCCTAGAACAATTCCCACGGGCCTGCCGGTTGCCCCAGTTCACGAAGGGCCAGGTGATTTGTCGGTGAAGGTACCAAATGTGCGGCAGGAACTCTTATCCGATGATAGGGGACAGGCCGTCGCAGAATTCAGTCTGGTCGTTTTCCTTTTGGTGACCATCCTCTTTTCCATCCTGGAAACGGGACTCTTGCTCAACGACAAAATGGTCCTTACTTCAACCGCAAGAGAGGTGGCCAGAGTGTGTTCCGTTGAAGGCGGCAGGACAGCCAACGCGCTCGCGAGACTCAACGAACTGCTTTCATCAGCGGGAATGGACATGTCCTTGGTTACAGCCAACATTTCACCTGGCCAGGCCATATACGGGACCACCATCACAGTGGATCTCGAGTACTTGTACCGGGTGAAAAGCCCGGTGATCGGTTCCATAATTGGACACACCATAGAACTTGCGGCAAAGGCGGTGACTAGAAGTGAGTTCGTTCCTAGGTAGAATCCATCGTTTGCGGCGGCAAGGGCTGGGCCAGAAGGGCGGCGTTCTTGCCCTGGTGGTCTTGTTCCTGCCCATTGCCGTCATCAGCACGGGCATGGTGGTTGACCTTGGGATCATGTTCTGTGCCAGAAAGGCCGTTCAGGCTGCCTGCGATCTGGGCGCCTTGGCGGGGGTTCAGAATCTTGATTGGGACAGCCTAGCTGCAGGCATCGTGCTAGTAGACCAACAGCAAAGCGAGGCAGCCGCGGTGCAGGTGGCCCTGAATAACCTGGAAGGCAGCGGGGGTCTGTTTTCCCACATAGATGTATGGGCTTCCGCATCCAATCCCCCTTTAAGGACTGAACCTTGTGTCACCGTGGAAGCTAGATTTAGTCCCAACACTTACTTTTTGAAGTGGCTGCCCGGGTTGTCTCAGGGCATCGCCATGACGTGGCTTTCAGAGGCTGCGGTCGTTGAACGAACAAAGTGGTGAGATTACGCGCGACAACACCAGTTCATACACAACTGGGATTGTGGGTACAACCATACAAAACTATAGCAGGGAGGCTTCAAGCCAGCAATGATTCTGAATTACCCCAAAGGCGAGCAAAGCGCGGGCCTAGTGCTTTGCTACACCCAAGATGGTACTACGCTTGTGTGCGTGAATCGCGATGTGGTTCCGGTAGGTGTGGTGAATCTGTCCGAAAGAGGGCAATTGGTGATTCCAAGCCAGATTCGGACGAAATACGGCCTTTCAAAAGGGGATAGGTTCTTGGCCAAGGATGTTGCGGGCAAGCTCTTGTTGGAGCCGTTACCGAGACATCCCTTGCTCGAACTGAAAGGCGCATTGAAGCACGGGACTAGTGTGGGCGAGTCATTCTGTTTCAGGCCGAAAGGTGATGAAACCAAGGCAGGCGACGATGACATTGTATAACAAGTATGTGCTCGACAGTTCTGCCCTTCTTGCGTTCCTTCGCGGTGAAGCGGGCGCTCAGACTATGGGATCCATCTTGGCGGAGCCTGGTGCCCAGGAGTTCATAAGTGCCGTTAGCCTTGGCGAGGCCCTCCGCATTGTCCGAGCTTCGTACGGCGAAGACGTGGCAAATGCTGTGGAAGCAAAGGTTCTTGAAACGAAGAAACTGAAAATCGTGGACGCGACCTGGAAAAGGGTGAAGCACTCGGCGGGGCTCAGAACGGCGGACAGGGATTTATCTTTCACCCAGTGTTTCTGCGTAGGACTGGCCCAAGAAAAGCAGGCAACGCTGGTCACGTGCGACCGCGGACTCGCACCGCTAGAGCAAGAAGGCTTGGTCACAGTGCTCTGGCTGCCCGTTTAACCAAGGGGACAGACACTTTGGCACACGTTCTTTGGCTCACTCTTAGTCGCCTTGGAACTTGCCAATGGTGCCAAGATTGACCCCAGTGGCGACCCGCCACGTCCGACGGTTGGGGCTTGATTGCAGTGTAGTGGTTACCTTCCGTTGTGTGATGGCGGGACTTCAAGCGGCAAGTCGTCCTCTGTAAGAAGCGGGAAAGGTATTACCTGCCTACAATCCTTTTCGCCTGTCAAGTCATTGTTTCGAAGCCGGGGAGATTATTGAGACACACCCATTGACTTGGCCACCGTACTACGCACTGCATTCACTGCGTACCGCCGTCAACCCGGCCATGTCATTCGGCTTTCAATTCCGAAGTCCGTGTCAACTTAGGTCGAACGATTCTTCTGCCTTCAGGTAGGAAATCCGCATGCGATGCCCGAAACAGGCACTCAGGTTCCAGTTCTTGGGCAACCCGGTATCCCAAAATCGCTGGAACACCAGCCTACATACTACATTCTTCCTGATCATATCGTGGGGGGATCACGACTGGGCTCCGCTTGTCACACGGTTTCTTCTTCCAGGTATTGATGGTCCAGGCGGCGCAATGGAAGTAGTAGTCTTTCGAGGCGGAATCCATCCACCGCTATAAGCACACTCAAGCATTAGGAGAGATTTTGCAATGGATTGGGATTTCAACACAATTCGAGGCCTGTATTCGTTCGGCCGCCACCTTCTAGAGAGGGCACCAACGTACGGCGCAAGTCAGACTGCGATTCTTCTGGGCACATTCTTCTGTACCTACTGGGGTAGCAATCTTGAGGCGTTAGGAGAGTATAGGGGCATTCTTCACACGGTGAAACCGAGGTGATGGAAAGATTCCCCGCGGACGATGTGGCGAGCATGGGGGAAGCTTTATTGGGGGCGGACCAAGCTGTTGATCGATGGTTCCGTGGGTGAATGTTGACTATGGTGATGGATTGGCGTGGGGCGGGCAGAGTCCTGGGCGCGAGATGAAACGGGAGGATGCGCTCTTGTCGAGGGCTCCGCAGGTCTGCCTACCTTACATTGATCCCGCTTGGTTGGCGCGGTAGGCTAGCATCGATCCAGCGGGAGGAGCGTGCTGCTGGTGAAAAAGGTTCTGGCTCAGTGGTTAAGGATAACACGCGCGGATCAACGCCGTGGAGCAAGTAGTCAACGAGATGTAGGTAGAAGCGGTCAAGCCCACGTGCAATCACATTGACGCGAGTTGGCCCGGGTTCACTCTCGTATTCACTGGGTTCAGCCAACTGGTGGGGGGGGCCAATCCCCGGGCGTTCCGAGTCAATACCGCCAAAATCCTTATCTCCAGTTATGAAAACATCCACGTCCGCGATGATGGCCGAGGCCAATATCGGATAGTCTTTCTTGTCGCGGATCTTTGGGTAGATGTCCGGGTCAATTTCTGTCGGCGTGTAAGCCATCTCATAGCTTAACCGCCTTAGGAAACGCTCCAAAACGGGTTTCTTGTCTGGGAATTTAATCTCCATAACCGCCCGCAGTTCGTCGATGATACGGCTTGATAGGACAAAACTGTGTTCATCGGCAATCCGAAGCGTGAGGGACGATGTATGTTTTCCCGCGAACAACCCGGCAGAGATGAGTATATTTGTATCAAGCATTACCCTCATGCCGCGCCCCCCATATTTTCCCTCTCACTTCCTTCACCAAGTCCGCTACATCCTGCTCGGAGTAAAGCCCGGATTTTTCTGCCTCGCCCGCCATATCGCGCTGAAACTCCTCGAACGCAAAACGGTTAGAGTTCAACAAAACAATATCGCCGCCTTTTTCCATGAAAACAACTTTATCCCCGTCTTTCAGCCCCAATTTTCTGCGGATTTCCACGGGGATCGTCACCTGACCCTTGACAGATATTCTCGCAACATTTAGCACCGCGATTACCTCCTGGTGAAAAACGAATTAGCCTCTACTTTCTTTACATTCCTTACCTCATTATATGATCTCCGTCAACTGATATGAGTCCGGAGTTTTTGAGAACCACCATCGGCAGAATCTAAGGATACCTAATACCCATGCTGATCGTTTCGTCCATGATCAACCGAAATGCCTCAGTTGCAGATTTTTCTATTTCTAGATCTATCGGGTTAGTCGGGATATTGATTGTCGCTGGCCACGATAGAATCCCCAGTGTAAATCTCCTGCGCATCCTGCCAATGGAGTCTGTGGAACCACCTCAAGTTCCTGCCCTCTCCGTTCGTGGCACCTGTGGCTCGTTTGATCACAAGTTCCAGCCTCTCATCCCCGATACCAAGTTCCCCAAGTGTTGCACGTAGTTTCGGAAGTAGAGGTGTTCCATCGGGCCCATAACCTTGTGGCTTCAACAACCGGCGGCTCCACCGAGTACTGCCTCTACGGCGGGCACGGCGATGTTGTGCAGCTCGCGGGTTCCCAAGGGACAGTCGCAACGATATGCGACTACGATGCTTTCGGTTGCTTCTGCCGGGTCATTTTCTCCTGACAGGCTATCGCCGAGTTCAGTCTTGTCGTTTTCCTCTTGGTGACCATCCTATTTTCCATCCTGGAGACGAGACTCCTGCTCAACGACAAGATGGTCCTTACTTCAACCGCAAGAGAGGTGGCCAGAATGTGTTCCGTTGAAGGCGGCAGAACAGCTAACGCGCTCGCGAGACTCCACGAACTGCTGACTTCAGCAGGAATGGATATGTCTTCGGTCACAGCCAACATCTCACCTGGCTAAGCCATATACGGGACTACCATCACAGTGGATCTTGAGTACTTGTACCGGGTGAAAAGCCCGGTGATCGGTTCCATAAACTGTGGGTACGTGCTGGAGGAGTGGGAAGACCCGCCCTACTGGTCCTTGACAACGGGGCTGGCGTAGACTGCGGGCTGCAAAGGTCACAGAGACCGTGCTCGGCGACGCAACTGCCCCTAACGTAGTGATGACCTCCTATGCGGATAGGTCGGGCAACCTCGCGAAGCAGGGGCGGGTGTTTGGCGGCACTGAGTACTGCGACACCTTTGCCTACGACTACCTCGGGAACAAGACATAGGAGAAGACGACCTACACACAACAGGCCTATCCCGCGCTGCCGTACACCTCGAAGTGGGAGTATGACTACGCGGGTAGGGTAGTGAAGCAGTACAACGCTTTCGGGGGCTACGCTACCTTCCAGTACAACGCTCTAGGTGAGCTTGTATCTCAGGCCGATTACGCGGCCAACGAGCTGACTACCCCTTACTACACCACCTTCGAGTACGACGCTTTGGGGAGGAGAATACGCGAGATAGTCCCGTTCGAGGAAACAGCCGGCACGGTGTACTATGGCGAGTCCATCTATCGTTACGACCAGAACGGAAACCTTACAGGGGAGAAGCATGCGTCCAATAGGGCGGGGCAAGCCGCGGAGTACCGCACAACCGAATACTCCTACAACTCCCGGAACAGGCTCACCTCCGTCACGGCATACCCCGAAACAGGTGTAAGCGAGACCACGACTCACACCTACGACGCGGCTGGGAACCTTCTGACTATGACCGTAGGCCAGGCCGTGACAGTTCACGATTACGATATCCGCGGAAGACTCATCAGCCGCATCGACCCCCTTGGTCAGGAGGAAACACATGCCTACGACACCAACGGGAGTATGCTCGAAAAGACCGACCGTAACGGGAATGTCACTACCTACTCCTACGATGGGCTGGGGAGGCTCCTGCACTCGGAAGTCGAGACGCCTGACGGGCTTTGAGACGCGTACGTGGGGATCTCCTACACGCTCACCGGTCAAAAACAAAGTGAGGAGAACGATGCGGCCAGTATCTTGTACGACGCGCTGGGCCGGCTTGCCACCGAGACCTCCGGCACAGCGGTAAAGACCTACGAGTACAACCTGGCGGACAGCCGCACGTCCTTCACGCTTTCAATCGGGGGAACCCAGTACTTCAACACTACCTACACCTACGATGAAATGAACCGCATGGTGGGGATGACCGAGGGAAGCGTCATTGCTGAGTACGGCTACGACACAAACGGCAACCGCAGTTACGTTGAGCATGACAACGACATCCGCGAGGAGTACTCCTACACCCTTGACGGTAACCAGGTCGAGAAGACCGAGCCGGGAGGAAAGGTTACAACCTACGAGTACGACGGGCTTGGAAGGCTTACAGGCGAGACGGTGACAATCTCAGGTGTCCTCTCGCAGTCGTACGAGTATGAGTATGACGGGTACAACAACCGCGTGACGCTTAAGGCCAAAGGTGAAGAGGAATACGAGGCCTCGTACACTTATGACCTGAACAACAGGCTTCTCACGGAGACAAAGGCGTCCCCGGATTCAACCGATAGCACTACGTACTTCTACGACCCTAACGGTAACCAAATTGCTAAAGCAAGGGAGAGCCTGTCGTCCGGTTCAGGGGATGAAGAGATCGGCCTCACCCTCGGTGTCGTGGACGGGGAGATAAGCCGGTACAATGGCTTCAATCAGCTGCTTCAGATCTCAACTGACGGAACCGAAGCTTCGTATGCCTACGCTGCTTCGGGCTTGCGGGTGTCAAAGACTGTCAATGATGTCACCAACGGGTTCATTCTCGATGGCGGCAATGTAGTGATGGAGACGCTGGAGGGCGTCCCTGCGGCGAAGTACATCCGAGCCATCAATCTTGTGGCCTCGACGTTCGGCAGTACCACAAGATACTACCTCTACAACGGTCATGGAGACGTGGTGCAGCTTGCAGACGCCTCTGGGACTGTCGCAAAGACCTACGACTACGACGCTTTTGGCAACGAGAAGAACCCTGACGCCCAGGATCCAAACCCCTTCCGATACTGCGGGGAGTACTTCGACAAGGAGAACGGGAGGTACTACCTGAGGGCGAGGTACTATGACTCGGTGATTGGTAGGTTCATACAGCAGGACGAATGGGACTACTCAAGTCCAGGAGATCCCCTCAGCCTGAACCTGTACACTTACGTCAAAGCGAACCCCGTGGTCATTGTGGATCCGACGGGGCACTTCGGGGTTCCGCTCATTGCCGTGTTTGCTGGTGTCGGTGCCGCGGTAGGTGGCATCATTGCGGGTTACAGAATCTACAGGGAGACTGGGTCGGTAGACTGGACTTCTGTAGGAGATGGACTGATAGCAGGGGCTGCGACTGGTGCCAGCCTCCTCACCATCGGCGGGTATGCGGCGATCCTGGTTTCGCTGCAAGGCAGGGCGCGTACTTGGGTCACCCTCCTGACTACGTCTTGGGGGGAGTCACGACCGGGGCGCCGCTTGTTACACGGTTCTCTCCTGCAGGTATTGATGGTCTCGGTGGAGCAGTGGAAGTGGTAGTCTCTCGAGGCGGAGTTCACTTTACCTTCATTAGCACGCTCAAACATTAGGAGAGATTCTGCTATGGATTGGGATTTCGGCACAGTTCAGGGCCTATATTCGTTCGGTCGCTATCTTCTGGGCAAAGCAGCAGCATACGGTGCTAGTGAAACAGCGCGGCTCCTGGAAGCAGTCTTCTCGACCTACTGGGGCAGCAATCTTGAGGCGTTAGGAGAGTACAGAAGCATTCTTCACATGGTGAAGGCCGAGGTGACAGAATGATTCCCAGCGGGCGACGCGGCGAACATGCAAGAAGCGTTATTGGGAGCGGATCGAGCTGTTGATCGATGGTTCCGTGCGTGAATGATCAGGCAGGTTGTCAGCTTGGTTGAGAGTTTGTGGTCCATAGCAAGAAAACCAACCTCGCTCTCAGTTGCTGCGGGGGGCTTCCTATCAGTACTGGCATTGGACACACCAAAGGGAGCAGCCCGATCCGCTACTCGGAGTCACTTGTCAAGTAAGCGAAAGACCCTCCAAAAGCTATGTTAAAGCTGAGTGATGACATTCCCGAAAGCGAAAGGGCAAAACTTAGCGCGCGGCGCCAGTTGTACCAAATGGGAATTGACCCGGATATTCCGCATCCCGATTTGAACCATACCAGCGTGCGCAAACGGATGCCTAACCTGCCTTTCACTATGGCGGATAGAGTTCGTGGGGAGAGGGAAGGCAGGGAGCAACCGTGAACCAGATGAAGTATTTCGTCGATACTAGCGCTCTGTTCAAGCGCTACGTTCCCCAGGAAGGTTCGGATTTCATGGATCGCCTGTTTGAACAAGAGAACTCCATCATCATCTCTTCGCTCACTAGGATAGAGCTTGCCTCCAATCTACAAAGGCTCTTGTCTGTAGATAGGGCGATAAACCGCTCGCAATTTCACGACACCTGGGCGTCGTTTTCCTTGGACCTTGCGCGGGGCCGCTTAGCGGTGGTGGGGGTTGTTCCGGAAGTTCTGGACGGAGCGCTTCACTTATTGTCCCATGTCTATGCGACACCCGTGGATGCTCTGCAGATATCGACGGCTGTCTCACTTGGAAGCGGGGTTTCGGTGGTATCGTCCGACCGGAAGTTGAACAAGATGCTCCGGGAAGCGAGGCTCAACGTCATCGATCCTGTGTCGCCGCCGGCGGAAAACTGCTTTTTTACATAATGACGGGTTTGGTGGAAAGCCCGGGCCCGGTCCCTCAACTATTCCACTCTCTGGGGTGAAACAGGGGACAGAGCCCATGGCCTTAGTTCTTAGTTAGTTGGCGCCGCTGTTAATCTTAAGCAGAGTAGGCTGTTTCGCCGCCCAGGAACACTTCTTTCACATTTTCGAGAGATGCAATATCGAGCGAGGCGTCTCCCGAAACCACTGTAATATCGGCAAATGCTCCGGGAACAAGTTCGCCTATCTTGCCTTCCATGCCGAGGGCTTGCGCGCAATTCTTGGTACCGGCACCGATAGCCCAAACCGGGCTCATACCATATTCGACCATTACCGCAAGTTCTTGCGCCACCGGCGTCGCGCTTGCTCCCGGGATCATCATGTCGGTTCCTGAGACCACTAAAACTCCGGTTTGGGCGAACTTCTTGAAATTTGCCCGATAGTAAACGTTGGCGGGACTATAAATGTCGTAAGTTTCTTTTTGCCTAGGGGTGAGGGACTCGTAGCCGTGTTCCTTTACTATGGCTCCCAGACTGTCGCCCGTGGTCTTATGCACCAGTAAAGTGGGACACCAAGTTATACCCTTTTCCTTCATCTGCAAAACCTGCTCGTAAGTCAGATCTGTGCCGTGCTCAATAGTGTCCACCCCGGCGTTGATGCAAATCTGTAACGAAGGGTGGCGGCTAGTGTGTACGGCTATCTTGCGGTTGTGCCTCCGCGTCTCGTCCACGGCAGCATCCATCTCAGCCTGAGTGAACTCTGAGACATCGGATCTGTGTGAGGCCATGACCTTGATCCAATCGGCCCCTTCGCGGATTTGAGTGCGCACAGCTTTCCTTATTTCCAATTCGCCGTCAACCTCAATACTGGAGCCATGGGCGCCCCAGGCATGTCCTCCAGTGGCGCATAAGGCCATGTTGCAAAAATGCAGACGTGGAACATGTTTGAGAAAACCCCTGCTTACTGCCATGTTGTAGTCGCGGCACACACCGTCAGGAGACATTACGTCCCGCATGGTGGTAACCCCGGTCTTTATGGCCCTTTGCGCATAGTCCAGCGTCCCGTAAGCTACGAAGTATTCGCCGGCTGTCTGTCTGTCGGGGCCATTGTGCCCGCTGCCCATATGTACGTGCATGTCCACAAGCCCGGGTAGTATGGTCGCGTCGCCGTAATCTTTTACTGTCTCGCCGGGATATTTGCGTTTCAGCTCCTCCGCTGGCCCAACTTCTTTTATTATGCCGTCTTCAAACAACACTGCCCCTTCTTTAATGACAGTTGCGGAGTCTCCCGTTACAATCGTTTTCGCACAAATTATCATGGTATACCTCCTCAATCTTTTGGGTAACAGCTTGTATCACAACCATCGTATAGCCCCCGGAACGTAGGACAACAATCCACTTGCCCTCATCCCTTTCCACCACAAGCGCCCGGAGTCCTCTCTTGGCGGAGGTAAGCTCTAATTTTATGGACAGGCAATGCCGGTAGCTCCGCGCCATTCTGGAGGAGCGTAAGCACCAGGCTCTTGAAGGTTCCAGTGTGAGGCTAGTGATTAGTCTTCTTGACTTCTACGGCAAAGTCCCTGGCAGGTTAGACGACCTTACAAAGAAGAGCGGCATCACATTCCAGGACATTAGATGGATGCCGCTTGCCTCTCGATGCTGTTCCGATGGTGAAGCGAAGCACCGGGGGTATCCCCTTACGCCTATGGCTTCCGCCTGGTCCGGAACTCCCTCTCAGACAGAGCGTTCGCATGGAGACAGGTACTCTGAGGTTCGAGAACGCAGTCTACTTGTTGGAATAGAGGATGTAGCAGCCTGCGTTCACTCCCGTAGTCTGAATGGCCCTCCGAGCGGCGGCGCCGCCTTCGAGACACCTAACGGGTTTGGAGACGCGTACGTGGGGATCTCCTACACGCTCACCGGTCAAAAACAAAGTGAGGAGAACAACTCGGCAAGCATTCTGTATACCCACGACAGCCTCTTTCCGTATAATCGGAGGGTGAGTTGCCTATCGCCGTTCACAAGGACAGCAGGCCGAAGTGCGTACTCATCCGCGTTGTCGATGAAAGCCTAGTTCAGCTCAACGGTCGGTACCATCCGCTTTGACGCGAGTCAAGACCGTGGGCCCTAGGTGATCTCAACAAACCCAATGATTATGTCAACGACTTCCGCAGTAATCTTTGAGGGTGCTCGTTCGACAAATGTGGCATTCCTGCTTGTCAGGTCGAGCGTACGGGTTTGATCGCACATGATCACACCGTCAACCTTTGTCATGCCCTCAAGGCGTACGTGAAAAGGGTGAGATCTGTCAGTGTGGGTGATAGGGCAGACCATTGTCAGGCTGCTGACTCTGTTGAATAGGTTATTGCTTACTACCAACGCGGGGCGGCGACCCTTCTGTTCGTGGCCAGACTGGGGATCGAAATCTAAATAGACCACATCACCTTGTTCAAAGACGGTCACCATGCTTCACGCCCCTTAGGTTTGCCCCAGTCATATTCAAGCGTGTCTATGCGACCCAACTCGTTAACCGGCTTGCCGAAAAAGGCGGTGAGGCGGTCCTCAAGTGTTCTGTGTTTTCTACCCGCAATCTTTCTGAACGTAATAGCCCCGTCTTTTTGCACGAGCTCAACGCGATCGTTTTCCTGCAAGCCCGAAAGCTTCCAGAAGGGCCTTCGGGATGCGGATGCCGTGGCTATTACCCCACTTTTGGACAGTAGTGTTGTACAAAGATGCCACCACTTTTCGGGCGTGATATATACATAGTATATATCTATGTTGAGGAACTCAACCCCGATTTCGACCTGTGGTCGTGTCAACCCACTTTAGAAACAGAGACTTGACCCCACCATCGATCGTGACGGTGTCGCCCATTTGCTGCACAATCTGCATGAGACCTCTCATGCGTTTGACAACAAGTCAGTCACTCGGGACTGAGCAAACTACCACAGGTTAGCGTTGTCAACTCTTTTCCACAAGAAAGAACCGCTCATCAATGTCGATGATTGCCAAGGGCGTCAACCCTTGCACCTTGCTGTCCTCCGTCGAAAGGTCTGCGTCACGAAAGCGGCGAAGTCCTGAACGAAACGGAGCACCTGACGCCGGACGAATCCGGTCAATGTAAGGAGGGCATCCCAATGGAGATAGGAGCCAAATCAGATGGCAAGGGGCCCGAGCGCTCCAGTCGAGACGCGAATTGCACGACTGAGTCTGTAACTGGCAAAGACTCGCGCGGGCGAATCTTCAAAATGAGGTTGAGCGTGAACCCAAACTCAAGCGGCCACGGGATCCTCTTTGGGTCCATGTTCTTCATTCCCTATTCTTCGCTGTCTTCAATAATGGCCAATGCGGTAGTCTCCGGCCTCGATGATGCGTTGGTTTCCTATCGCGACACTCGGGCCGAGCCGTCACGCGCGGACCGCGCTCTCGCGGTGACTGTATGGACCTTGGCGTGGGCGGGCCTTGCCGCGATATGGGCCGTGCTCTTGTCGACTATGATCTTGATTGCGGCTCCGATATGGGGTTGGGTACTACTAGGCACTGCCGCGACGCTTCCCATCGCTTTCTTGGCTTACCGCGCCGCAGTCAATCCAGCCGTGGTCCTTTTGGCCAAGCGCTCTCCAAAGCCCTGTCTCTGGGGTTTTGTCCTTGGCGTTTTCACGGTGCTGGTGATTGAACCGAGCGGGGTGACCTATGACATATGGGGCGCCATTTTGCTGTATGCTTACGCGACGCCGCTTGCCCTTGTGCTCGCTGCGGGAGCAGCCAGAGCGGCGAGGTTGGTTCGCAGAGCCAAAGACCTGATTGTAGTAGCTATAGCCTACATAGTCGTTGGACTCGTCCTGGTGTTCCCTGCCCCGCCTATCTCCAGAACTAGCTACAACCCCGTTGGCATGTTCTTCCCGGTCTGGGGGTTCGGTGTACCTTGGGCCATGATGATGTTGTCGCTCGCAAGGTTGTCGAGAACCGTTGGTCTCAAAGTGTCGAAGATAGGGCCTGATGCATCTTGGGACCGTCCTGACGTGTCAAAGGACAGTCTTGATATGTCTGACGGCGGCGCTGATGCGTCCAAGACCGTGGACTTCCTGCCGTGAGAGTCCAGAGAATACGCTTCGAACACTTCGGCGGCATCATAGCCATTGACGAACCCGCGACGTTGTTGTGGGTGGATAGGGATTACTTGCGCGCCAGAGGATTTGACGGCGATGCGGTATGGGCGGGAATCGATCCCGGCTACCTATCAGGACCTGTCGAGGTAGAGATCGCGATCACCACTCGCTGCAACCTCAGGTGTCCCTGCTGCTACACATCGGCGGAACGGGGAGGACGGGACGTGCCGCTAAAGGCCGTTACTGGGTCCCTCGATGCCGCTGCCCGCGCAGGTGCTTTCCACGTCGCTCTCGGTGGCGGTGAACCTCTCATCCACCCAGACTTGCTTCGTATCGGCCGCGCCGCCCGCGAGCGCGGGTTGTTGCCGTCGCTTACGACGAACGGCTATTACGTTACTCCCAGGTGGGCGAAGCAGGCGAAGGGTTTGTTTTCGCGCGTGAACGTCAGCATAGATTTGCTTGGCGGCCCCAGAGACTCGGCGATGCCGCTGGCCGAGTCGCTCAAAGCCGTCAGGACTCTTGTCGATGGTGGCATTACGTGCGGCTGCAACCTCATCCTGACGGAGGAGAGCACCCCTCAACTCACCCGCGCGTTTTCCGAGGCCTCGAAGGCGGGAGCCGACAGCTTGATGCTACTCAGGGGGAAGCCTTCCGGCCGGGGAAAGGATGAGTACGACAAAATGCGCCTATGCGCCGAGACCCAAACCGCCCTAATACCGCGTCTTCTGCGGCTATCTGAATCCTACAACCTCCCTTTTCACCTAGATTGCGCTTTGGCGCCTCTGGTATTGACGTCGGCGGTTTCACGCCAGCGGCTGGAGGCTTACGGAGCTTACGGTTGTATTGCGGGGGACCTCCTAGCTACCGTGGACCCCGAAGGCCTGGTTCATCCCTGCAGCCATTTGGACTTCACCGTTGGCCGGGTGGAGGATCTGCCTGCTCTGTGGCATGAAAGGTCTGCTTGGGCGGGCTTTCGCAACCGCAGTTCTGGCCTTTCCGGGAAATGCACCAGATGCGGCGTCCGGGACCTATGCCGGGGCGGGTGCGCCGTAGTGAACTCGTACTACGGCATTGGGCTGGACCAACCAGACCCTGGTCTCGCTTGCAGTCCGCGCTCGTTCGAGGCCGGCGCGCCACAAGTCCCGCTGTTCACGCCGGGGTAAGTGGCAAGCCTTTGTTGCCTACCCAAAATTCGGCGCAAAAAAGCACCATGCAAGTCGTATTGCGAACAGACGTAGCGTCCTGTGTCATCGGCGGCAAGGGAGTGACGTTTTCGAGACTACGAAATCGCTCAGCATTTCAGCCGGCAGACTGGTGGCTATGCGAGTGTCACTACAGGTGGTAAGGTGACTGGCGCTGGAACGGACGCTGTCTTGTCGTTTTCCTCTTGATGACTGTTCTCTTTTCCATCCTTGAAACGGGGCTTTTGCTCAACGATAAAATGGTCCTTACCTCAACAGCCAGAGAAGTGGCAAGAGTGTGCGCTGTTGAAGGCGGCAGGACAGCCAACGCGCTTGCTAGGCTCAACGAGTTGCTCGCGTCAGCGGGAATGGACATGTCTTTGGTTACAGCCAACATCTCACCCGGCCAGGCCATATACGGGACAACCATCACTGTGGACCTCGGGTATTCGTACCAGGTCAAAAGCCCGGTGATTGGCTCCATTATGGGGTACACCATAGGGCTTACGGCAAAGGCGGTGACTAGAAGTGAGTTAGTCCCGAGGTAGGATCCACCTGTTATGGCGGCGGGGGCTGGACCAGAAGGGGGGTGTTCTTGCCCTGGTGGTCTTGTTTCTGCCCATTGCCGTCATCAGCACGGGTATGGTGGTTGACCTGGGGATTGTAAGACTTCCAAGGTCAGGTTCACCGCCGCATCGTTAAACGTGGCGGAAAGTAGCACCATTATGTGCCTCCTTCAGTTGCAGGACCTTCCCGACCCCACGGCAGTCATATTCGTGGGTATCTCAGCCCACTCCTCCGTCGGGTGGTACAATTCAGAATGGAGTGAAGATCAAGGAAGGCAAGGCGGCCCCAGTCCGCGAACTACTTTGTGGGGAGCAACGAGAGGGTACGTCAACGGCCATCCGCGTCAAACAGACGGGCGAGAGAGTCGTCTCATCCACAAGCACACTAAGGCTGCTATCGACTTCGCCGAGAGGGCCAAAGTTGTTTGGCGAATTAGGCCGCCGTTCGCCGATAGCTGGATAGTCGTTGACCACGACCGGCAACTCAAGAGGCTCAAGGAGTTCGACCAAAGGGTGATATCCAGCGGTCGGGGGAAGCTAACCACCGAATGCTCGGAACGGTATCAGCGTGGGCTCACAGGCAAGCGCCAGGAACTCACCCGGTTCATTTGCGCTTCCGGGAATATGGCCTTGTTCTGTTATGAGGCGGTATCCCGGGCCGTCGACATCTTCTATGCTGAACGCCGGGCTTGGTATCCGAGCTCTAAAAAGGTGATGAAGGACCTGGCTGCAACCCATCCGCATCTACATGACCTCGTCTCGTCGGCCCTGCGAACCGACCGCGAGCAGGTGAGGAGCACAATGGCGCTACTCGATTTCGTACTACTGGGGATTCTTGCCGGTTCTCGAATTGGCTCGGGTGGGACAGGAGCGGTCGCCTTGAGCGTCGGAAGATCCACGAATGATTCGGTCGCGTGCCTAAGTGACTGCCGCGTACTTCGTTGGGAGCGACACTCGAGGGGAAGATCAACGGGATCATTGATGGTCTAGGCGACTGGTGCTGGTGGCCCTTTTCCTGCCCATAATGGATGCCATATCCGTTGCACAACGGTAGAGGAGGTCGGCTGATGTCAAGAGTCACGGAAGACATGATCCGCAATATGGCCTCTGTTATGGTGCGGCAGGTCAGCCCTGAGGCGATTATACGTCCTGGAAGAAGGAGACGTAGAGGCGTTCATGTGCGCCGTGTCCCTTGACGAAGCCTTGCATGTGGTTCACACGCTGTGCGGTGAAGAGGCAGCAGTCGCGGTGGAAACAAAGGTTTGGAGTCCGACGTGTTGGTCTGCACTGGTTGAGATCATCAAGTACAACTCACCTTTGCACGTGGGATTACCCGTGCTACAATATTCTGTGTTGGGGGTGCCCGCAGCGAGGAACTGTTCATCCAGGCAGATCTTGAGGCGTTTGCGGCAGGAAGGTTGGGAGGTTAAGGCCCAGCGCGGTTCTCATATCCAGCTGGTTCACCCCAGTAGATCAGGTAAAGTCACGGTTCCGCACCCGCGGGATTCTATTCCGCACAAAACCTTGGAAAGCATCATGCGTCAAGCAGGGCTTACCCTGGAAGGGCTCCTGCTTGATTGACGTGGTAGGGAGGTGCTGAGTCATGAAGGATAGCTATGTGTATCCGGCGACCCTTTCCTTCGGCGCAGATGGCGTGAGTGTGCAGTTCCCCGATCGTCCCGGTTGCCTCACTTGCGGAGACACCGCCGAGGAAGCTATCGCAATGGCTAAAGATGCCCTTGCGCTCCATCTTTGGGGCCTAGAGGATGACGGCGATCCAATTCCGGAACCCTGTCCCATTTCGCAATTGCGGGTTGCGCCCGGTGAGATCCCAGTTCTTATCGATGTGTGGATGCCCGCTGTACGTGACGAGATGGCTAACAGATCTGTGAACAAGACGCTTACCATTCCAAAGTGGCTCAACGACCTTGCGGAGACAAGGAAAGTCAACTTCTCAAAGATCCTACAGCAGGCTCTCAAGCGGTATCTCGGTGTCCAGACCGGCGAAGGCGAAGAAAGGGTGGATCACTAGGGCTGTACAGATGACGGCGGGGAATAGGCCAGGGGCCGCAGGCAAGTGTCTACTGCCATCCTGGAAAGCGCATCACCTAGTCCCATGGGTGGGTGACTTCGACCTATCAGGAGCATCCGCTTTACACCGTGGCGCTCAGCGATTTCGCTGGCAATTCTTCGGATCTCCTCGACGGTGAGAATTCGCTCCAAGTATGCCACCTCCTTTGGCTTCTCGGACATTGCGGGACTCTTATCCCCCTAGCCGTGGCACGTAGGGTTCAGGGCCAAAGGTTGATCCAACGATTGGAACCTCTTCGGACCGATCTTAGTCAGTGGTTGTAGACACTTAGCATCGTGTAGGAACACTGTGGGAAGGGCGGAAACCTTTGTCTTCTCGCGCCGTTGTGCAGGGGGGTTGATCAACCATGAAAAGGGCATTCATAACGGTCGCTCTATCTGCTCTGTTCGCCGTATTGGTGTTGGGTTGCAGGCCGGACGCAAAGCGGAGCCCCTTTTCCGTCGTCGGCGAAATGCCTGATGAACTCTCTTTGGTTAGCAGTGATTCATCCGATGCCCCTATGATCTATGTCGGCAGCATATCGTTGGACGGGGACGATGAGATTATTCTATGGACGCTTATGAACCCGTCCATGAATCGCTCTGGCCTTGGAAATATAAAGAGGAGGGAGCTTGTCTCGGAGGATGACGAGCAGTTCTGCATCGTTCCAAAGGACGATTACACGCCCATAGACAATCTCTTTATCGTCCTGACCTCCGCGAAAAACGAGGAGTTGGTCGGCTATTGCAGGGTGTCAGACGCAGTCGGCACAGGACTTGAAATGGAGCATATCCACACTAACGGCACAGACTCGCCCGCTCTGGATGACGTGTTCGTGTGCCCTACGATCGTCGCCCAAGTGGACGGCAAATACTGCCTTGTATCAATGGTCGACGGAAGCCACCTAATCCCGAATTCCAAAATGGCGGCGGAACTCACTGCCTTGAGCGTCAGTCTGCCCAAGGATCCCGAGTCCGAGAGAGTGTCGCCCGATAAAGTGGTGATAGCATTTTTCCGCATTGTTCAGAAGCAGTCAGGCAGAGAATACTCTATCGAACTGCTCTCGTCTCTGCGGTTGAAGCGTTGAGAGACAAAGTTCGGGGTTTCCGCCAGGTGACGCCGTCTGGTTCAGCTTAACGCACCTCCCACTTGGCCACGAAAAGTGCACAGGTTCTTGCCCGCTAACCTCGTCAGCAAAGGGGCAGTCACCTACTCCTTCCTGTTAGTGCCAAGGATCCATAACTTGTGTAGTGTTGCTGCAACTCGTCAGCAGAAACGAAAGTTCCGCTTAAAATCAGGTCTTCTGTCTTTGCGTACGGAATCCGCAATGGATTTGAAAGATGCATGTAGTTGAAAAGTGACTGAGTAACATACTTGTCGCTATCGGCCATGACCGTGTAGCGGTAAAGCACGTATCCGCTCTGGTCTTTTGAGCCAAACGGATAGCTCAGGGCGCCCGCTATGGACACGGCGCGTTCTGGGCCAAAAAAAGTGTCTTGTGCCATTTTGCCGCAGACAAGGCGCGGGAAGTTCGCGGTGTATTTCGTACCTTTAGTGCTGTAGAACAGGCCACTGCCAATAATCTGTTTATCTTTGGTCTTGGTTTCTCCCGAAATCAGGATACCGTCCTGCCAGACCGGCTGTCCTTCTTTCCATGCGAAGGATTCCATGACGAATACCACATTTTCAGGCATCTCAATGTACACCGTTGTGGACTCAATATCCTTCATTAACTCACTAAATGCCTCAACGTTTATGGCGCCACTCAGCATTGTCACATCTTCATCGCCTAGAAGCTGCAAAGCTTCTGCTGGAAACCCCATGCCAAGTAGATCTTGCCTCGCTGCGGTGGTTTCCGGAGGATGATATTCTCGCGGTTCTACCTTGAGGTGGTTGTAGAAGGCACTGCAGGTTATGACGATTGCCAGCGCCACAAGAAAATACGCCAATCCGAATGCTCGGTTATTGGTTCGGACCGGCGCATTTAAGAGGATATATCCGGTGTCGCCCAGCTGGCTTCCAACGCGGTACAACGATTGCACAATGCGGATGTAGCATATGGCCAAAGGGATAAAGGCCAACGGACTGCTAGACAGTGGCGACAGAGCGACAAAGAATGCCGCAACCGCCCACACCGACGCCCGAAGTAATGGAGCGCTTTCCATCAGTCTGCCCGATCTTTTGTAAGCCTCTTTGAGAGCCGTGTGGAAAATCAGAAACATAGATATTTGGAGAGCAAGCATTACAGCGCCTACAGTGGTCCTCGGATAATTCACAAGATTTAGGGGCGTGGAGACCCGGACGAGGTTCGCTAGTTGCAGAGACAGTTTCACTATTGCCAGTATCCACACCATCTTGAAATACCTGTTTTCGTCTCTCAGGCTGCGAAAGCCGAGAAAGATCAAGATAACACCTATGGTGGGCATCAGGTACTGCAGGTATAGGAAGTTTAGCTGCAATGTCGTCAGGATTAAGCCCCAGGTGACAAAGCCAATTGGTTTGCTCCAAGGGTTTATTCGGCGGATTTCCTCTTCGGGAGGGGTTACCCCATTGAGCTGGTCAATAATCTGTCGATCGAGATCCAAAGCCTTCCTGCTCACCTGAAATCACCTACCAGTTCCTTCTGCAACTTTTTTCGCAGGCGGTATAGTCTTCCTTCGACAGAACGCTCTGTCGCTCCTAACTCGGCGGCAATTTGCGCAGTCTGTTGGAGGTAGTAATACTTGCGGTAGAAAAGGTGCCTTTCTTCGGGCGAAAGCGTGGATAATGCTCGCTTCAAATTCTCCACTTGTTCTCGACGGATGACTTCTTCTTCCACAGAAAATGTGTCTGCCATATCCTCTTTCAGTTGGTTATCGCACTCAGTCTTTCGTTTCAGGTAGTTGAGGGCGGCATTTCGCGATATGACAGTAAGCCATGTGGCGAACCTACTCTTATCCGGGCAGTAGCTTTCAATGGAATGCCAGACCTTTATGTGAATGTCGCTGATACAGTCCTCGGCGTCAGCCTCACTCTGCAGAATGCCGTAAACGATATAACGGATCAGTACGGAATACCGTTGCTGCAAAAGCCTTAAGCCCTCGCCGTTTTCAGATTTGATCAGCTCAACGATTCTGTCATCCACGGGTCCACCTTCCTCCACAACCCAATCTGTTATACATGCGGAGCCGGAGGATCCCACGGAGAATCCACTGATTGGTTTTCGTCATTGCCAGGAACAAGCGCCAATTCTTGCAGCGACGCCTTACGATCAGACAGCGGGTTGGCTCACCGTGGTCTGGGGTGTGCACACCCTTGTGATACCTGAGATGGACCAGGATCAGTCCGGGGTCTTTCAAAGCTAGTACATGGCTCCGTCTAGGCCGTTTACCACTTCTATTCCGGATACAAGGTTATTCCTTATAATGCAGACCACGCTCTTTGTGCTGTTTTCCGGCGTGTAGGCGTACGCGTGGTCATATTCTTTGCCAAACCAGGCTTCGTCGTCATAGCTAATCCGGTCCACCTTCTTAAGGCTTTTGGGCCAATGGGCTAAAAGGAATTCTTCCGTGTCGCCGATTGCGACACCTAAGGCCTGGTAGAGTTCTTTGGCGGCTCGAAGGGTGATGACATTGTATACGCCGCTTACAGGGGTCAAGTAAGTCACCTGTAGGCCGTCGCTTTCCACCACCGTGACCTGCCCGAAGCTTTCGGCGCGGAAAGTCTCCCGGCTCTTTTCGGAAATGTTGTAGCCGAACGGGAAATCGACGGGGTATGAGCCAAGGTATATACCTCCTTGCAGGTCGGGCCCATACAGGCCAAAGGGGTCATCACTCCAATACATCATGGAAAATGTGATGCATTGACGCAAGAGTACGGATTCCTCGGGGGAGAAGAACTCATCCAGGCAGGCGCTGTAAAGGGGGCTATCGTTGTTCCATTGTGCCATCACTATATCCGACAAGCCTTCAGAATAGGCGCCGTCAGATGCAAGGTAAGCCTTGCCTATATAGTAATCGCGCAATAGCTGATCATCAGGCTTCGTTCTGTCTTTGCTTATAGCCGCATCGTGCAAAGCGGTCCAAAGCTCGTTGAACCAAAATCGCCCGCCTGCTTGAGAAGAGTCGCGGTATGTCCGTTCCAGTTCCAACCAGGTAGAATGCGTAAAGTGTTCAAGGCAGGGCAGCAGCTTGTAATCGCTGACTGCTTTCCCGGACAGCAAATCAGGCATGTAGTCTCTGATGTCGCCCGAGGACTCCGCGAACAGCCTTGCTACCCCGCTTGGCAGGTTCTCCGAATCACCGTTTGGTAGCCAAGTCTGTCCTCCATCGGCGCTTACGAACCTTTGGATCGCTCCGTTATCAGTCCCTTTGGGGCGGAAATAGAATTCAAGTCTGCCTTGGCCATTTTCGTCAAATGACATCGAACGCACTTCTCCAACGCCACCCCCGGCGAGAGCGGCGAATTTGGGTATCGTGAGACGGTTCCAGGATTGTCCCCCGTCAGTTGTCTGGTAAACGGGGCCCAAATCTTCGATGTCATAGCGGAAACACAAATAGCCTGTGCGGGAATCAGAGAACGCGGCACAGGACAGGACACGGGGCCATTGGTCGTTGACGTTGCCCGTTTCTTTCCAGGTCTTGCCGCCGTTATGAGTGAGGTGTACATAGTTTTTGCTCATGCCAAGGGCCACTCCAGAAGAGCCAACAAACCAACCGTCTTTGCTAGAAGAAAACCCAGTAAAGGTCGCTCTCCATTCCTCATCTTCCGGGGGGCTCGGATAGCTTATTGTCCCACCACGGCCTTTAGCTCCGGTAAACGTGAAACCCGCTGCAATGACCAAGACGAAAACTACGGCAAGCAGTGTCGACAGCAGCATCCTCGGCTTTTGGACGATCATTTCAATCCTCTCCCGGATAGCGGATTTGCCCCCGGTCATCGTGGTGGCGCCCAAGAGGAGATCGGAAGGTTTCGCCTGGCGTTCGATCATGTTGATTAGCGTGTTTCCGTAGGCCTTACGGTGTTCATCTCCGATGCGGATGAGGACGCCCTGGTCACAAGCCATTTCGCAATCCCGTCGGGAGAGTACCGCCGCCAGCCAGACAAAAGGATTGAACCAGTGAAGCGTCAGGCAAAAACAGCGGAGATAAGCCCAAAACTGGTCGCCGTGCTTGTAGTGAGTCTCTTCGTGGGCTAAAACATGCTTCAAGGCTTCCTTGTCGTCAAAAGAGCCGTGAGGGACGTAAATCGCCGGGTTCAACCCAAAAAGGCACGGTGAGTTGAGATGCCGAGACAGATAGACGGGAAGTCGGCTTTCCGGTATCTCGGCCTTTTGTCTTGTTTTTCGTAACCTCGTGTAGAACCACACGTTCTGTGTCACAAACCATACCCCGGTAGCTACAGCGCCCGCAAGCCAGACATTATGCAGTATTCCGCTTGCGCCGCCTTGGCTTGCGGCCAAATCCTTGGCCCCAGGTTTTGCCAGTATGGTATGGTTGGCCAATTCAGTATCGCCAACAGGATGACCCGGATCGTTCTGTCCGGTGTGGTCAATTCCATCCTGAACGCCCGATTGTATTAGCGGCGCCGGGTTTAGAATATGCCTTTCTGCTTTGCCTACGTCAAGCACATTCAACACGCTTGCGGGGCTCTGAAATAGGGGGGAGGGCATAAGCAGTCTTAAGGCCACCAAAAGCCACAAAGCATATTGGAGCCGCAAATCGATTTTTCCCTTCAATAGGTGACGCAGCAAGATTATGACCCCAATCAACACGGAGGAAGCGATGGTGGTTTCAAACACTCACTTCACCTCGCCCATCTTGTCCAAAATGGCCCTCAGTTCTTTGATTTCTTGCCTAGAGAGGCTTTTTTGATCAACGAGGGTGTTTACCATCATGCCGAGACTACCGTTATATAGACGGCCAAGAAAGCTTTGGGTTTCAGCCAGGACCGCTTCAGAACGGGGGAACGCAGGGTAATATTCCCTTGCTCTGTCGCCTTCTTCAACCCGCAGATACCCTTTTGCTCCCATACGAGCGATAAGCGTCTTGGTTGTGCTTTTCGTCCAACCGGTTTCTTCTTCCATGGTCTTGGCAATCTGGGTTACGGTCATAGGGGCTTTGTCCCAAAGGTGCTCCATGATCAGCCACTCGCTGTTGGGCATGCTTATTTGACTTCTCTTCGTCACCGTGTTCACCCCGCTCGGGTTACATTTGTAACCATAGCATATTGCCTGGGGTGACACGTGTCAACCATGTCATGGGCAATTGAGTCGATGCCGGCACCAACTCAAAGCCGAACATAGAACCCATTTCGGGCGCAAAGAAATTGCGGGGTGCAGAAGCCACCCACTCGGCGTTGACTTGCCGTGCGCAACCTGCCGCTTTCCGTTATAGAGGTCTACGCCAAAGAGACGGCGAAATCCTAGACGGAACCACAGCGGCAGACAAATCCGGTGGATGTAAGGAGGATACCTAACTTGGATAAGCGCCCCTTGGCCCCAGAAGATATCTTCAGCCTCAAATGCTTTGGCGATGTCCGACTCTCCCCGGCTGGCGATATCATCGCCTTCGTGCGGCAGCATCACGATCGTGAGAAAGAGAAGTCGTTTACGGACATCTTCCTTCACAGCGTGTTAACCGGCGGAACTAGACAGCTTACGAACTCCGGAAAAGACCGCGGCCCGAGATGGTCGCCGGACGGCAAAAGGCTTGCATTCACATCGGAGCGCTCTGGGAAGGCCCAGGTTTGGATAATCGATCCTACCGGCGGCGAAGCATGGCGTATCCCCACCAAAGAAGCGGTTCAGGGCGATATCACTTGGAGTCCGGATGGAAAAAAGATTTTCTTCACGTCCAACGCCTTTGCCAAAGCCGACGATTGGCAGCCATACCCGGGCGCGCCCGCCGACGATAGGGCTAGGGCCACCGAACAGGCCCAAAGAGCCCTCAAACCAAGAGATGAAAAAGCCAAGGATGACAAAAGCAAGTCCGATGGCAACGGAAAACCCAACAATATCAAAGTCATAACCAGGCTTCGCTACCGCCTCGACGGAGTAGGCTATTTCGGAGACCTCCGTAAGCAGGTCTACTGGGTGGAAGTTCCGTCAGACCCGCCGGGCGAAGCCGATTTGACAACAACCCGTCTCACCTCGGGTGACCATGATCATAATCTTCCCGCCGTAACGCCTCACGGAAGATACGCTATCCTTTCGGCTTTGCGGCTTTATGACAGTGACTACGAGACTAAATCGGACCTGTGGCTGTTTGAGGTCCAATTAGGGAAAGCGATGCTTCTTTACGATTCCCCCGGGCCCGTCAACAATCCCCAGATCTCCCCGGACGGGAAGTTCGTAGCTTTTTTCGGGCATGATAGAGCTCGCGGCGTCTCTACTCGCACAGACCTTTTTGTTCTGCCCATCGGCGCATTCCTTGGCGCCGTGGATGGAGGCGAAACCCCCGCTCCGCTTACCCCAAAAGATGCCGCCAACGTCTCGGCTCATCTGGACCGCGCCGTTGGGTCCGGAGCCAGTTCAGAGCCCCGTTACAGCAACATCGGCGGCTTGGTCTGGCAGGGCGACACGATTTACTTCCTCCTCCAGGATCACGGCGAAGTCTTCGTCTACAAGGCCGAACTCCGGCTCGAGGAAGGCAATGGGGATGCACCTGAGAGTTGCGCGCGCCCAGGCAGCTGGCATGTGAGCAAAGTGTTCGGCTCAGAAGGGAAAGCCTTAGGAGGTTTTGACGTAAAAGACGGCGTGTTCGCGTACCAGTCCTCAACTCCCACGACGCCCGAAGACGTCTTCATGCGGAAGGATGAGGTAGAGACCCGCATCACAATCGGAAACGATGAGTTTGTGAAGGGCTTAGCCATAGGGAATGCCGAGAAATTCCAATACCGCGCAAAGGATGGGCAGGAACTTGACGGATGGATAGTCTACCCCTATGGATATGAGGCGGGCAAGAAGTATCCCTTGGTGCTTCAGGTCCACGGGGGTCCCCACGGCTCGTACAGCTCGGCTTTCATGTTCTCGGCGCAGCTTTTCGCATCGAGAGGTTACGCTGTGGCGTACTGCAATCCCCGAGGAAGCACTTCCTACGGTCAGGAGTTCATGGCCGTCATCGACGGGGACTGGGGTAACAAGGATTACGGTGACGTGATGTCGTGCGTTGACGCAGTTGTTGAGCGGGGGATCGCCGATGAAAACAACTTGTTCATACACGGGTGGTCATACGGTGGGTACATGACGACCTGGGTAGTCACCCAAACCGACCGTTTTCGGGCCGCCTGCGCTGGAGCGTGCGTGGCGAACCTACACAGCGACTACGGCACAAGCGACATTATGTGGTCTGACGAACATGAATATGGCGGCAAGCCGTGGGAGGATGCAGCGCACCTGTTAGATCGTTCGGCCCTGAGCCACGTCCAAAACGTGACTACGCCGATACTTCTCCTTCACGGGGAAGGCGACCTCCGCTGCCCAATCTCCCAATCGGAGCAGTTCTATATCGGACTAAAGCGCCTTCAAAAGACTGCGGTCTTCGTGAGATACCCGGAGGAATACCACGGCCTCCGAAGGCATCTGCATAGGATCGACAGGTTCAAGAGGATGATAGCGTGGTTCGAACATCACAGAAGGGGCGAGCCAGTTTAAGTGACTCGGTGGGACCCAAAGATAGGAAGGAGGCGGCTCATGTACTGTGAAAAGTGCAATGTAGTGTTTGACGGCAATGTATGCCCCAACTGCGGCAATAAGAAAGTCAGGGAGCCGAACGGCAAAGATTTGTGCTTTGTTGTTGAGAAGAATGTGATGTGGGGCGAGATGTTGGCCGACGTCCTTAAGCAACACAACATTCCGTTCTATCACAGGAGTGTTCTGGGAGCGGGGCTTGCTCTGAAAGTAGGTCCTGGCCTTGAGCGATACAGGTTCTATGTGCCTTATTCGCATTTGTCCTCCGCTCAGAGCCTTGTTGACGCCTTGTTCTCATCTTCTGTCGAAGGTCAAAAAGAGCCGTCATAGAATCATGCGATTGCGGAACCGCACTCTACTGTTTTGGGGCGGGGCGGCAGGTCAAAAGCGGATCCAGGGACTTCTGGCATCGACAGGCAAAGCAGGGGAAGAGTGACGGACGCCGAAAGAGAATTACGAGGGATAAGTTGAACTGACCGGAGACGCGAGGATGGGCAGCATTGGCAGGACCAAAATCGTGTACACTATGCGTCCCGCTTGTAAAGACCTGGATGTCCTTCACAAGATGATTCTGGCTGGTATGGACATGGCCAGGTTCAACTTTTCGGGAAACTATCCGGCCCGCGCCTGAAGATCAGAGGTGACTCACAAGTGAAGGGTTATGTTCGTTGGCTCCGTTCCCACGTCGGGCACGCGCCCCTGCTTCTGGTCGGAGCCGGGGCGATCATCCATAGGGACGGTAAGGTGCTGCTACAGCGCAGAGCCGATGACGGCACTTGGGCAATCCACGGAGGCTGTGTTGAAATGGGCGAGTCGACTGAAGAGGCGGCCATCCGCGAGGTCCGGGAAGAGCTAGGGATTACCCCTCTGTCGTTGGAATTCTACAGCATCCTTTCGGGCAAGGACATGTTTATTCGCTACCCCAACGGCGATGAAGCCTACATCGTCTCCGTGACCTATTTCTGCGACCGGTTCTCCGGCGAGATCTGGCTTGACCCGGCGGAAGTCGAGGAAGTTCAGTGGTTCGATGCCGATATGCTGCCGGACAACATACACGCCCCGATAGATGTCGCAATCTTAAGGGACCTTAAGGGATTCCTTCAGAGAACGGGCAGGCTCAAACCTCCGGAGTCGGTTCACTCAGACGAAAGGCGGTGAAGCGGTGGCTATCCTCGTTTTCGGTAGCTTGAACGTCGACTTCGTCGTGACAACAAAGGTCCGCCCGGATCCCGGTGAAACGGTAACCGGTTCCTCTTTCCGAATTCACCCCGGTGGGAAGGGCGCGAATCAGGCGGTCGCTGCCGCCCGTGCCGGAGGAAAGGCGAGCATGGCGGGGCGGATAGGCGATGACAGTTTTTCGGCGGTCCTTAAAGAGAGCCTCACCGAAGCTGACGTGAGGCAAGATCTGGTATTCGTGACGCCAGGCGTTTCGACCGGTTGCGCCTTCATCACCGTGGACGGGTCCGGCGAGAATTCTATCATCGTAGTGCCCGGCGCCAACGGGCTAGTTGAACCTCAAGACGTGGACTACGTCTTCAATAACGCGGCCCACGGTAAGGGGACGCCATTCAATACCCTTCTCTTGCAGCTGGAGATCCCGGCGCCCTCTGTTCTCCGTGCCATCGAGATGGCCCATAAACGCGGTATTTCGGTAATGCTCGATCCTGCGCCCGCTCCTTCACCTGGAAGGGAATTGCCTTTGGATATCCTCAGGCTTGTGGACGTGATCATGCCCAACCAGCACGAGGCTTCGATCTTAACCGGGCGCCGTGTCCATGACATAGAGTCCGCAGCTATGGCCGCTAGGGGCCTCCTGGACGCCGGGGTTAGGCGGGCCATCGTGAAGCTGGGGGAGATGGGGGTAGTGATGGCCGAAGGCGACCGGATCTTGCATGTGCCTGGGTTCAAGGTGAGTGCGGTTGATTCCACTGCTGCAGGGGACACCTTTGCCGGGGCGCTCGCGGTTGCCCTGGAGGAAGGATTTAGTCTGGATCGGGCTTGCGTTTTCGCCAACGCCGCAGGAGCCATATCAGTGACGCGGGAAGGGGCTCAGCCTTCCATGCCGTACCGGCCCGAGATCGATGATTTTCTGCATAAGAGGGGGGAGGCAGGGCGATGAATAGGGAACAAGGGGTCTTATCCGTTCGTCCCGACGAAGTGTCTTCTGCGAAAGACGCCGGTGCTCGAATTCCTGTGCTTATTGACTGCGATCCCGGTCACGATGACGCCATAGCCCTCATGCTGGCGTTCGGTAGTGGCGCGCTCAACGTGTTAGGCGTGACTACCGTTGCGGGCAATGGCACAGGGCCGAACACCTACCGCAACGCCAGACGGATCCTGGCCCTGTTGGGCGAGTCCCGTGTTCCCGTCGGAAGAGGCTCAGACAAGCCGTTGCTTCGCCCGCTGGTCACGGCCCCATCTGTACACGGGAAGACTGCCCTTGAAGGGCCTCATATGCCGGATCCGGACGATACCAGTGAGTCTGCCGGCTTGACCGCTCTGGATCTGATGACGCGGGTCTTGCGCCCTGTGGCCCAAAAGGGCACCGCCTTGGCTCAAGCCGAGGGAGAAGGTGCACTGCAGGCCAATGACAGCGTTTTTGGGCGAAAGGTGACTCTCATAGCCACAGGGCCCCTTACTAACGTCGCCATCATGCTGTTGGCCAGACCGGAACTCAAAGCGGGGCTAGAGAGGATCGTTCTAATGGGAGGGGCCGTGGGCGCAGGCAATTGGACGCCTTCAGCGGAGTTCAACATCCACGTTGATCCTGAGGCTGCAAAGATCGTATTCGAATCCGGGGTGCCCATCACCATGATAGGTTTGGACGTCACCCACAAGGCCCTCATTTACCCATCCGAGGTGGAATCCCTTAGGGTTCTCGGAGCAGTCGGAAAAGTGGCCGCGGAACTCTTGGATTTCTACTCGGTCTTCTACCATGGCAAGGGGTTCACTGGCAACCCCATACATGATGCGGTGGCGGTGGCTCACGTCATACGACCCGGCCTCGTAACCACGATGCCTGGCGGAGTGAAGGTTGAAACCCGGGGCGAACTGACAAGCGGCAGGACCGTGGCCGATTTTTCCGAGGACGCGGTATCTAATTGCGAGGTCGGCTTGGACATAGACCGGGAGCAGTTCATCCAGATGATATTGGACTCCGTCAGAACTCTATCAGGATGTGGCGCGCGGGGTCTTGGTAGATGAGCTGTGAAGTCAGGGCGTATCGCATACGACGGCAGAATGCAGATGGGGAGGTCAAGGCACCTCGTCCACCGAATGGCGCCGACCGCAATGCACGCTGACAGATCTCTTGCACGCTGACAGGTCCAAGTCGAAGCCGGGAAGTAGTAGAGAGCTCAGAAACCCTGTCGCTACAGGAGCTTCCCGTACACCTTTTCAACCTCGCCTGCCACAAGGTCCATAGAGTGGGCGTCGAGGACGATTTTTCGCCCCAGTGTGCCCAGTTCCTCCATCCTCTGAAAATCTGAGAGCAGATTTTCCATGTACCCAGCCAGTATGTCAGGGGTTGAAGGTTCGGGTGCCCCCCTGGAGGTGAAGTTGCGCTCTTCAAGCGCGTCAAGAACCTCTTCAGTTACTGGGCCAAAGGTGCCTCCGGGACCCGTCACGATGGCGGGCTTGCCTGTAGACATGCCCTCTAGGACAACCCGCGACATGCCTAACACCAAATCGGAAGATTCAAACAGAGGAACCGTATCAAGCACGAAGCCGGGACATGTGACTACGCTTCTGCCGGCGCCACTGTTGACCTTCTCAGCCCTTTCGCGAACGTTACCGAGACAATCTCCATCGCCTGCCACTACTAGGGTCATGTCAGGAAACTTGGGTAATAGCAGCTCTACCGCATCTATCACGGCGATAGCGGTATCAGACAGATCCTTGTTCATCCTGGAGGCATAGACCAAGACCGGCCCTTTGTCGGCGGGGATACCTAACGCGTTCCTGGCTTCCACAATACCTTCCAAAGTGGGCAGAGCGTATAGGTCCGTGTCGATACCGTTAGGTATCACGGTCACCTTACCTGGGTCAAAACCGAATTTCTTCACTATGTAGTCTTTAATATCCTGGCTTACAGCGATGGTAAGGTCACCGGATTTTGTAACAAGATTCCAGAAGAACCCTGAGACGAATGTCCAGTGATAAGTGGTCACAAGGGGGATACGTTTTCTACGGCAGATTTTGTCGGAAATCCAGGCAGGGATTCTGGCGTGGGCGTGCACTAGACCAATGTCCAGATCGTCAATGAGTTTGGAGATGGCGCGAGCCGACTCAAGCATCCGGAAAGGCGAGCGAGAGTGCAGCGGCACCGTGAAATGGCGTATACCCAAAGCGTCTAGATCCCCTACTCGCCTTCCGCCGAAAGATGCTACGTGGATAGGCCAGCCTCTGTCGGAAAGACTCCTGGCAAGCCCCACAATGTGAGTTTCAGCTCCCCCAATGTCTAGGCTCATAGCTAGATGGAGTATCGGTACTCTGTTCACGTCAGTTTTCATCTAATATCACTCACTCTCACTTAGACCCGTAACTAGGCTACTAGTCACAGGGTGAGAGGTCAAGTGCCAGTCTTGCGAGCTGTCGTGTCTTGCGAGCTGTCGGTTTTGCGAGCAACTGGTGTTTTGGACTGTTGGTTGCTTTCTACCAGTCTCCACCGGTTTCCACTCCAGATGTGCTGTGGGGACTAGGTTGAACTCCAACCTGGGTATCTGAGCTCAGGTTGGCGCCAAAACCTGTGTTCCCTGGGCCGGCATATGCCCCAATCGGAAGGAGTTGGGCCGGCTAATGGTTAATAACACCGGAACGTAAAATTGAACGTAGCCGAAAAGACGACCCTTCTCGGCTGCACACGAATGGGGGAAATCCATGCTATCTGTATCTCAGAAAGTCTCACGCATCCCCGGCTCAGGAATCCGCAAGATATTCGACGCAGCAGCTGGAATGACCGGAGTAATCCACCTTGAGGTGGGCGATCCGGACTTCAAGACACCGCCCCACATAGTCGAGGCCGCCCATAGGGCAGCTGCCGGAGGAGACACTCACTACGCTCCAAGCCCCGGAAAACCGAAACTCAGAGAGACAATCGCGGCCAAACTTCGGGACGAGAACGGAATCCAGTGCGAACCGTCTCAGGTGATTGTCACAGTAGGGGCAGTGGGGGCTGTGGCCTCGGCGTTACTCGCCGTAATAGACCCTGGCGACGAAGTCATAGTGACGGATCCTTACTGGCCCAATTACCGCGGCTTGACCATGATGGCAGAGGGCAGGCTTGTTCCCATCAGGCTGCATGAGGAACTCGGGTTCGCCCCCGACCTTGACGAAATTCGGAACAAGATCACTGGTCGAACCAAAGTTCTTATCCTGAACAGTCCCAATAACCCCACGGGGGGAGTTCTTCCAGAGGACATGCTAATGAGGATCGGCAAGATAGCTTTGGAGCACAATATCCTGGTGATATGCGACGAGGTCTACGAGAAGATCGTGTTTGACGGCGCAAAACATTTCAGCCTTGGATCAGTGCCTGAGTTCAGAGACAACGTTCTCACAGTCAACGGTATGTCCAAGACTTTCGCCATGACAGGTTGGAGGATTGGGTATGCGTGCGGTCCTCAGAATATCATAAGCGCCATGGCTAGGATCTACGAGATATCGGTCTCAAGCGTATCTTCTGTGATTCAGGAGGCGGCGTTGGCGGCACTCACGGGCCCCAAAGAACCGGTTCTAGAGATGGTTCGGGCTTATGAAAGACGCCGCGATCTGGTAGTGGCGGGTCTCAGAGCCATCCCCGGCATCGCTTGCGTAGAGCCCAAAGGGGCGTTCTACGTCATGCCCAACATCAAATCCTTTGGCATGACCTCTCTAGACTTCTCTCTGGCCCTTCTCAAGAAGGGCAAGGTGGCAACTGTGCCCGGGAGCGCTCTGGGCGAAAACGGTGAAGGCTATATCAGGCTTTCGTGCGCGACCAGTGAGGACAATTTAGAAGAGGCGTTATCCAGGATGAAGGACTTTGCTGTCAATCTGTCCAACTGAAACCACCAGAGCTAGTTTCATACGTGCCACAAGTGAAGGGGGAAAACGCTGGTGATAGTGCCGGGTATGATTGAAGCGCGTTGGTCGGACTGGGAGAGGAAGATCCTGCCTCTAAGGCGCCAGGCAGACATCACAAACGGTTGGCTGAAGTACAGGCTAGAGAATGTTCTTCCGGCCTTCATGGAGGAAGAAGGTTTCGACATGTGGATTGTGGCGGCAAGAGAGTACAATGAGGACCCCGTTATTCTTACCATGCTTCCCGCCACCACACTTCAGGCCAGAAGACGGACAGTTCTTGTGTTCTACCGGAAACCGGACGGCACACTTGAGCGCATGGTCCTCGTTCGGGTGGGGGACAGCATAGGAGATTTCTACCAGTGCGGGTGGAATAGCCATGACGAGGAGCAGTGGGAGGCCGTTGGGAGGATAGTTCGGGAGCGAGATCCCAAGTGTATCGGCATCAACGTGTCCAAAGACTTCGCTTTTGGGGATGGGCTTAGCCACACTGAATATGAGGCGCTAATGAACGTCCTTGGGCCTGAATATGGAGAGAGGGCCAAAGGCGCCGAAAGGCTGTGCCTAAGGTGGCTAGAACACAGGACTCAGGCTGAGATAGACGCATACACAGGCATAGTCCAAATCGTTCACGGGATCATAGAAGAAGGCTTTTCCTCCAGAGTGGTACATCCGGGCGTCACCACCTGCGCAGACGTGTCCTGGTGGATGCGCCAGAGAATAAACGACCTGGGGCTTCGGGCTTGGTTTCACCCCACGGTGGACGCTCAGAGGTGTGGAACCGGTAGAGTCGGCCAGAATGAGCCCATCCTGCCGGGGGATGTGCTTCACTGCGATATCGGAATCGTGTATTTGGGCCTTTGTACCGACACTCAGCAATTGGCCTATGTGTTGAAACTAGAGGAAGATGATGCGCCGGAAGGGCTCAAGCGTGCCTTGGCCGCGGGCAACAGGCTTCAGGACATCCTGGGACAAGAGCATGTGGAAGGGAAGACCGGAAACCAGATGCTGTCTTCATCTCTGGCACGGGCCAAAGCCGAAGGAATCCGTCCGTGCATATACCAGCACGCTGTGGGTTATCACGGCCATGCTGCCGGTACCATCATCGGTTTCTTCGATTTCCAAGAGGGGCTTCCGGGAAAGGGCGACTACGAGCTGCACGGGAACACTGTGCACGCCATGGAGCTCAACGTAGTAGAGTCGGTATCCGAGTGGGGAGGCCAGGACGTCGTGATCGCTTTGGAGCAAACCACACTGTTCAAAGACAGGAAAGTTCACTTCCTGGCAGGACGGCAGACAGAGTTTCATCTGATTAAGTGACCAAGGCCCGCCACGGACAACGTGCCGGGGCAAGGTGCCGGGACAAGGTGCCGGGGCAAGGTGCCGGGACAAGGTGCTAGGGCGAAGCCACTTTAACTACCGGAGGGGTTCTGGGTGCTGAAGAACAATCTTGGCAAAACCGGACTTGAAGTCACCGA
Organism: Bacillota bacterium; assembly: GCA_040771825.1. Taxonomy (GTDB): domain Bacteria; phylum Bacillota; class Sulfobacillia; order Fermentithermobacillales; family Fermentithermobacillaceae; genus JAXGZG01. The sequence continues at coordinate 75,500 of JAXGZG010000004.1, read as the reverse complement.
ATTGTGTTTTGGCGTCCTTCCCATGGGGCCTAACCAGTTTGGGCTTTCACCACAAGAAGGGGCCGATCTCATAGTTGAAGCCGTCCTGGGGGGCGTCAACTTCCTAGACACAGCCCAATCATACCGCACATACCCGCACATACGCGGAGCTTTGGACAGGCTTCGCAGCAAAGGCAGTGACGTCATCATCTCAACCAAATCGGCGGCCACTTCATACGGGGATATGGAAAGAGCCGTTCTGGAAGCGAGAAAAGCCCTTGACCGGGATGTTATCGACATATTCCTCTTGCACGCAGCCCGGGTGGACCGCAAGGTGTTTCAGGAAAGGCAGGGCGCGCTCGACTGCCTCTGTGACATGAAAGGCCGAGGACTAGTGAGGGCTGTGGGCATTTCTACGCACTCGGTTGATGTGGTGCAAGCCTCCGCTTCTATGGACGCCATGGATGTGGTTTTCCCTATTATAAACGTTGCGGGTCTCGGCATCCTCCATGGCTCAAGAGAAGACATGGAAATAGCCATAAAAGACGCGTCGGAGGCAGGGAAGGGCCTCTTTGCCATGAAGGCCTTGGGCGGCGGCAATCTTCTGGGGGATCGAAAAGGGGCTTTGGAATACGTGAGGAATCTTCCGGGGATCTCGTCGGTGGCCATTGGTATGGTCAGACGAGACGAACTGGAGATGAACCTTATGCTCTTCAACGACCAGGAGGTCCCGGACGAACTGGCCGAGCGCACATATCGCTCCAAAAGCCTTCTCGTCCAGGCTTTTTGCCAAGGCTGCGGCAAGTGTGTGCAGATCTGTCCCAATATGGCCATGACTTTGGCAAACGGAAAAGCCCAGAACCACAAGGACAAGTGTATTCTTTGCGGCTATTGCGCTCCCGTGTGCCCTCAGTTTGCCATAAGGCTGGTCTAGGCGAGGTTTGTGGAGGGGCGGGTTCTAGGATGACGCTTCATGACGCTTTCGAGGAAAAGGCGTCCCTGCGGCAAGACCCGTTCCTACCAACGCAACTATGAGCGATGTTCTCCTGGCCGAGACTGCAGCGAATCCTACCCCGGCGTCCACCAACCCGAGAACATCCTGCCTAGTCACTTGTTCTGGCAACGGGATATCAAGAGACGAGAGAGAATAGGGATAGGGAGTACTCCCCAAGGTTGGCCCTATCCCGACACCCCTATGTTGTATAATTAACAGGATTTTTGTCGAGAAAGGGCTATTCCAGATGACAGGCACACTCATAAACGCTTTGACAATAGCGGCAGGAGGTCTTTTGGGCACGTTCTTGGGGGACCGCTTGCCGGAACCTGTGAGGCAGACTGCCTTGGATGGGTTGGGCCTTGCCACGGTAGCCATTGGGCTGAAGATGACCTTTGGTACGAGAAATGTCCTGTTTGTTCTAGGCGCCCTAGTTCTGGGCGGGATTATCGGCGAGTTTTTTGACCTGGATCTAGGAGTGAGAAGACTTGGAGACTTCATGGAGAGAATCGTCATGGGCAAGTCCCCTTCTGCGGACGTTCCTGCCACAGGGCAAGGACGATTTGCCCAAGGTTTCGTCACCACTTCCCTCCTGGTATGTATTGGCCCCATGGCTATCATGGGGTCTATTCAAGACGGGCTCTTTGGAGACTATACAACTCTTACAGTGAAGGCCGTGATCGACGGATTTGCGGCCCTGGCATTCGGGTCGTCATTGGGCATAGGAGTCAGTTTCGCCGCGCTGCCGCTGGCCGTCTATCAGGGGGCCTTAACTCTGGGTGCCAGCGCGTTTCAGGGCGTGCTGACTGACGCTATATTGGCCGAGTTCACAGCCGCAGGCGGCGTTTTGGTTTTTGCCGTTGGTCTCGGTATGCTTGGGATCAAGAACGTGAAAGTCGCCAACCTTCTTCCGGCCGTGTTCTTGGCTCCCTTGTTTTCTCATCTGGCTTCGCTATTCAGATAGCCCGGTTCTGATATAATCCGATTAACTGCCCATACAAGAGAGCGATTGTGCCGGAGGATAAGCCAAATGACGAACTTAAGGGGCCGGTTTCTCGGACTCAAGAGAGACATGGCGGACAAAGGAACTGACAACTCCGCTGCCGAGAGGCTCGAAAGAAACATCCGCGTCAACATCTACCATGGAATTGCCTCCATACTCGCGCTGAACTTGGCCGCACCTTTCGTCGGCATTTTCGCCGTGAAGCTTGGGGCCAGCGACTATCAGATAGGCCTTTTGTCATCGGCGCCCGCCCTAGTCAGCCTTCTTTCCATGATACCCGGCGGGAAGTTCATTGATCGCAAATCCAAAAAACAAAAGACTGTGGCTGCATTCATATTGGCTCAAAGAGTTTTCTACTTGTTCATGGCCACCATCCCGTTCTTCACCCAGGACAAGAGAGCATGGCTTCTGGTTCTCGCCGCCACAGCTATGAACGCCCCTGCGTCAATAGCTAACGTAGGCTGGCAAGCTTTCATCTCTAGGCTTGTGCCCGCATCCAAGCGCGCCGCAGCCTTTGCTGCCAGGAACCGGACAATGAACCTTGTGGGCACTGCGGTTGTGCTAATAGCTGGGCGAATGATAGACATCATCGGGTTCCCCGTAGGCTATCAGGTGGCTTTCGCGGCGGCATTTGTGTTTACTCTCTTGGAGATTTGGGTCCTCAACCAGATTGACGAGTCCACTGTGGACCTTCCCGCTGCACCCGGTGCCGCGGCATCGACTGACGCTCCTACGATGCCCCCCGCAGAATCTTCGTCAGACAAGATGGGGATCTTCCAGCTTATCCGCAGAGATATCGCAGGCATCGTGAAACACGGGCCTTTCATCCGTTACACTCTGGCATCTATCGCCTTTTACATGTCCTGGCAGACGCCTTGGCCGCTCTTTACTTTGTACCAGACGAAAGTGTTGAACGCCAACAACATGTGGGTGAGCCTTCTGAGCCTAGCTAACACTAGCGGCTCTTTGGTAGGTTACGGTTTCTGGGTCAAGAAGATGAATAAGTACGGAAACCTCAGGACCTTGTTCATGTCCAGCGTACTCATATTCATAGTCCCCTTGGCCTACGGACTCTCTAAGAGCCTGGCTATGGTGGCGGGGTTCAACATGCTCACAGGGGCGGTTTTCTCTGGAGTAAACTTGGCTCTTTTCAACACACTTCTTGAAGTCACCCCGGAGGACAATAAAGCCACTTATATCGCATATTACACTACTGCGGTTAATGCGTCGGCCATCTTTGCGCCAATGCTTGGCGTGGGCCTTTTGGACGCCTTCGGCTACTTCTGGGCGTTCATGATATGTGCGGCGATGCGCTTTGTGGCGAGCTTTGGGTTCCTTTTCCTGAATCATATCGAAAAGCGGATCGCTCTGCGTGAAAAGGTGTCAGAGGAGGCCGATCAGAACCATACATGAGTGGGGGTGTTTTCCATGGGAGTACCGGTTCCCGTTGAACCCCAGGTCCGTGGCCCCGGGTTGAGAATTCTGAAGACGATGGGCATGGCCGCACTCTATGTACTTCTCATCCCTTTGACGTCTCTGGCGTTTCTCTGGTGCGCAGTCACCTATTTCCCGGGGCCGTTCAAAGCGGTTCTCGGCCCTGTGATAGATGCGTTAGCGGAGCCTAGCGAGGCTTCCCAGGAAAATGACACCATAGACGCGATAGATGCCGTGGACAGGAGGCTGGCTAAGCTCGAGGGCGATCTGGCTCTTTTGGCTGAACAGATCGAGAAAGGGCCCGGGGCGTCCATTTCGCCAGAGGAGGGCGACGGCCAGGGCGCCCATCTGTTGGATGCCAAGAGCCCCCTTTTGGCGGCTCTTGCAGAACTGACTATGGCAAGAGTTGAGTACTTGTGGGAGAATCGAAACTTAGCTCTTAGGGAAGTGAAACTGGCTCTGGATATGCTGCCTCCCCAATCCAGTGAAGACCTTCTGGCGGCTGTGAGGAAAGCGGCGGAAGAGCTGGCTAGAGGATCGCCCGCCGCAGGTGACTGGCTTTCGGTGGCATGGCATCTGGCGGTCGAAGCCGTCATACACGATGTAGACAAACCAGAATAGAAGGGGAGCCGGTGATCAAGTGAACGCCCTAGAAGATGCAGCAACGGAGGAACGCGCAAGCCAAGAGTCCGTGGATCAAGAATCTCGAGAATCGATTTTCCGATACGTGTTTAACGCCACTGTGGCGCTAGAACTGGGGCTCGGTCTTCAGCGGGGGATCTTCAACAACTTCGTCGTAGAAGTGTTGGGCATTCAGCCTACCCAATTGGGTTTCGTGCAAGGAATACGGGAAGTGCCCGGGCTTCTCACGGCCCCTTTGGCTCTGGTATCAGGCTTTTTCAGAGAGAACGTTTGGGCAGGAGTCTGCATCCTTGTGGCGTCGTTAGGGTTACTGCTTCACGTGGTGACCTTCAGCTTCCCAATGCTAGTTCTGGCCACTTTGGTAGTGTCCACGGGATTCCACCTTTTCTACCCGGTTCAGCAGTCAATTATCGTAAAGTCATCGTTGCCTCGGGAAAGAGCCACCCGCATGGGCAAGCTGAATAGTGGCGCAGCGGGTGCGTCCCTAGTCTCTCTATTGGCGGTAATGGCCCTCTCCAGGCTGGGGGGCGCCACAAGATACGGACTTCTGCACTTGGTAGCTTCTGGAGTCGCTTTGGTTGGGGGTTTGATGGTGCTGGCCAGGAAGATGCCTGGCGCTAAGGTCGAGAGAAGCGCCATGAACTATGACCCCAAGTACATGAGTTACTATATTTTGACGCTATTGGGGGGTGCCCGGCGCCACGTCACCATGACTTTCGGCGGATACCTCTTGGTGGAAGTCTTCAAGACCAGTGTATCCACTATGGTTCTTCTGACAGCGATATCGAGCCTGATAGCTATTTTTACAAGGCCCCTCATAGGACGGATAATCGACCAATGGGGAGAACAAAGAAGCCTTGTGGTGAACTATTCCTTGGTGGCGTGCCTCTTCGTAAGCTACGCGTTCCTGAAAAGCTCCATTCCCCTTTATATCGTCTACATCCTAGACAACGGTCTAGTTGGGTTCGACGTAGCAATAACGACGCATCTGGGCAAGATCGCCCCAAAGGAAGTGCTGTCGTCAGCCTATGCCATGGGAAGCACCATAAACCATATTACCGGAGTCTCTGTGCCCATGTTAGGCGGATTTCTCTGGGATAAGGTAGGGGCGGCGGCGGTATTTTTCGCAGGGGCGGCCATAGCGGTGTTGTCCCTAATGTACAGCATGCGGCTTTCCAGGATGGAGAGAGCCCTGGTAAATTGACCCTTAACTGCGTCATGGGTATAATCTCCTTAACCTTGGGAGGTTTTACAGAAAACACTGGAGGTAGTATCCCATGAGAATGTCACAAAGGTTCGGGAAGACCCTTCGAGAAAGTCCTGCCGAGGCTGAGCTTCCTTCTCATAGTCTCATGCTAAGGGCCGCTCTAATATCAAAAGTGGCCGCAGGGATATACAACTACATGCCATTTGCTTGGAGAAGCGTCCGAAAGATTGAGGACATAATGCGGCGAGAGATGGATAGGATTACGGGGCAAGAACTCAACATGCCCGTGGTCCATCCCGCAGAACTGTGGCAGGAATCGGGCCGTTGGTACGGCGTTGGACCGGAACTGATCCGTATGAAGGACCGTTCCGGGAGGGACATGGTGCTGGCCATGACCCACGAAGAGACTGTTACCGACCTAGCTAGGCGATACATCGATTCCTACAAACAGTTGCCTATGGTCGTCTACCATATTCAGACCAAATTCCGCGATGAACCTCGATCTAGGGCCGGCCTCATAAGGGTTCGGGAGTTCATCATGAAAGACGCATATAGTTTTCATGGGTACGAGCAAGGACTGGATGAGTACTACCCTCTCATGTGCGAGGCATACCTCCGGATATGCCGGTCGTGTGGCGTTCCCGTGGTTCAGGTGCTGGGCGACGTAGGGATGATGGGTGGGACTAACGCTCACGAATTCACTTACCTGACAGAATCCGGCGAGGACACGCTCTTGTCTTGCCCGGAATGCGGCTATGCGGCCAACCGGGAAACCGCCACCATAGAAAAGGGCTACGTGCCTCTGGGGGACGGTGGAGAAGTGGCCGGGGCCGAAAAGGTCCCTACTCCTGGAATGAACACTATCGCGCTTGTAGGAGCATTTCTGGGCGTCGATCCCAGAGAGACCATCAAGACTATGGTGTATGTGGCAAAAGACGAGGCTGTAATGGTAGTCATCAGGGGCGATCTAGACGTCAATGAGAAGAAACTGGCTAATCGCTTGGGAGTGGCTGAAGTGAGGTTTGCGGAGCCCGATGAACTTAGAGCCCGTGGCTTGGTCCAGGGATACATGTCGCCTGTGGGCGTATCAGGGATGAAGGTAGTGGCCGACGATAGCCTTCTTGGCACCCGCGGCTATGTAGCTGGGGCCAATGAGCAGGATTTCCACTTGAGACATGTGATGCCTGGCAGAGATTTCACGGCGGATCTCACAGCAGACATCGCCGCCGCCAGGGAAGGAGACCCCTGCCCTGTATGTGGTGGAAGCCTTTGTGTAAGGCGGGGAGTTGAGATAGGCAACACGTTCAAACTGGGCACAAGGTATTCCCAGAGTATGGGCGCCGGTTTTCAGGATGAACAGGGTAACCTGAAGCCTTTGGTTATGGGTTGTTACGGCATGGGCGTAGGACGCCTTTTGGCCTGCGTCATAGAGGAGAATCACGATGAAAGAGGCATTATTTGGCCCATGAGCGTAACCCCGTATCACGTTCACTTAGTCTCTCTGGGCACTTCGGACAGAGTAAAAGGCACTGCGGAAGGTGTCTACGCCCGTCTTCAGAAGATTGGCGTCGAAGTCTTATACGATGACAGGGACGAGTCGGCCGGGGTAAAGTTCAACGACGCCGACTTGTTGGGGATGCCCATACGCGTGACAATATCGGAGCGGAGCCTAAAGCAAGGCGGCGCAGAGGTGAAACTTCGTCGTGAGGCAGATTCCTGTATTGTGGGCCTAAATGACCTGGATGACACTTTATGCCAACTTATCCGCAAGGAGATGTCTCGGTACACGCCGGAAGAGGTGGAACAGTAGATGAGCGAAAGACTTGGTAAGCATATGTTGTCTAGCGAAATACGTTCTTCTTTTCTGGACTTTTTCCAGGAGCGAGGGCACACCATTGTTCCTAGTTCGCCTCTCATCCCACATGGGGACCCGACGCTCCTTTTCACTAATGCGGGAATGGTTCAGTTCAAAGACGTGTTTATGGGGCTTGAGAAACGCTCTTACAGTCGGGCTGTTTCGTCACAGAAATGCGTGCGTGCCGGAGGCAAGCATAACGACCTGGACAACGTGGGCTTCACCGGGCGCCATCATACGTTTTTCGAAATGCTTGGAAACTTTTCCTTTGGAGACTACTTCAAGGCCGAGGCCATATCCTTTGCATGGGATTTCCTCACCCGGGTCTTGGAACTGCCCAAGGATAGGCTGTGGATCACAGTCTACCGCGAAGACGACGAGGCTGTCCGTCTCTGGAGAGGAATCGCGTCCGTGCCGCCCGAGCGTATCGTCCGTCTGGGCGAACAAGACAACTTCTGGGCAATGGGGGATACGGGGCCTTGCGGCCCGTGTTCTGAGATAGTCATTGACCGCGGCCAAGACGTCAGCTGCGGTCCCGGGTGTGGGCTAGGTCAGTGCGACTGCGACCGCTGGCTTGAGATTTGGAACCTAGTTTTCATGGAATACATGCGTCACGAAAACGGCGATATGACCCGTCTACCCAAGCCCTCTATTGATACGGGGCTGGGCCTAGAGCGGGTTGCGTCGGTGCTTCAAGGGGTGGACACCAACTACGGCAGCGATCTGTTTGTCCCAATTATTGAGAAGATAGAGGAGATCTCCGGGAAGCGCTCGGGCCATGACGCGCCAATCTTCCCCTTTAGGGTTATCGCCGACCATATCCGCGCTTGCGTGTTTCTTGCCTCAGACGGAGTGCAGCCCTCTAACGAGGGCCGGGGTTACGTCATGCGCAGGATCCTCCGGAGGGCGGTTAGATTCGGTAAAGTGCTGGGTATATCTGAACCCTTCTTAGGGCGACTTTTGCCGGAAGTAAGGGACATCATGGGCGGGGCGTACCCGGAGATCCTAGACAACGAGGACTACATCGGTAAGCTTCTCACCCAAGACGAGACCAGATTCCATAATACCTTGGATGAAGGCCAAAGACGTGCCGACGACATGATTCACTTGGCCATTAGCCAGGGACGGACGAGCGTGTCGGGAAAAGACGCTTTCCTCCTCTATGACACTTACGGTTTTCCCATAGACCTTACTAAAGACATGGCAAGGGAAAAGGGCATTTCGGTGGATGAGGCCGGGTTCGACGAACAAATGTCGTTACAGCGGGAGCGAAGCCGCAGGAACCATCAAGACGGCCCCGGGGACGCAGCTTTACTGTGGGACCTTACACAGGACCTTCCCCCCACAGTGTTTACTGGGTATCAAAACCAAAGCGATGAATCCAAAATCTTGGCCATAGTATCCAACGAGTCTTTGGTCTCTGAAGTTGAGCCCGGTGACGAGGCCGTAGTTATTCTGGATAAGACTCCGTTCTACGCCACTGGCGGAGGGCAGGAGTCCGATTCCGGCACCCTGCGGCTGCCATCTGTCTCACGGGACTCTGTTTCTGACGTGGCTTCGGTGTCTCTTGTCCACAGGGCCCCAAATGGGGTCTTTCTTCACAAAGTGAAGGCCCTGGGGCAGGGTATTATGATAGGGCAGAAAGTAATTGCATGGGTCGACCCCGAGAGAAGGCTGGGGTTTCGGCAGCACCACACTGCTACTCATCTCATCCATAAAGCCCTCAGGCAAGTTCTGGGGGATCACGCACAGCAGTCAGGCTCTTTGGTGCAAGATTCGCGGCTAAGGTTCGACTTTCACCACTTCTCCCCTTTGACTAAGGAAGAGATCTGGACAATAGAGGATATGGCCAACGGCGTAATCATGCAAGATCTCCCTGTCACTGCGGCCGAGATGTCTTTGGAGGAAGCTCGAAAAACGGACGTAACGGCGCTTTTCGGCGAGAAATACGGAGAAATGGTTAGGGTGGTTAGCGTAGGCGACTATTCCAGAGAACTCTGCGGTGGTACCCACGTTGCACGGACCGGGGAGATCGGACAAGTGCAGATCACATCTCAAGGAGCGGTTGCCGCCGGTATACGCCGTCTCGAGGCTGTGGCGGGACGTGCTGCTCTGCTCAGGCATAGGGACCAAGGGGAAATCCTCGCATCTATCTCTGAGCGCTTGGGCACAGACCCCGCTGAACTATCCGGGAAGCTCGACGCCCTTCTAGAGACAGTATCGGATCTGGAGAGACAAGTCACTTCAGCCAAAAAGGGGAAGTTAGGCGGACTTGCACGGGATCTTTTGGCAGACGCCCTAGTGGTAGATAACGCCGGGAACCGAAAGGTCGTGTCTGCTCGTCAAGATTCATTAGAACAGAACGAGCTCAGGGAACTTGGAGACCTTTTGAAGGAGAATGGCTGTTCAGTAGCGATCTTAAGCTCGGTGAAGGACGGACGGAGTTTTCTCTTGGTCATGGTTTCGGAAGAAGACGCGGCCAAGGGGATCGACGCAGTAGCAATCGTCAGGAAGGGAGCGTCGAGCCTGGGCGGTTCAGGCGGAGGGAAACGGCATATGGCCCAAGCGGGAGGGCGCCACCCTGAGAAGATCAAGGAAGCTCTGCAGGCGGCCGTTTCCGAAGCCGTAAGGCTTCTCACCCAAACTTACGATGAGCCGAATCCGTAGAATGGCGGCTCTATTGTAGGATTTAGAGAGAACGCGGAGAATTCTTGACGATACTGGGGGGATTTGGGCATGGCCGAATTGGAGGAAACCAGGTTTTTCAAGGTGAAGCCGGACAAAGAGAATGCCACAAGAGACATCATCCTTAAGGTATATATGGCTTTGGAGGAGAAAGGGCACAACCCTGTGAGCCAGATAGCAGGCTACCTTCTATCGGGAGATCCTACGTACATTACCAGCCACCAAAACGCCAGAAGCCTTGTGAGGAAAGTAGAGAGAGACGAGATACTTGAAGAACTCATAAGAGCCTACGTGGGTGCCTATCGCCCGTAGAAACCGGGGTGCTTGGGAAGCCTTATAGGAGTCGTACTCACGGCTCTGACCGCCGGCTACTATGCAGGCGGAAGGCTCGCCGGTCTGTATCCCACGCGGGGCCACCTTCCGTGGTAATGAACGACTGGACCTTGGAGGCGCTTTTACGCTGAGGGATGATTGTACGCCCGCGGATCGGCCTATGCACTTTTAACCGGACTTCTAGCGATATGGGGGATGTCCCTTTGATACCTTTGAGAGATACCCAGCGAGCAAGAAATCGGCCTTTGGTGAACTGGATCCTGATTTTCCTGAACGTTGCCGTGTTTCTCTACGAACTCACTCTTTCTAGCGCTGCCCTACAGGCGTTTACCATTCGCTTTGGGGTCGTACCCGCGGTCATCACTGCCCCAGGCCGTTTCACAGCGGCCCAGTTATATCAGACTTCGGGGGTGTTTGGCCTTGTAACCTCCCTCTTCGTTCACATGGGTTGGGTGCACATAGCCGGCAACATGCTGTATCTTTTCATCTTCGGGGACAATGTAGAAGATATCTTGGGCCACGGCAGGTATCTGTTATTCTACCTGACGGCGGGCATCACCGCTTCCTTAGCGCACATTCTAACCGAGCCTACCTCTCTAGTGCCCACGGTAGGCGCCAGCGGCGCCATAGCCGGAGTACTGGGAGCCTATTTCGTGAACTTTCCCCGGGCTAGAGTGCTTGCTCTTATACCAGTAGGTCTGTTCCTTCCGATTGTGGAAGTTCCATCTATCCTTTTCCTGTTTCTTTGGTTTCTGACCAACCTTTTCTCAGGCGTGGCTTCCCTTGGCATACAGGCTCAAGGGGGCGTGGCTTGGTGGGCTCATATAGGCGGGTTCGTGGTGGGAATGTTTCTGTCCCTATTGTGGCGGAGACGTTCTGCGGTTCCCAGGTAATTAGTTACTTTCTCTAGTATGCAGGATATTGGCTCCTAAGAGGCGAAGTCAGTCACTTGGTATTCCATCACTTAACGGGGAGGGCTGTACAAGTGTCAAAAATCACATTGTCCGCCATCAAAGCGGACATAGGCGGATTTGTGGGCCACTCAAGCGTTCACCCTGAGCTTATGGAATGTGCAAGGGAGTTTCTGAAAAAGCGCGGGGATTTTCTGGTGGACTTCTATGTGACTCACGTAGGAGACGATATGGAACTGGTTATGACCCACGAGAAAGGCGTAGATAATACCGAAGTACATAAGCTTGCGTGGGACACTTTCCTAGAGGCTACAAAGGTCGCCAGAAAGCTCAAACTCTATGGCGCAGGCCAAGATCTTCTTTCTGACTCCTTCTCAGGCAACATCAAGGGATTAGGGCCGGGCGTTGCGGAGATGGAGTTCGAAGAGAGAAAGTCGGAACCCGTCATCATCTTCATGGCAGACAAGACGGAACCCGGAGCCTGGAACATGCCTCTGTACAAGATGTTTGCTGACCCTTTCAATACTCCGGGGCTCTGCATTGACCCCAAGATGCACAAAGGCTTTGATTTCGAAGTGCACGATCTGATGGAACACAAAAAGGTCGTGTTCCACGCCCCAGAAGAGCTCTATGACCTTCTCGTGCTCATCGGAGCGCCCGGGCGATACTGCATCAAGGCTGTTTACTCCCGTACCACCGGCGATATCGGCGCCGTATCCTCAACCGAGCGTTTGAACCTTCTGGCCGGAAGGTACGTAGGTAAAGATGACCCGGTTTGCATCGTAAGGTGCCAAAGCGGGTTGCCCGCTGTGGGAGAGGCTCTAGAGCCCTTTGCCAGACCCCATCTGGTGGCGGGGTGGATGAGAGGATCCCATCATGGGCCGTTAATGCCTTGTAGCATGATGCAGTGTAACCCCACAAGGTTTGACGGACCTCCTCGTCATCGCTTTGGGATTCCAGATTTGCGATTGTAAACTCATTGACTCAGGATTTCTTCGCCGATGTCTCTTACGATCGTGTTAGAGCAGTTGCCAACGAATTGGCTGATTACTTGCGTTCCCTTGGGCCGTTTGAACCCCACAGGCTTGGCTTGGACGCTCTGGAGTACACCACGCTTCCAGACGTCATGAAGAAACTGGCGGGACGACTCCTGCCTATCAAGTAAGTGGCGCGGGTCCCTTCGAAAGGAGGGACCCCATGAAGACGGTGGTGTTCTGATGCTATACTCCCCACTTGGCCGGACGGGCCTTAGCGTCTCTGTGTTGTGTCTGGGCGCCTTGGGTTTTGGGGCGTCCCACGGAGGCCTTCCGTTGCACCAAGGACGAAACCTCGTAAAGGAAGCCCACGGTCTGGGAGTCAATTTCTTCGACGCAGCCGAGTTCTACGGCGTCTATCCCTACCTCAAAGAGATCTCCAATCTTCCCGGTGTCGTGATCGCCAGTAGGTGCTATGCTTACGATGAAGCGGGGATGAAGCGCAGTCTCGATATGTACCGCCGCCAGCTTAATCGCGATGTCGTGGACGTTTTCGGCCTTCACGAGCAAGAGTCGGGGCTTACCCTTAAAGGGCACAGCGATGCCCTGAAGTTTCTGAAAGAGCCAAGGAGCGCGGCAAAGTCAGGGCCATTTCGGTTTCCACCCACCGTGTAGCCTGTAAGGGCTGGTGGGCTATGCGCGACGATGTCGACGTCATATTCGCGATTCTTAATGTTCATGGGTTGGGCATCGTGGATGGTACAAGAGAGGATATGGAGGACGCCCTATGCTTTGCCCGCCAGATGGGAAAAGGCATTTACATAATGAAAGCCCTTGGAGGAGGCCATTTGTATGGCCGGGCGCTAGAGGCTTTGGAGTATGCAAGAGATTTTCCTTACAAGGACAGCGTCTGTGTGGGGATAAAGAACATTTCTGAACTCCAGTTCGCGGCCAAGTGCCTAACCGGGCAGGAGGTGGACTCAGCGCTTCAAGAGGAGGCCCGCGGCCAAGGGAGGCGCTTGGTTGTGCAGGAATGGTGTCAGGGTTGCGGCCTATGCGTCCAACGCTGCGGATTCGGCGCCATGACACTGGACCGAGGAAAGGCCCGGCCCGATATGTCCAAATGCGTCATGTGCGGCTATTGTGCTAGGGTATGTCCGCATTTCTGCATAAAAGTGGTGTGAAGCTATGAAGCGGAGGTTTTGTTGTGGGTGAGAGCCAAGGCATAATCATCGGGATAGACTTGGGTGAAAAACGAGTAGGGGTATCCATCAGTGACGAAATGGGGCTCTACGCTCACCCTTTGGGGGTGCTGCCTTTCGTCGGTGATGAACGGCTTACAGAAGAACTGGTGGGTATCGCCAAAGAGCGGGGCGCCACTGCTTTCGTGGTGGGCCTGCCTAAGAACATGGATGGTACTATGGGGGAAAGCGCTAAGAAGTCCGAAAGGTTCGCCAAGAAACTCGAAAGAAAGAGCGGATTACCAGTGGTCATGCTTGACGAACGTCTTACGACTTCCCAGGCGGAGAAGGAAATGATAGGCTTGGGGAAGTCTCGAAGGAGGCGGCGCATGACCATAGACGCAGTGGCCGCCGTTCTGATACTAGAGACCTACCTAAAGCAGGCAGCAGGCATGTCAACTAAGCATGAAGGGCAGTGAGACCCGTGTATGGCGGCAAAGATGACGAATTCTCGGATTTCCACCGCGAGGTATCGGAGATAGAAGACGATGTGATAGTGCTTGAAGACGAAGAGGGCAAGGAGTCCCGTTTCAAGATACTTTTCGACTCTTTGTTTGTTGACGATAATCAGTATGTCGTGCTTATGCCCATAGAAGAAGAAGAAGCATTGGAGCCGGAGATAGTGATTCTTAGAGTTGACGAAGACGACGACGGCAAGGGCGTTTTGGTGACCATAGACAGCGACGACGAGTGGGAACGGGTCCTAAGAGCCTTCGAGGAAATGGACCTAGAAGGTGACCTGGGAGACTACGAGATCGAAGTGGAAGAACAAGGGGAGCCGGAGGACTAGGAGAGAGAGACATAATGCTAGGGCGGCACAAGGTTGGAGTTGTCTTGGGGATCTTGCTCGTAGGCACGCTTGTGTTTGCCTATATGGCATCGTGTCCCCTCCCCAAAGACTCAATGCCTGTGGTTGTCGCGGTAGAGCCCGGGTACACCACGAGACAGGTGGCTGCTCTTCTCCTGGAAAAGAACATCATAAGGAACCAGCTTTTCTTCAGAGGGCTTGTTAGGATTATGGGGGCAGAAGCCAAGATCCAATCGGGCGAATTCCAGTTCGAGCCCGGGATCTTTGCTTGGGATGCCGTCAAGAGCCTGGTTCAGGGGCACGTGATTTACTACACCCTAACCGTGAGGGAGGGCTTGGCGGTAGAGCAAATCGCAGACCTTGTGGAGGAGAGGGGGTTTGGGTCTGCCGCGGTGTTTCTGGAAATTGCCAAAGATGCGGCGCTTCTTCCCGATTACGTTTCAGAGAATGACGTAAAGAACACGAAGTATCCCCTTGAGGGCTACCTTTTCCCTGACACGTATTTCATAAGGAAAGGCGCCACCGAAAAAGACTTGGCGTCAATGATGCTTGCCAGAACATCCCAGGTGTTTACCAAAGACATTCAGGAAAAAGCCAGACAATCGGGGCTCAGCCCACATGAGGCATTCACAATGGCCTCTATAGTTGAGAGAGAGGCCCGGGCCGCCCAGGAAAGACCCATGATAGCCGCTGTGTACCTGAATCGACTCAGGATTGGCATGAAACTAGACGCAGACCCAACAGTCATGTATGCGGTGGGCAAATACCAAGGACCTGTTCTATGGAGAGATCTAGAGGTTGATTCCCTCTTCAACACCTATCGCAAGGTGGGGCTTCCCCCTGGCCCCATAAGCAACTTCGGCAAGGCTTCTTTGGAATCGGTACTGGACCCAGATAGCGTCGATTTCCTTTACTTTGTGGCCAAGAACGATGGCACCCACGCTTTCGCCAAGACCCTCTCAGAACACAACGCCAACGTAGCCCAGTACCAAGGGCACTAGCGCCTCTGAATAACTCCATCCCTTTTCCAGGCATTCTACCATTGCGAGAAAAGCCTTTTGGAGGAAGGGATAAGGATGAAGATGTCCGTCCGTATGGCAGTTTTGACCTTGGCCTTGCTCGTGCTATTCTCATTGGCCTTAGGCTCGGGCGGCCCTGGACGCTTGGGAGCATCGAGCCGCGCTCTGGCATCACCCCAAAGCTGGTGGGACGAACTGGATCTTATATCCAGAATCATAATGGGCGAAGCCATGGGCGAACCTTTTATCGGACAAGTGGCCGTAGGGGCTGTTGTGATAAACAGAACCAGGAGTCCCGAGTTTCCCAGCACCATAGCAGGGGTGATGTACGAGCCTGACGCCTTTGAATCTGTTACCAACGGCCTGGTTTGGAGCAACACTCCTTCCGACGCCGAGATAAGGGCAGCCGAACTGGCGCTCAACGGGTGGGATCCCACCGGAGGAGCGCTTTTCTTCTGGAACCCCTCTAAACCTGTAGGACCCTGGATTTGGAGCCGTCCAATCATTCTGCAGATAGGCGGTCACGTTTTTGCATACTAGAACGGGGCTAATTTCGAAAGAGGTGCGGTAGATGAGAACTAGTCTGTCCAAGATAGGCCTTTGGGCCTTGGGGATCGTCGCGGTGTTGGCTCTTGTGTTCGGCGCAACCCAGTACAAGAGAGCCCAGGCTGCGTCTTTGCAGCTTGAGGCCTCGCGGCAAAGGGCTGTGTTCAGCCTCATATCCCACGTAGAGAACATAGAAGCCTCCTTGGCCAAAGCCAGGGCTGCCTCTACTCCAGGCCAGCAGACTGCCTTCCTTACCAACTGCTGGTCTCACTCAGAAGCCGCTTCAGACAGCCTTGCGCAGTTGAGCATGGCCAGCGTTGACTTGACCAACATCCGCCAGTTCGTCTCGAGGGTTGGAGACTACAGCCACGTGTTAGCCCAGAAGGCCGGCAGGGGTAGCCAGATAACCCAATCTGAATGGCAAGAACTCCAGCGACTGGAGACCTCAGTCAAAGACTTGGCCCGGGGACTCCTGGACATGGGCCGTCGCGCGTCTAGCTCCGGGAGGGCGCTGGGTGCCAGGAGGAGTCTTCTGTCTGGGATTATTTCGTCGATTTGGTCCCTGGGGGCAGCCCCCAAAACCGGGGATTGGCTTTCTGACGGCTTTTCGGAAATCGGCGTCATGACCCAGAGCGTTCCTTCACCTGTATACGACGGGCCATTTTCCGATGTGAACCTGGCCCACGCTACCCTGGCCCAGCCGGGCGCAGCCATTGACGCCGAAATGGCCAAGTCCTTGGCTGAGGATTTCCTTGCCAAGGGAGAAAGCTTCCAGTCCCTTCGGGTAGAAGAGAACGCAGGTTCCATTCCAAACTTTCTTGTGACCCAAAAGAGGGCCGACGGCACTGAGGTGACTACCGCCGTGGCTAAGCAGGGTGGGGCAGTATTATGGACAGCCGATTCCAGGCGGCCTGGCCCTGTTACCACGACCAACATCGACCGGGCTAGGGAATCAGCCAAGTCCTTCTTGGCCTCCAAAGACTTGACGGGCATGGTGGAAACAGGATGGCGGAAGCCTGCCCCCGATGCAGGCAGAGTCGTCTTGGCTTTCGTGCCCGAAACGACCTTGAGAAGCGAAGGAATCCAGCGAACCGTGAGGCTATACCCAGACCTGATCAAAGTAGAAGTGGGCCTTGACGGCGGAAGTGTGCTGGGGTTTGACCAGACGGGCTATCTTACTACTCACAATCGTCCCTCTCGGATTCTTAAGGCTCCGCTAGTCTCAGAGAACGAAGCCAAATCGGTGTTGCGCAAAGACCTCAAGGTGGTAGACGGCGGCAGGCTTTCCGTCATACCGCTTCTGCCCACAAGAGAAGTCCTGGCTTGGGAGTTTAGGTGTCAGCAGGGGACAGACACTTACCTTGTCTACGTTAATGCCATGGACGGCAACGAGGAAGCAATTTTCCAGGTTATTACTGACGGGGAAGGTTCTCTTGCCATATAGTCCTTTGGCATATGGCGGATTGTACGGAGGCATTCTAAGTCTGGCTCCGAAGGGAGGTGATGGGTATTGCCCCTTACCCAACTGGAGACGTGGTACCTCAATGAGAGCATCAAAGGGGAAACACTTCTTTGTCAGAAACTTGCGGCCTACGCCAATCAGGTTCAGGACCAGTCCTTGAGAGGCCTAATCCAGAACCTCCAGGACACATGCCTGCGCCATGTGGAGATGCTAGCAGGCCAGGTGCGCGGTTGAAGAGGGAATTTTGGCGCTGAAGAGGAGGTTTTCGTGGGAATTGTCGCAGATGACCGGAACCTCAGGTGGTGGGATGCTAACCGATAAGGAGATCGCTGAAGACATCCTTTCTACTCAGAAGCACATGTCCAATTATTTCTACGCCCCGGCAATCTTAGAGTGTGCCGACGATCAGGTGCGGTCGGTTTTCCAGCAAGTTCACAGCGATGCCCAGGCGGAAGCCAAGGAAGTTTTCAACTATCTTAACATGAGAGGTTGGTACAAAGTGAACCAAGCGGACAATCAGTCTCTGAACGAGCTTCGAAACACGGCAGAACAGTCCAAGCAGATGATCAGGTCGATTTCCCAGCCTGGAACAGGATGGACTGGGACTCAGGCAAGCGAAGGGCAGTCGGGATACGGTCCCTCGAGCCTTGGCGGAGCAACTGGACAGGGATTCGGCGCAAACCAAGGGTTTAGTCAACACCCAGGAACCGGATGGACCGGCACACAGGCAAGCGAAGGGCAGTCAGGATACGGGCCTTCAAGTTTAAGCGGTACGACTGGACCGGGATTTGGTGCGAGCCAAGGGTTTATCCCGCATCCCACAACCGGATGGACAGGAACACAGGTCGGGGAAGGGCAGTCAGGATACGGCCCTTCAAGCCTGTCCCAGGCGACTGGACAAAGGTTTTCCTATCCCCAAGAGACCTACTTGCCGTCATGGACGCGCGGGGTCTCTGCCCAACAGCCTCAATTCGGCCAGATGCAGCAGGAAGGACAAACGGGCATGGGTCCGTCCTTGTTTGCCCAAGGCGGTTACGGAGGTCCGGTCGGGCAACCTTTCGCGCAGCAAACGAACCTGCCTTCCTGGACTAGAGGTACGGGCAATCTAGGCGCCGGGCAGTATGGCGGGCACCAAGCCTTTATTGGCAGCGGGCCATCAGGCTATGGCGGCCACGGCATGGGGACTTCGGGGTATTACGGGGTTCCCCAAGAGACCCATTTGCCGCCATGGACGCGCGGGGTATCTGCCCAACAGCCGCAATTCGGCCAGATGCAGCAGGAAGGGCAAACGGGCATGGGCCCGTCCGTGTTTGCCCAAAGCGGCTACAGAGGTCCAGTCGGGCAGTTTGGCGGCCAGCAAGTGAGCTATGGCAGCCAGGGTTACGGAGGCGGAGGATACTACGGGAGTCCCCAGATGATGAACCTTCCCTCGTGGACCAGAGGGACGGGCAACATGATTACTGGGCAATACGGTGGCAGTCAGGAAGGGCAGCCTGGGATGGGACCGTCCCTGTACGCCCAAACGGGTATTTCCGGGCAATACGCATATCAAGGAACACCTCACCAAGTTGGCCTACCTTCGTGGACTCAAGGAGCAGCAGGGCCCGAGTCGGGGTTTGGGCAGGGCTCGTTTCTCCCGAGGCGAGAATCGTAGACGCAGACGCGGTGTAGGCCGGAAGTTGGAAGGGGTGGGGGACTGCCCCTTCCAATGTCAAATGTCAAACCCCGAGAGGAAGGGGACACTTGGCTGAACTCAGGTACGACATCCTGTCTGGGGAATACGCCATCATCGCCACTGAAAGGGCCAAGAGGCCTTCGGACTTTAAAGCGGCGCAGAAACACCAGTCAGAGGGGCCGGAAAGAGACCCAAAATGCCCTTTCTGCCCGGGCAATGAACGCATGACCCCTCCTGAGGTATATGCCATAAGGGAAGAATCGGGGCCCGATCAGGCGGGTTGGACCTTAAGGATCGTTCCAAACAAGTTTCCCGCTCTTGTTCCCGGTGAGAGCGTTTCGGAACAGGATCTTGATACGGCCATGGCCAGCCTTCTGAATCACCCGGGCCCTAATCATGCATCGATGTACTGGGAGATGCCTGCCTTAGGCGGTCATGAAGTTGTGGTAGAGTCCCCTAAGCACGACGGGACGCTGGGCTCTTACGATTCCAGTCACACCGGGGCTATCCTAGAGGCCCTGAAATCCAGAACGCTATCTCTGTACGACCGCAAGGAAGTAAAGTACGTTCAGGTGTTTCGAAACACGGGAGCCATGGGAGGGGCTTCTTTGGCCCACCCTCATTTCCAGATAATAGCCCTGCCTGTGGTGCCTCCACGCCTTGTTTTAGAGATGTCCAGATTCGATGCGTACCAGCAAGCGACCAGACGCTGTCTTCTTTGCGATCTCGTAGAGAGAGAGGTTGAAAAGGACTTAAGGGTGATAGTTAAGACCGACGATTACGTGGCCTTTTGTCCTTTTGCGTCCAGACACTCTTTTGAGACTTGCATAGCCCCTCGCCAGCATAATCAGGTCTTTACCCTTGCGGGGTCCGAAACCTTGAAAAGCTTAGGCGAGGTCATGAAAACCGTGTTTCTAGGTTACGAAACCATGTTCTCCTCGCTTCCGTATAATCTGGTGATACACAGCGCCCCTCCGATCGGGCCCAACCCGAAACCCTACCACTGGCATATCCACGTCCATCCGAGATTGACAGTAGAAGCGGGGCTTGAGTTGGGGACCGGTGTCCAGATCAACCCGACGCCGCCTGAGGAGGCCTGTAAGCAGTTTCTGTCAGTTCTGTAGTTTGCCAATAACCCCAACGGAGGAACCTCTCTATGCTAGATACGGGTATGAAGGTCCTGCTGATCTCATCGGAGGTAGCGCCTTTCGCTAAAACAGGCGGCCTCGCGGATGTAGCCGGGTCACTCCCTAAAGCCCTTTGTTTACAGGGAAACGATGTCAGGGTGATGATGCCAAGGTACAGAAGCATCTCTGACTACTCCACCGTTCTGGATTTCCCGGTCCAGGTGGGCCATCGAAAGGAGACCTGCATTGTTAGGAAGTCGCGAATCGAGGCCAAAAGCGCCCAGGGCGCCGGGGAAGTGCCGGTGTATTTCCTGGACAACTATCAGTACTTTGACAGGGAGCGGCTCTACGCTTTCCATGACGAAGGGGAACGGTTCACATTCTTTCAACTGGCAGTATTAAAGGCCTGCGAATCTTTGGGTTTCATGCCCGATGTGATGCACTGCAACGACTGGCAGACTGGGTTTCTTCCACTGCTGATTCACATAAGGGCCGAATCCAACGCCGCCTGGAGTAATGTGGCTACTTGCTACACCATACATAACCTGCAATATCAGGGCAGGTTTCCCAAGGACATTCTGGGGCTTTTGGGAGTAGGTCAGGAGTACTTCCATCCCGAAGGCGTCGAGTACTATGGGGACGTAAACTTCATGAAGGCCGGAATAGTGTACGGAGATGTGGTGAACACCGTTTCCGAGAGGTATTCCCGGGAAATACAGACGCCCGAGTTTGGCGAAGGGCTAGAGGGAGTGCTGCGACGGCGCGGCAAAGACCTGTATGGAATAGTTAACGGTCTAAACTATCACGAGTTCAACCCCGAAAGCGATCCTCGCATCACGGCAACCTTCAGTTCCAAGAACATCGAGAAGAAGAGCGAGAACAAATACTCCCTTCAGAGGGAGTTGGGTCTCCCTGTGTCGGAGGCTCCCCTTCTTGGCATTGTAACGAGGTTAGTGGACCAGAAGGGCCTCGACATCCTTCTTCGGGCCATGCCGCGGATTCTAGGCGAAAAATGCCAGCTTGTGTTGTTGGGCACAGGCGACAAATTCTACGAAGACTCTTTCGCCAACCTTGCTGAGAAACACCCTGCCCAGGTGAAGGCCGTGATAGGTTTCAATGGGGTGTTGGCGCAGAAAATATACGCCGGCTCGGATCTTTTCTTAATGCCGTCTAGGTTTGAGCCTTGCGGCTTGGGACAGCTAATTGCCATGCGCTACGGCTCAATCCCGGTAGTGAGAAAAACCGGGGGTCTGGCGGATACAGTAATGGATTTTGACGCCAACACCGGAAGCGGAAACGGGTTTGTGTTCACGGAATATGGTGCCGAGGCTTTGGCCGACGCCGCCATTCGGGCAATTAGGGCACACCAGGATCAAGACAAGTGGCGCGACTTGGTCACTCAGACCATGGACAGGGATTTCTCGTGGAATAGACAAGCTGCTCTCTACACAGAGCTCTACCTCGAGGCTCTGGGCAGAAAAGGGAGGATAGAAAGGCCGGCCTGATCTAGGGTTTCATGATAGACCGATAACACTCCAGAAGCTTTTGGGCGCACGATTCCCTAGAGAACTCTTGGGCTGTCCTTTTGGCGTTTTCACTCATTGCTGCAAGAAGGGCAGGTTGCTTCAAAAGAGATACGGCCTTTTCCGCGATTTGGTTGGGGTCGTTCTGGCATAGAAAGCCGTCGATTCCGTCTTGAACCATATCGGCTACGCCCAAAGCCCCTACGGCCACCGCCGGCAGCCCAGCAGCCTTGGCTTCAATCAGCACTAGCCCTTGCGTATCTGTAAGGGAAGTGAACATGAAAAGGGAAGCCCCTGCGTACACATTGGCCATCATGTTGGGAGGAACAGTGCCTATGAAGTGAGTGTTCTCCCGGATGCCAAAGGATTCTGCTTTTGCTTTGAGCTCATCCTTAAGAGGTCCGTCGCCTACTAGCACCAGGTTGGCGGCGGTCTTTTGGATTACTTTAGCAAAAGAGGCTAGCAGCACCTCCAGGTTTTTCTCTCGCCCGAGCCTTCCGCAAGTCAAAATGATGGGATCTCCTTCTGGAATCCCGTGGTTATCGTGAAGGTACTGGGGCTTTCCCCCCTGGAACTCGGCTACAGGTATGCCGTTTGGGATAGGAATTGCCTTGGAAGTGGCGCCTCGTTCGGCCAAATATCTCGCTATGGCTCCTGACGGGGTTATGACAGCGTCCGCCCTGCGAGCGACTCGAAACGCAGCTCGTTCTATTGCCCGGGACACCTTAGGGCCGATGAGCGGAAGGTAGTGGGAATACATGTTGTACATTGTGTGATAAGTCAGGGCCACAGGCACTCCCTCATGGCGACCCACGCGGAGTCCTACCATGCCAAGGTTGAAAGGTGAGTGAACGTGTATGACTTCTGGGGAAAACCGCCGCACCTGCTGTATCACCTTGGGCAAGTAAGGTATGGCCACGTAGTAGCCGGCGTAGGTGGGCGCCTTTACCGACGGGAATCTCACCACGCCCGTTTCAGGTTCGGTGTCGGGGTAGCTGGGGCAGAACACCATGACTTCATGGCCCAGTGATGACAAGGTGTCCTTCATGGTGGCCACTGCCCTAGTAACTCCGGATATGTAGGGGTAATAACTGTCGCTAAACATGGCAATGCGCATTTCGCTCAACTCCCTTTAGGTCAATTATCAACTACAAGACGCCCACTGGCAACTTTCGTCTTCTCCTCGCCTAGGGTTACAATACCCAAGAGAGACAACCCACACAGAAGGGAGCCATGGGGCATGGCCATCAAAAAAGCAGTTTTTCCAGTTGCGGGCCTGGGGACTAGGTTTCTTCCTGCGACAAAAGCTCAGCCCAAAGAGATGCTTCCCATAGTAGACAAGCCGACCATACAGTACGTTATGGAAGAAGCCATACAGTCGGGCGTAGATGATTTCCTTTTCGTAACAGGCAGGGATAAGCGCCCACTGGAAGATTACTTCGACCACTCTCAAGAGTTAGAGCACCACTTGGCCGAAAAGGGCAAAAAGGACCTTTTGGAGCTGGTACAGAACATCGCTTGCATGTGTCAGATATATTACGTCCGTCAGAAGAAACCTCTTGGCTTAGGCCACGCGGTTCACTGTGCCCGCCAACACATTGAGAGTGGGTACTTCGCGGTGCTTCTGGGAGATGACATTGTGGTGTCAGAAACTCCATGTCTATCTCAGATGATCGAGGTCCATGAGCGGACAGGAAAGGCCGTGGTGGCGGTAAGGCAGGTGCCGCGGGAAAGCGTCCGGTCCTACGGTATCATAGACGGTTCGCCTGTGGGCGACCGCGTATGGGAGATAAGGGACTTGGTTGAAAAGCCGAAACCAGAAGACGCTCCGTCGGACCTAGCAGTCATTGGACGGTACATACTCCCTGCGTCTATCTTCCCGATACTGGAAAACGTCAAACCGGGAGTCGGGGGTGAGATTCAGCTGACAGATGCCCTTAGGGAGCTTGCTAAGAACGGTGAGATAGTTGGATGCGAGTTTGAGGGCATCAGGTACGATGTAGGCGACCCCAAAGGATTCCTGAAGGCTACTATCGAGCTGGCTTTGGCCAGAGACGACCTCGGCCCGGATCTTAGGGATTACCTGGCCAATTTGGTAGTGAAACGAGGATTCATACCGACAAGTTAGGTTTTTTCGCCCTAGACTGGTTTTTCTGCATAAAACTGCCCTTACTCTCCAAACATAATGCAGAGAATCCAGTTGAAGGGAGCACAAGAGAGAGATGGCGATGCCAGACAGGGATTCCCGATTCAGGTGGCAAGAGGGCAAAGAGTCTGAACTGTGGGCCTACATGGAAAGGAAGATTGGAGACGGCGTCTCCATAACCGCCGCTCTTAAGGAGTATGGCGATAGGAACGGGATGTCTTGGCTGACGGCCCGGTGGAAGTACTATCAACTCCGCAGGCGGAAAGCCGAGCAAGAGATAGCACAGGCCCGGCCGGAGCCCCAAGATCATGGCGACTTCATAACGTACCTCACAGACTTCGTGTCGTTGTCCCGAGAAGCAGGTGAGGACGTAGTCCCTTTGGTGAAGGGGTTATCTCGCCTAGCGATGCTGTCCTGTCAGGGACTCCGGGGTAGGGAAGATGCTCTCCTGGAAGCCCAAGAAGCAAAAGCCCTGCAGGCCAAGACCACCCACGCGTTGTCCCGACTGCGGCAGTTCCTGGAGGAATGGCTGGCCCAGCCTCAGGTAGACCAAGTTGGGTCTCTAAGAGACTTCTCAAGGAGGCTTCGTCAGGAGCTAGACCACATCGCAAGCATCGTGGCCAAGGAAGCATAGACCACCAAAGTGGATGCCCTTGGGCGGGTCCGGGCAGTCCTTAGGTTTTTCGGGGCCCTTACCCTGTGTCTTTTGGGCGTTCTCGCAAGGTATCAGGTTCTGGGATCCCTTGGGGAGCAGCAGTTCCAAAGACCGGCTTTTCAACAGCGATACAAGGGGGTTCCGGTTAGCCTCCCTAGAGGCTGCATACTGGATCGAAACCGCGTTCCCATTCACTACCCAGTTTGGGGTGTCAGTTTGGCGGTGTTTCCTTGCGAGATTTCCCAGCCCGACAAGTTGAAGACGTTTCTTAGTGAGTCTTTGGGGATAGACGCAGATTCTCTCATTAGCGCGTCTAGTGCTGTGAAAGTCAAGAGGTGTCTCGGACCGGACGAGGTCGCTCTCGTCCGGTCTTTGTCCTTGTCGGGATTGGAAGTTATACCCGACGAAATACGGTACGGACCTAGAGCCCTGGCAGCCCACGTTGTAGGGCACATCTGCCCCAAGGACAACAGAGGAGAGAGCGGCCTGGAGTGCCAGTTTCAGTATCTTCTGGCCGGAGGTAAGCCGTCTTGGGTTGGATACGTGACTACGGGAGAGGGAGTAACGCTACCAGAGAGCGGCCTTCGTATCGCCCCAAACCAAAAGACACCCCAGGATCTGGTCACGACCATAGATGCTAAGGTGCAGATGACAGTCGAAGAGGTCCTTGACCATAGGGGCGTAACCAAAGGGGCGGTAGTTGTATTGGACGTGTCTCGAGGAGAGGTCTTGGCTATGGCGTCGAGACCCAATTTCGACCAGAACGATCCCGGCAAAACATCGGGCGACCCAGATGACCCACTAGTCAATCGGGCCATAACCGCTTTTGCCGCCGGGCCCTTATTGGAGCCGGTCGCACTAGGCTTTGCCTTGGACAAAGGTATCTGTAGAGCAAATGATGTCCTCCAGGATCGCGCCGGCTCAATAGCAAAGACCCGCCAGGGTCTTGAACCCGAAGAACTGGAAAAATACGCAAGAGGATGTGGATTCTTGGAACTCACAGGGATCCCTCTACCTGGAGAGCGTCCGGGGTCGCTAGAGGATCTAGAAGGTCTCCTAACGGGCGACGGAGGCTTGACTGCGACGCCCCTTCAGATGGCAGCCTTCTACCGGGCAATAGCCTGCGGTGGTCTATGGCGCCAACCGGCTCTTATTTTTGAACAAGAAGGCCGGGAGGTACGCATCATGTCTTCTGCAACAGCCAACACCATTGGCAGAGTGCTTCTCGATGAAGTGAGGGCGGGAGCAGGTCGGAAGGCGTGGGTTGCTTTGTGGGGGTCTGCCGGATGGTCCGGTACCGCTTGGTTCT
Organism: Bacillota bacterium; assembly: GCA_040771825.1. Lineage (GTDB taxonomy): Bacteria > Bacillota > Sulfobacillia > Fermentithermobacillales > Fermentithermobacillaceae > JAXGZG01. The sequence continues at coordinate 49,972 of JAXGZG010000004.1, read as the reverse complement.
GTGGGTGGGCGCCTCTTATACTTCCCAAGTACGTAATATCGGTTTTCGTCCAGGAAGGAGGGGATGGCCCCAACGAAGCCGCTCCTTTGTTCCGAGAAATCGCCCAGAGGCTTCTGCCTGGAGGTAATGGCAACGGGACACGCACGCCGCACATCGCCTCCGAATAGTGTATAGGGTCTATAAGGGATATTTACGACTGTGTGCGGGGGGCCTTAGCGTGACAAATATGTTGTCGGGCCTAGCCTTTGCTTGTCTGCGAATCCTGGAGATTTGCCTTGGGTATGTCACTGGTAACCATTTCCCCTTGCCGCTTTCGGAAGAAGAGGAGAAGTCATGCCTTCAGGCGTTCAAGCACGGCGATATGGCCAAAAGGAATACCCTGGTGGAGCACAACTTGCGCCTAGTGGCTCATATCGTCAAGAAATTCGACCCTCACCCCCAGGAAATCGAGGATCTAATATCCATCGGCAGTATTGGGCTTGTGAAGGCCATCAACACGTACCAGGACGATAAGGGCACTCGACTGGCGACCTACGCTTCTAGGTGCATTGAAAACGAGATACTGATGCACCTGCGGGCCACTCGAAACGACAAAAACGAACTCCACCTATTTGATCCCCTCAGTCCCGAGGCCGACGACGGCGAAGTATCATACTTCGATATTGTGAAAGATCAAGAACCCGATGTGGCCGAAGTAGTCACAGCCAAAGTCCAGGCCGAGGGCGTCCTTGCCAGGCTTTCAGTGCTTGATGATAAAGAGCGCGAAGTACTGGAGTTCCGATACGGCCTCTGCGGCAGGCCGCAGAAGACTCAACGAGAAATAGCCAAGTTGTTGGGCATCTCCCGCTCCTATGTCTCCAGAATAGAAAAAAGGGCGCTAGCTAAGCTTTCCAAGGCGTGCCAGCCTTCTCTCCAGTAAAAGACAAGCGCTAAGTTCCTGACCTCTCCCATTTCGGCGCTTGTGCAATAGGTTTCAGACCGTTGTTTCTCTGGTACTATATTAGTGCTAGAGAGGGGGCGCGTCTTGATGCCGGCGGCTAGAGTGCAAGAACTGGACGGGAGAGGGCCAATGCGGCTTCTCACGCCTTCTTTGCGAATAGCCACAGTGTACGACCTTCCCCTTGATTGGCTCTCCCAGAAGTCAATCCGCGCCATAGTCACAGATTTGGACAATACCTTGGTCCCTTGGCGAGACTACAGGGTGGCCGACGAGCTGTCGGGGTGGTTTGAAACCCTTCATGCGGCGGGATTTAGGACAGTCATTCTCACCAACGCCAGACCATCTCCCACGGTTTTGAGGATGTCAGAGATCCTCAAGACGGAACTGGTAATCGGCGCCCGCAAGCCCATTCAGCGTTTCTTCAGGGAAGCTCTGGCGAGAGTCCGGTCGTCGCCTCCAGAAACGTGTGTCGTGGGGGACCAGATTTTCACCGACGTTCTGGGCGGCAATCTCATAGGGGCCACCACGGTCTTGGTTGAACGCATAGGCAACCGTGAATTCCTCGGGACCCGGTTCATGAGACTTCTTGAGAAGATGGTGCTCCGCCGGATCTCCGCCAAGAACTGATTCACCTCGAAAGACCTCTAAACATTCTACCCATCTTCCGATTATAGAGATGAGACGTTCTTCCCACGGAGGCGCGATTAATGGTCAAAGTGCTTGTGGCATTCACTGACGCAGATTGGCAAAGCACAATGCGAAGTGTGCTGTCCAGAGAACGATCGGTTGCCGCGTCCTATGTAGAACTGGGGAAGGCCAACCAGAAACTCTGCCAGGGTTCTTTTGATGTCGTCTACATCCAGGCGGGTGTCGATCGCGCGGCGCTGAGCCAAAGCCTCGCCGCAGTAACAAAAAGGTATCCTGGTTCAAGGCTAGTTCTAGTCTTGGACAATTTAGGCATTTCTGATGTGGTTTACGGCCATCGCATGGGGATTTCTGCGATCCTAGATGAGGATGCTACCAAAGACCAGGTCCTTGGCTCCCTAGGCGCAGCTATTCGGGGCGATCTGTATTTGTCATCTAGGGTGGTCAGGAGGAGCCAAGGCGCTAGGCCCCAAGCCCCCGAAAGCTCGCATCCTTCTCTCTCTGCGCCCCAACTGAAATTGCTGAGTGAACGCGAGAAGGAAGTGCTAACGCTTGTGGCCAGAGGCATGGCCAACCGCGCCATAGCCAAATCGCTTTTCATAAGCGAGAAGACCGTGAAGAACCATCTTTACAATATATTCAAGAAGATCGGTGTTACCGACCGTACCAAAGCTGCTCTGTTGGCAAATCGGACCCTGGCTGGATCAGGCCACGAGACTACCGGTTCTCTTCAGGCGCTGGCACAATCCGATGGTTGACGCTCAGGGGTAGAAGCCGTGCCTGTAGAAGTACCATAAGCCGATACCTGTTGACAAGATGGCGAGCAACGCCGACCAGAAGGCGCCCGCTCTGTTGCCGCCCTTCCACATGATTCGGGCCCAGGCCAGGGTATATAGGCCTGCCCACAAGGAAAGCAATACTCCCACGATATGCACGTTATATTAGTTGGCGGAACTCTGGCGTTTCATTCGCCGGTTTGCCAAGGGCATTCCGGTATGGGATAATTCACTAACAAAGGCTCCAAACGCATTGGTTCTTGCCGGAAGGAGGAAGCCTTCTTATGGGCACGTTTAGCATGAAGAGAGTATTTTCAGGCGTTCAGCCCACAGGTATACTGACCTTGGGAAATTATCTTGGCGCCATAAAGCACTTTGCTAAGATACAGGATGAGTACGATTGCTTCTACAGCGTGGTGGATCTCCACGCTCTTACTGTGCCTCAAGATACAGATGAGTTGCGCGCCCACATACTGGACACGGCGGCCTATATGGTGGCTTCAGGGCTTGACCCCGCCAAGATGACGCTTTTTGTGCAGTCTGACGTTTCAGCCCATACCGAACTCGGTTGGATCATTGAATGCACCGTGAGTTTTGGCGAGCTTTCAAGGATGACTCAGTTCAAAGAGAAGTCCGAGGGGAAAGAGTTTGTCTCAGGCGGGCTTTTCACCTATCCTGCTCTCATGGCCTCAGACATACTTCTCTATGATTCCGATTACGTTCCCGTAGGCGAAGACCAGAAGCAGCATGTGGAGATATGCCGCGACGCTGCGGAACGTTTCAACAGCCGCTACGGTCCCACTTTCAAAGTGCCGGAACCGCTCATAGCAGAATCTGGGGCAAGAATAAAATCTCTTCAGGACCCCTCAAAGAAGATGTCCAAGTCAGACCAAGATCCCTTGGGTTTCATCTCCCTTGGGGACCCCAAGGACATGATCGTCAAAGAAGATCAGACGGCCTAACCGATTCTGGAAGGGAGATCATCTACGACCCCGATGAAAAGCCCGCGATAGCTAACCTCATGACCATTTACGCCCACTCAGCCAATAAGTCGTTACCCCAAGTTCAGGAAATGTATGAGGGTAAGGGGTACGCCGATTTCAAACGTGATTTGGCCGAAGTGATGGTCGAGACTTTGACTCCAATTCAGAGAAGGCACAAGGAGCTTGTTGGCTCACAAGAGCTCAAGGAAATATTAGTAGTTGGGGCGAGAAAAGCCAGCCAAGTAGCCACGGTTACTCTCAAACGCGCCAAGGACCGCCTAGGTTTGCTGAACCTAATAGACCCAACGATGAGGACAATCTAGCCCAAAGGCAAGCAGATGCTCTGGCCCGGCTGAAGATTCAAGGGATCGATGCTGGGGTTCAGCCTCAACAACGCTTCCACAGTGGTGCCTACTTCCTTGGCTATTAGGTAAAGGGTGTCACCTGGAGACACCACCCAATAGATGCCTGATTCGCACTGGGGTACCGGCCCCTGTGGGAGCCCCGGATGGAGAGGCAGGCTCAGTACGGAACCTATCACTAGATTCTCCGGGTTGACCGTGGGATTCAATTCAAGCAGGCGTTCCACCGTCGTGCCGGTGGCTAGGGCTATGGAGTAGATGGTATCACCAGGCTGAACTCGCCAGAATCCTCCTGGATCTCTCACGAACTCACCTTGGCGCATGGAGACACCCCTCTCCTACAGAGATCACACTCCATCATATGTGAGCGGAGGGAACCTCTCTACTGCTGGGGCTAGACTCTGATTTTCGCCCAGCGGCCTGTTCTAAACCGCAAGGCTACGAATATGGCCCTGGTGCACATGTCCAAAGCCATGCCAATCCAGGCGCCAACCAGGCCCATGTTCATTCTTATGGCCAAGATGTAGGCCACAACCACTCTGACGCCCCAGATGCCTAAGGCCGTGATGCAGAGAGTCACACGGGTGTCGCCGGCACCTCGAAGCCCTCCCGCTAGGATGAAGTTGGCTATCATGAAAGGCTGCGCTAAAGCTATGATTTTGAGGGCGCTATCGGCGAGTCCTATCACCGTTGCGTCATCGGAGTACAGAAGGGCCGCATACTTGCCAAAGAAGAATAGAAGGACCGAAAAAACTGCCGCCACAGTGATTCCCATTCGCGCGGCTTCCCACCCGACACGCATTGCGCGTTTGGGTTTTTTTGCCCCTAGGCTTTGGCCCACAAGAGTGGTGGTGGCGGTTTGAAAGGACATTCCGGGGGTGAAGGAGAGTCCTTCGATGTTGAGGGCTACTTGGTGGGCCGCGTACACGACGGTGCCAAAACTTGATACTATCCTGGCAAAGAGCATCTGGCCTCCCCGCATCACCACCTGCTCGCCTGCGGCAGGCAAGCCAACTTTTAGAATCCTGCCTACGGTGGTGGAATCAAGTTTGAACGAATCGTGAAGAGACATTTTGATGGCGCCTTTGTGGCCGAACACCTTTCGGATGATGAGGGCACAGGCGACCGCTCTTGAGAGGGTAGTGGCCGCTGCGGCACCAGCTACCTCTAGCCGCGGAAAGCCAAAGTGGCCGAAAATCAGCAGGTAGTTGAACGTGACGTTGACTAGGTTAGCCACCAAGTTAACAGACATGGGAGTCTTGGTGTCTCCTGCCCCTCGCAACGACGCAGATAGACTGATGGCGGCTCCTTGAAAAATAAGACCAAACGCTACAATCCTCAGATAACCACTGCCCGGGCCAACTACCTCTGGCTCTGCCCCCATCCACATGAGCACGTTAGTGCCGAACAAAAGCCCCAGTATGGCTAGGACCACTCCGGCAGCCGACGCAATGACCAGTGCCTGCCGGGCCGCTTTGAAGGCTTCTTCGGGTTTTCCTGCGCCTATGGACCGGGCCACTAGAGCCGTAGCGCCTACGTTCAGGGACATGAAGACCGACATGGCAACAAACATTGGTTGGTTGGAGAGACCAACAGATGTGATCGCCCAAGGGCCTAGTCGCCCAACCATGATCATGTCAGCCATTGATACCAGGGTCATTAGCGTCATTTCAATCAGTGACGGGAGGGCAAGGTCAACAATGCGCTTGCGCATTTCCCGTCTTTCCTGGGCAAGAGCTTCTGGAGACTCGGATTCTTCGAGGGCCCATTCCTCGGGTTCCGTCCGCTCCTCCGTCTCTGTTTGTACTTCCGGCGCTGTCAAGGCCAAGGCTCCGTCCAATTCCATGGTTGCGGATTCAGAATTACGCGGACCCTGGTCAGCCGGTCCCACTTCTGTTGAGATCTCGCTATCGTGGCGAGAGGTTTCTGCATCGATGCTCACGGTCTGTTTCCCCATCCCTGCGCTTGGTGGGCCGCTATGTCCTGACTCAACCAAGGCGTGATATTTCTGTATACCAAATATCCTACCATTGGAATTACCATAGTGCAATGCGCACCTCTGGCAACCAGGATAAAGTTGCAAAAGAAGGTTGAATATGGTATACTGCGTCATGTTAGGGGGGAGTTCTCTGTTTGCGTGTGTGCCCGGTTCGACAATATCTGTCATCCAGGGGCGACCCGTCATGGTGGAGGTAGACGTAGCCGGAGGTCTGCCTTGTCTTGAAGTGGTGGGAATGGCCGATACCGCACTTAGGGAATCTAAGCATAGGGTCAGGTCTGCCCTCCGTAACTCGGGGTTCCACATACCATCTAGGCGGATAACTGTGAGTCTGGCACCTGCCGCGGTTCACAAGGAAGGCTCGCAACTAGATGCCGCGATAGCATTGGGAATTCTGGCCGCATCGGGCGAGATTCCCGTCAATGAGCGTCTGGGCGAATACTGTTATCTAGGGGAACTGGCCTTGGACGGTTCCCTGCGGCCTGTACGAGGGGCCCTAACCATGGCGCTGTCAGCGAGAGAAAGCGGAATGATGGGCGTGGTTGTGCCTGCTCAAAACAGCCACGAAGTTTCATTCCTGGAAGGTATGCACGTTCTAACAGCCGGAACACTTCTAGATCTGGCCGGGTTCGTAAAAGGCGCCTGTTTGCCTGTGCCGAAACAGATAGAGCCACGTGGGAGTTCTGGGCCCCGGCACCTCGACCTTTCAGAAATTCGGGGGCAGGCCGCGGCCAAGAGGGCCTTAGAGGTTGCCGCTGCAGGCGGGCATAACCTTCTCCTTGTAGGAACCCCGGGCAGCGGAAAGAGCATGCTAGCCAGGGCCGTCCCAAGTATCCTTCCTGTGCTTTCCTTCCAAGAGTCAGTGGCGGTTACCAGAATTCACGGGGTCGCCGGCGTTCTTCCCGAGGGTTCAGGGCTTGTGAGGGATCCTCCTTTTCGAGCACCTCACCATACCGTCACCTCCGCGGCCCTTATGGGAGGCGGGACATCCCCCAGTCCGGGGGAGATCACTCTTGCCCACAGGGGCGTTCTTTTCCTGGACGAGCTTCCTGAATTCTCGCCGTCGGTCCTTAACGCTTTGAGGCAGCCTCTAGAGGAAGGGCAAGCTGTAATTGTCAGGTCAAAGGGCACCTATGTGTTCCCTTGCAGATTCTTGCTAGTGGCTGCCATGAATCCGTGCAAATGCGGTTGGTTCACTGACGATTTCAACCAGTGTACATGCACAGAGTCGGCAAGGAGGCAGTATGTCTCTCGTGTCAGCGGTCCGCTTTTTGACCGAATAGATCTGCACCTGGAGGTAGGAAGGGTCAAAGCAGAGGAATTAGGGGAAGCCACCGGGGAGGAGAGCGCCGCGGTCAGGGCAAGAGTCCGGTGTGCCAGAGACAGGCAGAATGATAGATTTCGCGGAATGGCCCTAGCGGTGAATGGAGAAATGAGCCCTAAGGACATCGGTTCTTTGCTGAGTTTCTCTTCCAAGGCGAGGCGGCTGGCTTTGGACGCATACACGAGGATGAACCTTTCGGCCAGAGGATACTACAGGGTCCTGAAGGTTTCGGCCACCATTGCCGACCTCTGTTCATCACCCCGGATTGAGGAGGAGCACGTTGCAGAAGCCCTGGCCTACCGGCAGAGAGGCGGCGTCTAGCCATGGTGAGCGAAACCCAGTCAAAGCGACATCTGGGGCAAGAGATGGAAGATCGGGCTTGTGCGTATCTGGAGCGGGAAGGCTATTCGTTGGTTTTCCGCAACTTCCGTTCCCGGTACGGTGAAATCGACATTGTGGCCTGGAATGGGCCCGTCCTAGTCTTCGTCGAGGTCAGGTACCGGAGAAGGGGCTCACTAGTGACACCTCTGGAGTCCATTACCGCCAGCAAAAGGCGCAAACTGAGACTGGCGGTAAGAGATTACCTGGGGCAAAACCCAGTGAGCGACAGCGTGCCCGTGCGGGTCGACATATGCTCCCTTGAGGGATCGCCCTCACCTCTCCACTCCCGGGAGTTTTCGGTTCATATCACCAAAGGTGCCATCGAGTTTGGCTGACACGGGATGGAAAGACCGCCGGTGGATGGGTGATGGCCCTAGGGTCGAAAGAGACTGCCGATGAGAGCGAGTGTAGTACCCCTTGTGGGCGGCGAACCCGTAGTCAGGGTACAACGTGTCGTAGTCTCGCATTATCCTGTCTCTTGTGACCTTGGCGATGATAGAAGCCGCTGCCACCGACGCCGACTGGGAATCGGCCTTCACCACGGCTTCTTGCGGAACACCCAGATGTTCTACTGGATATCCGTCAACGATGACCAGATCGGGGGAATATCCTTTGAGTGAAAGCATAGAAACTGCGGTACGCATTGCCGAATAAGTGGCTACGGCGATCCCCTTCTCATCTACGAACCTGCTGGAGCGAATTCCTATCCCAAACGCCAGAGCGGTTTCTAGTATGAGGTCAAATAAGGCTTCTCTCTTTTGAGGCGACAGTCTTTTGCTGTCGTCGATGCCCAGAATCTCTGGGTGTGCAGGCAGGATGACTGCGGCGGCTACCACAGGGCCAGCCATGGGTCCGCGCCCAACCTCGTCCACGCCGGCTATATAGCGATGTTTCTCCCGCCGGCTTTTCTCCCAAGCGTACAGATGCCGAGAACGTTCCCGTTGTTTGTCCTTGTTGTTCATTCCATGGCCTCCGGAGATACGATTTCTCCCCCGTGAGGCCGGAATCCTGTGTCTACTTGGGAAAAGCTCGCTGGAAGGTTAGTCCCGTGGAGAATATCTGGACCTTGACGTCAAAGGAGGGCTTCACTGTGCGCAATTTGGACGGCCAGTCAAATGCGGCGAACTCGGGGTAGGTTAGGAACGTGCCGTGGGCCGACATGCCCAAGGCAATAACATCAGACTCCATTTCCCCCAGGCGGTTTAGGACGGAATCGGCCGAGGCTGCAATCTGTTCCTGGAGGGTCTGGGCCGCAGCCTGGCGCATCATGTCGGTAGTCATAGGTGCGCTGGGGTTAACCGCATATTCATCCAAAGTGCACATCAGCCGTATTCGGAAATGGGCTTCAACCGAGTCATTATGCCTCTTAACGCTGGTACGAACGCTCACGTGACGGACGAACATGGTGGCTGTACCCACGTCTCCAGGGTGACCGAAAGTCAAGTACCATTTTTGCGCCTTTCCGGCCATAAGCAAAGCAGATCTCGATTCCTCAGGGTCTAGCCAACCTACCATCTTGCACTGTCCTTGCTGAAGCGCGAAAACTGCCGTACCTAGGACTGCCCCGGGTTTGGGTTTTTCCTCCTGTGTATCCTCTTTGGGGGACGCGGCACCAGGTGTTTCTTTTGCAGCCTCGCTTTCGGGCGAGGCCAAATCAAGATATGGGGCCCACGGCGAAGCTTCGATGGTCTGATACCTGTTGATGAAATCACTGGCGGTCACTAGAGGGCACATGCCCAGAGTCTCATATCCGTAAGTGACGAGCTTCAGAAGATAGTCCGCCATCGTCAGTTCCTCAGGGGATTTCAGATCGTGAAGGAAGGTATTGGCCGTCCCTTTGCACACCGCAACCAGGGTGTTTGGCCTCACTTCTATTCCGCGGCTAAAGGCGTCGATAATCGGAGCCACATCGTGCTTGGCGAATTCCTCGCCCATAATCAGCATAGTTGTGTGACTCCCTGTGAGTTCCCGAGAACTGAATCCTGCGATTTTGACGGAAGCATCCAACAGATCTCGCCCCTCGGCCGACAGGGTAAAAGAGACCGGACCCTTGGAGGCGCCTCCTTCGGGCGCGTGGGCTCTGGGAATGGCCACCACCACAGTTACCAAGAGACGTTCTTTGGCACCGTCGTCTATGCCTATGATCTCAATAAGGGATCGTTCTTCCAGTTCCCTCTTACCCCAACATCCGCTCAATATGAAGGAGAGTGCCGACACCGCAAATAACACCGCAATCCCGTTGCGCACAGCCCCTCTACGAGCCAACACGGCTTTCATCAGGCACCTTCCCCCCGATGCCCCTGGCCCTTGCCACAGCGAAAAGTACCCATCCCAGGGCTAGGGCCACAATGCCGCTGGATTGGAAGAAATACCTCCCCAGAAGGTCCCCGGCCTGAAGTATGCTTGTGGGAAGCGCTGCCAGGCCAAAAATCAGCGAAATGAGTCCTGGCATGAAAGGCTTGTAAGTGTGAGCGTTGGCGAGCTGGCTCAAGACCATAAGCATGTACATATAGCTGAAGCTAATTTGCGCTGCCGAAGTGAAAAACCAGGTGAAAACGAAGGCCGCTTCCAGCCGCTGAAGAAACCTTCCTACGTATACTGATTTTGCCAGAGTGCCCACGGGGTGAGCCAGTCTTGTGGTGGCAGGATAAGGAAAGAACATTAGGATCGTAAGCACGCTGAGAGTCAGCCCAAAGGATGCCCACAAGAGCCCTTTTGAAGCTCCCCTGGATAAGGCTTTATCGTCCCTGACATAGGACTTTAGAAACGCGAATACAGGGAGTCCCCCCCAAAGCCCCGTCATGCGAAGCCCTTCCACTATGACCGGTTTTGTCCCAAGGCCAAATATGGGCAAGACGTGGCGGACATCAAGGCCCTTGGATGAAGCTACGATCAGACTGATGATGGAGAGAAGGGTCGGGGCAAAGAAGAAAGTGGCGGTTCTTGCCACGTGCTCGAGCCCGAGCCAGGCCGTGTATGCGCTTGCTCCCAGAGTCAGCGCCAACAGCACTTCAACCGGGAATTGGGGAAGAAGGCCCACAACCGCCCCCCCGGCAAAGAGCCTGGCGCTCATGGATGTAGCGAAGACTAAAGCCGCCAACAGCGAGGCAGTGGCTAAGTCCCCTAGGAACCTTCCGAGAGTCTCTCGGACAGCAGGCACGAAAGCCAGCTCTTTGGTGGTTCGACACCAGAGCACCCAACCCCAAAGCCCCAAGAATCCAAGAATAGCCGAGATGACTACGGTGATCCAGGCCCCGGTGCCCACCTTCGTGATAAGAGAAGAAGGCGTTATCAGAAGAGACTTGGTGCCCAGGATGTAGGCCATCAACACGGCCACTTGCGTTTCGGATATGTGTCCCAGGCTAGGTGCTTCCTTGGTTGGACCGCCCTGCTCCATCTGATTTCTATTGCTTTCCTTCGGGAGACTCTTGCTTCCCACCGCCCTTGCCTCCTTTGCTGTCCCGTATTTCTTCCGGCTCCAAGGTTCTGCCGAAGTCCCAACGGCGGCTAGGGGACCCCTGGCGGGTCTCGTCCAGGGCTTTGAGATAAACAGGGCGTTTCTCACCCGATGCCACCTCGGGCACAATCAGACCGTCTTTGCCCGGTCTGCTGGGTGCTATGGGCGTCATATACGGAACGCCGAAACTCACCAAACCAAGGGTCTGACTGAGAAGCACATAAGTAGCGCTTACGATGCCCAAGAGCCCGAAAAGCGACCCGGCCACGATGAAAACAAGAGTCGCTACGCGCGTGAACATGGCCATCTCTAGGTTGGGGAGAGTGAATGAAGCCACTCCGGTCACCGCTATGATGATTACCATTATGGGGCTCACTATAGACGCTGACACGGCAGCTTCGCCGATGAGGAGTGCGCCTACGATTCCGATGGTGGGCCCTATGGGCGACGGTATCCGAATCCCGGCTTCCCTGATGAGTTCAAAACCCAAATACATGAGGAGTACCTCAATTGAAAGGGGAAACGGTATGCTCTGCCGTGAGGCTGCAATGACAGTAATGAGCGTTGTGGGGATCATCTCGGGATGGTAATTGACTATGGCCACGTAGAGGCCCGGGAAGAACACAGTCAGAAAAAAAGCGAAGTATCTTATCCCTCTTAAGAGATTACCGTAGGGCCATCTTATGTATCTGTCCTCGGGGCTCTGAATGAACGTAAAGAAAGTCACAGGCACGACTATGGCAAAAGGGTCGCCAGACACGATCACCGCGCACATCCCCTGCATAAGGAAGTGAGCAACCCGGTCAGGCCGCTCAGTGCTCATTATGGTAGGGAGCAGGCTGTGGCGAGTCTCGATGAACTGTTCCAAAACTCCGCTGGAAAGAACTTCGGATGTATCTATGGACGTGACCCGTCTTCGAATTTCCTGGACGATTTTGGGGTTAGCCACTTCTTTCAAGTAGAGAACAGCGCATTTTGTCGTGGCTCTTACGCCTACGTCAAGGCTTTCCACCACAAGATTGGGCGTTTGTATGATGGCGCGGATCAGAGCGGTGTTTGTGCGCAATACTTCAACAAACCCGTGTTGGGGCCCTCTGACTATGCGCTCGGACACGGCTTCGCCCACATTCCTGTGTTCCCATCCCTTCGTCTCTACTGCAAGAGCAGTAGATGACCCATCCACAAGCACAACGGAATCGCCCACCACCATGCTTTCGATGGTCTCTTGAACGGTGTTTTTCTCTTGAACCTGTCCGTTAGGGATAAGCGCGAGTTTCAGGTACTCGATTGGGTCTAGTTTATTGGGGTCTCTTATGGGAGAAAGCAGCATCAGCGGTTGAAGGATTCGCTCAAACACTACCGGGGAGGCGCTCAAGCCGTCTATGTAGCCTACTGATACCTTCAAAAGGGGGCGGCCGCATGTGAACTCTCGGAAAACCACATCGGAAGACTCAGGCACGTGAAAAATGTCTTTTAGGGTCTTGAGGTTGTCGTCAAGGTTCTTGGATAGAGGGGTGTCTCTGGTTTTTTTCTCCGAAGACGGCGGTTCGGGTTCTTGCCCCGGAATGGGCCTTTCGCCCATGCTGAAAGAAGCCCTCTCAGGGTGACCCGGTTGTGGTCTGGCCGATCTTTTCAGCAATCGAAACAGGTTAGGAACGCGCATTGGACCACCTTATTGTAAGCGTTACGGTCAGCATCCCCTTTTGCCCAAATCCTTAAACCGGAACCCACAGTGACTCACAGCACGGTGCGCAAAAGAGCGGATCGTGGTATACTGGTGGAAAAAATGGCAAATCGTGGGAGGCGTTGCCTATTGGGGTCGTATCTTCAACCACTATGATTCTGGGAGACCTTGGATATCCGGAGAATCTCATTGGGCTCCCAAATGCTCCTCGGTGTCTGTACGTCTTGGGCAGGGTTCTGCCTACCGACCGGTTGGCTGTGGCCGTGGTTGGCACCCGGTCTCCGACGCCCGTGGGGAAGATGATTGCCTTCGAGTTGGCCAGGGACTTGGCAAGAGCGGGAGTTACGGTGGTCTCTGGCTTGGCGGCGGGCATAGATGGAGAGGCACACCGGGGAGCACTGTCAACAGGCGGCAGGACCATCGCTTGCTTAGGCGCGGGCATCGATGTGGTATATCCTAGGCAAAACCAGAAACTTTACGGATTAGTCCCCCATTCCGGGGCGTTAGTATCAGAATATCCCCAGGGGACTCCGCCTGCCCCTTGGAGGTTTCCAAGAAGAAACCGGATCATCTCGGGAATGTCCTTGGGGGTGGTGGTCGTGGAAGCCGGAGAAAAGTCGGGAGCGCTTCTTACGGCAGATTGGGCTCTTAGACAAGGACGCCCGGTCATGGCTGTCCCGGGCACCGTAAAATCCGGGGTAAGCGTTGGGTCAAACAAGCTCATCCAGGATGGGGCCTATCTGGTGACTTCAGCCGATGATGTGCTATCCTTTCTCGGGCAAGAAGGAGAGTGCTTGCCTTTGGCGAGGGTGCCCAAAGATGGGCCAGATAGTCAGTTGACTTTGGATGAAGCCTTGATTCTCCGAGAGATTGAGGGCAGAATGCTCAACGGGGACGAGATAGCGGGGCTGCTGCCTTCGCTTCCCCCTGGGAAAGTAGTATCCTTGCTGTCTTCTTTGGAGATGAAAGGTGCCCTGGAGAGGATCGCGGGAGGCAGGTATCTGGCCACAAAGAAGAGGTGGGACTAACATATGGCTACTACGGCAAAAAGGCCGCTTATCATCGTAGAGTCTCCTACGAAAGCCAAGACCATATCTAGGTTCATGAAATCACGTTACCAGGTCGTGGCCTCGTTGGGACACGTAAGGGATCTCCCCAAGAGTACTTTGGGTATCGATTTGGAGAACGATTTCGCTCCCAAGTACATCAACATACGCGGCAAAGGGGACATCATCAAAAATCTCAAAGACGCCGCTAAGAAGGCCTCGGTAGTTTACCTGGCCACAGACCCGGACCGCGAAGGCGAGGCTATTTCATGGCATTTGTGCCATATCCTTGGAATTGAACCCGGCCAAGCGAAGAGGGTGGCTTTCCACGAGATAACTGAGAAGGCAGTGAAAGAAGCGTTTTCTCATCCAAAACCCCTGAATACAGGGCTAGTTGACGCGCAACAGGCAAGGCGCCTTCTAGACCGCCTCGTGGGATACAGTCTTAGCCCTCTCCTTTGGCACAAGATAAGGCCGGGACTGTCGGCAGGGAGGGTTCAGTCGGCCGCCCTCAGACTCATAGTGGAACGGCAGATGGAGATCGATGCGTTTGTGCCCCAGGAGTACTGGACCATAGACGCATACCTCATAGGCGCCCAGGGCCAGGTTAAGGCCCGGTATATCGGAAAAAACGGACAAAAGGCCGACCTTGGAAACAGGGAGGCCGTTGACCTAGTGCTTCGGGACGTTAAGGGCAAACCCTTCGTAGTGGCTTCAGTGACTCCCAAGGAAAGGCGCAGGAACCCTCCGTTTCCTTTCACAACGTCCACACTTCAGCAAGAAGCCGCGCGAAAACTGGGGTTCCCGGTTAGGAAGACTATGTCTTTGGCCCAAATGCTCTATGAAGGCATCGAACTCGGGAAAGAAGGGTACACGGGACTCATCACCTACATGAGGACTGACTCCACCAAGGTATCTGAACTGGCCCAGGACGAAGCCAAGGCTTTCATTAGAGAGGTCTACGGGCCGGACTACGCCGGCCTGCCCAGAAAGGACAGAGAAAGACCCGGAGAACAGGGCGCTCACGAGGCAATAAGACCCTCGAGTGTCCTGAGAAAACCCCAGGACATAAAACCCTACCTTAAGTCCGACCAGTACAAGCTGTACAAGCTCATATGGGATAGGCTTGTGGCCAGCCAGATGTCTCCTGCCATCTACGATACGGTAACCTGTGACATCGACGCAGCAGGGCACACCTTCAGGGCTACAGGTTCCAGGATGCGTTTTCCGGGCTTCACTAAAGTATATGAGGAAGGCACTGATTCCCCTGTAGAGGAGGATAAGGAGATAATACCGCTCTCTACTGGGGAATCCCTAAAGGTCTCCAAGATCAAGCCGGATCGACACGAAACAGAGCCGCCTCCCAGATATACCGAGGCTTCTTTGGTCAAGGCCCTAGAAGAAAACGGTATTGGGAGACCGTCTACCTACGCTCCCATTATCGCCACGCTTTTCGAACGGGATTACATTGAAAGAGAGGCAAAGAGGCTTCTCCCCACTGACTTGGGCAAGACTGTGGATTTGCTCTTGAGAGAGAATTTCCCGTCTGTGGTGGACCTAAAGTTCACGGCGGAAATGGAGCAGAGACTGGACTCGGTGGAAGGCGGAGAGAACTCTTGGGTAGACGTGCTTAGGGAGTTCTGGGTGCCATTCCAAGAACAGTTAAAGACAGTAGAAACAGATGTGGAAAGATTTGAGGTTAAGGATGAGCCAGCCGGGGAAGACTGCGAGAAGTGCGGACGCCCCATGATCATTAAGAGGGGCAGATTCGGCCGTTTCATTGCCTGCTCGGGCTATCCAGAATGCAAAAACACCAAGCCCATCTTGGAGAAGACAGGCGTGCTTTGCCCTCAGTGTCAAAAAGACATAGTCGTACGAAGGTCCAAGCGGGGAAGGGTCTTCTACGGCTGTTCAGGCTATCCTGATTGCAATTTCGTTGTCTGGCAGAAGCCTGTGCCCGGCAGCGCTTGCCCCAAGTGCGGCAGTTTCTTGATGGAGTCCGGGGGCAAGAAGAAGGAGTACCGGTGTTCCAACCAAGAGTGTTCGTTTCATACTCAAAACCTCTAGAAAATTGAGAATACAGGTTGCCCGCGGCTTTCGTGAATGTTAATATACTGCTGTATGCTTGGGTATTCACATTCACTTAACATGGTGAGCCGGAGAAGGTGTTCCGTTGGGTAAATCCTTGGAGGATTGGCGAGACGATTTTTTGGCGGAGATCGGAGTATCTAGGACTCAGAGTCCCAGTACGCAAGATGCCTACGCCAACGATCTGGCTCAGTTTTTCCGTTTTCTGGAACACGAGATTGGCCTCACGGCGCCTCTGGAGCCCACTGCCGTCACCGGCGATGCTATCAGGGGGTTTGTGCGGTATCTGGCAAAAGAGGGTTACCAGAAGACGTCCATTTCCAGAAAGACCTCATGCGTGCGAAGTTTCGTGAGGTTTCTGGGAAGAAGGAGAGTGCTACAGGGGAACCCCGCCAAGGAAGTGGCCCCTAGAAAGACTGGGCTGACCCTTCCCAAGGTGCTCTCTGTAGCAGAGGCCGAGAAGCTTGTGGTAGCCCCTCCAGTGAGCACGCCCCTTGGCAAAAGAGATCGCGCTATTCTTGAGCTCCTGTACGGAACGGGGCTTAGAGTCGGCGAGGTCTGTGGTCTCAACGTGGGCGATATCGACTACTCTTTGGGGTTTGCTCGGGTCCTTGGAAAGGGCAGCAAGGAGAGGCTGGTCCCTGTGGGCTCCATGGCCATCGAGGCATTGGGAGACTACCTCGGTCAGGGAAGGCCCCAGTTGGCAGGAAACAAGCTGGGCTCCGCCACTAAGGCACCCCTGTTTCTTAACGCTCGCGGGCAGCGGCTCTCACCTAGGTCCGTTGGGAGAATTGTAGAGAAGTACCTTCTCCAATGTGGGATGGACCCCAAGAGATGCTCACCCCATACTCTAAGGCACTCTTTCGCCACACATCTTCTGGCGGGGGGAGCGGACTTGAGATCCGTCCAGGACATGTTAGGACACGCGACCATCAGGACCACCCAGATATATACTCACGTCCTCCCGGATAGGCTTAGAGAAGTCTACCAAAAGGCTCATCCCAGGGCGCACAGGACGGCTCTGGGTGATGGGATCGAGAAAGGAAGTAAAGAATGAAACCCGAAGGCGGTTCTCTGGTCAGAAGCACCACGGTGCTGGCAGTGCGGGCCGGCGGCAAGTCGGCCATGGCAGGCGATGGCCAGGTTACCTTGGAATCCAACCACACTGTCCTCAAATCAGGCGCAAGAAAAGTCCGGAAAATCCACAAGGGATCCATACTCGCCGGGTTTGCCGGGTCAGTGGGGGATGCATTCACTCTTTTCGACAAACTTGAAAGCCACCTTGAGGAAACCAGAGGGGACCTTCTGAGGGCAGCCGTAGATCTTGCCAAAGAATGGCGAACCGACAGGATGCTCCGGCAGCTTCAGGCTATGCTTCTTTGCATGGATAGATCCAAGATATTGCTTGTGAGCGGTACGGGCGAGGTTATCGAACCAGATGACCCGGTCTTGGCAATCGGCTCCGGAGGGTCATACGCCATGGCAGCTGCCAAAGCCCTCATGAAGTTTACCGCCATGGACGCTCCGTCTATCGCCAGGGAAGCACTCCAGATCGCTTCGTCAATATGCATATATACCAATGACAACATTGTAGTAGAAGAACTAGATTAAGGGCTCGAAGTTGAAAGGATGGTGCGCTAATGGCTGACCTTACACCGCGACAGATCGTCAGTGAGCTCGACAAGTTCATTGTCGGTCAGGAAAACGCCAAGAAGGCCGCGGCTGTTGCCATCAGAAACCGGCTGCGCAGACAGAGAGTCCAGGGCGACCTTCAGGATGACATAGTACCCAAGAACATCCTGATGATAGGGCCCACAGGCGTTGGCAAGACCGAGATTTGCAGAAGATTGGCCAAACTGGTAAACGCGCCTTTTACCAAAGTCGAAGCATCAAAGTTCACAGAAGTCGGCTACGTGGGCAGGGATGTGGATTCCATCGTCCGGGATCTTGTGGAATCGGCAGTGAGAATGGTTAGGAACGAGAAGTACGAGGAAGTAAAGGGACGAGCTCAGGCGTTGGCACAAGATAGATTGGTTGATCTGCTGATCCCTATCCCCAAGAAAAGGGAAGCATCCAGAAATCCTGTTGAGATGCTCTTTAACCCTGCGCCCCGCCAAGAGTCTTTGGACGATGATGAGTTCGAGGATAAGGTGCGGGCAGCCAAGGCCGAACGAAGGCTCATGCGGGAGCGCCTTTCCAGAGGGGAACTAGAGGATGACGACATCGAGATTGAGGTCGAAGACACCTCGGTACCTACGTTGGAGTTCTTTGATGGATCTTCGATGCAGGAAATGGGGCTGAACATTCAGGACATGCTCGGCGGGGTCCTTCCCAAGAAGAAGAAACACCGACGGGTCAAGATTCGAGAAGCCCGCAAGATTCTTGCGCAAGAGGAGTCAGCCAAACTGGTGGACCAAGATTCTATCGTCAGTGAGGCCATCAACAGGGCAGAGAAACTGGGTATCGTTTTTTTGGATGAGCTTGACAAGATCGCCGGGCGTGAGCGGGGCGCAGGCCCCGATGTCTCTCGAGAAGGCGTCCAAAGGGACCTCTTGCCCATTGTGGAAGGAACCACAATAGTAACCAAGTATGGCCCGGTCAAGACAGACCACATCCTATTTATCGGCGCCGGCGCTTTTCACGTCACCAAACCCGCAGACCTGATCCCAGAGCTTCAGGGGCGCTTCCCGATCCGGGTTGAACTGGAGCCCCTCACCCAGGAGGATTTTGTAAGGATTCTGACCGAGCCGGAGAACTCTCTGACAAAGCAGTACCGAGCTCTGTTGGCCACCGATGGCGTCGAAGTAGTCTTTATGGATGATGGCGTCTTGGAACTGGCCGAGATGGCCTACACTGTGAACCAGGAGGCGGAGAATATCGGTGCCAGGCGGCTTCACACCGTCATAGAAAAACTCCTGGAGGAAGTCCTTTTTCAAGCCCCGGACACCCATGAAAAGCGTGTCACTGTTGATAGGGAGTATGTGCGGAACAGGATGCAAGACCTTGTCCAAGACAAGGATGTATCTCGGTACATTCTGTAGGACAAAAGGACAGGGTTTCTTTCAAGGCCACAAGGGAACAGAGGAGGAACAAAATGCAGACGCTACTGGACAAGACACGACGAATGAACCAGCTTCTCTCAATGGTAGCCACCGAAGTAGACTTTTTCACCAGTGCTAAAGTGATTCGGGATTCCATCGACTGCAACGTCTATGTCCTAGACAAGATGGGTAAAGTCCTCGGCTACGCGCTGTTGAATGATTTCCAGTGCAACGTAATGATCGACGAAGTCTTGGGTCAGAACGAGTTTCCAGTGTCTTATAACGAGAGGCTTTACATGTACCGTGAGACGTGTGCCAATATCAGACAGAATGGGACTTGTGTCTTCAAAGAGGGCGTTCCTTGCCCGTATAATGAAAAGGTAACAACGATCTTGCCGGTCTTGGCAGGCGGCGACAGGCTAGGAACTTTGCTCTTGGCTCGGGCCGGTAGGGATTTCGACATAGAGGATCTTGTCCTTGCGGAGCACGCCGCGACGGTCACCGCCATGGAGATCATCCGGTATAACCAGGAGACCGTAGAGGAAGAAACCCGCAGCCGCACCGCAGTCCAGGTAGCTTTGGGCACCCTATCCTTCTCGGAACTCAACGCCATGAGGCACATTTTTGAGGAGCTTGGCGGGGATGAAGGATTTCTGGTGGCGTCCAAGGTGGCCGACCGCGTGGGCATTACAAGATCGGTAATCGTCAATGCTCTCAGGAAGTTTGAATCGGCAGGGGTAATCGAGTCTAGATCACTTGGGATGAAAGGCACCTATATCCGAGTTCTTAACGGAAAGCTCCTTGAGGAACTGAAGAAACTGCGCTAGATCGCAATTTTTGCAGAGGGATAACGAGCGGGCAGGGCACCCGCTCGTTCCTTTTTGTGACTTGTGAAAACTTGGTACTGAAAAAGAAGGAGTTTTGGTTTTCCCGTAGAATGCAGTCGTGACAAGGGAATGTCCAAAAGTTGCCGTGCGCCGATAATGGCAAAACTGTCGAAAGATAGTGACGCAAAGCCACGGGTCTAAAGCGCGAGTTACGCGCTAGGATAGCCGGGTTGCCGAAGGGCGGTAGTTGTTTTATCTATGCCTTCCGGTTTTTGGCGCCGGAAGGCATTTGCTTTTGACCCTAGTTGAAGAATCACTACATCCCCTTCTGCCTGGTAGGGGGAGATTGGAGCAAAGAGATGCAAAGCGTAGCGGAGGTAAGAGACAAAACCACCCACGAACTGTGGCACGCTTACAAGGTCGGCGCGGAATCGGTGGCCAGAGAGACCCTGATCACTCGCTATGCGGCCCTGGTAAAGTACGTGGCAGGTCGTATGGCGGTTAACCTGCCTAAAAGTGTCGATGAGGGCGACCTAGTGGGCTACGGAAGCCTTGGCCTCATTGATGCTATTGAACGGTTTGATCCAGAACGGGGAGTCAAGTTCGAGACTTACGCCATTGCCCGAATCCGGGGAGCCATGATCGACGGACTCCGGTCCATGGACTGGGTGCCCGTCTCGGTACGTCACCGGAACAGGATTCTAGAGACCACAACCAGAGACCTGGAAAATCGGCTGGGACGTTCAGCTACCGACGCTGAGATTGCCCAGGAACTGGGGATGACCAAGGAGGAATATGACCGAAGAATTCGGGATATGGCCAGTTCGTCTGTACTTTCCCTTGAGGATGTATGGGGCAGTTCTGATGACCCGGACACTTCGTCTCGTAGAACAGAAGTCAAAGATGAGAAAGCTCCCAATCCTCTGGAAGAAGCCGAGTGGGTATGCAGACGAGAGGCCTTGGCCAAAGCCATAGAGCGTCTTCCCCAGAGAGAAAGACTTGTGGTCAACCTCTACTATTTCGAAGGCCTCACAGTCAAGGAAATCGCTTGCATAATGAAAGTGTCTCCGTCCCGCATTTCTCAGCTTCACACTAAGGCTGTAATCAGGATGAAAGGTAAATTGCACAGGCTTCGGACTTAGTGGCACCAAGACAAATGTGATATACTACCCAAGGTCTAGAGACTACTCACGTTGCCGGAGGTACCGCACGGTGCTCCACAGGAGTCGCGGTCCCGCTGATGGCAGCGGCGGAAAAACCATGGAGGTGCTTAATTTTGCCCGTAGTGACCATGAAGCAGTTGCTTGAGGCCGGAGTTCACTTCGGTCACCAGACCCGCAGATGGAACCCAAAGATGAAGCCCTATATCTTCATCGAAAGAAACGGTATCTACATCATAGATCTCCAGAAGACCGTCCGCATGATCGATGACGCCTACGATTTTGTGCGAAGCGTTTCCCAGGGCGGGGGCAGAATCCTATTCGTAGGCACCAAGAAGCAGGCCCAAGAGGCCGTGGAGAACGAGGCCAAACGGGCCGGGGAGTTCTACGTCAACCAGCGATGGCTGGGCGGCACCCTAACCAACTTCGTAACTATCCAAAAGCGCATCCAAAGGCTCCTAGAACTTGAAGAGTGGGAGACCTCAGGCTACCTCGATAGGCTTACCAAAAAAGAAGCCGCTCTTCTTATGAAAGACAAGGCGAAACTCGAGAAGTACTTCCAGGGCATTAAGGGTATGCAGGCACTTCCCGATGCCCTTTTTGTGGTTGACCCGCGGAAAGAGCGCATCGCAATACTCGAAGCTAGGCGCTTGGGCATCCCCGTTGTGGCCATAGTTGACACAAACTGCGATCCCGACGAGATAGATTACATTATCCCTGGCAACGATGATGCCATACGATCCGTAAAACTCATTTCCGGCAAAATGGCCGACGCCATACTTGAAGGAAAGCAAGGAGTCCAAGTTCAGGAGGAGTGACGTAAAATGGCCGAGATCACTGTGGACATGATCAAGGATCTGCGCGAGCGGACGGGCGCAGGCATGATGGACTGCAAGAAGGCTCTGGTGGAATGCCAAGGGGATATGGAGAAGGCCATCGATTTTCTCCGAAAGAAGGGTCTGGCTTCGGCCGCAAAGAAGGCTAGCAGAGTCGCGGAACAGGGTATTGTAGATGCCTACCTCCACCACAATGGCAAGTTAGGCGTCCTATTGGAACTCAAATGCGAAACCGACTTTGTGGCTCGCACTGACCAGTTTAGGGAACTAGCCAAGGATATCTGCATGCACATAGCCTGGGCTAACCCCCAGTATGTCTCAAAGGAGCAAGTGCCCCCGGAGGAAGTCGCTCGTGAAGAGGCCGTAGAGAAAGAGCGAGCCAGGAGCGAAGGCAAGCCCGAAGCGATTCTGGATAAGATCGTTCAGGGAAGGCTTTCTAAATTCTACGAGAGGATTTGTCTTCTGGAACAGGCTTTCATCAGGGATGACTCCAAGAAGGTCAAGGACGTCATAGCTGAGAGGGTGGCCGTGTTGGGGGAGAACATCGTAGTGGCGAGATTCGCCCGCATAGCGCTGGGTGAAGGCTAAAGCGCCACCGAAAGGATGATGGGCATTGGCGGACGGAGCCGTTAAATATAGCCGGGTAGTCCTCAAGGTTTCCGGGGAAGCCATGTCAGGGTCATCTGGATTCGGCTTGGATCTTGGCGTTGTGGAGTCCTTGGCTCAACAGATAAGAGACGTCGCCCAGATGGGTGTCGAGATTTCCATTGTGGTGGGCGGAGGCAACTTTTGGCGCGGAGCCAAGGGTGTAGCCGGAGGCATGGACAGAGGCACTTCTGACTACATGGGGATGCTGGCCACTGTCATCAACTGCATGGCCCTTCAAGAGCGTCTGGAAAGGCTCGGTCTTGACACTAGGCTCATGACTTCTATCGACATGCGGGAAGTGGCGGAACCTTATATCCGGAGAAAAGCTATTCATCATCTGAAACAGAAGAGAATCGTGATATTCGGCGCAGGCAGCGGGAACCCGTACTTTTCCACAGACACCACTGCTGCTCTAAGGGCTGCAGAGATTGGAGCCCAGGCCATATTAATGGCGAAGAAAGGCACCGATGGGGTATATGATTCCGACCCAAATCAGAATCCCGAAGCCAAGAAGTATGAGACTCTGGATTACATGGAGCTCATACAGAAGCGGCTTAAAGTTATGGACGCCACAGCCACGACCCTTTGCATGGACAACCGCATCCCCCTAGTGGTATTCGATTTGGATGTTTATGGTAATATTGAAAGAGCAGTAAGAGGCGAGAACGTCGGTACCTTTGTGGGGAGGGAGTAGAGTGGACGAACGTGAAATTCTTGCCGAAGCAGAGGACCGGATGAAGAAAGTCATCGAAGGTTTCAAAAAGACATTGGCCACCACAAGGGCTGGAAGGGCGACCCCAGTGCTCTTAGAGAAGGTTGTGGTCGACTATTACGGCATGCCTACACCCATTAACCAGGTGGCAAGCATAGGCGTGACACCTCCGCGGACCCTTGTGGTTCAGCCATGGGACAAAAAAATGCTGGGGCCTTTGGAGAAGGCCATTCAGAAGGCTGACCTTGGCGCCATGCCCATCAACGACGGCAATATCCTGCGATTGACCCTGCCCCAGCTAACAGGCGAAAGACGTCAGGAACTTCTTAAGTCCATGCGCAAAGAATGCGAGTCTCAACGTGTGGCGTTGCGTAATGTGCGGCGGGACGTCAATGAGGAAATCAAGAAAGGCGAGAAGAACAAGTCTTTGTCTGAGGATGAATCCAAGAGGATCCAAGACAAGGTGCAGAAACTCACTGACAAGTACGTTAAGGTGGTAGACGATCTGGCTTCGGTCAAAGAAAAAGAAATAATGGAAGTGTAGCTTTGAGTAGTGCCGGTGCCGGCGATCCAATTGAGTCCATGTGGTTGAACCGGGCTCTTTCTGGGAGTATTCCGGTTCACCTGGGTGTGATCATGGACGGCAACGGACGGTGGGCCAACAAACGAGGACTTTCCAGGAAAGAAGGACACAGGGCAGGAGTCGAAAGTATGCGAAGATGCCTGCCCGCCCTTTTGAAACTAGGTATAAAATACTGCACTTTGTTCACCTTCTCCACCGAGAACTGGAGAAGGCCCAGGGACGAAGTGCAGTTTTTGATGGGGCTTTTGCTTGAGTACGCCAGATCGGACAGACGGGAGTTGCTTGAAAACGGCGTGCACATAAGACCCGTGGGAAGGTGGCGAGAACTCCCGGGGCCGGTTGCGGAGGCACTCTCCAAAGCGGCCTCGGACACCAAGGCAGGGAACAACCTCGTTGTCCTCTTGGCCGTGAACTACGGCGGCAGGCAAGAGATCCTAGACGCCATAGAGAAGTATGTGGCTCAGTTAAGGGAATCGAAGGGCAAGACGCCTCCCCTAACCGAGGAAGCGTTTTCCAAGCTTTCTCTATGCCGGGGACGTACCTGATCCTGACCTAGTCATCAGAACCTCCGGAGAGCTAAGGTTGTCCAATTTCCTGCTATGGGAATCTGCTTATTCGGAGTTGGTTTTTACGGACGTGCTGTGGCCCGATTTTGGACCCACAGACATATATAAGGCCGTTGTGGAGTATTCGGGACGCAAGCGAAGGTTTGGGGGCGTGACCGAGAGAAAAGGGTGATTTGCGCGTTGCTGAGGGAGAGGCTTTTGTCTTCGCTTGTGTTTGCCCCCCTTGTTGGGCTCGCGTTCTACTATGGAGGCTTTTGCTTTGCTGCCATCCTGAGTATTTCCGCACTCATCGCCGCCATTGAGTATAGGCGGCTCATCGCCTCGGTGGGGATCGATGTTGGGTTGGTCTACGTGGTGGTCTCAGGCCTTGTCACTCTGGCCGGGTTCGTAAGTCAAGGGACTTTCTTTGTGCCAGTCTTGGCCGGAGGTTCTCTAGTTGTGCTGGCTGCAGGACTTCTGCGGAATAACGCTGTTGTTGCTCTCTATGGCCTAGCAGGGGAGATGTATGTAGGCGGGCTCTTTGGGGCTATTGCATTGCTCCGAGCGGGCCCTAATGGGCGGGCCTGGGCTCTTCTTACGCTGTTTGTGACCTGGGCTACAGATGTGGGCGCATACCTAGGCGGCAGGGCCTTGGGTAGACGCAAACTTTTCCCAAAGGTCAGCCCATCCAAATCTGTTGAAGGTGCCGTAAGTGGGATGATCTGTGCCACGATTGTGTCTGGGGCTCTGGCAGGGGTTTTGGAGTTTCCTCTTTCTTTAGCCGTAGCCGCCGGGCTTTTCCTGTCGGTCCTGGCCGAGATGGGAGATCTCGTGGAGTCGCTTCTCAAAAGGTTCTGCAAGGTGAAAGACTCCGGTAATCTTATTCCGGGGCACGGGGGAATCCTGGACAGGTTCGATAGCCTTTTGTTCACCGGTGCCGGCATGCTCCTTTTGCGTATGATCTACCAAACGGTTTCGGGACTCTAGACCTAGGGGAGTGCATCGTTGACAACCAAAACAGCAGCATACATAACCTTCATTCTTGGGGCCATATACTTGTTCCTTAGATATGTGATGTCTTATGTGCTCCCGTTTGTTTTGGGGATATTCCTGGCCTTTATGCTAGAGCCCGTTGTTGCGGGCATCACCCGCCGAACCGGTATCAGAAGAAGCAAGGCGTCTTTGGCCGCCGTCTTCCTTTTGGTTCTTGTGCTGGTGTCTGTTGTCACCTGGGCGGTTACCAGAATAGCTGCGGAGATTTCGGACTTGTATCGTAAGCTTCCCGAGTACAGGGTCGAATTTGACCGGGTCATCGCAGAAGCCCTGAGGGTCGCAGGGGATATCTCAGATCAATTGCCTGAGCCTCTAGCTAGGTCTTTGCAGGAGCAATGGAACCGCCTCTACAGCCTTTTGACAGCTTTGGTATCAGGTGCAGGGCTATTCGTAAAGAGTGTCCCTTCGTTCCTCATCACTGTGGTGTTCACGTTTCTATCCACCTACTTCATCCTAAGAGACAGGTCCAGCATTAGCGGTTTCGCTCGTGTGGCGGTGCCTCCGGGGGCCTTTGCAAGCCTCAAGAACGTGGAGATAGACATCTTGGGAGGGGTTGCGGGTTTTGTCAGGGCTCAGGCTCTTCTCATAACCTTGACCATGATTCTGAACGTAATCGCCCTTACTTTCATAGGTTCCCGCTACGCTGTGGCTTTGGGCCTGCTTTTGGCGCTTCTGGATACCTTGCCCCTAGTTGGGCCCGGTCTCATATACTTGCCTTGGATAGCATACCAGCTGGCCTGGGGTAGCATCGGCACAGGAGTCAGCCTTCTGGTGCTTTACGGGTCGGTATCTCTCCTGCGGCAAGTGGCCCAGACTCATCTAGTGGGAAGGGAGATGGGCCTCCATCCCCTGGTGGCACTAATGTCAGTCTACGTGGGTTTCCGAATGTTCGGCGCGGCCGGGCTGGTTTACGGCCCCCTAACAGCCATCCTCATCAAGGGCCTTTGGGCGTCAAACGTCATCCCCCACGAAGGTGGTGCAGTCACCTGAAGACTGTGGCAGTATTGGGATCCACCGGGTCCATAGGCACCCAGGCTTTGGAGGTCATACGCGCCAATCCTGACCTCGGAGTCTTGGCTTTGGCAGCTGGCTCGAGATGGGAGTTGGCGCTTCAGCAGGCCAAAGATTTCGGAGCCAGGTTTTTGGCATTACAGGACAAGGAGGCCGCTTCTTTGGCCGAAAGGGCCAAGTCGCGGTGGGGGCTTGAGGATCTCGAGGTCGTGTGTGGGCCGGCAGGATTGGAAAGGGCCGCAAGCCTTCCCGACGTCGACGTAACGCTTCACGCTGTGCCGGGTTTCCATGGCCTGCGCCCTCTTATGGCTTCTTTAGAAAAAGGAAAGCAGGTTGCCCTGGCCGGTAAGGAAGCCCTAGTCTCTGCTGGAGACCTGCTGGCGCCATACATAAGGAGTAACCGAGATAAGTTCATACCCGTTGACTCGGAGCACTCGGCCATATTTCAGTGCCTTTCCGGCGAAGACCCCCGGGAGGTCCAAGAACTTGTGCTTACGGCTTCAGGCGGAGCCTTGAGGGATTGGGCCCTAGAAGACATGAGGGATGTCAAACCCGAAGATGTGCTGCGCCACCCCACGTGGCGCATGGGCAAGAAAGTGACTGTGGACTCAGCCACTCTTTTCAATAAAGCATTGGAAGTCATGGAAGCCCATTACTTGTTTGGAGTGGATTACGACAGCATCCGGGTGGTTGTACACCGGGAGAGCATAGTGCATTCCATGGTCACTTTCAAAGACGGGTCTACCAAAGCCCACGCCGCCCGCCCCGACATGAGGCTGGCCATATCTTACGGCCTGACGTACCCACAGCGCGGCTTTAGTCCTGTCAAGTCTTTGTGGCCGTATACGGGGACCTTGAATTTCCACGAGCCTGATCTCGAGAGATTCCCTTCCCTGACCCTTGGCTATCGGGCCGGGAGAATGGGCGGGACGGCGCCTTGCGTTTTGTCCTGGGCAGATGAGATTATCGTGGCCGAGTACCTTGCGGGCCGCATAGGATTTCTCGATATGCACGGCGTTTTGGCGGAACTCCTAGACGACTATCGCCCCAAAGCCGTCAGGGACATAGAGACTTTGGAGGCCGAGCGCAACTGGGCTTCTGTGAGGGTTGGGGAACTCTTAGAGTTAAGGAGACGATGACATTTGCACCTATTCTTGGCCTTAGTGGTATTGGGGGTACTTGTGACTTTTCATGAACTGGGGCATTTCATCGCCGCCAGATTAGTGGGAGTTCACATACACGAGTTCGGAGTCGGGTTTGGCCCAGTGATTTTTTCAAAGAGAATCAACGGGACCTTGTTCTCTTTGAGACTCATCCCCGTGGGAGGCTTCAACCGGTTTGCCGGAGAAGAAGGACCCGACAAAGAAGAGGACGAAACCGTCCCTCCTGAAAAGATGTTAAGCGCCCAATCGCCTGGCCGGAGAGCCTTTGTGGTCATGGGGGGCCCGTTCCTCAATCTGCTTGTGGCGGCCATTTCGTTTTTCGCCGTGTTCTCGCTAGTCGGAATCGGTCAAGCGACCACCACTATCGCCGAGGTCATGCCTGGATACCCTGCAGAGGCAGCCGGACTTCATCCCGGTGACAAGGTGCTTTCTGTCGACGGTCAATCTACACCTACCTGGGAGGATATGGTCCTCCGAATACAAGCGAAGAGCGGGGTACCTATCAGCGTAGGAGTCGAGCGAAGCGGGTCGACCCTAGATTTCCAAATGGTGCCGATTCAAGTCAATGGCGTAGGGGTCATCGGGGTACGTCCATCTGCGGTTATTCTCAGAACGGGGGCCCTCAAAGGTTTGGCTGAGGGCGTAAAAGAGACGTTTGCTGTTAGCGTCGCGTGGATCAAAGGCATTTTCGGCATGATAGTGGGGAGCGTTCCCCCGGACGTTACGGGCCCTATTGGGATAACCCAGCTCTTGGGGGAAGCGGCCCGGCTTGGCCTGGGTCAGCTCTTGTACATCACGGGCATCTTCTCGGCCAACTTGGCTCTCTTTAATCTCATGCCTTTTCCCGCGCTTGATGGCAGCAGGTTAGTGTTTTGTGCGGTAGAAGCCGTAAGAGGCAAGCCGATTGCCCCTGAGAAAGAGAGTTTCGTTCACTTCTTGGGGTTCTTCATTCTCATGGCATTATTCGTCTTCGTCACGTACAAGGATATAATCCGTTTGGTTCGATAGAGTCGCGAGGAGAGTATGCAGCAATGGATACCGCAGACATCATTCTTAGGAGGCGCAAGACCAAGCCAGTGCACTGCGGCGGCGTGACCATAGGCGGTCACAGCCCCATTTCGGTGCAAACAATGACCAACACTGATACACGGGATGTCCAGTCCACAGTGAGGCAGATAGAAGAGTGCGTGGCGGCCGGTGCCGACATAGTAAGAATAGCTGTGCCCGACAAAGAGGCGGCTACGGCTTTAGGCTATGTCAAGAAAAGCGTACCCTGTCCCATTGTGGCTGACATTCATTTCGACCACAGACTGGCCATTTTGGCCCTCCAGAATGGGGCCGACAAGGTTAGGGTGAACCCCGGCAACATCGGGGGTCAGGAGAATCTCCTCGAGATCGCGCGGTTGGCCAAAGATAAAGGGGCTTCCCTTAGGGTCGGGGTCAACGGAGGGTCTTTGGAAAGAGATATCCTTGACCGTTTCGGCGGCCCAACCCCGGAAGCGCTGGTGGAAAGCGCCAGGCGTAGCCTGGACTTTCTGGAGACCAACGGCATTGACGGGATTGTAGTGTCGATAAAATCTTCAGACGTCCAGAACACCATCAAGGCTTACTCACTTCTGGCGCGGCACACCTTCTGGCCATTTCACATAGGAATCACCGAATCTGGCCCGGGACTTTCCGGCATTATCAAGTCTTCGGCGGGGATCGGTTCTCTCTTGAGTTTAGGCCTTGGCGACACCGTTAGAGTATCTTTGACCGGTTCGCCGGTAGAAGAGGTCAAGGTGGCCAGGGGCATCCTGCAGGCTATGGGAGAGGGCAGGTTTGGCCCAGACATCGTATCGTGCCCCACTTGCGGACGCACTCAAGTTGATCTGGTCAAGGTCGCCAACGAAGTTGCGGCCAAACTTTCGGGCATCCGCATGCCTCTTAGGGTGGCAGTCATGGGTTGCCCTGTCAACGGTCCCGGGGAAGCCAGAGAAGCCGATGTGGGACTGGCGTGCGGCAGGGAAGGCGGAGTGCTGTTCTCACACGGAAAGGTCTTGGGGACCGTGCCCGAAAGCCAAATGGTAGACGCTCTACTTGCCCTTGCCAAAGAGGAAGTCAGGCGCCGTGGGGGTCATTGGTGTGGCTAGCGTGAGAATCGAACCTTCTTCGGTGCTGCGAGTGTGCGACATAGTGGATCTGCCTGACGCTCCTGGAAACCAACTCCTTTCCCATCTTCTCATAGCCGCCATAGAAGTTGACGAGGATCTGGCTCTCTGGACAGTCTGTTTGGAGATCCGGGATAGAAGAGAGTGGGCAAGAGCGGCCAAATCCCACGAAGAAGACGTCTTTCAGGTCCTATTGGCCGCTGCCCGGCAGGAGATCAGGAAAAGAGTGCCGGGCTTAGAACAAGTGCGTTGGGTCGTCCCGGACCTCAAAGACACCTTCAAACCTCCTGCTGCCCAAAGAAATGGCGAAGAATTCCCTAAAAGGAACGGCAGATCAAGGGCTCCCAAAACTCCTCCCTCCAAAATCGATGTCCGGCCCATGGCAGAGATAACAGGGGGCGAAAGAAGACGGATCACGGTGGCAGGCCTGGTAGCAGAGGTTATTTGGCGCCAGAATGCGGCAGGCAAGTTCGACGGGACCTTTGTGGTCACAGACTCCACCGATTCCATCAAGGTTAGGCTACCCTTCCAAGAAGCCGAAAGAAGCGATATTGCTTCGGGTTCGTACATCTTGGCCAGAGGCCGGGCGGATGTGGACAGGTTTGACGGAGACCCGGTGATAGTTGTCACAAATCAAAACGACCTGATCTTGGCCGAAATGGGGGTTCGCCAGGACACATCCTCGGAGAAGAGGGTAGAGCTGCACTTACACACCAAAATGAGCCCTATGGACTCGGTGTTGGACATAGACCGGGCCGTAAAGAGAGCTAAGGACTGGGGGCACGCCGCCATAGCGGTGACTGATCACGGAGTTGTGCAAGCGTTCCCTGAGGCTGCGGGTATTGGCAAGAAATACGGGATCAAGATCATCTATGGCGTCGAGGGCTACCTAGTTGAAGACCATGACGCCAAAGGGCAATCATACCATATCGTCATCTTGGCCAAGAACAAAGTCGGGCTCAGACACCTTTACGATATAATCACAGAATCGCATCTCCATCATTTCTACCGGACACCAAGGATTCCTCGGAGCCTTCTAGAGGCAAAACGAGAAGGCCTCCTTCTAGGGTCAGCCTGTGAGGCAGGTGAACTTATCCGCGGCATTCTTGCGGGACGGGACCATGAAGAGATACGCCGGATAGCGTCTTTCTACGACTACCTGGAAATTCAGCCGCTGGATAACAACGCGTTTTTGGTGGACAATGGAGCTTTGCCAGACAAGTCGGCTTTAGCCGCCCTTAACCGAAGTATCTACCAACTGAGCCTAGACGTGGGACGGCCCTGCGTCATGACCTGCGACGTTCATTATTTGGATCCCGACGACGAGATCTACAGGACTGTGCTGTTGGCCGGCAAGGGCATGGCCGACGGCGAGAAGACGGCATCGGTTTACTTCCGGACTACGGGCGAGCTTCTTGAGGAAGCCACGTCCTATTTAGGCCCTGAGGCCGCCAAAGAGGTTGTGGTGGAGAATCCCAATCACATCGCCAACATGGTGGACGAGCTGTTGCCGGTCCCCGATGGGTCGTATTTCCCATCCTTAAGGGATGCCGACACCATCCTCAGGGACTTGGCCCTGGAGGGCGCTCAGCAGATCTACGGCCGCGATCTTCCCGAAATCGTTGAATCTAGGCTGCAGCGAGAGCTCAGTGCCATAGTCGGCAATGGATTCTCGTCTCTCTACGTTATCGCCATCCGCATGGTGCAAAAGTCAAACGAGGACGGGTATCTGGTGGGCTCTAGGGGCTCGGTTGGTTCTTCTCTGGTTGCCACCTGTACAGGCATCACCGAAGTTAACCCTCTTACGCCGCATTACGTGTGCCCCATATGCAAATACAGCGACTTCTCACTGGGGGCATCCTGCGGCAGCGGCTTTGACCTTCCCAGGAAAGACTGTCCCCAGTGCGGAACACCCCTTCATCGCGACGGACAAGACATACCTTTTGAAACGTTCATGGGGTTCAAAGGCGAGAAGGTTCCCGACATCGACCTCAACTTCTCCGGTGAAGAGCAGGGTGCAATGTTCAAGTTCGCCGAAGACCTATTGGGCAAGGAGAACGTGTACAGAGCCGGCACTATCGGTACCATCGCTCGGAAGACTGCTTTTGGTTTCGTTAAGCGTTACGCCGAAGACCGGGGCAAGACCCTCCGGCGAGCCCGGGAAACCAGCCTCTCTGCGGGTATAGAGGGAGTGAAGCGCACCACAGGCCAGCATCCGGGAGGCGTTATGGTTATCCCCGAAGGTATGGACGTTCTGGATTTCACGCCGATTCAGTACCCAGCTGACGACCGGGCAGCCGGGGCCATGACCACCCATTTTGACTACCATTCGCTGGCGGGAAGGCTGGTCAAGGTAGATATCTTAGGTCACGACGATCCCACGGTCCTGAAGATGCTTCACGAGCTGACGGGTGTCGATCCCACGAAGGTCCCTATGGATGATCCCGACACGCTTCTGCTTTTCTCTGGAGACAACCCCGGGGACGCGCTGGGGATCCCCGAGTTCGGCACGAGATTCGTCAGGAACATGCTGGCCGAAACGAAACCTAGGTGTTTTGCGGACCTGGTTCGAATATCGGGCCTTTCCCACGGTACCAACGTGTGGGCCAACAACGCCCGAGATCTCATTGGGAACGGTGTCGCTACTCTTCAGGAGGTCATATCTAGCCGCGAGGATATTTTCTTGCATCTCATGAAACTAGGCGTAGAACCGGCTCACTCGTTTGCCATTGCAGAGAAGGTTAGAAAGGGGAACCCCTTGTCCCAAGAGGACATCGATGTCATGAAGGCGGTCAACGTTCCCGACTGGTACATTGGATCATGCATGAAAATCACTTATCTGTTCCCCAAAGCTCATGCCGCCGCCTACGTGACGACTGCGTTCCGCATCGCCTATTTCAAGGTTCACTACCCTGTGGCTTTCGCCGCGGCGTACTTTTCTTTTCACGGATCGTCTTTTAGCGCTACTCTAATGAACCAGACTGAAGATCAGTGGATGGAGTTCATCGAGCGCGTGAGTTCCGCTCCCGGTGCCAAGAGCAAGGATCAGGATGTGGCTTCGGTTCTCGAAGTAGCGCTGGAGATGAAGAAACGCGGTATACGTTTCGGGAAGCCTTCTCTCAGAAGGTCTTTGGCGGCAAGGTACGTCCCTGACGGAATGTCTCTGATCCCGCCATTCACGTCAATTCCGGGCCTTGGAGGTGCTGCGGGGGCTTCCATCATCAATGCGCGCAACGAGAGCGATTTTACATCTATTGAGGATTTCCGTCAGAGGACTAGGATTGGGAAGAAGGTCCTGGAGACACTGCGGGAATTCGGCGTCTTTGACGGCATTCCTGAAGACGACCGCCTGACGCTCTTCTAGTGACGATGCCTCTATGGACGAGGTGTCTTCCGCGGGTAACTGCCAGTGAGCCTTACCCTGGCCATAACCGCGCGAAGGAGAACGGCGTACACCGGCACTTCGATTGCAGCAACCATTAGCCTTGGAGGCATGAGTACCTTGTATGGCATGCCGAATAGCGCGTGAAGGAAATACGGCGTCAGTCCCACGGATACCAAGGCCGCCCCCGAAGCCACAGACAGCAGAGTTTTGACCCAGGAGACATCCGCGCCCTTCTCCCATGAGCCGCGGGATAGCCAGCGGTAAACAAGGCTGGGGATGGCGCCTGCCAATGCTGCAGTCAAGGTGAAATGGGGCATATACCCGCCGCCCAAGGGGCTCAGGAAGAAGCCAACGACATCGGCGAACGCTCCTGAGATGAAACCGTAGATGGGCCCTACAATCATGCCGGCCAGAATGTTAGGAAGAGAACCCAAGCCAAGGCGTATTCCTTCGACTCCCGCTACGGCTATGCGCAGCGACGCAAACCTTGTGAGCACTACGGACAGGGCGCTCATGAGAGCAGTAAGAGTGATTGTGCGAGCCCTAGACACGAGCGACACCCTCCTTTGATATACCCCGCAATAGATTGGATTATAGTTCAAAGGCGCCATAGGTTCAAGGATTACAGGAACAACCTTCCAGGTATCCTCAATTCCCTTTCACTTGCGGATCGAGTTCTGCCAATGATAAGATCATATCAGGCAGACACACAGACTGCCATGCAGGCACAAGCCCTGCTGTGCGCGTGGATCACGGTGAGTTTGAGCCAACACCGTGAAAGAGGGAGCCTGGTCTCCGTTCTGGCGGCGTGTAGACCGCGCTAATCTGCGGGAACACATAAGTCGTCGGGAGGGCACCCACCTGCTTAGGCAGGTTCAATACCCTCCGGGTTCACGGCATGGCGGGGGTTCCTGTTGTAAAGATAGATTGCCTGTGCTACTATGAGTCTCGCAGTGCCGAAGTGGTGGAAATGGCAGACACGCGGTGTTCAGGGCGCCGTAGGCGTACGCCTGTAAGGGTTCAAATCCCTTCTTCGGCACCATCTTATTTTCTGGTCAAGATTGCTCCGACACACCTTAGTTCCCCAACCCGACTGGAGATTCCTCAACGTCCCTAAGACCCTGCAGTGCCATGGGGGGGGATCTAGAGATTAGGGAAGGTTTCTTCCGTATAGATGCTAAACCCGTGACTTTTTAGGAGTCTTGCGAAAACGCCATGGCCTTCAACCAGGTTACGGCTGAACGTTCCGTCGTAAACATGCCCAAATCCGCAGGCCGGGCTTCGGGCTTTTAGTATTGCCTTGCGGCATCCCGCTTGAAGACCTATGTCAAGGGCGATAGATGCACCCAACACATACTCCCTGGTCACGTCCTGGCCTAGGCTGTTGATCACTCTTGGTCCCCTTTGGGTGTCCAGGATCTCTGACGGCGGTCGCGGGACCGGAAGGCCACCCAAAACCTCTGGACACACTGGCACAGCCATTCCTCTACGGACGAGATCGAGGAACCTGTTGTCTTGTAAACAAGTCCCATTGTAACGACACAGGAAGTTGCACAAGCACCCAGAAATAATGTACGTTTAGATCACCTACTCTCGGAGGTCAAGATAATGTTCTCACACATCTCGCGTTATTCCAAGATTCTCACCGCCTTTGTTTCAGCCCTAACCATTGTGGCATCCCTTTTCATCGCCGTACGGCCGGCTTTGGCCGCAACTGAGCTACCTGAAGTCAACGCCGAAGCCTATATCGTGGCAGATTTTTTGACCGGACAGGTTTTGGCGTCTAAAGACACCAATGTCCCTCACATTCCGGCGAGTCTTACCAAGATAATGTCCATGTACATTCTGTTTGACGCCATCTCGGCGGGTGAACTCAACATGAATGACATGGTGGAAGTGTCCCAGCTGGCTTGGGCTACCGAAGGCTCCAAAATGTACATTCTTGTAGGTACGGAAGTTAGGGTAGAAGACCTCGTCAAAGGCGTAACCGTCATGTCCGGTAACGATGCTTGCGTGGCTCTAGCCGAGCACGTGGCAGGGAACGTGACAAGCTTCGTAGACCGGATGAACCATAAGGCCCGGGAACTGGGGTTGACAAGCGCCCATTTCGTAGACCCTCACGGATTGTCTGATGACAATCGGATTTCCGCCGAGGATCTGGTGACCCTAGTATCGTCCTACATTTTGGTTCACCCAGAAGCCCTTCCTTACCACGCCTTAAAGGAGTTCGCATACACCGCCCCGGGAGAGAGCGAGAAATCTCCCCAGTTCAACCGAAACCGTCTTCTGTGGTCCTACCCAGGCACCTATGGCCTGAAAACCGGTTTCACCACTAAGGCAGGCTTCAACATGGTGGCTCTGTGCGAAAGATCCGGCTTCCGCACCGTCGCAGTGGTCTTGGGATCAGCCAAAGGCAAGTCCATTGACGCCGGCGAACGGGAGCGGACGACGCTCATTACGTCCTTGCTTGACTGGGCATACGGGAACTACTCTTACGTGGAGAAAGTCGCCCCTGATGCTATCATAGACAAAGTCCGAGTGTGGAAAGGCAAAGGCAAATGGGTTGAGGCAATAGCGCCTAATGGTTTAGGAGCCACAGTGGAAAAGGGCAACGAAGACAAGGTTACCTACTCGGTTGTCCTCTCGAATTCCCTTGAGGCACCTATTCAAGCAGGGCAAAAAGTAGGGGAGGCCGTATTCTCGGTTGACGGACAGGAAATCGGGAGGATGGATCTCCTAGCCAAATCCACGGTAACCAAGGGCAATTTCCTCCGGGTCTTCTGGGACAGCATCGTCCGGGCATTGTCCGGGGCTTTTACGAAGCAGAACTAGAGGCAGGCAGGCGCCACAATATCGGTTCAAACTTGCAGCCGCCGGGAGCACCGGCGGCTGTAAGTTTACGAGTCAAGGGCCTTACGCAGTTGTTCCAGTCTTTGCTTTCGTGGCCTGAGTCAGCCTGCCAAAGAAAAGGTACCCGGCAAAAGACATAGTCACGAGGCGGATAAGGAATACCACGTCCACAGTTGGCGTCAACCCCATGCGCCGATACATCCAGACCCCCGCAAAAGGCCAGATGAATGCCGATAGACCTTGCGCTATGTTGTAGGTGGCTATATAGGCAGGGCGAGTCGGTGCCGGTGAGATATCTAGTAGAGCGTTGAACAGTCCCAAGTTGTGTCCGGCGCCCACGAAACCGTTGACTACGTGGATAACCAGATGAAAAACCGGAGACCTTGAATGCCCGTACAAGATGGGGAATAGCATGTGGCCCAAGGCGCCAACGGCCAAGGTCTTCATGTTGCCGTGCTTCTCCGACCAACGCCCCCAGGCCGGATAAGAGAGGAACGACGCTATGCCGCTGGCGATGCTGAAGGCGCCCAGCCACGCGTTGGACAGCCCCATCGTCTTGACCCAGAGGATGGTCCAGAGGCTTGAGGGAATGTGGAACCCCACGTTAAGTGAGAGAATGGCGACCAGGTACAGCAGAAACGTCTTGTCTTTGAGAGTGGCCCCGAAAGCCCGAAAGCCCGCAGGAGCCCTAGAGCGTTCGCTTGGAGGCAAGGGGGATTCCTTCAGGCGGGTGAGGTAGTACACCGACATCATGACGGCCCCAAAAGAAACCAGGTAGAGGACTCCGTAGTTCCACGGCCACGGCGTGGCGTCAAGGAACGGCCCGGCGGCCACCGTGGCCAGAAGTGAGACCAGGGTAGTCAGCATGTTTCTCTCGCTGAAGATCCTGCCTCGGAGGCGCGAATCGAACATTTCGCCCATCATTGATGTCCAGGCGGTATCGCACACGGTGCCCGGAAAGCTCCGCAGGGCGAAGATCAGGATGAAAATCCACGCCTTAGGCAAGGCTGGGCCCGGAATCACGGCCAAGAGCGCAAACAGTAAGTAGGAAAGCCTGGTAAGGGTAGCCGCAAACAGGGTGGGTTTGAGCCTGGTGTCGTACCTGTCAATGAGCATGGCCGCCGGAATCTGCGCCGATAGAGTAACCAGCGCCGGGAGCGAAGAAAGCAACGCAAGCATGTAGTCGCTTGCCCCGAGTTTGACTGCAAAGGCGCCCCAGAAAGGCTGGGTGAGGCCAGCCATGATGGAGAAAGTCACGCCGTCCATGATGCTCATGACCGCATTGTGTTTGGTGGTCTCGTCTCGAATGTAACTGCAGATCTTAAGTCTATCAAGCAACATGATGTGAACCCGTCTCTTCCCGCATTGGCCGTATTTTACTCACTGCGACGCATTCGACACTGATGTGCACTATCCCTTTCGGTTCAGGGTTAAGTTAACCGGGGAAATACTTCTCACTGCAGGATTTAGTCAGTTGAGAGGAGAATGTGCCCGGATGGTAGCAGGGATTCTTTGGCTGGAGGGAGCCACTTGACCACAATTGTAGTTGCGCTTGGCGGGAACGCTATCCTGCAGAGAGGACAGCGAGGCACCGCCCGGGAGCAGTTGAAGAACCTTCAAAACACCGCATCGCAAATCGCCCAACTTATAGGCGAAGGCTATCGCGTGGTTATCACCCACGGCAATGGCCCGCAAGTCGGCAATATCCTGATACAGAACGAGCTTGGCGAGACCAAAGTCCCCGGGATGCCAATGGACATTTGCGGAGCTCAGAGTCAGGGCATGATCGGGTATATGTTGCAGATGAGCATCGGAAACGCTCTTAGGGAAAGAGGAATAGACGTTCCCGTGACTTCCATTGTCACCCAGACTCTAGTGGATAGACACGACCCCGCCTTCCGTAACCCCACCAAGCCTGTGGGGCCTTTTCGAGATCACCAGTACGCCGTGTATAGACAGGATGCTTTCGGCGAGAAGTGGATAGAAGATAGCGGAAGAGGTTGGCGAAGAGTCGTGCCGTCGCCTGATCCAAAGGCCATTGTAGAGGCTCTCTCTATCAAAAGACTGGTAGAAGTGGGACACGCAGTGATATCGGTAGGAGGCGGCGGGATCCCGGTGGTACTTGGGGATTCGGGGCATATGGAGGGCGTGGAAGCAGTTGTGGACAAAGACCTAGGAGCTGAAAGACTTGCCAATGCGGTTGGCGCCGGCATTCTTCTGATTCTCACCGATGTTCGAGGCGCCGCCCTAGACTACGGGACTCCCCAAGAAAGGCTTCTTGGCGCGGTTGGTCTTGATGATCTGAAGAAATATGACAAGGAAGGCCATTTCCGGGCTGGAAGCATGGGGCCAAAGGTCAAAGCCATAACAAGGTTCGTTGAACGGGGAGGGAACACCGGAATCATAGCTTCCCTGGACGAAGCCCTGCCAGCCCTTGCCGGAGAAACGGGTACACGGCTGACAAAAGGGTAGTCAACAGCACTGTACCCACCTTGTCTCTCTTGCCTGCGAGATGTTAGTGTAGGGAGAGGGTTTATTTCCACCGGGGGTTATCCTATTGTCTGCAGCAGGGCCTGAAGTCAAAGAGAAGCAAGGATTTGCAGATTACAAGTCGAAAATAGCGGCCCGAAACAGAATCGCCTTCATTGTGGACGGGGCCAATTTCAACATTGGAGGAGCGTTTCTGGAAGCTAACACGGTGCTGCCTACATACGTAAGCACTCTGACCGATTCGCCATTTCTCATCGGTTTAGTCAGCACTACTAGGACTTTCGGATATCTTATCCCTCAGATATTCGTGGCCGGATTCATCGAGAGACTCCCCAGCAAGAAGCCCTTTATGATAAAAGCCGGCTGGATTATGCGCGCCGCCGCATTCTGCTTAGCGCTCTCCGCTCTCTTGAGCCAGAATAACCCTAGCCTTGCTCTTGCCGTTTTCTACACTTCTTTAGTAGTTTTTGCAGTCGCTGACGGTTTCAGCGGCTTACCCTGGATGGCCATAGTGGCAAAGACCATTCCGCCTGAGAAACGGGGCAGTCTGTTCGGTACCATGCAGGCTCTGGGCGGCATCGCCGCTTTTCTGTCCGGTTTCCTGGTGCGGGCGTTGCTTGAGCAAGAAGGGCGCTACCCCCTGAACTACTTTGCCGTGATGCGGATTGGGTCCACATTCTTGCTGGGGTCCCAGCTAGCCATGCACTTTGTAGTTGACCTAGAGGCGGAAGTGTCCGGAGAGAGAACGTCTATGATGAAGTATCTCAAGCGCCTGCCTCTTGCGGTAAGGGAAAATGCGTCCTTCCGGCGTCTCTTGGTGGTTAGAATGCTAGTTGGAGGTTTGTACCTGGTCCTGCCGTTCTTTGCCATCCACGCTCAGTCGGCTTTGAACTTTCCCAAAAGCATAGTGGGACTGTTCATATCTGCCCAAATGGTCGGGTTGGTGGCAGGAGGCCCGCTCTGGGGCTATTTAGGCGATCATCACGGCTCCTACTGGGTTGTGAGAGTGGTGGCGCTCCTGACAGGCGTCACCGGGGTCTTGGCTTTGTGCGCTCGCTTTTTGTACTCTATTGGGTGGCTGTCCCTGACCTACGTTCTGTATTTTCTGCTATATTTCTGTCTGGGGGGATACTTCGGCGGGGTTTGGATTGGGTTCAGCAACTATGTCATAGACGTTGCAGACGACAGCCAGACAGCCACTTTCTTAGGTGTGCTGAACACAGTGACCGCCCCTTTGACTTTACTTACCATGGTGGGAGGGTGGATTCTGCAAACCGCCGGCTATGTGGCGCTTTTCGGGGTGATGGTGGGCGTTCAGGCGATTGCCTGCCTATTGGCTTGGAACCTGCCTGATTCAAGAAAGTTACGCCCCTCGCAAACCCCCTAGCCTCCCCATGGCTGCCCCTAATGAGCCCTTAGGCCGCAACGCCACTGCCTAGACGTCCACGGTGCGCGGCGTTACGGCGCTTGCGTTTTCGCGCCCCGTCTACATGGCAATGCCGCCTCTTCCCGGCATAGGCTGTAAGGGAAAGGAGGAGGTGCGCCATGGCCTTGACCAAGTGGGGATTGGCGTTGGGAGGCGGCGGTGTCCTGGGATTCGCCCACATTGGCGTACTCATGGCTATGGAGCTTTATGGACTTCGCCCTCGTATGATCGCCGGTACCAGCGCCGGCGCCCTAGTGGCAGGACTATATGCGGCCGGCGTAAACCTGACCGGAATCCAAGAGGGCGTGGCGGCTCTGTCCGAGTCAGATGAGTTTGCGGATGTGGAAGCGACTCTTATTGCGGCAGGGGGGCGTATTTCGGCCATTGGGGTTAAGGGGGTCATGCGGGGAGGACTCATCGAGAAATCCATCGATAGGCTAACCGGGGGCAAGTACATTTTCGATATCAAGATGCCTTTGGCTATTACCTCTGTTGATGTTGAGACGGGCGAAGAAGTTGTCTTCACCAACGATCCTCCCTTGGTAGGCGCTCTTCCACTTGGTGCGGGAGTTGCGCCAAATTCGGGAGTGCGGCGAAAGGTATACATTACGGAGGCGAGGTTGGCTGAAGCTATTCGGGCGAGCATATCTTTGCCTGGAGTATTCGTTCCCAAGCGACTCGGCGGAAG
This sequence comes from Bacillota bacterium, assembly GCA_040771825.1. Taxonomy (GTDB): domain Bacteria; phylum Bacillota; class Sulfobacillia; order Fermentithermobacillales; family Fermentithermobacillaceae; genus JAXGZG01. Next base: position 9,719 of record JAXGZG010000004.1, on the reverse strand, counting down.
ATCCTTGGTGGACGGCGGAATTCGGAACATGATCCCCGCCGATGAGCTCAAGAGAATGGAAGCCGAGGAAATCGTCGCGGTAGACCTGGGGCTCCACGCCGAAAAGCCCCAGAAAGCCGAAAACTTCGTGACAATCTTGTCTAGGTGTTTCGCCCTTGCCTGCCGGAGAGAGGCCGAACGGAGCCTGCATCAATATGCAACGGTCATCCTCCAACCGGAGGTGTGGGATGTGGGAATTCCCACTCCGGCCAAAGTCAGGGCTTTGATCGAATCTGGCAAGGCTTGCGCCGAGAAAAGCATGGGGCGACTGGTGCCTCTACTGGCGTAAGGGTGAGAGTGCTAACTCGGCAAAGATGTTTTATTAGATTCAGGCCTCCTCCGGCCCAGAGGTAGGGACAAGGCTGCCATGCGTCGAACTCCGTACGTCGAGATGGCAGACCGCGAAAGGAGTATCTGTTGTGGCGGAATTCAAGGGTGTTACCACAGAAGACCTCATGCAGATAGCCGTGGACCTTGCGGGCCAGACAAGATGGCCTGCTGATTCCAAGATTCATGTTCCTGGCGAGAATATAAGGAAGATCTTGTTCGGCATCGACATGGGGGTTGCCGAGATCCTGGTGGGCAAGGAGTTGGGGGTGGATTGTGTCATGGCTCACCACCCCGACCCAAGCGTGCTCACTTTCCCCGACGTCCTGGACTTACACGTGGACATCATGGTGAGAAACGGAGTTCCCCAAGACCAGGCGTGGGAGGCTGTGAATCGCCTCAAAGAGAGCAGCGCTTTCGCAAGGCATTCCGCCAACTACGATCACGCGCCAGCTTTCGCGCGACTTTTGGGAATGCCGTTCCTTAACATCCACAATCCTTTGGACGAGATCGGGCGCCAACTTATGCAGAAGGCTGTGGATGAGCACATTGGCCCTGACTCCACAGTGGCCGACGTTGTGGCCGCCTTGGAGACCGTACCTGAGATAGGCAACGCGCCCACGAATGTTGTGATCCGGCTTGGAGATAAGAATAACAGAGCAGGGAAGACCGTGGTCGTCCACGGCGCCGGTACCAACGGAGGGGCGACCCTGGCCAGGCTCTATTTCAACCACGGTGTCGATACGGTAGTTTACATACACATCTCGCCCGGTGAGATGCCCAGGCTCCGGCAGGAGTTTCCCCAGGGCAAAAACCTTGTGATCTCAGGGCATATTGCCTCTGATGTGGCTGGGATTAACCCGTTTGTCAAGAAAATTGAGGACATGGGGCTGGAGGTTATCAAGGTAAGCGGGCTAGACGACGTTTCCCATTAGGTACCGGTTCCTGCTGGGCGCGGTTTCCCGTTAGGCACCATCTTACGCTAGACGCCGTTCTTCTGGTGAGCGCCGGTTCGCATGAGCCCATTTCGCCCTTGACGAGATTCTTTGGGCTGGCATAGACTGGCACAGGATATGAAGCTTGGATACCATGCCTAGACACGTGGATGCCTAGGCCGCAACTGAGTTGACTGACTCTGTGGGACCGAAAAGAGGACCGCTAGGGTTGACCAAAGAAGAAATTACCGCTTTGAACATAGACCGCCATTGGGTCACCCATGTCCTGGGATGGCACCAAGGGGTCACTATGCCCCTTTACGCCCCAAGCGGTCGTCCCTTTATGCAGCCCTTCGAGATTTTAACGACATAGTCTCCTCGAAGTAATCTGCGCTGGAAGTTGTAGGGCCGGTCCGCCGGCCCTTTCTTAATATGGCCAGCAACCGGCTCAGGGATGGCCCGAAGGATTCCATCAAGATTCTGGAAAGGTGGTGGGACCATGCCCATGCCACACGAGGACATGAAAAGGTTGATTCAACGCCGTCTCAAAGGAGCAGAAGGCACCCAACGGATTCGGGTTTTAGACCAATGCCTGGCAATGCTGCCGGGGTACCGCCAGGGCCCCTACGCCGACTTGCGGAAATGGATACTGCAACAGAAGAATGTGGCAAAAACAAGGGCCAAAACACGACATGCAGACGGGCTTTTCGTGCCCAGGGAAGGCGATGCTAGGATAGTCTTGCTTGGCCCGCCCAACGCAGGCAAGTCTTCGCTGCTCAAGGCGTTATCAGCAAGCCAGGTGGCGGTAGGTGACTACCCTTTCACCACGCTTCGCCCCATAGCAGCGAATGTGAAGATCAACGATGCTCTCATTCAGCTCGTTGAAATCCCTGGGCTCATTCAAGGGGCTAGGGAGGATCGAGGCAGCGGCCGGATGTACTTGGCAGCTGCCCAGGATGCTCACGGGTTTCTGCTCATCCTGCCTTTGGAGGAAGCGAGCCTAGGCGGGTTTTTCGCCGTATTCCAGGAAGCCAGAGAGGTGGTAGGGGAACGTCCCTTCTTGGTGGTGGCCACCAAAACCGATTTGCCCGAAGCCCAGGCTGTCCTGGCATTGGCGGTTTCGCGTATGCCGCAGATGCACGTGGTGACGGTGTCCAGTACCACCGGCGAGGGCCTCGATACTCTTCGCCAAAGGCTGTGGGAGATGACTGGGCTTATGCGGGTTTACAGCAAAAAGACGGTTCCGGGCGCCCGTGACGATAGGCCGTTTATTGTCCCTGCGGGGACAACTGTCGGACTTATGGCAGCCCACATCCACAACGAACTGGCCATGGAGTTGGATAGGGCTGCAGTCTGGGGACCATCAGCCAAATTCCCGGGCCAAGTGGTGGGGAGCCGCCACATTCTCCAGGACGGTGACAGGGTGGAGATGCTTAAGCGGAAGTAGGGCACGTAAACCTATGGAGATTTGCTCAGACCCGGCAGGCTGGCTGTGGCGTTTCGTGCGCTGTTTTTTCCGTTGACAGCCAGTGCATCCTGGGATATCATGAGTTTTGCGCATGAATGTGTCGGGGTGGCGGAACTGGCAGACGCGTACGTTTGAGGGGCGTATGGTGTACACCGTGGGGGTTCAAGTCCCCCTCCCGACACCAAACCTAGACCATAGACGGCGTTTCGAGAAATCGGAACGGCGTTTTTGTTTTTCGGCACTGGTCGGAACGTTTTCATTCGGAATCTTGCCGTGCCGGAGGGCTAACCGCTCATCGCTTCTCCACAGCACATCTGGGGCACCCAGAACACCCCAGCATATGGACGACAGCCACACCCAATTTACATGGTCGAGCATTCGATTCCCGGTACATCTCAGTAGGTTCAACATAAGGCATAAGCCTAAGTACGCGCATAGAGGAGCGGATAGCAATGAAGACCCGTAGGAGGATTGCACTGATTCTTGTCGCTCTTGCACTTCTGATGTCGAGCAGCTTGGCGTGGGCTGCAGGGCTCACAGGAGCCATCTACACGACCAACTCGTTGGGTGCGGTGAACATAAACTTCTTTGCTGCCAAGGAATTGGTCTACCTGAACGGGGGACCCGCCGGCGGTGGATCCGGTTTGCCTGCGGGTGAGTACTTCGTCAAGGTCACTGCACCGGACGGAGCCGTTCTCGGAGAACCGCAGACGGCAGGAGACCCCCCGACACCGCTAACTCAGGTGACTGTGGACTCGTCCGGCCGGTTTGCCGAGTTGTATCAGTTGGTTGAGTTGGTCGTCAGTCCGACAACGGGCGAATCAGGTTTTGACAACAGCTTCAATGGCGTATACAAGGTCTGGGTCAGCCGAGACCCCAAGTTCGCTGAAAACGTCTCGAAGACGGACGTCTTCAAGGTCGGTGAGGGCGAGGCAACCGCCGCAAGCCTTAAGGTGTTCAAGTTCTATGACCTCGATGCCGACGGCACATATGACTCGGGAGAGCCAATACTCCCCAACTGGTTGGTACACATTCAAGACACGGTGGATTGGTGGAGATATACTGGGACGGAAACCGAACCTCTCACTATGATTCTGGACTTCGATACGTACACCGTCACCGAGGCCGACCCGATAGAGACAAGATGGGTAGCTACTACTCCCAAGTCGACAGTCGTCGTTCTTAGCGAATCCTCTCCTTACGGAGAGGCCTGGTTTGGTAACGTGTACCTGGGCAGCGGTGGAGGTCATACGCTCGGTTTCTGGAGCAACAAGAACGGTGAGGCAGCGATCGCGAAGATGCCAGGCGGCACTACTGGCACCCTGACCTATTGCTTACGCTCTTCCAGAATGGCGCGGAGCTACCGACATTGCCTGTCCAAAGTTTGCCGGGTATGATGGCCTGAATAGTGTTCTGAGAAAGGAGAAGCCTCGGGCGGGATTCCCGAGGCCAGTGACAATAGCATGGTCATTGTATCACGGTACGAATCCAAATGGGACAACTACCGACAGTGTTTGTTATGACGGGGACCGAAACCATCTCTTGCCCTAAGTGCCACGGAGAACTGAAACTACACGACCGACGCTACCGACGCTTGATTGACGCGAAAGGTACTAAGCATGTCTACAGCCTTAGGCGGCTTCGCTGCAAGAAATGCAGGAGCATGCACACCGAACTCCCGGACTTCGTGGTGCCCTACAAGCGTTACAGCGCCGCGGTAATAGTGTCCGTATCCGAGGGCGGGGGAATCAACGTGCCCTACGAAGAGCGTACCAGGCAGAAGATCAGGGCCTGGTGCGAGAGGGTCACCAGTCACCTTCAAGGGATTTGGCGCCAGCAAGTAAATCTAGGTTTCGTGTCCCCTCACATTGTTCCAGATTTCCTTTCTTTGGTCAGGGCAACCGTTAACAGCGGGAACTGGCTCTGCCACCCGTTCGGGCGTACTGCTTATGCGTTTTAGCCTCTAGAGTCTTGGTATCAAGACGAAATGGAGGTTTTAGCCGTGGGAAAAGCGCAGAATCCGGACGATGTGGCAGCGAGACGGATACAGATCCTGGGGCCTTTGCTTTACGGGGGAGTCGACCGGGCAAAGCGCGTCATGCTCATGCGTGAAATCAGCGAACAAGAGGGCATCTCGGAACGCACCTTACGTCGCTGGTTGTTTTCGTATGAGCACGGCGGCTACCAAGGACTCCTTCCCAAAAGCAATCCCTACGGTGGCAAAACGAGTTCAGTCACAGAAGAGATCGTGGACCAGGCCGTGATGCTCCGTCGCGAGGTGCCGACCAGGAGCATCCGCCAGATCATCACAATCCTTGAGATGGAAGGCCTTGTCGCCCCGGGAGAGGTAAAGCGGTCAACGCTCCAAGACCATCTCGTAAAACGAGGATACGGGTCAAAGCAACTCAGCATGTATCACTCAACAGGTGCCGGAGCAGCAAGAAGGTTCCAGCGCCTCCACAGAAACGACCTTTGGCAGATGGACCTCAAATACTTGATAGTGCTCCCGGAGACAGCCAAACGCAAGGCGCAGCAACTCTATGCTTCCGTGATCATCGATGACGCGACAAGGTTAGTCACAGCTTGCAGAGTGTACGAAAAGCAGGATGCCTGGAATGTGCTGGACAGCTTCCGACATGCCATCGAACGTTACGGGTTGCCTGACAGGGTGTTTACCGACAATGGCAGCCAGTACATAAGTCGCCACATGACTCAGGTCTGCGCCAAGCTGGGGATAAAGAAACTCACGGCCCGCCCAAGGGCCGCTTCAGCTAAGGGCAAGGTAGAAGTTTTTAACAAGTATCTTGATAGCTTTGTGGAAGAGGTCAGACTGAAACGCCCCCAAAGCGCCGCGGAGGTTGAGCACCACCTCGATATCTGGCTTTACGAGCTCTATCAAACCAAACCTCACTCCGCCCTTAACGGGAAAACGCCCGAACAGGCTTTCAAAGAAGACGACCGTCCCCTCAGGTGGGCAAGTAAAGAGCAGCTGGATTTCGCCTTCGTCTTCACCGAGAAAAGGTTGGTGGACAAGACAGGCTGCCTGTCTTTTGGAAGCATCCCATGGGAGGCGGGCCAGGACCTAATCGGCATGAACGTGGACGTCGCCTTCCGCCCCGACAATCCGGATGAACTCGAGGTATTTCACCAAGGGTTTGAACCGCGAAAGATTAGACCCCTGGTGATAACGGAGCACAGCGCGCCGCGCAAGAGGATCCCCTTGCCGCAAAAGGTAAGCCCGCATACCTCAAGGGAACTGGATGCCGCCAAAAAGCAGTACGAAAAGCACAGGGTTCTTTCCGAGACCGCGATTTCCTATCGCTCGGTGATAGGGGGCAGAAACCGTGATTGAAGAATTCTACGAGTTCAAGAACAGTCCCTTCACCAGGCAGATGACGGAAGATGCCTTGTTCTTGACGGAGGAGTACGAGGAAACCTTGGCAAGGCTCCAATACGCCGCAAGAAGACAGTGGTTTGCGCTTTTGACCGGTGACTGCGGAACAGGCAAATCCACTCTCATCCGAAGGCTCTCATACAGCCTGGGGACCAAGGACTACAAAGTGCTCTACCTGGCAGACTCCAAACTGACGCCGAGACACTTCTACAACGGCCTTCTCGATCAACTGGGCGTGCAAGGACGTTTTTACAGGGGCGATTCCAAAAGGCTTCTGCACAGGGAAGTGGAACTCATGCGCGGCGTCCATGGCCTAAACCCGGTAGTCATTGTGGACGAGGCTCACCTCTTGGACAAGGAGATGTTTGAGGAGATCAGGTTCCTTCTCAATTTCAAGATGGATTCGGAGAGCCCCCTTACGCTTATCCTTGTCGGGCAGACGGAAATCTGGGAGAAATTAAGGAAGCAGGTTTACACGGCCGTCGTTCAACGCCTCGACCTGCGCTGTCACCTCGCGTACCTTGACGAGGCAGGCACCAAGTCCTACATACTCCATCACCTGCGTTACGCAGGTTCCGCTTCGGACATTTTCTCCGATGACGCGATGCAGGAGATCTTCCGTTATTCATCAGGTAGCCCCAGACTCATCAACAAAACCTGCATCCACTGCCTCATGTACGGCGAGCAACGCCAAAAGAAGATAATTGACGACCACATTGTCCGCTACGTGGTGGAAAAGGAACTTCCGTAACACAGTTCGGGGGTTGGGGTGCTCGCCGGCGGGAAAACCCTGACCCCTGTCCCCATCTGACACACCTTCCGGCAATCGGTTGACTTTATGGTCCGTCTACTACAGGACAAAATGGCCCGGCAGAAGCACCTATCTCAACGGCCTCGGTCTTTGGGATTTCACGACTGCCGGTACCTCCTACAAGAACTTCAGAGCTTGGCTACTCAATGCGACCGCGACCGAGATGAGGTACATGCTCTCGGCCCAGCTCGCAGCCATGGAACTGAACGTGCGTGCGGGATTCGTGAGTGAAGACGCGCTAATCTACTGCCCCGGGGCCACTTGCGCGAACACGGCAAGGTTCGCGACGGTGAAGGCTTTGCTTGCGGAAGCCAGATCTGCCCTTTCAGACAGCACATCTACCAGGACATATCTCGAGACTCTCAAGATCGCCCTCGACAAGGCCAACAACAACCTGACGTTTGTGCAGGCAGCACCTGGGCCATATACATTTGTGACGCCCTAGCAAGACAGTAGCACCGCCTACCTGTGGGATGAAAGAAGGACCGACTACGCCGGTCCTTCTTTCGATCTGTCGCGGGAGCAGACTAGTATTGCAGCACCCTAGGTAGGGCTGCCGCCTGCTTTATCCAGTCAGCAACGTGCTTCTGCACAGGCAACAATCTTACGAGTTTCTTGGCTTCGTTGACCTCTGCCATTTTGGCGGTAAGGTGTGGCAAGAATAAGGTCCGAAAAAGGAGACATTACTTGCATAGGTCTTCCCAGTCTGACGTCGAGCGTCTTCGCCGCCGTCGGTGACTCTCTCCAGCCAGCTGCTTACTCACGCGAGTGATAGTGTGGAAACCGAGGACAAGGCTGCGGAGGAGCAGGGCGCCAAGATGAGTAGGATTAGATCGGCCCTGGCTCGTGAGTTGGAGTGAATCCACGGGGTGAGAAGAGCATCACTATGTGCGCTACGCATGTTCAGATCTCAGTTGAGCGTTACTCGCACGGTGGCGCCACGTCAAAGATCACGTTGTCGACCAGCAAAGCCTCCATGGCCGATGGAGTGTCCCCGCTCAGGCCCCAGCCGAGCACAATCACGCCGCTCGCCCGGTACTCCTCCGAGATTTCGGCGGTTATGTCGTTGTAGTTGTATCCTATGAACCCGGGTCTGGCGATCATAGAGAAGAGGTTGTCTTTGAAATTCCGGAACCAGCCAGCTCGGAAAGCGGGAAGGTCGGCGAGCAAGAGACCGGTGGGGATGCCCTGGTCATATCGCCTCAACCATCGGCAGACCAGGGGACTAAACGCCTGGATGGCGTATTCTCCTTCATACTCCTCAAGCGCATTCATCATCTTTTCTTCCAGCTCGCCCGGAATGCCGAAGTCCTTCACGTCTATGAGGATGGGCGTACGGCCCCCGATGTGCGCTAGGGCTTCAGCGAAGGTCGGGATTTCCTCGCCCGACCTGGGCAGATTGAGACGCTTCAAATCGGCTAACTGCGCATCAGAAACCTTTGAGTCAAGGCCGAGGGCGTGCAGTTCATTGTCGTGCAGGATCACAACTTGGCCGTCTTTGGTCAACCTCACATCCAACTCAATCGCGTAGCCATGGGAGATGGCGTTGGAGAAGGCCCCCAATGAGTTCTCATCGTGCTGAGCATCATGTAATCCCCGATGCGCGATGGGTGTGTTCCGGAGCCATCCGACTTCCTGAGGGACGCAGTAATCGAACCTCTTCACGCTTAGAACGCAGATCCCTACCAATAGCACTGAGACCATAACAAGCAAAACTTTCACAGGACTCGCCCCGATTCTAGACTGTCTCATCATCGTAGATGTCCTTCGATGACTTGGCGTTTTGTCGTCTATACTGCACAAGCGAGACGCCGCACCCGGCCAAGAAAACGAGCAGCATAAAGATGGATGCTGCGAGATAGAGCGAGTAGGAATCGGTGACGGCGCTTTTGATGAACGAAAGCCTAAGCAATACAGACGCGATGGTGCACATGATGGTTGCTAGGACAAGGAACGCGTCGAAGGTTACCGCCGACAGGTAATTTGAGCTGCCGGCGTATCCGTACTCCACGCGCCAGTACTCCCAGTCCATAATGTGCCCTTTCTCGAAGCCATAGTATTGACCTTCTCTTCGCAACACCTTGTTGACCTTGTTTTCTATCCGCTTCAGGAAGTCTCCCCAGATCATGATCTTGACCAGGTTAGCTGCGGTAAAGGCGACTGAACCCAGTGCCACGAACGGAATGGCTATAATAAAGACAAGGTTTACCAAGACGAATATGTAGGAGTCACCCGTATGATTGAAGTTCGTGATGCCGAAGTATAGAAGCACTCCTACGAGCGTCAACACACGCACGTTTGTTGTCTCATACGATTCTATCTGGTTCATGACCCGCTGATGTATGTTCTTGTATTCGGTCAGCAGGGCGTCTATCACCAAGTCCGCTTTCAGGTCAGTTGCCAGTCTGTCTTCAATCACGGGCTTGCCTCCTCTAGGGCTGCGGCTTTTTGCTGGGAGACCGGCTCCGGTTGCTGCAAAGCGCATGCACGATTATCTTTTCAGCGCGCCCCTGCTCGGTTCCTCTTTATGAGCGACCATAACGTGACCATGGTTAAGAGGACTGCCACTCCTTAGGACGTTGCCCGTGTCACGCCAGCGCTTAGAAGACTTGGGCGCGTGCGGCTGCATCGCAGGGGAACTGCTGTTCACAGTCGACCGCGAAAGCCTGGTTCATCGCTGCAGTCACCTAGATTTCACCGTCGGCCGGATCGAGGACCTACCAGCCTTGTGAACCTACAGGGTGA
>JAXGZG010000003.1:0-426525 GCA_040771825.1 Bacillota bacterium | reverse complement strand
ATCTGCCCTGGTTCTTCCGGCCTACCTAAAGAAGCCGGGGTTCGAGATCCTGGCGGGGGTGGGCGGGATGCCCACTGCCTTCGTGGCGACCTGGGGTAGCGGCAAGCCCGTAATAGGGTTCCTGGGCGAATACGATGCCCTGCCAGGAGTATCCCAAAAGGTTTCGCCTTCAAAAGAGGAACTTGTCCCCAACGGTTCGGGCCACGGATGTGGTCATAACCTCTTGGGCGTGGCCGCCTTGGCAGGGGCCATCGGTCTCAAGGAAGAAATGGCAGCACGAGGCCTGTCGGGCACAGTGAAGTACTTCGGGTGCCCCGCTGAGGAGAACTTCTCAGGCAAGGCTTTCATGGCCCGAGATGGTCTGTTCAAGCCTCTAGATGCCTGCTTGACCTGGCATCCAGGCGCTATGAACATAGTCCGGAGCGGGAGTTCCCTTGCCGTCAACTCCATGAACGTGAATTTCCACGGGATTACGTCCCATGCCGGAGGCGCTCCCCATCTGGGCCGGAGTGCTCTTGACGCCGTTGAGATCATGAACATCGGGGCCAACTACCTTAGGGAACACGTGATCGAGAAAGCGAGAATCCACTACGTTACCACTAACGGAGGGCTGCAGCCCAACGTGGTTCCTGGAGAGGCCTCGGTTTGGTACTATGTGCGGGCACCTCAAAGGTCTGAAGTCGAAGAGATCTACGCTCGGGTGCTGAAGTGCGCGGAAGGCGCGGCTATCATGACTGAGACCACTTACGACGTAGAGCTTCTAGAAGGTATCTACAACGTGCTTCCTAACACCGTCTTGGAGCATGTTCTGGCCGACGCCATGGAAGTCGCGGGGCCTCCGGTTTTTACCCGTGAAGACCTGGACTTCGCCGAGGTCATAAGGAAGACCTTCCCAGGGAGTCAGGAAGAGCACTTGAGCGACGATACTCTTCCCGATGACATAAAAGACAAACTGACCGGAAAAGTTCTTAACGACAAAGTGTTGGGACGTCCTCCTAGACCTCAAGAGATGCGCGGGTCAACCGACGTAGGCGATGTCAGCTGGTGCACTCCGACCTCCCAGTTCAGCACGGCGTGTGTGGCTTTGGGAACGCCGGGCCACTCGTGGCAGTACACTGCTCAAACGGGTATGGGCATAGGCCACGCCGGCCTGATAGCTGCCAGCCGTACTTTGGCTCAAGCCGGACTCACCCTCATGACCGACGAAAAAGTGCTAGATAACGCCAAATCTGAGTTCAAGAAGAGGCTCGGCGGTAAGGAGTACAAGTGCCCGCTTCCTCCTGAAGTAGGTCCGGCGTTCCATCAATTCAGCAAGTAGAACCGAGTGAGGGCCCTAAGAGACTCAGGTAGAAAAGGCCGGGGATAAAGTCCCCGGCCATGTTCCAAGCTCATGAACGCCATGGTCAACGCCTTTGATGCTTCACCTATACTTCTACAAGTGGACTGTTCAAGCCCCGGCTACATTGAGGCATTTGGGCCCGCGGATTTGGTTACCCATCGGGAATCTCTAAGAAGGGCCCTACCGATGCCGATAAGGTCCGCGTGACCATTCACCAGAACTTTGTCGGCAAACGCAGGCTTTGTTATGCCCCCAGTCACCATGACGGGGATGCTCACGGCCTTTTTGATGGCTGCCGCTTCGGGTACGAAGTAACCCTGACCGGCTTCCGCGGGCCTTGACCCCATGAACCCGCCAGACACGTCAATCATGGCCACTCCGGCTTCTTCAGCATCCTGGCCACTTGTGATGCGTCTTGGGGCGTGGTGCCTCCTTTGATACCGTCGTTGCACCCAAGTCTCACGAAAACCGGGAATCCGCCGCCTACTTTCTCCCTGACCCTGGCTACCGTCTCAAGGATGAACCGGGCGCGGTTCTCCAAGTTCCCACCGTAACGGTCGGTTCTCTTGTTGGTTAAGGGCGACAGGAACTGAGTGCCCAGATACCCGTGGGCCGAGTGAATCTCTACGGCCTCAAAACCTGCCTCCTTTGCCCTGGCAGCCGCCAGGGCAAAAGCCGCCTGTACCTTGCGAATGTCCGAATCTGTCATGCCCACAGGTTTGCGGGTAGACTTGGGGTTAGATAGGTCGCAAGGGCCCAGGGCGTCACAGCCGGTGATCTCGGGGTTTGCCGCCGCTCCGGCATGGTTTAGCTGAATGGCCGCCACTGAGCCGCCTGCCTTTATTGCCGAAGCTAGCTTGGCAAAAGACGGGATGGCGCCATCATTATCTAGGCCCAACTGCCCTTTGTGGGCTTTTCCGCAGCGGGAGATGTAAGTGTGCTCGACAATGATAATCCCTACGCCGTTTTCAGATCGTTCCCTGTAGTAGGCAACGGTTGCGCCGCTTGGGACCCCGTCGTCCACCCGGGCGCCCCCCGGCCCTTCTATGGCAGTGGCCATGGGCGGCATGACCACCCGGTTTCTTGCGGTCAATCCAGAGAAAGAGAAGGGGGTGAAGAGTTTCTCTAATGGCACGGAACGAAACCTCCTTGATGTCTTGGCAAACTTGCATTACCGGTTCTACCTGCGAACGGTTTCGTACAAACTAGGGTCTACCTTGGCAAGGAACGGTGAGGGTTCACCAGAGCAATATAGAAACAGTCTGTGGAGGGCTCTGGTGCACACCATATGCAGGAGTTTTCTGTCGTCCGGGTGAGCGTAGTGGTCTTTATCGGCGTCACACACTAATACCGCCTCGAACTCGATTCCCTTGGCCAGGTAGGAAGGTATTACCACGACTCCTCTGACGAATTTGGTGTCTTTGGCTCGTACCAGGTGGATCTTGACGTTCTCAAGGGTTCTCCGAAGATTCTCGTACATCAACTGGCTTTCTCTGGCAGTCTTGCATATTACGGCTATGGATTTGAGGCCTTCCGCCACAAGTGCCGGTATCTCGGCAGCCACTTGCTTAAGCGGCGAATGAGTCATGACCACAACAGGCAAGGGACCGGGACGGTCGATAGTCTCCATAGTCTCTCCCTCAGGCAAGATCATCCTGGCAAACTGAGAGATTTCTCTAGTGGACCGGTAACTTTTGTGGAGACTGACTACCGTTGGCTGCTGAGGAGCAAAGACGCTGTCGAGCATTTGGTATCCTGAAATGGCGTAATGTGGATGCAAGGACTGATTCACGTCTCCCAAGACTGTCATGCTGGCGTTGGGGAAAGCCCGCTTCAGCACCTCGTATTGAGGCAGACTATAGTCTTGGGCTTCGTCAATGATCACGTGTCTTGCCTGAGAATAGGCGATAGGCTGAACCTTCCTGGCTCTTTGGCCAAATCGTTCTTGGGTGTTCACAGGTTTCTCAGGGAACCCTTCAACCAGGTGTTTCAAAAGAAGAAGAGGGGCTAAGTCCTCGTACTGTACGAAACCTCTTGAGAGATTTGATACGGTGTCTTGGCGGATCTTGTCCATGTTATCCAAACTGCCGAAAACCTCGGAAAACGCTCTGTCGTCCCGAAATAACCTAATGTACTCCTGGAGGACGTCCCGGATAGTCCAGGAGTTGAGTTTAGCTCTTATTGGGTGAAATTCCTCGCTTGTTTTCTGCCTAGCGAACAGCCGGATATCGGCCTCGAAATACCCTGCGTAATTAGGGTCATCTCCCATGAGCTTGGCAATTTCTTTTCGTCGCTCCGCTTCTATTGGTTCTAGAAGCCACAGCACTCGGCGGCGGATCTTGTCGAGCCTCTTATGTAGCGGCAGATAGGCGTAGTCAGTCTTGAGAAGGCCATGAAGCTCTTCTTTGGAGATGATGATTTTGCCCCTATGGGTGATCGGCTGGAAACCCGGATCCTCGTTTTCTAATAAGCGGGCGAAGTTCTTGATCCCCTGGACGAACTGGGGGGACGACTTCCACTGTATTGACGATAGGCGAGCGTGATACCTTGCTTCTGTCCATCCCGGGTCTCCGGTCCTGTCGTAGACCTGAGACGCCAACACTGGGCTCCGAGCGGTTAACATGTACTCTAGCTGGTCGTGGACATCCTCAATGGACACGCGGCTGTCCAGGGCATCTTGGGAGAAATCCCGAAAAGTCGTCTGGCTTACGTTGTTCTCACCCAATTCGGGAAGGACTTCCGAAATGTAGTCGTTGAACACCCTGTTAGGCGAGAATATCACGATGCTTTCGGACCTCATGGTGTCACGGTGCTTGTAGAGAAGGTATGCCGCCCGGTGCAGCGCGATGGAGGTTTTCCCGCTTCCTGCCACTCCTTGGACCACCAGGACTCTGTGCTTCTCGTTTCTTATGACCTGGTTCTGTTCCTTCTGAATGGTGTTGACTATGGTCCTCATGTGGTCGCCCTGGGCCTTGCTCAGGACTTCCTGCAAGACGTCGTCGTCGATGGTAAGACTGTTGTCGAACATGAAGAGAAGCCGTCCGTCCTCTATCTTAAACTGCCGCTTGAGGAGGAGGTCTCCGCGGATCACGCCTCTTTGGGAGTCGTACTGGGCAGGGCCGAGCTCATAGTCATAGAACATGCTGGACACCGGCGCTCTCCAGTCAAACACCAGGTGGGTGCCCGTCTTCTTATGGACAAGGGACGATATGCCTATGTAGACCTGTACGATTTTCCCCGTGGAGGAGACTTTGAAGTCGATTCTGCCGAAATAAGGTGACGACGCCATCTTCTCTAGATTCCGCAAAATACCAAGGGACAAGTTGTAATATTGCCTGACGGGCCCCATCCTCTGGTTTTCCGCAGCCAACACTGCCAGATCCTCGAAATCCCTAACTGCGGTGGGGAGTTCCTCTTCCCACTGGAATTTGGCCGTGGCTACTTGGTCTTCCCACTCGCGCTCAAGTTGGGCTCGGCGTTCTTCCATTTGACGGCTAACCTCATGGAGTACCGTCTGAAGCCGCGTTTCTTCGTATTGGCGGTCGTCTGGTTCCATTCCTTGTACCTCCTACAGGTGCAACTCCCACAAAACGATAGTATCTTTGTCTTGAGTGAAGCCTAGAGACGGCAAAATTCTTTTGGCAGGGTTGGTGTCTGGGCACCGTACCCGCATAAGGTGAGCTTTAAGGCCTCGCTCGTCCCGAACCTTCTCAAGGGTCTTTTCTACATGAAGGAGCAGTTCTCTAACTGATTCCCATTCGCCGAAAACTGAACCCATGTCCATATGGGCTGTCTCGGTTTGGGTCATATGGTTTCTCTCAAAATAGATATCCCCAAGCCACGCACCGCCTGCAACTCTTCGCCCCAAACTTGGCACGCCGATTTTTTCCGCTAGCAGAATGTTGGCCCCGGCGGCCAGGTCTAGGGCAACTCCGCGACTGTCCAGCTGTCGCCACGTGTAGTCGGATCCTGCGTAGCGCATGTAATTCATGGCCGCCTCGGACATAGGCCCGGCGTCAAGTTCTGTGGCCATACGAACAGTCACTCTTGGGCAGTCAGAAATGGCGTCGTCCCGGGAAGCGCTACCCCGGGGGTCGATCCCATTGCAACAAGCGTTGGCGATGGCCGAGTCACACCCATTGGCAGACGGCGCCCAAGCAATCCTCCAGAACTCCAGGATGGTCTCCACAGGGGAGAAACCTAGCCCCCTGGCAAGTCCCGACGATTTGTCGTTATCCTTGTCTATGACAGCCCGGCACACTTGGGCACCTCTTTGCCGCGCACCTTGGATAGACGCTTCTGTCAGTATACGCCCTATCCCGTGGCGGCGGCAGTCTCCTTTCACCCTTATTCCCTCAAACCAAGCTTCTCGTGGGGAAAGGTATCTCACATGGGTCACTCCCACAGGGCGGCCATCCATCTCGGCGACATAGACGTCGCCTTGGGGGTCTTCCAACCACTGGGGGAAAACGTCACCAACATAGTCGCCCCACTGAAAAGTATCCTTTGTCATGTCTTTTATAAACGGGATATCGTCACGGCGACCGGACCTCACAACAGGGCTCTTGGGCATGGGAATTATGCCTCCTGACAAGGGATGTACTTTCCGTCTTCCACCTGGATCCGAGACCTGGCTGCCGTTATGTCCGTGATTCGGGCCACGAGCCCATCAACGTCTTGGCCGTTTACGTAGGCTGAGACGGTTACGTTTTCCCCGTATTCGGCTTGGTCTATGATGGCCCCCCATACCTCCAGTTCCCTCTGAATCCTGCCGTATTGATCGTAGGCTAGGCTTATTCGAAGAAGCTGGTGATAGGCGTATTTGCAGGCACCCGCTTCGTCCAAGGCTCGGTTTGCCGCCTTTCCATAAGCCCTAAGAAGCCCGCCCGCCCCTAGTAGGGTACCCCCGAAGTATCTGGTTACAACGCAGACGGTGTTTCGGAGTTCTCGCTTGTGTATCACCTCAAGGATTGGGTATCCTGCGGTGCCCCGAGGCTCGCCGTCATCGCTTACCCTGTCCACCGGAGTGCCCGTGCCTATGGAGAAGGCGTAAACGTTGTGGGAGGCATCGGGGTGTTTCGCTCGAATGGAAGATATGAACTCAAAAGCCTCTTCAACGGAAAAGGCTGGAGATGCGGCTCCTATGAACCTTGACCTCTTCTCCAAAATCTCGGCTTCGCTTTGACGGGAAGGACTCAGGAATTCCAACTGTGGGGTCTCCTCTCTCTAATCGGTGATCGACTAATATTGTCATTGGAGCCAGACAAACCGTCAAGTTCGCGCCCCCGAGCCCGGTGGAACATTTTGGAGGGAGCGTCGTCAAATATGCCTAGTGAACTGAAATGGGCAATCACAAAAACGCAAGGAGTGATGGGTGTGTTCCGTGGTAAGGTTGGAACCATACTGTTGGCAGCGGGAATTCTTTTGGTTTTGGCGTTCCTGGTGGCATCTTCAGTGCCTAAACAAGCTATGGCAGGGGACACAGAGATCAGGTTGATTACGGTTACGGGAGAGGCTCAGACACAAGTCAAGCCCGACATTGCCACTGCACGCTTCGGAGTGGAGAACACGGCCCCAACCGCGCAAGAGGCGCAGCAGTACAACGCCCAGAAGATGACGGCTGTGGTCAACGCTTTGGTAGCGGCCGGCGTGGCCAAAGACGACATCCAGACTTCTAATTTCAGCGTGTACCCTCAGTACGAGTGGCAGGAACAGAAGGCTGGGTCAAAGCAGGTGTTGGTCGGCTTTAGATGCAACAATACCGTTACAGCGAAGGTGAAGAACATAGCCAAGTTGGGCGACGTAATTGATGCCGCCGCAGGAGCAGGGGCCAACTCCATAGGCGGGATTTCCTTCGGTCTGGAGAACCCCGATCCGGTCAAGGATCAGATGCTAGCGCAAGCCGTGAAGAACGCGCGCTCCAAGGCCAACATCATGGCCGAGGCCGCCGGGGTCACAATCGCTAACGTGCATTCGATATCCGACGGTTGGTACCAGGTTATGGACCTCAATGAGGGTGTCCGGGCCGATATGGCCAAAAGCTTTGCGGGGAGCACTCCCATTGAGCCTGGAAGCCTGACCATAAGCGCGTCTGTGAGGATGGAATTTAGGTTCTGATTCTGGAGTTAGGGCTCTTCTTGCCAGGGGCGGGTCTTCGGATCCGCCTCTTGCTTTCCCCAACACGGATTGTGGTCACCCAGGCTTGACCACTTTGAGCAGCCGGAAGCCGCCGCCGCCCATCCATCCGATGTCGCGGGTTATGCCTGACGGGTCTTTTCCGTCAATGACCCGCTTCATTCTTTGGACGCACATGTCTAGAGGCTTCTCCAAAGCCTCGATCATGATCCAGCGCCTTTGCATTTTGTGAGCCACTGCTCCAGTGGTTCCAGAGCCCGCGAAGTAGTCCAGCACAAGATCGCCTTGTCGGCTAAAAGATTCGATAATCCTCTTCAGCAGGCGTTCGGGCTTTTTGCTTCGTTTCAGAGTAACGCCGCCCTCATGAGCTATTCCTGTGGCAGGTATCTCGTCATGAGTCCACAGGTTATTGAGGTCCGAGACTCTTATCATGCCGCCTTGCCGCAGTTGGGCCACTTCACTTAGGAAAAGCACCACTTGGCCGTTTAGGTAGTACCTAGTCCGCACGCCTTTGTGTTTGCCTCTGGATTGGGTGAAATCGGCCGAATAAAGAAGGTTTCTGCCGGACATCCGAGACAGAAGCTCTTGCTGAAAAGAGCTCTCTCTTTGCTGGTTCGTGAGCCTTGCCAAGCGGGGGAAGACTTGACCCAAGCGGCGCCACGGTTGGCCATAGGCTTTTCTGAGGTTCGATATGCCTAAAGGCTCCATCTTGTACCAGTCGTGTTGAAACACAGTCACAGGATTTCCCCTTGAATCCAGGAAAGAGTCCACAACCTCTCGCTCGGGAGAAAACGATAGGACCCTGGAATAGGTGCTGAAGGTTTTCCAAGATAGCGGCTCTTCTTTGCGCATGGGAGGCAGATCGTCCCTTACCTTGCCTTTGGAGTAGATCAGTATGTACTCTAGGCAGTCGTTTATGGGGGTCTGGCCCTGACCCAGCAATGTTCTGTCCGGCGCCCTCTGCCACGACACTTGGGACACTAGATTTCCGTGGCCAAACAAGCTATCCAAGATCACCCTAGCGTAGGGTTGACCGACGGAATTGAGGTGGGCCGAGAAAATGCCTCCGTGTTTGAGCAGAAGCGCCGCCGCAGAAGCCCTTTCATGAAACATGGAAAGCCACACGCCATCCTCCAATGAATCGCCGAAGCGGCTCTGAGTGCGCCCTGTGCTAAACGGGGGATCTATGTATATGAGGTCAACCTTTTCCCTGAATTCGGGCATGAGGTTTCTCATGGCAAGGAGGTTATCCCCTGAGACAAGAAGGTTGTCAGACCATGAAGCCGGGTGTAACTGGAGAATCGGACTTTCGTAGTGAATTCCTCACGGAGCGAGGTCTCTGGGATGTCTTCTCCCACCACACAGACCCAACGTCCGGTCTCGGGATCTATCAGAAAGTGTTCGCCTTTTGATGGCCATGAGAGTCTGACCTGTTGGGTCATAGATGCTGCCTCACCTTCATTGACTCCTGGCGGCAGGGGAACCTTGCGGTGTTAAGTCACCGGGACAGGACTTCGCCCTTTCTTGGGCAATGTCCTGCCCCGGTTTGCGGGCGGTTCAGTCTACTTGCTTGCCAGCATCTCGGCCATGTCTTTCTCTGGAGTCGATGACAGGCGCAGGTCGAAGGCGTCCTGCAGTTTCGCCACTAGGCCTGGAGTAAGCCATGCAGGAAGAGTGGGTCCCAGATAGATGCCCTTAATTCCCAGGGAGAAAAGGCTCATGAGGATGGCTACAGCTTTCTGCTCCATCCAAGACAAAACCAGTGTCAAGGGGAGGTCGTTGACAGTGCACCCCAGCGCTTCAGCCAGGGCAGAGGCGACCCGGATGGCGGATATGGCGTCGTTGCACTGCCCCATGTCTAGAAGCCGCGGGATGCCCTCGATGTTTCCGAGGTCTAGGTCATTGAAACGGAATTTGCCGCAAGCCAGCGTCAAAACGATCGTGTCCTCCGGGGTATTCTTAACGAACTCCCTGTAGTAGTCTCGCGCTTTTCCAGGGGCGTCACAGCCGCCTACCAGGAAGAAGTGGCGGATCTTGCCAGATTTCACAAGGTCGAGGATTTTCCCGGCAAGAGGCAACACCACGTTATCGCCGAACCCTGTGGTGAGCACCGCGTCTCCTGGCTCTTCTTTGAGAAGAGGCAGAGACTTGGCCTTTTCGATGAGCGGCGCGAAATCGAAGCCATCAATGTGGGTAACACCGGGAAGGCGGGCTATTCCGCATGTGAAGAATCTGTCTTTGTACTCGGGCAGCGGAAGGAGCACGCAGTTGGAAGTGCCCAAGATGGCCCCTGAGAACTCCTTGAAAAGATTCCTCTGGTCAAACCAGGCTTTACCCAAATTCCCTTTGAGGTGAGAGAACGCTTTCAAGGCCGGGTACGCGTGGGCAGGCAGCATTTCCGAATGAGTGTAGACGTTAATCCCGGTGCCCTCAGTCTGCTTTAGCAGTTCGTACAGGGCTTTCATGTCATGTCCCGTAACGAGAATGCCATGTCCCCGGAATGTCCCTGTCTGAACCTGCGCCGGTTCCATCTGGCCAAAGGTTTCGTTGTGAGCCTTCTTCAGGAGATCCATAGCCCGGATAGTCACAGTTCCCGACTTTAGGGAAAGGCCCAGAAGCGCGTCAGGGTCGAAATCTACGTTAGTGAGGGTAGTGTATAGGCCTTCGGCTAGGAAAGCGTCTATCTCTTCATCCACATAGCCCAGTTCCCTGGCGTGGTAGGCATAAGCGCTGATTCCTTTCAGCGAGTAGATGATGTTCTCTTGCAGCCCCTGCACGTCGGGGTTCTTCCCGCAGACGCCCGCAGTGGTGCAAGCGATTCCTTTGAGAGCCTGCTGGCATTGATTGCAGTACATGGACAACCCTCCATACTGTTTGTGGAATTGATAAGTAATCCACTAAGGAATATATACGGAGGTTACGGTAAAAGCAATATCCAAGTGGTGCCATCTTTCAAATGGCTAATGGGCATGCAGGGCGTGGCCGAATCAGGCGACCATCCGGAACAACAAGTTTAGGGCCATTAGCACAGACAGGGCCACAATGGTGGGAACCAGGATGGAGGCGGCCGCCAATTTCCGGCTGCCCGTTTCCTTGTACACAGTGTACACCGTGGTGCCGCACGGGTAGTGGAGCAGGGAGAAGAGAAGAACCGACAGTGCTGTGGTCCAGTTCCAGCCGTGGGACATAAGAACCGCTCCCATGGCATCTAGGGATTGGACGTTTACCATTGCCCCTTGAGAAAGGTAACTCATAAGGGCAATGGGAAGGACGATTTCATTGGCGGGGAAACCGGCTATGAAGGCGGTGAGAATCACCCCGTCAAGCCCTAGGAGCCTGGCAAATGGGTCCAAAGCCAGAGCCGTTTTGGATAGCAGACTGACGTCATGAATCTTGACGTTAGCCAGGATCCACGTGATCAGCCCGCAGGGCACCGCCACCGCCACGGCGCGTTTCAGCACCCATATGGTCCTATCTTTCCAGGAACGAACCAGAACGCCCCAGATCTCAGGCTTTCGATAAGGCGGAAGTTCAAGAACAAAGGACGTGGGCACTCCGCGGAGGTACGTTATGGACAAGGCTTTTGAGACTGCCAAGGTGGCGCCGACTCCCACTAGGATAGTACCTGTGACGGCTATTGTGGGAGCCAGAGCCCCAGCCAGACCCTTGCCCGTGAAGAAGATGGCCGAGAGGGCGATGATGGTGGGAAACCGTCCATTGCAGGGAACGAAATTGTTAGTCAGAATGGCTATGAGCTTCTCCCGGGGCGATTCGATAATCCTTGTGGCCACTACTCCCGCCGCATTGCACCCAAAACCCATGCTCATGGTCAATGCTTGCTTGCCGTGGCCACCGTTTCTGCTGAATAGGTGGTCGAGGTTAAACGCGATTCGGGGCAGGTATCCGAAGTCCTCAAGCAGAGTGAAAAGGGGGAAAAAGATGGCCATAGGCGGAAGCATTACTGATACCACCCATGCTACGGTGCGGTACATTCCCAGTATGGTCACGCCGTGAAACCATCCTGGTAAGCCCGCCTTATCCATTAGGAAAGACAGTCTCCCTTCTATGAAGAACAAGATGGCGGCCAAGACTCGCGATGGGTAATTGGCCAAGTAGAGTGTGATAGCGAATACCACAGCCAAGAGGACAAGCATAATGGGGATCCCAAACCGTTTGGAAGTGACGATGTCATCTAGGCGTTCCGTAAGGCCTTTTTGGGGGGGCGATTCTATACTGACTACCGACGCTGCTATGTCCTCTGCTCTTCTGTATAGAGCCTCGACGTCCTCATCTGAGGGTAATCGTGGGGCATTCACACTTGGCGTTTGGGGTTCCTGCCCTGGCTCCGGTTGGTGTTTCGTCACCACCGCATGAACCGACGCCAACAGGGTTTCCAGACCTTCGCTCTTGCGAGCCGATGTAGGTATCACGGGGATTCCCAGGAGAGACTCGAGCCGCAAGACGTCTATGCGGACGCCTTTTCTGGCAGCTTCATCCATGAGGTTTAGGCACACGACGCACTCTTTGGCTATGGACATCACCTGGAATACCAGGTTCAGATTGCGCTCAAGGCACGTAGCATCCACTACGCACACTGTGACATCGGGCTTCTCGTTGAGGATGAAGTCTCGGGCGACTTCCTCCTCACGGGAATTGGTGCGCAGGGAGTATGTACCTGGAAGGTCTACTAGCCGAAATTCTTTGCCCCGGTAAGTGACGGTTCCTTGGAAAAGTGCCACGGTTTTCCCAGGCCAGTTCCCTGTGTGTTGGTTGAGGCCCGTAAGGCCGTTGAACACTGTGCTTTTCCCCACATTGGGGTTTCCCGCTAAGGCTACGAGGTGGCCGGCTATGTCCGACAACGATGATCCCCCCATGTGGCTGTGGTATCGTATGTGCTTTTTGCCTTGTGCCAGGTGTCTCTAGGGGATTGGATTCACCAGGATTTTTCCTGCCTCAAGTCTTCGTAAGGCTATCACCGTACTACGGATGTTCACGGCGATGAGGTTGTCCTTTGGGCCGCGCCTTACTACTTTAATCCGAGTGCCAGGCGTAAAGCCTAAGTCCATAAGCCGCTGACCCAAAAGGCCGCCGGTTTCGTGCTTTAGGAGCGTTGCTTCCAGCCCTGTGGCCATTTCAGATAGGGGTGTCATGAGATCATCTCCCCGGTGTCCGTAATGCGTTGAACGATCTTATGCAACCCGGTGGCGTTTTGTCACAGCCTAAGAAAGTTCCCCGAGGGAAACAAACGGCCTTCGGTGGGGCTGCCGGGCTTGCTGCCGGCTGTCGCCGGGGCTGCTCTGGGGATTTCCGCGGCCTTTTCTGCTGCGTTATTCCTGGCCGGCGACGGTTTTGGGCCGCAGACGCGTGTTGGATACGTTCTGCGCCACAGACCGAATCCGCTTGTACCCTTTCATCATGGAATAGGCTACACGGGTGGAAGTGTGTACGAACCCATAATCGTATTGGCGGTAATTGCCTTTTAGGAGGCCGTCTTGTCGGATGCGTTCCTCAATAGGCGAACCTGTCAACACGATTAGGTCCGAAACCAGACCTGTCTGCATGCCTTTAAGGATAGCCGCGTACTTTCGGGGATCGCCTTCCGCCGCTTCATCCAGAAGTTTGAAGGCTTCTTTCATCTCCGAGAGTTTCCGGTAGGGGTGCCAGAATATGAAACTGTATGCCAACTGAATGCCGCTATCCATCACGTACCTGACTGAGTCAATCATCTGCTGTCTAGTCGTACCCTTGCTGTAGAGCTCAATGTCGCTTTCTGACACAGCGTCCAGACTTATGTAAACGCCGTCGAGCCCGGCTTCCTTCAGGATCTGGAGGATATCCGGGTCGATTTCGTCGGCACGGCAGTAGAGTTCGAAACGCATTTTGATCCCTCTGGATATGATCAGACGGGCGATGCTCTCGGCCCGGGCTCTGCCTTGGGGGCATCTGCCCAGGAAATCCTCATCGACAAAACGGAAGTGAGTAAAACCGTAGTCTTTCTGGAGCATCTCGATCTCGTCGACTACATTCTCGGGCGATCGAGCCCTCCATCTTGGCCCCGGAGATTTCCCTGTGAACGAGTGGATGCTGCAGAAACTGCAGGTTCCGTGGCAACCTCTGCTGGAGAGGAGGCTTGCTGCGGCAAGTCCCGGGTTTTTTCCGACCCTGTACATTTCGGCCTGAGGACGGAGGGGAAAGTCCAGAGAATCTAGGTCTCGGCATAGAGGGCGGCTGGGATTAGCCTCGCCCTTGCCCTGCACCGCAAGGCCGGGGACGTATAGGAGGGGTCTGCCTGCGGCCAGCTCTAGGGCGGCTTCTGCCAGCGTGTCTTCGGCTTCACCTACCCCTACCGCCGCTAACTGCGGGAAATCCTGAAGCAGTTCCTTGTGGGCGATGGTGGGGAAATGGCCTCCCAGAATCATGGGCAGGCCGGAGCCCTTGAATTCGTCAAGGAGGCGCTCTGTCTGGGGAAAAAACTCTTGCCAGTTGGCGGAAACGCCTAACAAGTCGAATTGGCGTTTCCTTATCTCTTGTGCTGTCCTGGATGGTCCCCAACCGTGAAAAGGAGCGTCTAGGATCTCAACCGATATTCCTCGCTTTTCGCAGGCGGCGGCCAGATATCCTGTGCCGAGGTATTCGTAGAACCCCCTGTAAAAGTTGCCTTTGCCCCAAGGCCATCCGAAATTATGAGGGGCGCTGACTAGAAGAATCCTGGGTTTGGACAAGATAATCTACCTCCGGGGTTAGGACCTGTCGGATATCGGACTTTCTTCGGAGTGCAAGGAAAATCCTGCCTTGCGGTCTTCGGTGGAGGGTCTTGGATGAAGACAACAATGTCAGAGTTGGCCGCCTACTTTCGGCTTCTGGGTACAGTTCACCCTCTGGTCTCCCGAGAATTGAGGGTTTGGAGGCTGAAGGCCCAAGTCATTCCCGACCCGGAGTTGAGGTCTCAGGCATTGTCTAGCCTGACTAGGAAACGATTTCACTGTGTTGGTGGGGCTACGCTTGCCCTTCTCCACCGGCCGAGGCTGCGGGATTTGGTCAAAGGTATCGTAGCTGTGCAGACCATAAGCGATTATCTCGACAATCTCTGCGACCGAGCCAAGGTGGCAGAGGGTTTTGCAGGCCCAGTAGCGGCCGATGCAACCCTTCACCCTAGTTTTGGGGGCCCTGGGTACCTGGCGTACATGAGGCTGCACGAGGCATTCCGGTGCGCCCTTGACCCCGACCGGCAGGTTTCCCACTACTACGGTTTGTACCCGGTGTCCCATCCAGATGGTGACGGAGGGTATTTGTCCTGCTTAGTGGGGGAAGCCCGCCGGGTCATAGGGACGTTGCCCGGATACGGCCACGCCCTTCCCTGGATATCAAGGATGTCTCTATGGTACTCAGAACTCCAGTCTATAAAGCATCTATCTCCCTGCTATAGAGACCAACTTATGCGGGAGTGGTTTGAAAATAGGTGGCATCATGGCAACCAGGAGTGGGTCGAGTGTGGCGGTGGTCGTCTGCGACACCGTTGTGACTCTCTGAAATGGTGGGAGTTTGGTGCGGCCGCTGGATCGACGCTCGGCATTTTCAGCCTCATGTGCGGTTCGGCCAGCGCCGAGTTTGGGAAGGGCCATGCCGCCGCCTTTTACGACTGCTATTTCCCGTATGTCTGCGGACTCCACATATTGCTGGACTACCTGATAGACTTAGAGGAGGATGAGGTGGGAGGGGACCTGAATTTCGTTGCCCACTATCCCTCTGTAGGTGAGGGGATTCGGGTTATGGAGCGTTTCGTCCAAGAAGCGCTGAAAAGGATCTCGAATCTGCCGAGTTATCGGCCAAGCCTAGGAAAGGGTTTCTCGAGATCCCATATACACGTGGCGGTAGTCCGCGGACTCTTGGCCATGTACCTGTCTGATCCTAAGGTTGCCCAGCAGGGAATGGATAAAGAGGCCCGTAGGCTGCTTTCGGAAGGCGGAGGTTTGACTTCTCCTCTAAGGCGCGCGTGCGGCGGCATCAGACGCGTTCTAGGTTTCTGAATTCCTCTCTTTTGACAAACATTTGCGTCCCTCGTGCGTAAGTGTATGTGAGGAGGCGAATTCCTTGTTCCATTGGCTTTCTTGGGTGATAGTGGCTAT
This sequence comes from Bacillota bacterium, assembly GCA_040771825.1. Classification (GTDB taxonomy): domain Bacteria; phylum Bacillota; class Sulfobacillia; order Fermentithermobacillales; family Fermentithermobacillaceae; genus JAXGZG01. Next base: position 410,925 of record JAXGZG010000003.1, on the reverse strand, counting down.
CGTCTGCGCGGTGGCCGAGATATTTACAGAGGGGTTTTTCATAATCTGGTTTAGCGGCGGCGCCCTTGCTGCTGCTCTGGCTGCTAAGCTGGGCTTTGCCCTAGAGTGGCAGTTTGGCCTTTTTGTAGTAGTGTCCACAGCCTTGGTGCTTTCCACAAAACGTCTTGTGGAAAGATTTCAGAAGAAGGGCCCCGATGTAAAGACCAACGTTCAGGCGCTTATTGGCAAAGAAGCGGTGGTCATAATGGAGATTCCGGAAAAGGGCTCTGGGCAGGTCAAGGTTGGCGGTGATGTCTGGACAGCTCGGTCTTTGTCTGGGGGTCGCATACCCCTGGGCGTGACTGTCACGGTGAAGAGAGTCGACGGGGTCCATCTGGTGGTTCAGTCCCCGGAGTAAGAGCTAGAGAAAACCAACACGAGAGGAGAGATTGCGGTGCAGTTTGTTTTTCCGGTCCTTATCTTCCTGGCCGTGGCTTTTGCAGCCACGTCTATCAGAGTTATCACCCAGTCCCGGGCGGGCATTGTGGAGAGGCTTGGGAAGTTTCACGGCGTAGCGGGGACGGGCGTGAACGTCTTGATCCCGTTCATCGACCACATGCGGGCCGTCATCGATCTCAGGGAACAGTTGGTCGACTATCCGCCTCAACCGGTCATAACTAAGGACAACGTCACCATGCAGATAGACACTGTTGTGTACTACCAGGTGACGGATCCCGTGAAGTACACCTACGAGATAGCCAATCCCAGAGCGGCAATCGAATTTCTGGCGGCTACCACTCTTCGGAACATTGTGGGCGATATGGATTTGGACCAGACTCTTACGTCTAGGGACACTGTTAACACGAAGCTCAGGCAGATTCTCGACGAGGCTACCGACCGCTGGGGCATCAAGGTCACCCGGGTGGAGATAAGGAACATAGCTCCCCCTAGGGACCTTCTTGATGCCATGGAGAAGCAGATGAGAGCCGAAAGGGAGCGTCGCGAGGCCATTCTCAAAGCCGAGGGTGACAAGCGGTCCGCTATCCTGCGAGCCGAAGGCGATCGCGAAGCCCAGGTGCATTTGGCCGAGGGTCAGCGGCAGGCCTCCATCCTAAGGGCTCAGGGTGAAGCTGAATCTATTCTTGCAGTTCAAAATGCTAAGGCCAAAGGCATAAAGATGGTCTACAACGCCATTAAGGAGTCTGCCCCAACTAAAGAAGTGGTGGCGATCAGGTCTCTGGAAGCCCTTGAGAAAGTATCCGAAGGAAAGGCTACGAAGATCATCGTGCCCACTGAGGCGGCGGGTATCTTGGGCGCGCTGTCTGGGATCAAAGGTATTTTGGAGGGTGAAGGCAAGTCTGGGGCCGTTTCTGATGCTTCAGGGTAGGGCGCGGACGTCAAGGAGTAGCGGGGCAAGTCCGATCCGAAGCCATTTCCGAGGTCAGGTTTCCTAGAGGGCTTTTCCCAATGTCATTGACGACTGCTGGTTAGCGGCGAGCGCGGGGTCCGGGAGACCGGACCCTTTTTCTCGGACCCTCTTTCTTTGGCAGGTCAAGGTGGCCATGGTAGAATGACCGAAACATTCCGTGACCCGCGAGGAGACAGTGACATGGCGATACGGACCGACTTGTGCGAATTGCTCGGAATCGAGTATCCCGTCATTCAAGGCGGGATGGCATGGATTGCCACGGCCGAACTAGCCGCTGCTGTCAGTGAGGCGGGGGGTCTGGGACTGATAGGTGCAGGAAGCGCTCCTGCGGAAGTTATCAGGGCCCAAGTGCGAAAAGCCCGGACTATGACTTCCAAGCCCTTCGGAGTAAACGTGTACTTTCTTTCCCCTTTTGCCGAGGACGTCATTGGCATGTTGATAGAAGAGCGTGTGCCGGTTGTGACCACAGGAGCGGGCAATCCGGGGAAATATGTCCCGGCCCTTCGCGAAGCAGGCGCCAAGGTGCTTGCTCTGGTGGCCTCGGTTAACCTGGCCAAACGCCTGGAGAGAGCCGGGGTGGACGGGCTCGTGGCAGAAGGTATGGAGTGTGGGGGACATATCGGCGATATCGCCACGTTCCCGTTGATCCCCCAGATAGTTGACGCTGTGAGGCTTCCGGTAATTGCTGCCGGCGGTATCTTCGATGGCAGAGGGCTCGTGGCGGCAATGGCATTGGGCGCAAAAGGAGTTCAAATGGGCACGCGATTTATCTGTGCCAAGGAATGCACAGTTCACCCCAACTACAAGCAAGCCATAATTGCCGCTAGGGACCGGGACACAGTAGTTACGGGCAAATCCACCGGTCACCCTGTGCGAGTGCTACACAACAAGATTGCCAGGGCTATCATGGAGGCTGAAGCTAGGGGTGCGACCCAACAGGAGATAGAGGCGCTAGGTGCAGGGAGGCTCCGGGCAGCCGCAGTGGACGGGGACGTGGTCAACGGGTCGGTCATGGCGGGCCAAATATCGGCCATGGTCACCAAGGAGGAGACCTGTGCCGAAATCATCTCCGACATAATAAGCAGCGCCCAGGAGACGCTAGCAAGACTAACCGCATTGGAACCCGGGCCTTTTCCTGGAAGGTGAAGGCCTGAATACTGCAACGATCCGTCTTCGGTACTTCATGATCGGCTCGACTCCGCTTGGACGGTCTTTTAGCACATGAAGCATATGGTCGCTATCGACCATTACTCCTATGTGGGTATACCCTCCCGGCAGTCGCATTAGCACGATGTCATCCTCTTGAGGCACGCTTACCTGTTCTCCGATCTTCTGAAGGCCTTGGATTGCTCTTTCAAGGTAGTCTTCTTGATTGTCGTGAAGCATTGGGAGACCGTCCCGGTCGGGTATTACATATCCTCGTGCCTTGAGATACATCCACATGAGACCGAGGCAGTCGGTTCCTCGCTTGTCCCTGCCTCGGAATTTGAAGGGAATGTTCAGGAATTCTCGGTAAGGCAATGAGCCAAGGCCTCCTTGAATCGGTCCCCGGTGAACGTTGGGCGCAGCTACACGAATCAGCAACTCATTCTATGCAGGCAGGTTCCACTAGGTAACATAATCCAAGGCGGGGACTACTGGGCCGGATTTGAGGTCAGACGCCCATGCCGCCTTGCGGAGCTACGAAGGATGACAATGGGTCTGTTTTATGGGTCGAGGGCCGATTCCGGGCTACGTGTCCGCTTGCGGACGCCTCTTGGCGCAGATCTGTCCGCCAGCGTCCAGGAGGCTTCTTGAACCTGCCTGCCAGCGGACAGCAGGGACGGGATTTGGGTTTGAAATAGAGCGGACGTCAGTTCACTGGCCGCGAGATACGGCTCTTTGCAGCAACGGCCCCAAGTAGAGTCCAATTATGATCCCAGACCCTGTCTGGACAACGTTTCCAAGGACCTCGGCGCCAACTGCGGCCGGGGAGTACATTTTGGCTGTTCCAACAGCGTAGCCTGCGATTATCCATACCGACGCAGCGATAAGCGATACGAACCGGGCGCCTTTTCCACGTCCGCGGCCGAGAAATCCTGCTATTATGCCCGCTCCGCCTTTTATGACGAAAGTCCACGGCGCCCATACGGCGTAGCCGGAAAGAAGGTCTGCAAGGCTAGACCCTATGGCACCGGCAGCTGCGCCCAGTGCCGGGCCCAAGGCCAAAGCGGTGCCGAAGATGACCCCATCGCCCAAGTGAACATAGCCTGTGGGGGTTGGGACCTTGAGAAACATTGTGGCTACCATTACTAGAGAAGCCAATAGCGCCGCAAGAACCAAGTGCAGAAGGCTGTCGTTCTTCACCGGTATTCCCCCCAAATAACACAACGCCTTACTCTGTAGATTATTGCTTACAGTATAGCATTGGTAACGGGAACCGGCTCACGATGTGGCTCTGGTTTCAGCTTACGCTTTGGCTTCGGTTCTGCGATCCTAGATTCTAGAAGCCAACCTATGCACATCGTGTCGGGAAATGGCATTATAGACTAGGTGTCCGTTAGTGTGTTGGGAAAGCGGTGACATCTTGCACGAAGAGAGGAATTTGGGCTTGGGAAGCATACAGTCGGTCACCATACGTGAAGCAGTAAAGGATCTTTGTATAAGGGCCGCGACGGTACTCCCTGACGATGTGGTGGTAGCTCTTAGAGCATCAAGACGCCAGGAGATTAAACCTCTGGCCGTGGACGTGTTGGATATGATTCTGGAGAACGCCGCAATTGCCCGCACTCAAGGGATCCCTATCTGCCAGGATACAGGGATGACGCACGTATTTCTGGAGATTGGCCAAAATGCCCATATAGAAGGGGACGTACACGACGCGGTGTCCCAGGGTGTGGCTCGAGGATACACTGAAGCATACTTGCGGAAATCTGTGGTGCGGGATCCGCTATTTGACCGGCTGAACACCGGCGACAATACGCCGCCTGTTATCCACATAGACTTTGTGGCTGGAAGGTCTGATGTCAGGATCACTGTCATGCCCAAAGGAACGGGCAGCGAGAACATGAGCGGCATATCCATGCTGACACCAGCAGCCGGACCGGAAGGCGTCAAGCGTTTCGTCATGGATATTGTCAAGAAGGCGGGGCCCAACGCATGTCCCCCTCTTGTAATCGGGGTTGGAGTAGGGGGCATGATGGACTACGCTGCCATCCTTGCCAAGAAGGCTCTTCTTAGGCCCATTGGGCAGCCGAATCCCGATCCCAAGGTGGCTTCATTTGAAAAGGAGATTCTCGCTCTAGTGAACCAAACAGGCATTGGTCCCGGAGGTCTGGGGGGACGGACTACCGCTTTGGCAGTGGCGATAGAGACTTATGCGACCCACATAGGAGCACTTCCTGTAGCCGTCAATCTCCAATGCCACGCTGCGAGACGCGCTACCGCGGTCATCAGCCCAATTGGTGCCGCAAGCGAAGAGTGGTAGGGCGATAGGGCTATGGCATGAGCGCCAACAGCAAACGAGGCAGGTGATAGAGTCAAATGTCTGCAGATGGCCGCAGGGTGGGATCTGCCATGTATCATCCTGGCCCTTGGGAAGGGGCCAAAGTCATCACGATGCCACAGATCGATACCATCTCGTCCATGAGAGACCTGCGGGCTGGAGAAAAAGTGCTTCTTACAGGCACGATGTACACTGCCCGAGATGCGGCTCACAAACGAATGGTAAGTGCACTTGACCAGGGGAGGGCCCTTCCTTTCGATCTTCGGGGTCAGTTCATCTACTACGCGGGCCCATGTCCGCCTGCCCCGGGGCAGGTCATAGGCTCGCTGGGCCCCACCACCAGCGGTAGGATGGACCCCTACGCACGGAGACTCATGGAAACAGGGCTTAGAGGTATGGTGGGAAAGGGCCGAAGAAACGCGGATGTTGCCAGAGCCGTCATAGAGTTCGGTGCAGTCTACTTCGTGACCTTAGGAGGAGCCGGGGCTCTGCTCAGCAAACGGGTCATTGGAGCGGAAGCAGTGGCTTACGACGACCTAGGTCCCGAAGCAGTATACCGGCTTGAGGTGATTGATTTCCCGGCGATAGTCGGTTTGGACGTTCACGGAGGAGATGTTTACGGCGACTCTACTGGCTAGAATCTGGCCGGGATGTGAAGACCTCCTGTCCGAGAAGACGGTATAATTGACATGACAGGAGGAATCACCGGGCATGACTTTGAGAGACGAAGCCCTTGAACTTCACCGGAGGAATAAGGGCAAGTTGGAAATCCGAAGCAAAGTGCCACTTAGGGACCGGCACGATTTGTCATTGGCGTACACGCCGGGAGTAGCAGAAGCGTGTTTGGAGATCGCAAAGGACCCATCTCTGGCATACCACTACACGGCAAAAGGAAACATCATAGCGGTAGTTTCCGATGGCACTGCTGTGCTAGGACTTGGGGATATCGGGCCCGAGGCCGCCCTTCCCGTAATGGAAGGCAAGTGCCTTCTGTTCAAGTCCCTGGCGGGAGTTGACGCCATCCCGATTTGCATTGGGACCAGAAAAGTTGAGGAAATCGTTCAGCTGGTTAAGTGGCTTGAGCCTACGATAGGTGGCGTCAATCTTGAGGACATATCAGCCCCGAGATGCTTCCAAATCGAGAGGCGCCTCAAAGAGGAGACCCGCATCCCCATTTTCCACGACGACCAGCACGGCACCGCAGTGGTGGTGTTGGCTGCACTTCTCAATGCCCTGAAGGTCGTAGGAAAGGACCTGCAATCCACTAGAATAGTGGTTTCCGGGGCCGGTGCTGCCGGAGTCGCGGTCTCGAACCTGCTTCTTGACTCAGGCGCATCCGACGTAGTCATGAATGACATCTGCGGGCTGGTTTATCCAGGCCGCCCCGCGGAGATGGATCCTTTCAAAGAAGAGACGGCCAAAAGAGGCAATGTGCGAGGGGTTAAGGGGACTCTGGGAGATGCCATGAAGAACGCCGATATCCTAGTGGGCGTATCGGCACCCAACATCGTTTCCAAGGAGATGGTGGCGTCCATGGCCCCCGGGGCAATCGTAATCGCCATGGCAAATCCGGTACCCGAGATATTCCCAGATGAGGCCATACGAGCTGGGGCCAAGGTTGTTGGCAGCGGGCGATCCGATTTTCCTAACCAAGTCAACAATATCTTGGCGTTTCCTGGCATTCTCAGGGGAGCCCTCGACGCCAGGGCCAAAGATATCAACGAAGCAATGAAACTGGCGGCGGCCCACGCCATAGCGGGACTCGTATCGTCAGAGGATCTTTCGGTAGACTACATAATCCCAGACGCCTTGGATAAGAGGGTCGCACCCGCTGTGGCTAGAGCAGTGGCCCAGGCTGCCATGGCTTCGGGAGTTGCCGGAGTTCATGTTGACCCTGAAGCAGTATACAGGGATACTGAATCACGGGTTAGCCGCTAACTGACCGAAAACGCGCCCTTGTCAATGGTGGGGCTGCCATGGCTTTGATCAGTTGAGGTGGAAGTAATGGAGGAGAGACCGCTATCTGTCCAAGTGGACAGAGCCATAACTCGAGAAGAGCTATTGCGGGGAGATAGATTCCTCTCGGCCTACGGGGTCATTGAAAAGTGCCTTAGGCGGAAATGGGGAAACCCCGCAGGAAAGGAAAGCTTTCGGCACCTGGTTGACGTGCTCTCAAAAGAAGATGCCGTCATAAGGCGCTTCAAAGATGATCTTGCTGAATACGCTGAACTTCGCAACGCTATCGTTCATGAGCGCAGAAGTCCAGATTACCTAATCGCCATTCCCCGGCTGGAGACCGTTCTGGCCATTGAGGAAGTTGCCCGGATTCTCAGCAATCCCCCAAGAGTCTATCCGAGGTTTGCCAAGGAAGTAGCTAGGTTATCTCCTACCACCGTTGTGGCGAGACTGTTTGAGGTGATGCGCCGCACTGATTACACCCAGTTCCCCGTATACCGCGGGGACACGTACTTGGGGCTCGTTACTGTAGGCGGCATAGCCAGGTGGGCGGCGGAAGTATCTCTGGCCAACCCTAAGGCAAGCATAGAGTCGGTTCTGAGTTCGCCTGTATCGGATGTGCTCGCCTGTGAGAAGGGGAACAGGGCTGCATTCATTAGCAGGCGAGCAACCATTTATGATGCAGAAGAAGCCTTCAGAAGACGCCCGAAAAGTGACAAGTGGGGAATTGCGGCCCTATTGATTACCGAGTCCGGAAGGCACACAGAGGAGCTTCTGGGAATAGTCACTCCTTCCGACGTGCTAAGATTCGAAAACGGAGGTGAGAGTCAATAGGCACAGTGTATCTCATTGGACATAGGAACCCCGATACAGACTCGGTGTGCTCTAGCATAGCCTACGCCTATCTCAAGAGTGTGACGGAACCCGGGATGGACTGCGTTCCTGCGAGGCTTGGCCCCACAAACCGAGAAACTAGGTTCGTGCTAGACTGTTTCCAGATAGACGAACCCGTATTGATCGATAACGTCTATGCTCAAGTCCAGGATGTAGACTTTGACCCGGCAGTGAGCGTTTATGGTTCCACCTCGATGCGCGAAGCCTTCGAGATGATGTCCCGAAGGGGCACGAAGACCATCAGCGTGGTAGACGTCCACCACCAGCTGGTCGGGGTCATCACCTTGGGCGATATTGCCGACGCTTACTTGGTGCCCAGAAGGGCTTTCGGACTGAGGCCTGTACCCATAGACAATATCGCAGCGTCTCTGGACGGAGAAGTATTATCGAGATGCCACAAGGATTTCAGCGGGCCAGTTTGGTCGGAGAGGGTGCCTGAAGGATGGTCATTTTCCCAACGTTGCGGGCTTGTTATCGCTAGTGACCCCGAGGATGTGGAAAACGCCATACATTCGGGCGCGGCTGTTGTGGTGGTGACCGGTCCACTGGCGTCCAGGGAAAGCCTTGAGGCTGAGCCAAAAGCGCACAACCCCGGCTACCAAGGCCAGTGCGAGGGTCTTGAGTTCAATCCCGGTATCGGCCAACAGCGTGAACGCCCTGAGAGCATATCAGGGATTGTGCCAGAGCGTGTCGTGGACATGGCTCGGCATGAGGGCGTCACTCTCATCGGCGTACCATACGATACCTATGAAGCCACGCGCCTCATAAGCCAGAGCGAACCCGTGTCATCGGTCATGACATCTCTGGACTTGGTGGCTTTTGACCTAGACGACACCATCGACGAAGTTCGCGAGACCATGCTCCGCTACAAGTACAGGAATTTCCCGGTGCTAGACGAGTCGGGCAGGCCCGTGGGGATGCTCGCCCAGCGCCATATCCTTGATTACACTGGCAAAAACGTCATTTTGGTGGACCACAACGAGAAAGCCCAGTCTGTAGAAGGTGTTGAGCAGGCTAGGGTACTGGAGATAATCGATCACCACAGGATCAGCAGCGTCGAGACAGACCAGCCCATCATCTTCATCAACCGTCCTGTTGGGGCAACGGCGACCATAGTAAGCAGTCTTTTTGAAGAAAGAGGCGTTAAGCCCCCCAAAGCCATTGCCGGGATACTGTGCGCAGCTATCCTTTCGGACACGCTGGCTTTCCGGTCACCGACCTCCACCCAAGAGGACGTCGCGGCCGTTGAGAGACTGGCTCCCTTGGCCGACATCGACGTTGAAGAGTTTTCAAGCTTCATGCTTGAAGCGGGCACCTCCCTTGAGGGCAAGACCGAAGAAGACATACTTTTCGGGGACTTGAAAGAGTTTCGGATCGGTGGATTCAAGGTAGGAGTCAGCCAGGTGAACATCTACCATCAGAACCTGGAGCCTCTCAAAGAGCGGCTCCGAACTTTTATGGAGAAAGCCACCCTGGAAAGGGAGTACGATCTTCTCATCATGATGCTGACTGATATTGTGAGCGAAGATACAGAATTGCTTCTGGCAGGAAATCGCCTTGACCTCGCAGAACGGGCATTCGGAGATAGCCCCAAAGGCGGGACTCTGTCTCTGCCGGGAGTGATATCTAGGAAGAAGCAAGTTATCCCAAGGCTAATCAGGGCCATAAACGCACTCTAGCGCAAGCGGTGCCGTAGGCCTGCTAGCCTGCAGCAGTAGGGCTTGAGGTTAATGGCAGGAGGCCGGTGGGTTTGTGACAGCGGCTAGTTACCGGCACGCATCTTCGAACCAAACTAAGGAGGAACTGACACCATGACAGATAGGGATCTTGGCCGAGAGGCACTGATCGATGACGCTCTAGAGTACCTAGACGGATGCCTTGAAGAACTTCTGAGCCTGACCACCCGAATCACCGAAATCCCCGCTCCCAGTAACGATGAATCCGAGCGTGGGGCTTTTGTGCAGAAGACCATGTTAGAATATGGATTCCCCACGGTGCAAGTGGACCAAGCAGGCAATGTTCTTGGATTCCTCCCTGGCACCGATCCGTCCCGGGTCATCGTCAGCATGGCTCACCTGGATACCGTGTTTCCTAGAGGGACGGACCTCACGGTGAGAAGAGAAGGCAACATCCTCAAAGCCCCGGGCGTCAGCGACAACTCGGTGTCGGTTGCCCAGATGCTGCTTTTGGGGAAGGTTCTGCTCAGGCACCTGCCGCTTCCCCACCCAGTGCTCCTCATTGCCAACGTGGGAGAGGAAGGACTGGGAGATCTCAAGGGCGCCAGGTATTTTTGTGAACATGTCAAAGCGTACGATTTTGACGGCCTTAGGCTCGAACCAGACAACCTAGTGTTTTTCAACATCGACGGGAGCTTGGGACACCTGACTGTGGCGGGCGTGGGCAGCCGCCGTCTCAATATCAGGTTCGAGGGCCAGGGCGGTCACAGCTACGGCTCATTCGGGAATTCCAGCGCCATCCACGGCTTGGGGACCGCTATAGCGGGAATCGCGAAGTTGCAGGTACCCAAAGACCCCAAGACCACCTATAACGTTGGGGTCATCTCAGGCGGGCATTCGGTGAACTCCATAGCTCAGTCGGCAGAGATGCTTCTGGACATGCGGTCTGTGGACGGCTCCGCTCTGGCAAGTTTGGAAGAGCAAGTGAGAGCCATTCTGGATACTGCCGCCAAGGATACCGATACGTCCTATGTTATTGAGGTGGTTGGGGATCGGCCTACCGGATCAATGGCTGTCGATTCTCCCTTGGTCCAGGGTCTTCTTTCTCTAGGAAAAAGCCACGGATTCGAGTTCAAATGCGGTGCAGGCAGCACCGACTCTAACATCCCCTTATCAAAGGGGTGGCCCGCCGTCACTACCGGGTTCAAGTCTTCTGAGGATGCCCACAAGGTTTCGGAATTCCTTATGATTGACTCGTTGGTGCCGGGGATCAAATTCGGGCTTCAGTGCTATGCGGCACTTCTGTATGATCGATTCTGATCTTGCCCGCATACGCCTCATCGCCCTAGACTTAGATCGGACTCTGCTCCGAAGCGACGGCACCCCTTCTCAAAGATCCCGGTTCTGGGTGAGGAAGGCGGTCCGTGCAGGCATCCGGGTTACCATTGCTACTGGAAGGCCAAGTACCGATGCTGCCCGCGCGGGCGCATGGCTGGGAGCCCAGGGGCCCATCATTGCCTGCAACGGCGCTCATGTTCTCTCGGAGCAGAAAGAGGAGTGGCTGTTCAAGCCGATACCCGCAGAGTTGACGATTCCCATTATTCAGGCAGTAAAGGAAGCCGGGCTGCCATTCTACATTCATCTTAGGGGCAGGAGGGCAGTCCCGGCAGAGTATCGTCAAGTTTTTGGAGGCTTTCCGGATTTGGACGCTAAGGAGCTCTTGCGTGTTATGGGCATTGCGCCCCCTGTTCTCCGCTTCAGTTTCGAAGTTTTGCAAGAGGACAGAATCCCAGACCGTGCTGGGGAAATTGCTAGGGTGTGTGTGAAGGGGCCTGTTGACACACTCAAGGGTCTATCTTCTTTTCTGAAGGGCGCGTTCTCTCAGAGACTTCAGTGCCTTATTACTGACGGGACCCACATGGATGTAATGGACGGATCCGTAAGCAAAGGAGACGCCTTGCGGTTCCTTTGCGAGAAGACCGGGATCCCGGTATGGGAGATGGCGGCCGTTGGCGACGAGGACAATGACATCGAGATGCTTCAGGTAGCCGGAGTGGGAGTGGCCATGGCTAACGCATCCCCGAGGCTTTCTATCGTGGCCGACAGGTTTACCTTGACGTCAGACCAGGAAGGCGTCTCATGCTTCCTAAAGGAAGTGTTAGCGGCAAAGGGAGCCTAGAGCCTAGGCGCCTTTCGCCAACGTCTGACCCGGGCCGGGCTTAGGTGCACCCTCCGCCTCCAGCGCAGGCACAGGCGCAGGCGCACGATACACACGCGCACGCGCAAGCGCAGCTAGGCGGCGCAAATCCTCCGTGATGGCCCCCCGAGCCGCCTCCAGATCGGCGCGGGGATCTCGCAGGTGCGCTGGCAGGCACGAAAACGGATTCGGTAATCTCCCGGAACTTCTGACCCTGGCTCCCCAAGAGATTGCCTGAGATTCCGCCATACCAACCGTGCAGGTAGAAGGGCCACATGTAGTAGGGGAACATGCCGTGAAAGAGGAATCCAGTACGCCACCAGACTGGCACGCCATACCCGGCCCCTTCCTGGGGCAGTTCACGCCAGGCCTCCTGCATTTCCAGTTCGTCCTGCATTAGCCATAGTAAGTTGAGGTCCATGGCATCCAGCTTCAGTTCAGGCGAGTCAGCGCTCTTGAGCTCACTCCAGAGGCGAGCTATGAGACCCCTGTAGAACTCCTCAGTTTCCCGCCTGCAGTAAGGCTTGAGTTTCTCGTTTACGGCGGTGACGATGTGTTTGAAGCAAGCTGCTAGATCCCCGGGCCGGATCTCTCCGGTTGAACGGTCTACTGCATCTACGAAGAGTTTCTCGTCAAGGGAGAGATCTCTTTCGTACTCCACTTGCACCAGGAGGGGCTTATCTGAACGCACCCGAATGACGCCTTTCTTCACTAAGTGGAACAGCATAAGCGTCAGGGTCTTTTCAGGCGGATGCCTAAGCAGGACCGATGCTTCAACGGGAGACAACGTCTCGTTAACGCCTACGCCCTCCATTCTGACCGTCGGGGACGAATAGGGCTCTTTCTGGGCTTCTGAGATTGCCGTGACTATGATCAAGCCTACGATTACCACCGCAAATATGCCAAAGATCCCGGTTCCGTCAAACCCACGACCGGGCAGTTTTGGGCCCGGCAGATACGGTGGGGTCGTGGGTTTTAGGTTGGGCGGGAAGTCTGTCTTGGGGGGCATTGGAAGGTCTACGTATTCATCGGGTATCCCTACGTTGATGGTGACCTTCTCCTCGGGGCGCAAGTCTCCAAACTGCCAAGTGACCACATAGGCCCCTGATTCGGTCTGAGCGATTCCATCCCAAAGCCTGGAACCGGTGCGGATTTCCGATTTCTCAACTTCGCCCGGGAGAATGACCGCTATGTCTTGGACCTTGACCTCCGCAGACCACCATCCGGGGGTGTACTGCATGGTTACGTAGCCTTCGTTCCTGGTATCCTGGTGCAGGAAATCGGGAATAGTGGCAGTTACTGTGAATCCTTTGGAGTCTCCCGGCTTTATGGAAAACCCTGAGAGCGTTACTACATGATCTCCCCCGGAAGACCTAGTCCCGTATCTCACGGGATTTCCGTCTTGGTCAACCACTGACGTTACCTCGGTGGATCCTGTGGGAAGCCCCGCCCAGATCTCAGTGCCTGAATCGCTAGATGCGCTCTCAACTTCGAATTCGAAATACCGGATTAGCTGGACGCTTCCGTCTTGATGGATGGTAATCTGATCTTGCTGAACCGGGATGGAGTAATAGAAAGAGGCGTGAGCAGTTTTTGGGAAAAGGGACACCGATGCCAAAACGACCACCAGTGCGGTGGCGAGTATGCCTGCCGTCCGAAAGACTCCAAAACGCCCTTTGATCATGGAAATGTCCCTCCCCAGAGATATACCGGCTCCTGCTCCAACAGGTCTCACTTGTTCGATAGGCTCTGCCTGGCCTGTGACCTATCTGGTGGGCTCGACAGCCTCCTGGACTGCGTCCCACCAATTGGCCTCTAATAGGCCCAGACGCCAGATGGCGACGCCTCTCAAATCATATCGCAGAGCGTGGTTAATGCGTGCCTGCAATGACTCATTTGTCTCCAAAAAGGCTTGGTATTCGCCGGTCTCATCGCTCCACATAAGATGGGAACATGCCGCTTCTGGCCAGAATACAGGCACCCCGGCGAAACCTGAGGTGTCCTTGGCAGCCGGGCGCGAGATGAGCGTTGGAATGCCGTTTGCCGTCCCGTAGAGTGTTCCGTACCCAGGCAGCCCCAGCAGCACCTTGTTCCCAGGCACCAATTCCAGTTCCATGCGGATAGCCTCATCCACTTTGCTCCATGGAGCCGTGGGCGATGGAGTGGCAGGATCTTCATAACCGTAAGCCATGACTACCACCAGGTCCGAGATTTGGCCTATGTGCTTGTGGTCGTACCCGCCGTAAACGCTATTTCGCGGTGGTACAACGGTCACTAGCAGGCGTTCGCCCAGTTCCTTCTTTAGTTCATCCAGGAACGAATTGAGGTTAGCAGCATCCGACTCACGGGCTTCCTTGTCCAGCCCTAACCCTTCGAAGTCTATGGCAACTCCCTCGTAACTCGCTCCGGCCGAGGAAATAGAGCGGCGGAGCAGATCGCGGCGAAGCGGATCAGCTAGCATCGTTGACAAGGAGCCACTGTCGTTTCCCGAGTAGAACATGGCCAGACATGGCATCTTCCAAAAGCGCCCGTGCATCATGACGGCTTCCCAACCGTCGGGCTTGGAGAAACCCGATGGGTGGCCGGAGTCTTTCACGCTGCCATCGGAGTTGACACCGAACCATCCTAGGAAAGTGCCTGCCATTTTGGCCGCCGGAGGGTCTTGGGACTCACGGGGGTATTCTCCTCCAAACATCCCTTGCCAGCTGCTGTAGGACGCCGAACCTAAAGCGTAAAAGCCCCAGATCTCGGTTTCTCTTTTGGGCGAAGTCACTGACACGGTTCTGGTTTGACCATCCCACTCCACCGAAAACCCCATTGCTTCACTGAAGAACCTGAGGGGGACGACTGTGTGGCCTCTCACCAGCTGTGCCGCTTCTGGCAAGATCAGGGGAGAACCATCTACGAAAGCCGTCGCCTGGCCAATCCCAATGGATATGGTGGTGTTTTCGCCTGCGTCCCCGCTTTCTCGGATGCAGATGGCTCGGGAGTCTTGAGCGTTCCAGGAAACTTCCACGCCCAAGGCTTCGGCTAGGGCGCGCAGGGGAACCATAGTCGTGTCCTCATCTATGTACGGTGGGATGGGGAATGCCACGGGAAGTCTATCGAGAAGCACCGAGACCAAGCTGGGTTGGGTTCTTTCGGCCTTTGGATCTGCGGCGCCTTCTGCCAAGCACAAAGCCGGGTTTGCCGTCAGTGTGAATACAGCTGTGACCAGTGTGCATACCAAAACAAGAGCGATTTTGTGACGGATTCTCATTCCGATCTCTCCTAAAATGTGCTGCTCAATACTGAACGCACTACTTCTTTCTACCGCTTATCGACTATATCATTGGTAGACAGGTTTTTTCCCCAGCAGGTTTCTTTCGGCCTCGATCTGGACCCACTGGGTCACTTTATCGGATCGTCTGGTCTTTTTTTGGACGCGCCTAGGATACGTTATTAGTGGAGAACGCAGCACAGTGTGCCTTGTGTTGGGAGGGGTTTTACATGACATTTGACAGCAGGTACAGTCGCGCCGTCATGGGGCTTTCGGGGATGGTAGCAGCGGCTCATCCTCTAGCCGTTCGGGCCGGACTTGATTTGTTGCGGACAGGCGGGAACGCCATGGATGCCTGCCTTGCCATGGCTGCGGTTACAAGTGTAGTGTTGCCCCAAATGTGCGGGTTGGGCGGGGATGCTTTTCTCATCTACTATGAGGCCAGGTCCGGGACCGTGTCAGCCATAAACGGCAGCGGTCCGGCGGGTGATGGGGCTACTGCCGAGCGCTATCAGGACCAAGGCAAAATACTTCCGCAACACGGCATACATTCTGTGGCTGTGCCCGGGGCCCCCATGGTGTTCCAGATGGCTGCGGATCGTTTTGGCAGCGTGGGGCTGGAAAGATGCTTTCAGCACGGCGTCTCCATTGCCGAGTCGGGCTTCCCGGTTTCTCTTGAATTGTCTAGGGCTATAGGTGCTGAGGAGAAGAAACTTCGTAAGTTCGGGGAGACGGCCGGTGTCTATATGCCTAGCGGCCATCCCTTGAGGCCCGGAGATACGCTCAAGAGGCCGGATTTGGCGCTAACGCTCAGGGAGTTTGCGCACCGGGGCGCCCAGAACTTCTACTGCGGGGATTTTGCCGATAGGTTTTACCATCTCAACCGACAGATGGAGGGCGCCTTCACTGGGAATGAATTCAGCCGCTTCTACTCTGGGGGAAGTACCTCGTTCTACGAGCCTCTGCGCACCGACTACCGCGGGTATACGGTCTTGGAGACTGCCCCGGTCTCCCAGGGGTTCATTGTGTTGGAGGGGATGAACATTCTTGAGGAATTCAACATGAATGAGATGGACCCCGACGGTGCAGAGGCAGTTCACCTTATGGTTGAGGCCAAGAAAATCGCGTTTGACGACCGCAACTCTTTGGCGGGCGACCCGGACTCTTCTGTTTTCGATGTGTCTAGACTGATTTCAAAGGAGTACTCAGAGTTGGTGGCGAGCGGTATATCTGCCGGCCGGACACGTGAGGAGGCGTCTGAGATTGGGGAGCGGAGGGCCGATACCACCTCGTTTGTGGCTTGGGATGCCTACGGAAACGCTTGCACGTTCATCCACAGTGTTGCTTTTCAGTTTGGATCGGGGCTGACGGTGCCGGGGACCGGCGTGCTGCTCAACAACAGAGCGGGCCGATCTTTTGCGCTTACCGGCGGACACCCCAACTGCCTGCTGCCGGGAAGACGGCCCATGCACACGCTCAACTGCTATATGGTGCTTAAGGATGGCAAGCCCTTTGTTGTGGGAGGTACGCCCGGCGGCGATGGCCAGCCCCAGTGGAATATGCAGATGCTCAGTCTTATGCTGGACCACGGCGCCGGTCCCCAAGACGCGGTGGATTTTCCTAGATGGACGTCCACTCCAGGAACCGATGTCATAGGGCTGGATAATCCTTTTGAGGTGCGGTTGGAATCTAGGTTTCCCGAAGGCACTCGTCGCGGACTCCAGAAGCGCGGGCACAAGGTCCGTGTTGTCAGTCAATGGGGTGGGGGCGGGGGCGCTCAGATTATCATGAAAGATCCTCGTTCAGGGGTCTTGCTGGGAGGGTCCGACAGAAGAGTCGGAGGGCTGGCAATAGGTCTGTAGGCAGGGGTACGCAATTGCGCGTGCCCTGCGCAAATTCCGCCGCCAGGCGTCCCGGCTCGAGTTGTGAGAACGGCTTTGCTTTCCGTTGTCTGCAGCAAGGTTGGCCGTCTAGGGTTACGGATTTCCCAGGCGTGCGCGGTCCCTGGCCGCCAGGTAGTTCAAGGTGGTTTCGTTCATGCATTTGGCGAGGGCGGCCTGTGCCTTTTGCCAGACTGGGAATAGGACACATTGTTCCTTCGACGGACACGGGAAAATCTCGCTCACACACTTCTTGACGGTCAGCTCGTCACCCGCAACGTTGATGACATCTTGTATGGTGATGTTATGGGGATCAACCGATAGCCTCACGCCCCCTTTAGCGCCTCGGACCGATTCAACCCAGCCCTCCTTGGTTAGCACCGCCATAAGCAGGGCATGTACTTGGGAGGGATTCCCCTACGCTGTGCGATGTCCCTGGATAAGACGTATTGCCCGGGATCGCAGTTGACTAGGTCTATGAGTATGTGGAGAAGATACTCGACCTTGCTGGTTATCACAGTTCTGCCGATCTCCCCTCCAGTGCTTACTTAGTGTCTTACTTATATTCTGCCTATTAGTATGCCGTGTCAACAATGCTATCCAGTCTTCCGGGCACTGCTCCTAGCCAGGTAAGTCACGCTGGAGTATCCTAGGGATATACATGGGGGTGCGCCCTGCATAAGCAGCCCAAGCGCTCGCCGTATGTCCCCAACACATAACTGGAGGCATTGCATTGCAGAAATCGTCAAGAAACTGGATTACAAGCGTGCTTGTGCTCGCTTCAGGATGGCTTCTTCTCTATGCTACCCGAACCGTTCTTTCCTCTGCCCTAAAAGACATAGGTGATTACTGGGGGCTGTCCCAGTCATGGTTAGGCATCTTGAGTTCATCCTTCTTTCTAAGCTACACCCTCCTTCAGATCCCTTCGGGTTTCCTAGCGGACAAGTTCGGCTCTCGTACCATGCTTATGGCCGGGTTTGTCGTGCAGTCGGTAGGGCTAATCCTGGGGTCATTGTCCCAAAACCACATTCAGTTCCTGGCATCCCGGCTTCTAACCGGCATGGGCCAAGCCACGTATTTCGCGTGCCAGCAGGCCATAGTCAGCATCCTGCTGCCTAGGGAGAAGAAGGCTTTGGGAGCCGCACTCACTGTAGCAGGTGCTGGGTTAGGAGGAGCGTTGGGCTTTTTCGTGGGCAAAATCCTCTCGGCTGGGAGCTATGGCTGGAGAATGCCTTTCACAGCGTTGGGTGTGCTTTCAATGGTTTTCGTCGGGGCCGTACTCTTGGCGGTGCCTGAACCCAAGACTCTTATGAAAGCGGCCCAGAGCACTGCAAGCAATCAGAACGACCGGTTGGACGACACGTGGAAGAGCGCAGGCGGCGAAACGCCCAAACTGTCACCTACTTTCCTCGTCTACATGTGCGTCGCCCACTTCATGACCATGTACGGCTTCTACCTCATGCTCACGTGGTTGCCGTACTATCTCGAGACTGTCAGAAACCTTGAGGGAAGCTTTTCCACCACTATTCCGGTGATCATGTCGCTTGTCATGTCTCCTGCCACGGTCTTGGCAGGGCTTCTCTTTGGCAAACTGAAGGACAAGACCCTCATATGCAGAATTGCCTTGCCCATATCCGCCTTTGCAGTAATGATCGTTCCATTGGCAGGGAGCACAGCCGCTCTCGTGTTGGCGCTGGCGACGTACGGCGCCACCGGGAAGCTGGTGATAGACCCAAGCTTGGTCTATTACGTTGGGGAAAGCTCGCCTCCCGAGAAGAGAGGGATGACCTTCGCCGTGTTCAACGTGGCAGGAGCAGTGGCCATGACAGTCGCACCGGCGGTGACAGGGTTTGTTGCTCAAGCCACCGGGTCTTTCAACGGCAGTTTCTACATCGCGGGCGCCTTCAACCTGGTCGGATTGGCATGCTTTCTCGCAGGTGTGCGCATTTTCTCCAACTATACTCAGCCAGCAGCAAGCGGAAGAATTATCGCTTCGGAACAGAAGCTTGTTCATTAATTGAGGTACACCCGCCGGAGCCACTCCGGCGGGTGCTGTACGTTCGGGGCAAGGACACGTTACTTCCGCTTTGCCGATACCGACACGTTTCTCACCAAAGCCCAGGGAAGAGTCGTGTCACCAACACACTTGACCTCTTTGCTTAGGGATAGCAGGTCTTCTGACAAGTGCCGAAAGACGTTAACCGAGAACATACAGTCTTTCACTCTGCCTACAGGGACTCCGTCTACCACCAGAAAACCTAGAGCGATGTTTCCGGTCACCTGCCCCGAGTATGGGTTTCCGGTCCACGCTCCCATGGTCTGCTCGATGACGATTCCCCTCTTGAGTCCGGAAATCATGGCCGTCTTTGCAACTGTGCCCGGCATGACCACGAGGTTATTGGGGGAAACGCCCGACGCGCCGCCCGTGCCTGTAGGCTTTCGTCCCAAGCGGGAAGCGGTCTCGAGGTCCAGGAGATATTCGGTGAGAACCCCGTCGTCGATGAGAGGCACCTTGCGGCAGGCTACTCCTTGATCATCGTAATGTCTGCTACCGATGGCGTTATCCATGGCGCCGTCATCGTATATTGTCAAGAGTGGAGACAGCACCTTATCGCCCAAGCGGTCAGCAAACGGGCTGATCCCCTTGTCGATGGCTTTTCCGTCTAGGCACTGGATGACGGACTGAATGATGTCGCTGAAGCCAAAGTGAGTGAACACCACGTCGTATTGGCCCGGTTCTACGGGCACGTTGTGCCTGCCCAGTTCAAACGCGCTTCGTATCTGGTCTTTCATTGATTCCAGATCCAAAGAGAGTCCCACGGAGAGGTGAATGTCGAGCACGCTCAATAGATTCTTGCCTTCAACGAGGTCGGCCCCTATGGAGATCGAAAACCCGGTGTTTTTCCACGAATCGTTGAGCCCTCTGGTGTTGCGAATAGTGTGGCGGGCGATAGATTTCTTTATCTGAACTGAGCCATTGACGTCGGGATGAAGACCGTTTAGGAATACCGATAGACCCTCGCCCAGCCTGATCATCTTGTCAAGCGTCAGGTCATCTACTTCCTTGTGATACATGATGGGATTTGCGTGAGGCTCAGGGTCAGGAAGTTTATAGCTCACCGGCGAACCGTATGTCGAGACTGCTATGGCCTTTTCAAGAAGTTCATCATCACGCTCATCACTGGTAGTAGTGGACATGCCCAGTCTTCCATCTTTGATAACCTGAAGGGTGGAAGATAGAGACTCGCTGTTCTGGATGCTTTTGAGACGGTTGAAGGCGAAGATTACAGCAGTCTCTGAAGACTCGGTTACAGTAAGGGTAGATTCGATCCCGCTCCGAGACGCCTTATTGACGACATCCGGGGTGATACTCATCTCTTCTCGCCTCCTATGACCACGTTCTGGATTCGGATGCTGGGGGACCCCATGGTCACCGGCAGCGGGCTCTGGGCTCCTTTGCCGCATCCTCCCGCCGAGTTCTTTACCGTGAGCGTACTGCCGATCATGTCTATGTTGTTGAGGGTGGCGAACACGTTGCCAGTCAGGTTTACGTCCCTCACAGGCTCGGCTATGGAACCGTTCCTGATCATGTGGCATCTGGTGGCGGCGAAAGTGAACATCTCGCCGTTGGTCTCGCCTCCTGCCCCCTTGCCAACGTAGACGCCCAAAGATATGCCCTTTAGCATTTCATCGAAAGTGTGAGTGCCTGGACCGATGCAAGTGGTTCTCATCCTCACGATGGGCGGGAAACGGTAGTTCAGGGCCCTGGCGTTGCCAGTAGGCTTTTCCCCCATCTTCCAGGCGCTTTCCCGGGAATGGAGGTGCCCCACAACTACGCCTTTGTCGATGAGGTATGATTTATGCATGGGGACACCTTCGTCATCGTATTTGCTGTCGCCCCGGTTTCCGCCTTCTACTCCGCTGTCGAAGATGGAAAGCTCGTCTGTCCCATACCGTGTTCCGATTTTCAGAAGCTCTTTCATGTGCTCGTTTTCGTCCAGTTCATCGGCTTCGCTGAGGTGGCCGAAAGCTTCGTGGACGAATAGTCCCGCCATGTCCGGGGAAAGGATGGCCGTGTACTGGCCCGCGGCCATGACCGGCGCATAGAGCATTTGCCTTGCCGAGTCTGCGGCTTGCCTGATCTCATCCTCCAGCCCCAAGGCAACCCGAAAATCCCCGTCGGATCCGAAGGTCACCATGTCGTAGGTGGTCAGGCGGTTCTTGGTGGCAATGGCCATTAGCCCGCCCGCTATGTCCCGCTTGTCCTGGTCTATGTATGTGCCGTGGGAGTTCGCGAAGTACACGCGAGTCTTCTTGTCCGAGTAGAACACTGTAGATGACGTAATCTCTGGAAGGCCTAGCACGAGCCTGTTGTAGCCCTCCAGCAGATTGACCTTATCCTGAAGAGGAATTTCGGCGGGGTCTTTAGGGAAGCGCCCTGCCACGACATCCTCCACTGGGTCTACAGGGTAAAGGTGAATCTCTTTCTTGAGTCTCTCACCCAAAAGGGCGGCCTGGGCACAGGCTTCATAGACTTTTCTCGAAAGGTCGTCTAGGCGGTTGAAGGATGTAAAACCCCAGCCGCCATCCTTGAGGGCCCGTACATTTCCGCCAACCGAAGTCGACTCGGATACCTCGTCAACGTCATTGCCCTGGAATCTGATGATGGTGGACTCCGTTTCCTCTAGCCGGACCTCGCAGTAGTCGGCCGTGGACTCCTTGAGCGCAGCCTTGATTCTATCCTTCAGAGTCACTTTCAAGTTGCCCCCTTTCATCTTACTGTAGATTTGAACCGTCGTGGCGCAACTCCTTTTGTTATACTGAATGAAGTCTATGGGCCGCAACTTGCCCAACGGGGGACTAGCTTATGAAGAAGATTGTGGTGGCGATTCTGATTCTGGTTATGGTGGCGGGTTCCTTGGCCACCGTCTTGTATTACCTGCTGGACCTCGGGGGTTCAAAAGACCCTTTTGCAGGGATTCCAAACCCCGTCATCCGGTCCCACAGATTTGCTAATCTGGCGGGAATCGATGCTTCGGAGCTCGACCTGTCGAAATCAGGAGATATCCTTCATACAGTGACTTTCGATGCCGCAACCAAATGGCCCGATGAGCCCAAGATGCTCCAAGGAATGTCTCCCCAAGAAATCATGGAGAAAGGTAAGTACCTTGGACTCGGCCTGAAAGCCCTCCACCAAGAAGGCTTCACTGGCAAAGGAGTCTCTGTGGCCATATTCGACAAACCTATTCCCAGGGACCACGAGGCCTGGCCCGAGACAATGACCTACATTGAAGCCCTGCCCGACGACCCCAAGATGAGCCAGGTTCACTTCCACGGGGCAGCCTGTGCAAGCATCTTGTCAGGCAAAGACGGCGTTGCGCCCGGCGTTCACCTGTACTACTTCGCAGTGCCCGATGACGGACGCCCCTATCAACGCTACGCTCAAGCCATGGAAATGCTCTTGGAGCGTCAGAGCGCCCTTTTGCCTGAAGAGAAGATTCGTATAGTGTCTGTGTCTCACGGAATTGATCCCGATGCCCTTGCGGGGAACTTGGGCGGGGCCAGGGACTGGGCCGACGCTATAGGGAAAGCGTCGGAGCAGGGTATCATGGTAGTCTACCCCGGCATGCCTCAACTGGATTTTACCGGAATAGGCTCTAAGCCCGGGAAGGACAGAGACGATCCAGAAAGCTATGAGCCTTGGTCATGGACTATGGCCAAGGATGAAGTGATGGCTAAGCTGAGGGATGCCAAAGTTGGCTCCTGGGATTCTGCTCGCAAGGAGCTCTCCCGCCTTCTTACCGCAGATCCGTCTTTGGACAGACTCTCGGCTGAGGCAATAGACACGTTCATCTACACCGTGGCTTACTACAAGAACGTGAGCACCTTTTCGGAATGGATGGACGCTATGTCCCGAGATCAGTCCGGGGTACTGGCAGT
Source organism: Bacillota bacterium (assembly GCA_040771825.1). Lineage (GTDB taxonomy): Bacteria > Bacillota > Sulfobacillia > Fermentithermobacillales > Fermentithermobacillaceae > JAXGZG01. The sequence continues at coordinate 388,231 of JAXGZG010000003.1, read as the reverse complement.
GCCTGCTGACTATCTAACCTTGGCCGGAGTCCAGGCGCCACAGTCCTACACATACTACGGGTCGGGCGGGCTAAGCTGGTCCACCCCTTATCTGGCAGGGGTTCTGGCCCTTGGCCTGGAGGTCAATCCCGAGGCTACACCGGACGAGCTGTATAGGGCCCTGGAAGACACCGCCACCGCCGTATCTGGGATGAGCGTTATCAACCCCCGCGGATTCGTGGAGGCACTTGTGGAAACACCGAATTAGATGGCTATCCCGCAGAGACCGCAGGCATGATCACAACTTGATCGCCGGGTCCCAGCATGGCGGACTTGTCCGTAACGACTGTGCCGTTTACCACTACCGCCTGGATCTCCTCGGGAGGTATGCCCAGCATTTCAGGAAGATATCCCACGGCAATCCCCGGGCGAAATGCCATGCGCGCTCGGGAGCCGTCCCTATACTCGCTGGAAAGATAGAAGATGAGGTGGCCCAGCACTTCCACGGTTACGGGCCTTCGCTCAGTCCCGGCCATGCATTTCCGCCTCCGCGTGTTCTTGGTGCCGCTTACACCGGCCCAGTTGCTCTGTTGCTGAGCACGTCTTTCCTTAACCCCAGCTTATCCAAGTATGCCAACAGGCAAAACTCCAAAAGAGTATCTAGAGTGGGCAGCCCTTCCGCATCCCAGCCCCGCAGCTCGTAGTACTCGTCCAGCATCTTCCCGAGGAAAGGCAAAATGCCGGCTGCTCTTCCCGAGGGCCTTGGCTGGGAGAGAAGCCGTGGCGGCAGAGTGTCGTCTTTTCTTGTGACGCCCAAAGCGATGTTGCAAAGCCTTCTCAGTTGAAACGCCCTCTTGGCGGCGAAAAGCAGGTCATCTTGGGAGATGTCCCAACCTAAGGCCGCGTTTACCCACTTAGCGAACTCTTCCAAAGTCACATGGGTTCTAGCCAGGAATTTGCACACGCCCAAAGAGTTGAAGACAGTCATGAAATCCTGCATCTTTACGGTCAGTTCGGCCTTATTGTCGGCAGATGCAGGGGCAAGGTCATGATCCATGCCGAGAAGATCCTTGGGATAAGCGCCGCCCTCCACGTAATATGACAGACTTTCAAGATGACACCCGCCCCGCAGGGCAGTGGCGTAGTTCGCCGCCATGCTGGTGAACGCTCGGGGATCGTGGAAGGCGATCTCTAGCCCTTTGGCGTGGACAGCGAACTCTTGAGCAAGCGGACCCAGGGCGACGCCTGCTGATCGAACACCTTTAGCTAGAAGGCCGCCCAATCCTCTTTTGGCTGCGATCTCTCCCAAGAGACGAAGCACGGCTTCGCCGTCGCCCCACAATATGGGCCCTCCGCACTGGTCTTCGCCAATAATCCCCCGCTCGTAGGCTTCCATGGCAAAGGCTATGGCGTTGGCCGACGAAATGGTATCTAGACCCAGCCTGTTGGCCAGATCGTTGGCCGCAGCCACGTACCTAGGGTCATCTACCAAGCACAACGAACCGTACCCTGCTATGGTCTCATATTCCGGCCCGTGAGACTTCTCCCCGGCTCGATCGCCCACATAGAGCCGGACGTCTTTTCCGCAGCGTATTGGGCATCCCCAGCAAGTGTAATGGCCTATGACCATGCCCTTTTCAGCCATAGTCTGTCCCGTGATGTCCGCTGCTCCGGAAAAACTCCCGCCTCTCCAATTCTGGATAGGGAGATCGCCCGTAGCCTCGCATGTGATGACTCCGCCCGCCGTGCCAAATTGGCTGAACGCCCGGGTTTTTTGGGCTATTCTTTTGTTAAGGTCGGACATTAGCCCCGCAACGGCTTTTCGATCCGCCGCCTGCCTGGGGGCACCCTTGCGGATGGCCACCGCTTTGAGGTTTTTGGAGCCCATGACCGCACCCATGCCTGTTCGCCCGGCGGCCCTTGAGTCGATTCCCCCTGCTATAACCGAGGCGTAGAACACTTGATTCTCTCCTGCCAGCCCGATGGCTGCAACTTCGATATCGCCGCCGTGGGCTTCCTTGAGACGTTGGGTGGTCTCGAAGGTATCCAGGCCCCACAGGCCGGAAGCGGAGATAATCTGGACTTCGTCGTCTTGGTCGATAAGGACATACACGGAAGATGCCGAGGAGCCTTTCAAGAGAATGGCATCCCAACCGGAGGCTCTGATATGAGGGCCTAGGTATCCCCCAACCGTAGATTCGCTCAGGAGCCCTGTGAGAGGCGACTTGGCCACAAACGAGGTTCTGTTGGCCGCCAGCACAGGGAACCCCGTGAGTAGCCCGGGCGCTATGACCAAGGGGTTGGCAGGGGACAGAGGCTCTACGTCTATCCTTGCAGACTCGAGCCACAGATGGGTTCCAAGGGACGCGCCCCCCAGACACTCTTTCAGGATGTCTATTGGGATGGCGGAGTACTCCGCTCGGCCCGCCGTGAGGTCTAGGGTCAGAAGTCTCCCTAAAGGCGGGCTAGTATCGTGTCTTTGGCTCATGGGGATTCCTCCTAGTCTCTGAAGGCTTGTCTCCATGCCAAGGACGATCGCCCACTCCCGCCCTTTCCAAGAGTCTTCGCATCACATCGTCTGAAGTTCCTTTCTTTGTGAGAAAGGAGGGCTTTTGCAGAGGGTCTCTATCGTCGTGCCCTGGGCTGTCGTTTCCTTCAGCCCTCGGCGCTTGGCTTCGTTCCAGACTGCCCTTCCTTGGTTCAGAAGCCGGAGGTTGCGTTAGTTGCGTTGTGCTGAGTCTTGGATCTTGCCTAGATTCTGGGGGTCGGGTCTCTTCCGAAGAGGTTTCCTCAAACATCCTCATATACTCCTGTATGGAGAGGCGAACTTCCCGAGGTTTAGAGCCCCCGTAAGGCCCAACATAGCCCTTGCCTTCCATGGCGTCTATGAGACGGGCCGCTCTGCTGTACCCAATCGGGAGTTTGCGCTGCAGACGAGACACCGACGCCTGTTTAGCCTCAACCACTATTCGGAGGGCTTGTGGGAAGAAGGGGTCTTCCTGTATTTCTGTGTCACGTTCGGCCACTTCGGGCTGGGACAAGATGCCGGGCGCAAACTGGGGTTTTGCCTGGCTCGAAACGAACGATACCAGTTCGTCGATTTCCCGCTCAGACAGGTAACACCCTTGGGCCCTCAAAGGTTTTGTGGCCCCTACCGGGGCAAACAGCATATCGCCGCGTCCCAGAAGCTTTTCGGCTCCTCCGATATCTAGAATCGTTCTGGAGTCTATCTGGGAAGCCACTGCAAAAGCGATTCTCGACGGAATGTTGGCTTTGATGGTGCCGGTTATGACGTCCACAGACGGCCTCTGGGTGGCCACCACAAGGTAGATTCCCGCCGCACGGGCCATCTGGGCTAGCCGGAAGATGCTGTCTTCCACTTCTGCCGGCGCCACCATCATCAGATCCGACAGTTCGTCGATGATGATGACTATGTAGGGCATGGCGGGCTTTACGCTATCCGGCGGGGTCGCCACCTGATTGTACCGTTCGATGTCTCTGGTACCTACCTTGGTGAACTTCTCGTATCTCGACTCCATCTCTTTAATGGCCCAGCGCAAGGCGCCAGAAGCTTTCTTGGGGTCTGATACCACAGGTGCAATGAGGTGCGGAATCTTGGACCATACCGAAAGCTCAACTCGTTTGGGGTCAATCAGCACCAGTTTGACCTGATCGGGTCTAGCCTTAAACAGGATGCTGGCTATTAGGGAGTTAATGCAGACGCTCTTTCCTGCGCCTGTGGCCCCCGCGATGAGTAGATGGAGACTGCGGTCTAGAGTCGTTATGACCGACCTGCCAGATATGTCTTTGCCCAAGGCCACGGTCAAGGGCGATTTGGAGGTCCGGAATTCCTTGGTCTCCAGCACGTCCCGAAGGTGTACTAGAGAAGTTTCACGATTTGGCACTTCTATGCCTACGGCTGATTTGCCTGGGATTGGCGCTTCCATGCGGATATCTTGGGCCGCTAGAGCCAGAGCGATGTCCTGCGACAGGTTTACTATGTTGGCTATCTTGACACCCGGGCCGGGCTGAAGCTCGAACTGGGTGACGGCAGGCCCCTGGGTGTAATTGACCACCTTGGCAACAACCCCGAAAGACAGGAGCGTTTTCTCAATGATCCTTGCCCGGGCTTCAAGATCCTGGGAAGGACGTTGCCGCCTTTGGGGATCTGACTTCTCAAGGATGTTGAAACTGGGGAACTCGTAGAAAAGGTCTTCGTTGAGAGAGGGCTGAACCATAGAAGCGAAATCTTCACCGGTTTCTGTGGCACTTGCCTCGGATCTAGCCCTGGCGTCCCAAGATGGGCGAGAGGTTATGGACTCCTGGCTGTCTGGACTTGAGAGCCGTCCTTTGATGTCGGCCACGGCTGATGAGAAACTCGTTTCCCGAGGTTCCTGGGAAGATTCCTCCCTGGCCCGTGCCCTTTCTTTTTGCGGGTCTCCCTCCAAGAGGGCGGCCAAATCCAGGTTGTTCTTATCGGGGCTGTCTACTCGCCCGAAACCCGGCTCGATTTCGTCAGGCGAAGGCCCCTGGGCCCGGAAGAAATTCGCCAAGAACTTGCAAAACCACTGCCACCCTGAGAGCGCCGCCATCCATATGAGGGAGAACGGGGTATAGGCCGTTTTGTTGGCAAGAAGGGAAAGCCCCACTGTAACCCCGAATCCCATGGCCACCAAAGCGAACACGCGGCCTAGGGCCACCCGGAAGAACCAGCTAATGCATGCCCCCACGATTCCGCCGCCGCCGCCGGTCTTGGCAAACGCGAATGTGCCTTCCCAGGGCGCTTTGAAGCTATGGTAGATGCCGGAAACAAACAAAAAGAGAACCCACATACCCCACACGAACCGAGGCAGGGGCTTGTCTGGACTGGCCAGTTTGACTACGGCGTTTAGGATGAGTAAGAAGCAAAATACCATTCCCAGAGTCCCGGAGATGGATGAGACCCTCCGTGCCACCCACATGGCGACGTTCACCCAGAGACCTTGTCCCACGGGATTCGAGCCTGAAATGCCGATGGAGATTATTAGGAGCATGCCCGCAAGACACAAGGCAAGCCACGGCCAACGTGAAGGTTTGTTGGCTTTGCCGTTTTTCTGGGAAGCCCCTTTCTTGACTCGATACGTTCTGCTCACGGTTTGGACCTCCGGAAGGGTGATGGACAGTACAAGTATAACAGATGGAAGGATATCCAAGGGTGCGGCAAGAATTTCTTTCGGGTCTATAAGGACTTCATCGCGCCAATAACGGGTTCGGGAGGAGTTTCCATGACTCATGGTACAAAGCAGGACAATCGCGGTTTAGTTATGGTCTACACCGGCGACGGCAAAGGCAAGACCACGGCTGCCTTGGGGCTTGCCCTGCGTCAAGTGGGATGGGGCAGGCGAGTCCTCTTCATCCAGTTCATGAAGGGGAAAGGTAACGTTTACGGTGAGAGGATAGCGGCAGAGAAGTACTTGCCTCTTCTAGAGATAGAGCAGCACGGGCGAGATGACTTTGTTGACATGGTCGATCCCGAGAAGGTGGACAAAGACCTCGCCGAAAAGGCCATGGAGCGCGCTCGGGAAGCCCTTACGAGCGGTGACTACGGCTTGGTGGTTTTGGACGAGGTCAACGTGGCCGCGGCGTGCGGGCTTGTGGAGGTTGAGGAAGTACTGGCCCTCATGGCTAAGAGGCCGCCTCACGTAGACATGGTGTTGACGGGCAGATATTGCCCTGAGTCCATCATGGAGAAGGCCGATATGGTTTCCGAGATAAAGGAGGTCAAACACCACTACCAAAAGGGGATACAGGCGAGGGAAGGCATAGAGTACTGATCTAGGCGTTGACGGCAACGCGCTTGAGAAGACCGAGAGATAATCAAGCGAGCCTATGGAGCAGATTCCCATCGAGAATGAGAGGAGGAACTAGCGTGCAGAAACCAGATTTCTCCAAGTACTTGGATTGTGCCCAGTTGACCGAGACTCTTAGAGGCTTTGTGGACGAGAATCCTGATTTGGCTTCCATGTACTCTATCGGTAAGACCTATGAAGGCCGCGATATGTGGATGGTGGAGATCACCAATAGGAAGATAGGCAGCCCCGACAAAAAGCCAGGCATGTACATAGACGGAAACCATCACGCCGGGGAAGTGACGGGTTCAGCGGTCTGCCTCTATACCATCTGGTATCTCCTGTCCAACTACGGCAAAGACCCGTTTGTAACCGGCCTCGTGGATAGCCGGGTTTTCTACATTCTCCCCAGAATCTCGGTTGATGGAGCTGAGATTTTCCTCCACACGCCTTACCAGCTTCGCTCCAGCGTTCGTGAGTACCCGCCCAGAGACAACGACGACGGCTTGAACCAGGAAGATGTCGACGGCGACGGGTGGATACTGCAGATGAGGATGAAGCACCCCGATGGCGACTGGAAGGTGTCTTCCAAGGACGAGAGGCTTATGATCAGGAGACAGCCTTGGGACAAGGAAGGCCCATTCTACAAGGTGTACCCTGAGGGGATCCTCAAGAACTGGGATGGCGGAGAGATCAAGATGGCCCAGCCCAAGTGGGGGTTGGACATTAATCGCAACTACCCTGCCAACTGGGAGCCGGATGTGATTCAGCGGGGCGCCGGGCCTTACCCATTGTCAGAGCCCGAAACCAGAAGCGTGGCCGAGTTTCTCTTGGCCCACAAGAACATTGCCGGCGGGATGTCCTACCATACCACCATGGGGGCCATACTTCGCCCATGCTGCACCAAGCCTGACAGCCAGATGCCTGCCGCCGACGTCGCTATCTACAAGACCATCGGCAGAAAGGGTGCCGAACTCACAGGGTATCCTGACATTTCTACCTTCGAGGACTATGTCCAGGACAAGGCACACGCGCTTAAGGGCGTTTTCATGGACTGGCTCTACGAACATTTGGGCATCATCACTTTCTCCACAGAATTATGGGATGCCTCGGTGAGAGCGGGTAACAATCTGTTTGACCGCAGGGGCCGTAATGCCGAGGACAGCCAGCTCGCTCTTCTGACTTGGAATGACCGGGAGATTGCGAGCCAAGGGTTTGAGAGGTGGCGCAAGTTCGATCACCCCCAGTTGGGTGAGGTGGAGATCGGAGGCTGGAAATCCAAGTTTGTGTTGACCAACCCGCCGCCCCAGTTTCTTGAAGGCGAGTGCCACAAGAACTGCATGTTCACGTTGTACCATGCCCAATGCCTGCCTGAGGTGAATCTCGACAGGGTGGCCGTCCAGAAGGTTGCCGAAGATCTCTACAAGGTTAAGGCCGTTGTGGAGAACAGGAGCTATATGCCTACGTCTGGGTGCCAGCAAGCTGTGAACGCCGGAAGGGCGAAGCCCGTTGTTGTGGAGATCGCCGCGCTATCGGGGGAAATTGACCTCATAACCGGTAAGACCAAGGAGGAAGTCGGGCATTTGCAAGGGCTCGGGAGCGGCCGAGGTGGCATGGGCTGGTACGGCACCAGTTCGGGCGGGAACAGGAAGGAAGTCCAGTGGGTGGTGCGAGCCAAGGGCGGAACAGTCATAGCGATTGCTGCCAGCTGCGATAGAGCAGGAACCGACCGAGTCGAAGTGACGCTGGACTAAGAAGCAGGCGGGCCAGGCTCGGGACGAGAGCCGTCCGGATAGATAGTCTGATAGGGAAGTTGCCAATTTATCGCGGCATCGGCAACGGTCTGGGCCAAGGCCCGTCAATGACAGATAGCCGGAGGGGGTAACCTTCTTGAACTTGAGTTTCGACCACTATCATACCAACGCCGAAGTTCGGACTTTCCTAGAGGAATGCCTCCGGGAGTACCCCGACCTTTGCAGGCTTGAGTGCATAGGCCGGTCTTACCAAGGCCGGGACATCCTCATGCTGGAGATCACCAACAAGAAGACCGGCCCCGGTTCAGAAAAACCCGGGGTGTACGCAGACGGCAACACCCACGCAGGAGAAGTAACAGGGTGCGAGGTCATCCTCTACTCCATAAAACGGCTGTTGGAAGCATACGGAAAGGACCCGAAGATAACTCGGCTGGTTGATACCCGGACCTTCTACTTTGTCCCCAGAATTACCATGGATGGTTCCGAGTACTATCTGTCAACTCCGCATATGCTGCGATCCAGTTTGCACCCGTGGCCCGAGGATACAGATGACAAACCGGGACTCTATCCCGATGACATCGACGGGAACGGTAAGATCCTGAATATGAGAGTAAAGAACGCCGACGGCGGCTGGAAAGTGTCCTGCAAGGATCCCAGGATAATGGCGCGCAGGCGCCCCGACGAGATGGGAGGGGCCGGCGACGTTTTCTACGACGTGTTGATCGAGGGGTCCATAAGGGATTATGACCCGGATGTGTCTTTGAAGCGGGCGCCCGGGAAATACGGCCTGGATTTTAACAGGCAGTACCCGGCCAATTGGGCTATTTACACGAGACAGGCGGGTTCCGGGGATTATCCTTTCAGCGAGCCAGAGATGAAGGCCGTCGGCGACTTCTACCTGTCTCATCCGAACATCGTGACGTCCATGGCCTATCACACCTCGGGCGGGGTCATACTTAGACCATTCTGCGACAAGAGGGACTCGGCCTTTGACCGCCGCGACCTCGAGATATACAAGGCCGTAGGCGAGATTGGCAAGGAGATGACCGGGTATCCCTTGACGTCGGTTTTTGAGGAGTTCACTTGGGACCAGCAGCGTCCTTCAGTTGGAAGCGATCTGGAATGGGCCTATGAGACCTTGGGAGTGCTCGCCCTTGAGACTGAGCTTTGGGACATGGCTGGCCAAGCAGGTATTCCAAAGCGCTCGCTCCAGGCCAGCCGCAATCTCTCTGAGAGAGATCGGGAGGAGGACGCCGTCAAGATTCTCCGGTGGAACGATGATAAGATGGGCGGGGTTCTCTTTCATGATTGGAAGCCTTTCAAGCACCCGCAACTGGGGGAAGTGGAGATCGGAGGTTGGGAGCCCAAGTTTGGTAGGCAGAACCCGCCTGTTGCCTTGTTGGAGGATGAGTGCCGAAGGAATGCCGAGTTCAACCTCACTAGGGCCGCTATCACTCCACGCCTTGTGATTGACAAGGTGACGGCCACAGACCTAGGTGGCGGGACGTACAAGGTGGAGGCCGCCATCCGCAATGAAGGGTATCTGCCTACTCACGGGACCTTCAGGGCACTGGCCATGCGCCAAGCCAAGCAGGTGAAGGTCAGTCTGGAGGGTCTAGAGATTGACTCCCAGCCGGTGAGCGGGAAGAAAGAGCAGGAGATTGGTCATCTGGGCGGCAGGGCGGGCGGCGGGGATACCAAGGCAAAGGTGGAATGGGTGGTGCGAGGCAGCAAGGGACAGACGCTGATCGTTGCCGCCTACACACCGCGAGCAGGGAAAGCCCTGGGTTCGGTGGTGCTGGGGTAGTTGGGCTACGGCAGAACCCATACGCAAGCTAGGAGTCTTATGGGCCGTTACCGGAGAGGAAACCGAATGGAGGATACAGATGGGAGTAAACCTTTGTCCAAACAACGTTCCTGATATCGAATACATGACTCTTCGCCTTGTCACGCTGTGCAAGATTCCGAGTCCCGCAGGGGATACCTTGGAAGCGGTTCAGTGGACCAAGTCGGAGTTTGAGAAGCTAGGTTACAAAGCTGAGATCAACAACAAAGGCAGTCTTCTGGTGACAATCCCCGGGCGGCTCCCAGGTAACGAGAGAACGCTCTCGGCTCACATTGACACCCTTGGCGCCATGGTTTTCGGGGTCAAGAGCAACGGACGCCTCAAATTGACCAATATTGGCGGTTCTCCTTGGACCAGTGTCGAAGGGGAGCACGTGTTCATCAAGGCCAGTTCGGGCAAGACATACACCGGCACGATTCTGGTCACTAAGGCAGCGGTCCATGTACACGGAGCAGAAACCAACAAAATGGAGCGCACCGCCGATAACATGGAAGTTCGCATCGACGAGAAGGTCAAGACCAAAGATGATGTGACCCAATTGGGCATCAAGCCAGGGGATTTCGTAGTGTTTGACCCGCGGACAGAGGTCACTCCCTCGGGCTTTATCAAGTCCCGGCATCTGGATGACAAGGCTTCGGTGGCAGCCCTCCTAGGTACGGCAAAGTACATGGTCGACAAGGGTTTGCAGCCGGCCTACACCACCCATTTCTTCATAACTAACTATGAGGAAGTGGGACACGGCGGGTCTTTCGGTTTCCCGGCGGAGACCAGGGAATTCATCGCCGTGGACATGGGCTGCGTGGGGGATGGTCTGCTTGGAAGCGAGTTCACCGTCTCCATCTGCGCCAAGGATTCCGGCGGCCCTTACGACCTCGTGCTGCGCAAGAAACTGGAGGGCATTTGCGAGAAGAACAACATCCCCTATGTCGTAGACATCTTCCCGTATTACGGGTCCGATGCAGGCGCCGCCCTGCGGGCAGGGTTTAACGTCAGGACCGGGTGCATCGGAACGGGGGTTGACGCTTCGCACTCCCATGAGCGGACTCACAAGGAGGGACTCCTGGCCACTGCTAGGTTGGTAGCGGAGTACTTGCTAAGCGAGTAGGGTTTGGTTTTCTAGCGAGTATTGGATGGCCGTCTGCGCAGGCAGGCGGCTTTTTTTGCTTGGCAAGTGATCATTTCGGACCGAATCAGCCTGTTGGCAGGTTTGTCATATGCTGCGTTCCCGGGATAGACGAGGTTCATCAGGTTACACGTCAATCACCCGAGCGCTCATGAAGGCAGCCGTGTGTCGCTTTTGCCTGGGACTCTCGCCTGTGCTACTATTTGTGTAGCAAGAATTCCCAACTGGCCATGTTTTCAGGGTCGTGCTGGGGAAGGGGGGGCGACTGATGGGTCGGGGCGAAAGTGCAAATAGTGTTCTTGCAACGGTGTTTGACCGGCTCCTCTTGCGTCTTCGCGAGGAGTGCGTCTGTGTGTATGGCGACAACCTCACTAGTCTGGTAATTTTTGGTTCGGTCGGGCGAGGTACGCCTAATCACAACTCGGACATCGATATCCTGCTCATCGCTAAGAGCCTTCCTTCAGGCCGAATGCCGCGCGTGCACCAGTTTGATGAGGTCGAGGATCGTATGGTGATCGATCTGGAAAAAGCGCAGGAAGCAGGCGTTTACACGAGGTTGTCACCCCTTTTTAGGACAGAGTGCGAAATGGGCCTGGGCGGTCCTATCTTCCTCGACATGACCGAAGATTCGCTGATTCTGCTAGATAAGGATGATCTTTTTCGCAAGTTCGTAGATGAGTTTTCAGCCAGACTTTTGGCCATGAACTCCGTGAGAGTATGGCGAGGAAACACCTGGCATTGGGTGATTAAGCCTGACCTTAAGCCGGGGGAGGTGTTTGAGCTGTGAACAACATTAGCCTAGCTCAGAGTTACCTGCTTAAGGCCCAAGTGCGATTGAAGATATTGCCAGTCCTGTACGAAGAGAACGCCTTCTCCGATGTTGTTCGCGAGGCTCAGGAAATGGTTGAACTCGCCCTCAAAGGAATGCTCAGGCAGATCGGGGTTGACCCACCTAAAATCCATGATGTTGGTGGGCTAATAGTTGAGTACGCCCATATGTTTCCTGACACAGTGAGGGAACACGCTGAGGCGTTGAAAGAGATATCTCGGTGGCTTCGCAAGGAGCGAGAGTTTTCGTTCTACGGCGAGGTTGATATGATACCCACGCTCGAATACACTTCCGAAGATGCCAAGAGAGCAATGAGGGACGCTGAGACTGTACTGCGTGCTGCCGAGGCGTGCATTCAGGGACCAGGGCGCAACCACTGATTTTCTATTGCTTGGTTCCACCTCGCGGTTCACTTCTTTCTGCCCTCATCTCTTGCAGGAGTGCCACCGAGTCGCCGAGTGGCTCTCGCCCTTCCCGCTGGCGTTCCTGTAGAAGGCAACTACCGCGATGACCCGCTGTACGGGTGGGCGTACATGGACACTAGGTCTAGGTCTACCGTAGGCTGCATCCTCGAGATTGTCCTGCTCAGCGCAAGACTACTGGGATTCGGAGATCCGCTTCATCTGGCGGTTGAGCTCCTCCATTTCCTGACTAAGCTTCTTCATCTGCGCTTCGGCGGTCTTCATGTAGTATTCTAGTTCGCGTCTTCTTTCTGTGTCGTTCTTAAGAAGGGCTCGGCATTCTCGGTAAACGTCGAGGGTATGGTCCATCTGCTTCCAGAGCATCTCCGACTGCTCATGAGCCGCCGCCTCAGCATCCTTCACGAAAGCGACAGAGGGGAGGAGCACCGATTGGTACCAGTCGGTGTCGCGGGCATGGTCGAAATCCAAAGACACGCAGATTGGCGCCCGATCGTTGGCGATGGTCCTAGCTAAGGCATAGGTATTGGGCATGGTTATGCCCCGCACCGTGGCTTTGAACGGGTCGCTAGGCCAGACAGTGGAGCGTGCGGCAGAGATGCTGATGGCAATCTCCGCGTCAGTCAGTTCCTTCACGAAGTGCACTCTGTCGACCTGGCCGACCAAGAAGCCAATGAGAAAGGCAAACCAGGGGTTCTGCCCGACTATCATGCCGAAATTGTACAAGGCTTCGAGTTTCTGTTCGCGCCCGATCATCTTGCCACCTCACTCGGTATTGTATCGTAAAGGCTCTTGTGCCGCAGAAGAATACGGAGGAGCGCCTACTGTGGCTTGGCGTGCGGGTTTGGAGCGACCCGGCGCGTTCCTGATGGATCGGAGGAGACTTCCTGGCTTGTGGAGAAGAAGAGCAACTAACTACAACAGGGAGGCGTCGTCATGTCTGAAAAAGCCCCTATGAGTTTCGACAAATACGTAACGTTTCAGGAGTTGACCGATTACCTCCAAGAGACTGCCAAGGGATACCCCGGAATTACTTTCTTGGAGTCTGCCGGGAAAAGCTACCAAGGACGCGACATTTGGGCAATGACGCTTACCAACTGGGCAACAGGTGAGCCGGACAAGAAGCCCGCCATCTACATAGACGGGAATATCCATGCAGGCGAGGTCACAGGGTCTGCCGTGGCGCTTTACCTAATTCACTACTTGGTCGGCAACTTCGGGATAGATGATGAAGTTACTCATCTTCTCGACACCTGCACGTTCTACGTGCTTCCGAGAGTCAACCCAGACGGTGCCGAGCTTTATCTGACAAGCCCGACCATGCTTCGCAGCAGCGTCCGAGTGTGGCCCGATGAGGAGATCTGCGATCTGCCGGGGCTACACCGGTTCGACATCAATGGCGATGGCAGGATTCTCCAGATGAGGGTCAGAGACGATCACAAAGGCGAGTGGAAGCCGTCCAGGAAAGACCCGCGACTCATGATCCCACGGCGACCTAGCGAGAGGAAGGGACCCTTCTACCGACTTTATCCCGAAGGGGTCATTAAGGACTACGAAGGCGAGCCTGTTCCAATCAACCGGCCCCCCTTTGGGCTGGACCTGAACAGGAACTTCCCATCTAACTGGGATACTCAAGTGCCCGGCGGCGGAGACTATCCCACCGCAGAGCCTGAGCCAAGAGCCATCCTTGATTTCATAGTTAAGCACCCCAATATAGGGGCGATCCAGGCTTTGCACACATCTGGCGGATTTTACTATAGAAATCCGTGCCAGTATCCCGAAGACAAGATGGATCCCGACGATCTGCGGGCAACCAAAGAGATCGCCAGGGAGGGCACTATTTGCAGTGGGTACCCCGATGTGAAGTCGCCCAACCGTTCCACCTTGACTGAATGGGCATACGAGCACAGAGGGCTGATCGCTTACACCACGGAGCTTTGGAACCGTTACTCGCGGGCGGGAATAGACCTGGTTGAGTTCCGAACGACGGTAGACCCTGATAAGAAGGAAGACTTGCAGGTCAGGCTTCTGGTATGGAACGACAGGGAACTGGCAGGCAAGGGATTCGTGCCGTGGACTCCGTTTGATCACCCTCAACTGGGGCAGGTCGAAATTGGTGGGTGGGACGCTAAGTTCTGCGTGCAGAATCCCCCTCCTTCTCTACTGAAACAGGAGTGTCACAGGAATGCTATCTGGATCCTACGGCATGCTGGCGCTTTGCCTGAAATTCACATGGCGCCAATTGAAGTGACTGTTATCGACGGTTCTGTAAGAAAGGTCACCTCTGTTGTGGAGAACTACGGCTATCTGCCCACAAACATCACCAACAGGGCGAAGGCCGCAGGTGCTGTGAAGAAGGATGTCTTTCGGATAGAACCGGGCCCTGGCATGACGGTTATCGGCCAGACCAAACAGGAAGTGGATTTTGTCGAGGGCTACATGAACGGGCACCGGGATCGCCCGGCTAACTCTACTGTCAGAGTATCGTGGATGATACGGGTTGACCAGAGCGCCACAGGGCATATCGAATTCAGGAGCCAGAGAGGCGGTACCGTGGGGCGGGATTTTCAGGTAAGCTAAGCATCGCCGCTAGTCTTGGATCGTCGTCAGTCTGGGATCGCAGGGCAGTTGCCATGAAATGAAAGGTATCCGAAGCCGAGACACGTCGGTGTGCACTTCGCTCACCAGACGGTGTCTTGGTTGCGGGAGCCAAGATCGACTGCCGTAGATGTTGTGTGCCTCGAAGTCGGCGGCAAAGCGTTCGTAGCCGCTTGTTCTAGCGGCACGGGGGAGTTCGTCAAAGAGGCAACGCCGCCTCCGCGATGTTCCTCCACCGAACAGGCCGCGGAACCTTTGTCACCGGCTTCATGCCCACCACGCCACAGTCAGTCAGTCGTGGCTGAGCAAATCTCCACAGGTTAACGTTGTTAAGTTGAGGCGAAATGTACATCCTGCAACGGCTTTCCGATTCAGCCTTCAGATTTGGCCTTCCGATCTTCCGATCTTGCGCCATGTCGTTGTTGACATTGCTCTGCTATAGGCAGTACTATCTATTCAATTTACCGTCCCTTGCTCAGGTAGACACTTGGTCTCTCGGGTGGGCTTGGGAAAGCGGCGAAAGGAATGATGTAGATGCGTCGCAGTTCGCTTCAGTCATTAGGCTTCTTGTGTCAATGTCTCGCTTTGACTTCCACTATGTTTGCGATCTCCTATCTACCTTCTTTAACCACGATTTCCTCCTGTTCCCACCTCCATAGCAGGGATCACGCCCACCGCCATCACCGCTATCACCGTCATCACGCCTAATCCCGTTTCGCTTCCGTATTCTGGATTTCAATATTGCTAGGCTCCAGGCTATTTAGGCGTTCCTATCTTTCCAACTAGTATCTGACTGAACGTATGACTGCACCCATACCAGGAGGTATTGCTATGCTTCGCGCTGGGCAGTTTTCCGAGCTCTTTGTCCTTCTTCTTGTCATCATCTCCGGCGTGTACCACTACCGGAAATTTCGCGAGAGCAATGTGCTTCCAATTAGGCGGATAGACGGTCTCAATACAATTGGCGAGGCTATCGGAAGGGCAACCGAAATGGGGCGGCCTGTACACTTCACCACAGGATGCGGGGGAATGGTGGCCGACACCTTCGCCGCTCTTGCAGTCCTGGACTATGTAGCGCGCCTGTGCGCTAGGTATGATGCCACTCTCATAGTCACCAACTCTCAGCCGGTAGTACAACCGGTTACTGAGAACATCGTGAAAAACGCATACGCCATGGAAGGCCGTCCCGAGTCGTTCAAATCAGGAAACATCCGTTATCTTTCCGACACGATGCAGGCCTACGTGAGTGGGGTCTGGGGAATTATGGAGCGCGAGCGTGTGGCCGCCAACATAATGATGGGCTATTTCTTCGCTGAGTCCTTGCTCCTAGCCGAGTGCGGCAACCGCATTGGGGCCTTTCAGGTGGCCGGTACAGCGAGCACTCCGCAACTGCCGTTTTTTGTCGCTGCATGTGATCAGACGCTGGTGGGTGAGGAGCTTTTCGCCGCAGGGGCATACCTTACCCAGAATCCTGTCCGCATTGGGGCTGTTATGGCGCAGGACTGCGGGAAACTGCTCGCCATAGCCGCCATATTGATGGGAGCCTTGATGTCAACGCTTGGGGTGGATGCCCTGGTCAAATTGTGCGGGCTGTAAGATGGGTGTCCTGCTCGTGCGGTGCTGCTTCTAGGGCGATTGTCGCGGTCATTCGGCGTCAGAAGGTGGAATCAATCCTTACTGGAGGTAGATCACTGTGAAAACCCTGTTGCCTTTGATAGTCACTTTTGCCGGGGGGATGGTGGTCCTTCTGGATTATTTCGTAGACCTTAAGCCGGTTTCGTCGGCGTCGAGTCAACTGTTGTCTTGGTCGGTTCTAATAGCGGCTTTCGCCACGGCTTTGGGAGGCGCCAACATACTCAAAATCCATGTCGCCAACGTAAAGGGAAAGCGTCCTAACTGGGGTCTCAGTCTTGTGCTGGTGGTTTCGCTACTAGCTTGGTTCATGGTGGGGGTAATAAAGACTCAAGACTCGCCAATATACACGTTCGTATGGCAGAATGTCTACAGCCCTCTGTCATCGACCATGTTTGCCCTCAACGCCTTCTTCATTGCTTCTGCAGCGTACCGGTCTTTCCGGGCCAGAGGTCTTGACAGCGCAATACTGATCATTTGCGCGGTGATGGTGATGCTAGGGCGAGTCGGGATAGGCGAGGCAATCTCCCCAAGACTTCCCGATATTGCCGATTGGCTCATGAAGATACCTGGTACAGCCGGAATGCGGGGTATCACCATCGGCGGAGCCCTAGGCGCCATAACCGTAAGTCTCCGGATTATTCTCGGCCTAGATCGTGGCAGCATCGGCCTTTCGGCGTAGGGGGTGGGCGATATGGTCAAACTAGCCAATTTGGATACAAGGTGGGTCTACCTATCGGTGTTCCTTGCGGTGCTCTTGCCGCTCTTCCGCCCC
This sequence comes from Bacillota bacterium, assembly GCA_040771825.1. Lineage (GTDB taxonomy): Bacteria > Bacillota > Sulfobacillia > Fermentithermobacillales > Fermentithermobacillaceae > JAXGZG01. The sequence goes on along the minus strand of JAXGZG010000003.1, from coordinate 371,448 downwards.
CTTGGTCTTCCAATAACAGTGGGAGAAGGGACGAAGGCGACATACGCTTTTGTTGAGAACTTGCCCAGAGGAGCAACGGTGATTGTATCACCCAGTTTCTCTCCTAGCTCCGATGCCGAAGTACTTCCTCAGATGATGGCCATGCTCCGCCACCTCATGTCCAGGAAAGCGAGATTGGTGTGGGTCAATCTGACCGTAGAGGCGTCTATGTACGCTAGTCAGGCTATGAACGCGCTGTCGGGAGAGTACGCATACCAATACGGTCAAGACTACCTCATACTTCCGTTCATGCCTGGCCAACAGACGGCTATCGCGGCCATGGCTCAAGATATCAAGCACGCATTTTCTACAGATCTCCAGGGCAATTCTGTCTGGGGACTTGAGATCATGAAGGGCGTTCAGTCAATAAGCGACTTCGACATGCTCGTAGATTTCAACACAGGAGACACCTGCATTTACTACCTGCAACAGGTTCAGCCAAAGGGTGTGCCGGTGATAGCAGGGGCGTCGGGAGTCACCGTTCCCTACCTCATGCCATATCTGGGGACCGGCCAGCTGTCGGGCCTGTTGGGTGGACTTCGGGGAGCGGCAGAGTATGAGATGGCATCCAAGAACCCAGGCCAGGCCCTCTCGGGTATGGATGCGCAGTCGTTGTCCCATGCGGCCATTGTGGTCTTTATATTGGTCGGAAACGTGTCCTGGGTAATGGGGCGACGTCGCCAAAACCAGGCACGATGATTGCGGGAGAAGCCGCCCAACGCAGCCTTGCGGGAAGAGCGGCTCAGTCGCGCTAAAGCCGGGTGAGGATAGTCATATTGAGGAAGTGATCACAAGTGAAACCAAATCCAGGAGTGGCAATCGCCGGTCTGCTGACCGTTGCGGTTTGGTCGTATTTGTACAAGCAGAACATGGTTTTCCAAGTGGTGGAGCACCTCTTCATCGGACTTTCGGCGGCTCACGCCATGACAGTGGCTTACTTTGGCATCGTTCAGAATGGTGTTGGGCCTTTAGTGGTCGGAGGAGATCTATCTCTTCTCTTCCCGCTCATAGGGGGAGCTCTGCTCTACGCCCGTTTTGTGCCGAGGCTCTCGTGGCTTAGCAGGATTCCCTTGGGATTCACTATGGGGACGGCTTGGCTGCTGGCGATCAGGGGGTCTGTGGACGCCAGTCTCGTTAAGCAAATCCAGGGTACTATGGTCCCTCTGAATTCTGTGAACAACGTCATCTTGGTGGTCGGCACTGTTGCCACGGTGGCCTATTTCCTTTTCAACCTGAGGAGCCGCAAAGGCGCCGGGCAGTGGGTTTCGGCTTTCGGACGTTGGATCATGATGGCGGCCTTTGGCGCAGCGTATGGCAACACTGTCATGATGAGAGGATGTCGCTCTTGATCGAGAGTGGTTCGTGTTGGGAGTTGGTTGGGGCTCCATTAGGTAGAGGGTGGCCAAGTAGTATTGCATGGTATGAGTAAGATCTTTGTGGGTAGTTGAGGGAAAAAGAAGGCGAGAAGCCATGAATCCCGAAGTGTTAAGTTTGCAGGCCAAACACAAAGGGGGCTTCTCGCAGTGCGGAGCTTCGACAGACATTGGGATTTTCCTTCAGGATTTAGAGTTGGGCGTATTCCAAAAAATGCGGGAGACGTTTTGCGGGGTAATATGCCAAGTTCTGGCCGGAGTTGGATGAAGCGATATTTGAGAACAGGGAAAAGGGGCGTTACGAGGTCAAGGATATTCGTTCTGGGTGTGTGGCGACGCTGATGGGTGACGTTAGATACCGACGGCGGTACTATCTGGACAAAGAGAAGGGGAAATACGTTTGCCTTCTTGATGAGGCTTTGGGCATTGAAGTAGGCAGGGTAAGCCCCGGTCTTGCCCTTGCGGCTGCGATGCAGGCGGTGTTGGGGCCTTCTTACCGTGCGGCCAAGGAAAGCCTTAAGCGCCTTTACGGCCACCAGGTGGTCAGTCATGAAGCAATAAGGCAGCTAATCCTGCGTTTGGGCGAATTGATAGACAAAGAGGAGGAAGAGAAGCGCGAAAAGGCCCAAGGGACAAAGAAAGTCCCAGTTCTTTTTGTTGAAGCCGACGGTTACTGGTGTTCAATGCAAAGGGAGAGGAAGAAAAGCAGGGAAACGAAGATGGTGGTCAGCCACGAAGGATGGCGGGCCAGAGCTCCTGGCAGCAATGAATATGAGTTGTTGAACAAAACCCACTATCTTGACCTAGATTCCAAAGATTTCTGGGAAGAGCCAAGTCGTCACCTTTACAGCCGTTATGACATAGACGAGAACGTCATGGTGGTGATTAACGGCGATAGGGCGAGTTAGTTAGAGCAGGCGTCGATTATTTCCCCAAAGCCATTTATCAGGTGGATCGCTTCCATGTTAAGCGTGATCTCAGACGGCTTTTGTGCGAGACCGGCGAACTTGGCGTGTGCCTCGGGGCGTTCGATAGAAACGACATTGATGCCCTGCTTAGAGGACTTGCAGGCGCCAGGAGGAAGATGGAGGGCAATATCGACGACTTAGCGCGGCCTTCAAACACGTAAGACGATTTGGCAGGAGTATCAAAAAGATGCCGGAAGCCTACATAGATTACAGGGTCAGACTCAAAGGGCTTGGTTACGACACAAACGAGATGCGCGGGATGGGCTCGGCCGAATCGAACGTGGACAAGTTTTCTAACAGGCTCAAGAAACGAGGTCAGAGTTGGGGCGTGGCGGGGCTTAAAGCGATAACCTGTTCGTTAATCAAGTATGAGGGCAAACTTGACCGGTATTCCCAACACGTGAGCAGGGTGCACGGTGCTGGACAGCACTAAGATCATAAGAAGGCTTCAGCTGTGGCCCACCAAGTTGCAGAAGGGATAACGGGTGTCACCAAGGCAAAGACCCCGGTTATGCAGGCCGACACAACGGCTTCCGGGGGACTGTCCCGCCTGTTCAACAACATTGCGAATCAAGGGATTCCGGTGACCTAAATTTTCCAAGTGCTTAGGGAACGTGGCTTCTCACCCACATCTACTTGACAGACTCTATTGCATGTTTTGGTTTGCAACACGTCGCTCAAACGACTACATTTAGATTGTCATTTTGTAGCAAGAGGGCGGTTGGGAATGGAGTACATGTCGACAGCAGAAGCTTCTGAATGCTGGGGCGTCTCTCTCAGACAGGTTCAGCGGCTTCTGGCTGATAAGCGCATACCGCACGCAAAGAAATACGGAAGGTCGTGGATGATTCCGGTTCATGCGGAAAAACCCATGGATTTGCGCAAAGAACGGAATCTGTCCCGAAAGACACTTTTGCCATGGGCTTGCGTGGTCTTTGCTACAACAGTGCCATACCTACGGCTTAAACGCGATTCCCTTCGACGCCGCTGGCGGGCGACAGGCGCTGCGGTATCGCCCATATGGCGGGGCGAAACGCCTATCTTTCGGGTCGTTTCAGCCGGACCCGCGCTTCCTGCTTTCCACAAAGTTAAAGAGACGGTGGCGAGGCTGCGCTCTTGCCCGGCGGCTATTGCGGCGGCCATCAGCACAGGAGATTACCGGACTTACACTGAGATCGACGCTTATCTGAGGAGTTGGGTGAAATCCGGCAAGGGCAGCCATGTATCCGCCGTCGCGGAGATGTCGCTTGCAGCCGTCGCAGTTAGCGTCGTTGCCCCGGACGTGGCACCCAACTGGCTCAAGGCGGGAGACTTGAGCGCCCTTCCGCCTTCTGTGAGGCCGAATGCCCTGTACCTGAGGGCGAAATACTTCCACTGTACGGGCAGGTTTGAGGCCATGCTTGCTGTAGCCCAAACCGCGTTGTCCCTTGGTTCGTCGCAGGAGGGACTCACGCACTACGATATTTACCTGCGGCTGATGTGCGCCGTGGCCTGCCGCCATCTCCGGCGCCATGGAGAGGCTAGGCGCTGGTTGCTGGATATTATGGGTACCGCCCTGCCCCACGGTTTTGTCACGCCGTTTTCGGAACTGGTGACCGCCCTTGGCGGCCTGATGGAGCAGTGTCTTCTGCAAGAGTTTCCCGGCTACTACGACGCCGTCATTGAACAATGGAACCGCACATGGAAGAACTGGATCGCCTTTCACAACCAATTCAGGAAGGACAACATCACCCTCATACTGTCTCTGCGGGAATACCATCTGGCTTCGCTTGTGGCACAGCGAGTTCCTTACGCAAGAATCGCGGAGCGGTATTCCATTTCGGTAGGAAGGCTCAAGAACATCATGCAGGATATTTACTCAAAAACGCATATCCAGCCGGGACGAACTATCGAATTACGTCTTCCTACACTGGCCCGAAGACGTGACTTTTTCGAGATGAAAAGTCACTACCAAAAATACGAATTTGCGCTAATGATAGTAATGAGAATCTTATGATGAAGGATTTTTGGCCACACTTCAGAAAACCGGCCTAGGACCCATTCACTGCCCGACATAGTTGCAGCAGCCTAGAATCGCAGAGCCCTCGGAAGTGTCGAAATGAACCGCAAATTTGTGAAGACAGTGAGTTTCCTGCTTCTGTTCGTGATGGTTTCTCGACATTGCCTCGGGAGGCCCTTGCTTACTTCGCAAACCGACCTGACGGAAACCTCACCATAACCGATAAGGATGGCACACAGGTGACCATCGATGCGTCTTGGGAAGAAGCTTTTCCTTACGGGACCTTCGCTTTCTCCAATAGCCAAGTGACCGTGGAGGAGGGAGGCGAGTCCCATAGGATAACTGTCTATCGCTTGGGCGGAACGGCGGGACGAGCCACAGCCCGCATTTTATACGCGCCGGCGTACGCAAGGTTGAGCGAGACCGAATATACATACTCCACTGCCGCAGGTAAGAATGACATACTGATAGAGATAGAGGATCCCCTCCCGATTGCCAAGTATCAGCCGCTTGGCAAGGACCCGGAGCCTAGCGAGCCCGAAATCCCGACCGGCATAGCGGTCACTGACAATGGCGACGGAACGCACACGCTGACCCTTGATGTAGAGACCGCCGAGAAGTACCAATGGTACGCTTGGAACAGCGGTATCTGGGACATCGTAAAGGGCGCTTCGGCGCGTGATTTCGTTGTGGATTCCCAGCACCGTCCGGGTGATACATACGACTACATGTGCGCTTACACTGTGGACGGACAGACCTATGGCAGCAATAGCGCCGCAGGTGACGTATATGTGCAGCCCCAAGAGGATCTAGGCGAGTACATAAGCGAGAGCGACTATGCCGAGCTTCTGCTCCAGGTGCCCGAGCAGACCTTCAGCGTACTGCCCATGCACTCACCCGACGAATTTGCGGCCTACGCGTTTGACTTGACTTTCGCCCATGGCGAATGGGCCAAGGAGATAATCCTTACCGCTCCTGAAAACAACGCCGCCGAGCCGGACAAGTTCGGCACCTTTACCATAGCAGGGTGTCTCGGCGGTTCGCTGTACGATGCCGCCAACACCTTGGTGATGCAGATTGTGGATTCGAGCGCCCCTGGTTCCACCCAAGTGGGCTTCGTGGCGCCGTTCGTACGAGGAGACAAATCTCAGGGAACCGCCCATATCACCGTTGAGCGTACCGGCGATACTTCGTACCCCGTGTCCTTCAATTGGAGGACGGCTGATGGAACTGCGTTAGCCGGGACCGACTACTCATACGCCGAAGGCACTATAGTGTTCTTCGCGGATTTCGACGAGATTGACATTGAGATACCTCTCATAGACGACGGTAAGGTCTCCACAGAGGATAAGTACTTCACAGTGGAGCTTTCGAACTTGTTGGGTGGAGGAGAAGGGCTGGCTGGATTTTCCCAAGAGGAAGCCATCATATCCCTATACAACAGCGGGAAGGGTCAATCCAGTCCAAACTTGGCCACTGAGCTTTACGATGCCGAGTCCGTGGATGTTTCAGGCAGTGTCGTGGAGCGAAAAACCGGCCTATTGGGCCCCGAGGTAGTGGCGGTCGGCACCCAGGTGCCGGAAGAGATCGGGACCGGAGGCATCGCCGGCACCATTATCGAGCCATCAGATGAAGGCGAATTGGCCCCGCTGTCCCACGAATTTGGGCGGCTGACATTCACTAGAAACGGCGTGCCAGACTACAATGGGAAATACTGGAGAGACTGGCTCGCCCAGGACGACCCATACAATTACTTGTCCGGATATGACATCAACGGTCTTGGTCGTGCCGGGTGGCTAGATTACTATGGGCCTGCGCCCAGAGCCATCGACGGCACGAGGACGTTCGGAGTTTATTCGCAGGTCCGCTCGTTCTCCGAACTCATAGTTGCAAACATGCCCCAGCGTTTCAGCGAGTACAGGTACGACTTTAGGGGCCAGCACCGTATGAACTACGGGAAGAATTACGTACTCTGGCCGGAGATGAACGTGTTCTTCCCGACGTTTTCCACATCCATACATCCTACCGACACACAATACCCTGCAGATAAAATGGACCACTATTACTACATGCGACTTGACGGCAATCACGCGGGCACAGTACCGCTGAGCATAACCAGTTCGCAGCCCCATGGCGTTTTCGATTTGATGTTGAAAGAGTTTGGCTGCAAGGGGTACAAGCCTGCCAAGTCCGGCGAGACCTACAGCACCGAGGGATATGCTGAAGCGTCTCTTAGGTATTTGGCGTTCAAACGCAGGCTAATGTCAGGGAATATGAACCTTCGCGTGTATACCGCCAACGACGACAATGTAGTGTATGAGAACGGTTTGCCTTCCAACGTAACAGTGGTTCCGCCCGATTCAGCGCTGTATTCGCGCCTCAAGCCCATGGTAAGCATCAAAGAAGGACAGGGTGGAGTTGACGCCTACGGCAGGCTTTACGTGGGTTCCACTCTGCAGGTGAGCACAGCCGGAAGCGCCAGTTTCAAGCACGCCCAGACGTCAAGCCTTGGAGCCAGCGTCTACTTGACCAGACGGAACTCGGATGGCAGCGAGACAGTGGTTGCTCAAGGCAGAGCGGGGAGCAACGCGGATGTGCTCGACCTGCAGCTTCTGTGGAAGGGCATAACCGATAGCGATCTCATTTCAGATTACGTGATCAACGTAGTCCTTGATCGCATCCAAGACATTGTCCTAGAGCTTCAGCCGTCGGTTCCGCGCCTAGAAGACGGCATCACTATCGACCCGAACAGGATCCCCGAGGCATATGGCATGTTCTTGGCGAGCAATAATGGTTCTGGTATCGCTATCAAGCGCGCAGCCGTGTATGCCGTAAACAACACGGTCGGAGGCAGCACAGGCGACGTCGTGCAGTCCGTGAAGTTTAGGGCAGAGAGCCAGAACGGTGCCCTAAAACCCGTGAGCGAAATCGAGCGGACCGGAACTGAGGTTGTCCTCACAAGGGGAGCCAGGAACCTCTACTCGGTGAACTTCAACTTGTCACCGGATGACCTCATACTCTTTGAGGGCTCAACCTACAAAGGGAATGAGACCATACAGATCCCCATCGCGGCTCTTTCCCGCTCGACACTGTCGTTTAAGTACTACAACAAGGACTATCTGACGGCACAAAGCGTGATGACCGCAAGCATCTCCGATGTATGCGTTTACCTGGACGGCAACGGGAACGGCAAGTTGGACGGGTATTTCGATAAGGACCTTAAGGTATTCATCGTGGACGACAGCCAAGACCAGACTATCGGGTATTTCAAGCCCGGGGTCTATGAGGAGGCCATGTTTGCCCCGGTTCCGGTGTGGAGAGACGGGAGAATCACAGGATACCGAGACTATCTTGTCGGCATCGAGTACTCCATGACTCCCCGCTGTCTTGTGGTGCCCCCCGGAGGAACCGAAGGAGACCGCGCCCAGGTCTTGACCGCCCTTACCACAGGGGCGACCAACCCGCGGACCCTCTCTCGGGAGCAGAGGGATTACCGGTATGTGAAAAGTGGCGCGCTCGCGATCCGCAAGGGACAGGAAGATACACTCGAGCCGTATTCCGCCGATAACCACCTGATGTACGGCGCGGAGGCCGAGGCACTTAGTATGGTGTACTTCAGCGCAGGCGGAGACCATAATCCCCCGAAGCGCTCAACGGATCCTGAGGCTCCTTATTACGCTTGGAATCCCGACTTTAGGGGCAGCCTCATGTACGACTTCGAAAACCCCGAGCCGGTCACAATTCCAGAGCACGTGGCCGGTTCAAACGTGCAGATAGCCAAGACCGTGGCAGTGACCAAGGTTGGCAGCAGGTATGTGTACACCTACGAGGATGGCGGCCTCGGCAAACTAAACGGTTACCTGGGTTCGCTCACAGGCCTCGATACCTTCGCTTTGGCTGTGCAGCAGCAGCCTACAGGCGCCGGAGGTACCCTCATGGATACCGAGGCCCTTATGCTAGCTAAGAAGACTCCGGTTCCCGAGTCCTTCGAAAGGGCCGAAATAAGCCTGTTCCCAAGCGGCGATCACCTGGCGCAGATGAAGCCCGGGGCCAGTACGCCCGACGGCGGTGGTGGCTCTAACGATAAGGGAGACTACGGCGAGTTCGGGATAGATTCCGGCATGAAGCTGCCGTCGATCGAGATTGGGCTATCCGACTACATTACGATTATCCTAGACGGCACCGATATAGGCTTTGCCATTGGTATGCCGCTAGGCGGATTCGAACAAAAGAGGGAAGGCTCTTGGTCTGAAGCCGAGTTCTCCAACCCTAAGACGGCCAATGAAGAGAATGTCGAGAAGTTCAGGAATTTCTTCACCGGGAAATGGGGTTCGCTCCTGTCCGACGACTCGCTCAAAGCAGCTCAGGCCGAAAAAGCCAATCCCAGCGGCCCGGAAAAGGACGGCCAGAAGCAGATAGACCCGGGCGAGATGTCATCGTCCGACTTCTCTGTGAGTTTTTCCATGGCGTTAGGCTTCACTTTCAGCTACAGCCAGGTGACAAACAAGTACCACTTCGCCAAGTTTGCCATCACCGTAGCGGGCGCCCTAGAATACCGGTATCAGTACCGTTTCACTCCTGTGCCCATCGTGTACGTTTACGTCAAGGCAGGGGTTTCTGTGGAACTATCCACAGGGCTCAAAGTCGTGCAGAACGTCGTCGAGTCCGTGGCGGGGAAGCTCAATCTTGGCAACTTCACTGTGGATCGCGATGCTCGGCCGAAAGGGAACTGGGAGATGACCTCGGGCGGCGCCATAGCCGGCGCTTCAGGAGCGACCCTGGAGTTTGGCGCGTCATCCAAGATCTACAACGTCTATTTCAGCGGCAAGATATTGGTTGAGATCTGGGACAAGGACCTAGATGGCGGAGCGGGCGGCTGGAGTTCGGGCGGCTACATCAACTCGACTGACGCCGGGAAACCCGCAATGATCATCCTCGCCAACCAGACCGGATATACTCTATCGCCGCAGATTCCTGTCCGGTTCACATCATTGCAGGATGGTACCGCGATAAGCTCCATCATCCCAATCGAGAAGGCCCAAGCTGACACCTATTGGAACGGCATGAGAATAGCCCCTTCGGCCTTCCTGGAAGTCGGCGCAGGCGTGGGCGTGGAGCTTCTGAAGTTCGAGATATTCGCCAAACTGGCGCTCTCTCTGGCCATGAGTCTAGGTGAATACGATGAGGTGGAGGAGAGGTACAGGCCCTTCACCTTTGACGAGTTCGAGTTGACGCTAGGGATAGGATTCAGGGTCGTCGCCCTCTTTTTCAACATCGAGAAAGAGGCCATCCAGTACATCCTGAATTACGAGCGAAACAGGGGAGGATCAGGCGAGGCCCCGTGGATGCACGGCTACTCGTCCCTCGGGTACTTTGGGGAGATGTTCCCGCTGGAAGACGGCGACAGCACTCCGGTAACGGTCAGCTTGCCGAAGAGCAATTACGCCACACAGCGGGTATACGGTCCAGCTGTAGACGGCGAGATTGGCCCTCTAGCCTACGACTCTACCGGAGCGCCTTTCCAGATTTCGGGCTACAATTCGTCGGGCGATGCTTTCACCCTGGCAGACGGACTCAGCACAGGATACACCTATCAGGTGGTGACTGTAGGGGGCCAGAACTATCTCTTCTACACGGTGAGCAGGCCCGATAGCGAGATCACAAGCACCGTGGACAGCTCAATGCTGGTGATGAGCAAGATCCAGGTCACCGACACCGGCGGAACTAATTACGGGTTGGTCCACCCGGTTGCGGGAGAACCCGGCGACTATATCCCCGTGGATGTGAATGCTGCCGGCGGTGACGACGGCACCGGCGACCTGGAGTTCAAGGCGTGGGCCGACGGCAACGGCAAGATCAGAGTTATCTGGACCAGTTACGCCGGGAAGACGACGGAGCCCTCGGAGCCGGACAGCAGCGTGTATCCCGTACCCGTCGGGACCGATGGAAAGACATCGATGGATGCGGGCAACTATGGGGATACCGTGCTGTTCCCCGTCCCCGACGCGCCGGCGGAGGTGGATAGGCCCGACGGGCCCTTGACAGAGCCGACCGAGGTCGCCGAGCCCAGTCAGCCAGAGATCACGTCCGAGCCGAACGTGAAAGACTACTACGTCGACGATGGTGAGACAGAAACGCCCGTGGACCCGTACAAGACGCTCGAAGAAGCAAAGCAGGCTTACGACGCCGCTGTTCTTCTGTACCAAGCGTGGGAGGCCTACCGTGGATACGTTTCCGCGCTCGAGGCCTACCAGCAAAACGCCACAGAGTGGGCCCTTTACAATCAGTACCTCGTCGACAAAGCGGCTTACGACGCGGCCTACAACGCCTATGTGGCCTGGAAGGACTACTTCTCGCTACTCGACAACTACGTGCGGACATTGATGGCGGTTTCCGCCAAGAACACGGTTGTGAAGACGGCGAGTTTCGATACTTCGGACACTGGCGCTGCGGCTTTCACAGCGGCCACGATAATAGGCGGAGATGGTCATAAGGGCGGAACCGTAGGTCACGTTTTCCTGCCCGAAGGAGCAGGCGATGGCGGCGTGCTCTTCTATGCGTCCACGGATCACTTCACCGATGGCGGGGATGCAGCCAACGCTCGGTATAAGGACTACATCAAGTCGCTCTATGGCGATGAAGAGTCCGCTTCCTACAAGAACGTGGGAGCGTTTCTGGTGGAGTACCAGAAGACGCAGAACACGTTGTACGGTCAAAAGAGCTACATCAACATAGTGAGCAGCGACTCGGAAGGGAACCTCACGACTACGACTGTCTCCCTAACCACCGATGGCGCTACCCCACGTAGGATAGAGAACCTGGAAATGGCGGAAGTCGCCGGCGTGTACTACCTGGCCTATACCACGGTAGAGGAGAGCTACGCGACTAACACGATGGACAAGGCCGACTTACGGTACATCCGCCGGCTGTTCCTACGCACGGTGACCGCAAATCCGTCAACTGGCGAAGTTGCGCTCAGCGATCCATATCTCTTGCGCACGCTGGTCAACTTCGACCGGACAAACGATCAGGACGGCGTTTATTCGGGCACTAGCAGGACAGCCGCCTACCAGGACCCCTACTTCGCTAACCTGCAGTTCCTCACCGCCAAGTTGGGCGATCTGGATGGCGTGGTGGAGGAGTTCGAGTCGCTTGAGGTCGCCAACCAGACGTTCCTCCTGTTTGAGATGAACGGGAACACTTACGTCATCCCAGAAGCCGACCTTGGTACCATCGCATTGGGCGACGGGGCAGGGAAGCATTACGGGCGAATCATCCCGTTCTTCACCAAGGAGATGTACCGGTCGAGGTTTAGGGACCCAGACGGCAATTACCTCGAGGAAGAAGCGAGTACTGCCGGATACACAGATGTCGCTATCGGAGCCGATAGCGACGGCAACATAGCGGCAGTGTACACGGCAATGGTTCCCGGCAGCACCAACAACGCTATCTATATCACCAAGTACTACACCTACGACGAAGCGGTCGGCGAGACCGTGGTCACGAAAGCCGGCTGGAGTACAGGTCAAATACTGGCCATGAAAGACATGCAGGTTTACGAGGACTCGGTGACATACGGATGGGACGCGGCGACGACTGAGGCCGCTTATCTCCAAGGCATTACGGGCGACCCGGCGACAACGAAGGCATCCCAGTTCAGGTTCGGGAACCTCCAGTTCGCCTTGGGTACAGACGGAGACGCCCTTGTCTTAGCTGAGGGCATCGAGACCATGCTGATGAGCAAGACTTACACGCATATCACCACCGGCGAGAAAGTGACGTCAGTGGTACCCGCCAAGGCTTCTGAAGTTGGCTTCTACGCGGTGGCTTTTGGCCAGGGCCAGCAGGCTATCGGCCAAAGCAATATCCGGCTTACGGAAGGCTCCTTCAAGGCGGGCAAGTACGTGAAGGCCAGCGTATCATTTGACAACGTTGGGGATACCCGCATCAGAGGAAGCGAAACTGAGCCTATCACCGTCCAACTCATCCACCACTCGGTGGGTGCAGACGATGTGATTGCCACTTGGGAGGTCATTAAAAGCATAGTGCCCGGGCAAGAGGTCAGCCTTGTCGGACTGGCCGAGATGAAGAGGGATGCCAAAGACGGCGACTACTTCTACTTCACGATTGCGGAAGACCCGACGTACGCGGGCCTGGGGTCGTTGTCGCCGCACAATGAACCTGAGGCGACCGAGAGCATAAGCGCAGGTGCGCCGGACTCGCTAGGGCCACTGAATACGTTGGGAGGCGGGACTTTCTTCGCCCAGTCGACCATCACAGGCGACACAGCATCGCCCAACTATCCGATAGGCCGGTACATTGTGCAGGCGCTGCCGGACCTGGGATTTGAGTACACGGATATCGAAAGCGTGGGCGTGACTCCCCAGGGAGACACCATTCTGACCGCCGATTTCTACGTTTCGAACCGCGGCGCGGCAAAGGCCTACGATGTATTCGCTCAGTTCTCCTACCAGAAGGGCGTTGACGAAAACGGAGATCCCACCTTCGCGGCGCTTGACCTAACCGGCAGTCAGTTCGAGATCTTCAACCAGACAGCCATATCCGACTTCGGAACTCTCGGAGATGCCGACTTGCGAAACGGCGTGCTCCGTCTCGTTAGCACCGAAAACCAAAGCGACGGCGATGACATAGACGTCGGTTTCGGACGCGAGGTAAGCGGCACGTTCTACGCGCCGCCTGCGAACTACTACGTCGACCCCGCTACGGGTACGAAGCTCTTGAAGATCCGCGTAGAGGTATTTAGCAGCCTCGACCAGACCGGTTTCAATCTTCTGGACGGTCTCTACACGGCGTCTGGTCCCACAGGTCACGCCGAAGTCTATTCTTTGGACAACGAAGACCAAGTCAAGATGGGACACAAGACTTACTTTTCCACGGCCCAGAAGATCGCCATTCCCATGGGCAACACGCTTCTTCTGCCCATAACCATCGAAACCACCAGAGAAGGGGCCCCAGTCATCACCGTGTCCGAGCATCGCAACCATGACATCGAAGGCGACATACCCGACAGTCTTGGAGTGCTCTACTACGACCCGGATATCAAATGCGTCGTTATAGTGCCGTCTTGTGAGGGCAACGGCGTAATCCGCGTCTCTGACACCATGACGGGGTATTCCGCCGACATAGCCTTTACCGTCACCGAGGCCACCATGGGCATCAACATCTTTGACGATAACGACATGTTCACGTTCTACAACAAAGACGACACAGAGTATGACCCCGACAAATCCGACAACGATTGGAGCTTCATTGAGGCGCCCGAATGGGGCCTTGACGGAGAGGCGCCCTACCTGAGTAACCTGTCAAGAGGAAACAAGGGAGCGTACTTCAAGTTCGATACCGTGGCGTCGGAGATCGACTTCTACTTCGGCGGAGAGATATCGGTAGACAGCACCTATCCCGAATTCAGCCGGGTCACAGGGCTTAACTCCAGTGGGGGAAATAACCCGGCCGATGCTCGAAAGGTGCAATTTGGCGATAATAAGGACTTCTTTGCCCACACGGTCACTGTGACGGTGACGTCTCAAACCCCAACGGTGCTGGACAAATACGTAGAGACCTACGCCAGTCCAGAGCCGCCCAAGCCGGCCAAGGACGCCATATCTCCCCAGATATACTGGAGCCGCAGTTTCCCGGATATTGCTTCGATAGAAGCCGGAACGGAAACTGTGAGTATCACCTGCTATGTAGTTGACGACAACGGAGTGGCCTCTCTGACCCTTAACGGAGAAACGCCTACTCCGACTAAGAGCGGGGACAACCGTTTCTGGCAGTTCGATTGGAACGTGTCCGAAAACGGCGCTTATACTGTGCAGGCCAAAGACATAAGCGGAAACACCACGTCCATTACCGTGAACGTAGGCTGGTTCAACGTGCAGACAACCGGCGGTGCCATCGCCACCGCTCCTGCGCTGAATGCCGGCTTCAAGGTATACGCCAAGGGCGCGACCGACGGGACCGTGTGGGGTGGCGGAGTCATACCCAAGGATAGCACTATAGAACTTGAATACGTGACGGATTCAGACGCCACCGCCAAAATTGAAAGGTTCGTCTACACATACGATCTGGACGATCCCACCAAGGTAGTGTCGGCAGGTTTCGCGGAGACTTCATCCCGGATTACCCAGAACGGAGTTTACCGCGTCACCGCAACTCTTCTTGATGGGACCTGGAGCAGCAGGATACTGAACATGACCGGTGTCGACACATCACTTCCGGTAGCGAGTCTAAGTGAGACTATCATTACCTTGGATGGTGTGGAAACTCCTGCCCTCGCGTATTCAGTGACCAAGGATCCGGCAAGCGCCGCCAGCCTTGTGAGCGCCAGCATCAATGGTGCGTCCCTGTCCGGAGTGAGCGGTCGAAGAATCGTCGGAACTTGGTTGCCCCCGGGCGGAAAGCTTTATAACGGCGAGTACACTCTTGCAGCCGAAGACACCGGCGGCAACATGGGTACCGCGACCGCTGTTGTTGCTGGAATCAAAGTTGACGGCAGCAATGCCTTGACAGTCACGGGCGCGTACAATCAGGCTCGAGACAACGGCGCGATTGCAGTTGACCCGTTGAAGGCTATTGGCGGCAAGTACGTAGTTCTATCGCCGCAGAACGAGTACTACGGGTCCTATCAGTATGCCATGGTGTCTTCGGGCGAAGCCTTTGCCCAGAAGGATACGGAAAGCATGACTCCGGGGGAACTCGCCGCTTACGATGCCGAGATGCGCGAGTACTTCGCGGGCCTTGTCTGGGAGGATCTGACGAGAGGGGCCCCGCCGGCTAGACTGGAAGGCCTTACGCCGGGCGATTACGTGGTCTACATTCGTGACCAGATGGAACCAGAAGCCGTTTCCCTAATCTACGAAGATCAGGTCACTGTGGCTGATGAGGCAATCAGTTTCACAACGGTTGTCGGCAAGGCCAGCTATCCCACCGCCGACGACGGATCGATCACCGTGACTGCGTCTGGCGGCAAGGGCGGTAACGAAACCTACCAGTTCGCAATACTGGAGATGGAGGGCGCGGATCTCGTCCCCGTAGATAGCCCGGATCTTGTTTGGCTCGAGGCCGACAATGCGCTGCTGTCCCAGGCAAGAGCCACTTTTGGCGGCCTTGTTAGAGGGACGTATCAGGTCGCTGTCAGAGGAATGTACGGAGTTACCGCCGAGCAGCTTGTTCTATTGTGCCGCGCGCGTGAAGCGGTTAAGAACGCATCTCTAGACTACGATTTGGCGCTGGCCCAAGCGGAAGACTTGGAAGAAGCCAAGTCCGCCTACGATGCCGCTCAGAGCGCTCTCGATGCCGACACCACAGGAGACCCTGATGGTGAATTGGCTGCAGCCAGGGACACCGCTCAGTCCGACCTGTTTAGGCTTATGAGAGGCATACTGGGTCGAGAAGTGACCCTCAGCGATTACAGCCTCGCTTCGGAGGATGCTTGGGAACGGTCACGTCAGGCTCTTACAGCAAGGGCTAGTGCAGAGGCCGATTACGATACTAGGATGGCAGCCGCCGAGTCCTCAGTCACTGCCGCTTACTCAAGCGATGCCACGCTTTGGGACAACGCCTGCACCAGTTCGGTAACTGTCGGATACTACTCCCAAGAAGAACCCGACACGACTCCGCCGTTCACTTACGATTCGTTGGGACGGGCCATATTCAGGATGACGGGCACGCCTCCTGTGTTGACCCTGTTCGATCAGATTCTCATCAGGAATGAGAATCTGAGCAAGGACGTCATCCTTTCGGGCCACGGGCTTACCATCATGATCCCCGCCGGCGCCATGGGGCAGGGCGACAACCTAAACAACCTCATACCGGATCTTCAGGGTGTGGGCAGCGGCGCTTCATGGGTAGTCGTCTACACTGATGACCACGGAATAGACCGCATGGTGCCTTGGTCGCAAGTTGGCGAGACCGGGGTAACCTTCATCGCCGCCGTCATGGGCAGGTACAAGGTAGTGTCCAACCCCAAGACGTTTGGAGACACGGCCGGCCACTGGGCCCAAAGATACATCGACTTCATTACCGCTAGGGAGTTGTTCCTGGGCACAGGCGACGGCATGTTCTCGCCTGACATCCCAATGACTAGGGCGATGTTCGTTACCGTGCTGGGGCGTCTCGTCGGAGTTGACGAGTCACAGTTCCCCGGGCAGGTTTACGACGATGTGCCCGCGGGTACTTGGTACAGCGCTTTCGTCCGGTGGGCGTCGGAAAACGGAATAGTGGAGGGGTACGGCGATGGCCGATTTGGCCCCAACGATCCCGTCACGCGTGAGCAGATGTGTACTATGCTGGTCCGTTACCTGAAGAAGCAGGGGATCACCCTTGCGGAGAATGAGTCGGTCCGATTCGCAGACGGCGCCGAGATAAGCAGGTGGGCGGTTGATGCCGTGGCGTTGTGTCAGAAGATTGGCCTTGTGGAAGGTATAGGCGAAAACCGCTTTAGCCCGGCGGGCATGGCTACGCGGGCGCAGGTGGCGGCCATTTATATGCGCCTTATTCTAGGCGTGATTTCTAGCCGCTGACGATAGCAAGTACGCAGGTAGGCCGAAGCTAGGCGGTGCCGGGATCCGGTCTACCTGCAGAATTCGGCTTCGATCAGGAGGGATACCGTGAAAGCCTTCTTTCGCACTCTATTGTCGGTATTGACTGCCGCCGCACTTCTAATATCAATTTTGTCGGCTTATCCTGCCGTTGCTTTTGCGGTACCCCGCGAAGTGCTTGGGGACTTAGCCAAGAATGACCGTCTCATCGTCCGCCTTAAGGACGGTGCCGTTAGTCCATTTCGCATGTTATCCGCCATCGGGGTCGGGCCAACTCCCATCCCACACGCCGACGGCTATTTTGTCGCAGAGAGTTTTGAGGAAATCCAAGACTGGATAGACGCAGGGCTTGTCGATTATGTGGGGCCCGACGCCGAACTGGAACTCCTGGACGATCCGCTGATGGAAGGCCTATTTGCGGACGATCCGCGGATGGCAGACCAGTGGTATCTTGACCTCATAGACGTGGCCGACGCTTGGGGTAGGGGCTTGACCGGCGACGGCGTGACGGTGGCGGTGATAGACTCTGGGATCTACCGGGAGCACGAGGATCTCAATTACGGGCGAATCACCGGCTACAGTTTCTTGGGGTTTCCAGAAAACTTCGGTTCTTACGACGATCGGACAGGCCACGGAACGTTTGTCACCGGCCTCATGGCCGCGGAGATGGGAAACGCCAGAGGCATCGCAGGCATATCCAGCCAGGTAGATATACTCTCACTCAGATGTTTCAGCAACGATGGAGTGGGCGATTACAATACGGGCAGCGGCATGGTATCTACGGTCCTGAGCGCCATCGGCTACGCCATGGAACAGAACGCGGACGTCATCAACATGAGCTTCGGGGGCACCAACGAGGCGCTTCTGTTGCCCTTAAAGGAGAAACTCGAAGAAGCCGCCGCCAAGGGGATCATCCTAGTAGCAGCCGCCGGCAACAGCGGGACCGATATACTTTACTATCCCGCGGCTTACGACTGCGTGATTGGGGTAGGCATGGTCGATGGGACAGGCACTGTGGATGCCAAGTCCCAACGCAACGAAAGCGTCTTCATAACAGCCCCGGGAAGCGGTGTGCTTAGCCTGGGGCATATGTCACCTCAGTCTTACTCCACTGGAACGGGCACCTCCTATGCGACGCCAGTGGTTTCGGCTATGGCGGCCATGGTCAAACAGGCGAATTCCGCGATTGACAATGAGGGCTTTGAGGCTCTTTTGCGAGTTTCGTCGGTGGATAGGGGTATCGAGGGATATGATACCGACTACGGTTGGGGACTGGTAAACGTCGGCAACTTGGCCGAGGTACTCTTCCAACCCTTTACCATCATCTATGAGTGTAATGGAGGGAACCTCTCGGGTGAGCCCGGCCCAGACTACATCGTAAGCTACACAGTCGATCGGACGACCCCGGCGGTGCTGCCGGAGCCGGAGAGGGACGGGCGCGTTTTCGCAGGATGGTTTGACAACGCGCAGTGTTCGGGCCAGCGCCTCACGGTCGTGCCGCAGTCCTCAGTGGGCGACTTGACCTTCTACGCTAAGTGGATCGAAGAATCGAGCATGGCTCTGTCCAGCGTAACCGTCTTGGGTATCTCGGCTGCCATAGACGAGAGCGACTCTTCAGGAATGACATATCTCGTAGAGGTCCCAGAGGGGACCGACTTAGGTTCCATAACTGCCGCCGATATTGTGGCGGTTCCTGCTAACGGGAGGCCCGCGAAGGTCAGTATGGTCCCTGATAGCCAAGGGGCAGCTTGGACTGTGTCTTTTCCGACTGCATCCGATTACCTTGTTACATACCTGATTCGCATAGTGGTATCGGCCAACGCCTCGCCAGTAGTGGCGGATTCGCAAGATAGCCAGACAGGCTCGGCCACCCCTGCCTCCTATGACGGCAGGACTGAAGCCATCCCCTATACCAGAGATGTGGCTACGTGGTTTGTGGATGACGGTGAGACCCTAGTGTATCTGGTGTCATCCAACACCGGGTCGGGCTTGGCCGAAGTCTCCGGATCGAGCATTACGTACACTCCGTCGGCCGCAGATGCGGGGAAAACCGTAGCCATCGCTTTGCGGGCCGATGATGGCCAGTTCCGAAGCGTGGGAGAAGTCACTGTTTCCATCGATGTGACCTCCATTCCCATCAGCGATTCAATAATCGAGCCCGTAGCAGCCACTTTCGACAAGCGCACCGGGTCTGACGGGGGCATACCTGTAACGGTGAGGCTCTACGGCAACTCTCTTGTGTCTGTCCAAAATGGCGATGCTTTGCTTACCGCCGGTACCGACTACACGTTCTCGAGCATGCCCGCAATCGAGGGCGGAGAGGGGTTAGTGAGTCTTGGCTCGGACTATCTAGCTGCGCTCGAGGACGGGTCTCACACCATCTTTTTCAACTTCAGCCATGGGCGTGAAGAAGCTTCCAAGACCGCCGTGTTCAGCCTGACTGTTCTGGACAGCACTCCGAAGTACACCGTGGTGTTCATGGATGGTTCTATAGAACATCACCGGGTGACGGAGGTTCGAGAAGGGGATACCGTGGTTCTTCCGTCTCCTCCCACCAGGAGCAACAGCACCTTCGGCGGGTGGTTTACCGGTCCAAACGGTGAAGGCAATGAAGTGACTGCCGGCACTCCCATAACTGAAGCCTTAGGACCCGTCAGCAACATAATCACTGTCCATGCCAAGTGGACGGAAAACCAAAGCGGCGGCAGTGGTGGGACTGGCGATGGTGGAAGCGGCGGCGGCGGAGGTGGGAGTGGTGGCAACCTGCCGGTGGCGCCGCCTATAACTCCTGCTCCTGTGCAGCCAGAGCCTCCCCTTGTGCCCCTATGGCAGAATCCGTTCTTAGATGTGGGGCCTGACAACTGGTTCTATTCCAGCGTGGAGTATGTCTGCTCTAAAGGCTTATTTGAAGGCGAATCGGCAGATGCCTTTTGCCCAGATGCGACCATGACTAGGGCCATGTTGGTGACTGTAATCCACCGTTTGGCAGGCATGCCGCAAGGTGCTGGTGAGTCTTTTGAGGATGTTCCAGACGATAGCTGGTACGGAAACGCTGTAAGATGGGCCCACGGGGAAGGTATCGTCACCGGGTTCGGGTCGCAGCTTGGCCCCGAAGACAGCGTCACCCGAGAACAGCTAGTGACCATGCTCTATCGTTATGTCACAGTTGCGGATCTGTCTGTAGGGGAGGGCGAAGATGATCTAGCCGAGTTCGTCGACGCCGAGGATGTTTCTCCCTGGGCGCGGGATGCCATGGCATGGGCTGTCAGGGTTGGGCTTATCCAAGGAAAACCCGGCAGACGTTTAGACGCAAAGGGAACAGCTACTCGCGCCGAGGTCGCCGTCATAATGCAGCGGCTAATGCAACGGCTGGCATCAGAGCCAATTTAGGGAGATTCTGATCGTATTGAGCCGTTGCGTCTTGACTTGCTTTATGGTTCTTGCCAATCGGCACCCATCCGCTGATAGTGCCTTTTGTTGAAAGTCCACAGTTGCTCTTTGCGCTTGGTCGCGATGCTGTATAGCAGGGCGTCAGAAAAGTCGACGTTCAGGTCTCTGTAACGAACTAGCGCGGTCAAGGAGGGTATGGGTTCATTAAATTCAATGCCCCGAATCGAGGCGAACTTGGTCAACGCATCACAGATAGACGTCCTCGAGTGATTGAGTCCCTCCAAAACGTAGACTACCTCGCAGAGGACGTGGGTGGAGACTACCAACTCGAGTTCACCTGCTTCGCCGCGCTTTATAAGCGCTGCGGCCCTTGGACTGTGGTCCTCGTGGTCGTTAAGCAGAAACCTGAGGATTACATTAGTATCTAGCCAGTCGGCTCTCAGACCGGATGATCCGGCCCGACTAGTCTGACCTCTTCCAGCCGCTGGTCATACAAGTAACATCGTTCATATCCTTACTTACTAATCGTAGATAAGGAAACGCGAAATGCACACATGCCCACCACGCCACAGTCAGCCAACCGGAGCTGAGCAAATCTCCACAGGTCAACGTTGTCAAGTTGCGGCGAAATGCACACATGCCCACCACGCCACAGTCAGCCAACCGGAGCTGAGCAAATCTCCACAGGTTAACGTTGTCAACCTGCGGCGAAACGCACATCCTGGAACGGTTTTCCGATTCTGGTTGACGCCACCTTTCGTCGTAAGTAAAGTAGGAAAAAGCCTGCGGGGTGATTCCGTTGGTTATCACAACCAAGGGTCTCCGAAAGACGTTCACCACAAAGACCAAAGAACCGGGACTCAAGGGTTCTGTTCGTGCCATGTTTAACCCACACACCGTGGATATCCACGCCGTTCGAGGCATCGACCTTCAGGTGGAGCGGGGTGAAGTCGTAGCTTTCATCGGCCCCAACGGTGCAGGTAAGTCCACTACCATCAAGATGCTCACGGGCATTCTGCATCCTACGTCGGGTGAAGCAACCGTGCTCGACTCAGTTCCTTGGCGGGACCGTGAGCAACTTTCCTATAGGATAGGGTCTGTGTTCGGCCAGAAGTCGCAACTTTGGTACCACCTGCCTCCAATCGATACCTTCAACCTGCTTGCGAAGATCTACGAAATGGATTCAGCGGAACAGGCCAAACGGAGGGATTTCCTTGTGGAAGCCTTCGAAATTGGCGATCTGATGAAGATCCCGGTTAGAAAACTCTCTCTCGGTCAAAGGATGCGGTGCGAGATAGCCGCTTCGCTCCTTCACGAGCCGGAAGTCATTTTCCTAGACGAACCCACCATCGGGTTGGATGTGGTGGCCCGTCAGAACGTCCGCCAGACACTGAAACGGTGGAACGACCAGGAGGAAACCACGGTATTCCTGACGTCCCACGATGTGGGCGACATCGAATATCTAGCCGGCAGGGTCATTATCATCAACCACGGTCAGGTAGTGCTGGACGATAACGTGAAGAATCTGAAACGACGCTACCTGAGGAAGAAGATCGTTGACCTCAGACTGGGCTGCACGCCTCCCGAACTCAACATCGCAGGAGTGACAGTCCTAAAATCCAAAGGATTAGGCATGAAGCTTGAGGTCGATACCCATGTGACGGGCATCGACCGGGCTGTGTCATCCATATTGGCAGAGTGCGAGATTCAGGACATAGTCATCTCCGACCCACCCCTGGAAGACATAATCGCGGCAATATACACCGCCAAAGAGGAGGGGGCTTAGATGGCAGCCACGGCGCCCGCAACCAAGGCGGCCAGAAGTAAGGCTGTCAAAGCCAAGGCAGCCAAATACGTGGAGGTGTTCAAGGTTACCTTGCTCTCAAGGCTTGCCTATATCTACGACGTGCTGTTTAGGCAGGTCTTCCTTGTGGTCATAATGTACGTATTTGTCCAGCTTTGGCGCACTACCTACTCCTGGGAGGGTGCCACAGATATCGCGGGGTTCACAATCGGGCAGATGATATGGTATCTGACCTTGACCGAGAGCATGATGATGGCCATGCCGCCGGTGGGAAGGACCATCGACGAAGAGGTTAAGTCCGGTTCTCTTGCTTACAGCCTGTCCAGGCCGTACAGCTATGCGCTCTTCCATTACGCGGGGTACATGGGAGAGGCGGCGTTCCGGTTCGTGCTGAACTTCCTGATAGCCGGGATGGTGGCGTGGCTCTGCGTGGGACCCCCCGTGTTCACAATTCAGTCTGTTATCGCGGGACTTGTGTCCGCTTTCATGGGCTTCGCCATGGATTTCTCGGTTCAGTTCGGTATAGGGCTTGCGGCCTTCTGGGTTGAGGATACTTGGTCTTTCAGGTTTCTCTACACCCGGCTAGTCATGATACTAGGTGGGATGATGATTCCGTTGGACGTCTTTCCAGAGGCGGTGCGGAGAATAGCCGCGGCTCTTCCTACGAGCCTCATTGTCTACGGGCCTGTCCGCACCTTCCTATCGTTTTCGCTTGGGGATTGGGTCACTCTCCTAGCAAAACAGGTTGTTTGGTTTCTGATCTTGATCTTGGCGGTCACTCAGGCCTACCGAACGGGGGTGAAGCGGGTCAATGTCCAAGGAGGATAGGTTCGAGGATGACAGGTTCGAAGGGGCTGGGTCCAGACGGGTTGGGCCCCCAAAGAGCAGGGAGGGCGTCACAGGCCCAGGCAGCCTGAAAAGCAAAGGCAAGAGCAAGGGCAGGGATTTGCGCCGCGGCTTTTCCAGATCAGTGTCCTTCGTCTGGGAATACACCAAGACGAATTTAACTATGGAGATGGAGTATCGGGCGGCGTTTGTGGCCCGTCTTTTCGGCATGGTCCTAAACGACTGCATGTGGCTTACGTTTTGGATCATTTACTTCACCCGTTTTCCTGTTGTTCAGGGCTGGACCAAAAATGACATTGTCACGCTGTGGGCCGTGTGCGGGCTTGGATACGGTTTGGCCCACGGCATATTCGGGAACACGATCAACTTGTCCAGCATCATCGCTTCTGGCAACCTTGATTTCTACCTGGCTTATCCCAGGAACGTACTGCTTCACGCGTTGTGCAGCAAGGTGGATGTGACTTCTTTGGGGGATGTGGTGTTCGGCCCTCTGGTCCTTATTGTGCTGGTGAGGCCATCCTTGCTCACTTTTCTGCTCTACTTGGTGTCGGGCGTCTTGGTAGGCTGCATTTTCGTGGGCTTCACCGTTTTGGCGGGGACCATTGCCTTCTTTGTGGGTAACTCAGAGAACCTTGCTAGCCAGGTCTATGGTTCTTTGATTCACTTTTCCACGTATCCTTCGGCCATCTTTAACGGCGCCATCAAAGTCGTGCTGTTCACTCTGATTCCCGCGGGCTTCATCAACTCGGTTCCGGTCATGGTCATAAGGGATTTCGACCCGGTGTTCTTCGTCGCCCTTGTGGGTGTTGCGGCGTTCTTCTTGTGGGCGGCCAATTACGTGTTCAAGTTAGGACTCCGGCGGTATGAGTCGGGGAACTTGATGCAGGTTAGGATGTAGGGGCTAACCAAGACGGACTATCCGGGCGTGAGCATTCGTGCAACAACTCTCATCGTCGGTGATGCAGTTCGAGGCGCTTTCGGCCGTCGCGGTCGAGGGCCTGAACCGCCTAACTCTTTTGCCAATGTATCTTGGGCAATGTAAGATTGAAAGGAAGCAGATGATAGGGGCGATAGGCGATGGAAGGTAACGCGGCAAGTCACGTGGATCGCACCACTCTCCTGCGCCTACGCGACTATTTCGGCAACAAGAAGTTGGTTCCTGCGGCTTACCTTTTTGGCTCCAGATCCAGAGGCAAGTTTCGGAGCGACAGCGACATTGACGTCGCCGTGACTCTCTCACAGGGCTTAAGCGCAGAACAGGCGTTTTGGGAGACGGCCGAGATAAAAGAGGATCTAGAGGCCCTGTTTCGTCCCACCACTGTGGATGTCTTGGATTTCGAGCGCATCCCCTGCAGGATCTCCCACGAAATCCTTAAGACAGGGATCCTCATCGCCCAAAATGATGAGGACAGGCGGGTGCAAGTGGAAGCCAGGCGACAGTCAGAATACCTCGATTTTCTTCCTCGGCTAAAATACTACCGGAGGGAGGTCATCGGGATTGACCAATAGGGAGCGAATTAGGGAGAAACTCGTGGAATTGACCTCGTACATTGATGATATGGTGAAATTGCGCAACCTTAGCTGGTCGGACTTTCAGTCCGACGTTATGCTGAAGCGTGGGGTGGAGAGAACGCTTCAAGTCGCCGCGGAATGTGCTTTGGATATCGGGAATATGGTCATCTCTTACAGACAATGGCGAGCCGCAGAGTCGAACCGGGATGTTTTCCGCGTATTGTCGGAACACGATGTTCTGCCTGTTCTGCTTCTGAACGATCTTATGAAGGTAGCTACTTACCGCAATATACTGGTCCACGAATACACACGCATTGAACCTAGTGTCGTTTTTGCCCTGCTTAAGAAGATGCCTGAGGTTATGCGGGATTTTCGGGAACGGATCCCAGGGCTGCTCTAGGTGGCGTTTGTGGTACTCTATATGTAAGGGAAGAGCAGCGCCTCGTCCACTTGACCCTAACGGTGGTGGCCTTATGTCCTTGATAGTCCAATTCGGGTGGCTTCTTGATGTTTTGAGCGCTAAAGGCGCGTCTGAGCGCATTTTTATGAAATGCGCCGGACCCAATGACCCTGCTTACCCAGTCCACCGCGCCATCTGGGCGCTTTTGGAGTCCGGCGAAAAGGACCGTGCCCGTCAGCTTGCGGAGGCTCATTGGGAAAGGACCCACTCCCCCAGAACGGGTAGGGACCTCATTCACATTCACATGCTTGACAAGAACTATGACGACGTGTACCAGGTGGCCCAGGAGCTTGCAGACAGACACGCCGATTCTCCTTGGCTGCAACTACTTGCGGCTGATAGCGCCTACTTCTTCCAAGACGATGTAGCGAAAGCTTTGGAACTGTATAAGAAGGCAGACCCTGTCTGCCAGCGATTTCACTGGCGTCACTATTCCATGTCTGTGGTGCTGAAGCGCCTGGCCATGGTCTACAGGAGACTAGGTGACGCCCAGAATCTTGAGGAGACCCTAGAAAGGCACTTCAAGGAGGCAGCTTCCAACTTCAGGGACAAAGAGTTCATCGAGCTTGCCCAATTCAGGCTAAACCGGGGAGATCCCGACGGGGCACAAGAGGTGCTGAATTGGGGGTTCCAGGCCAGCAAACGCAGCGTGGCGCTAAGGCAGTTGTGGGAACAGATGGGGTTTGGAGAGGCACCGCCCATTCCTCCGCGCATAGCCAAGATTCCCGATATGACGGGTGTCACCAAGATTCCCGTTAGGACGCGCCTTTTGGTGGAAGGGGACGATCCCGCCGAGATTGCCAGAGAGTATGCGGGAAAAGACCTGCAACCTGGCGATATCGTGGCTTTGTCCTCGGCAGTATCGGCTATCATGGATGGAAGGATGCTTATGGAAGGTGCAGCGCCTATCTCTTGGACCGCCACGTTCGTCTCAAACCTCATAGCTCGCCAACACAGGACTGAGGATTGGGGAGCGTCGGCGCCCATGGCCAATTCCCTTTCGGTGCAGGCCGCCCTTGAGGAAGTGGGGACCCTGCGGATATTGGTAGCCGCTTTCATAGGCGGGATAGGGAAGCTCTTCGGCAAGAAAGGCTGGTTCTACTCTATAAGCGGGCCTCAGGCAGGACAGATTGATGACATTCTTGGTGCGCTTCCGCCTTACGATTACTACGTGATCATGGGGGTAAAGGACGCTGATGCGACGGCTAACCGGATAGCCCAAGCCCTTGGTCTAGGGATTGGCGCGGCCATAGTAGACGCCAATGACCTGGGCATAGCCTGGGCGGTGGGTTACTCTGATGGGGTAGACGCCAAGGAGCTAGAACGCATGATGGCCGACAACCCCGCAGGTAACGGTGAAGAGCAGACCCCGGTTGTTATCGTCCGAAGGACCGATGCGCCTGTGGAAACTCGGGCTTAATCGAGACAGCCGGGTCATTCATTTAGCCGCTTGCCCAGCGGCTCACCTGGGGGCCCAGATGGAATTGGCCCTGTGCCATTGGGGTTCAAAGAGAGATTCAAAGATACATTTGCAGAAGGATTACCGGGAGTCAGTGTAGAACTCTATGAATTTGTTGGGGACCCCCACTGTGTGTTGACGCAGTATGGTGACAATGGGAAGCGATACTGGGGGTCAGGTGACATCACGAATACCGAGCGGATGATGGCAGCGGGAGAGTCCCGGCTAACCGGGCACCGTAGGAGCAAGGGCCATGAAAGCCTGAACCTCTCAGGTAAAAACACCGTTGCCGGACGCATCTCTGGAGAGCCGGGCGCACGATCCAAAGAGGGCTTAGCGGCACGGCACCAAAGGGGCCAACTTGCTGCGTTCATCTGCGGCAGGGACTCTCTCAGGTAAATGGACAGGGACATGGCAAGCCGCCTGGCTTTCCGGTCCCTTATTTACTTTGCGGGGAAGACTAGCGGCAGGAAACTTCGGCATTCGGGATGAACAACCCAAATGGAACCATATAAGCGTCATCCAATACGCAGGAGGTGAATGACTAAAGGTGGCAGAAGAACTCAAAAAGACACCACTTTACGAGACCCACCTTAAGTATGGCGGAAGGATCATCGACTTCGGCGGCTGGGCCCTTCCGGTGCAGTATTCCAGCATCAAAGAAGAGCACCACGCGTGCCGCAAAGCCGCTGCTCTCTGGGACGTCTCCGACATGGGAGAACTCTTGGTTGAGGGGAAGAATGCCCTGGACTTTCTGCAGGCGCTTCTCACCAACGACATGTCCAAAGGGTCCCCTGGCCGGGTAGTGTACAGCCCTATGTGCTATCCCAACGGCGGAGTGGTCGACGATATGATGGTCGTCTGTCTGCAAGACGGCGGGTATCTCCTGGTCATCAACGCATCGAACATAGACAAAGACTATGAATGGGCAGCGGGATTGGCCAAGTACTTCCACGATGTGACCGTCACAAACAAGTCCAAGGAGATGGCACAAGTCGCTCTCCAAGGGCCCAACTCCGAGAGGATTTTGCAGCGGCTGACCAAATACCCCCTTTCCGAACTCAAGTACTACCGCGCTGCCGAGCACGTAGATGTGGGCGGGCTTGACTGCCTCATCACAAGGACCGGTTACACCGGGGAAGACGGGTTCGAAGTCTACTGCAAAGACCACGAAGGCCCGGAGTTGTTCGAGATTATCATGGACGCCGATGACGGCGATGGCCTAGTTCCGGCAGGTTTGGGGGCCAGGGACACTTTGCGGTTTGAGGCTTCCATGCCCTTGTACGGCCAAGAGCTGGACGCCAACCATGGGCCGCTTGGAGCGGGGCTCGGCAAGTTTGTGACCTTTGGTAAAGGCACTTACTTTGTAGGCGCTCACGCTCTCATGGAAGAGCGCGAAAAGGGGCTCAAGTCCAAACTAGTGGGACTTCGCATGATCGATAGAGGGGTCCCGCGCACAGGCTACAAAGTGTTTGAAGAAGCAGGTGCCAAGGAGATCGGTTACATTACTACCGGAAACTATTGCCCGACCTTGGACAAATACTTGGCCATGGCCTATGTTCCTGTAGACTACAGCCAAGTGGGCACCAAGCTTGCCATCGAAATCCGGGGCAAGAAGGTCATGTCCGAAGTAACCAAGATGCCATTTTATCGTAGGGAGGCTAAGAAGAAATGAGTTATCCGGCCAACTTGAGGTATCAAAAGACCCACGAGTATGTAAGAGTTGAAGGAAACAGAGCGTACTTGGGTATCACCGCTTTTGCCCAGGAGTCCTTGGGCGACGTCGTGTTCGTGGAGCTCCCCGAGGTAGGGACAGAGTTCAAAAGCGGCGAGGTTTTCTGCACCGTAGAGTCGGTCAAAGCGGTCTCCGACTGCTACACTCCGGTTACAGGCGAGGTCGTGGAAGTCAACGAGAAACTCAACGACCAGCCAGAGCTCATCAACGAGGATCCTCACGCTGAGGGGTGGGTCTGCGCAATAGAGATGAAGGATCCTTCCGAGGTCGATGCCTTGCTGGATGCTGCCGCCTACGAGAAACATGTCCAAGAGGAAGGCGGTCAGTAATGGATTTCCTGCCTAATACGGCAAAAGACAGGGAGCAGATGCTAAAGACCATCGGCGTCAAGTCGCTGGATGAACTCTTTGGCGATATCCCTCACGAACTGCGCTTCAAAGGGCAGCTTGATGTTCCGGGAGCCCTTAGCGAGTACGACGTGGCCAAGCACCTAAAGGGACTTTCCGAGAAAAATGTCTCTAAGGACTACGCTTGTTTCATAGGGGCGGGAGCATACGACCACTACATCCCCTCAGTAGTGCGCCATGTCTTGGGCCGTTCTGAGTTTTACACGGCTTACACACCATACCAGCCAGAAATCAGCCAAGCGGTGCTTCAATCAATATTCGAGTATCAGACGATGATATGCGAACTTACCGGAATGGCCGCTTCTAACGCTTCAATGTACGACGGGGCGTCGGCCGCCGCCGAGTCTGTGACAATCGCCTCGGGGCTTACCAGGCGGAAGAAGGCTCTCGTCTCCCAAACGGTCCACCCTGAGACCCTAACGGTCACCAAGACCTACTCGGCGGGTCACGATATAGACGTTGCCAGTATCCCCATGGAAAATGGCGTCACCTCGCTAAAAGCCCTGGATGAGATGCTATCCAAGGATGTCGCCAGCGTGCTCGTTCAGCAACCTAACTTCCTGGGGAACCTGGAGCCTGTCGACGAAATCTCAGCCAGAGTTAAGGCGGCGGGGGCCACCCTCATAGTCTCGGCAAATCCAATGACTTTAGGAGTCTTGAGGCCGCCCTCCCAGTACGGCGCCGACATAGTTGTAGGAGAAGGACAGGTGTTTGGAAACCCCATGGGTTATGGCGGTCCCTACCTGGGCGTGCTTGCCGTTACCGATAGGTACCTGCGCCGCATGCCCGGTCGGCTTGTGGGCATGACCAACGATGTCCGCGGCCAGCGGGGCTTCGTGCTGACGCTTCAAACCCGCGAGCAGCACATAAGAAGAGATAGGGCTACGTCTAACATCTGTTCTAACGAAGCTCTTAACGCCCTTGCAGCCACGGTCTACCTGTCTTGGCTTGGCAAGGAGGGCATCAAGGATCTCGGTGAGCACTGCCTGAGGAAGGCTCACTACTTGGCGGACCGTATCTCCAAAATACCGGGATACAGCGTCTCCAAGAATCCGTTCTTCAACGAGTTCGCCGTCAAATGCCCGGTTGACCCCGAGAAAGTAGTCCAATCGCTTCTGGACAAGAAGATACTGGCGGGCTATCCCTTGGGAAGGGCATACCCCGAACTTAAGGATTCACTGTTGATAGCGGTTACTGAGAAGAGGACCAAGAAAGACATGGACGAACTTGTAGCCGGATTGGAGGGATTGGCATGAGACGTTTGGAGCCTTTGATTTTTGAAGTCTCAAGCCCGGGCCGAAAGGCTTACTCTCTGCCGGAACTAGAGGTACCCGTAGTCTCTGTGGAAGCGCTCCTTCCCGAGGGCGAACTCCGGCAAGAGGCGCCGGAACTTCCTGAGGTGGCGGAGATTGACTTGGTGCGCCACTTCACACGACTATCTCAGCTGAACCACGGCGTGGATATAGGCTTCTACCCGCTTGGGTCGTGCACCATGAAGTACAACCCCAAAGTTAACGAAGAAGCCGCCAACCTGCCAGGTTTCACAGACATTCACCCCTACGCTCCGGCCCGAGCGGTACAGGGCGCATTGGAGCTCATGTACAACCTCCAGGAGTATTTGGCCGAGATAGCCGGCATGGATGAAGTGAGCCTTCAGCCTGCCGCAGGAGCCCACGGGGAATTGACCGGAATCCACATCATCAAGGCCTATCACCAGTCCCGGAACGACAAAGCTCGGACCAAGATTCTTGTGCCCGACGCATCTCACGGCACAAACCCGGCTTCCGGTGCTTTGGGCGGCTTTCAGACCGTGACCATCCCCTCTGACGCTAGGGGCGGTGTCGACATTGAGGCTCTTGAGAAGGTCATGGATGAGACAGTGGCGGGACTCATGCTCACAAACCCCAACACTCTCGGGCTTTTCGACGAGAACATACTGAAAATCCAGAAGATCGTCCACGGAAAGGGCGGGCTCCTGTACTACGACGGTGCCAACGCCAATGCAATCCTGGGCATCTCCCGGCCAGGGGACATGGGGTTCGACGTCCTGCACTTTAATCTGCATAAGACGTTCGCCACGCCTCACGGCGGCGGAGGTCCGGGTTCGGGTCCTGTGGCGGTCAAGAAACGCTTGGCCCCGTTCCTACCGGTTCCGGTTGTAGTCTACGATGGGGAAACCTATAGTCTCGACTACAATAGGCCTCAGTCCATAGGTCAGATGAGGGCTTTCTACGGAAACTTCCTGGTCATGGTCAAGGCGTACACCTATATCCGGTCCATTGGGCCCGACGGCCTTAGGAAGGTTAGCGAGGACGCTGTCTTGAACGCTAACTACATCATGCGAAGGATAGCAGGGGACTACGACCTGCCTTACGATCGCCACTGCATGCACGAGTTTGTGGTGTCGCCTCAGCGCATCAAGAAGGAGACGGGAGTCCACACCATGGATATCTCCAAGCGCCTTCTGGATTACGGCGTGCACCCGCCCACCAACTACTTCCCGCTTATCGTAGACGAGGCTATCATGATCGAGCCCACGGAGACCGAGTCCAAGGAGACTTTGGACTACTTCGCCGACGCTATGATTGAGATAGCCAAGGAAGCTTACAGGGATCCTGAGAAACTTCGCACCGCGCCTCATACCACAGTGGTAGGGAGGCTCGATGAAGCGGGAGCAGCCAAGAACCCGAGGCTTCGCTGGAAGAAGGAAGTGGCTGACTAGGGAAATCGGCGCGACTATGCGCCACTGACACAATAGAGTGGGGTACCGTCGGGAGAAGGTCAGATTCTTCTCCCGACGGACTGTTCTAGATGACTAGATAGAAAAGAGCCTAGGATTGTGGCCAGGGGTTTTCATGCCGGGTGAGAGAGGAGCCATTGGACCCTGAACACGGAATTAGACAAATATCTGGACAAGGCCTATACTGCCAGGCGCCGTTGCCGCCCTGATGCATTGCTGGCAGTCTATCCGGTCAAGACCATGGCAGTCAGCGTGACCGGAAAGGCGTGCCCTCTTGGGTGTTCCCATTGCGGCGGTCACTATCTTCGCCACATGGTGGATGTCAAGGATCTAGAGACTCGGCTGGCGCAACATAAACCTTCTAGTCTGCTGATTTCGGGAGGGTGCGACACAGACGGCCGGGTGCCTTTGGCCCCATGTCTCGATTGGGTGAAAAGCCTCGGGGAGTTTAGGCTCAACGTTCACCCCGGTGTGACCGACCAAGAGACGGCTCGGAAGATAGCCCAAGCGGCCACGGTAGTCTCTTTCGATTTCGTCTCGGATGATCAGGCGATTTCCCAAGCCTTCAAGGGCAAATGGACCAAAGATGATTACATCAGAACCTTCCGGGCTCTATCTAGCGGCAAAGCCGAAGTGGTTCCCCACATTCTGGTGGGCCTCAGAAAAGGGACCGTAGCGGGAGAGTATGAGGCTTTGGATTTCCTCCTTTCCGAGGGAGTAAAGCGAGTCATTTTCATCGTGTTCATACCCACCAAAGGGACGCTTTGGGAGAACGTTCCGCCTCCTCCAGTAGAGGAAGTGGCCAAGGTTTTGGCGTGGGCTAGGGCAAAGAGCCCCTCTCTGGACATATCTTTGGGCTGCATGAGGCCCCGGGGCCGATACAGGCGGGACCTTGATTCCCTGGCGGTCTTGGCCGGTGTCGACAGAATCGTAATGCCTCACTCCCAGGCGCTGGCCCTGGCCCAATCCAAGGGTTTAAGCATTGTCAGGAGAGAAGAGTGTTGCGCTTTTGATTGAGAGTGCCGGAGTATCGTTAGGAACAGCGGTTTTGCTGGGGTTATCCAAAGCCAAAGCATTGGAGGCGCCCACTACAGCTCATTTCCTGTTTGGGGACAAGTGCGTCAACGATTGCGCTTTCTGTTCCCAGGCCAGGAGCTCAAGGAGCCTACGCAATCATCTGTCTCGGGTTGTCTGGCCCGATTATTCTTGGAGCCAACTGGAGGGCCCCTTGGCAGCCGGGCTTAGGGGCGGGATCTTCCGCAGGGTGTGCGCCCAGACCGTAGAGTGTCCCCAAGGCACACAGTCGGTTCTGGATTTTATCCGCAGCGTGCGGGCTATGTCCCCCAAAATCCCTATTAGTGCGTGCGCGTCACCCTACTCTCTTGCTAGGGTGAGGGCCTTCTTCGAAGCAGGCGCCTCAAATGTCGGTCTGCCTATAGACGCTGTCACTTCCAATGCCTATGCCAAAGTCAAAAAGGGTTCTCTGGAGTCTGCCTGGAAAGTCTTGTGCGAGGCGTCGGGACTTTGGCCGGGGAGGGTGTCCACTCACTTTATCGCCGGGTTAGGCGAGACTGAAGAGGATATGGTTAGGGCTTTGTCTAGGGCAAAAGAGAACGGCGTCACCGTGGGCATGTTTTCATTTACCCCGGTGAGAGGGACCGAGATGGAGAAGGTCGCTTCTCCGGAGGTCTCTCACTATCGCAGGATCCAGCTGGCCGCCTATTTTTTGAAACGAGGCGGCGATGTTAGGGCCATAGAGTTTCTAGACGGCAAGATCTGCAGGATTACCGTGGAAGATCCCTTGGTCTATGAAGAGATTCGCCAAGGGCGGCCCTTCATGACGTCAGGGTGTCTCGGCTGTAACAGACCCTATTACAACGAGCGTCCCGGGCAGGTTATGATGAACTATCCAAGGGAGCTATCCCCCGGCGAGGCCAGAGAGAGTCTTCTAGAAAGCGGCCTTTCGCCGGATGATTCTCGGTTGGCGTTGGAAGGAGGTCAATCTCGGTGAAAGTCAGATACATTTCAGACGGGCCGTTGAAAGGCTACGATAACATGGCGGTGGATGAAGCAATTCAAAGGGCCTGCGGGCGGGGAGAAGTACCGCCGACCCTTCGGTTCTACCAGTGGGATCCCGCCTGCCTATCCCTAGGGTACTTTCAGGATGTAAACAAAGAAGTTAACTTGGCGGGACTAGAAGGGGCAGGCGTGGATCTTGTAAGAAGGTCTACGGGCGGTAAAGCGGTTCTTCACGACGACGAGTTGACCTACAGTGTGGTTATCCCCGAGAAGGATTTGCGGGGTTCTGTGTTGGAGACCTACTACGAGATATCCACAGCCTTAGTAGAGGGGCTTCGGAATCTCGGGCTGCCCGCCCATATAGCAGCGCTTGAACACGGGGTTACCTCCAGAGACACAAGGTTCCGGCAGGCGGCGTGTTTCTCGGCCCCGTCGTGGTTTGAGATAATCGTTTCCCAGAAGAAGGTTATAGGTTCGGCTCAAAACCGAAAGAACGGCATCATTTTGCAGCACGGGTCGATTCCCTTTAGTTTCGATGCCCAGAAGATAGTGGGATGTCTGCGGACTTCGTCTCCTGAACACGCTTCTAGGGCTGCCACCATGCTGGCCCGCAAGGCTGCAGGGGTTTCGCAAGCTTTGGGGCGTCAAGTGTCCAGGTCCGAACTAGAGTCGGCTATCTGCAGGGGATTCGAATCGATGCTGGGCTGGGAAATGGAGCCCGGGCAACTGACGGCGGAGGAGTCTTCTGAGAGTGCTGCGCTAGCGGCTGAGAAGTACGGCAGCCGAAGGTGGACCATTGAAAGAGGAAGGCTCAACGAGGAACTGTATTGAGGAGGAGTCATTGTGTTTGACGTCATTGTGATAGGAGGCGGCCCCGGAGGCTATGTGGCCGCCATAAAAGGCGCTCATCTGGGCGGAAAGATAGGGTTAGTGGAAGGGGCTAAGTTAGGGGGCACTTGTCTCAACGTGGGCTGTATCCCTACCAAGGCTCTTGTGCACTCTGCCCACACCCTAAACGCCGTGAAGGATGCCGCCCGGTTTGGAGTCTTGGCCGGTGAAGCCCAGTTGAACCTTTCTGGCGTAATGGCTCACAAGGATCGCACCGTCAAGCAGCTTGTTACGGGGGTCGAGGGGCTTCTGAAGCGGAACGGGGTGGCGGTACACAGCGGTTGGGCAAAGGTGCCTTCCCCGGGCAAAGTCGAAGTGCACAAGCCCGACGGTTCGGTTGAGGTCCTAGAAACCAAGAACATCATCTTGGCCACAGGTTCTTCTCCTAGGCTCATCCCGCTATCCCCTGAAAGTCTCGCCCATACCGTGTCGTCAGATGACGCCCTGTGTTTCGACGAAGTCCCAAGAAGGCTAGCGGTCATAGGCGGGGGCGTATTGGGTGTGGAATTTGCCTGCATCTGGAACGCCTTTGGCTCGAAAGTCGACATCATAGAGATCATGCCGCAGATTCTGCCTGTGGTGGACGACGAGATTTCCAGGCGTTTGACCATGCTCTTTAGGAGAAAGGGTATCACTGTGAATCTGGAGACGTCTGCCAAGGAAATCCGCCAAGAGGGCGAAGAAAAGGTCATCCTGGCCGGCACCAAGGATGGAAAGACTAAGGAGTTCCGGGCCGACAAGGTGCTTCTGGCTGTGGGAAGGGCCCCCAACTTCGGCGAAATCGATTTGACGGCTCTTGGAATTCAGCACGATAGGCGAGGTATTCAGGTTAACGACAAAATGGAAACCAACGTTCCCGGCATCTACGCTGTTGGCGACGTGGTGGGGAAGACCTTCTTGGCTCACGGGGCGTCGGCAGAGGGATTGGTTGCCATGGAGAACATCTTTGGGAACCCAACGCCTATGGATTACTCGGTGATTCCTTCGTGTGTGTTTTCCATTCCTGAGTGCGCTTCGGTGGGTCTTGGAGAATCACAGGCAAAAGAACGAGGGTTTGACGCAGTGGTCTCGAAGTTCCCATTTGGCGCCAACGGGCGGGCCCTTTCCATGGGAGAGACCGAAGGCTTCGTGAAGATTGTGGGAGACCGGGCTACTGGGAAGGTTCTGGGGATGCACATCTTAGGGGCTCACGCCGACGATCTCATTCATGAAGGGGCCCTTGCCATGAAAGCGGGCCTCTGCGCCAATGATGCAGCAGAGATGATTCACGCCCATCCGACGCTGTCGGAAGCAGTTCAGGAAGCGTTTCACGGCGTTTTGGGAAAACCTTTGCATCTCATCACAAGATAGCCTTTGGAAAGGTAGGTAATTATGGACAGTCAACTGAGAAGTCTCTCTCTGGCCGATCCCGAGATTTACTCGGCGATTGAGGCCGAAAAGAAGAGGCAGATGGACGTCATCGAGTTGATCGCCTCAGAGAACCTTGTTTCCAGGGCGGTTCTCGAGGCTGCGGGCAGCGTCATGACCAATAAGTACGCTGAAGGCTATCCCAGGCACCGCTATTACGGCGGCTGCCAATGTGTTGACGTGGCGGAGGATCTGGCCAGGGATAGGGCCAAGGCGGTCTTTGGCGCCCAACACGCCAACGTGCAGCCCCATTCGGGGGCCCAAGCCAACACAGGAGTGTACTTTGCCGCTATCCAGCCCGGAGACACCGTTTTGGGCATGAATCTGGCCCACGGCGGCCACCTGACTCACGGCAGCCCGGTGAATATTTCCGGGAAGTATTTCAACTTTGTGGCCTACGGTGTAGACCAAAAGACCGAGCGGATTGACTATGACAGGGTCAGGGAAATTGCCAAGGAATGCAAGCCCAAGCTGATTGTGGCAGGCGCCAGCGCCTATCCTCGCATTATCGACTTTGCGGTTTTCCGGGAAATAGCCGATGAAGTCGAAGCTCTTCTCATGGTGGATATGGCTCACATAGCGGGACTGGTGGCGGCGGGACTTCACCCCTCGCCGGTGCCCCACGCCCAGTTTGTGACCACCACTACTCACAAGACTCTTCGGGGCCCCCGG
Source organism: Bacillota bacterium (assembly GCA_040771825.1). Taxonomy (GTDB): domain Bacteria; phylum Bacillota; class Sulfobacillia; order Fermentithermobacillales; family Fermentithermobacillaceae; genus JAXGZG01. The sequence continues at coordinate 335,170 of JAXGZG010000003.1, read as the reverse complement.
GGCGGCTTGATTCTTTGCACCCAAGAGTGGGGCCAGCGCATCGATAAGGCCATCTTCCCAGGTATCCAGGGCGGTCCTTTGATGCACATCATCGCCGCCAAGGCTGTGGCGTTCAGAGAAGCTTTGGATCCTTCCTTCAAAGACTATCAGGGGCAGATCGTGAAAAATGCCAAGGTTCTAGCGGAAGAGCTCATGGCAAGAGGTTACAGACTGGTTTCCGGCGGAACCGATAACCACCTGATGCTGGTTGACCTGACCGCAAAGGGGATCACGGGAAGGCAGGCGGAAGTGGCCCTGGACGAGGTTGGCATCACCGTCAACAAGAACGGCATTCCGTTTGACAAGAAGAAGCCCACGGTGACCAGCGGCATTCGCATCGGCACTCCCGCCATTACCACAAGGGGCATGAAAGAAGACGATATGAAGGTAGTGGCCAGCCTAATTGATCGGGCCCTTTCATCCATCGGGGATGAAGAGGAAAAGGCGAGGATTTTGGCGGATGTTGCCGTCTTGACCGGGAAGTATCCGTTTTACTTGTAGGTTTTCCCGATATTTCACCATGTGATAGAATTAGCGGCGGAATGCCAATACTTGGAGGTGAACTGGGTGAGCATCACTTCTGAAAGACTAGGTAGAGTCAGAGAGAGGTTGGCTCAGGAGTCTTTGGACGGGTTTCTGGTAACCAATTATGTAAACTGGCGTTATCTGTCAGGTTTCAAGGGAGATGCAGGGAGTCTCTTGATTACCGGGACCGATGCCATCATCTTGACCGACTCGCGCTACACTGAGCAGGCAGAAAAGGAAGCCCCAGAGTTTTCGGTAGTAAAGACCTCCACCGATGACGACGCATTGAAGAAGGCTTTGCTGGAAAAGGGCGTTTGGCGCCTGGGGTTCGAGAAGGATTATGTGTCCTATTCCAACTGGGAGAAGCTCAAAGACCGCTTGGAGGGAGTCGAGCTTAAGGGACTTTCAGGCATCGTTGAGAAACTCAGGATGGTCAAGACTCCCGACGAAATCGCCAAGATTGCCAAAGCCCAGGAAATAGCGGACCAGGCATTTGGGCTTTTGACCGGAGCTATCCGAATTGGCGCCACTGAACTAGAACTTGCCACCGAATTTGAGTTCACCATGAGAAAGATGGGATCAGAAGGAGTGGCTTTCTCTCTTATAGTCGTTTCTGGGGAGAGATCGTCGCTTCCTCACGGGGTTCCCACCACTAAGGCTTTGGAAGACGGGGATTTTGTCACTTTCGACTTTGGCGCCACCCACGATGGATACCGCTCGGATGAGACCCGGACATTCGTCATGGGGCATCTGGATGCAAGACACGAGGAAATATACAATGTAGTGCTCAGGGCTCAAGTGGCTGCCGTGGATAAGGTTGGACCGGGCGTTCCGGCCAAGGAGATCGACCTTACGGGACGGCGCATAATAGAAGAAGCCGGCTACGGCGAGTATTTTGGACACGGTATTGGCCACGGAGTGGGTCTGAACGTACACGAAGGCCCGTCGGCTTCAAGGAAGTCTGAGGATATGCTGGCTCCCGGCATGATTATCACGGTTGAGCCCGGGAGATATATACCCGGTTTTGGCGGCGTCAGGATTGAGGACCTGGTTCTTGTGACCGAGGACGGTAACAGGGTTCTTTCCGCAAGTCCCAAGGAACTGACGGTACTTGATCCCAGATAAGTCCCGCACCACTATGATGGTTAGGCGGCGTGGCCAGGGGCAGTAGAGAGGGTTGAACGCATGATATCAACAAACGATTTCCGTACCGGAGTGACAGTACAGATTGACGGCCAGCCTTGGATCGTAGTAGATTTTCAGCACGTGAAACCTGGCAAAGGGTCGGCTTTTGTGAGAGCCAAAATCAAGAACGTAATCACCGGGAATGTACTGGAACGTACGTTCAACGCAGGAGAGAAGCTGCCAAAGGCCCACATTGAGAAGCGCGAGGCACAGTATCTGTACAGCATGGGCGATGACTACACCTTCATGGACACCGAGACATACGATCAGACGGTCATCCCTAAGGACGAAGTGGGAAGCGGCGTTATCTATCTCAAAGAGAACATGAACGTGGCGATTCTGAGTTATGATAACAGGGTGATTGGGGTTGAGATCCCCAACTTTGTGGAATTGGCCGTTGTGGAGACCGATCCGGGGTTTAAGGGGGATACCGCCACAGGTGGGACCAAGCCCGCGACCCTTGAGACAGGTGCGGTCATTAAGGTGCCGTTGTTCATCAACGTAGGCGACAAGATCAAAGTCGACACCAGGACCAACACCTACATAGAGAGGGTCTAGGAGTAAAGGCAGGGTTCGGCCCGCAGCGGACAAGGGCGCTGGAGAGCGAAGAATCGGGGTTCTAGAATCCAAGTCAAAGGAGGAGCAAAGAGAAGTCTGACATTAAGGAGAGGGTTTCGTATCTGCAGGGATTAGTTGAGGGTCTCGAGATTTCTGAGAGCACCAAGGAAGGCAAGGCGATCAAGGTCATCTGCGAAGTTCTAAAGGAGATGGCGCAGGCAGTTGAGGAGGTCATGGAGGCTCAGGATGATCTTCAGGACTACGTTGACTCCCTGGACGAGGATCTCGCCGACATTGAAGAGGAAGTGTACGGGGAAGAGTTCGTCGAGGTACGTTGCCCGAATTGCGGCGACGTTATCGAGGTTGAGTCATCGCTCCTTGATGACCCAGAGGTGGATATTGACTGCCCCGAGTGCGGCGAGGAATTCTGCACCGATGACCTGGATTGGGACGATGATGACGATGACGATGATGACGATGACGACGATGATGATGACGAGTGCTGCTGTGATGATGACGATGAAGACGAGGAACACGGCAAGCGCAAAGGGTGCTGCGAGAAGCATAAGTAGGCAATTGCCGCTTCGGGTCCTGGAGAAGTTGGGTTAGTCTAGGTCAGGTTAGCCAAGGCAAGGCTAAAGCCCCTGTTGCCGGAATACTGGCGCAGGGGCTTTTCTACGCCCACTATCACTGATGAGTAGCCCACCACATCCTATCCTTGCTGAGAAATGGCAGCAAGCTTACTGTGTAGAGCCCGACATTTCGGTGGGGGTGGCCGTGTGGCTCGCTCAAAACGTGTTCCGCCAAGGCCCCAGGGTATAGGGAAGACCACCTTGCTGTTCCGATGCCTAGAAGCCGCGGAGGATGTTACAGTGGATTCGTGGCGCAAATACTTTCTGGCTTTCGCGTATGCCGCTCGTCGGAATCGTTAGAAGGTGGCATGTCACATCCCACAATGGCTCGAAGGTCGAAGAAAGGGGACAGCAAAAGTGTCTAAATCAGAGTTCAGGGGCTTAAGAAGATCGGACAGAGGGATTCCGTCGGAAGCCGCCGAGGAGATTCTTCACAAGGGCGAAATCGGGTTCTTGGGTGTCATAGGCGACAACGGGTACCCTTATGTAGTCCCTCTCAACTACGCATACGATGCCGAACATAAGCGCATATACTTCCATTCGGCTTTGGAGGGGCACAAACTGGATGCTATTGAAGCCGACAACAGAGTCTCGTTTTCTGTTGTAACAAAAGCGGTGGTTTTGCCTGATGCCATTAGTATGCTGTTCGACAGCATCATTGTTTTTGGCAGGGCCCTGATGGTTACCGGGTGCGAAAAGGAGTATGGGGTGCAGAAGTTGCTGGACAAGTACATCCTGGGAAAGGGCACGATTACCTCGGAAGAGGTTGCTGAATATGTTAAGCGGCACATAGAGGGCACGGCGATAGTAAGAATAGACGTAGAGCATCTTACTGGGAAGACTAGGCTGGAATAAGGGAATAGGGAAACAAGTCCCGCAGCTCCGCACCCAGCCACCGCACCCGCAATTAGCCAGCGTTATCCCAAGGCGTACGCGGCTTTGCGCTTGCCATCTGGTTCGCAGATCTGGCTCGCGGGTCTAGCTCGTAGACCGTCTCTAGGATGTGAGTTTCTCGATATCCAGAAGATACTGTTTTGCAGGAAGACCGCCCCCGTAGCCGGTTAGGCTGCCATCGCTCCCTATCACACGGTGACACGGAACGATGATGGGAATAGGGTTGCGATTATTGGCCATACCCACCGCACGGACGGCTTTGGGGTTTCCAATCTGCAGGGCGATGTCCTTGTAGCTTCGGGTCTCGCCCCAAGGTATAGTTTGCAGGGCTGTCCAACAGGCACGCTGGAAGTCCGTGCCGGGCAAGTGTAGGGGCAGGTCGAACTTACGGCGCTTGCCGTCAAAATACTCGTCAAGCTGCGTAGCGGCTTTCTCAATCAGAGGCGTCTTCGCGATCTCGAAATTTGCAGGACACTTCTCGTTGGCAAAAAAGATGCGAATTATGTAGCCGTCTTCCTCGGCAATGCCTATTCTTCCGATAGGGTAGTCATAATACCACACGCTTTTCATTGATGCACCTCCGGCGCGAAAGGATTGGGACTTTTTGTATTTTCCTAAATGATTCTACCATGGATCTCGCGGAAAGGCTTCATGCGAGATGCGCGATGGTCATGGCGAACGAATGGTAATGACTCGTGGACGATCCGCGTACGAATGGTGAACGGAACCATTCGGGTAGTTCGGAGGAAACCTGACCGCGACTGGCGAAATCCCCCGTTGCTAACACAGCGGTTTGGAGGCGCAGTATATATGGCTAACGACAAATGGGACGAGTTCGAGCAGTACGTAGCGCGGGTAATGGAGGAGAACCACATAGCCGGCGCTGCAGTAGCGTTGTCGGTTGGTAACGAAGTCGTTTACGCCAAGGGCTTCGGAGTGCGCGACATAGAGACTGGCGACAAGGTTACGCCCGAGTCCATTTTCGGCGTCGCATCTGTGAGCAAGTCGTTTACGTCACTGGCTATCAACCAACTAGCCGACGCAGGGTTACTCTCCATCGATGATCCCGTAACCAAATACATACCTGAACTCACCTTCAGAGGCTGTCCCGACATGTCAAAGGTGCAAACCCGTCATATCTTGAGTCATAGCACAGGGCTTCCTCCGATGACTCGCAGGCAAGACATCATCGCGTTCTCTGACCATGTGAAGTTTCTCAATGCAGAAGAATATGAGCTGCTTGGGCCACCGGGTGAGTACTTCAGTTACGCCAACGATACTTTTTTGCTGAATGGCCACATAATAGAAAGGCTGACCGGACAGCTTTACCGCAGGTACATGACGCAGCACGTGCTAGACGCTATTGGGATGCATCGTTCTACCTACAACCTTGAGGAACTCGAAAAAATGGGGGACGTTACGGTTCCATATAACTACAACAAGGAAAAAGGCGTACTTGAGCGCCAGTCGTGGCCTGTCCTTGGCACCTATGAAGTGGGCGGCGGAGTCCGTTCCAACGTTCTTGACCTAATGAAATACGCGTCGGTATACCTAAACGGTGGAGTCGCCCCCAACGGCCAGCGACTCGTCGACCGGGATGCCATCAAACGGATGTGCACGCCCGTTATCCAGACCGGGCGTAAATCCTTCTATTGTCTTGGGTTGCAGACCACTCCCGATTATTGCGGGGTGACGTTGGTTGAGCATGGTGGTGGTCAGCCCGGCGTTTCATCAAATTTCGGCTTCGTTCCGCAAAAAGGCATCGCTTGCGCAGTTCTCACTAACGTAGGAGGTGTCCCGGCGGGTGCTATCTGGCTGGCGGCAGTCAATATGAGTCTTGGCTTCCCAATAGATCAAAAACGCAGCGTAGAGGTTGAATGGGCTGATGTTCCCCCCGGCTATCTGGAACGTTTCATAGGGACGTATTCGTGCAATGAAGGTGGAAGGATCATAGTAATGATTGATGAGGACAACGGCTGCGAGCACCCGGCCTCGGCCCGGATCCTGGCCAACGGTGAGGAGTTCCGACTCAGCATTTCAGATGAGAGAACTCTCTTCTACCAGGCGCCGGAGCAGCAGGTGGCCGTGAAGTTTTTCTTCCGGCAAGGAGAGGAGAAGCCTTGGGCTGCGCTGGCGGGGTCTAGGATGCTAAGGCGGGAAGAATAAGCGTTGCAGTGGCCCACTTGCTTAGGTTGCTGATAGTCTTGGGGTGAGAAACGTTTGCCGCTTCGACCTTGAACTTGACGCAAAGAGATTCCGATCAGAACACAAGGAGGGTTCCCAGATGGTAACCAATACGGATGTTTCCGCGGCCATGACTATCAAGTTGGACGCGGAGCTTCCACCGATGCCCACCTTTGTCGACGGCATACGGAGGGCCCCGGACCGCGGTTTTCGCTTGACCAAAGAACAGGCCAAGACCGCCCTGAAGAACGCTCTCCGGTACGTGCCGGTGGAATTGCACGCGAAACTGGCCCCTGAGTTCATGGAGGAACTGGTAACCCGGGGCCGCATTTACGCTTACCGCTATCGGCCAGAAGGGCGGATTTATGGCCGGCCTTTTGAGGAGTACAAAGGACAATGCTTGGCCGGCAAAGCCATCCAGGTGATGATCGATAACAACTTGGATTTCGATGTCGCCTTGTATCCCTACGAGTTAGTAACCTATGGCGAAACCGGAAGCGTGTGTCAGAACTGGCTGCAGTACCGATTGATCAAAAAGTACCTTGAAGTCCTCACTGAGGACCAGACGCTTGTTATGGCATCCGGACACCCCGTCGGATTGTTTCCGTCTAGGCCTGAAGCCCCTCGGGTTGTGATTACCAACGGACTGATGGTTGGGATGTTCGACAACCAAGAGGATTGGGAAATCGCAGCCGAAATGGGGGTGGCCAGCTACGGGCAGATGACCGCCGGCGGTTGGATGTACATTGGCCCTCAGGGCATAGTCCACGGGACATTCAACACCCTGCTAAACGCCGGCCGTTCGAAGCTTGGGATTCCTCAGGACAGCGACCTTCGCGGCAGGTTGTTCGTGTCGTCTGGACTGGGCGGCATGAGCGGAGCCCAGCCAAAGGCTGCGGAAATTGCCCGCGCCGCGGGTATTATCGCCGAAGTGGACTACTCTCGTATTGAGACTCGCCGGGACCAGGGGTGGGTGAGCCGAGTCTCGCCGGACCTGGAAGAGGTATTCGCCATCGCCAAGGAGTCTATGGACAAGAAAGAACCGATTTCCATCGCCTACCACGGAAACATTGTCGATCTGCTTCAGTATGCTTTGGACAACAATATCCATATTGATCTCTTGTCTGACCAGACTTCGTGTCATGCCCCTTACGATGGCGGCTATTGCCCCCGGGGTATCTCTTTTGAGGAGAGAACCAGATTACTAACCGAAGATCTAGCCCTATTCAGGCATAAGGTTGACGAAAGTTTAAGGCGGCATTTTCAACTGATCAAGGCCCTGGTGGAACGCGGAACCTATTTCTTTGACTACGGGAACTCGTTCCTAAAGGCCGTCTACGATGCCGGGGTAAAGGAAATCGCCAAGAATGGCGTGGACACGAAAGACGGGTTCATCTTCCCCTCTTACGTGGAAGACATCATGGGCCCCATGCTGTTCGACTACGGTTACGGTCCTTTCCGATGGGTTTGCCTGAGCGGAAAGCCTGAAGACCTAGCTAAGACCGACAGGGCGGCTATGGAGTGCATCGACCCCAACCGTCGAGGACAAGACCGGGACAACTACATCTGGATTCGCGATGCGGAGAAGAACAAGTTGGTGGTGGGAACCCAGGCTCGGATACTGTATCAAGATGCGGAGGGCCGGATAAGGATCGCCTTGGCGTTCAATGAGATGGTGCGCCGAGGGGAAATCGGCCCGGTGATGATGGGACGTGACCACCACGATACCAGCGGTGCGGACTCGCCTTTCCGGGAAACGGCTAACATTAGGGATGGCAGTAACGTAATGGCCGATATGGCTACCCATTGCATAATCGGCGATGCTGCCCGCGGTATGACTATGGTTGCGCTGCATAACGGCGGCGGAGTAGGAGTCGGCAAAGCCATGAACGGCGGTTTTGGATTGGTGCTAGATGGGAGTGAACGGGCAGACGAGGTCATTAAGTCGGCTCTCTTGTGGGACGTTATCGGCGGTGTGGCTAGAAGATCTTGGGCGAGAAACCCGAATTCCATGGAAACGGGAGCGGAATTCAACAGGCAATACGCCGGCCAAGGACATATCACACTGCCTTATGTGGCAGATGACAATCTGGTGGAAGACGTGGTGGAAAAGAAGCTCTAGCTAAGCGTGTTAGGTGCGTACGGTTAACAAGGCGACGGGGCAAGATGGCCGTCGCCTTGTTTGATCTTTAGATGTCGACGCGAGACGACCGATGGTATATCTTTAGTCGCGTGATAGCCGAATTGAGTGTGTGGGATATGCGTGCCGCCCGCATTCAGTGGGATTGAACGCGACCTGAAAGGAGATAACCATGAGGAAGCTTGCACTGATCGCTCTGGTTGTGTTTCTCGGAGTTGTCATCTTTATTCTCGCTGCCTCTTTACTTGGCGGTTGGCTATTCGACAGAAAGGTTAGGAGAGAGTTACAGGAAGCGCTTATGGTGGGCACAGATGCTCGCTTGCGCAATCCCTCGGTTATAGCAGAGGATGATCTGGCAGGGCTGCCTGCAATTGTACGTAAGTGGTTGGAGCATTCCCGAGTAATCGGCAGGGAGCGGGTTGAGACTGTATACCTGCACCAGAAAGCCAGCCTAAGATTGGGAAGCGAGAAACCCTGGCTGCCCGCAGAGGCTGATCAGTACTTCACAATAAGCGAACCGGGGTTTATTTGGAAAGCAAGAATCATGATGAATCCATTGCTGAAAATTGTTGGCAGAGACATGTACCATGAAGGAAAAGGACAAATGCTGATCAAAGTGTTGTCTTTGATCCCGGTGGTCGATGCTAGGGGCGAAGAGATAGATCAGGGAGCAATGTTGCGCTTCATGGGGGAAATGTCATGGTTCCCAGCTGCCGCTTTGAGCGATTACCTGGAGTGGGAAGAGATCGACGGTAACAGTGCCAGGGCTACCATGAGTTATGGTGGGGTAACCGCCTCCGGTGTGTTTGCGTTTGATGATGAAGGGCGCATTCTAAGTTTCGCGGCAAAAAGGTATATGGAAAACCGAGGCGAGTATTCCCTGGAAGACTGGATTGTTAAGGCCCGTGGCTACAAAGATTTCGGCGGCACGGAAATCCCCCACAAAATGGATGTGATCTGGCAGCTGGAAGAAGGAGACTATCACTGGTTCAGCTGCGAAGTCACCGATATTGAGTACAATTCCACCGGGATAGGGTGAGTGTGGCTTCGCAGGTCTTTGGTGGACGAGTCGATGAGCCGAATTCGATGCACCTTTGTACGATGTGGACGCATCCGCAACTGCCGGATGCGTCCGCACAATCTGCCACAAGCCACCGTCTTCGCTTACTGGCGGGTGAGCGAAGACAGGGGGCACCATGCATCAAACTAGCATGTGCCGAGTCTGGCCATTTCGCGTTTAGGCGGCAGGCCTACTCCTCGATACTGTACCCTTCGGGTGGGGTTGCTCCCAGCAAGTGCTCAACAAAGTAATCCCACCGCTTGCGCGTAATATAGGGATGGTATCCGTCTGCATGTCGACCGTTAGGCAGTATCAAGAAATCAAAGTCCTTGTTGGCTTTGATAAGAGCATCTACCAGTTGCAGAGATGCAGCCGGCGGCACGTTTTCGTCCATCTCGCCGTGCATGATGAACATCTTGCCCTTCAAGTTGGAGGCCAGATGTGGATTGGCCTGCTCCTCATAGTGAGGACCCACCGGAAGCCCCATGTACCTTTCAATCCAACTTGCCTTGTCGGTTCTGTGATCGTGATTGCCGGCCCAGACCACTGCAACTTTGAAAAAGTCGGGATGCTCCAATATGGCACGAGCCGCTCCATATCCGCCTGCGGAACCGCCGTAAATACCTACTCTACTGAGATCCATATACGGGTATCGAACAGCAAGCTGACGAAAAGCGGCAACATGGTCTGGCATACCTGCATCGCCCAAATTCTTGTACGAATAATCTTGGAATGCCTTGGAGCGAAACGCCATTCCAAGCCCGTCAACCGTAATCACGATAAACCCAAGCTCGGCAATGGCTTGATCCTGCCAAAACTGCCTGCTGCCTTCGCTGTCCGCAAAAGCGCTGGGCGTTCTTATGGTCTGCGGGCCCGAATAGTTGGCTTCTATCACAGGATAGTTCTTGTTTGGGTCGAAATTCGACGGCCGTACAATCATCCCATAAATATCGGTTGAGCCATCTCTGGCTTTTACGCAAAACCTTTCAGGAAAACTCCACCCGGTTTCCGACAGAAGCCCCAGATCAGCTTTTTCAAGCTCGGCGACAAGTCCCCCGTTGGTATCGCGCAAAACCGTAACAGGCGCCAAATCAGCCCTGGAATACCGGTCAACAAAATATCTGCCGCTGGGAGCAAACGTAATCTCATGTTCGGCATCTTCCGGGGTGAGGAGCTGTAACCCGGTCCCATCGAAATTCACCCGGTAAAGGTGTCTGTAGTAGGGATTCCTGCCCTCTTCTAGTCCGCTGGCAGAAAAGTATATTGTCCTTCCAAGTTCGTCAACGTGGTCAATCCCGCGGACAACCCAAGGCCCGGATGTAATCTGATTCTTAATCTCGCCCGTAAGCCCGTCATACAGGTACAAATGGGCCCACCCGTCCTGCTCCGAGTGCCATATGACTAACTTGCCATCATCCACCGCCTGCGGTGTATAGTGTTCGATCGCAGTGGGGCTCTCTTCTTCGATAAGTATCTGGGTATCTCCCGTTTGGGGATCGATTGCGTACAGCCGTTTGACGGTGTATCCCCGTTCCCGGCGCATAAGGTAGATGCGCTGGTCATCGCCTGTTGACCAATGAGTCCAGCAGCGAGGAGCACCGTAATACAGCTGTTGCACTGGGTCCATCTTTACTTTGACCTGAGTGACCTCGCTGGAGCCGGGACCATTTTTTGAACCGCGGTCATCATTGGCATCTGGTGCGAGGTTGATTATGACAGGTTCAGCCTTGGGGACGTTTTCGTTGCCAGGCAAAGGGTAAACGTAACGATGCAACTTGGGCCGCTTGCTGCCGTCAAACGGGCACGACTGAACCAGATAACACTCGCCCGCGTATCTGTGGTCAATTTTGTACGTGAGAATTCGCTTCGAGTCCGGTGACCAAACAACCGCAGGCTTCATGAAATATCCTGCACTCTCACGCTTCATCAACCCTGCGCCAATCAGCGGGTTTTCGAAGGGCGCGGCGTAGTGATATTTCTCTTCGCCATCGAAGGTTATCTGAACTTCCTTGCCTGTCGAGATGCACCTAATGTGGAGATTGTAGTCCTTCACAAATGCGGCCCATTTATCATCGGGTGACCGCACTTCTGCCGTCTCAGCGGAACTGTCAGCAGAGGATGTATCCCCACTCGGGCACCTTGTAAGCTCAGAATTCTCAAGATGAAACTGCCAGCAGGTTTTGTCCACCTCGAAGGCAATGGCGGAAAGACTCGAATCGGTATACCTGAACCCATCAAAGGGTAGGTGCGTGTGAGTGTAGGCCCGTTTGGTGGCACGCGATAGTTGAGATGCGAGTTTTGCATGGTCAAAAGCTTTTTGATGCAGTCCGGCTTCCGGGTCAACAAACATGAATTCCTTCCCTTGACGGGTGTCTACCCTGTACCAAAAACAATCACCTTTGCCTGTCCAATTAGGGACTATCTGCAATCTTGAAACCAGTTTCCCGATATTCTGAGGAAGGAATTTTTCTGCGCGGGCATAGTCCTCCCACGTTACTTTGGGTGTTTGCTTCTTCTGAACGTCAGCGTTCAAATCTTCGACCTTGACTTGTGCCATGTTTCTCTTCTCTCCCCCTTTGGCTTTCTTACTGCCACTATTGCACTAAGCCTTTTTCTGTTTGGCCGCCTGCTTTACCTCTTTTGTCCGGTGGTCCTCTTCGCTGCGTGACATATCTTCCGGTCCTGTTGCCGATGAGCAGACATTTTGTGCAGTGCCAGCCGTCGACCCCCCTTCTTGTCGGGTAGTTCTCTTCGCTGCGTGACATTTCTTCCGGTCCTGTTGCCGATGAGCGGACATTTTGTGCAGTGCCAGCCGTCGACCCCCCTTTTTGTCGGGTAGTCCTCTTCGCTGCGTGACATTTCTTCCGGTCCTGTTGCTGATGAGCGGACATTCTGTCCGGTTCCGCCCCGCCCGAAGACCCCTCTTTTCGTTCCCAACGAACGAGTGCCCGCAAGCCCGATATCCAACGAAACCCGTCCGCTGGGCGCAGGGTGCCTCAAGCGTCCGCCACCGGGGGGCACGATGGCGGCACACACTGCAGCGAGATCTTGAGCACTTCAAACTCGGCAGGTCTCAGTAGCGCCAAGCCCACGAGCATGTTGACACGTCCCTCGGAGACGTCCAGGGCCGTATTGGTCTCAGCGTTACACCTGACGAAGTACGCATCAGAAGGCTTGTTCCCGGAAAGCATTCCGTCACAGTAGAGCCTAAATAGGAAATCGTCGGTTAGTAACTCGAGCTGTGACCAGAGCGATGGGGAAGTAGCCTCGAAGATGGCCCACCCAAGCCCTTCTTTGATCGACCGCTCCACGAACGTGATCCCCCGCCGGATGTTCATGTATTGGCCATCAGTGGTCCGAATCCCCCATATCGCAGTCGCTCCGTTTGCTAGGCGGCGGAGGCAGTTCACATTGTGTGACGCCAAGTCTGACATTATCTCAGGCGTGATCTCCGTTGAGGCCCCCCACGTGTTTTCGATGGCAGCAATGGTGCCTGCCGGCGCCGCAAAGACACCGCGGGTCCTCGTCTTATCCAGGCGGCAGATAACACCCGCTATATGTCCGGTTGACGGGACCGGCATGAGTGCCGGTTCTTTTCGCTTTGGAGAAGCGCTTGGGACCAACAGCCAAGGATAGTACAAAGCTCCGAAACTAGAGTTGTACCTGGCCGGGAGTTGCTCCACGTCTCTGACGTTCGCCGTATTAGGGGAATCGATAAGGTACACGAATTCACGTCGGGACTCTGTGTAGGCAAGCACTGACTCCACAACGTCCGGATGTTGAAGACCAGGTGTCACAAGGAGGGAGATGCCCCCAACATCGTTCAGCGATCGAAGCGCAGACGCGTAAAGCTTGCGGATGAGTCCTTTTCCGCCGATATCGTCCGGCAGATCGCCCTCATGAGAGGGTGTCCGGCAGGCTCTACGGCATGGTGAAGCATCAGGTAACCGGACGATTACGGCTTTGCTTCCGCCATTGGAGAAGTAACCTCGCACAGATTGAGCGAGACAGTTGTTTAGCAGAGTGGGGGAATCCAGCCTGCCTCGCTTCGGAGACACGAATGCTGCCTCGAATTCTTCCCATGACGACACTAGCACAGCTTCGGCAGGCGGGCCATGGTCGCTAAAGCCGATGAAGGCCGTCGTCTCTGCCACAACGCGGCTGATAGGGTGAGGCCCTGCTTGTTCTCGGATATAGACACCAGTGTTTCCTGGCACGAGACCATCTCCTTCTGGCGATTGACGCAGTTGTGGCGACACGGCTACCGCACGATCTTCTACCTTCCGTTGGCAAACGCCTTCGAAATGAAGGGGACTTGGCGTTTGGGGATTGGTCCGGCGGGATTGTTGCTCCAGGTCTGTTACGGCGATGGGACCGGTGGAGACTATATTGAGGTAGCGTCCCTCTTTGTCCGGTAGTTGTCTTCGCCACCTCTGCCCTTACAACACCAAGGGACTCCAGACCTACTGGTTCCCGAGTATCGCGGACAGGCAGGATTTGCCATAGGCCGCGATGAAACATCCTCTCGATATGAAGACTGCGTCGACGAATGCCAAGCCACTTCTCTATCGCTGCCTGAACACGCTCCGGCGCAGGGCTTTTGGTGCTCCACAGCGAGACCCCCGAAGCACAAACGTTTGTGTCCGACTCTGTGTGACGGGGTGGAGTAGATAGGATGAGGGCGCCGACACCAACGCCGATTATTACATTGCGAGGTGACCCATTTTGTCCTCTTGGAGGTTTAGCCCAAATCGAGTTGAAAACCTCACCGACGCTCTGAAGGGACTGGAGGACGTCGGCTCTTTTGACCCGGTGTGGGACGTTCTCAATGCGCGGATACCGGCATTGCAGCAACTGGCCAGACGAAAGCTCGAGGAAAGGAGGACTCAGAATACTGCCAGGTACTTGGCCTACAACAAACTAATCCGGGCATTCGACCCGTTTGTGCAAAAGTATAAGGAACCGATTGGGTTTCACGAGATGCACGACTTAGAGTCAATCGATCGCCATCTTGCCAATCAGGAGAACGTTGACCTCGCTTTGAGCCTTCTGGGCGAGATTGGAGACTTGTTTGACGAGTACCAGACACTGGGGCAAAAACATCCTGAGAATAGATCGGACAGACGACAAAAAGATTCTCGAATGAGCGGCATTGAAGACCGTTTATCCCAAATTTACTCCGAATTCCTTGGGTTGTTCGAAATGGAGCCCCGGCCCACCGAGGGTCGGGCGGAGAGTGTCCTAACGGAGCCCGACGCCAAGAATGCTGCCCCCACAATCGGTGAAATCCCCGGCCCGAAACCCGACGAAATCCTAGAGCCTCAACAGGGTGATGATGTCGAAGGAATATTTGAAGATTCTGCTGAGGAACCAGCCGAGGAACCAACCGAGGAGCCAGCCGAGGAACCGGCCGAGGAACCAACCGAGGAGCCACCCGAGGAGCCAGCCGAGGAGCCAACCGAGGAACCAGCCGAAGAGCCAACCGAGCAGCCCACAGAGCCACCAGTCGAAGAGTCACTCGAGGAGCCTCCCGGCGAGCCCGCAATCGAAGACGGTGTCCATGAGGAATCGGCAACGTCTTCGAATCTTCTAGAACGCGAACACAAGGTATGGGAGTGCTATGCCCAAGGGCAATTGCCGGAAGCATATTGGCTGTCGTACGGCATCAACAATGAAGCGGGGGCAAGTCCAAGGATAATAAACGACGTGTTGTTCGCATGTGCCCTTCAGCCTTGGGTTGGCTCCCTTTCCGATGGTGACGGTACCTTCGATACGGTGGTGGAATTGGGAAAGGCATATCAGCGTCACCCAAGCCCCCTTGAAGACCTAGAGAACTGCGGAATGTCCAAGCAAGAAGCGGCCATGCTAGTGGCCGGAGCCTCAGTGTCCGCCGCCCTATTTGAGCAGGTCACAGGGGCTCAAAGTTGGCTTCAGCAGGCGGCTAGGGCAGACATTCCCCTGGCGGGCACCGTTGGAATGCTATCGGAGTTCGCGGCGACGTACGCCTGGATGAACTTGAAGAGATTGACCGGACGCTCCGATTCCTCTGCCACCGGCGAACGGCTCAAAGAAGTGCGAAGGGCTGCAGAGAAATGGCTTGCCCAAGCCAGAACTTCTCGTCTGGATTTCCACCCAGCAACGTTGGCGTTAAGGTATTTGGCATCAGAGAATGGACCTCTTGGAAGCGTGATGGAGGCGATTAGCCACGGCGCTGACCCGGCCGTCATAGACGACAGGATAGGGCTGGTTCCTTCCTCGGACGCCAAGTATGGCGAGATGCTCGCTGAAGCGCTTAGGCGTGTGGGAAAATCGGGAGTGACCATTGACGGCCGACCAAGGAGCAGCATCTATAGACGTATTTCTGAGGCAAGCGCCATTTGTCACGCGTACAGAGACGCATCACAGACAGTCTCCAATCACGAGGTAGAAGATGCCAACAGGACGAGACTGCGGCTGTTCGCTTTGAACCTTGCGGCCAGCATGGCAGGGGAAAGAGCCATACCGTTCTCAGGCAGCAAGCGCGCCCAAGCGTTGGCTAGTGGGCTTAGTGCAGCAGTCGAAAGAACGGCGACCACTTTAGAAGGAGGCTACATACCGCCAAGTCATCCGTGGCCCGTGGAGTTCCAGTCGCCCTTGCTGCGTCTAGAGGAGATCCCTATCACCCCCGAGGATCCCTTGCCAGAGCGACTTACAGCCGAGCAAGCGAGCATGCTTGCCGACGCACTTGACGGGTGCTTCTCTTGGCGTCTGGCCGCGCTTCTCAAGGCTGAATGCAATGACTTCTTTGGAGCGTTCCGAGTCTTGGAGTACATGGAACGCACACAACCGTCGGAATCCGTCGAGGTTAGGGCCAGAATCGAAGAAATGCTGCAGAACGCCCGAAGACAACTGGCCGATCGGCTTACCTCTTTCAGGTCCGCCATTGAAGAGGCTACCATCGACAGCACTCTCTCTGAGCGAGATAAATCCGACTTCGATGCGGTTGTGCTGTCTATCGAAGAGAACAGCAAGGATCTGCGAATCAATCGCCTGCTTGCGGAGGTCGACGAGTGGCACCAGGACTTGACTAGACGTCGCAGCGTGAGGGCCAAAGCGCTTGGAGAGCATCTGGAGGATCTCAATGCCCAGATCCGAGAAAGCCGAGAAGACGCTATCACGGCTGCAGCCGAGCGATATGCCAAAAGGGCGGCAGAGGCACTAGAGGGAGACGACACTGCCTTGGCAGATGAGTTCATAGGGCGCGCCGAGGACGTCTTGAGGACAGGTGTTGTGCAGACGGAAGAAGGTCAGGAGAGGCGCGAGGATTGGGCTAAGTTGTTCTTGAGCGTCTGGGAACCCCTCAGCGAGGGACTCGGTAGAGACGCTAGAGAAAGGAAGCAGACAGTAAGAAAGGCTTTGTTGGGTCGCCAGTCAGTTGCAGGCATTGTCACCGGCGGGTTACTCAGCGTTCGCCTAGCTGAGGTCAAGAGCGCCTTGGACGCCCTGGACTACATCAGGATGCGGCCAAGAACCAAGGCCAGGGACCGGAAGAACCTGCACCACGACGTTACAGTCCTTATGGCCTATCTCGGGTTTCTCGATGTCGGCGCCATCCAGTCGGTTAAGGGCGGCGAGGACTACCAGTATTTCAAGGTGAAGATCGGACTGGATCAGAACAGCCCGCTTCCCCAGTTTGGTTCGGCTCTTAACGGCACGTGTGATGTGGTTGTTGTATGGGAACGCCCTGACCCCGAGACATTAGCGGGAATACTCAAGCAACTGGGGGTTAGGAACCCGCTCGTCTTGTACGTTGGCCAGTTGACGCGCAAATGGCGCAGTGATTGGGCCAACCTTTGCCGGGAGAACATGCTCACAGCTCTCGTTGTTGATGACGTTCTCATCCACTTCCTGGCGGGCCAATACACTAATCGGCTGCATGCCTGCGTATCCTGTGCGATGCTTTGGGGATACGCCAATCCATACTCATTCTCGGGACCAATCGTGCCTCAAGAGATGTTCAAAGGCAGGGAAAGGGTTATTCAGCAGATCGAACACCCTCTGGGGAGCGCGGTCATCTATGGGGGACGACAGCTAGGGAAATCGGCGGCTCTTCGGGAGTTTGCCAGGAGATCCCACAGGCCCGGGTTCAACCAGTACGTAGTTTACAAAGACATCAAGCAAGTGGGCAAACCTGGCGCAGAGAAGTCTCCCTGGTCTGTGTGGAAACACATTGCCCGGGGGCTAAGTGAAGTGGGCCTTCCAGTGAGCCCCAGGGCAGAGGCGGATGAAATCGCGTCCGCAGTAAGCGCTCAGATGGCCGAGAAGCCGGACCTCAGGATATGGGTGTTGCTAGATGAGGCTGACGACTTTCTGAAGGCCGATGGCAGCGGCGTGGCCCCTTTCACTGTCGTTCAGCAGATGAAGACACTGATGGATTCCACCGAGCGCCGGTTCAAGGTGGTGTTCTCGGGCCTCCACAGCGTGCAGAAATATAGCACGATCCCCAACCACCCATTCGCCCATTTCGAGGCTCCCATGGTCATGGGCCCGTTGGAGCCGAGAGACGCCATCCGGCTGATCAAAGAGCCTTTGTCGGCGTTGGGATTTCGGTTTGATGATGACAATCCCGTCTATCGGATTCTAGCGTACACCAACAGCCATCCGGCCTTGGTGCAGCTCTTTTGCTCCGAAATAGTAAAAATGGCAGCCAATAACCCGCGACCTTACACCATCACCCTTGAGACCGTGGAGATGGTCTTTAGGAATCAGGAGATTCGCGGAAGGATGAGGGAGCGTTTTGAGTGGACGCTTGACCTGGATGATAGGTATGCGGTGCTGGCTTACGCGATCATCGATGCTCAGCGCAGTATCCAAGACGGATACCGGCAGGAGTTCAGCGTTGAGGAGAGTCTCCATGAAGCTCGGCGGGCGTGGCCTGCTGCGTTCCTGACCATAAAAGAAGAAGAGTGCCGCGCTCTCCTAGATGAGCTGATTGGCCTGGGGATTCTAGTGAAGACCGACCGAGGCTACAGGTTACGCAATGCAAACATAGTGACCGCTTTGGGGTCCAAGTCGGAGATCGAGGAAAGGCTTCGGGTACATGGTAGGAAAGATCCCCCATCTTTTGAGGTTGCCCTAGACCGTAGACAGATGTTTCGAAACACAGAAGGCTGGCATGCTCTTACCCTCGCCCAAGAGGCGACTCTCAAGAAAAACAAGATTAGTTTCGTGTTCGGCTCCTCTGCTTTGGGGATGGATTACGCAAAAGAGTGTCTCACCGACCTTTTCGCAGAAGAGACTGATAGGGATAGGCAGGAAGTGTACATCACTACGCCTAACAGCGCCACGCTTGTGAGTTTGCAGACCTGGTTGAGGGGCAGGCTAGCGTCACGAGGCCCATGGACGGTTGCCATGATTCCAGCCAGCCAGTTGATGCGGTTCCCCGAGAGTTTGCCCGATACGGTTTCTGGCATTCACCGGGTTTTGCTGGAGCGATCTCCAAAGAGGCCAGTGGTTGTTGTTGTGACGTTCCAGCCCCAAGAGATCCTTCAGTGGTACCTATTGCCTCAAGCCGACAGGGACAAAATACTTGGCGTTGTAGGGCAGCCGGTTGTTGCACGCAAGTGGGAGCCCCACGCTCTAGAGATGATGCTTAGGGACGAAGGCTTTCTAGGCGGGACATCGACTGTAAACTCTGTCAGGGGGTCCACGGGGGGCTGGCCCTGTTTGCTGCACACTCTGTACGCTTCACCGAAGCGCCGTCCGGATCACTATGATCCGAAACCGGACGCTAAAGCGCTTAGGGCGGAACTGGCTCATGATGCCAAGAAGGCTCGGGAGTTCCTGGTATCCACCGGCATGAGTTCTGTGGCCTACGCTGAGGATGTCGCCGGCTTTGTGGCGGAGATGGAGTCAATCCAGCCATGCGACATTGAGTTGATGGAATCATCGGCGGTCCCGCCTAGGTTTAGGCAGGCAACGCTGAACACGTTGGTGGATCTGGGGATCGTAGAGCGCAAAGCAGCGAAACGGTCAAGGCCTGCTAAGGATCGTGCGGGCGTGGGTGATGGTCTGGGGGGCCTGGTGGTGGATGATTTGGTTAAGGAACTGATGGGGAAGAGGTGACTTGCACTCATTTGGTGCCTACATCATGGCGAGGCAGTAGACATGATGCCCCTGATAGGGAAAGCAAAGTGAGTTGCAGAGAGGCTTTCGTACCTGGGGTGATCAGGTGTAGGTTGGCTATGCTGGCTTGCGGAACCCACGGTGGTGTGAGTTGTAGGCGTAATAGACGTGTCGTATACTCTTGATGTATACACCGATTCGGGAGGGGATAGGCCCATGCTAAGGACTCAGATATACCTGACCGCTGATCAGAAGGCACGGCTTGAGGCAATTGCCAAGTCGAGGTCGGTTTCCATGGCTGATGTTGTCCGCGACGCGGTGTCGTTGTACCTCGCGGGTAACGAAAGTGAGCACAGGTTGAACGTTCTCCGAGACACCTTTGGCGCTGTTAGTGAGTGGAAAGAACATGACGGGGTGGTGCTTGCGCGCAGCATGAGGGACCAGTGGAAAAGACCCTACGACGATGCCGATAGGGGTTGTCCAGAAGGGGGCATCGGCTAGTGAAGTTGGAGGATTGGTCAAGAAGTGACCGTGAGACCGTGGACAGCCGTCGAGCGCCACTGCTCCTTGATACTTGCGTGATGATCGATCATTTAAGGGGGCACGGGCCCGCAAAACTCTGGTTGACTGAAATAGTCAAAGGCCCAGACGTGAGACTGGTCTACTCGGTGATAACTCTTACTGAGCTCTTATCTGGGCTGAGCGCGGAAGGCAGACAGAAAGATGCCATCCTAGCGCTGTTGAGCTTGATGGACCCGTTCCCAGTAAGCGTGAGTATCGCCGCGCAGGCGGCCGATTACGTACGACAGTGGGGCAAAAGCCAAGGCGTCGCAATACCGGATGCACTAATCGCAGCAACGGCAAAGGATACAGGTGCTGTGCTAGCTACCAGAGACGTTACCCACTTCCCCATGACCGATATCCAGGTATCCAAACCGTACTAAGGGGGTGGGGTTTTCCCTCGGGTTGGTAGGTAAGCAGGTAATCGCCTCCATTCCATCCAATACACTAGGGGATTCTACACGTAGTCTGCTATTCCGATATACAAAGCGGTCAATCGTCTCAATTTACACAATGTGCAATAGGAGCATTCAGCGCCATGGCTCGACTCGAACAGTTGATACCGGGGGCCACAGTCCGCGGGCTAGTCACCAATGGATTAGCCACGGTTGTGGAAACCAAGTGGTACGGAGATGCCACACTTGAGGTCGTATACAAAGACCAGAGTGGACGGGTTCATAATCAGATCCTTTTCCGAGACAAGGAAGAGTCTCTAGACATCGTAACGCCCGGACTTGGGTGGAACCTGGATGTTGACGGCGAGTCTTTGAGGCTAGTCTCCGAAGCCATGAGGATCCGTCTAGCGCATTTGTTTGACCCTATGCTTGCCGTGCACGCGTCGATGATAGAGCCACTGCCTCACCAGATAACCGCGGTTTACGGGGAGATGCTAACGAGGCAGCCGTTGAGGTTTCTTCTAGCGGATGACCCCGGATCTGGAAAGACGATTATGGCCGGGCTCTTGGTCAAGGAACTCATCATTCGCGGTGATGTGAAACGATGTCTTGTGGTCTGCCCGGGAAGCCTTGCCAGTCAATGGCAGAAAGAGCTTTACCAGCGCTTCCAGGCGCCGTTTCAGATACTCACAAACGAACTGATTCAAAATGCTACATCGGGGGGCTTTTTGAACCAGGCCCCGCTGGTTATTGCCAGGCTGGATAAGTTGGCCCGAGATGAAGAGCTCCAGGCAAGATTGGCGAATTCCGACTGGGATCTTGTTATATGCGACGAGGCCCACAAGATGTCGGCTTCTTTTTTCGGAGGAGAAATCAAGGAAACCAAACGATACAAACTGGGGCGGCTGCTCTCTACCATTACAAGACACTTTCTTCTTATGACTGCCACTCCCCATAACGGGAAGGAAGAGGATTTCCAGCTTTTCATGGCCCTGTTGGACGGCGACCGATTTGAAGGCAGGTTTCGAGACGGCGTCCATTCAGTTGATGTGTCCGACTTGATGCGACGAATGGTCAAGGAGGATCTGCTTAAGTTCGACGGCACGCACCTTTTTCCGGAGAGACGCGCATACACGGTGGATTACGAGTTGACTGATGCAGAAGCGAATCTCTACCACAGGGTTACCGATTATGTGCGCCAGGAGTTCAACAGAGCAGATGCTTTGGAGAATGACGGGCGGAAGGGCACGGTTGGATTCGCCCTAACCATCCTTCAAAGAAGGCTCGCCTCGTCACCCGAAGCCGTCTATCAATCTCTTAGACGGCGGCGTGAGCGGTTAGAGTCCCGATTGTGCGAGGAACAGCTGCGAAAGCGGGGCATGGAAGCTCGGCTCGAATATGCCCGGCTCCCCGAATTTGACTCGGAGGCGATTGAGGATCTTGATGAGGCGCCAGGCGAAGAGGTTGAAGAGGTTGAAGAGACAGTTGTTGACCAGGCTACCGCCGCTAGGACGATTGCGGAGTTGCGGGCAGAGATCGGTACTCTCTTGGAGCTGGAGCAGCTGGCGAGAAAGGTACGCGCCGGTGGTACCGACAAGAAGTGGGATGAGCTATCCAAGCTGCTTCAGGGCAGAGAGGCCATGTTTGATGCAGCTGGCCACAGGCGAAAACTGATCATCTTCACGGAGCACAGAGATACCCTGAACTACCTGTTGCAGAGGATTCGGAGCCTGATAGGCTGCAACGAAGCGGTCTTGGCGATACACGGTGGCATGGGCAGAGAAGAGCGGGAGAAGGCTCAAGAGGTGTTTACCCAGGATCCGGACACTCACGTATTGGTGGCTACAGATGCGGCAGGTGAAGGTATCAACCTCCAGAGAGCCCACCTAATGGTGAATTATGATCTACCCTGGAACCCAAACCGAATTGAGCAGCGGTTCGGCCGTATTCACAGGATCGGCCAGACAGAAGTGTGCCACCTCTGGAACTTAGTCGCCAAGGAGACTAGGGAAGGTGACGTCTACCTGACTCTCCTAAGGAAGCTAGAGGTAGAACGAGTGGCTCTTGGCGGCAGTGTCTTCGATGTCTTGGGAAAGGCCATTACCGGGGCCGAACTACGGATGTTGCTGCTCGACGCTATCCGGTACGGGGACCTTCCGGAAGTCAAGGCCCGCCTAACTGAAGCAGTGAAAACGGCTCTAGACCACGATCGCCTGCGAGGGCTTATCGACGAACACGCTTTGGCCGAAAACAGCATGGATGCAACTCAGATCCACCGCATTCGCGAAGATATGGAAAGGGCCGAGGCAAGGCGGCTGCAGCCGCACTTTGTCGAATCGTTCTTCCTCAAAGCGTTCAGTAGCCTTGGCGGTACCATCAGGGAAAGAGAGCCTAAGCGATACGAGATTAACTATGTGCCTGTGGTGATTCGGGCCCGAGACAGACAGATAGGACTCGGGGAGCCCATTGTCCTCAGGTACGAACGAGTGTGCTTTGAGAAAGGCCTGATCGCTGTCGGCGGCAAGCCGCGGGCTACCCTGATTTGTCCCGGTCATCCCCTGCTGGACGTCACTATCGACCTCGTGATGGAGCGATACAGGTCCCTTCTTAAGCAGGGCGGGATACTGGTGGATGACACTGACCCTGGCGACTCACCCAGATGGCTTCTCTACTTAGAGCACTCGATTACTGACGGCAGAATGACGTCTTCGGGCGAGCCTCTGCTGGTTTCGCGAAGGCTGCATTTCGTGGAGAAGGATTCGGAAGGGCAATATCGTGATGCCGGGTATGCCCCGTATTTGAACTACCGTCCTACTGCCTCCAATGAAAGGTCTTTGCTGGCCCCTATCTTGGCGGGCCTTGAAACTGCCGCAAACGTGGAATCTGAAGCCGTAACCCACGCGATGACCGAGTTCGTTCCGAGACACTATGGGGAGATCAAAGCCCGCAGGATTGCACTTGTCGACAAGACTGCCTCGGCCGTCAGGGATCGGCTGACCAAGGAGATAAACTTTTGGGATAACCGGGCGTTGGAGCTCAAACAGCAGGAGTTGGCAGGAAAGCCAAACGCCAAGATAAATTCAGGGCGCGCACGGCAAAGGGCTGATGAACTCCAGGCGAGGTTAGAGAAACGGTTACGGGAGCTGGAGCATGAGCGCAATCTAGCGCCATTGCCACCGGTCATTCTTGGGCAAGTTCTCGTGATTCCTAAAGGTCTGCTGGATAAGCTGGAGGGCAGGAGTGACAGCCCGGGTGATAGGGCCCTAGAGACCCAACGAATCGAGAAGCTAGCGATGGACGCCGTCATGGGTGCCGAGACTAGGCTCGGCCATGAGCCAAGTGACGTCAGCGTTTCCAAGTGTGGTTACGACATAGAGTCCAGGGTCTCGGACAAAGGCCGTCTGCGTTTCATCGAAGTAAAGGGCCGGATTGCGGGGGCGGCTACCGTGACGGTCACCAAGAACGAGATCCTAACTGCGCTCAATAAGCCCGAGGAGTTTGTCTTGGCCTTGGTGAAGGTTGGCCTAGATTCGGCTTGTGAAGTGAGGTATGTACGTGAACCGTTCGCGCGGGAACCCGACTTTGGCGTCACTAGCGTGAACTACAACTGGGATGACCTGTGGTCAAGGGGAGAGGAGCCGGATTCTTTTGACTGAACCGAAGAAGAAACTGATAGAGGTGGCTCTGCCTCTTGAGAAGGTAAACTACGAGTCGGCAAGGGAAAAGTCGATTCGGCACGGTCACCCAAGCACCTTGCACCTGTGGTGGGCGAGACGGCCGCTGGCCGCGTGTCGAGCCGTTTTGTTTGCACAACTGGTAGATGACCCTTCGGCCCATCCTGAGATCTTCAGGACCGAAATGGAACAAGAGAAGGAACGCGAGCGCCTCTTTGGAATAATTGAAGACCTTGTGAAGTGGGAGAACGTCAACAACGAGACCGTGTTGGCGAAGGCAAGGGCAGAGATTCTCAAGAGCGCTGGACCGAATCCTCCCCCCGTGTTGGATCCGTTCTGCGGAGGCGGTTCTATTCCACTTGAGGCCCAGCGCCTTGGCCTAGAGGCGCACGCCAGCGATCTCAACCCCGTAGCGGTTCTTATCACCAAGGCGCTTATTGAGATACCGCCGAAGTTCGCCGGGTTGCCTCCGGTACGTCCCGACGGGCAGAACAACACTCTCACAGGTGAGTACCAAGGCGCTCAGGGTCTCGCTGAGGACATTCGGTATTACGGTAAGTGGATGCGGGATGAGGCCCAGAAGCGGATTGGCTATCTGTATCCGAAGGTCCGCTTGCCGGAAGAGCAAGGCGGCGGAGAAGCCACGGTGATTGCATGGCTTTGGGCAAGGACGGTGGCAAGCCCTAACCCTGCTTGCGAAGGGGCTCATGTGCCTTTAGTAAGGTCGTTTGCGTTGTCGACGAGGAGTGGGAGAAAGGCGTGGGTCGAACCCACAATCGACAGACAAACCAACACCTATAGATTTGAGGTGCGAACAGGGGATGGGATACCCCCGGACGGCACCGTCAACCGTCGCGGGGGCAGATGCCTTCTCTCTGATGTGCCTATCCCCTTTGAGTACATCAGAGCAGAGGGTAAGGCTGGTAGAATGGGTGCGAGGTTGATGGCGATTGTTGCGGAAGGCCCGCGTGGTAGAGTCTATGTTTCTCCTGACCATGGTCAGGAGACAACTGCTTCTTGTGCGCGCCCAAATGATGCGCCAGATACAGACCTTCCGGAGCAGGCACTCGGGTTTCGAGTCCAGCTCTATGGCATGAACAAACACCAGGACTTATTTACTGCACGTCAATCGACAGCGTTGACTGCCTTCAGCGACCTTGTCTTGGAGGCGCGGGAACAAGTGCTAGCTGATGCGAAAGCGGCCCGCATGGCATCTGACGGTAAGGGCCTGGAAGACGGAGGCAGAGGTGCGGAGGCGTATGCGGATGCGGTGGCGACGTATTTGGCGTTGGCAGTAGACCGCGCAGCGGATGCGTGGTCAAGCCTTGCGAGTTGGAGAGTATCGGTTGAAGCGACTCGGAACACCTTCGCTAGACAAGCCCTACCAATGGTTTGGGATTATGCGGAGGCCAATCCTTTCAGCGATTCGTGTGGGAACTGGGTAGGGGCGTGTATCGACTGGATCTGGAAGGTTGTTACCGCGTTACGTGCGAGTCCGAACGGGTGGGTCGCTCAAGTTGATGCTACTCAGCTGACTGCGCGGGACGCGATTACCTCCACAGATCCGCCGTACTATGACAACATAGGGTACGCAGACCTATCTGACTTCTTCTATGTGTGGTTAAGGCGTCCTCTTGCCGAAGTGTTTCCACTCCTATTCAGCACCCTATTGGTGCCTAAGAAGGAAGAACTTGTGGCCACGCCCTATCGTTTCGGCGGAAACAGCAACATAGCGAGGGACTTCTTTGAGCATGGGTTAGGCGAAGCCTTCAGGAGGATTCGCGAGGTTCAGTGTTCCGGTTATCCGATGACCGTGTACTATGCTTTCAAGCAGGCGGAAGCGACGAGCGACGAAGATGACAGACCTGGTTCGGCAGTTGCGGTCTCAACAGGTTGGGAAACGATGCTTGAAGGGCTCATCAAAGCAGGTTTCACGATCACCGGCACCTGGCCCATGCGCACCGAGCGCTCCACAAGACCTGTAGCCTCAGGAGCAAACGCCCTAGCTTCATCCATTGTGCTAGTATGTCGCCCCAGACTTCCAGCTGCTTCTCCGACAACGAGGCGAGATTTCCTGAATTCCCTGAAACGAGGATTGCCTGAAGCACTCAGAAGACTACAACAGGGAAACATCGCCCCTGTTGACCTGGCCCAAGCATCTATCGGCCCCGGCATGGCAATCTTTTCTCGTTACTCCAAGGTGATCGAGGCAGATGGGACTGCCATGAGAGTGCGCACTGCGCTTGCTCTCATCAACCAGGTGCTAGATGAGTATTTCACCGAGCAGGAAGGCGACTACGACCCGGATACTCGCTGGGCCGTGGCGTGGTTTGAGCAGTTCGGCACGGGTGAAGGCCCGTTTGGTCAAGCGGAGACTTTGTCCAAGGCGAAAAACACATCAGTTCAGGGACTAGACCAAGACGGGATTCTAGTTGCCCGCGAGGGAAAAGTTCGACTACTAAAGCCTGAAGAGATGAAACAGGATTGGGATCCCGCTACAGGCGGCCGTGTGACAGTCTGGGAGGCAGTGCAGCAATTGGTGCGAGCCCACCAGTCTGGAGGAGACCAAGCGGCCGGTGAGATGACGAAGAGGCTTGGCGGCCTGGCGGATTCCGCTCGTGACCTCGCCTACCGCCTGTATTCCATCTGCGAGCGCAAAGGGTGGGCATCGGAAGGTTACGGGTACAACGCTCTTGTTGCGTCCTGGTCTGATATTGCCAGAATGTCCGAACCCCAGCACAACCTGGCTAGGCAAGACCGTCCATTGATCTAGGGAGTGAACCAATATGAGTATGAGTAATAGGGAACGCGTCGGGAAGGCTTTGGACCTCTTGCGTGACGGTCTAGCACCCTTTGTGAAACGAGAGATGGAAGCGGTTTACGGGGCTTCCTGGACACAAGAGGCACTGAAAGCCCTTCGGAAAGACGCTGATTGGGTGGACCGGGGAGACGAGCCAGCCCTGGATTCCCACGGCCTCTTGGTGATCATGTGGAACCAATGGAACGACGTGTTCAAGCAGATTCTGGGGTTTTCTGAGAGAAGTCTCGTCAGCGAGTTGCGCGAAGTCCGCAACCGCTGGGCGCACCAGCAGTCGTTTTCCTCTGATGACGCCTACAGGGCGCTAGACAGCATGTCTCGCCTTCTTTCAGCTGTGTCGGCTAAGGAAGCCCGGGTAGTTGACGGGATGAAGCAAGAGCTTCTTCGGGTTAAGTACGATGAAGAAGCGAGAAGGAAGGCAAGGCAGGCTTCATTTATTCCCACAGAGGGACAACCTATGTCTGGCCTTAAGCCTTGGCGGGAAGTCGTCACTCCGCACCGGGATGTGGCCTCAGGCAGGTACCAACAAGCGGAGTTCGTTGCGGATCTATCCCAAGTTCACCGCGGTGAAGGAGCCGGCGAGTACAGGGACCCCAGAGAGTTCTTCCAGAGAACTTTCTTAACAGAAGGGCTCAGACGGCTTCTGGTTAACGCGCTGTTACGGCTTTCGGGAGAAGGCGGAGACCCTGTCGTCGAGTTGCAGACTAACTTCGGCGGTGGCAAGACGCACTCGATGTTAGCTTTGTATCACCTGTTTTCCGACGTGTCTTCCTCCGAACTACTTGGTGTTGATAGCCTCATGGTCGAAGTAGGTGTCAGTAAGCCGATTGCGGTTCGTCGGGCTGTGCTGGTTGGGACTGCGCTCTCTCCGGGCCAACCGCTGCGGTACATTCCCGGCGGGCAGGTGAATACCCTTTGGGGTGAGTTGGCGTGGCAGCTTGGAGGGGCGGAGGGCTTTGAACTGGTAAAGAACGCTGACGCTCAGGGGGTGAGCCCTGGGTCCGATGCGTTGCGCCAGTTGTTCACCCGCTTTGGTCCCTGTTTGGTGCTGATAGATGAGTGGATAGCTTTCGTCCGCCAGCTTTACCACACGGGGGGGAGCCTTCCCGCAGGATCGTTTGACGCTAACATGACCTTTGCCCAAGCCATAACGGAAGCCGCCAGGCAGGCAAAGGATACTCTATTGGTCGCAAGTATTCCCGCGTCTGACGTGGAAATTGGGGGCGAAGGCGGCAGGGAGGCCCTCCAGAGGATAAGGAACACTTTTGGCAGGATGGAATTGTCATGGCGTCCTGCTAGTGCCGACGAGGGATTCGAGATTGTTAGGAGACGGCTTTTCGAGCCCATTGCCGAACCGCATAAGTTTGCTGCCCGCAACGCGGTAGTTTCTGCGTTTGGACAGATGTATCGCGAGCAGAGCCAGGAGTTTCCGTCCGGTTGCCGCGAAGGCGACTACGCGAGACGCCTGGAGATGGCCTACCCGATTCACCCCGAGCTGTTCGACCGGCTGTATGGCGCGTGGTCGACCGTAGACAAGTTTCAGCGGACCAGGGGAGTGCTCCGACTAATGGCTGCTGTCATCCATGCGCTGTGGGAACGAAACGACAGCAGTCTCATGATAATGCCGGGTACTGTTCCTGTGGACGCCCCCCCGGTACACTCGGAACTCACCAAATACCTCGACGACAGCTGGCAGTCCGTCATAGACAAGGACGTGGACGGCCCTCAGTCGCTGCCTTTGTCCCTGGACAGGGACAATCCCAACCAGGGGCGATACTCTGCCTGTCGGCGTGTGGCTCGCACGATATACATGGGTTCGGCACCCACCTCAAAGGCCCCCAACCCTGGTATCGATGAGCGCAGCGTCAAGTTGGGGTGCGTCCAGCCCGGCGAGAACGCCGCCATATTCGGCGATGCTTTGCGGAGGCTAACAGATCACGCCACACACTTGTATGTGGACGGCAGCCGCTACTGGTTCTCGACTCAGCCAAGCGTGACGCGCCTTGCCCAGGACAGGGCGGAGGCCCTGAACCGCGAAGACATTCTGGACGAAGTGAAGAAGCGCCTTCGAAGTTACGGCAGCAAGGGCGATTTCGCGGCGGTTCACGTTGTGCCTGAGAGTAGCGCCGATGTGATTGATGAGATGACAGCAAGGCTAGTTATTCTGAGCCCAGAATATGCCCATAGCTCGAAGGATGTCGGTACTCCTGCCCTTGTCCAGGCAGAGTCGGTCCTAAACAACAGAGGGCTATCCTCTCGATTGTACAGGAACATGCTGGTGTTCCTGGCCCCTGACAAGAAGAGTCTGGGCAACCTAGAAAGCGCAGCAGCTCAGTATTTGGCGTGGAAATCCATCCTCGTCGACGAAGAGAGGCTGAACCTAAACACGACTCAAAGGAAGCAGGCCGAGACTAAACAGAACGAGGCAAACGAGACCGTTTCTATTCGGCTCAACGAGACCTACTGTTGGCTACTGTCGCCGATACAGCCTGACCCCAAGGGTGACGTCGAATGGGAAGAGAGTAGGCTCCAAGGAAACGACCCCATGGCTGTGAAGGCAAGCAGGCGTCTTAGAGGGACAGGCCTGATTACAGCCTATTCAGCAACCAGTCTTCGGATTGAGCTGGATCGATATGTCTGGAAAGATGTCCCGCACGTTGGATTGAAGAAGCTATGGGAGTACATGGCTTCGTACAGCTATCTACCGCGTCTGAGAGATGTAGACGTTTTGCTGAAGGCGGTGCAGGATGGAGTCTGCCAGCTGACTTGGTATGAGAATTTCGCCTACGCAGAAGCGTTTGATGAGGAGCAGGATCGATACCTCGGCCTAAGGGCGGGACAGAATACCGGCGTGATCATGGATGGACGCAGCGTACTGGTTAAGCCCGATGCGGCTTGGGCCCAGATGCGAAAGGATGACGAAAATGTAAAGCCACCGGAGAAACCCGGCGAACTCAAGATTCCGGCACCCCCTGAGCCCGGCCCAGGTCAAGGCGATAAGGCTCCGGGCGTGCAACCGATCCCCCCGGAAGAGCCCAAACCGAGGCGATTCTACGCCACCACGAAACTTGACCCATTACGTTTGTCGCGGGATGTGGCGACGATTGCGGACGAGGTAGTCCAGCACTTCACGAAACTAACGGGTTCCGACGTTGAGGTGACTTTGGAGATCAGTGTGAAGGTTCCCGCAGGTGTTCCCGACCATGTGGTAAGGACAGTTGGCGAGAATTGTCGGACGCTGAAGTTCAAGGTGCATGAGTTTGAGAGGGAGTAGAAATGGATTCACTGATTACTGTCTCTATGTTTGATGCGCCGGTGTTAGGGTTCAACGATGAATCAGGCTCGTAACGCCAGATTCGCCTGGAGTCCCGATGACCTTGTTTCGGTCAAGAAGGGCCATTCCCTGGGGTCTACTTCTGATCAGGGCTTGAGCGGCGAACTGACCACTTTGAGGAAAGGCAAGAACGCTACCACTTTCTTATGGGAGCGGGAAAGGGGGGCATTACGGTTTATGCAGTGCCACAGGCGGTAGACCGTGTGGGCGACGGGCCGTACCCTACGCCATAGATGACAACGGAGCTGAGGTGCGTCTTGACACCTGCGATCGCCACGGGAGTTACAGATGCCCAGACTGCGGTGACAAAGTGATGCTCAGGAGAGGACGGATTCGGCGCGCACATTTCGCTCATCTTCAGGACCAGGTACGTGCTTGCGACTTCTCGGCGGGAGAGACGGAAGAGCACTGTCAAGTCAGGGTCAAGATTGCCGATGCCATTAACGCAAGCTCAGCCGTGGTTTTGTGCGAGTATGTTCAGTTGAAGACATCTGAAGACATGAAGGCGCGATTCTTGGATTCAACTACTCCGTGGCTAGAAGTTGAGGCT
This sequence comes from Bacillota bacterium, assembly GCA_040771825.1. Taxonomy (GTDB): domain Bacteria; phylum Bacillota; class Sulfobacillia; order Fermentithermobacillales; family Fermentithermobacillaceae; genus JAXGZG01. Next base: position 304,517 of record JAXGZG010000003.1, on the reverse strand, counting down.
ACTGAGGTTTTGCGTGGTCTATGCTGGAGCGTGTGTGTTGATCGCCTGCCAAGTGCCCCCGCTGCAGTGCAGTGGAGCGCTACGGTGAACGCTACCGTCTGCTAGGTGTTCAGCCTGTGCCGTGCCCAAAGCCATCCATATCACCTCTTGGGATGTCTGGAACGGGCAGGGCCAACCTATTTTCGGATTGCGCTGCCTGTGAGCATTTTGAAGACTTTGATGGTAACTACTTGATGTGCACCGGTGCAGGAAAGGCGATGGTGAGCTATGGAACCCGGCGATAGGTTCGGCCGGCCCATCTATTCCCGAGTCTACGCCAAAATGATGAAGAACGGACAAATCCTAGAGCAGTCCGGATACCGGGAAGCAGCGAGTAAACCAAACCTCTTCTATTGTCGGGTTCAACCCGTTGTCTTCTTTGCGGACATGCGTTGGACTGAATTGGTGCCGATATGGAAAGATACGGACCCTCTGTTCTACTGGAATTGGCAACAGCCATTGTCCTTAAAGCACCGACAGATCTGTATTTACATCGAATGGCGCAGTTTGTTAGGGGCAGGAATTCGTCCAAGGTTAAGTTGGGATTTGACGGAAGACAGCGCGCAGGTTCGCTAACATCACTCCAAAGAAAAGTGGAACGCTGACCAATCGAACATCCTCCAACGGTGTCGCATCTGTAAGGGGCGCCCGGTACGCTCTTTTACCTTACACGGTGACTTCGACGCTCAGCGTTTGCCAGATGTTGTACGAACGGCCAGCAGTTATCGCAAGAGATGCCATGTGAGAACAGTCGCTCTCTTGCTTCAGAGTCAAGGGTTACAAACCGTCCGCAACGGAAACACCGAACCCTACCTCTGGACCCCTCATCCAAAGATTCTCTCAAGTCTGTGACATCCTTTCTGGCCACCAGCTGATTAGAGGCATCATTCCAGTGCCTAAGCCACAGTTGATAGCTGCCAAAAGGGTCCCACACGACTGCAAATACGTTACGAGACTTTGGGTTGGCAGAAAGCATCAGCCGGAACCGCCGATCTGCGTGCTCAATAACCGCGAATTTGGATTGAGCCCCATTTGTTTGGCGTCCGGTTGACGCAAATGTATCGTCGTATAAGTACTGCACTGGGCATCCGACATGACGTAGGAATCTGCTCAAGTTCACTGCTTCCATGGATCAGCCCACGCTCCATTGGGTTTCTAGCACCAGGTTGCTGTCCGCACCTCCATCAACCTATCGTTGCCGTTAGCGCAGATTTCCCTTTGCTTACTGCGTCCTCTCGCCTGCCTCAAGCACCGACCGAATATCCTCGAAGTATAGTTCAAGCGGCCGTTTCTTGACCCCAAATTCTTTCTCCATCATAAGGTCCACAATGCTTCTGCCGTTTAGAAGGACTATCGGTACGGCACCCTTCTTGATCGATAGGTCTTTTGCTGCCTTGGTGAAATCGGATGTCGTGAAGAATACTCCCTGTTCGTATTCACCTTGGACAGCGCCTCTAAAGGCATTTATATCAGGTCCGCCAACATTGCCTTGCCATCGCTTGCACTGGAAGGCCACCCTCATCGTAGCCAGACCAACTCTCAGTCTTCCGTGGCCATCGACACCGCCGTCGCTGCTCTTCCCAGTCACGTGGAGATCAATGAAGCCATATGCTCTCAGCAATTCGTTGGCGAACCTCTCAAACTCGGCCGGTGTCAGATCCAGTAGAGATTGAAGAAGTTTTCGTCTGAATGCCTCTTCGTAGTCTTCGTGGAGTTGAACCAGGTCGGGGAGTTCGGTGGGGGGGTGAGGTACAGGCATCGCACTATCGGCATCGGCCACGCGTTGTCTACCCTTATCGGTTATGGCCCATTGCCCATGTGCCGGGTTGGACATAAACCCATTCCAGATCAGGTGCTGGCGAACCCACTGAATGCGGTTAGTCATCTTGTTTCCGCCCGAGGGTATCTTCTCTGCCAGGTCTTGTTCGGTGAGATCCGGGAAACTGGCTATTACGAGCGGGTACACCCTGCTTGCTCGCGCTTGTCCGCCCAGTTGACCTAGCGCGCGCAGTAAGGGAAGCTCTATTTCAGATTGTTTCGGGATCACAGTGGATCTCCTTCTTTCTTGTATCTAGGCAGAAGTGGCCTGACTGTGTTCTATCGCATGGAACGGACGAAGACGGTCGTTCACTCTTGACTAGGCCGTCAACGCGTTGTATGCTTTTTCGACCGTGGCTCTTGCCGTTCCTGCTTGGCTGCCCGACTGCCTCGGGTCTTGCGAAGGGCTGGCGATGCAGCAGCTGTACTAGTCCGGCCCCACGATAGCCCGCTCCCACTGCTCGTGGTCACAGCGGCAGTCGTTTTGTGGGCTCTCATTGTCGGAGCAGACTTTTGGCTGAAGTGCCGCAAGATTCTTCTCAATCTTACAGAGGTTGATAATAGATTCAAGTAGTATACCAATCCCCTTGCCTTCTGCGAAGCGTACGAGACAGTGGATGCTTGGGCTAAGGCGGAAGTCATCATCGCTGAGCCTTGGGCAAGGTTTCGCGAGACGCTGATCATGCCTGAACCCCAGGGTGAATCACCCGTGATAAGGAAGAGTGTAGGAGCTGAAATGATATTTGATATGGATTCAGTGGTCAGCAGCAGATTGAGTCTCAACTTCTACCAAACTTTTCCCACTTACCTCACCGCTAGTGATAAACGGTCAGGTATCTGGTGACCTACGCAAGCAAAAAGTGGACGATTTTCAGCAACGAAGCGGATTTGATGTGATGATTTTGTCCCCTCGGGCGGGCGGAGTGGGCCTGACCCTTACTGCCGCCAACCATGTTATCCACTTGTCCCGCTGGTGGAACCCGGCCGTTGCGATCATGTCTTTCCCATTGTCTGGACTAGAATAAATGTCCTACCTATTGTCAAGCGGAATTTGAAGGAAACTCGGTGAATCGGTCGAATTCATGCACTGTAGGCCAGATGGCCCACTAACGCATTCCACGATGATATCCATTTCGCTTTTGGATCCGCACCCTGGCAGAGAGATTGCCTCGCCACGGTTCGTGCGAGCCGTTAAGGTTCGTAGGCGCAGACACAATCACATTCATCTGATTCCGCTTCCGAAGAAGGTTTCACATGAAGACCTCGTTTGGAGGATAACGCATTTTTCTGGAGGTGACGGCATGACCCACTATGATGTTCTTGAGATCATACCAACGGCGAGTCAAGAAGTGATCGACGCTGCCTTTAGAGCCAAGGCCAAGAGGCTTCACCCGGACATGGTGGCTGCTCATATGAAGGAATGGGCTGAAGAGCAGTTCAAACTGCTTAATGAAGCCCATCAGGTCTTGTCTGATCCAGGTGCGCGTGCCGAATATGACTTATACCTTGCGAGGAGCTGTCACGAGACTAGTGAACAGCGGTCCCATCCCACTGAACAGCCAAGTGCGCCGCTGAGGCGGCCCACTGCCTATGGGCCGATTTATTCCAAAGTCAAATCGTTGCTTTTTTCCGTAGTAGTCATCTTGTTAGCATGGTGGATAGTGGCGGAACTGAGCACATCCGGATTCGGGGTCGAGGGCCGTACTGGGTCGTCCGGCACTCAGAGAGAGATCCTGCAGGAATTCGAAGACCGTTTTGTGTCTGACAGAAACCGAAGCTCCGAGCCCCAACACGTGTCTGAGGCTCAGGAGGATTGGGAAATTCCGCCCACATGGTCTGTGATGCAAACTCCCGCAGGCAGGATGGCCTACCCACCTGATTTCAAGCGATGGCCCACTATGGACGAATACGAGTATGTGGTGCGAGCTGACGTGGGTACAGTCATCTTGGCAGGAGAGGCTGCTATGGAAGTGGATTTCGACTACGAGGAAGTAGTAGACCGTCTGTTGATAAGACCGACGTCCGGATATGTGGATGTTTGTGTGGGCGGGTGGAAAGGTCGCAAGTACGTGATTGACGGCGAATGTGGGGGCATTGTCATCGTGACCTGCAACGATGAAAACACCAGGTTTCGGTATTGGCAAGCAAGCACCATAAAATGGTACCAAGTTGATCAGTTCATGGATGTTTTCCACCAGGCTGCTGATTACTTTATTGCCTTGAACGCACCTGAAGAGTCTTAGAGCTGCTTGGGATCTGCTTACAGGGCGAGAGATGACCGTACTGTAACAGACTAGTGTGACGGGTATTCTTGCCCTTCAACCCACGGACACGGGATGGGGAGCCCGGCAGGCTTGATGGGATGTGCTGTTGTAAAGAACCGCTGATAGTTCAGCACGCATTCCAGCAAGGCAGGATCTGGCACTATCTGTCGTCAAATCTCTTTTTTCACGAAAACTGTATCAACTATTGCGGAATATCCTCCTAGATCATCACTAGGACATGCTCCGACGCGGAGTGCTTAGCGATCACCCGGAGTCTGTGTCGGCGGTGTACGAGCGTTCGTTCCCGACACCGTGTGAAGGCAGCAGCTAGTTGCACAGGCGCTCATCGACTAGGGATCAGCGAGGCGGAAAGCAGTAGGGGGGTCGCAAATGAGCATTCATATCACGGCTAGGTCAGCGTGGCACTCACCAGCAATCTGGATTTCCGGGAGTGGGCGGAGATGTTCGCGAATCCGAGTACGGCCGCCGCCGTACTTGATCGCCTGCTCCATCACGCTCACGTGCTCTCGCTCAAAGGGGACAGTTACAGGCTACGAACTCGGTTGGCGCCACCAAAACAGAGCGCAGACTAAGACAGAAGGAGGTTATCGGCAGTCGAAAACCTGTGCACTATTCGTGGCCAGTGACACAGGAGGGTAAGCAAGAGTGGCCATCGAAGGGTGCTGTTTGTGATCGCACAACCGGGACTATTGGTTATCACAAGTTGCACAAAGCGTAAATCTGCGGAGCCCGACGGAGCGTTACGGCTCCGACTTCCAAGACCCTAATCGTTTGCGTCAACGCAGTGAACAGTTGTCGCGCTGGCAGATGCCCGCCGTAGACATGTACACGGGTCAACAGCATGTGCTTTTGAGGCGTGGGCTGGAACGCCTTCGGCACTCGGGCAGTCCGATCATGACCCATCTTCAGATTATCTCTGCCGGCTATGGTCTTCTCAACGAGCGCGATCTGATCGTGCCGTACGAAGTGACATTCAACGATATGTCGGCCGCAGAACGAAGGCATTGGAGCCAACATTTGAGGCTTGCTCAGCACGTGCGGAAGGCCTTAGCGGAGGCACAAATTGTGGTCTTCTTGCTTGGCACACGCTATCTGGATATGATTCTGCCGCTTCAGCCATTGCCCGGGCAAAGGTTTCTCTTCTTTGCCAGTGAACACGAAGAAAGACGCCTAGCCGGACCTGGAGCGACTCTGGTACCCGCTGGGTTTAAGCAGGCCAGTATCTTCGGAGCGGGGCTGACCTCACTGAAGGGGCGAATGTTTGAGTTGCTAGCGCAGTGTCTTGTCGTTGGTGGCGAGACATACTGGGCTAGACTTCTACAAGGGCGTAGTGGTCATGCTGTGTTGTATGACCTCAAGGGGGCTCAACAGAATGAGTAGACTGGTCGACCAAGAACGGTTTTATCGTTTGATCCGGGAGCTACATTGTCGCCTTGGTGGGTATCGATACTTAACCGATTGCAGTGGGCGGATGGTCTGGCCCCAGAGAGGTGTTTACTTTTTCTTCGAGTCCGGAGAGTACCGGTGTGACGACAGCCAACTGCGCGTAACAAGGATAGGGACACATGCACTTAAGGCAGGAAGTACGGGAACGTTTTGGAGGCGACTGCGCACTCATCGTGGCACAACGGGTGGTTCACGTGCAGGCGGAGGCGACCATCGCGCATCGATTTTCCGCTTGCATGTGGGCTCGGCGCTGCTGAATTCCGGGTCTTTTCCAGATGCCGAGCATTCTACGTGGTATCAGTCTACAGTCGAAAAGGCCGCTCTCGAATCTGAGCACGCAATCGAAGCGGCGGTAAGCGAGTACATTGGAAAGATGCCCTTCCTATGGCTCCCTGTAGAAGACCCACCTGGCCGCACGAGTGACCGAGGTCTGATCGAACGTAACTCGATCGCTTTGCTAAGCCTCGCCTCAGGACCCAACCGGGATAAGCCATCGCTAGGGTGGCTAGGTCACAGAGCGAAAAACCCCAAGGTACGGAATTCTGGCTTGTGGAACGTCAACCACGTGGATGAACACTACGATCCCAGTTTCCTAAGCGCGCTTGAGCGTTATATTGCTCGGGGGTAATCCTGGAGAAAAACGCCCTAACAGCCTTGCAGTTGCTGGGGTTCTGGCAACGTCTCTCCACGAAAATGAGTCTGCCTGCCCGGGGGGCGAAAAGAGGTATTTTTACTGTAATGTTTACACAGCGTTGTGAACGCTAACGAGGTTGTTGCCGAAGGCCTATGGAGAGTGCCAAACGTCGTGCTCTTCGCGGTGTTCACGCGGTTTTTTGGCCTGATAGAGAAGTGGAGGGACCGAAATGGGCGGTTGGCCGTCTTCTCGAAAGGCACTTGTGTTTTTCCGCTTTTCCTCTCCTTCTGGCGGTGCCTTACCTGCTATCCGATGAGAGCGAAGGCAGTACCTTTCTGGGAGCGAAGGTCGAGGATGTTCCTTCGGGGTTGTTCATCGTCTCAGATGTCCCGATGGACATCGTCAACTCGACGATCGGGCAGCCGGACATCGGCGAATCACTGAAAAGGACGTCTCAGATGATGTACGAGTGTCTGAAAAGCATAGGAGGATTCGACCTTGACTTCGCCTACCCATGTCGTCAGTTCTTGCCACGACTTCCTGAACGCCGACTGGTATTACCAGCCGCTCTCGCTTCCACTCGACGTCTAGGATGTTGCGGGTGAAGAGGGTCCAGCACCTCGCCACACCGCCCCCTCACTCGTCCGCCCCCGCAAATCGATTCTTCAGTGGATGGATTCTAGTAGCGTTTACTTGATATTCCTTGCGTTTAGTTGTAGGCTACAAGAGGAGGTGCTCTTGTGAAGGAACTCCTGACCGCCCAACAACTGTCAGAGGTATTGAACCTATCAGTGGATACCATTTGGCGATATACGCGGCAGAAGCGGATACCGGCGATCGAACTAGGTAGGAAGCAATACCGGTACGAGAAGGAAGCTGTCTTAACCGCGCTCACCGGGAGAAACACGATCGTGAAGGAAGAACACCCGGCATATGGTGCTCAAGCAGGATATACCTATGAAGACTACGTGAAGATTCCGGAAGAGCCGGGCTACCACTATGAGGTCCTTGAGGGGGTCCTCGTAAGGGAGCCGTCGCCGGGGTTCACCCACCAGCGAGTATTGAGGGAACTGGGTTGGCACCTGATGGCATACTTCAGTGAGGTTGACCCCAAGGGGGAGTTCATCTTCGCCCCGCTTGACGTCACGCTAACCGATCGAAATGTAGTACAGCCGGACCTGTTGTTTGTGTCCAGTGATCGTTTGGGGATCATCCGAGAAGAACGCATTGATGGACCCTGTTATCTGGCGGTGGAGATTATGTCGCCGACGAGCCGGCGCAGAGACCGGCTGCGGAAGATGGACATATATCGGAAGGCAGGCATCCCTCACTATTGGCTTGCAGACCCCGAAGAGAGGACACTGGAGGCCTACTCCCTGCGAGACGGGATCTACGCACTGGTCGCCGCGGGGGAGGCGGGAGACAACTTCACGCATCCTGAGTTCGCTGAGTTGACCCTCGACCTGGCCAAGATATTCTGCCGGCCCAGATGACTTTAGTATGGTAACGCACACGAGTAGAAAGCCGATGTCGGAGGTGCACTCACTTAGTGAATCCTAGCCTGCTCGAAGGCGCTTCCTTTGGTCAGACAGGATCTCATCTCTCAGTCGAGCGCGATCCCACAGTTCGACACCCGTACTTAAGGTTAGGTTCTGTGCTTCGTAGGTAAAGTAGCTATTCGTCGAGGTCACGTTGCGCGGGATCGATCCGCCCATATGGCGTCGTTTGAGGGTGCCCGGCGGCATTACTTTCAAGCAGTTGCATCAGGTGATACAGGAGTCGTTCGGCTGGCTCAGCTACCATCTCTACAAGTTCGAACTCGGTAGCACCGTCTTCGCCGAGGGCGACCCCGATTACACGGACGAGGACCTGTTTGGGGCCGGAACTAAGCGGCTTGATCCCGACGCACACCTCATCGGCGCATTTCTGAAGAAGGGCGATGAATGCGTCTATCAACACGACTTCGGCGACGGATGGGATCATGACGTCGTGGTGGAGAAGCAGCTCAAGGAGCTCAAGAAGTACGAAACTCCCGTCTGTCTTGGCGGAGCCAGGCACAGACCGCCGGAGGATGTTGGCGGGCTCGGAGGGTACGCGGATTTCCTTGAGAGCGTCCGCGATCCTGAAGATCCCGAAAGGGAAGATAACCTGCGCTGGGCGCAGAAGGATACCGGAGGGCGTCTCTTTGAACCGGCTCCCGTATATGAAGCTGACGCTGCCAGACTGATCAGCTTCTGAACCAATGCAAGACCTGCGAATAGAAGTCAAGGGGTGAAGACAGCCAATCTCAGCCACTTCTCTGTTAGGCCAACGGCGTAGGTATTTCTGGCGGGGCCGGTGAAATATGGCAACCAGAAAGCCAAAACGAAGCATGACAAACCCAGGCACAGCGGAGACTGGCTTGCTGAGGATGCCATGGATGTCCCCAGAAAACCTGTTGTATGCCCTTCCGCCCCGAAATGGGCGGAAGGGGTTACGGGCGGTTGTCCCATGTGGCCGTTACGGGGCTTTACCCGACGCCTATGCCGCCTTTCCAGCCGTCTCAGGTATTCAGTCACACCGGCGCAGTAAATGCGCAGGAATTAGTTGCGCTACTGCCATGATCCAGACGTAGAAATGCTTCCCCTCCGCCCGTTTCTTGGCCGAATATTGATCGATCTTCGAGTCCGGCGAGCCCAGCTTTCAGCCTCAAAATGCCGCTGATGGTCTGGAACAGGGCTTTCTGTAAGGCTGGAGAGCCACGCTTGCTGATTGCCCGTTTCTTTGCACCACAGTCTCCCGATTGGTAGGGCGGGGTGTCAATGCCAGCGAAGTTGGCCCGCATTGCCACCATGTGCCTTAGTCCTAGGAGTGATTACCTTGGCCCCGCAGAACACCTCTGAAATCGACAAGTACAGTGGCGACCTAGACACACAATGGTGTTGCCGCTCGCGATGGCCAGCTAAGCGAAGCTAATCAGGGCACGGCCAGCCGCTGACAAACGAAGTCCAGCACCCTGGCACCCATCTTGATAGCTAAAGCGGAGTCCTCGGGGGAGAACGCTTGCGACGGGATGCCTCCGGGTAAGCCGTTCGGATAGCGGGTCGGGATGTAATACTTGTCCAGCGGGGCAGCCTCGCCGAGCAGTTCAGCGAACTCCTGATCGATAGTTGCGGCTTCTTTACAGAGTTCAGCCACTGATTGTCCCCATACCGTTTCGGCTCCTGCCGAGTGCAGAAAGGCCTTAAGGGCCTTTTCGGCAGCTTGCTGCGCGAGAAAGCACGCCAGGTGGTGTCGCTTGCCCGAGCGGTTAAAGTCGGCATCCTCCGGATCCAGCTCGGATTGGCGGAACCAGCGTGACGTTTCCGCTTCAGGAGTCTCTTTCATAGAGCACCTTCCCCTGATCTAGTGCCTTCCGTAGGAAAGAATTTGTCTCTTTCATTCGGTCGACTCCATCTGGGGTGTATACGAGGATATCCATGGCCTTCTCTGGCAGCAAGGCTGAGTAAACGTAATCCAGGCGGTGAAGGAAGCGCTTGTCAGTATTTGCGACTACGATCAGATCGATATCGCTTGTCGGTTACGTCACCCCGAGCTAGCGAACCAAAAAGAATCACTTTCTCGACATTCATGGTCTCCAATAGGCCTGTGACTCTGTCGAGTTCATTCAGCAACTCGTATCTGCGCTCGTTGTCTTTTCTAAGGTTGTATCCCATAAGGCCTCCACGACTTTTGCGCGCTTGCGACAACGCGTCACAACGAGTCTACGTGTTTCGGCCACTAACCTAAGGGAGCGTTTCTCCTGAGTACTAGTATACACACGTGGTGGACTCCTGGAACATACTGGGGGAGAGCCCATCCTTATTCGCGCGAGTGACAATAAGAGGTCGACGCATCGCTGATTATTATCACTGTGCCCTAGTCTCTGACAAGAAGCAAGGCCTTCTGTGCTCGGTCATTCTGGGCTCCGTGAGACCATCCGCCGCGACGGTCAGTTGTCTACCTCAATACTTGAAGTCCCTGATGCCGTTATGCTAACGCGCGATATCAACATAAGCTTTTAGGCATACCCTGAAGTCACCATCTCAGTGACGGCTTCAATAACCTCCTGCTCGATGGGCGTGCAGCTGTCGTTCTTGCGCTTGAGCCAGCCGAACTCCGACTTAATACTGCAATCGGCCAGCATGAGGGTGCGCCTGGGAGTCGGAATAGTGCTGGTCATCGTCTGCTGCGGATCCGATATGTAGATGGAGTCGAGGTAATAGGCGTCGGTTGCCCTTATGATCTCGTAGAGCGTGGCGCGAGACTCAGTAACTACACGGTTCGGCGAAACCGGCACTTTGAGGCGATCGAAGATGTCGGCGTAGGGGCCAGTGTCAAGGTAGCAGTACATTATGCACGGGAAGTCGCGCAGCGCTTCCCTCTTCACGTAATCTGACTTGGAGTAATAGAGAGGGTTGTTAGGACCGACGGTTACGCCGACGTTCAGCGAAGCGATGGGGAAGAAATCGAGGTCAAGGGAGCGCAGCTGTCTGACCATCAGTCTGTTGTAGCAACTCCACCGGCGTATGAACCCTATCTCCACCGACCGGTTGTAGAGCATCTGCATGGCCACATCGTTGGAAACGTCGTGGGAGTCGATGCGCAGTCCCTCAGAACGGTACTTGTTAAGTAGGCGGGCAAATACTTCGCTCAGGAAGTAATAACCTGTGCTTGCTACCGAAAGTGAACGGGTGTATCCCTTGCCGGAATGAAGGAGCATGTTATTGAGCTGTTCTACCTGAAGATGTATGGGCGTGATATAAGATACGAAGTCTTGGCCGAACGGAGTAAGACATATGCCTTTGTTGCTGCGAGAGACTATCTTCTGACCCAGTTCTTCCGCTAGCGCCCTAATAGCGACCGACACCACGGATTGGGATATGAAGAGGTTCTTAGCGGCCTGGTTCATTGAACCTGTCTTGGCGATCTCGAGCACATACTTGAACTGAGTAAGAGTCATACCCACACCCCGTTTCGATGTCGATGGAAGCATCATTATCGCAAAATACCATAGCGGCCCTGCTGATTCGCTAAGGCAGAATCGGCGTTTAAGACGGTATATGATGTACAATTTCATTATATAGTTTGTGCTGTCTGAGGACAAACCTTCATTCGGATCTTGGGCGCTATGGTCTACATTTCCCTAAGTCTGCGACAGAACACCGCGTGATCGGCCGGATCGTCGAACCAAATACACGAGGAGGATGAGGAATGAGTAAGAAGAACAGAGTAGTGTTCCTGCTTGTTTTGATGGTTTTTACGGCGAGTATGCTACTCGGCTGTAAGAGCGAGACCCCTCCGCCTGGCGGGCAGAAGGACAAGATGGTAGTGGCGTTCACAAGCGAACCGCCTTCTTTGACCACATGCGCTCACGACTCGCTCATCTCCGTTGGCCTCAACCTGTTGACTTACAGCAGCCTGTATAAGATCGATAACGCCACTCTAGAAGCCGTCCCCGACCTGGCGGAGAGCTACACAGTAGAGAACGACGTCGACTGGATCTTCAAACTCAAGAAGGGCGTCAAATTCCATAACGGTATGGATTTCGATGCTGACGACGTAAAGGCGAGCATCGATTACGCCAAAAGCCTTCCTGCCAGCATCAACTACACTAAGAATATCGAGGAAGTCACAGTCATCGATTCGTACACCGTGAAGATCACCACGACCCAGCCTTACGCAGGATTGCTCTTTGACCTTGGCTATCACTTCAACTTCATATGCCCCAAAGAGCTGATCGAGTCGGGCCACGACTTCAACAAGGAGCCGATCGGCACCGGCCCGTACGTACTGAAGGACTGGACCTTCGGCACCAGCCTTACCTTCGAGCGTTTCGATGACTATTTTGATACCGCCAACAAAGGCAAGATCAAGACCATCGAGTTCGTCATCATTCCCGAAGGCGCTTCCAGGTCCATCGCTCTTGAGGCCGGCGAAGTTGATTTCGTGTATGAGGTCTCCCCTGCCGATGTCGCCCGCCTGAAGGCCAACCCGAAGGTCGTCGTTGAGACCATCGATAGCGTTGACAACGTCACCTTGTTCATGAACAACGACGTTGCGCCGTTCAACGACGCGAACTTCCGACAGGCGATCAACTATGCTATCAATCGGCAGGACATCATAGACGCCGCCGTAAACGGCTTCGGAGTTCCCAACTACTCCTGCATGACTCAAGGCATCTGGGGCTCAACAACCGAGAATCAGGCCGAGTTTAACCTGGATAAGGCTAAGGAGTACCTTGACAAGTGGGGCGGCGACCCATCCTCGATAACCATGGAGATACTGTGCTCCAACGAGCTCCGAGTCGGCATAGCTACGGTAATCCAGAGCAATCTCGAGAAGATAGGGATTACGGTCAAGGTCACGCCCATGGATACCGCAACCTACTTTGCGAAGTGGGATGCCGGCGACTACCAGGTGCTTATCGCTTCATGGTCTCCGCCTACCTCATTGATGTATGTGTCGCGCTTCCACTCCACCAGACGGGCATCATCGCCAGGCGCGCTGAACAGCCCCGAGGTCGACGAGTTGGTCTTAAGGGCACAGCGTACACTGGACGACGATGCCCGTCTCGCCCTAATCCAAGAGATTGTCGCGAAGGTCAATACTTTGGCGCCACAGATCTCCTTGTATCAGAGCCAGTGGTTTAGGGCCCACAGCGCGGACCTCACGAACGTGGTGTGCAGCAAAACAGGGTACATGGATTACTGGAATATCAGCTGGAAGTAATTGTGTCGCGCGGTCACACGAGCCTTCTACCGGGGAACCCACCGTTCCCCGGCAGAAGGCGACAGCCAAGGCGAAGACCGGACGCATCGGGAGGAGGTTGGGACGGATGATCAAGTACATCGTTAGGCGATGCCTGGCCATGATACCTGTGCTATTGGGAGTTACCCTGCTTGTTTTCGTCATAATGAGCCTCGCGCCCGGCAACCCCGCCAAGATAATCCTAGGTATCGATGCGACCCCCGAAGCCGTAGAGGCCCTCTCGGAAGAATTGGGCCTTAATGACCCGGTGCTGGTTAGGTACGGTCGGTACATAGTCAACTTCTGCAAGGGAGATCTGGGGGCGTCTTACGCCACCCGCCGTTCAGTGGCCGCCGAGGTCTTCTCCCGCTTCCCGTATACATTCCGGCTCGCGCTGGTGGCTGCTGTGCTCGAACTGCTCATAGCGATACCGTTGGGCGTCATAGCGGCCGTCAAACAAAACACCATATTTGACAGCGCCAGTATGGTCGTGTCGCTTATCGGCATATCCATGCCCGCATTCTGGATGGCATTGATGATGATCCTGCTGTTCTCTCTAAAACTCGGCTGGTTCCCTGTGCAGGGCGCCAACGACGGCTTCAGGAGCTACATTCTGCCTGCCATCGCCATAGGTTTCATGGGCATAGCATCGATCGCGAGAACAACGCGTTCATCCATGCTCGAGACGATAAGGCAGGATTATGTTCGCACGGCCAAATCCAAAGGTCTTCCCAAAGTTACCGTCATCATGAAACATGCTTTTACAAACGCATTGATCCCAATTCTCACGGTGTGTGGCGACCAGATAGGCGGTCTCTTGGGCGGCGCCGTCCTTACGGAGACCGTGTTCGCCTGGCCTGGGCTCGGCAGACTTTTGGTCCAGTCGGTGACGGCGCGGGACACTCCCATGATCTTGGGCTGTGTCTTGCTGCTTGCTATCACTGTGTCGGTTGTGAACCTGATAACGGACTTGCTCTACGGGTTCGTCGACCCGAGAGTCAGGTCCATGTACAGGTAGGAAGGCGGTGAAACGGTGAGTATGGTTGACGTCAGAGACGACATGAGCGCTGAACTATCCAAGGAACCGAAGGGCACAAGCCTTTGGAGAGAGACCATATCGAGGCTTTTTCAGAACAAGGGCGCGGTTATCGGTATGATCTTCCTTTGCCTCATAATCTTGATGGCCTGCTTTGCCGACCTTCTTTACGATTACAAAACCCGGGTCATAGAACAGAACGTGTCTGAACGGCTGCTCTGGCCGAGCAAAGCCCACCCCTTTGGGACCGATGAATACGGGCGGGATGTGGCCGCGCGCGTGGTGCACGGGAGTCGCATATCTTTGGCGGTAAGTTTTTCGGCGGTGGCGATAGCCGTTGTCATCGGCGGCACAATCGGCGCTATTGCCGGGTACTACCGAACATGGGTGGATAATCTTCTCATGCGCCTGACCGACGTGCTGCTCGCCATACCCATGACCATGTTCGCCATAGTTATCGTCGCGGCCTTGGGCCCAAACACCGTGAACCTCATTCTGGCGTTAGCGTTCTCTTCTGTTCCCGTGTTTGCCAGGGTCGTGCGCGCGGCGGTCATCACCGTGCGTGACACAGAGTACATCGAGGCCGCCCGCGCTATCGGCGCCACTGACTTCACCATAATTACGAAGCACATACTGCCCAACTGCCTCGGTCCCGTGATCGTCCAGGTGACGCTTCAGACCGCGAGGGCAATATACAATACCTCGGCGCTCTCCTTTCTCGGCATGGGTGTCCAGGCGCCTACTCCCGAATGGGGGGGCCTCTTGTCCAGCGCGAGGACTTATATAAGAGACTACAGCTACCTTGCCGTGATTCCAGGGCTTGCCATAATGTTGACTATCCTATCACTCAACCTTATGGGCGACGGCCTTAGGGACGCGCTGGATCCAAGACTCAGATAGGGAGGCTGGACTAGTGAGCCAAGCGGACGAAGTGACCAACACACTTGAGATATCTGGCCTTTCTGTAGAGTATCGCACGCGGGGCGGCACAGTGCATGCCGTGAACGGGCTGGACCTCACCATCGAGCGTGGGAAGACCCTTGGCCTCGTCGGGGAGACCGGCGCCGGAAAGACGACAACCGGACTCGCGATCCTCGGCATGATCCCCGATCCGCCCGGGGTCGTGACCAGTGGCAGCATTGTTGTTAACGGTGAGAATATCCTTGAGAAAAACGAGCGGCAGCTTGAGGAGATGCGCGGGAGAGTCGTCTCCATGATATTCCAGGACCCGATGACATCGCTCAATCCGGTGTTGACTGTCGAAGAGCAGATCGCCGAGGTACTGAGAATCCACGAGACGGCAGAGAGCGCGAGCGCTACCGAGAGGGCCCGTGAAATGCTAGAACTCGTCGGCATACCCCAGAGCCGCGGTACGGAGTACCCACATCAGTTCTCAGGAGGCATGAGGCAACGCGCCATGATAGCCATCGCGCTCGCATGCAACCCGGAGCTTTTGATTGCCGATGAACCGACGACGGCTCTAGACGTAACGATCCAGGCTCAGGTATTGGAGCTCATGCGTGCCCTAAAGTTGAAGTACCAGACATCCATGCTTCTGGTAACCCACGATCTTGGCATAGTAGCCGAAACATGCGATACGGTATCCATAATGTACGCAGGCAGGGTTGTAGAACACGGGATCGTAGAAGACATCTTCGACAACCCACGTCATCCGTACACCCGCGGCCTCTTCAACTCCCTTCCTAAGCTGCACGACAGGACGGCCATGCTAAAACCGATTAGGGGCATAATGCCGGATCCAAGCCGCCTGCCCGAAGGATGCTCTTTCTGTTCCAGGTGCGACTACGCTATGGAGGTATGCGGCCAAGACAAGCCACCGCGGGTCAAGCGAACCGCGTCACACTATGTCGAATGCCATCTGTATACTCCCGAGAACATCGAGAGAAAAGGAGCAATCATATGATGGAGCCGAATCGACCTTTGGTAGAAGTGCATAACCTCAAGAAGTACTTCGCCACGCCACGAGGCTTGCTCCATGCGGTCGATGACGTTTCTTTCTCGATAGACCAGGGCAAAACGTTGGGCGTTGTGGGGGAATCGGGTTGCGGGAAGTCCACGACGGGCCGCTCCGTGTTGCGCTTGATCGAACCTACTGATGGCAAGATTCTCTTTGACGGAACTGATGTAGTCAGCCTTGGCAAAGAGGAACTCCGGCACCTCAGGTGCCAAATGCAGATAATATTTCAGGATCCGTTTTCATCTCTCAACCCGCGCATGAGTGTTGGCCAAATTATCGGCGAACCGCTCAGACTGCACAAGATCATCACCAATAAGGCCAAACGGCAAGTACGCGTGGCAGAGCTCATGGAGATTGTGGGGCTTCCCGGGAGACTTCACAATGCGTATCCTCACGAACTTGACGGTGGATGCAGGCAGCGCATAGGCATCGCCCGCGCCCTGTCGCTAGACCCGAAGTTTATCGTCTGCGATGAGCCGGTCTCGGCGCTAGACGTATCGATACAAGCGCAGATACTCAATCTGATGAGAGTCCTTCAGGCTCAGATGGGCCTAACCTACATGTTCATCACGCATAACCTTTCGGTCGTGTACCATTTTTCTGATGACATCGCTGTCATGTACCTCGGGAAGATCGTGGAGAAGGCTCCTTCTGACATGCTGTTCTCCAATCCGACGCACCCGTACACCAAAGCGCTTTTGTCGGCGATACCCATACCCAGTCTGCATAACCGTAGTGAGCGGATCATCATGAAGGGCGAAACTACCTCACCGATCGACCCGCCCCCAGCCTGCAGGTTCGCCAACCGCTGTCCTTCGGCCATGGACAGGTGTAGAGAAAGGGAGCCGACCACCGTAGAGGTAGAGCCTAATCACTATGTTTCCTGCATCCTGTGCGAATGACCAATCCAAGTTTGGAGGCTGTCTCATGTACAACATCAACGAGATTGCGATGGAGAACCAGAATGACTTCTACTCCCTGTTGTATCTTTACCTTGCGAGGAGCCTGGAGAAGAACTGCGGCAGGGCCGGTGAAGGGGCAGTCCGCGAGGCCGTCCGCCGGTTCGCCCAGAAGCGGGGAGCCACTTTGATGCAGAGGCATGTTGACGCCGGCATCAAGACCAACCTGAAAAACATGCACAAGTTCCAAGACTGCCCTGTTGATAGCAGAGCCCGGGCGCGCGTCAGGCGAGACACAGAAGAGGTGTACTTAGCCGAGGTATATACCTGCCCGATGGCCGATATCTGGAGAAGGTATAACGGCAGCCGCTATGGCCTCTGGTACTGCGAGGAAATCCATTCCGGTATGTTGGTCGGGTATACGGAGGGTGTCGGGCAGCCTAACCTTTCTGAACGGCTGACATGTGAGCGGGACAACCACTGTAGCATCTCGATGTTCTATCGCATGGCGAACGCACCCTTAGGCCAAGGCGCTCGCAGTTTCGTAACCAGCAGCGAGGCCGAGGTCCCGCTTGGCGACGAGAATCAGTTTCACGTCAGTTTGGGCGCCCATGCCACGAACCTTCATCGCAGCATGTTCGTGGTCGCCAAAGAGCGCTTAGGCAAAGAAGGCGTCAACGCAATCGCCATGGGCTTGCGGGACCTGGCAGTAGAGTGCGTCGCCATCCTACAGGAGAAGGCCGACCACACGCTGAGGCCATGTGATGAGGAATTCGTGCGGGCCTATTTTCCGATCTCACTTTGCGTCGGTGAAGGCAGCCAGACAGACTGTAACGAGGCAGACGTTGTCCTGCAGACAAACCTGCTTGACCCACTAAAGACCGCTCTGGGCCTTTCTTAGTGGGAAGAGCCAGATATGGGAGGCTAACATGTATACTACCACGGAAGTACAGACGATGAATTGTGGCGACACCTACTCCATGCTCTACGGATGCATCGTGTCCAGGCTCGTGAGACATCTAGGAGTCGATGGTGAAAGAGCAGCCCGCGAGGGCACACGCCGCTTTGGGCGCGATCGCGCCACTACTTCCAGGAACACTCACCTGGCCCACAATCTCAAGATCAACATGCTGAGCTTGTTCACCATGTTCCACGATCTGCCCGGCGATCCCCGGTTTCGCAGGGAATTGCAGGAGCTCAACCCTCAGGAACGGGTGTCGCACACCCTGGTATGTCCGATGGCCGATACCTGGCGCCATTACGGCGTCATGAATATCGGCCGTATGTACTGCGAGGAGTTCCACAGCGCGTGCTACGGGTCCTATGCTTACGGCTATGCCGCGGTCAACCTTGGCAAGACGCTTACCCAGGAAGGTGACGAGTACTGCGCCTTCAACGTTGTGCTTCGGCCCGAGAACCTACCTGATGAACTAAAACCGGTCTGTTTTGAGGAGTACGACCCCTGCTACACAAAGCCGGAGGTGGTTGTGCCGGAAGTTCAGGCCAAGCCCGGCTTCAGCCTTTTGGGAATCAAGTTGTATTACTACCTCCTTGAAGCCACGGCTGAGCAACTTGGCGAGAAGGGCATTCAGATCGTGAACCTCGGTTTGGCGGATTTCGCCGAGGTCACTGCCGATATCATACGCAGGAGGGCCAATGAGCTTGGAAACACGGTGACGGAGCAGTATGCCGGGAACAACAGCCTGTTCGGTTTCACCGTATTAGACGATCCTCGTTGGCAAAAGTACAGCAAATACAATGCGCAGCAACGGTTTGAGGAGCATTACTGCTCGAATCTTCAAAGGCTCTTCACTACTTAGCTCTGTCCGGGAGCCTTCCTCTCATCGCGGTCGTCCCTATGCAGAGGGTGAGGCGTCTATGACCCTCACCCTCTGCGGGCTAAGCTGTCTTGGCCTTGTCATGGTCGGACGCGATTGCCGACTCTTGCCTGCGCCGCCATCCAGGAGCCTTTCCTAGGCATCCCAATACAGGGGGCCGCGTGAAATCACAAGTATGGGTGATCAAATCCCATGAATCTGAAGTGCCCATCAATCAGCTGTGCTAGGGTTCTACAGGGTGTATGGCGGTCAACCTCAAACAGCCCAAGCAAGTCTTTGAGCAATGTAAGGATGAGGCCTCTATGGATGCAGACTAGAGAAAGTACAGGTGTTTCCGCCGCCCGCAGGTACTCCCGTATGCGATCGAGAGTGTTGGCGCTGATGGTCTTTGGAGGCGTGACTACATTGCTTGGCGAACGGTATGTCTGGCCGACCGAATCCTTCCACCTGCTGAGTAGGTGGTTCCAGTTCTGGATTACCTCCGGTCTCCTCAAGCAGTGATCAATAGCGAGCGCCACCAACTCCGAGAACCCCTGAAGCACCCTAATGTCGTGCTCCGAGTATTCTCCGCTTTCACTTTAGCCAGACCCCTCAACAAGAACTGTCTGAACCCCATCGCTTCTTTGCTCTGACCAAACACCGGTTCCACTATGGTTTTTCGTTTCCTGTAGAACTCCGGGCCTCTTTTCGTTCTCAACTTGTGCTCCATCAGTTGGGCTACCGTCATGTCCGGAGTTATTGGTCCCCGTGGGGTTACCCGGGGTTGGTTGTGTTTTTGTTTCTTGGGAGGTATGTTTTCATCGTCACCGTCCGTCTTGTCCTTGGTTTCTGCTTCCTCCCTGGCACGTCTGTCCAAAGCCTCTTTCGCCGCTTTGATCCTTTGCAGCCTTGTCTCTCTTCAAGCAAGTTCTTCCGGTAGTTCATCCCCTCGTTTGTCCCGGCCAAACCTCCGATCCTCAGTTCCGTCTACCTTAGCGGCTTCCCGTAGCATCTCCTCAATTTCCTTGACCAACCGCTCTTCTTCGGTCTTCATTCGACCGTAACTCATGGCTTTATGCTTGGAAGCGTTGGTTGACCTTGGTTCCGTCCAGGGCAACGTGGCCCAACTTGACAAGGCCGCTCTCGCGGCACATCAAAAGCACCTGGAGGAAAAGACTCCTGAACGCTGTCAAGTGTCTCTGCCTGAATTCCGCGATGCTGCGAAACTTAGGCATATTGCCGCCTGAAAGAAACCGGAATGCCACATCTTCCTCTACTCTCTTGGCTATCTTTCGGGAAGAACGAACCCCGACACAGTATCCGTACACCAAGATCTTCAGCATCCATCCGCGGGTGATGGGGTGGGTGACCTCTGGGCTCCTTCTCGTACTCATTCTGGATGGCACTGATATCCAGTTGGTCCACGGTGTCGCTGATGAAGAAGGCAAGGTGTCCCTCGGGCAGCCAGTCCCTTAGGGATGGAGGCAGCAAGAGCATCTGATTTTGTTCGTAGTCTCTGTACACTTTTCCCGTGGCAATGGATATTTCTCCATACCAAGCCATTCTACCTGCTCATTCGGGATATTACGCGCACAGGCTCCTAGTGACCGCAGTATACAGCGTCGCCGCATGGTGGGAGCGGCGAAGTACGTTATGTCATGCCGCAGCGGCAGGTGAACTCCTGTTTCCAACACACTCGGCGATCTGGAGAGCGTACCCCGTGGCTGGGCTGAAGGCCTCTCTGCTGCACCCCTTCCTCGCTGAGGTCCCTGTGGAGCCGGAGGCATGGCGATGGTGGAAGCGGGACACAAGCCAAAGTCGCCTGCGGGAAGATCAGCCAGGCCATGCGCAACTGGGCCGGCTCTGGGCTCCTCTCGTACGAGCCATCGAACTGCTACGTGTGAAGTCCAAGACAACGTCCGCACCTCCTGCTTCTCCATTCAGACAACACCTCACGCGAAGAATCATGCGACCCAGAAGCCCTACAGTTACATTAAAGGTTGGGGCTTACAAACAACCTGACATGTTTCTTAATTATCTCTTACAATCGCTTCCTGTGGCCACCTGCGCGGCGGCCCGGGGTGTCCGACGTACTGGGCTAGAAAGGTGAAGAGACGGCGGAAGTACCGGCGCGGGAACCGACCGCATTACTATGCAAGATAGCGAGCAAGAGAGGGTAGCTTTTTTGGCGATCGGGTGGCACAGGTTTGTTAAGTCCCCAACCTCGCAACCTTTGCCCAGTTGCGAACGGACTGGGGAGGAGTGGTTGGTGTAGAGGAACTCCTCGATCCTCTCCTGCGCCTTAGCGGGAGCTATGGTAGTCATATCAACGCCCGCGCCGCGTCCGAGGTGAAGGCGCTCATGGGGGATCGCTCCTTTTACCCATCCTTATTCCCACGAGTGATAATAAGAGGCCGACGCACCGCTGGCTATTATCACGGTGCCCCGGTTTCTGATAACAAGCAAGACTTCTGTGCATGGCAGTTCATTGATCGGTTGTGTGACATCGCTAAAAGCGAGGGCTTTCATCTCGATGAACACGCGCCGATGCTCGCTAAACTAGGCCACTGCGCCGCTTTTTTCTATCAAGCACGGCCTGGATCTCTAGGCGAAACTTGCACACCCTCGTCTCCTGGTGCTATTATGTGATAGCAGTTCTTCATCTGTGCTGGGGGGAGAAACCTGACATCAAAAGCCCAGGTGCGGCAATTACTCCTAGAGTTCCGTATGGCGTTGGCAAGAGATGGCGGGCTAGTCATGGTTGAACGGGAGAAGAACGTGAAGGCGTTAGCTAATCTGGGGTTGCTTCCCTCAGATATCCCCGGATTCATCCGTAGACTAGAAGTGTGTGACTACGTCTCGGGTCCGATGGACGACGATAGGGGGCGTCCCGAGAAGTGGTGGGTGTTCTCTAGGGAACTATGTGGAAAACCTATGTACATCAAAGTAGCTCTGACTTGCGGGCGTGTGCTGTGCTTATCGTTTCATCAAGCAGAATTTCCATTGCCGCGTCCCTTTCATGGAAGGAGCTGAGAGCCTTATGAAACAGTTCTGCCCGAATTGTTTGGCCGAGAGAGAATTCGACCATATCGTGAAGCCGGAGACTCTTGTTGTTCGCGGCGAGCCCATCCAAGTACAATCCAAGATCGCGGTCTGTGTTGAATGTGGCCAGGAAATCTTTAGCATGGCTGCCGAAGAGGAAAACCTCAAGGCGGCGTACGATCAGTATAGACAGCGTCATGGTTTGCTTACTCCTGATGAGATCAGGCTCGTCAGAGAGAAGTACGGTCTCTCTCAGAGAGCGTTATCCCGTATTTTGGGATGGGGGATTGTCACAATCCAGAGATACGAGCGAGGGGCCCTGCAAGACCAGATTCATGACACGGTGCTCAAGAAGGTTCGAGATGACCCATCTTTTCTGCGTGAATTCCTCCAAAAGAATCGTGCGGCTCTCTCCGACAAGGAGTATGCTCGCACCGACCGCCTGCTACTAGAGATGCTGGCCGAACGTTTAGGTATGGGTGCTACTCGGGTATATGGCTCGGTCATGGAGCTTGTTTGTCCCTCCGATGAGACTTTGCGTGGCCTCCAGTCGTTCAATCGAACCCGACTTCAGCAAGTAATAGGCAGAATCGTCTCATCCTCGCCGAAGCCATTCAAGACTAAGGTAGCAAAACTGCTATGGCTGTGCGACTTCTCCGCATTTGTCGCGTTGGGAAGGTCGATCACGGGGCTCGCCTATTGCAGGATGCCGTACGGCCCTGCGCCGCACGGGTACCAACTAATGCTAGGTGGGCTCGACTGTGATGGTTCGATCTACCTGAACCCGTGTCGGTTTGAGTCAGGCGGCGGTGATTTGATCGAGCTTAGGAAAGGCATAGGTACGGATCATCTGACCGATGACGAGTTGGCGGTCATCGACCGGGTGATCTCCAAGTACGGCCATCTTTCCAGTCGGGAACTGTCGCGGCGATCTCATAAAGAGTCCATCTGGTCGGCTCGTTCCGACGGAGATCATCTTCCATATTGTGAGGCCACATCAGTTGCTATGGTTAGAGCACTGCAGTAGTCGCACTGTCAGCTGCAGAATAGACGCATGTTAGGCCTCTTGCGATAGTGGGACCGTGCGCCAGCCTTCGGCAGGATCTTCCCAGATTCCTGTCGAATCCGTGCGGGTACTGGTGGGCGCGTGGATATTGGTGGGCGCGTGAAGGTAGTTCAGTGGAGGTAGTTCAAACGGCCGAGAAGAACATCCGTACCAGCGCAATGCTGCGAAACCTCGCGGAGACGCCGGATTTTGATTCCTTTGTGGACAACTACGAGAACGCTATGGAGGAACCTACGTTTTCGGTGCATCTTTCGCGGCTGTGCGAAAAGAACTGCCTCGTGCCGGAGCGCATTATAAGAGCCGCACAGATAGACCGCACTTATGGACACCAGCTATTCAACGGCACGCGAAAACCTTCCCGGGATAAGGTCATTCAGTTGGCGTTCGGATTCGCCATGACGGTTGATGAATGTCAACATTTGCTCCGAGTTGCGGGAAAGAACCCACTCTATCCCAAAATCAAGCGAGACGCGGCAGTCCTGTTCTGCCTTTCAAAGGGCATGATCGTACTTGAAAAGCAAAACCTGCTGGAATCCATGGGCCTGACCCTTCTGGGAGGCAACTGGCAGCATGAAGAGTAGGATTGCCCAAGACTTCCTGAGTGGATTCGACGACAGCCGCTACCCCATTGAGTTTACGGACCGGTACGAGGCAATGGAATGCCTGAGCAGCGGGCAGTATCAAGAAACGCTTCTTGTTAGGGAAAAGGCGAGCGGAAGGCTTCTCGTTGCCAAGTGTTACGAGAAAGGACACCATCTGTTCGAAAAAGCGGAACCGGAAGAACTTCGCAGGCTATCTCACCCGGGTTTGCCTGGCTTCGCGGCGGAGTTGTGCGGCGCAAGGATGCGCTGCGTTTTGCGGGAACGCGTCCAAGGGAAAACACTTTTGGAGCTGAAGCAAGAAGGCCCATTTACACCGGAAACGGTTCGTCGGGTCGGCATGGAGCTGTGTGGAATCTTGAAGTATCTGCATGGCCAGATGCCTCCTGTCATCCACCGGGACATAAAACCCCAGAATGTGGTCATGCGCGACGACGGTTCGCTGGCCCTGATCGATTTAGGGATCTCCCGTCTCTATGTGGAAGGCGCTAGGTCCGATACCGTGTTCTGCGGTACACAGGATTTCGCTCCGCCGGAGCAATATGGCTTTTTGCAGACGGACTGCCGGTCGGATATCTACTCCCTTGGTATCCTGCTCGCTTGGATGCTGACCGGAAAAGCCGCGCCGATTAAGACGCCGCGGAACCCACTGGAGGGTGTGATAGCCAAGGCTACGGCATTTGCGCCGGAGAAGAGATTTCGCGATGCCGCGGCAGTGGAACGGGCGTTACTGCGAACAGAACCGGCGATCAGAAATCGCAGACGGATAGCGTTGGGCACAGGAGTGCTGTTTGCGGTGGCGCTTCTGGTTTTCTGTGTCCTTCATTGGACACTGGACGAGACTCTCGGGTCTTGGTTGCGGCTTGCCTCCGTAGCAAAAACTCCGTCCGCTCCGCGGGTTTCGAAGGCCGGTTTCACGGAACCGCTTATCGAGGAAGCGGTGCGGCTAATCCTGAAGAAGGACGCGGATGATCCTATCTCATCCGAGGACCTCTCATCGATAGCGGAGCTCTATATCACGCATGATACCGCCTGCGCCGATGTGGAGACGTTTTACCAGGTTCACGGGGAACTATGCGCAAAAGACTTTGAGGCGCGCGGCCCAGTAACTCAATTACAGGACTTGAGACTGCTGCCAAACCTGCGCGTGCTCTGTTTGGGAGCACAGCAAGTCCAAGACATCTCGCCGCTTGCGTCGCTACCGGACCTGTTCCAGGTCGAGCTGCGGTTTAACTCGGTCTCGGACATAACGCCGCTCGCCGGGATGAAGGACCTCGCGGTAGTCGGGCTAAACTCTAACCCGGTCACCGATATTTCGCCGCTTGCCGGTCTCGTCGCGCTCAAGTATCTGGACCTGTGCGACGCGAAGAACTATGACGGAAGTGCCCTCGCGCTCTTGGGCGACCTGGATTTCCTGGATATATCCAATTCGACCGACAGCTATCTGTATCTCGGCGGGAAGTCCATCGCCGAATTGAAGCTCACAAGGACAGGGTTGACGGACTTGTCTTGCCTTCGCGATGTGAAGGGAATCCTAAAGCTGGAGGTATGCGAGGCACAGCTTACTGATCTGACAGAGCTTGAAAACCACTCCGAAATCACGTACCTGCGGCTTACAGGTATCCCCGCCACCGATTTCTCCGTACTTCTTAAACTGCCTAACCTGAAGACTGTAGTAGTAAGCGCCCCCGCGAAAGAACACCTGGAATCCGTCGCCAAGCAGGGGATATTCGACGTAATCTACGAGTAATCGGCGTAAGATGACGGAAATACGACAGGGAAGCGCCACAGAGGGATGCAGCCTGCATCCCTTTTTTGTCCCCCGTTCTGATAGAAACTGCAAGAGAGATGCCTTAACTCTGCCATCAAGACACCCAAAACGGAGGAAATGAGTATGAAGAGAAAACTCATCAGCATTTTGCTTTCGTTCTGTATGGTTCTGCCAGTCCTATCAGTGCTGCCGCTGAGCGCGGCTGCAGGGAAAACCGGCTTTTCCGACATGCCGGCCGAGAACTACTGGTCCTATCAGGCCATAGCGTCAGCACTGGAAAACGGTCTGCTGCAAGGCGATAGCGGCAAACTCCGGCCGCGGGAGAGTCTGACCCGCGCGGAGCTTGCGGCAGTTTTGAACCGCGCTTTCGGGGCGGAAGCAACGGCCGACATCAGCGGGTATTCGGATGTGAAGGCATCATCCTGGTACTACAGGGATATCGCCAAGGCGGTACGCATGGGCACACTTCAGGGTTCCGGCGGCGGTATCATGCGGCCGGATGCCCCGGTAACTCGCCAGGAGGCTTTCTTGATACTGGCGCGCTCAATGAAACTGGCTGGCGGGGATGCGGCTATGCTGGGCGCATTCTCCGACAGGACCGATGTTTCCTCCTGGGCAGCGTCGGCTCTCGCGGCCATGGTGCAGGCGGGCTATGTAAATGGAAGCAATGGAGAATTGTATCCTACGGGTACAATCACCAGGGAAGAGTTCGCCCAGGTAATGTACAATATCTTCTCCCTCTACATTTCTGAGCCCAAGACATACACCAATGACATCACAGGGAACGCCCTCATAAACTCGGACGATGTGACGCTTCGCGGACTAACGGTTAGCGGCGACCTGATTCTTGGCGAAGGTGTCGGGAATGGCGACATAACACTTGATGACGTGACTGTGACAGGTCGGCTTGTCGTCCGCGCGGGCGGCGAGAACTCCATTCACATCATCAATAGTTCCAAGGTCGGCAACATCATCGTCGGCAAGACCGGCGACGGAGGCGTACGCGTCCGTACCGAGGAAGGCTGCCGGGTGGATGTGGTCTATGTGGATGACGGGCTTGACAACGTTATCCTTGAGGGTTCCTTCAACCAAGTCACCATCACAACCGATACCACCTTGGTTCTTAGGGACGCAACGGTGACAGGCCTTACGGTCAGCGGCACAGGTGCGGACGTGAAATTGCAGGGATCTACCACCATTTTGGCCACGCAGATAACCGAAAGCGCCGCGGGCGCGACGCTTGAAGTCGGAAGCGGAGCCAAGGTCACAAAGGTCGAGAGCGCAGCCGAAAGCGTTACCATCAGCGGTACAGGTACGGTGACGCAGGCCATGGTCAGCGGCGACAACACCGCCGTAAACACTTCTGGCACAAAAGTGACAGTCGGGGAAGGAACCACCGGGGTTACTCAGAATGGCATAGTTGTTCGATCCCAGACTCCTTCCGGCGGTTCCACGGGCGGTTCTTCTGGCGGAGGAAGTCCTTCATACACCGTCGCGGTTACTAGTCTGGCCGAATTGCAGGCCGCTCTTTCAAATGGCAGCGTGTCCGCGGTCACAATACGGGAAAGCATAACCATCCCAGAAGGCAAAACTGTTACCTTCAACAAGCCCGTAACCATAGCCGATATGCCCGGCTCAATCCTGATCATAAGCGGGGAACTGGTAAACAACAGCACATTCATAAGCCGCGGGCTCGGGGGGTTCTTTGAAGACACCGGCATTGAACTCGACGGCAGCTTCGTCAATAATGGCGCCTTCGAGAATAACAGCCGGTTCGGTATGTTCAAGGCAACATTTACGAACAACGGTACCGTCAACAATAAAGACTGGCTCCACTGCGGTGGGACCTCCATCATCAACAACAAGACGTTCCACAGCATAGGGGATATTTCACTTCTGAACGCCAACTCGTGGGACGAGGAAGACGACGTCCCCAGCACCTTTACCAACGGCCCTGAGGCGACGCTTGTGGCGGAAGGCCCAGGCGGAATACTTGTGCGCCTGACCTGCTCGTTCAATAACGCGGGCACGGCGACGGTCAAGGCGTACCTCGAAAACTACGGGACGATTACCAATACCGGCACTTTCACGTATACGGAGCGAGTGGTTAATGCCGGCACTATCAACGGGACACTTACCGCGAGCGGCGAATACGCCGAACTGGAAAACGACATTCCGGTTTCGACCTTTGAGGACCTGAAAGCGCAGACCGCCTCTCTCGATGCCGGATACGACGGGATCGCCATTGTCGGCGACATCACGCTGACGGAGGACCTGACGGTCAGCCGCCACGTCCGGCTTACTCCCGACGGCAGGCTCGAAGTGCCCCATGGGAAAACGCTGATCGTCACATCCACTTCCGGGTACAACGGGCTCGACGTGTCGGGCAAGTTCGAAATCGCCGGTACCCTTGTGACGACCCGCAGCGGCTCAGGGGAGGACGAATGCGTCGGCCAGGTGACGCTATTGGGCGGAGCGCTGAGGGCCATGGACAAGTATGTCATCGAGAACAATGGCGTTATCAAGTTCTTTTTCGGAGAGATAGACCCGGAGAGCATCGTGGTCCATGGCAATCCGATCGAAGGCGCTTCCAACATCATCGCGGTGACAAGCGAAGAAGCGCTGCTAAACGCAATGGACGATCCCGGTGTCGAGGAGATCTCCATAGAAGCGGACATTACGGTGACCTCCTCGCTGGACATCACGAAAAGAACCACCGTGACTTACGACACTCTGGCGACGACTCCGCGCACGCTGACGGTTTCACCTGGCGCAACCGTTACAGTTAGGGACGGCGGGAGCTTATCAATCCTCGGAAGTGTCAGCAATAGAGGCACATTCATTGACGGGGCGACCGGCGATGGGGTGTTCATGGGCACAACCGGCACCTTCACGAACGAAAGCACCGCGACCCTGAACGTCGACAACCGGTTCGACATTATGGAAGGTACGCTCACAAACAACGGGAGTGTGAGCATAAGCGCAGGCTACGAACACACGATTCTTGTTATGGGCGGCATTGTGACTAACAACGGCGAGTTCATCAATGACGGCTGTCTGGATATGGGAGTATCCACCGGGCACGAGGGCGCGCTACATGACAGAGGGACGACGTTTACCAACACCGGGACTTTCGCTAACGGCGGAATAAGCACGCCGGCACAAAACTCCTATTTCGGTATGATATCCGGTACGTTTGAGAACAGCGGCGATTTTACAAACAACGGTAACATGGACATCAGTTACACCGGTTTCTCCCATTCGGACGGTACATTCACTACCTACAACTCGGGCGGCCTTAGCATTGTAGGCGGCAGCTTCAGCACCGAAGGAGCGGACCCCGGCTCCTTCAGTAACGAGGGCTACATGAGGATCGTCGACCAGTACGGAAAGGACGGCCAGGACTACGTCTGCGACATTGATCTCGCGACCGGCACCCTCGACAACGATTCCAACTGGCTTGACTACGCTGCTGCGGCGTACTCCGAAGCGGGAGTAGCGGCCGCGGAAGCTGCCCAGCAGAGCAAGAAGACGGCTCTGGGCAGCGGCGACAACTACTTCGGATTCTCCGTCTACAACCGGTTGGACTTCATGGCCGACATGATGCTAACCGGCGCAGCGAACTTGGGTGCCTTCGAAACGTACTGGGTCGAGAGTTACTGGGTATGGGACGGGGAGACCTCACAAGACGTGGAGGTCAGCGTCGAGATTACCGTCGAGAGCGGAGCGGTCCTCACAGTGGGGAACAACTGCTCGCTGAACGTACACGGCGCTCTTCACAACAATGGAACGATAGTCACCGCCGCGCCGTACGATGAAGGCGACATCCACTTTAACGGCGGATGCGTAGACATCTGGCCTGAGGGCACATTCATCAATAATCCCGGCAGCACCATCGAAAACAAAGGCGATGTCTATATCCGCCACGAGTACCGCGATTCGGATGACGCCGTTCTTCAGGCGAACGTAACGGGGCTCAGTTCGGTTTCGACGAGGTTCATCGCGCTCGTACACAACGAGGCCGACCTTGCTGAAGCGAACAGCTGCGTAAGCCCAGTTTACGACCGCATCGAGGTGAAGGGCGACAGCATCATCTTCCTGACGGGCAGAGGTACTCTAACCATCGATAAGGACGTATACGTTGAGCCCGGCAGTGGCCTGATCGTGAACTACGGCAAGACTCTTGCGTTCGTGGGAAGCCATTGGATACACAATGGCGGCGACATGAGCGTATACGGCGAGATGAACATAGGCGACGGCGTCTGGTTCTTCAATAGCCAGAATCTGGAGATAGGCGTGTCCACAGGCGGCGAGGCGGCCACCGTGACGATTCTATCCGGCGGCAACCTTCAAAACGACGGAGACATTACCGTCTACGCCACCGGCACTCTGGATGCAGGCGCCGGGAACTATCACGGTAACGCGCCTAGCGTCCAGGGTGGAGCTTTCGTGACTGAATAACCTGCAAGAAAGACGGAGTCGCAACGGAGTTCGCGAACGCAGTCGGGGATAACGCAGTCGAGAGTAACCTGTTTTGAGCGGTACACCTACAGCTCGCATCTCGCCGGTGGCGGCGAGGTGCGAGCTTCCGCTAAGCCCCTAGACCCTTCCGATACCGTCCAGGTCAAAGAAGACGTTTCTTCTTTTGAACGGTCCGGGGCTTTTGAACGTGAGCCTAAACCTGTCAAAGTCGCTGAGCCGTCTGGGGTGGTAGTAAGGTTCGTCGAAGCACAGTCTCTTGTCCCTGAGCCAGTCCGGAACGTCGATCCCATGACGTTGCAGGTAATAGTCTATTAACGCGGATGCCTTTGTGAGAAACCGGATTTCCTCGTCGCTGCAGAGGTCAAGGTCCACGGGTTCTCTGATCAAGCCGTCTATGAACGGTGCGTCCTTGAATGCCAGCAGTTCCAGTAGTTGGTTCAAACCCGCGTCTTCTTGCGGGCACTCAAATAGCTCCCTCAGGTGGTTATTCCCAATCATAGCCCAGATCCTTACCCAGATACCTAATGAAGTTCAGCTGCCGTTCGCCCAGAAGGGTCCTGGGCACATACACAGATATCGTGTTCAGGAGTTCTTCCTTAGTCGTGATGCTCAGGTCCTTGCACAGAAGGTACGCGTCAAAGAAATCCATGGCGGGCTCCGGTCTGGCGGCCAACACCTTCATGGCCAGAAGCTGCCTCGCTACGGGTTTCAGTATCGTAAGATTTGAGTAAGCCCTGAAAGTCTCCTTATCCTCTCTCAGAAGGTGCTGCAGCGGTTCTTTGACTTGCTCGTTTATCCAGTTTTCGGGCAGGCCGAAAACGTATCCGGTCATGTCCAATATGTTCTGAAGCAGGCTGATGTTCGACGGATTGAACACGCAGTCGATGTCCTTGGTGGCGGGCCTGTTGTCGTATAACATGGTCATTATTGAGCCCCCGTACAGGGTGATCTCTAGATGCAGCTGGTTCTCCTTGAGCCTTTCGTTCAAGTACTCAAATATCTCCAGGAGCGTTGTCCTGTCTATGGGCCCTGTATGTCCCAAATCAGCCACGGTTCCGGGCCTCCCATTTGCGATTCCTTACCCTTATTATACCATGCAAGGCCAAGGCCGACAGCGCGGGCGGGCACACCACGCCGGCCCTGCTTGAGATTGCCTTGCTGTTGTCGGGAGACTCTAGCAGGCAGACCGTCCCCCCATCCGAGTGCGTTGCCCCCGTCAGTTCTCGATGGCTTTCAGGTGGTGGAGATAAAGCCGCTTGGAGAAGATGACCGCGAAGAAGGTCACTAGCGCTTGTCCTACGCGCTCAAATGTCAACAGAACTCTGTTTTCCCGCTTTCTGAGCTCCGTGTATCCTTCGGGCTGATGCCTTGTCCCGATTGTATTAGGAGGCTAACCGGGCTCTCGCGGCGAACACAAGGACCTGATAGCGCACGCGCCTGCATCCGATGAGCGCATGGCATCTGCGTTTGTCGACGCGGGCGTTTGCATCCGCTTGGTGCATGCGTCGGTATCCGGCAAGACGCACGCATTGAGACGCAGGACAGGAGGCTTACCCAATGAACTTGACACGTTCTTTCAGCTTCGAGACGCCGACCAGGATTGAGTACGGACCGGGCATGTTCTCAAACTTGGCATTGGAGCTATCCCGTCTCGGAGCTCGGAGAGTCCTAGTCGTGACAGATAAGGGAGTACGAGGTGCATTGTCGGACTGGGCGGTCCTTGACCCGTTGAGGGAAGCCGGCATTGAGGCAACGGTATTTGACGAGGTTGAGCCGAACCCTAAGGATAGAAATGTGACTGCATGGCTGAGTCGTTGGAAGGGGCCGCACGCGCGGCAGTCCAGGCAGTTAAGTCTCTTTGCCGAGACGTCGGCCTACCGGCTTTGAACACCTTGGGGATTCAACCCTCTTTTGAATCAGTTCAGTCGCTACCCGGCAGAGAAGCAGAACTGCTTGCCGAAGCGATCGAGCTTTTCCCCTACCCGATTCAGGTTTACGATCCGGACGGCACTTCGGTGATGGTGAACAAAGCCATGCTGGCCGAGTACCATGCTATCAGCCCGGACATGGTTGTCGGGAAGTACAATGTCTTGAAAGATCCTTCCGTAATCGCTACGGGCCAACTCAACTTGTTGAAGAGGGCTTTTCAGGGAGAAACCGTCTTCTCCCGGGATGTAAGAGTGCCCTTGAAGGACATCTCGCAGCGTTACGACATTCTGGACCTCGATGTGGAGGCAATATATCAGGACGTTACGGTTTTCCCCATTCTGGATGATGCGAAACGAGTGCGAAATGTCGTGGCGTTCTTGGTCAATACGAGAGTCTATCGCGGGAAGGATGAAATCGAAAAGGCGAAAGACTACATAGTGCGCCATTGGCTTGACAGGTTTGACGCCAACGAAACGGCTAAGGCGGCCTGTCTCAGCAGAGCCCATCTTGCAAGGCTATTCAGGAAGCACACCGGCGTGACCCCTCATCAGTACTACATCAACCACAAAATTGGCAGATTGAAGGAGAAGCTACTCGATACCAACCTTTCCATTGCCCAGGTGTTTGCCTCCTGCAACATTAACTATAACGGCCACTTCGCAAGGCTGTTTAGAGAAAGAGTGGGTGTTTCCCCTTCGGTCTATCGGGATAGTGTCACCTCAAGAAGAAATGAGGGTCAATCCATGAAAGGTCAGATTGAGGATGCGCAAAGGAGTTTCACTGAATCACCCCAGTCGCTTTTCGAAGGACAAGACCTGCTTGCGACAGTATTCGAGTCCTTTCCCTACCCGATTCAGATATTCTCACCCGACGGAACTGCTAGGCTGATAAACGAAGCGACGCTGCGGATGATAGGCATCAGAAGCAGGGAGGCGCATGTGGGCGAGTACAACGTCTTTGAGGACCCCATTGTGCGCGAACTTGGCCTTGTGAACCAGGTCAAGCAGGTGCTAAAGGGCAAAACTGTGTTCCTTACCGATTTCCATGCGTCCTATCAGGATATGATCCGGTATTTTAACGTCGTGGACAGGGACATACAGACGATAAGCTCAGACATCACGTGCTTCCCGCTGCTAATCGCTGACGGGTCGGTAGGAGCTTTTGCGGCCGTCTTTATCTTTAAGAAGATATACCGGGGGAAAGAAGAAATCGGACGCGGCAAACAGTACATTGAAACTCACTGGCATGAGCCGTTTGACGCCAATGAAACGGCAAAGGCCGCCTGCCTCAGCAAGTCTCACTTCACCAAACTGTTCAAGAAACACGTTGGGTTGACGCCTCACCAGTACTATGTTGACTTCAAGATCAAGAAGCTAAAGGGAAAGCTGCTCGACAACAACCTCACCGTTGCGCAGGCGTTTGCCGCTTGCGGCATGGATTACAATAGCCATTCCTCAAGGCTCTTCAGGAAGAAGGTCGGCGTTACGCCGTCTGCGTATCGGGAAAACGCGAAAGTGAAATAAACCGTTCCGTAGAGTAACAAGAGGAAGTCCGGCTTTAGCCTCAGCGCGAGAGCCGGACTTCCTTCTCTTGATCTCAAGAACCACATTTTCCGTACTGATTATGAGCATATTCGGCCTATCCTCGCAGCCAAACGGATTACCA
The DNA here is from genome assembly GCA_040771825.1 of Bacillota bacterium. Classification (GTDB taxonomy): domain Bacteria; phylum Bacillota; class Sulfobacillia; order Fermentithermobacillales; family Fermentithermobacillaceae; genus JAXGZG01. The sequence continues at coordinate 271,243 of JAXGZG010000003.1, read as the reverse complement.
GAATACTCATGGTGGCACAAATCGTACCGGCCTATCAGATGGAACGAACAAAGACTTCAGGCTAACACGCTGAGCCCCGAAACCGCGAGAAATGGGCTCTCTGACAGCTATGCCAAAACGCACTAATAGAAAGCGAGGGTGTCTCATGAGAAAAGCGCTCAGTAGGATGTTATCGGTGTTGCTGGTGTTCTGCGTTTGGACAGCGTTCATGCCTTTGTCTGTTGTCGCGGCCGAGGGAGACGTCTGCAAAATCGGTTGAGACCGGTGTCGGGTACGACACTCTGAACGCCGCGCTTGCCGCGGTCGTGAGCGGACAGACCATCCAACTGCTGGATAACATCAATTACGAGGCCGGTATTGTGATTGAGGACAAAAGCGTTACCTTCAACTTGAATGGGTATGACCTCAATGTAGTCAACAACGCAGAAGGGGACAACGTGGAAGCGACAAGCGGCCTCTATGTGACAGGCAACGCTGCAGTTGCGCTGAAAGGCGAAGGTAAGTTTAATGTCACTGGCAGCCAGTATGGGGTATTCGCCGCCATTAGTGACGCAGGGAGCCCCGCAGTCACTGTCACCAATGCGACGGCAACCGGTACCTACGGCTGCGGTGCCTGTGCGAACGGTAAAGATGCGACCATCACCGTGCTCGGAGATGCCACTGCTACGGGTATTGGAGGTATCGGGGCGACGGGCAACTCCAAGGGATTGGTAACAGTCGAGGGCAATGTTACCGCAAGGGCGGATAATCTCGACGAGTCCGAATACGAGTATGATTGCGCCGCCGTTGATGCTTGGGATGACGGAGAGGTTATCGTAAAGGGAAACGTCACCGCTACCGGCTCTGAGAGCATTGGCGTGCTGGCCGCAGGCTCAAGCGTTACCGTATTCGGCAATGTCACCGGAGTCTTTGGCGGCGCGTACGCCTCTGTTTCTGCCAGTATACATATACGGGGCGATGTCAGTTCCACAGATGAGTCGGGCTTCGGAGTAAAAGCCGTTGACGACTGTGACATAGAGGTCAACGGCAACGTTGTGTCCGACGGCACCGGTGTGGTGATAGACCGAGATCCGAGGTATGATGGTCCATCGCGGGTTACCATCGATGGGGCCATTACGGCACTGTTCTATATCCAAATCCGAAGCGGGACAGTTGCTGCAGACAAGTATTATACCATCGAAGATGGCTATCGGATCTACACTAACGACTCCGGTGCGGGCACTGTATATGTCTTGGATGTGGCGCCGCCCGAGTTCGCCGGCGGTGAGGGCAGCGAGGAGACCCCTTTCCTTATAGCCACCCCAAAACAGCTTAGTAACGTGCGCAGTTACCTGGGAACAGAGCACGCCGATAAGCACTTCAAGCTCACTGCGAATTTGGATCTTAATGTCGCCCCGTACAACGGGGACGTCGGCTGGGAGCCTATCGGTGACTATGACAGCCCTTTCACCGGTACCTTTGATGGCGATGAACACACCGTCAGCAACCTCCGTATCAACCGCGGCGATACTAGCAACGTGGGTCTGTTCGGGGCAGCCAAGGGAGCAACGTTCAGAAACCTGACCCTCGAAGGCGTGGCGATCCTAGCGCAGTCTTCAGTAGGCGGGCTCGCGGGTGTTGTTACGGAGCGAGGCACTCCCACCGCACCCACTAAGATCGAGGATGTCCACCTGATTTCTGGCAGTGTGAGCGGAACGAGCTATGTCGGGGGTTTGGTGGGGACACTCGGCGGAAGCGAAATCCGTAGGTCTTCTGCAGACTGCAGCGTGAGCGGCGTAGATCAATGCATGGGTGGTCTGGTCGGGCTAGTTAATGCATCAGCCGCTGCACCGGCTACCATTTCAGAATGTCATGCCGCAGGCAACGTTACCGCTTCAGGGATAGGCGCGGGCGACTCTGTCGGGGGACTGGCAGGGAACGTGTTCAGGTCATGCACCATCACGCAGTCTAGCGCCTCGGGTAAAGTGACGGGGAAGGCGCGAGTGGGCGGACTGATGGGCACTAACGCCGGCGAGGTTTCGCGTTGTTTTGCCACGGGTGACGTGGAAGGCATCGGTGCTGCGGTTGACACTGGTTCCGTCGGTGGATTGGTTGGCCACAACTCCGGTGGCCAGATTTCCCGTTGCTATGCCGTAGGTGCCGTCAATAGCACGAACAAGGCCGCCGGAGGACTGGTCGGGACAAACACTTACGATGGCGCCATTGGTGACTGCTACGCGATGGGAGCGGTTCAGGGTGTGAGTCAGGTCGGCGGCCTAGTTGGTAGTAACTGGGGCACAATAACTTGCACCTATGCCACAGGGCTAGTAACGGGCGAGTCCTTGCGTGGCGGTCTGATAGGAGAAGGTACCGAAAAATGTACCAACAGCTATTGGGATACCGACACGTCGGGCTGCTCCTCGTCTGTAGGCGGTCTTGGGGTGGTAGGCAAGACCACAGACCAAATGAAGACACAGGCCACCTACGCAGGCTGGGATTTCACCGAGGTTTGGGACATTGACGCCAGTCAGAACAGTGGCTACCCATTCCTGATGACTGTCACACCGGTTGGGCCCGGCACCCCCGATTCCGGCGCGGTCGCTTTGGATAAGGCGGCTTTGACCTGGAGCGTTATTGCCAGAGAGAACACGGGGCAGGACAGCATCACCGGGGACCTTGTTAACCCCCTGCCGACCTCCGGAGCCAACGGCACCACAATTAGTTGGAGCGTCTCTAGCGGCAGTTTCATCAACACTACTACAGGGGCCGTGACCAGACCTGCTTTCACAGATGGTAACCAAACGGTCACTCTGACCGCCACCATTGGCAAGGGAGAGGCGTCGGATACCGTAGCGTTCAGGCTTACCGTAGTCGCCGCTGATCCTACGCCCGACGAGGCTATCGCCTTCGTTCTAGGCGATCTCGATTGGGACGCGATCAAGGGATCCAATAGTGCTGAGAGCCAGGTGACAAGTGGCCTTAATCTGGTGGATTCCGGCGCCTACGGCACTACCATCGGTTGGAGCGCTGAACCTGAGGGACTAGTAGACACCGCCACAGGAACGGTTACTAGGCCCGCCGCCGGCGAACCCAACGAAGAAGTGGTCTTGACGGCTACCGTCTCGAAAGATGGAGGGGAACCCAAGACTACGGAGTTCCGCCTTACGATCCTCGCGTTGCCCACACCTCCTCCGAGCGGCGGCTATATCCCCGCCTACCTTATTACCGTGAAAGCAGGTCCAGGCGGTACGATTACCCCGATGACCACTACGGTTCTGATGGGCGCGTCGGCCACTTTCACCGTGACACCGGACAACGGTTACGAGGTCTTGGATGTTCTGGTAGACGGCGAGAGCATGGGAGCTGTCATCACTTATACTTTCAACGAAGTGACTAGACAACACAGCATATCGGCTACCTTTGGTAGGGTCTTCCCGTTTGAGGATGTCACTGGGACCGATTGGTTCTACAACAGTGTGAGGTATGTTTTTGAAAGTGACCTCATGACCGGCACAGCCGAAGACGAGTTCAACCCGCTTTTGGCCACAAACCGCGCCATGATCGTCACCATTCTCCATCGTTTGGAGAAGACCCCGGAAGCGCCTTTGGGCGCCTTCACTGACGTATTGGATGGCACATGGTACACGGATGCCGTGGCTTGGGCGGCCGCTAACGGCATCGCCGAGGGCTTCGGCGAGGGTCTCTTCGGGCCCGAGCTTTCGGTCACCAGGGAGCAGATAGCTTGCTTCTTCTACCGCTACAGCCAGTACGCGGGACGAGACGTCTCTGAACGCGCCCCGCTCACAGGCTTTGTGGACGGCGACATGACCTCCGAATGGGCGAAAGAAGCTATGGAGTGGGCGGTTGGCTCGGGGCTGATTCGCGGTAAGGACGGGAACGTACTTGACCCGACAGGACCTGCTACCAGGGCCGAGCTGGCCACCATGCTAGAGCGGTTTATTGAAGGCAACTGACACAACAGAACACGGCTGCCGGAGCGGAGATGGCGCAAGTGCTGTATAGCCTGTTTGGGGAGCCGTGCAGTAGAGAATAGGATCTACGGTACCTTGGGTGCCATGATAGTCTGGCCGTCGAGTGTTGTGTGCAAACGCCTAGCCCTCTGTGGGCTGGGCGTTTGTTTTCCTGGCCACGAGTCTAAGAAACCCGATAAATCTGGCGCCCGCAAAGGTTGTTCCCATTCTTGATTGAGACCGTTCTGGCTTATTGTCAAAGGCAGCCGGGCGAGTCTCATGGTCCGGTCCGACGGAGAGGGAAACCCGAATCGGGCCAGAAACAGTTTAGGTGACGATGGAGACGGGAGTGCCTCAAACGACCCGCGACCAGACGGGAAACTTGCGGCCTGGGTCCCCAAAGGGCCCGTTTGGCCGTGGAGGCTTCGCTTTGTTCTCTGAGCACCCTGCGTCACCGACAGCGCTCTACCATAGTAAAGAAGGCAGACTATGAGAATACTGCATACCTCCGACTGGCATCTTGGACGCACCCTCGAAGGCCGTGACCGTTTTCCCGAGCAGGTGCAGTTCTCATAGATCAACTGTGCGGCATCGCCGCGGCAGAGGACGTTCATCTTGTCTTGGTCGCCGGCGACGTGTTCGATAATTCAAACCCTCCCGCCAAGGCGGAGGAACTGTACTTTGACGCACTGGAGCGTCTCTCAGCGGGAGGCAAGCGCGCAGTTGTTGTAATCGCCGGGAACCACGACAGTCCGGACCGGATCCGCGCGGCCAATCCGCTGGCCGTGAGGCACGGGATTTCGCTGGGGGGATGTCCCGGCGATCACCTCGAGCCCGGCGGACCCGATGGCGGTGCCAAAAGGATACGTATCGGTCCCGGATGGAGGGAAATCGCGTGTCCGGCCTTGACCTGGAAATTCCGCGGGACCGGCCGCTGACCGATAGCGAACGTTCCATCCTGAGAGAAGCCCATTTCGGTCTCATCAACACTCGTTGGCTAAATACCTGTCAGGCGCAGGCCGCCGAGGAGCGACGGGTCTCTGAGTTGCCGCTCCTCGACCGCTTCAAGCTCTTTTGCCGGCTTGCCGGCGGAGAAACGTCTCAAGAGTTATAGACCTATTCCTCGAACTGGTTAACGAGGATGGATTCGATGAGGATAGGAAGGAGGATGCCTCCGATGAAACCCCTCAAGCTTGAGTTCCGCGGTCTCAACAGTTACCGCGAACCGCAGACGGTGGATTTTGAGCAGCTTGGCAGAGGCGGCCTCTTTGGCATATTCGGGCCGACCGGGAGTGGGAAGTCTTCGGTCCTAGATGCTGTCACCCTTGCGCTCTACGGCAAGGTCGATAGGGCGGAGAACAACGCTGGAGGGATCATCAATCTCAAGGAAAAGTTCGCTGAAGTCTCTTTCGTCTTCGAACTCGGAGGCGTCCGGTACTCGGTGCAGCGCGTCTACGAGAGGGTGAAGGGCGACCCCAAAGCGCGCGCGCGAAAAGCGCGAGGCTTATGACCGTGGATGGCGAAGTTCTCGCCGACCAGCCGAGGACGGTCAACGAGCGACTCGCCAAGACTATCGGGCTGACGTACGACGAGTTCAGCAGGGCGGTGGTTCTCCCCAGGGCAAGTTCGGCCAGTTCCTGAGCCTCAAGGGGGCGGAGAGGGCTGAGATGCTGGGACACATCCTGAGGCTAGACAGGTTCGGCGAGCCGCTATACGTAGCCGCGAAGGCGCGGAAGTCTTACGAAGAAGCGACGGGGCTAAAGACACTCAACGACCGGTTGACTATCGCCCGGGACCGTAGAGAAGCGCTGGATGCAAACGCCGCGAATATCGAGCGTGACAGATCTTCCCTGGATTTGGCAAGATGGGCCGTTCCACTCAAAGGCGCAATCGAAACGGCCAAGCGGCTGGCCTCGGAGCGGTCACAGAACCGGACGAATCTAGACGCGACGGTTGCCCGGCTGGACACCGCGCAGAACTCGTTGAAGTCCGCGGAGGAAGAACTCAGCGGCGCTCGAGAGCGGCAAGAACGCGAGGAGCCGATCCTTACGGCGAAAATGACCAGGCTGGAAGAGGCGCTGTCGGTCAAGGCGGAACTCGACAGACTGGCAGCTCAGGCGAAGTCGGCCGATGATAGGGTTGGGAAGATTGCTCAGGCAGTCGCCAAGGAGCGTACCGCGTTAACGGATCTCGAAGGAGAGGCGGCGCGGACCGCCGACGAGGTGGAAACCCTTTCAGAGAAACAACGGGTCTTGACGGTTGACCCTGTCCGCAGAGTACTGATCGGGAGGGCGCTTCAGGCACTTGCGACTTTCGAAAGCGCGGAACGCTTGCCGTTGCCGAGCCGGAAATCGAGTATGCCGAGAGACTAGAGCGCGAGGCGAACCGGCGAGTTTCTTTGGCTCTCATCCAGGATCAGGCTTGCGTCCTAGCTTCTGAGTTGCGCGAGGGACAGGCCTGTCCCGTGTGCGGATCCCTGAGTCACCCGCCTTTGGCCGCAGGCGACGCCGAGCAGCACAGTTGGGCTAACGTGAGGAGCACGACGCACTGGAGGCTTCGGTCAAGAGACTGGAGTCCGCGGTGAAAACTCTTAATCAGGGTACCGCGATCGCCCGGCAAGCGTTGAATGATATCCTCATTCGCCGGACCCGCCGGGACGAACTCCAACGCGGCAGGCTCGAAGCAGAGAAGCGAAGGGATGTAGCGTCGCGCCTCGCGGCCATGCTTCGCGGAAAGGCTTTCGTCAAGTTTCTTGCCGAAGAGCATCTGAGGGATATGGCAGCGGATGCCTCGACTCGTCTCGGTAGTCTTACGGGCCAGCGTTACGCCCTTGAAATTTCCGACGGGACTGACTTTGTCATCCGCGATGACTTCAACGGGGGAGAGAGGCGCTCGGTCGCGACCCTCTCGGGAGGGGAAACCTTCCTGACTTCGCTGGCCCTGGCGCTGGCTCTCTCATCAAAGGTGCAGCTACGGGGACAATACCCCCTCGGGTTCTTTTTCCTCGACGAAGGGTTCGGTACGCTGGACGATGAAAAGTTGGACTCGGTCATCGGCGCCCTAGAACGACTTCACGATAAAGATCGCATGGTTGGCATCATCAGCCACGTGAAGGGACTCAAGGAGAGACTGCACTACTATCTGGAAGTCACCGCCTCCGGCGATGACGGGGTGGGCAGCAAGGCTGTAGCGAAGGTAGGGTGAGGGGTTGCCCTTCACCCTGTCTGCAACTCTGTATGCGATTATGTATGGAAATGAACCCCACGAAGCCTTGTCGCGCTCGTGTGCCTACCGCTAACTACCGTCTCCTTTTGCCCTCTTTGGTTCCGGGTCTGGATCATCAGAGCTTACCTCGAAGGCATACTCAGCGCAGGGTGGAAGGATGATCGGTACTCCGATACGTGCTTCGGAGACAAATGCGATTATCTGGCTTCGCTTCGCGAATAATGGGTACCCGCCTGCCCTTATCGCTGTGTTGATCTCCTCATCGGTTGCATTAGGATCGGTTTTGCAGTGTCCAATTAGGCTGATCTCAACGTGCAGTGGAAGATCGTCGAATTCATGGTATTCCCTCAGACGAATCGTCAACCTATCCTCATCTCGTTCCACGATGTCAATGCGGCTACTAGACTTGGGTTTTTTCTGGGCGTGTTCGGAACGAGTGCACGGGGAATTCACATTTAGGGACTCTAAATGTATCTGTCCGATTTTCAGCTCCAATCGCTTCCCTGACACTTTCTCTCCCTCCTCCGCGATACACCTCCGGCAGAGCAACTGACTGAGGCCACAGGCGACTGACAAGGTGCGTCACATCTTGCTGACGGTTATCGCATTCTTGGATGATGGTGACCATGACTTCCGGCGGCCTCTTGGTTTTCGACTCAAACAGCCCGCCCTGAAACGCTACCGCCGACAAAAGGAACTGGTTAAGGCTGATACCCTCTCTCTTCGCCAAGTCAGCGACTTTTCGATGCAGAGACTTGGGCATCCTGAGAGTCAGCCTACCTGAGTACTCGTCCTGTTCATCAGTTTCGGGTAATGGAACACTACGTCCGTGCTTCACGGCGGTGGTGATCCACAACCGCTTCGATTCCTCAATCGACTCCATTGCTTCCTGGGGAGTCTCGCCGTCAGCCATGCAGCCGGGTAGTTCCTTGATTTCTGCGAACCAGCCCCCGCCCTCTTGCTCTTTCAAAGGCGTAAGAACTACCGGGTACTTCTGGCTCAAGTAATGATCAATAGTCTGAGCGTGCACTGCTATCCTCCTCCACTAATTCCAGAACAATCCGCACAAGTTTTCTGATCATCGAAAGATACCTCGGCTTCCGAAGGGCACCCCTATCTACCACAACAGTCTGTATCGGTGTTTCCGGTAGAGCCGGATAGTAGACTGTCCAATGCGTTGTTTTCCCTCTAGACTGTTCGACCGCAAAACCGAGACGACGAAGCTCAGATTCTAGTTCCTTCCAAGGGATATCGCTAGCACCCACAAGAAGCTGTTCCAGTTTACCGGAGAGCCTAAGCACTTCTTGCTACCTCTAGAATGCCCCGCGCTCTGAACATCATTCGTTGATACCACCATATGCAGTGTCATACCAAGTGTAGACTGTCAGCTCTCGTCAGGTCAAGCTTCCAATGACATCATATATGGTGTCAGTCGATGCCCCGTTTGACGGGACATTCCCGTTTCAGCCAGGCAGGCATGTCCCCAGGGGTGGTCGAAGCTCCCAACCAAGGAGGAAGAGTCCATGGTGACAGCGCGAAGGGGACATGATGAGGCGGCTTCCTTTATTGTCAAGGTGCGCGGACTTAACATGAAAGAAATATGGCCCGACGAGGATCTATTATGGGAAGCGGCTCGCATCAAATCCCTAGGCGGCTTGAGCGTTGCCGATTCCTTTGTGGCGGCCACGGCACTAAGAATAGAAGCCGTTCTTGTTCACAAAGACGCCGAGTTCGGGAGATTAACCATGTCGCTGCCTATTCAGTTCCTGGATCTTAGTCGGTGATTTTCGCGCGCCGCATGACGGGCAACGATGAACTTGGGCTCTGTTCTTGCCATATCCCCCGCCCCAATCCCTCTTTCGGGTGATGGATCTAGCACCGCCTCTTGGTATCATCAAGGTAATTTCAGAAGGTTGACGCGAATAACGAGTCCAGCAGAGTAGTCTTTGCGTAGTCTGACCGGTGCGTTCCGGTGTCGAGCGCTTGGATGACAGGATGTGTTCTGAGTGAAGACCAAGAGTGTTCAACTTGATGCCCTGCGGTACGTAGCCTACACTTACGTCCTATTCGTGGTGCTGCTAGCTACCCTGGGCGGCATAGCCACAAAGCTTCTGCACGGAACGCCGCTAGTCATGAGATGGTTGACGGCCATAACAGCATGGACCCCGACTTATGTCCTGCTGCTTATGTTCAGGAGACTCTGTCCAAACACCACAATTCGCGGATTCTACCGAGCGGCTTTCGACGAAAGGGTCAACCGCAGGCTAGCAGCAACAACAGCCATAATCCAGGTAGCGATTTTCGTAGCCAGTGTATCCATGATCTCAGTCCGAAATGGCGTCGCCGTCATGAGTCAGCTTGATCTTTCCTCGCCAACAGTGGTCGGTGCGGTATTCTTCACTCTCATACAGGGGTCAACCGGAGAGGAGTCGGGCTGGAGAGGTTATTTGTCGCCGGTGGCCGAGGAGAGGTTCGGCGTCATCAAGGGCTCGTTGATAGTCGGCCTGATTTGGTCATTCTGGCACGCTCCAGTATGGTTTTTGGGATCCGGATACGGTGGAATCGCTTTGCTCAGGTACATAATCACATTCGTTATTTGCATTACTTCTTTGGGGTTTGTCATGGGGCTTTGCTATCACTCGTGCAGAAACCTGCTCGTCCCCGTATGCATTCACTTCACGTTCAATTTTCTCGGAGAGATGTACAAAGGGCCCATGGTAGACTTGGTTTCCTGGTATGCTGTATTTTACGCCCTTGCCGCAACTGGCTATTGTGTGCTGGAGAGAACAAAACCGGAATGGGCGCGCAAAGCCCGCATGGTTTCTTAAGGAGCGGATCTTGGTGAATGACCGCGCAATTTGCATAATGCAGGAATCGGACATATCTCAGGCTGCTGCGATTTGGGTCAGTCAGTATGAGCAGTATTGCGGCGGCCATGAGTCGTTTCCGACGAGCTGGGTACAAGGCACTAATGAGATAGTGCGCTTCTTACGCAAAAAAGTCATGAACAAAGCGGCAATTGTCGCAAGGTCAGGTGACAGATTGCTTGGCTACCTGGCCTATGACGAGTTTCCGTTTCATGGGGAAAAGACAGTGTTCTGTCCGGCGATTGCCCACGGAGCCATAGGCGAGTACAGGGAGGAGACATACCGATCTCTATATGAGTTTAGCTCACGAGAGTGGGTGAATAGGAACGTCCTTAACCATATGTGGACGATTTTCCACAATGATAACGAGCTTAGAGCTATCTTGTATGATCTGGGCTTCGGTTCTTACCTCGTAGATGCGTTTGCTCGCACGAGCAAGAGAGTAGTCACCGGCCAGGGTCATGACATCACAAGAGCGGGACCGCAAGATGCGGAGACTCTATGTGGCTTGGTAGAGGAATCGAGAGAATACTACCGCTCGGCACCTCTTTTCCTTGTGAGGGATCAATGCTCACTTGATGACATCTTGGAAATCCTGCGAAAGAGCAACGTATTCATGGCTTGGGAAGGCGGAGAGGCGGTAGGGTTCATCAACGTTAGTGTGTCACAGAAGAACAACGCGATTGACCTATCCGAGAAGCGTTGCGCGTTGGTTGACGAAATAGGAGCCTATATAAAACCAGAGTATAGAAGCCTGGGACTGGGGAAGGGGTTGCTGCAGCATGTGTTCGATTTCTGCAGCAACAATGGAATCAACTGCATTCACGTGGATTTTGAGACCGCAAACCCGTTTGCCAACAGGTTTTGGCCGAAGCATTTCGATCCGATGCTGTTGTCGGTTAGAAGACCGATAAACAAGAACATCAATGACCCGTGAGGAGCCCCAAGAGCCTTCACGGATTCTAGATAGCATGGAGAGCTTCATGCGAAGAACAGAGGGGGGCGCCGGACCATCTGGGGCCATTGGTTCATTTTCCAGGCGAAGTATGTAGCCACTTGCATATGTGGTCACTTGACGATACTATGTGACCACAGAGGTGATACGTGTGCCCGACAATCGAGTGGGAGTCAGGGAACTCAAGAGCCGATTGAGTTACTACCTTAGGGAGGTGGCTCAGGGCAACACGCTTATTGTGACCGATAGAGGTAAGCCCCTCGCGGAGATTCGCCCGGTTTCTCAGGAGCCAGAAGACAAGTTGGCAGCTCTGGTCGCAGAAGGTAAGGTGCGGTGGAGCGGGAAGAGGTTAATGGTGACAAGACCCCCGGCCTCAGCGTACCCCGGTCGGTCAGTAGCGGAACTCATTCTGAGGGACCGCGAATGAGTCCATATGTCTACGCCGACACCAGCGCGCTTGCGAAAAGGTACTGGCATGAGTCCGATACGGAGTCTGTTCTCCGTGCTCTGTCGGACGCTCTGGCGGTTGCGATAGTCTCCATCGGGCGTGTCGAGCTTGTGTCGGCCACATTTCGAGCAGCGAGAAGGGGAGACGTCCCTCAGGGAGACGTTGCGGCAGTACTCGCGGCCATTCAGAGAGAGTGGGATGATTTCGTTCGCGTTCCTGTGGATGAGGGATTAATTCGTGATGCAGTCGCGCTTGTTCAGAAGTACCCCCTGAGGGCCTATGACGCTGTGCATCTTGCCGCTGCTTTGGCGTGGCAAGCCATGCTCGGCGAGGGAGTCCTCTTTCTGGCTTTCGACAGAGAGCTTCTGAAGGCAGCAAGCGCCGAGGGTCTCGTTATCCAGTCTCCGCCGGACTAACATCAAAGATCACAACTCCGAGCATATCTTCAGGGATAAGTCGCCAAGCTGCCGGGACGACAGCGGAATACTCATTGCCGACTTGCATCGAACTTGAGGACTACCTTGAAAAGGTCTCCATCGATGTGGATTGTGAAGCGCCCGCCGCACGCTTCGGTGAAGCTCTTCGCTATGGAGAGGCCCAGGCCTGAGCCTTCAGGCTCCTCGATCGGTCGCCCCTGGTAAATCGTTGCATTATCTCCTCTTCGTTGAAGTCCATCTCATAGTTCGCAGTGTTTCTTATGGTCACCACGGCTTCTCCTGAGTCCGCGACCAAGTCAATGAACACCCTGGATCCTTGAAGCGAATACTTTAGCGCGTTTGAGATCAGGTTTTGCAGGACCCTGTGATCGCTAACGAGGCTGTTGTGATCGCTAACATAAAAGTTGACCACTTAGGGGGCGGGCGCTAACCGAAAAGTTGACCACCCCGAGAATCCATTCCTGTATGCTGGTTTTTGTTAAGAAAGTCAGCGTACTGGAGGAAGAGGAGTTGCTCAGGATGGTCGACATTGAGTTTATCAGGAAGAAGCACTTCATTGAAGGATGGTCAATCCGCAAGATAGCTAAGAGCCTGGAGATTTCCCGGCAGTCAGTGAGAAAGGCTTTGGCCAGCAGCGAGATTCCATACTACAAACTCACAGAGCCCAGGCCGTGCCCGGTGATGGATCCGTTTAGGAATCTCATCATGGCCTGGCTGGAAGCTGACAAGAAAACTCCTCCCAAACAGCGTCATACAGCGAAGCGAGTGTATACCAGGTTGGTCGAGGAGTACGGTTTCACCGGCGGCGAGTCCACAGTCAGACATTTCATACGCAAGATCAAGGACTCTAGGCATGAAGTCTACATACCTCTGACAGCGGACTGGGGTGAGCAGGCTCAACTCGATTGGGGCGAGGCTACCGTTAAGATCGCAGGCGTCGAAAAGAGGGTCTACGTGTTCTGTCTTAGAATGCGAGCGAGTCAGGTACCTTTCGCCAAGGCGTTCCCAACGGAGAAAATGGAGGCGTTTCTAGCAGGACATGCCGCGGCTTTCGAGTGGCTGGGGGGAGTGCCTGAACACTGTGTCTTCGACAACCCGAAGACTGCTGTAACCAAGATCTTGGCGGGGCCGTGGCGTGAAGAGCACCAGTTGTTCTCCTCCCTTAAGGCTCACTACCTGTTTGACGCTGACTTCTGCAACCCGGCTAAAGGAAACGAAAAGGGCTCTGTCGAGAACTTGGTCGGTTACGTGCGGAGAAACGCCTTGGTGCCAGTAAGGGACTACCCGAGTTTCGAAGCCCTGAACGCTCATCTCCTTAAGTGGAGTGAGAAAGAGAGGCGGAGACTGGAAGAGAACTGGCTCAAAGAGCGAGAGTGCTTGCGTCCGCTGCCGGAAAGGCCCTACCCTTGCTGCATCACCAAGCAAGCCGTCGTGTCAAAAACCGCCCTTGTTACCTTCGATCGGAACCGATACTCGGTCCCCTCAAAGTGGGTCAGTCGCACGCTTCAGGTGGTTGCCACCTGGGATCGGGTGAGAGTTGTTTCAGGAGAGGAAGTTGTGGCCGAACATGAGAGACGTTACGGTCGGGGTGAGACGGTAGTTAAGTTGGAACACTATCTTTCCGCACTGGCCCGAAAGCCCAGAGCCAGCATGAACGCCTTGGCCGTGAGGCGGCTTGGGGGCATCTGGGAGAAAACTAGATTGCAGCTCTGTGCTCAGAGGGACGGGTACCGGGAGTTTACCCGAATCCTAATGCTCAACGGAGAGTACCCACATGACGAAGTCACTTCTGCCCTTGAGACCGCCCTCGACATGGGGAAAGCCACCGAGAGCACGGTCAGGCAGCTCATCCTAAACTCTAGGCAAGAACCCGCCAAACCTGTGCTTGTCCCTGCGGCGCTCTCAAATCTTGCCTTGAGGGCTCCCGACCTATCAGTCTACGACCTTCTGGCAGCTAGGGGTGATGACAGGTGAGTGTCAAAGCCGAAGCTTCGGAAGCCATGGTTGACCTGTACTGCAAGCAATTGAAGCTCCCTGGACTGCGAAAAGCCTTTCGGGAAGTTGCCAGAGAAGCCTTTGCTCAGGGAAGATCCCACGCCGAGTTTCTCTCCGCGTGTCTGGCTCAGGAGGTGTTATCGAGGCGGGAGAGCAGGCTCAAGAGTCGCATGAACCAAGCCAAGTTCCCGGCAGTGAAAACTCTCGATTCCTTTGACTTCACTGCCGTACCGGACCTGCCCAAGCCTGAGGTCTTGGCTCTCGCTCAGGGAGACTTCATTAAGCGTAAGGAGAACGTGATCTGCCTCGGAAACAGTGGTACCGGCAAGACTCACATCGCCATCGCTCTAGGCATCTCGGCCATCGCCGCTGGGTACAGGGTAAAGTTTGTTCCTATCATGAACCTGATGCAAGAACTACTGCAGGCCAGCGCCGAGTACCGGCTCCCCAAGTACCTCAAGACATGGCAGAAGGTTGACCTGGTCATCTGCGATGAGCTGGGGTACATAGGCTTGGGACCAGGCGGGCCTCTGTTGTTTCAGTTTCTGGCAGAACGGTACGAAAGAGGCGCGGTGCTGGTCACAGGTAATTTGGAGTTCAGCCGCTGGGGTGAGGTGTTCGGCGATGCAACCCTCACAGCCGCTCTACTGGATCGGCTCACTCACCACGCCCACATTCTGCTGTTCAACGGTCAGTCCTACAGGTTCAAAGAGAGCCAAGAGAAGCAAGTCGCCGCTACCGCGGCGCTGTCACTCGAAGAAAGGGTGGTCAACAATTAGGTTAGCGAAGTGGTCAACATTTCGCTTGACGATCACAGCTGTTGCCAAATCGGCTGTGCAGGTTGGTGAAGTGAAAAGAGCCGGAGAAGCGCGGATAATGTAGAGCGAGGCAAAATCGGCGCCGTGGTTTATCTCATCGGCCTAACATGGCGACAACTAGTTTAGGTCATCGTCCCCAGGTTAGGGAGCTTCTCGAATAGGTAGCGGAGGTACTCGAAGGGTGTGAGCCCGTTCTCCCTATCCGTTTCACGATGCCGTAGACAACGGTGCCCGCCCCGGTCCCTTTGGGTGTGTTGCAGAATAACCAACCTGCTGTGCCGGGTCTGTTTGGGATCAAGATGATGTTGAATTGGTCGGAAAGGGAAATTCCTGTGAAACGGTTGCACATCATGAGTGGAGCGAACAGACCACTCTGTCGAAAGGCAAGAAGGCCACCACTTTCTACTGGAAACGGGAAGGGGATGGGGTTACGGTTCATGCGGGACCACAGGCTCACCTGTCTGATGAGAAGCTTGACGGCCATCATTGCGTATTTCCGCAATAGGGACTGGTTTCCATTGGGTGCAGCATGACAAGCCCTACCGCTGGTGGGCTAGTGAGTATTTCAAGGGTGTTCTTGGGAAGTCGCCCCAGGTACTCAAACCATTTTGCTGTCGAGTTGGTGCATCTAGGCAGATTGGTCGCCGTGGAACAAGGTAATGCGGTTTCTCTGAAGGTCACATAGCCGGCTTAGGCTAGGGCCACCCAACACAGGAATCCGCCAGTTCAACCTCGCTGAATGCGTTCGCTTGGACTGAGCCCCAAATCACGCATAGAGACTCACGGAGCAAGTTCATGGTGAATCGATGCACCGAGAAAAGCGGAGGAACGCCTCACGGAGAAACCCGACTCTTGATCCCCTGTATCCTTGGATTGATGCTATACTCAAGATTTCTGCCTAGGCGGAGATGGATATCCCGCTAGCCAATGGCTTTCCTGGTAGGTATCGCAACATGGGTAGAGGCGTTCATTACTATATGCTGCCGATGTAATGTAGAATGCGAGAAGACTGAAGACCGTCGAACCAACGGGGACCAGACAAGTCGTGTACCAGTAACGATAGATTTGGTCATTGGCACCTCTTTTGATGCCGATAAACGACATAACTACCATCGTAAACAGCAACACTCCGCTGTTGTACCAGCCAGTATTCTTGGCACGCATGTTGGAGGCGTGGATTCTTACCAGGTTAAGAGAAGCAACTCCTAGAGCGAGTGCCGATATGATAAGCGTCCAGTTCTGGACCTAACCAGAGAGATTATGGCCATCTCTCCAGCCGAGAACTGTCACGCGAATCTCACATTGAGTCCATCTGGTCGACTCGTTCCGACGGAGATCATCTTCCGCATCGTGAGGCCGCTAGTCGCTATGGAGGGTCCCCCCAGTCGATCTCGCTAAGTCGGAAAGTTCCTGCCTTCGCCAGCAGGCGGGTACTAGATTCCCTCTTCTGGATAATACCACTGCGCTATTCGACGCTTTCCCCACTATGTACGAAGACCACACGCAAGTTTTCGGATCTTAACACGGAAGTTCTCAAAGGAAAAACAACCGTGGTGCCTGAGAAGGTTGCCTTGATTGTAAAAGTAAGTTCCAGTGTTTCTGAGAAAAGCAGAATTTACTCTGGCAAAGTCTTTGGTTTAGGATTGAAGTGCCCGATTCCGATTTAGCCGTCGCTAGATCGGAGGAACGAGCCATGGCTCAAAGAGAGACTTTTGAAAGCAGGAAGCACAAGCATCTTACTCTCGATGATCGCTGCATTATCCAGGAGGGCCTCATTCGTGGAAAGACTTTTAGGCAGATTGGAGAGGAGCTTGCCAAGGACCCCAGCACCGTGTCCAAGGAGGTTCTCCGCAATCTCACGGTGATAAAACCCAAAAGCTTCGGCGTCCCCAAAAACATGTGCGCCAAGCGTCAAACTTGCTCTGTTCAAGGGCTTTGCGGTTGGTATCCTAATTGTGCCTCGGATTTCTGCCGCAAATGCGTGGCCAGAGATTGCAACGAACTCTGCAAAGAGTACGAGCCCATCCTATGCCCCACGCTTCTTAAACCTCCCTATGTCTGTAATAGCTGCGAAGAGATTCGAAAATGCCATCGGCTAAAGAGGGTTTATGAAGCCAAAGTGGCCGAGAAGAAGTACCGCACGAAACTCGTAGAGTCCCGGGAGGGCATAAACCTCACGGAAGATGAATTGGAGGAAATGGACCTCTTTTTAAGTCCCCTTGTCAAGAAAGGGCAGTCTCTTCACCACATTTGGTGCAACCACAAAGAGGAACTGCCTGTCAAAGTCAAAACTCTTTACACCTACATAGGCCGGGGGTATTTCTCTTTCAGGAACATAGACATGCCACGCAGAGTTCGTTACAAAAAGCGCCGAAAAAGGCAACAGGAACGCGCCCCTCACCCCAACTACCGCCTAGGGCGTACATACCAAGACTTCCAGCAATATTTAAGAGAAAACCCGGACACCCCGGTGGTTGAAATGGACACTGTGGAAGGCGCCAAAGGCACCCAAAAGGTTCTTCTCACTCAATATTTCCGCCCAAGCAGTCTGCTTTTAGCCTTTTTGTTGGAATCCAAGACCCAGGCGGCCGTTCTGGAGGTTTTTAACAACCTGGAAGACCTTTTGGGGCTTAGCGTCTTCAAAAAGACCTTCCCGGTAATCCTTACGGACAACGGTTCCGAGTTCAAAGACCCAAAAGGCCTGGAGCTTTCTCCGTGCGGCAAACGCAGAACAAGGGTTTTCTACTGCGATCCGCAAGCCTCTTGGCAGAAACCCGGGGTAGAAAAATCACACGTTGAAATCCGGCGGGTCTTACCCAAGGGGAGTTCTTTTGACGAACTGACGCAAGCCCAAGTTTTCCTCGTCCGTAATCACGTGAACAGCCTAAGCAGGGACAATTTAAACGGGCGGTGTGCGTTTGAACTGGCCAGATTGCTTTTACCCGAGAGTGTAATCCCCAAACTGGCTATCACACGCATCCCGCCCGACGAAGTAACCCTCAAGCCATTTCTCCTTAGAAAGTAATGGCTTGAAAACGACCGGCGAAATCGTAATCGGGCGCAAAACTCAATCCAAAATCGCCATCCGCGGACCGGAAGTTACTTTGAAAAACCTCCGGTTCGAGGCGAAATTGCCACGCCCTTTTTCGGCCCGCCGGATACTTCACCTCAAACAGTACCATATCCAAGTGGCATTTTTCGCAAGAAACCACGGCCCAAAACGGAACTTACCCTTGGAATCTCTCAAATTCCTGTTCCCTAGAAGTTACTTTTACATTTAACCCCCGAGAAGGTTGTTTTTACCAACACGGACGGCATCAATATTGAAGGCTGGGTCATGAAACCCGCAGATTACCGGCCTGATGCCAAGTACCCCGGCATTTTGACTATACACGGAGGACCAAAAGGCGTGTATGGTGCGAACTTCTTTCACGAAATGCAGGTCTGGGCCAATTCGGGATACTACGTGTTCTTCTGTAACCCCAGAGGAAGCACAGGAAGAGGAGACGAATTCACAGACCTTCGGGGCAAATACGGAACCATTGACTATACCGACATCATGGAGTTCACCGAGTACGTCCTCAAGAATTACGACCAAATCGACAAAGACCGCCTCGGTGTGGCGGGAGGCTCTTACGGAGGCTTCATGACCAACTGGGTCATCGGTCATACTGACATATTCAAAGCGGCTGTTTCTCAGAGATGCATCTCCAACTGGATAAGTGATTTTGGAACCACCGACATTGGGTACTTTTTCAACCAGGATGAACATGCCGCCACCCTTTGGGATGGAGTGGAGAGGCTGTGGGAAATGTCGCCTTTGAAACATGCTGACAGAGTCTCAACACCCACCTTGTTTGTTCATTCAGACGAAGATTACCGGTGTTCGCTCTCTGAAGGCCTTCAGATGTTCACCGCCCTGAAGTACTTTGGCGTGGAAACCCGGATGGTTGTCTTCAAAGGGGAAAATCACCATCTTAGCCGGTCAGGGAAACCAAAGAACAGGGTCAGGCGCATGGAAGAGATTCTCTATTGGTTTGACAAGCACTTGAAGGAAAGTTCGTCTTAGTTAGTAGCTATCTACTCAGACGATTCTGGCCCCCTGCTCGGCCATGCCGGCAAGGGGCCTCAAAGGTTCTTACGGGCGCATTTACTCACCATTTTTGGCCCATGCCTTCTCCTCAGTCAGTCAACCGCTCCATGCAAGACTCAAGCTCCGAGTCAATGGATTGGTATGCCCCGCGATCCCACCTCACACAGCGGTCAGGTCAGGGGTCTAACGTGTCCGCCAGCCGACAGCTGAAAGGCCTGGAAATCGGCAGGCTTTTGACATGGATGTCAAAACAGCCCCTCGGATGGGCATATGCTTCCTTCCGGCAAAGCAGACTTATTTGGGCAACCGGCGTAAGAAAGCATGGAGTTCAGAAGAAAAGGACTGGTCTTCATGGATGAGAATCGGGGACGGCTTGGCGTCGGCTTGCTCTTAATCGCAATCGGTCTGTTGGTGACCTTAGGGAAGTTGGGTTTGGGTGATATGTTCGGAGAAGCGTTTGTGGCGGCAATTGGAGTCATCTTCCTGCTTGTCTACGCCTTGGGCAAGGTCGAATGGGCGTTGTACCCCGGCGCGTTCACTGTCACGGTCGGGACCGTCATCTTCTTGGCTGCTAGGCATGTTGATATGGAAATGTTCTGGCCCTTGTTCGTGATAGCCCCCGGCGTCAGCTTCCTCATCATAAGAGCGGCTTCACCAGAGAATCAGTGGGCCATTTTCCCCGGGTTCATAGTCACCGGGGTCGGGCTAGCGATGCTCCTCTTTTCCTCGGGATTGGTTTCCTGGGTCTACCTAGAGATCATGGAGAAGTTTTGGCCAATCGGCCTCATATTGGCCGGGCTTTGGCTCGTCTTCAAATCATGGAAGTCCCGCAACTCTGCGGACAGGTGATTTGATGGAGATGCGAGATTTCGGACATTGTGGGTGATCACCGCTCACCCCGAGTTTGAGTGCACGATGAGGCCGAGGGTACTTCAGCTATCTAGTATCTAGAATCGCTATACCGGGCTTGTAGTCTCCCGAGTTGAGCAGCCGGTCTTGGGCAGTTTGCTCTCGTGGTAGAACGTCTTCAAGTCACGCGTTGTCTCCTCGTCAAGATGGTGCCACCGAACACCCTGTATTGCGCCCTCCAACGCCGACAGACGCATGAGGCAGGCCGACGGGTCTCGCGATAGGATACGCAGCCACGCCTCGCGGCTACCTATGGATTTCAGCTGTTCAACCGTGTGGATCTGCACCTCGTTCAGCTGTTGTTCCAGCGCAGGTCCAATGTTTGGCAGGCTTCTGAGTTCTCCCATTCTGACTCTCCTTTGGTAGGTTTGGACCAGTATACACGCGACCTCGGTTATCGTGGTGCGGATACACGGATGGTTTCTTCATTCGTTATCGTTCTGGCCCCCGACTCGGCCAGGGCCGGGCGGGGGCCGGGAGGGTCTCTATCTAGTCCGTCTCGCGCAGGCCATAGGTCCTGGACAATCATCCATATGACTCTGCAGTGGATTTCCAGAAGTACAACCCCCGTCAAGTATGCTTATGGGGCAACCGGCACCGGATAGGAAACGGCGTAAAGCCTCAAGCCATTGACTTCTTATGGCCATCCAACGATCCAACTGGCCTCACAGGCTAAGGCGCCACACCACCTCGTTCGCCTTGTTCTGTCGAAAAAGGGCGCATAAAGGAATTTGGCGACCAGCAGGCGAAGCCTCCAGGAGCCTGTTGGCTAAATAGTCCAGCGGGCGCCCGTAGACAAGACATTGGAGGCTCAGGCGCCTTGAGTGGCAGAACCAGTTCAATCATTCTACTGGAATCCTTATTGTTCCTCCCTGCTGCAGCTGTTGTCGGTGCGGTCCGGCTTACCGGCTCTGCACTGTCGGCACTTCAGAAAGAGTATCGCAAAGCCCAAGAAGAATCAGAAGCAAGACACAAGGCTCTGTTGGAGCGGCGAGCGGAGGCGCTTCGCCTACAGCAAAGCCAGATAGATAGCATAACCGATCTCGTGGAAAGGACAGCGGTTGCAGGTCAAGCCAATGCCTCGGAGATCATGCTCAGCGACAGGATGAATATGCTACGCCAGCGTATTAACGAGCTACATAACTGCCCGCCGGAAATCTTGGAAAGGGTTCGGACTCTGGAGAAGCTGGTTTCAGCAAGATCTTCGCCTCTATCCGACCTGATTCGGGAAATCAGCACCCTAACACAGGAGATTTCCAAGGTCATCGTAGCCAAGCGCGAAAACCGAGAACCCGGTAGTCGAGAATCTAGAAACCTAGCCAATACAAACCTTCACACAAGCACTTATGTGAAAGACGAAATCCAGGCCTTGCGTGACAAGATAACGTTTGGTATTCCCCAATCAGGCCAGTGGAGCACGATTCGCCAAAATCTGACTACCAAGGCTGATGATCTGGAACGCCTATCGGCCACCCAACCCATGGCAGCCAGGCAAGGGATCGCCATGCTCCATCAACGTGTCGACAGGCACGTTCGCCAATGTGCTGAGAGCATGAAGCAACGTGCTGATAGCACTCCGCTGGAGCAGAGACACGACGAGAAGATTGATCCAGCATTGGTAGATGTACGGGCAAAGCTTGCAGTGGTCTTGGCTCACAAGGAGTTGCCGGCGCTTTCTAGCCGCGCCAAGGCTCTGGCCCACAAACTGGATCTTTACTCGGCGTCAGAAGGTGACGTTCCTGACTTCTCTTCGATTCAAAGAGAGGCAAATTGGCTGGTAGAAGATTTATGCGCCCGGACCGCAGGCCATGAGGTCAGCGCCATCGTCAGTCACCATGTAAAGGACGTACTGCTGACTCTAGGTTACAAGGTCAAGGAGACTCCGCCTCTATCCAACTCGGCATCCCAATCAAGGTCCCCAACAGCCTTTGTCACCTCTATCGTTCCAGGTGTGGGGGTTGAGTTTTCGGTTAACGCTAGCGGCCAGGTTATGACCGAAATGGTGTCCCTGTCGGACAACCGCATCAGCGACGTTGCTTCCGCTGTAGAGGAATCTGCCTGCGAACTAGCTGAGAGGGTGCGCAAAGGTCTTAATGAGCGTGGGCTGAAAACCCAGGAGAGAACCCGCTATTACTTGAAGCCGGGAGATACCCTTCGCAAAGTGGAGATTGGAGCAGGCTTCGACAACCGCGAAGACCGCGACGAGCGCGAGGAAGAAAAGGGTCGCCGATTGGCGGGTGGCGGCCAATGATATCCCAGGATCTTCGCCCTCGATGGCTTCGAGAAGTGGAGCGATATGCGGCTACCAAGACTCAAATCTTCTTGTCCGGGAATATCAAGGACACAGTCCTGTATCCTATCTGTGAGCCGACGGGACAATGGACCCTGGGCACTCTGCGCGACGCTCTGTTCTCTTCTTTCCGCCACATTAACGGCGGTTATGATTTGATCGCGGCCTATAACCTGATAGATGGCTTGATATTCGCCGACTGCGCGGAAAATGGCGGCATGAGCGGCATATTTGACGAGATTTTGAAGGGGCGGTCCGATAGAGAGAGCGGGTCCGAACGAGGGCGCGTTGCGGGCACTCTTAGGCCTGTTCAGATTGAGGACCCACTGGACCACGCCCTGCAGACGATCCGCACATGCCTTCTAAACCCTACAAGACCCTGTGTGTTTATAGTCGAACACGCTTCTCAGCTTGCCCGAGGGCCCTCGAATCTTCAGCTGCAAGAACGAGTGCCTTTCTTGCGTCTCCTGAGGGCTGCCAGCGAGAGCAGGATAGTGCCGGTGGGCGAGGGCTCTTCACGCCGGGCAGTCCAGAACCTTCTGTTGCTTGTGTGCGACAAGCTCACCGATCTTCCGGCGTGGCTGTACCTAAACAATCCGTTTGTGGCAAGCGTCGAGGTGGAAAATCCAAAGCCTCACGAGCGAAGACACTACTTCGACCTGTTTGTGGCTCCAAGAGAAGCCACCGAAACTAGCGTTGACTTGGGCGAGTTGGTTGACCTGACCGAAGGGATGTCTACCCGGGATCTCGGCGGTATCAGAGCGTTGGCCCGCCGCATGGGAGGTTCCGGAATAGCGGCCAAGACCTTGGTGGACCGGTACAAGTACGGTGTAAGGGAAAGCCAGTGGGATAGCCTAGATTGGGGACGGCTCGAAAACGCCGAAAGAGAGCTATCGAAACGAGTGATCGGGCAGGAAGCTGCGGTTGCGGCGGTGTCCGACGTGCTGCGCCGGGGCGCTCTTCACCTATCGGGCGCCCAGCATTCCAGCAGAACCAAACCTCGGGGAGTGCTGTTTTTTGCGGGCCCTACAGGTGTCGGAAAAACCGAATTGGCCAAAGCCATAGCTGAGCTCGTATTCAGCACCGAGGACGCCTGTGTGCGGTTTGATATGAGCGAATACGGCCAGTCTCACTCTGACCAGCGCCTTTTGGGCGCTCCCCCTGGCTATGTGGGATATGAGGAAGGGGGCCAGCTCACTAACCGCATGAAATCCAACCCGTTCTGTGTGCTCCTATTTGACGAGATCGAAAAAGCACACCCAACTATACTTGACAAGTTCCTGCACATCCTGGAAGACGGCCGAATGACCGACGGACGCGGGGAGACTGTGCACTTCTCAGAAAGCGTCATAATCTTCACTAGCAACGCAGGCATCTACCAGGTAGACCCCGAAACGTGCCGCCCGGCGGTGAGCTTTGAGACAGGTAAGCCGATTCTTAACGTAGATCCCGCAAAACACACTTCGTATTCGGTTGTTCGCCAGAAGGTGCTAGAGGGCGTGGAGTCCTATTTCAAACATACCCTTGGCAGGCCCGAGTTGCTCAACAGGATAGGCCAGAACATCGTGGTATTCGATTTTGTAAGGAGAGACACCCTCCGTAAGATTCTTGAACAGAAGGTGCTCAAATCAGTCCGCGATCAGGTTTATGAGCGATGGAGGCTCCATCTGGAGTTCTCAGACCAAGTTGTGGACGAACTAATGGAGATGGGTGGGAATGACGTGGCGTCAGGCGGGCGTGGAATCGGCAACTTGACCGAACTCGCCATTGTGAACCCCGTGTCTCGAGCGCTTTTCACCGTGTTGCGGGAGCAGGGAAGGCACTCCGTGTCTGGGAGGACCATGCGCATTGAGCATGTTAAACCCGTTCTGGAGTTGGGAGGGTCCCGGTATGAGATTCAATGGACCCTCACCTGAGTACATAGACTTTGACGGATATGCAGGGGAGGTCGAAGGATTAGGCCCGGGCCAGCGGGTGGCTATCTGGGTCAGAGGCTGTACCCGGCAATGCCCAGGGTGCATCGCGCCGGAACTTTGGAAGCCGGGAGAAGAGCCGGCTCTCATTGACGACGTCGTCAACATGCTTGAAGGCCCACTTAGCACCGCCCGGGGCCTGACCGTCACGGGCGGGGAACCCTTTGAGCAGGCCGAAGCAGTGGCAAGCCTTGTGACGCGGCTGCGGGAACGCATCCCCGTGGAGGTTTTGGTATACACGGGATACAGGATTGAAGAACTTCGGGTCGGCCCCCCTGCTTGGAGGGACTTGCTGTCCATCATAGACATTCTTGTAGACGGCCCGTACCTAGAAGGCGAGCCCAACACCCTCATTTGGCGCGGTTCAGACAACCAAAGAGTGCACCTGCTTACTCCCGGCTCTCGACGTTACGCTGGGGTAGAAGACGCAAAAATGCCCCACGCCCGGCATGTATCCCTTCAGATGCTATCGCCTACAAAGTACCGCCTAATAGGGATCCCGGGACGGGGGGATTTGGAAAGGCTCAGGAGACTTCTTCTTGAACGCGGATTGGAGATGGTGCAAGATGAGCGGCCTCGCCGGTGATTCTCTGGTCAAATACTGTCCTATATGCGGTGCTGAAAACTCTCGATACAGCCCGTTCTGTGAGTCTTGCGGTGACGCGGATCTTTCAACCGTGCCCTTGGAGGCCAAAAGGCAGGACGCTTCCTTCTGCGTGCTGGAGCTTTGCGATAACCCCGAGGTCTCATTCACAGTTTCGGACGGTCAAGTCGTAGGACGCACAGACAAAGCAGATGTTGTGCTAGAAGGTGTGCCGAACCTTGAGTACATTTCCGGCAGGCACGCTCGTTTCCTAAAGCGCGGGGAAGAGTGGTTCGTCCAGCATGTAGGTGAGACCAACTATATTGAGGTGAACGGATGCAGGTATGTGGACCGAGAGGAAGTCGCTATTTGTGACGGCGCCAGCCTGGTAATTTCAATGACGCCTTTTCGCGTAGTGCTAAGGGAGGAACGAGATGCGCATTCGTGTTGCCGGGTTAAGCCATAGGGCGTCTAGACCGGAAAACGATGACTATTATGGCATTGGACGTTGTGTGGAACAAGGAGCGATGGTCTCCCTAACCTTCGACTGTAGCGCGGATTTCTTCCACAACTATGGTCTCCTCGCCACCGTGGCGGATGGCATGGGTGGTTATGCAGGAGGTGCCTACGCCAGCCGCACGGCTCTGGAGATTCTTCATTCGTTGTTCTTTAGTGAAAAGCATGCCGGCTGGACCAGAGCTCATCTTGCAGACCGTATGAGGCAGTACCTTTCAGAGACTCAGGTCAGGCTATCCTGGGCCCTCTCTGAGAAGGAGGGGCACCAGGAAGCCGGCACAACACTAGCCGGAGTAGTCTTGATGCCGCCCGACGCACTGGTTGTGTTCCACGCAGGAGACAGCCGGGTACTCCGGGCCTCTAGCCGATTTGTCCGCTCACTCACCGTTGACCACACCCTGGTTGGAGCCGACCTAGCCTCAGGCAGGATCACCGAACAAGCGTTGCTTGACCCCGGGCAACTGGGCCTAACTCGCTCTCTAGGGGTTAGCCTCGAGTCCGAAGTGGAGATCGGCTCCGAGGAATCCTGGGCTTTAGGGGATCGCTTCATGATTTGCTCTGACGGGTGGCACGGAGTAGGAAGGGGGCTCAGTCGCGAACAGATCCGGGAGTCGCTGTCCTATCAAGGCGATATTGGAGAGCTGGTGGAAAGTCTTGTCAATCAGAGCGCTCTTGTGGATGGAGAAGACAATGCAACTCTAGTCGTTGTTGACATCGATGATGGAGGCAGAGCCCATGGATGACAAAACCGTTCGTATGAAGGATACTCCCAACCAAACCAAACGTGTGCCCGCGCCCGGGTCTGCAGAGCCTAACAAGGCACAGCCCGGATCCGGAAATGCTGTGCGCCCCGGTCAGGTAATGCCTCTAGGCTTTCTGCCGGCTGGATACCGCCTGCCTGACGGGTTCATTGTCAAGGAGACGCTGGCTCCTCATGAATCGCAGCGACCGGGTTTGTATTTGTGCTCCAGAAACCAATACGAGGTAATGGTCAAAATTGCTCCCACAGACTACATGCCCAGGCCGGATGTGTGGGGGCGTCTGGCTGACTTGAAACACCCCAACATCGTGCGCACATTCGGGACTATGGTGTATGCGGGTCTTTACATAGAAGTCCAGGAGTATTGCTCCGGCGGTACTCTTGCGGATCGCATCACCAAAAACGGGCAGAAGCTTACTACTGCGGCAGCGGAATGGATAGCCAACAGCGTTATCCCCCAAGTCAACGCAGGACTGACATATCTTCACGACAAAGACATCGTTCACCGGGATATAAAGCCCTCCAATATTTACTTCAGGAAAGATGCCGCAGGAAAAGAAACCCTAGTGTTGGGCGACTTTGATGTATCGTCAGTGCTGGAGCGAGCCCATACGTCCCGAGATACCCAGCGTCTGGGGGGCACCTGGCACTACACTGCTCCAGAGGCGTTTCCCCGATTTGTTGACGAGAACGCCACCGCCCAGCGTGGGCGCGTAACTCGCAGCGCCGACTACTACTCTCTGGGAGTCACCCTGGTCGAACTAATTCAGGGTACAACGTCTTTGCACATGTGCGAGCTCCCGGACCTGTTCGACTTCTACCTTCAGGGGAATAAGGTTGCGTTGCCGGCGAACATCCCTGAGCGCCTGTCCCTAGTTTTGCAAGGCCTGCTGATACGCAACAGGCATACCAGGTGGGGCTCAGTTGAGATAACACGTTGGCTTCAGGGCAAGACCACCGACGGTGACCGAAAGCGAATTCTGGATGATAGCGTCTACGACCTGCCTCGGGCCAACAGACCTTATCGGCTCAACGCTTATTCGCCGGTTGACCTTCCGAGTCTCGCTGACGCTATGTACCGAGAGCAGGAAGCCGCCATGCAGGATCTCATGGAAGGTGACGTCCTTCTGAATTGGGTGGGAAGCATAGACCCAAACAGGGCACGTGATATGCGTGCCACTCGTGAACGGTTAAGACGTGATCCAGACCAGGCTATCTTTGAAGCCATTATGATATGCGACCCCACGCGCCCTCTAATGGTTAACCGGCAAGAGGCTGTGTCAGCCGAAGAATGGCTTACCCATGTCGAGGGCAGTCCTAACCCCGAACGACACCTGTCCCCTAAATCTCTTGCTAGATTTGAAGCTTGGCTTAGGCTTTATGTGGAACCGGACAAAAGGGTGGCAGCAGGAATCGCCGGTGTCATGGGTTTGCCGGACGCCGAGAGACTGGCGAATCTCCGGTTCTTGATAAGACCGGATCTTCCTTATCGGATCGCTCCTAATCTAGAGGCGCTCACCCCTAAGGACATCGTTGGCATCACCTACGGTGTCCCCGAAGACTGGGCAAAAGGGATACCCGTCTGCTACCAGGGATCGTTTGATCTTTGGTCTCAAGGGGTTCTACACGCGTGGATGAGACACCGGGGGCTTGATTCGATTCTCACCAAGGCCATCCAGATCCAAAAAAGCCTGGCTGACCACGGGTATGCCGCTTTCGAGACAGTGTTGCGGCTACTGGATCCCGATCTGCCGCCGGTTCGGGTTCGGTTATCTCTTGCCCAATTGGCCGGCGGGCTGCAGGTTGCCTACGGCAAATCCAGGACTGTCACAATACCTTACTCTACGGTGGGGTGCGGGGTGCCTTTTGGCGGTCTGCGGCTTAAGGGAGCAGAGGCAGGCCTCGCGCTATCGAATCAGCTTGTCAATAGCCGCAGTGGAGTAGCAAGGCTGACTCTTGACGCGGGCCTAGGCATCCCGGCTTCTCGCCGGTTTGAAGGCTTAATCGAGTTGGATGGCGGGTTTACCGTTTTGGAAAAAGGTCCCGCGACTTTTCGGTACGGGGCTGTCCTTCCTATAGCGGGGACCATTGGCCGAGTCTTTCTGGGAGCAATACTTGTGGCCCTAATCGCGGGGGGAACCCGGTTACTCCTTACTAGAGTTGGGTTTACCTATCCGATAGGCGCTGCTTATCGGGCAGGGTCGGTATGGGCTCTGACCAGGGCTAAAGAGTACCCATTTCTGCATCTCATAAAGTCGGCGGGAATCGTTATTGCCGCTTTTGCAGTTTCCTTGTCTACGTGGCTCTGGCTCAGGAGCAGGGATTAGCCATGGCTAGCCACTATCGTCGGAGGAGGTCACGAATTGGATTCAGGTGAAGATTGCTTAGGCGCCTTGATCGCAATTGTGGTGTTCTTGGCCATTCTTTTCTGGGCCGTAACTTTTGTCGCTGTTGCTGTCTATTGGGTGGCAGCCACGGGCTCTTATTGGCTGATGGCGGGACTGGCTTGGCTTTGCAGTGAGTCTCTCACACCCGGCAGACCAGAACTCATGTGGGCCATTTGGGGGGGTCTGGTAGGTGCGGTTCTGGGTTTCTGGCCATCGGCACATCTATATGGTCGGCGGAAATCCCCAGGCCTCATGTTGTGGACAGTCATGTTCATGATGCTAGCCACTGCGTCCTATGTCACTTTTAGGGCAAGAGGGTAGCGGAGAAAGCCCCAAAGGCCCGAGATCATGCGGGCCGTATTGGGGGGCCCGCCCTGATGCTACTAGTGGCTATATGCCGTTCATCCAGGTATTTGTCTACATAAGTCAGGTCCCCATCAGTTCCCTATCTAGGTTCCTGTCAATAGCGCAGCTGTCGACGGTGAGTCCGAGGCCCGGCCCTTCAGCCAGGAACTGGTACCCTTCAGCGTATTGAGCCCCGGTATTGGCGGTCACCATGTCGTCGGCCAAGTCGAAAGCACCGTCTAGGTCAACGTAGTTGACGTTTGCCAAACCGAGCGCCACGGAAAGACCGGCTGTGATCCCGACCCGGCTTTCGATCATGCAGCCTATCATGGCTTTCATACCGGCGGATTCGGCCATGCGCACTAGGAGCGCCGCTTCAGACGGGCCCCCGCATTTTTGCAGTTTCACGTTGATCATATGGGCTGCACGGCGTTCAAGTATGGGTATTAGGCTTCGGGAATCCTTCACGGCTTCGTCGGCACAAATGGGTATGGGACTCTCGCGAGTAACTGAGGTTAAGGAATCAAGGTCGGCGGCGGGGACGGGCTGTTCCACAAGATCCACTTTTTGGTCGGCCAGACGCGTCACCATCTCAATGGCTTGGCGTGCCGTGTAGCCTTGATTGGCGTCCAGGTAAAGATGCCAGTCTCCGCCAAGTTGATCGCGCATGGCCTTGACTCGAGCCACGTCGCTTTCGAGATCCAGCCCAATCTTGACTTTGATGTGCCTGAAGCCTTGGTCCATTAATCCTCTGGCTTCCTTAACCGTTTCATCCAGCCCTTTTATCCCGATACTTGAGCTGGCATCGATCCTAGACTGGGCGTTACCCAGCAATTGACGGAGAGATTTCCCTAATGCCCGACCGCGGAGGTCCCAAAGAGCTGTGTCCACTGCGCAGCGGGCTGATGGCATGGACGCCAAATCCAGTTCCATCTTGAGACGAAGACGTTCTGCATCGAAAGGATCTTCTCCAGGGAGATTGCGAGCGGCCCATTCTGACAACTTCCGATATACCTCATCCCGTTCTTCTCCGGTCACTTCCCGGTTGGGCAGGGATTCGCCCCAGCCAACGTACCCTTTGTCAGTAACCAACCGCAAAAAGATGCTGACGGCCGCTGTGCGAGTAGCGTACGCCACCTTGAAGGCAGTCTTCTTGGGAATCAGAACCGGTATTACCTCAGCCGCAACTATGCGCATGAACGTGGTCCCTCCTCCACAGCAAGTTTCGTCGCAATAACGGGAGATTCCTTCGGCAGTTGGCCCGGCGGGCCGTGGTTAACAGTGATCCAGGATGATATCCTAAGGTTGGCTGAAAAAGGCTGTCAGGCTTGGGGGCAAGTATCTCGCCCAAGGACGGCCAAACGCCGGTTGGAGGGAGTCTCGATGAACAAGGCCAGGATATTTGACGTTCTCGAATCCAGGTTCGAGCGCGACTTTGAGGAAGTGCGGGCTTTTCTGAAGCAGCCCAGTATCAGCTATACCGGGGAGGGCATCTTGGAGACCGCAGAGGCGGTGAAAGGGTGGATCGAAGATCTGGGTGGACAGGCCTGTTTGGTGGATGTCCCCGGCGGTTTTCACCCGGTGGTGTACGGCCGCATTCATGAAGGTGCCCCTCGCACAATGATGATATATGGGATGTACGACGTGATGCCCGCAGACGAGCCTGACTGGGTCTCCCCTCCTTTCGCCGCCGAGATTCGCGATTGGGATGGGCTCGGGCCCTGTGTCATAAACCGAGGAGCTGCCAACACAAAGGGGCCTCTGGCAGGATTTTTCGCTGTACTCAGGGCCATTAAGGAAGTGGAGGGCCGCCTCCCTCTGAACCTCGTCTTCGTTGTCGAAGGGGAAGAGGAGTATGGAAGCAGGAGTCTGCCAGGATTCTTCGAGATGTACCTTCACGAACTTAAGCAGGCTGAAGCAGTTCTTTTCCCGTTCTTTGGGTGTGATAGGCAAGGGACGCCAGGGATCAGGCTGGGCACCAAAGGTCTTATATACTTTGAACTTACCGCCCGAGGGGGAGATTGGGGCGGCCCTGTAGGCCGCGGCATTCACGGCAGCAATAATGTGTGGATCGCAAGCCCCGTATGGCGCCTTGTGAACGCTCTGTCCACCATGGTCAGCGCCGACGAACACATAACAATCGACGGTTTCATGGATGACGTAAGAACGCCCACTGCCGAGGATATCCAGCTATGTGAGGCGCTGGCCAAATCGCCCGACGCTATCCGAGAACTAGAGGCCAACAATGCCCGCAAGTTCAAGTGGAATCTCAAAGGCGCCGACCTTTACCTGCAGGCTCAGACCGAGCCCCAGCTGAACATCGACGGGATATTCGGAGGCTATACAGGCGTTGGCACAAAGACCTTGCTTCCTCACGAAGCCACCGTCAAGATGGATGTTCGCATCGTTCCCAATATGGATCCCGACAAAGTTGTGGAGGCCATTCGCGGTCACCTTGACAATGGGGGATACGACGATATTCAGATGAAAGTAATAAACAAGTACCCTTGGAGCAAAGTCAGCGTGGGTGAACCCATTGTGCAGGCTCTTGTGGGAGCGTGCAGAAGTCTGGGCAAGGAACCCACGGTCTATCCCATAAACATCGGCTCGGCGCCGTTTTATCTTTTTGACCGGGTTCTAGGGATTCCTTACGTGTTTGGCGGCCTCGGCCACGGTTCCCGCCAGCATTCAAGCAATGAGTATTTTGTGGTTAGCGGTCTTTTGGACTTCGAGAAATCCATGGTCCTTACCATTGCAAACTATTTGGAGGAAATGGGGGAGAGAGTGAAGTAGAAACATTCTGGGGAGGGAAGTCAGATGAAGATAAGAGGCTATGAAGACTCACGGCTCGAGAGCGATCTTCTATCTGCAGTGCAGGTGGAGGACGCTTGGGATGTGGTCGAGCAGTTTGGCGGGATCGTTAGAGAGTCGGGGAGTGAGGGTGAGAGGCGGGCCATGGGCATTCTCACCGAGAGACTCGACTCATGGGGAATCGACTACAAGCTACATACACCAACTTTGCTTGTGAGCCTGCCCAGGTCAGCTTCACTCAAGATGATGGAACCCGACACTCGGACCTTCAAGGCTAAGACGCCGTCCATGTCTTTGTCCACCGCTCCTGGCAGCGTGACTGCGGATTTGGTCTACGTTAGTACCGGGTATGCCCAAGAGGCCAGCGATGTTTTTGCCGGTATCAAGACTGGGGACCTAAGCAGCGTGCGAGGTAAGGCCGTGCTTACTGAGGGGCTTCCTCTTCCTGCAAGAGTGACCGATCTCATGAAGGCCGGAGCCGTCGCGGTGGTTTTTATCTCTCCGGGAGAACGGATCCACGAGGGCATCTGCACCGACATTTGGGGCTCGCCTGACCTGGACTCCGTGTCCAGGAAACCCAACTTGCCCATAGCATCTGTGAGCAAGTCCGACGGTCTGTGGCTTAAGGAAAAGGCTATGGCCGGTCCTGTTCGGGTCGAGGTTGGCACAGAACTCGATGAAGGCTGGAAGCCGGTTTCGGTTCTCGTAGCGGAAATCAAAGGGACAGAGGAGCCAGACAAGTTCATTCTGGTTCACGGACATCTGGACTCGTGGCATGTTGGCGTGAGTGACAACGCTACCGGTAATGCGACGCTGCTGGAGATTGCCAGGGCCCTCAAGCAGTTTGAGGGTAGACTCAGGAGGTCGATCCGTATCGCTTGGTGGAGTGGCCACTCTCACGGGAGGTACGCGGGCTCGACCTGGTATGCTGACGCTTTTGCTGTAGACCTTCTGGACAACTGCATTGCCCATGTTAACTGCGACTCTACCGGCACCAGGGATGCCGGTGCGTTCCAGGGTATTTCCATCATGAAGGAGTTCGAGGGCTTCTGCATAAATGCCATCAAAGACGCCGTTGGCGCCGATGCCAGCACCGCAAGAGTGCCCCGTGCGGGCGATTGCTCCTTCTCTAACCTGGGAGTAGGTA
The DNA here is from genome assembly GCA_040771825.1 of Bacillota bacterium. Taxonomy (GTDB): domain Bacteria; phylum Bacillota; class Sulfobacillia; order Fermentithermobacillales; family Fermentithermobacillaceae; genus JAXGZG01. The sequence goes on along the minus strand of JAXGZG010000003.1, from coordinate 238,734 downwards.
GCTTCTACATGTTGTTCACTACTATTCCTGAAGATGTCCGTAAGGCAAAAGGGCTGTACCACGTAGGAGGCTCAGGCGGCAACAACGAATGGCACCATGAAGACGACACCATCGACGTTGCCGACAAGCAGAACCTGCTTCGGGACACTAAGGCATACGCCCTGTCAGTAATGCGTTTTGCCAATGCTTCCATCCTCCCTTACGATTTTGCTTTGGCGTCAGAAGAGATCCTTGGGACGATTAAGGGTTACGCTAGACTAGCCAGGGAATTTGGGGTCGATCTGGAGCCCTCGGAACAGGAAGCCAAGGCCTTGGCTGATGCCTGTAAGAGGCTTAGAACCAAACAGGTCGAGTTGGCGAGCCAAAGGATTGCGGGAGAGGAAGTTAGGGCGATCAACGACGCGCTCACTCAGATAGATAGACTGGTTGTTCGCCTCAACTATGTCCGCGGTGACGAGTTCCGTCAGGAGCCTGCGCTTGAATCCAAACCGGTACCCGATCTGGCCTTCGCAGAGGATCTAGTTGGCTTGGAAGCAGGGAGCGGTCAGTACCACCTGACCAGGATGCAGCTTCTGAGAGGTCAGAACAAGGTAGTCTGGGCGTTGCGTAAGGCTAGGGGTATTGCAGAGAGTATTCTCCAGAAAAGTGCCCAGGCATGACTATCTGCAACCCTTCCGGCGAGCCACGGGGTAGGACATGATCGAAAGAGGGAAATCCACACCCCGCCTTCTCATCGATGCCGACGGCTGTCCTGTAGTAGACGAGGCGGTGTCTGTGGCCAGGCGATTCGGGGTTGAATGCCTAATTATCTGCGACACCGCCCATGACTATGAGAAGGAGGGCGCGCAAACCCGTGTCTTCTCCAAAGGGGTAGACAGCGTAGATTTCGCCCTAGTCAATCTGGTGCGACCAGGAGACATTGTGGTGACCCAAGATTACGGCTTAGCAGCGATGTGTCTCGCACTTTCCGCAAGGGTCCTAGACCAGGACGGGATGGAGTACACATCCCTAAACATCGACGGTCTTTTGGCTGCCCGACACTTTGCCAAGAAAACTCGAAGAAGCGGCGGACGCCTGAAAGGCCCGCCCAAACGTGTAGCCGAGCAGGACAAGGCTTTTGTTGGCACTCTGACTGCGATGCTTGGGGGAGAGTGAGTTTGGCGTGGCCCAGCGTACCCGTGGGCTTCCTTCTAGCGGTTGAGCGTCTTGCTTACGCCCCGTATCTCCCGGATGGCCTCCAAGTATCTGGTCCTTTTGAAAAACGCTCTAGCCATAAGGATGACAGAAACCAGCATCAACACGAACATTAGAAGCGGGGGTATGCCGCTTGTGTAGAGGAAGTTTACCGCGTCATCTCTGGCGCGCACTCCGAACATCATCAAGGCAGGAAGGATAACCCAAGCCAGGGTTTGGGAGAGGAATGCCGCCACGGGGATGCTGAGGATGAGTCTGAGCGGGGCATTTAGCTTGGCCCACGGGATCAGGGTTAGCAAGACTAGGCCGGAGAGTACGGCCGCCAACATGCCGCTTGCATGGACCACCGACAGCTGAAGCGCGTTGAAGGTCCCCTCATAGGAGACATGGGGAGGACCCAGAAAAACGAAGGGCTGTATTCGGATTACCGATCCCCCAAGAACCCACACAGCCAAGGCATGACCCATCTCGTGAATTACCCCAGAGACCACCAAGACGAGCAATGTGATCGCCACAACGCGGGCTGCCAAGCGAGTGTCTCTAGTATTGCCCCAGACGCGATTAAGCCTGAGACGCAACGCGCCCCACCTCGAGGGGTCTGAAGGGCGCCCATGGGTCAAAGCCGCCCCAGTGCTGACGGACGAAGCCAATCACCTTAACGCCTATTGAGCACAAATAGGCCTTCAACGCCTTTTCGGCAGATTGCTGGGCGAGAAAGTAGGCCAGGTGATACCGCCCTCCCGAGCGATTGAAGTCGGCATCCTCGAGGTCGAGTTCGGACTGGCGGAACCACCGTGACGCTTCCGCTTCAGGAGTCCCTCTCATAGAGCACCTTGCCCTCCTTCAGTGTTTTGCGGACAAAAGAGCCAGTCCTTTTCAGTCGAACCAACGTTTGTCCTCAGTACTAGTATACACGCCTAGGATCCTTCGGATCCCATCTCCACTCATCACTGATGAATAGTCCGCCACATCCTATCCTCGCCTCAGCTTCGGCTCCTAGACCCACTCATCGATGATGAATAGGTCGCTGGATTCACTCATCACTGATGAGTAGGTCACCGCATCCGTTCCTCGCCGTCGGTCCGGACCCGTCCGCAGCAACGCCTACTCCGTCCGCAGCGCCACCACAGGGTCCTTCTTAGCCGCGATTCTTGACGGTATCAGACCGGCGATGAAGGTTAGAGCCATGCTGATGGCCAGAAGCATAACCCCGCTCAAAGGCGGCAGGGCAGCGACGCCTGGTATGCGCGTGGCCCGGGCTATAATGGCGTTGGCTGGAATGCACAGAAGAAGCGTAGCGCCTATACCGATTGCGCCGGCGACGAACCCGACGACTAGGGTCTCTGCGTTGAATACCCGGGAAATGTCGCGTTTGGAAGCCCCGATGCTTCGCAGGATTCCGATCTCCTTGGTGCGCTCAAGCACCGAGATGTACGTGATGATCCCGATCATGATGGACGACACCACCAGTGAGATGGCCATAAAAGCGATTAGAACGTAACTGATGGCGTTGATGACGCCTGTGACTGATGACAGCATCATATCCAGGTAATCGGTGTACTGGATGACACCTTCCGGGTTTCCTTGGTCGTTCATCTGTTTATTGTAGTCATCGATTATGGATTTGATCTGCGTTTTGGCCTCGAAATCCTTAGGATAGATGTTGATTCGGTTTGGGGTATCGAGGTCAGCAACTCCTAGAATCAGCATGTTCTCATCGTAGGTAGACTTTGAAACCGGTACGTTACTTGCCAGCAAGGCGGCCCGTTCCTCTGGCGATAGTGATGCGAGGTATGCTTGCCGGTCGGGTGGCAGCGAACTTGGATCCAGCGCCGCAGGCTGGGAGCCTGCGCTTCCGGCAAAAGGCCTTCCGGTGAATACGTCCACGTCCGGATTGTCCATTTGCTCCCTGACGATCTGGCTTTCTTTGACCGCGTTCACAAAGTAGGCTGTAAGCGCAGAGGTATACCCCACAGATGCTGGCCCAAAGGTCTCTGCGGCCCCATCGGCCGGCCTCAGAATCCCAACGACCTTGATATCCTGGGCGTTCTTGATGACCTCCGCCATATACGCATCGTCGTTGCTTTTGTCGATCCATTGGCCGCCTGTCTTATGGTAAAAATCAGTGCTCGGGACCAGTTTGAAGGTGCAATCCAGGAGTTCTTGGTAAGTGAAGCTTACTTGCTCCGAGGAGATCTTCTTTCCTACCGAGACATCTCGCATCATGCTGGCGACTTCATCGGGGTCTTTGAGTCCAAGCGAGTATAGGGCGAAATCCGTAATCTCGTTATCCTTGTTCACAAGGATAACGACCTCATTGAAGTCCTGCGGTATTCGCCCGGCCACGACGTCGTATTGGAACTCCAGGAGTTCGGAGTTATCCAACAACTCTTCCCACACATCGGAACCCGAGCGACTTCTCATCATCCTCATGGTGCCCATAGGGGAGGAGGAAGCCATGTCCGCAAATAGGGAGCTCGGGTGCACCCGGAACACGCCGCCCGAAGTGTCGGTTCTGTAGATATTCATCTGTGTGGGGTATCCGTATTTGATGTCGTTGGCGTAGTCTCCGATGCCCCTTCCGCCGTCTTCGATAAACTCCTTAAAGGCTCTGAGATCGTTGGTGGAAGATTCCGAGAGAAGGCTGCCCATCATGTCGACCATCACATCGTAGGAGTAAACCTTGTCAAGCGGGTGATCGGCCTTGTGGGTTCGTATGCTTCTGGCTGCTCCCAAGAGCGCTGTCATGTCCACTGTGGATTGCTCGATGGAAAGGGGATAGCTGGACATAGTGTCCTTCTGGACGTCGGCGATGTAGTCTTGCATGCCGCTTGACAGCGCCAGGATCAGGGCGATGCCGATGATGCCTATGCTGCCGGCAAACGACGTCAACAGCGTGCGAGCCTTCTTGGTCATGAGGTTGTTGAGGCTGAGAGACAGGGCCGTGCCTAAGGACATGGAAGGTTTTCGCTTGGGCCTATCTTCTTTGGCTGACGCTTTCCGTGCCGTATCCTCCGAGGATGCGTCGTAGGGATTTGAGTCGTGAGTGATCCTCCCGTCTAGCAGCCGAACGATTCGTGTGGAGTATTTCTGCGCCAGTTCAGAGTTGTGGGTGACCAGGATGACCAGCCTGTCTCGGGCGATCTCCGCAAGAATCTCCGCTATCTGCATGCTGTTTTCCGAGTCTAGGGAGCCGGTCGGCTCGTCGGCCAGAAGGATTTCCGGGTTATTTACCAGGGCTCGGGCGATGGCCACCCGCTGCATCTGCCCTCCTGATAATTGATTGGGCTTTTTGCGGGCTTGGTCGCCTAGTCCCACTCTTTCCAGGACATCTAGGGCGCGCCTCCTGCGTTCGGCCCTGGACACGCCGGACAGAGTCATGGCCAGCTCAACGTTGGCCAGAACAGTCTGGTGAGGGATTAGGTTGTAGTTTTGGAAGACGAAGCCTATGGATTGGTTCCGGTAAGCATCCCAGTTGCCGTCTCTGAACTTCTTGGTCGATACTCCGTTGACAGTGAGGTCTCCGGCGGTGTAGCGATCGAGTCCGCCGACTATGTTTAGCATGGTGGTTTTACCGCAGCCCGAGGGACCGAGAATCGACACGAATTCGCTTTTCCTAAACTCGATGTTGATGCCCCTGAGCGCCTCGATTGCGGTGTCACCCATGTAATAGGTTTTTTTGATGTCTCTCAAAGTTAGCATGCGCTTGACTCCTTCCGCTTGCTTAGTCTCAGCCCTCACCCTGCATCCGGTCTAGTTTACTACAAATCGGAGAATTCCGGTGTTTTGCGCACTCGGTGGCGGCAACTGAGGTCATGCGCCGATCCCCGCGAAGCATTATCTGGCAAATCAACGTAAGGATGAGATAATAAGAAGGATCTCGCTGACCGCGGCGGCCGTGTCGCGGATGCCAAGCGCTGGGGCATGCGCCGGCTTCTACGCCGGTGCTGAGCGCCGATCTCTGTTCTCGACCGACAAGGAAAAGCGCGGAGAAACTGCGAGAATTCGGGAAGGAGTGTTTCAGATGAACCTCGACACAATGCCAGGTTTGCGGCTGGTTCGGCCTTCCCCGCAGTATCTTTTGAGTTACTTGGAGGCATGCAGGGAGTTTAAGGACGCGCGTGCCCAATACGCATCCCTTCATGACCCTGACGCTTTCGAACGGTGGAAGGACACGATGTTCCAAGAGTTTGCCGATTCTGAGCAAGGGATAGGTCTGAAAGAGGGTTACGTCCCTTCAACGACGTTTTGGTTAGTGGACGGGCTAGATTACATAGGCACAGGCAACATTCGCCACAGGCTGACGAGTACACTGGAGGAGTTCGGCGGGCATATCGGCTACCTAATCCGTCCCAGCCGATGGAACCTGGGTTACGGTACTCTGCAATTGCGCCTTTTGCTGCGCGAGGCTTGTGGGCTAGGAATCGACCCCGCCCTGATTACGTGCGATCTTGATAACCCGGCTTCCGCCCGGGTGATGGTGAAAAACGGGGGAAGACTCATAGACACTAGACTGCGCTTGATTGACGGTGTGCAGAGGACGATATGCAGGTTTGAAGTACCGACTTGCCGTGGTTGACCGCATCTATGTGACCCCCTTATCGGGGTGTAGCAGCCGGATGGGTCTGCCCGTTGGCAAGTGTGGCGCCGCTGCCGGATGGGCGGCTAGCTCATCTTCAAAATCGCCTCAATAAACCCTGTTTTGCCGTCGATGTAAGCGTCAATGTCGTTGCCGTGCTTCGCGGCAAGCTGGCGTTTGAGTTCGGAGTATTCCCGAACGGCGGTGGGGTGTGAACGCAGATGATCCCGCAAAGCCAAATGGCGCCGAAGTTCCGGGCTATCTGAAGGGCAAACGTACATGTGGTACTGCATAAACTCGTCGGGTTTGTCGCGGTTTAGTACCTCGCGCCCGTGAATTCCGTAATTCCCCCGGTGGCGGTAACCCAGTCTTTCGAGCCTCCTCAGAAGCGCCCCAAACGCGTCCATAGACGCAATCTCGATGTCAAAGTCGATTATGGGTTTTGCGGCAAGCCCCACCACGCTTGTACTTCCAACGTGATGAATGTCCACCGCTAGGTCACCTATGTGCTGCAAGAGAAAGTCGCGAATCTTCCCAAATTCGCATGCCCATCGCGGGTCATAGGGCTCTATGACAATGGGCTTTCCCCATTTTCCGCGCCGATAGATCGACGTATAGGTAAGCTTGCCGTCGGTGCGTTCTGACTTCATCAAGTCTATGATTCTGGCAGTCTCACCGAATGGGTTCACCCGCCGCGGCATAGCGTCAGTCAAAACCCTGCGTCCAAGCGTGATATGGGGGCTGTACTTTCGTCTATCAAGAGTGAAACCTAGGCCAATCAGCCTATCGGTCAAATCACGTTGCAAATCCAGCAATCCCTTGTCTTCACGCAATCCTGCCCACCAGATGTCGCCGCCTTGGCGCTGGAATCTTCCCAGGCGTTCAACGCTCAAGGTAAACGGCGTAATATCGACCGAATCCATAGCAGACTTCGCGGCGGCTGTTTGCTCCAAGTCGCACTCGCCAAGGAACGCTAGCGTTAGGTGTAGGTTCTCTTCTGCAACAAAACTGCCGCGGTTTGAGCGAGAGCGCAACTCGTCGCGCAAGGCCATCAGTCGAGAGCGGGTATCACTTTTTAGGTTTACGGCGACAAATAGGCGCATTTCAAAAACTCCATTCTGGCTTAGCAGCATCCGACCAAGCTGCCCTTCATATAGTCTGGTCCCATAGAATTCTTCAGAAGACCCACAAGATCCTACACCTGAACGCTACTTCAGAAGGTCTACTCAGAGCCCGCCTAGAAATAACTGGAGAAAAGTTAGAAGGAACTAGCAAAGAGAGGGAGCGACCGTGCAGAAACGTCCCACCCGTTCGGAAGTCCCCGTGGAGCTCACATGGAGGATCGAAGACATCTTCGAGACCCCTGAGGATTGGGAGAAAGAATTGGCCGCCGTAGCCGCCAGTGTCGAGGCAGTGACGCAGTTCAAAGGCAAACTGGGAGAAGCACCGAAGATGCTGTTGGGATGCCTAGAGGCTCAAGAAGCGCTTCAGGTCCGCATGTCTAGGATCGTGTCCTACGCATCTTTGAACCAGTCGGCCGACGCCGCCAACCCAGCTTACCAAACTGCCGCCGGCAAAGTATGGGCTCTGATGGCCCAGATCGGCGCGTCCACATCGTTCCTCAGTTCAGAGACACTTGCCCTTCCTGCGGGGATCCTTGAGCGGTACCTTGAAGAGGAGCCGGGGCTTGAGCCGTTCCGCCGCACAATCCAACTCCTCATTGACGAGAAGCCCTACGTGCTGAATCCCGAGACTGAGAAGGCTTTGGCCGCATTAGGCGAGGTGCTCAGCGCCCCGTCCATGATCTACAACAGGTCTAAGGCCATCGACATGTCTTTCGAGTCGATTCAGGACTCAAAAGGCAATACGCTGCCCATGTCTTTCGCTATGTATGAGAGCGCCTATGAGACGTCGCCCGATATGACCTTGCGCAGGAATGCTTGGGCGTCTTTCACCAAGGGGCTCAAAGCCTACCAGAACACCTTTGGCGCCACCTGGGGCACCGAGGTCAAAAAGAACGTTGTCATGGCCAAACTCCGGGGGTATCCTTCAGCCACTCACATGCTGTTGCACCGTCAAGAGGTTTCGCTAGATGTCTACAACAACCTGCACGACGTCATCCTGAAGGATATTGCTCCCCATATGCGCCGGTACGCGCAGCTTCGTAAGAAGGTTCTGGGTCTCGACAAGATGCTGTATTGCGACATAGAAGCCCCTCTGGATCCCGAGTTCAGTCCCAAGACCACCTTCCGGGAGGGTGCTGAGCTCATCTTGGACGGTATCCGGGTGCTGGGCCCCGAGTATACCGCGATTATCGCCGAGGGGCTCGAGAACCGCTGGATTGACCTTGCCGACAACGTGGGCAAGTCTACCGGAGCCTTCTGCAACTCTGTGTATGGCGTGCACCCGTACATTCTTGTGACGTGGACCAACAACATGAGGGATGCGCTCCTACTGTCCCACGAGCTTGGCCACGCAGGGCAGGGAGTCATGGCCCAGCGGTACCAGCGTCCGGCCAACACCCGACCGTCCATGTTCTTTGTTGAAGCCCCGTCGACCATCAACGAGACCCTGGTGGGCAACGCCATTTTGGCCAAGACTGCTGATGTCCGAATGCGGCGGTGGCTTATCATGCAGTTCCTAATGACATATCATCACAACTTCGTGCGGCACCTCATTGAGGGCGAACTTCAGCGCCGCATCTACGTTTTGGCGGAGAAGGGCCAGCCCATCACCGCCAACGTTCTCTCCAAAGTACAAGCCGATATTCTGAACGAGTTCTGGGCCGGTGAGGTCGAGATCGACGACGGTGCAAGGCTCACCTGGATGAGGCAGCCCCACTACTACATGGGCTTGTACCCGTATTCCTACTCGGCAGGACTTACCATTGGCACAGCTGTTTCCAAGGCCATTAGGGAAGAAGGAGCGCCGGTTGCAGAGCGCTGGCTCGACGTTCTGAAGGCGGGAGGGACCAAAGGTCCCATGGATCTGGCCGCCATGGCGGGCGTCGATATGTCCAAACCCGAACCTATTTGCGCCGCTGTAAGCTACGTTAGATCCCTGGTGGACGAGGTGGTGAGGAGCTTCGAGCGAGTATTGTGAGGCACGGGTCATCGAAGGCCGCGGCACGCCTGCTTCCGACCTGGATATTGGGGGAACTGTCTGATGGCGGCGTTCGTCAAGATCAGCGAAAGGTGGTTTGCTGATATGCGCCGTTCAGACGCCAAGGTTAACGTAAATAGCTGCTATCCTGCAAGAATCGCAGTTCGCGCGGCCTGCCTCGTACTCGCGGCAATCCTCCTTGTTGGGTGTTCAGTAAATCCAACGCCGCCTGGGGAACCAAAGATCGTGACCGTGGTGAATCCTGTAGAATTGACAAGAGCTGAGTTTAGCGGTCAATGGATCACTGCCGACAAGAATCAGTGCATTTCCCCCGATGGAAAGCATCTATTAGTTGCCGTCTTGGGCGAGTCTGCAGAGACCTTGTCCGCGATTCCCCTACTAGAAGAAGATGGAGGCTCAGGACAAGGCTTAGGGGATCCGATCGACTTCTACTCGATAGACACTACCTGGACTAAACACAACCTCGTCCAGTGGATCCCCGTTGGATGGCTATGGGATGAGAAGTGCGTTTTCATAGTCCACGGTTGGCAGAATGGAGGCGAGCACCACGGTGAGCGGGGAACCGCCGTGATGGTAGGCGACTTGGCCGCCAAGACGTCCTCGCTGGTCTGCTTTACGGAGGCGCCCGAACCCGGGGAAATCGTCAACGAATCGGTTCTGACCGAGGCCGGTGAGTTGATCTTTCGGGTTTCAGAGAAGATCTGGGCAGTGGATATCCAGTCCGGCACCAAGCGGCTCATCCGTGAAGACTTCCCCAATTACGGTCCGCTTTTCTACTTCGCCCTATCACCTAAAGGAGACTACGCGGTCTACAGTCTCAACGAGGATGACAGGCGCGGCATTTTCATCATGGATCTAGCCACGGGCACCGAGAGGCCGCTCCTGCCCGCAGGCGACACCTTCAGCTTCTACCCGGTTTGGTCGCCGGACGGCAAGTACATCATGGCGTACACAGCCGGCTTGCTGCCCGATGCATCGGGGCAGGGGCTGCAGCTGTATACGTTGCTCCCGGCCGAAGATGGCCCATTGCCGGCAGCTGAGGCGATTACGGTGGTGGATGTCCAGGGCAACGTGGTCAAGATCATCAACCTCGACGCAGACCGGCAAGATGGGGAGCAGGGCCAAAGCCAGGAACCAAAGACTGCCCAGTTCCTTTTTCAGTATGCCTGGCTAGCCGATTCGGAACACATGGTCTTCGTATCCGGCCCGGTCACCCTAGGAAAATGGGGAGAAGTCCAGTCGATGGACTACACTGGGGCATGGATCGGTGACGTGGGCTCTGACAGCGAACCGGTCAATTGCGCGGATCTGTTGGCCGTCCAAGAGGAGATCGGCGAGCATATAAGCTATATCTATCCCGTTTCATCTCTGCCGGACGGTGAAGGTGCGCTGTTGAACATCGTCGGAGCCGAGAGCGCTTCCATATGGCGTGTAAGCACCGATGGATCTTGGGCCAGGGTGCTAGATGGCTGGTGGGAGACAGCTCGTCTGCAGCCGTATTTTCTAGACAGCGTCGTGGGAATTGTCAGCCAAGGCGGCCAGAGCCGGATTCGTCTCGTGGGCCCGTCCGATGTTGTTGCGCTAGGAGAGGAAACTGAGGACGGAGTGAGTATTCTGGGCTACAGCGATAGAATCCTCATCACGGCTGCCCACAGCTATCAGACTGGTAAGAGCGTCGTGTACGTCTATAGCATGCTAGATGACATGGTGCAGGAATAGGGGAACAGATGCCCATGGCCTGGTGCCGCGAAAACGACGCATTGGCATTTGCCCATGAATATGGCTCGGCTGTTCAGTAGTTAGCCGGGGGGGCGGTGTAGAGTCCGGTCCCCCGGCTTTTCCGAAAACTGAAGTATGGGCACGACCGAAGCAGGGGAAGGGCACTAACTCTTGGGAGCGGGAGCCTTTACCACGATTAGTTCCAGCGTTTCCGAGTGCAGATTCTTCACATTCATCTTGGTCCGAAACGGAATTTTCAACAAAGTGCCGGCTTCGTATTCGTGGACGGCTTGCTCATCCAAGCCAATAGAAAGCCTGCCTCTCACGACAGTCATGTAGACGTTGGAATTGGAGAAATGCTCGGGAAGCCCTTCATCTTTGTTGAATACCATGTGAAGGTAATGAACGTTCTCATCGAAGACGACTCTCTCTACAACCTTTTCATCGCCCTGGGCCAACCTGAATACTTGCTCTACCACCATTATCCCCTCCGTGAACATGATCGTACGTTTCTCTGCTTTCAGTCATTCCCCATTGCTGGGACCACGACTTCGCGCGGCGAGCGCCAGGGCTATCCATGTGGCACCTACCTAAGGCTAGATGTCCTATGGAGTCCGAGACGCACCGAGACAGAGGGTCACTTGTTTCTCCTTGAGGGTACCAATGAAAGGAAAACGGGGCAAGTTTGGACCACCCCGACACTCTCTGACGGGGTGGACATGCTACCATAGTCTCAGACAATCCTACCTGAACCTAGCCATCAAACGCCTACCGCAGAAAGAGGGTAGACCATGAGAATCCTACATACTTCCGACTGGCACTTGGGGCGAACCCTGGAAGGCCGCGATCGCCTTACAGAACAGGCTCAGTTCATAGATCAGCTGTGTGACATTGTTGCGGCTGAGGGTGTCCATTTAGTCCTTGTGGCAGGCGATGTTTTCGACACTTCCAATCCGCCTGCCAGGGCGGAGGAGCTGTACTTCGACGCGCTGGAACGCCTGTCAAGAGGGGGCGAGCGTGCAGTGGTCGTCATCGCCGGCAACCACGACAGTCCGGATCGCATCCGAGCCGCCAATCCGCTGGCAGTCAGGCACGGCATATCACTGGTAGGCAGTCCCGGTGACGACCTGGGATCTGGAGGACCCCACAGCGGTGCCAGAAGGATACGTACCGGCCCTGGATGGTTCGAAATCGCTTCTCCATCCTGGAGCGAATCTGCTTTCATTGTCACTCTCGCCTACCCATCCGAGGCGCGGCTCAACGAAGTGCTCATCGAATCGCTGGAAGAAAAGAAGCAGCAAGTGGCTTACTCAGACCGCGTCGCAAGGCTTGTGTGCAACGGACTGGCGTTGGCAGGTGATGCGAAAGTCCGCTTGGTTGCCGGCCACCTTTTCACCAACGGAGGCTGGGAATCCGAGTCAGAACGCCAGATCCAACTGGGTGGCGCACTTGGCGTGGCCCCTTGGGCGTTCGCCAACGGCGCCGATTACATAGCCCTTGGCCACCTGCACAGGCCGCAAGGGGTGGCAACTTCGGGAGCCCCTTGCAGGTATTCTGGCTCGCCTTTGTCCTACAGCTTCTCAGAAGCCGATCAACAAAAGGAAGTGGTTTTGATTGAAGTTGGAGGGGACCGTGCCCCAGGGCGGCCCGTCACCGTCAAGCCCATCAAACTCACTTGCGGCAAGGCCCTCAAACGATGGACACCCCAGAATTATGAGGAGGCCCTGCAGTGGTGCAGCGACTCTCGGAACAAGGATTTTTGGGTTGACCTGGAGATCGCTCGAGACCAGCCACTGACCGACAGCGAACGCTCGGTTCTTAAGGAGGCCCACTCTGGACTCATCAACATCCGCTGGCTAAATACCGGCCAGGCGCAGGTCGCCCACGAACGTCGGGTTTCCGAGCTGCCCCTTTTGGACCGCTTCAAACTTTTCTGCCAGCGCCAGGGCGGTGATGGGTCTCAGGAACTCATGGATCTTTTCCTGGAGTTGGTCAACGAGGATGGGAAGGAGGAATTCCCAGATGAAACCCCTCAGGCTTGAGTTCAGCGGACTCAACAGCTACCGTGAACGCCAAACGGTAGATTTCGAACAGCTGGGCAAAGGCGGTCTGTTCGGAATCTTTGGGCCCACCGGAAGCGGGAAGTCCTCCGTATTGGATGCGGTCACCCTTGCGCTCTACGGAAAAGTCGACAGGGCTGAACATAACTCCAGAGGCATCATCAATATGAGGGAAAAGACCGCCGAGGTGTTATTCGCTTTTGAACTCGGAGGCGTTCGGTACCAAGTGCAGCGCCGCTACGAAAGAGTAAAAGGAGACCCGCAGGGAGCCAGGGCGGGCAGTGTGAGGCTCACTACCGGAGATGGCTCCGTTCTTGCCGACCAGCCAAGGACTGTCAACGAACGGCTTGCTAGGATCATCGGGTTGACCTATGACGAGTTCAGCCGGGCTGTGGTCCTGCCTCAGGGCAAGTTCAGCCAGTTCCTGAACCTGAAAGGAGCGGAGAGGGCCGAGATGCTCGGGCACATTCTGAGGCTAGACAGGTTTGGGGAACCCCTATACCAGGCTGCGAAACAAAGATCCGACCGCTGGCGCCAAGAAGCAGACACCAACCTCGCCCGCAGGAATGACCTTGGAGATTGCAGCGACGCCGCTATCTCAAAGGCAAGAGACGAAGCTGCCGCGAAAGCAGCCGAACTAAAACAAGCCGAGGATGAGTACGTTCGAGCGCGTGTGTCTTATGACGAAGCCACGGGACTCAAGGCTCTCAATGACAAGCTAACCGTCGCCCGGGACCGCAAGAAGGCTTTGGATGCAAACACCGCAGATATAGAGCGTGATCGCACTTCGCTGGATTTGGCTAGGCGGGCGGCACCTCTTAGGAGCCTAATCGAAACGGCCAAGAGGTTAGTCTCTGACGGGTCGCAGATTCGAACGAGGTTGGTCGCTGTGGACGCTGAGCTGAATACGGCGCAGACATTGCTGAAGGTGGCTCAGGAGGAATCCCAGTGCGCTCGGGAACAGCAGGAAAGCCAGGAGCCGGCCCTAACGGCCCAAGTGATCCGATTACAAGAGGCCCTGGCCGTGAAAACAGAATTGGATGGCTTGACCCTTCAGGCAGAGAAGGCCGACAGCAACGTCTGCCAACTGACTGATGCCGCCGCCAAAGAGCGCACCGCGGTGACGAAGCTTCAAAGAGAGGCTGAGCGCATCGCCGGGGAGGTGGAATCCCTCTCCGAAAGGCAACAGATGCTGGCGGTGGACCCGGTCCGCCGCGGCCTTATCACGATGGCCCTCCAAGCGCTGACCAATCTTGAGAACGCAGAGAAGGATCTTGGGGATGCACAGTCCGATGCCGGTAGGAAAAGCCAAGCGGTGCAGGCAGCCCGCACCAAGGCTATGTCAGCCTACAGACGGCTGGCGGCCATCGCGTCATCCAGGTACTACTTCGATGGCCAAGGAAACCTTGCGGAGCGACCCGCGGAGATCCCCGCGATGCAGGATGCTTCATCAGGCAGCCAACTGCTGGCCGTTGCCGAGAACGAAATCGAGTACGCCGAAAGACTGGAGCGTGAGGCCAGCCAGCGAGCCTCTCTCGCCCTAATACGCGATCAGGCGTGTGTTTTGGCATCCGAACTGCGTGAGGGACAGCCTTGTCCCGTGTGCGGATCCTTGAGTCATCCTCATGTGACAGCAAGCGACGCTTCGTACCACAGGCGCGCTACCGAGGCTCAAGAGGTCATCCGGGAGTGCGCAGGGACGATGCAGACGTGGTACAAAACCCTGCAAAGCGCCGCATTCCAGTGGGACAATTGCAGATCCAACCAAGAAGAAGCGTTGCTCAGAGTTGTGGGCAAGGAATCGAGCGTTAGCGAGATTCTCGAAATCTTCCTGCAATCGGCCAAAGAGGGTCTCGGCGAGGGTTTCCGCCGCGAGACTGCTAAAGAAGACATCCGTTCCCGAAGCCTTGAAATGGCAGTTCACGATAGGCAGCACGCAACCGTTAGCCAGGCCCTGGCCGATGCCCGCCTAGAGGAGGCTGCCGTACGGAGCGAACTCGGCAGGGTACGCGACAGCTTGGGGGAACTTGAATCTCGTAGGAATTCTGCGGCCACTGAGGCAGCGATGTTTCGGAAGCAGGTTGAAGACAGGAAAAACAAAATCCATAGGATGACGGACGGGGAAGACCCTTCAGGCGGAATTGCAGTGGCTAGAGCCGCAATCCGAGACCTTCGCGACCGCGTGAGGTTGACCCAGGCCACTGAGACGGCCCAGCGCAGCCAGGTGGATAAGCTTACCCGGGAGGCTGCCGGATTGCAGTCAACTGCGGCGCGCATTGAGACCCAAATGAAAAGAAACGGCCAAGCGCTGGCCGAGGGACTGACTGCTGCGGGGTTCGAGACACAGCAATTGGCCGAACAAGCGATGTTGCCAGATCCCGCCCTCAGGTCGCTAGAACTGCGCATCCAGGAGCATCAGCGGGAGAGCGATCGCGTCTATGATCAGATCCGCCAGTTGGAGGAAGAAAGTGGCGGCAGAGAGTTCTCGCCCCAAGAGCATGCCAAATTGGAGGCTACGGTCCAGAGACTGGAGACTGCGGTCAAGACTCTGAACCAGGAGACCGCCGTCGCCCAGAAAGCGCTGGACGATATCGGCCTTCGCCGGATCCGGTGGGACAAACTGGAGCGCCATAGGCAGGAAGCCGAAAAGCAAAGAGATGTGGCGTCGCGTCTTGCCAGTATGCTCCGGGGCAAGGCGTTTGTGAAGTTCCTGGCAGAGGAGCATCTTAGGGACATGGCTGCAGACGCCTCTGGGCGTCTCGGGAGTCTAACTGGCCAGCGCTACGCTTTGGAGATCGTGGATGGGACGGACTTCGCCATCCGCGACGACTTCAACGGGGGAGAGAGACGCTCGGTTGCGACTCTTTCAGGAGGAGAAACCTTCCTAACGTCCCTTGCCTTGGCCCTAGCCCTATCATCCAAGGTGCAACTGCGGGGGCAATACCCTCTGGGGTTTTTCGTCCTGGACGAAGGGTTCGGCACCTTGGACGATGAGAAGCTAGATTCCGTAATAGGCGCCCTCGAGCGATTGCACGATAAAGACCGCATGGTGGGCGTGATTAGCCACGTGAAGGAGTTGAAGGAGCGGCTCCATTACTACTTGGAGGTCACCGCTGCGCCGGAAGAAGGCGCGGGCAGCAAGGTCGTGTCGAAGGTGGGGTGAGGGAGGGCCATTCACGAAAACTTACCGGGGGCGTCATCTAGCCATGCAATATTCCAAGACTTCCTCTGCTGAAACGCCGCTTGCGTCAAAACGATGCATTCCGTACAGACACTGGGGCAAGCCCATTATAAGCTCGTTTGTGCCCGGTTTGGCTCCAAGCGTCACCTTTACGCCCAGAGAACGCAGAAGGGCCTCGCTGCGGGTATCAAAGGCGCCTCTGGGATAGGCCACGACTTCTGAAGAATGCCCCAACTCACGGAGAAGGGCGTTGTTCATAAGTTCGTGGTCGGCGGCCAACACCGCCAGGTACTCTTTCTCGCTCTCGTTTGGGAAGGCCAACACAGACTTTCTCGGATTGGGAGCATCGTAGTCTGGATGTTGGTGCATATCGAAAGTGTGGCTTTCAACGTCTACGAGACCTGAACCCGTCATATCTCTGGCCTGCTCCCAGCTAAAATGAGGGGTTATGGGAAACTCAGTATTTTTGTAGCGTTCAGTCTGGCCTACCGTCGCCCCGATCACTGACATTGTGGCCTTGACGTTGTATTGCACAAGAATCGGGTACGCTTGGGTATAGTTGCTCAAATACCCGTCATCGAACGTGATGCACACCGGTTTTTCAGGTAACGGCGTACCGCCATAGACGTAGTCAATGATGTCTCGAAAGCCCACGGGCGTGTATCCTGAGTCGCGCAGGGCTTTGATGTGGGACTCGAACCGGTTCGGGGAGATCAAAGGATCGTCATCATAACCTAAAGCTTCGTGGTAGAGCAGTACCGGCAGATTAGCGGTATGTGGGGCTTGGTCGCGGGATGCGTAGAAACGACCAACATGCTCTTCAACATTATACTTAGTGACAAAGCGGCCGAATCCTTCCGGACGGTACACCTCATGGTCATCGAAGATGCGCGCTAGCATCATGGCTCCCACAGCGTTTCGAAAATGGGTGACATCGTAGAAGTACCTGGGATCGTCTGAGATACTTGTGTCGCTAAAGTCCCAGAAGTCAACTGCGTCTGCCAAAGACCTCATGTAGTCGGCCAGCCAGTCTGGGGAGTACCCTCTGAGCTGCGACCGGAAGATAGGGGGGAAGATAAAGATACAGTTTATGCCCTTGTCATCACAGAGGTCTTTGATAGCGCGAAGCGTATCGACACATTCTCGGATATATTGAAATGCCGTATCGGGAGGCGCGATCTGGTGTCTGCCAAAGCCAGGATTCTTCTCCAGGTATTCGGGCAACGTCCCAATGGGCTCCACATCCCGAGCGCGCTTGTCGTACTCCCCAGAAGACGGCAAGAATACGTCGAATATCTGAGGAAGCCACGTCGGCGCGCCGATCCCGGTTTTGCCGCCAGGTATCTGTAGTTTCTCAGGAGGAATCCCTTGTAGAAGGCAAATGGGTTCGAGCCATCCACCTTGTAGTGGAGGTCGTTCATACAGTCGTCGCTTCTGGCGCTATATCCCGCGGTTTCTGTCAGCCCCAGATTGACCACCAAATTCTTTGGATGGTACTCCTGGATGATGTAGCGGGCGGTTTGGCCAATGTCGTACATGTCGCAGCCGTAGGCGAAAGCGTTGAAGAAGCGGGCGCCCAGATACTTGTTAAGAAGCTCGGTTGAGTAACCGTTTGCAGACGAGCATCCAACTATATACGAGTCGTATTGGTCGTTGTGCTTTTCTAGATAGGCAATCTTGGCAACTCGCGGATTGTTGGTCATGTTAAAGGAATACCAGTCCAGGAGCGGATCTCCAAACACACCGAATGGGTCTACCAGGATGTTTGCCAGAGCGTACAGCCCGACAATGAGCACAACGGTGCAGCCGAACATAGTAAGCCATCTTCTGGCGCTCATCGGTTTAACCCCTCGTAGATGAAGTCGGCTGCCACGTAGGTTGGATCGACATAAGCAATGACGATTAGGGCGGACAGTCCCGCAAAGAGTAGGGCAAACTGAAGCAAAGCCGGGCTTTCTGCCAGGTAAGCCCTGGGCGAAGCGCCCTTTTCCTTCATGAGGCTCACCCCAAGCCACATGACGCACACAGGAATTACTCCAGCCAGCACCGGAAGGGTGAGTCCCAGGTTGGTCAAGGTGCCGTCCCGCAGTTGGTTTGCCCCCCTAGACGCAACGGTCCTATGCAGCATGTCCAGGGCCTTCCCCAGTGTCTCGGCTCGGGAAAAGTAGCGTCCGACGCATACCAGAAAAAGCGTACGGACAACTCCAAAGGCGCGCACAGGGGCGCTGTCTTTACCCACCAAATCATCGAGCCTTTTTGTAAGCGGCCTTGCCAGCAACGACAATGCCATAAGCCCGCCGTTCCACAGGCCATAGGCCACATTGCTCCAGCCCGGGCCTTGCCACACCCCCACGGCAAGAAAGGTCACAATGGTTGCGGCGGCAATGGGCACCGCCTTACCCATCTCGCGTCCCAACACCCTACGAGACCACCTCCCCAGCCTCCCAAAGGGTCTCCACAGCGCCAGCGGGTAGAAGACGTAATCTTTCATCCAGCTGCCGAGGGACATGTGCCATCTCCGCCAGAAGTCATCTATGGAGGTGGCCAGGTAGGGTTGACGGAAATTGGGGGCCATGGTGATTCCGAACAACTCCGCTGCCCCTGCGGCCACATCGATGCCGCCAGAGAAATCGGCGTAGAGCTGGATGCAGTACAGGGCAACCGCTACGAATATTACGGCGCCTCCAAGGCTCGCGTAGTCGGCAAAGACCCTATCGACAAAAGCCCGGAGCGTATCTGCCACGAGGACTTTCTTCAAGAGCCCCCAGATCATAATCTGCAGGCCTGCCCGAATGTTCTCCGCATCGAACCTGTGCCCTTTAAAAAGTTGCGGGCCGAGATGATCCCAGCGGTTAATGGGTCCTTGAACCACCTGGGGGAAGAAAGTGATGAATAGCAAAAACCTCGCGAGGTTAGGATCAGGTGGGTATTTGTCGTTGTAGACGTCGATGATGTAGGATGCCGCCTGCATTGTGTAAAAGGAGATTCCCAGGGGCACAAAGCCGAAGGGCAAGTTCCAGTATTTGAAGGCCGCCAAAGGCGCGAAGATCAGGGCCACAGAGACGATCAAGGCGGCGCGGCGCAGGCGTCCATCTGTAATCCTGGCAAAGAGAAGCCCAAAAGCGTAGGCCAGAACCCCATCCATGAGCACAATCGCCAACATCCTTGGGTCGTAACTGGCATAGAAGGCTAGGCTTGCCACTAGCAGTATCATCCATCGGCGCCGTGTGGGTACGGCGTAGTACACGCACACAGCCGCCAGCAAGAAGCCCAAGAACAAGAGGGAGCTCATGGCCATGGCGGTTAACTCCGCAGGTTCTCTATCATGGCATACATTGCGCTCATAGAGTTGAAGTTTGCCGGTGTGAGGTGCTTGGCGCCGATTTTGATCTCGAATGCCTCATTAAGGTCCTCCACTAGAGCCACAATGTCCAGGGAGTCAAGAATACGGTCGTCTATGAGCGATTCTTCTTTCTGGAAATCAATGTCTGGGAACAACTCTTGAAGTAAATGTCTTAGCTTCTCCAAAAGGATCATTCTCCTCGTCTTAGCGGCTCGCTTAGGCTTGTTTGAAGTGCGGCCCGATCGATCTTCCCGGTCCTGTTCACGGGCAGTTCTTCATAATACTGGAGCCTGCTTGGAACCATGTGCCTGGGCAAGATTTCCTTCAGCGCCCGTACGAGATCTCCGTTGCGTTCCCGGGTGGATTGATAGAAGAGAACCATGCGTTCTCGCGCCGCATCAAAGAGACAGCAAGCCGATTGGACAAAAGGAACCGCTAGCGCAGCGATTTCGATTTCTCCCAGTTCAATCCTGTGACCCATGTACTTCACCTGACTGTCGCTACGGCCCAGAAACTCAAGCTCTCCGCGTCGGTTATACTGGCAGATGTCACCCGTGTGGTAGATAAGTTCAGGATAGGCGCTTTGGAGCGGGTTCTGCCGGAACGCTTTGGCCGTCTGTTCCGGATTGTTGTAATATCCGTGGGCCAGGGACACGCCGCGAACGCAAAGTTCTCCTGTCTTGTAGGGCTCGGAAACAAGACGGTCTCCGTCGAGCAGCAAGACCTCGGTGTTTTTGAATGCCCGCCCAATTGGGATGCGCTCGTCTAGGGCGAAGTCGCGGTCAATCTTGTAGTAGGCACAGTTGCAGGTAATCTCCGTAGGCCCATAGAGGTTCACGAACCCAGCTCTGGGCAGGTTCTCGCGCCACTGGTTGAGCACCTTGACAGGTAATACCTCCCCCGAGAACATCACAAGACGCACATGTCTTGGCCGGTAGTCGGGAAACGTGCCCAGAGAGCTTACGATTTTCATGGCTGACACTGACCAGACCAGGGTGTTGACCTGGCGGTCGTTCAAGATCTCCATAAGTTCGGAGGTGAGGGTGAAAGCCTTCCGAGGTAAGATATGGACCGTGGCCCCATTCTTGAGCGCGAGGTAGATATCTTTGACCGAGACGTCGAAGTCGAAAGGCGCTTGATTGCCGAAGATCGTATCGCTGCCGATGTCAAAGGTTTCTGTAAATCGCTCGGCCATGTTGATGACAGATCTGTGTGACACCACTATTCCTTTGGGGATACCTGTTGACCCCGATGTGAACATTCCGTACAGCGGGTCCTGGTCGATGACTTGCGCTCGAATCTCTTCAAGAAGACCCGGATCAGGCTCTGTGGTGCAGAGGGACTGGGTGTCGCCTAGCGTCAGTTCAACCGCCGGAGGCATCACCCGGCGCATGGAGGCTGCCCGCGCCGGGGGCATGTCCACATCAAAGGGAACGTAGAAGTTCCCGCTGTATGCTGCGCCCAGAAAAGCCGCGATGTCGTTTGCGGAGCGTGTCATGTGAATGTACACTGGTTGCCCCCGGACCCCGGATAGCCGCTTTGCCAGTGCGGTGCCTATGGCTTTCGAGCGCCTAAGCAGCTCGGCAAAAGATAATGAGCGGTTCTCGTCGGAGAACGCTATCTTTTGAGGCGCGCTGGCAGCGGAATTCTCTAAGTACTGTAGAACGTTTGTTATCACGCTTATCGCATCCCGGGAGCTTGGATGAGTTAATCTTACCATTGGCATGTTCGTGTGTCTAACCTGCCATGTTCTGCTGCTTGGATTGCATCCGGAGGATTCGGACTCTCAGTGGAACACAAGCAATTCGCCTAGACGAGACAAACTCCGGCGGCCCGCACTGGTGCTCTCTGCTTGCCGCCTCCGCCCCTTTATCTCATACTTGAATGGACAACTAGTTTGTCAATGGCCACCCTTTCGCAGTAAGGCACAAACTCGTTCCACACTCATGGAGGGATCCGGTCGATGTCCTTGGACCCAAACAGAGCGGCGAAACCATGGGAGCGGTGTCCAGACGAAGGGTCGGGCGCTGCATCTTCTCAACTGGAGCCATCTCAGACCGAGCTCCGGCGCACCATTCTTACAATGATATGGCCTGTGACCGCTGAGAACGTTCTTCAGATGCTCATCGGATTCGTGAATACCGGTATAGTTGGGCGGCTCGGTGCTGCCGCTATTTTGGCAGTTGGGCTATCGGGCAGGGTTGCCATGTTCGCCTGGATCGTCTTCGGGGCCATTGGAACAGGTACGACAGTTTTGACCGCCCGGGCCCTAGGGGCCGGTGACCAAGACCGGACGCACCGTATCGCCCAACAAGGCTTGCTTCTGGCTCTCGCTTTGATGGGCATCGTCGCAGGGGCGGCTTACGCTTTTGCCCCGACTTTGCTCACCTTGCTCAAGATTACTCCCGAGGCTCTCTCGATGGGTGTGGTCTATCTCAGAATTCTGGCTTTCAGCATGCCGTTTCAGGCGCTCTTTATGGTTATCAGCGCCATCTTGCGCGGCAGGGGCAACACCCGCACTCCCATGCTTATCGCTTCTGTTATTAACCTGGTTACCGCGGGGCTGAGCTTTGCGCTCACCTTTGGCGGTCTGGGATTTAGAGGATTGGGTTTTCGCGGCCCGGCTATCGGCACCATCATCGGGCAAGCCGTGGGAGCGGCCATGGCGTCGTGGTACCTCTACAGCGCACGTTCGGGTGTGGGCTTGAGTCTTGGCCAGCGCCTAGCGTGGGATTTTCCGGTCATGAAGAGGGTTTTGGCCATCGGGATCCCTTCTTCGGCTGAAATGCTGTTTTGGCAGGTAGCGGGAGTAATCGTTTTCCGCGTTGTGAACGGTTTTGGAACGTCTGCAGGCGCTGCATACCAGCTCGGGCTTCAGGCTGAGGGGATATCGTACATGCCCTCTATCGGGTTTGGGATCGCCGCTACCGCCCTTGTGGGGCGTTCTCTTGGGGCCCGGAATCCGCATCTCGCGGAACGATACACAAAGCAGATCGTTCAGTGGGGTGCAATGCTTACGGCACTTACCACCGCCATCCTACTTCTAGGCCCGAGGCTTCTCATGCGCATCCTCACAGATGACCCTGAGGTTATCGTCATCGGCGCTCAGTATCTATTCATCATGGCGTTTTCCCAGATCCCGCAGCAGCTGTCGGGCTCGTTGGGCGGATGTCTCCGTGGAGCCGGGGACACTGTGACTCCCATGATTTCGGCGGCAGTTGGCATCTGGGGGTGCCGGATTCCCCTTAGCTTTCTGCTCAGCCGGCGTTTCGGGTTGATGGGCGTCTGGTGGGCAATCAACATTGATCAATTCGTCCGGCTCCTCATAACCGGCTTCCGGTACCTTACCGGGAAGTGGAAAACTCAAGTCGAGGACCTGCAGGGCAGACAACGCACCGCCCTCCAACGGTCTTCTGAGGGTGGTTGACGCGTGAGTGCCATAAACTGCCAGACGGCGGCTACTGCTAGCATCCCGCTCGATGTAGTCAGGAAGCGCGCCTATTTGTCATAGTTGGATTTGGGCGGAGAGCTTTTCTATTGTGTGTAGATAATAGGAGGGTAAGCGAATGGCCAAATACATTCCGGAACCGTTCAAAATCAAAATGGTGGAGCCTCTGACGCTGACCACACGGGAAGAGCGGGGGCGATACCTTAGGGAAGCGAACTACAATCTGTTTTCACTAAAGAGCGATCATGTGTACATTGATATGCTCTCTGATAGCGGCACCGGCGCCATGAGCGACAGCCAATGGTCTGGCATGCTAAGAGGCGATGAAAGTTATGCCGGGGCCCGCGGCTACTATCGTCTTATGGACGCAGTTAACGACATTTTCGGCTATAGATTCGCCCAGCCTGTGCATCAGGGGCGCGCCGCGGAAAAAGTGCTGCTTCCTTGCCTATTAAGAGAAGGTCAGTACTCAATCGCCAACATGCACTTCGACACCACTCGAGGTCACGTGGTTCTGTGTAAGGCGGTCCCCAAGGATATTGTGGTAGATCAAGCACGGGATACCGACAAATACGCGCCATTCAAAGGCAACATGGACGTTTCCGCTATGAGGGCGTTCATTGACGAAGTCGGCGTCGAGAACGTCGGCGTCATCATCATGACTATCACAAACAACACCGCCGGCGGGCAGCCGGTGTCCATGGCGAATATTCGGGAAACCGCCGAGGCTGCTGCCGAGTATGGCATTCCAATGATCATAGACGCCGCTCGGTTTGCGGAAAATGCTTATTTCATCAAGACCCGCGAGCCCGGTTATGCCGACAAGTCCATCATCGAGATCACCCGTGAGGCGTTCAGCTATGCTTGCGCCTTTGCCATGTCTGCCAAAAAGGACGCCATAGTCAACATGGGCGGGCTTATAGGCATAAAGGACGACGAGGAGCTCTTTGGCGCGGTGAAAGGGCTTACCGTTCCGTACGAGGGCTTTGTCACATACGGCGGTCTGGCCGGAAGAGATCTTGAGGCGTTGGCCACGGGTCTTTACGAGGGCACGGATGTTGACTACCTGCGTTACCGCATAGGTCAAGTGGAATATCTCGGCGATTTGCTGCGAGAAGCCGATGTCCCCATTCAATACCCTGTAGGGGGGCACGCTGTGTTCGTCGATGCCAAGAAGATGCTTCCGCACATTCCGTACTATCAATTCCCGGCACAGGCATTGGCGCTGGAGCTTTATCTGGAGGCCGGAATCCGCGGATGCGATATCGGCTCCTACATGTTGGACCCAGACCCGGCAACAGGGGAACAACTGGAAAGCGAGATGGAGTTCACTCGCCTCTGCCTACCTCGAAGAGTGTACACACAGGCCCATCTCGATTTGGTGGCCCAGGCGCTCATCAACATTCGGAAGAGGGCCGAGAAGGTAAGGGGCTACGAAATCGTCTGGCAGCCCAAGGTGCTTCGTCACTTTACCGCCAAGTTGAAACCGCTCGATTAATATGCGCCAAAACACTGGACCGGAAGAGGAATGCGACCTATGAGGATAATTGACTACAGAGAAGTTGAACGGGCCCTTGACATGCAGTGTTGCATCGAGCTTATGAAAGACGCGCTTACCGCCCTTTCTAACGGCGACGCAAGGCAAATTGTAAGGCCGGTGCTTCCCCTGCATGATCGGAATGTACTGGGCATGATGCCCGCATACTTGGCTTCCCGCAAGATAGCCGGAGTGAAAATCCTGTCGGTCTTTCCAGAGAACTACCGGAAGGGCATTCCATCCCATCAGGGCGAGATGTTAGTGTTCGAGACCGAGACAGGTCGCCTGAAAGCCGTAGTGGATGCCGGGTCTCTCACGGGGATACGCACTGCAGCGGCGTCTGCCGCTGTTACAGATGCCCTTGCCAAGCCGGACGCTTGCAGGCTGGCCATTCTTGGCGCGGGGGTACAGGGCAGGCAGCACCTGGAAGCCATCAGGCTGGTGCGGGACCTTCGCGAGGTCACCGTGTGGGATATCCGTCCGGAGGCCGCCGCACGTTATGCAGACGATATGGGCCAAAAGACGGGCCTTCCTGTCCGGGCGTGCGCATGCGCCGGGGAAGCCACAAGAAGCGCCGAC
Organism: Bacillota bacterium; assembly: GCA_040771825.1. Taxonomy (GTDB): domain Bacteria; phylum Bacillota; class Sulfobacillia; order Fermentithermobacillales; family Fermentithermobacillaceae; genus JAXGZG01. The sequence goes on along the minus strand of JAXGZG010000003.1, from coordinate 213,971 downwards.
ATCATCTGTACTGTGACGCCCTCAAAGGACCCAGTTCTCTGGGCTGCCGATGTAAAACCCGGCGCCCACATAAATGCAGTGGGTGCTTGCTCGCCTCACGCCCGAGAGATTTCATCGGACCTTATGGCGGCGGGCCGACTGTTTGTGGACTGGAAGCCGGCCACTTTGGTTGAGGCCGGAGACTACCTGTTAGCGGTTGAAGACGGCTTTGTCACCGAGGAGCACATTCTGGGCGAGGTGGGTCAGGTTCTGTCCGGTATTCTGCCCGGCAGGGTAAAGGACGCCGATATCACCATCTTCGAGGCACTCGGGCAGGCGGTGGAAGACCTGATAGCGGCAGATTTTGTGGCGGAGGCCAGGGAATAGGCAAAAGATCCCAAACCGATCATGGCCACCCAGAAGATCTATCACGGAGAGGACTGTCCGTCCTACGTCCGACTTCCCATTCTTTACGGGAAGATCTAGAGCAGATCAAGGCAAAGGAAATGCTCGCAAGGGTGCTTCTTTTGCCTTGGCATAGTCAGGGCTTACGAGTGCAATGTTTACTCTTTCAGATTGCCCCTCGTTTTCTCCAAAGGCGCTGGGCACAGCAGAAGCAAGTATGCTCGTGGGTGCCATGCATATCCTCAGAAAACCTCCACGGGGCTCTACTCGACGCCTAAGCTGCGCTTTCCAGGTTTTTAGGCCCGAGAATATCCGCTACCATTTTTAGCGTGTTACCTTTCTTGAACATTCCACTGGCCACGGTTCTACGCAATATGTGTGTACCCTTAATAGAGTCAGGATTCCCGGCTTTCTGGTATGCACGCCGCATGGTGTGATCGTCAATTCTGAAGTCAAATCTGCAGATGTCCTGACCGGCTACTCCCGAACAAGAACCGCGTTAGCGAACGGCATCCTCGCCGGGGGTACCACTCGTTCCTTGGGCCAGCCGACGGACATGTACGTCACCATTTCGATGTAGTCGGGGAGGTTGTAGTATTCCTGAATACCCTTAATCTGAGCGTCGCTGAAAGTGGACCAAACCGCTCCCAACCCAAGCGCGTGAGCCATGAGAAGCATGTGAACCATGTAGCTTCCAACATCGAGGATGCGGTTCTTGTCGGGCGGCACAGGTGGTTCGAGACGGTAGACTCTGGAGTCTGTGCACAAGATGATCTTCACCGGCTCGACACCGAACTCAAGGTTGTGGAACTTCTGAAGGGTCTCAGGCTTCCGCATGATGATGAACCTGACGATCTGCATGTTGCACCCATTAGGGGCCTGCATGCCCGCGTCCAGGATTCGGTCTATCATGTTGTCAGGGACTTCTCTGTCTTCCCACTGCCTTATCGACCGGCGCCCGTAAATGAGCTTCCAGACTGTCGCCATCTCATCCGGTGTGAACGGGCTAGGCTGAACACCCTCGTAGCCCGGGTCTCTGCCCGCCTTCACATTCTCCGAGATCTCGAGCAGCTTGTAGCACCACTTGATGTCCGGGTACTGCGGCAGCCCGCGTTTTTCCCATATCCCCAGGAATCTCTTGGCTATGTTCCCAAACTCGGGCTTCAGTTTCCTGCCTTCATAGATGGCATGGTACAACTGGAGTTCCATCGTATGGTGGACCCTCTCCCGCACCACCGTGTGCAAGAGGTCTTCTGGCATCTCCATGAGTTCTTCCTCAGTGAAACTTGCTGTGCTCACTCCGATAACCTCCTTTGGTCTTCATCCAAGGGCATGTGGTTCTGGAGTCAGAGTCAAGACTGCCAATGACCCATCTCCGGCCGGTAGGACAGTTCTTCGGAATTACCTCATGATCCTCTCTCCGGCGGTTGCCCTGTAGTAGATGAGGTTGGGCGTCGTATACAGCGGGAATTTCTACGTTCCTCTTGACGCGGACATGCCCCCCGCTCGTGCGGCCGCCATGCGCCGAGTAATGCCTCCGGTGGTCGAGGTTACTTCAGATGACGCCAAGGCGCCATGCGCGACAGAGGCCGATCCGGGCTTCCTTGAGCAGATCCGAACGCAGTCCATCGACAGAGACCCGCTGTACGGCATGTTCACATCTGGCTCAACAGGCGTTCCTAAAGGAATAGTGGTCTCGTACCGGTCTGTCATCAATATGGCCGAGCGATTCACCGAGACATTCGAAGCTATGAAAATAGTAAGCTCGCTTGGCACGTTTCCCGACTATCGCCCCAAACACGTGCGGTGGGGGCCAACGACAAGGAGTACGCGACCGTCAGTGGTCTTTTGGCCGGCGCTCGGCAGAAAGAAACCGCGGTGCGGAAGGACCTAGATAAAGAGGAACACGCTGTGTTGGAGGCCTCGGTCCAGAGACTGGAGTCCCAAGTCAAGACTCTGAACCAGGATATCGCAGTCGCTCGGAAAGCGCTGCAGGATATCGGTCTTCGCTGGGTTAGGCGGGACAAACTCGAACGCGACAGGATTGAGGCTGAAAAGCGGAGGGACGTGGCGTCGCGCCTCGCGAACATGCTGCGCGGCAAGGGTGGGGTGAGGGAGACCAGACCCTACTTAGTGTTCGTTTCGGATTATGAGGTTCATCCCTGTGTCCCACAACCGGCGGTCTTATGCTCCTAGATCAGCCTCACGTACTCGGGCTTCCTGAGTCCCAAGTCTGCGACTAGCTTCCGGTCGGCCGTCCAAAACTGAACTCCCATGGTTGTACCTTTTTTGGCGAGTTCACAGGCCGAAACAAACGCCGCGTCATAGAGCGTTGGAAGGCCACACAGAGACGCCAGCTCCCAAGCGGACTGCCGCATATCCATTCCGTCCACATACTCGATGTCGATGTGCATGAAGAGATCCCAGATGTCTCCGGATTCTGCCTCGGTTAGAAGCCCTGATTTCACTTTCTTCCTTAATACGGTCCCCACTTCCGCCCAAGCGAACGACGGGGCAATCAGCCGGCTGCCAGTGCCGATAGCGTGCTTGAAGAGTAACGCGGCCGCCTCGCTACCCTCTTCCGGAACCAATACCTTCATGAGGACGCTTGTATCCAGGCAATAGACACTTCGTGAAGTCTCACTCATGTCGTACCGCTTCGTCTCTCATTTGTCGTACTATGGATACAGAATCCGGCTGAACCCCTCGCTGCGCCAGACGCCGGCGTTGTTCTTCAATGCGCTCAAAGAGACGCATTTGCTCTCGCATTGCCACCTCTTTCTCAATGGCTGCCACGACGATGTCATTCATCGAATCACCGTATGCAGCCGCCTGTTCGCGGACCCTATCCAGGAGAGGGCCCGGGATGCGAACAGTAAACTGTTCTCTGGGCATGCCAGTCACCTGCCGGATTTGACCCAAGATTTGACCAGGTTTGGTCCGAGAATATGATACCACATACTGACATCATATAGTAATGTCATCGCATGATATGATCGTTTCAACCTACTGTAGGAACAGAGACTTGACCCCACCATTGATCGTGACGGTGTCACCAAATACTGGAATGACTAATGGACATAAGGAACTGGCGTAGCGGTGTGACCTCTTTCCTTCGATTACGGGGAGGTTGCTGGTCACCTCTCCGGCTACGCGTCTTAACACCTCACGTTCGGAGGAGACAACTTCGGATAGCACCTTCAGCGGGCTTAGATCCCGGCGATGCTGCTCCAGGTACTTTGCTCTAATCTCCACTTTGTTGGCTTTAAGCGCTCGCATCCTGGCCATCTGGTCAACGCCGGTCTTGCTCCACCCCATAGGACAACTCGACAGCCGAGCCGACAGGATGTGGCTCACATGGCCCTCGGCGCTCACTCCCAGTTCTGCCTCGGGGTAGAGGCGATAAGCCATAACTCCATCCCAGTTGTTGCGGATGTACCGCCGGCAGTCTTGAGCCATCTTGACTTGATTCGGGGTTTCGCCCAATATGGCAGCCTCCTTTAGAAGGCTTTCCACCGTAACCATATCCCCAGCCCTGATGGCTTTCCAGGCATCCCTGTATTCCTGGCTATCCCTCCCCAACACGCCTAACAGGCGTTTGTTTAGGTGAAACTTGTCCAGGACGAAAACACTCTTGGGCAGTATTTTAAGCCCAGTCTTATTCCAGGAGGCACCATCACCACATACATAGATTCTTTTTAGAGATCCCATGTCGCAATGCTCTTCTATGTAGTTAAGCACCCAAAGCCATAACTCTTCAGTCTCACTGTAAAGTCCAGAAAAATAATGCGGAACCTTCAATCTTCGCCTTTGATCCTTCTCCTTGCCTTCGTGCACGTAAACCAGCATCGGCATGTAGGTTCTGCCATTTTGCCCTGCTACATGGTCTTCATCGGCTTCCACATACAAAGACTCGCACTGCCGTTTTTCGAGTCTCCCCATGATGGCCTGCTCTTCCAGGTTGAACCGACGGATCGCTTTCATGACCGTTTGACCGCTTACACGTGCTTCCGAGGCTGCCCCACTGGGCTTCTCCCCGCTTTTTCGGTAAGGTAACTCGCTAGAGGCCTCCACTACTTCCGCCGCCAAAGCCAAATCTATCCTGGCGTGCGGCCCGTACCCGGCTTTCCTGTCAACCAGGTGCGCACATTCACCTGTTTTGGCGTGCTTAAAGTACGTTCGTTTGTACTCGACCTTCCCGAACGGCGTCAAAATGCTCTTTTCGTCTTCCCGCCTTTGGATTCTCCACCCGGATCGTTCTTCCCGACACTCAACAAGACGCTGGTCTTCGCCGGGAATGTCTTCAACTCCTTCTGCAATTTGCAAGACAAGTCACTGGCCAAGGGCGAACACATCTGCGACTAGCTTCCGTTGATTCCATAGGGTCTGGGTTCTCTCCCAGGTCGTTGATTCCTTGGCGGTATTGGCATAGCGTCTAGACATCCTCATGGAAGATGGGTAAGATGTAAGGGGTAAGGAAAGCGGATCTGAATAAGGAGGATTCAAGATGGAGGACTCCCGGTGGGACATAAAGGTTACTTCCAAAGGACAGATCACTATTCCCAAAGAGGTTAGGGACTTGATGATGATTCGCGAAGGTGACTACTTGCAGGCGGTGGTCAGAGATGACGCTGTCGTTCTCACTCGAAAGGCCGAACTGGGTGATTCGGAGAAGATGAGACTCGCCGCAGAGCAGGTACTCCGCAAGCTCGGCTACGGGGTTTCGGACGGCGGAAAGGCCCTGCCTGACCGCATTCTTTTGAGGGAGAAAGTGGGTAGCGGCCACCCGGACCTTACTCGATTGGTGCGTCTGGGGAGGGACAAACAGTGACACCCAAAGGTGAGGAAAGAACGTACTTCATCGATACGAGTGCTCTCCTCAAGGCGTATGTGCCGGAGAAGGGGACGGACACTCTGGACGCCATATTCCAAGAGAATTCGCTGAGGTATGTATCGACCATGGGCCTCATCGAGGCAGTATCCGTTTTCCAACGACTTCATTCCATCGAGAGATCACTGTCAAGGTCTCAATTCGAGGAGCTCTATGCTAGGCTGCTTGCGGATGTCGGCTCTGGCAGGCTTCTAGTTAGTGACCTTACGTCCCTCGATATCAGGATTGCGCTCGAGTTTGAAACTCAACAATACATGACTGCCGTGGATGCCACCCAGATTGCCATTGCCAAAGGATTGGATGGAGACGTTGTATTTGTCTCTTCAGACGAGAAGCTGAACCGGGTGGCTCATGAGTATGGGCTACGGGTGCTTGACCCCACAGTCCATTGCACTATGTGAACCTTCAGCATAGGACACTGCGTATGGGACCGGACAGACGTGGGTGTCGATTTCTTTCGTGGCGAGATCGACCGCGACCGCCGCCCAAAACGTCTCTCACGCCGTCAAACGTTCGTGTTCGGTGATTCGCCTTTCGGGATATCTCGCCGCCAGTGGCCCAGCGCTATCAGTCATACAAGCTCGTCCGCCCCAATATGTTATGACAACGGGGAGGTCGGGCGTTGTGATTCTTGAGGCACTAGACAGGGATATTCTGTCGCTGTTCTCCACGAGAGTCAGAGCGTTACTCAAAGCCCATTTCTCCTCGCACCCCGCTGAGACGTCTGCAGTGCAGGAAATCCGCCTGAGGAAAGGTCTCCCAATATGCGTCGTCGGCCCACAAGGCGACACACTCCTTAACGGCGACGGTTTTCCTGTTTCTGACGATGACATAGACAAGACGCTGGCTCTTGTGACCGATTCCTCCTACTACGCTCTTGAAAATGAGTTTGCAAACGGTTACATAACCATTCCGGGCGGCCACCGGGTTGGACTCACGGGGCAAGTGGTCACGTGGGCTGACGGCGCCGTGCGCCTTAGAGAGATCAGCGGATTCAACTTCCGGGTTGCCAGAGAAGTCAAAGGCGCAGGTGAGAGACTAGTGCCCATGCTCATGGGCAAGTCCGGCCACTTGGCTTCCACTCTCATAGTCTCACCGCCTGGATGCGGCAAAACCACGCTTCTTAGGGATCTGTGCCGCATATCCGGTCAAGGCGTGCCCAAGTTGGGGCTTCGTCCGGCTCAGGTGGGCATAGTCGATGAGCGGTCGGAGATAGCGGCGTGCTTTCGGGGGGTTCCCCAGCACGACGTTGGTCCACGCGTCGACGTTCTGGACCGATGTCCCAAGGCCAAGGGAATGATGATGCTGTTGCGATCCATGGGTCCAGATCTCATGGTCACCGACGAGATCGGCAGCGACGAGGACGCCCAGGCAGTTGCCGTGGCGCTGGCCGGGGGCGCCAGCGTGTTGGCAACGTGCCATGGAGATGACCTAGAACAGGTAAGGAAACGTCCCCACTCGGCATGGATCGTAGAGAGAGGGTATTTCCAGAAGGCAGTAGTCCTTTCAAAACGGCTTGGTCCAGGCACTTTGGAATATGTGGGAGAGATGAAATAGTGATTGGACTTTCTTTGAGTGTCGTAAAGATTCTGGGTTCAGGAGCCGTGATAGCTGCCGGGGGCCTTCTCGGGTACAGCATGGCCGGGCAGTTGGACCAGGAACTCCTGGAGATGAACCGGTTTGAGTCGTTGCTGCTCTCCCTTAGAGCCGAAATATCCTATGCTCTGCTGCCTTTGCCCAAGGCGCTCAGGAAATGCGGCGATAGGGTTGGGGGCATGGTTGGTCAGGCGTTCCAAAGCGTCGGGATCAGGACGGGACCAGCGAGCCGTATGACCCCTGAAGAAGCCTTGTCCCAGGTGTTGGATGATTTCAGCGGGAAAATGCCCCAATATCAAGTCGCGCTGATAAAAGACCTATTCAGAAACCTGGGCACTTCGGGTCATAAGGAGCAAGTCGCTTACATAGACGCTGTTTTAGATAGCGCCAAGTCCCAAAAACGGTTTCTCGAGGACAGTTACCGGAAAAAGGCCAAGGTTTACCGCTATCTTGGGGTGCTTGGAGCCACATGCGTCGTTATAGTGCTGCTTTAGCGGTCAGGGAGGGTAACCAATGGTCAGCGTTGATCTGATATTCAAGATCGCCGGTATTGCAATCATCGTGTCGGTTCTTCATTCGGTCATAAAACAATCAGGCAAAGAGGAATACGCCTGGATGGTGACTCTTACCGGAGTATTGGTTGTGCTGACTCTGGTTGTAAGGTTGATAGCCGACTTTTTCCAGGCCGTCAAGACCACCTTTCAACTGCCGTGAGGTGTCTTTAGGTGGAGATCGTCCAGATAGCGGGGCTAGGGATAGTCGCAAGTCTGATGCTCCTTCTTCTGCGCAAAGAGAGGCCCGAGCTAACTATCGGATTAGCCCTAGTTTCAGGAATTGCCCTGTTCTTTTTGATATTGCCGAAAGTATCCCAGGTAGTGATGGCTTTCGGAAACCTTGCGGCTGAATCCGGTTTGGGGTCGCTGTACTTCGGTATTGTCCTCAAGGTCTTGGGAATCTCGTACATCGCCGATTTTGCGGCGGCCCTTTGCAGGGACGCGGGGGAGGAGCTCATGGCTTCCAGGGTTGAGATGGCCGGAAAGGTGCTGATATTGGTTTCAGCGTTGCCAATTGTCAATGAGGTTCTGAACGTGATTCGGAGCCTTCTTGGTTAGCCCGTTAGTCGGATCTTCCTGACCCGCGCCATGAGCGATTGGAGGTTGCCAGTGGGAGAGAAACACTTGGGACGAGCAAAGCTGCCGCCAATATCCCGAAACTCAAACGGGCGTCGCATCGGGCCGTTCCGGGTAGTTACGCTATCCCGGTTGGTTCGGCTTGTTTCGCACACGCGGTTGAGCTCGCCAGTTCAGCCGGTTGGCTCGGCCCGGTCAGCTAGCCTAGCCCGGACGCTGCTATTGATGCCTGCGGCCTTGCTCTTGTCCTTTGCCATACTCACTCTGCCGCCCGTCCCGTGCTTGAGCCCGTCACCCATGGCCAACGCCTCGCCTAGCAGTACATCTGATACCTTAGCCGTCAAGACCTTTCAGATCGCCCAAGCCGGCCCAAGCCAGAATCCTGCCGCAACTCCAGCGCCTGCTTCTTCCTGGAACACGTCTTTGGACGGTCTTGACAAAGATGGAGTCACAGAGCCCATAGACAGAGTGTTCCAAGACCTTGTCAGGGATCAAAGCCTTTCTTGGCGCGAGATAGTCAAGGATATCATGTCCGGCAAAGGCATCGACTTCTCGGGCATCCTCAGATCGCTAGCGGCCGGCGCCGCCAGGGGATTCTTGGTTTCGGGCCCCTTGTTTGGGAAGATAATGCTCATAGGAGTCTCGGTGGCGTGCCTTGAAATACTGTCCGAGACCATCTCGCCGTCGGGTTCCAACAGAATAGCCCTTTGGGCTTGCCACATTTCTCTAGTCATACTGGCCGTATGGTCGTTTAACGATGTGCTCAGGATCGCCAAGGACGCTACAGAAGCCGTACGCACCGCCTTCTTCTCTTTCATTCCCGCCCTGACCACGCTCTCGGTTGTTTCCGCGGCTCCCGTGACAGCCTCTATCCTTCATCCCCTAGTGTTTGGCGTGGGAACTGCAGTCAGCATTTTCGTCTTGGACGTAGCGTTTCCTATGATCTACACCTCCATAGCCCTTGATCTGGCTGGGAACCTGGGCGGAGGTGAGAGGGTATCAGGCGTCGCGGGCATGCTTCGGCAGCTAGCCTTCCTGGGGATTGGGACTTCAATGGCTTGTTTCGTGGGGATCGTCATGGGCCAAAGGGCTGCTACGGGGTTAGCCGACGGGATGGCTTACAGAACCGCGAAATACGTTAGTTCCACTTTCATCCCTGTGGCAGGCAAAGCCATAGGCGATACCATGGACATGTTCTTCGTCTCTACTTACGGGCTCCGGTCAGCCATGGGTTTGGCTGGAGCAGTAACCGTGGTGGCAGTGGTGTTCACACCTCTATTGCGGGTCTTAGGTTGCCTTTTTGTGTGGAAGGTATCCGCCGCTGTCCTGGGGCCCATTGCGGGCCGGGAGGTCTCCAAGTCCCTGAAGTCCATGGCCGACGGCATAACTGCTCTCTCAATGTCGCTGTTTATTACGTGTTTCGTGTTCACCATCTGCTTGTCCCTTGTGGCTCAGGCCACGAAACCCTTTTAGGAGGCGATGCATTTTGGCTGCCATCAAGGTCTGGGCCCGTTCCATATTCGTCCTGACTGTATTCTCCTCAACGGCGCTTCTCTTGGTTCCTAAGTCCATGACGAAGCAGGCCAAGTTTGTAGTAGAGATGCTCCTCCTCTTGTGCGTTATCGCCCCTTTGGCGGGCTTATTCAGAGATGGCGGAAGGTCGGCCCTTACATCGGGCGACTCGTGGGGAGAGGTCAGTTCGCCTGCCGCCTTAGAAAAGTTCTTGGCTTCGGAGACGCGTCGCCGCATTCTGGAGATGGGCGCCAAAGCCAACATCCCTATTGAAGACGCTAAGGCAGTAGCCGCCAAAGGCGGGTTCACATTGGCAGAAGTGAAGATATGGCTTAAGGACAGTGTGCCTTTGGATACCATCAAGCCGTTTGTGGCAACGCTCTCGGCCTACCTGGGCGTGCCAGAGGACACCGTGACCGTTATTCAACCAAACTCATGAGCGAAAGAAAGGAGGGAAGCGGCGCCTTTCTGGTTAGGCGACGCACCGCTTTGAAGGAGATGGACAAAAAACCTAAGACCCAAGGGTTGGCCGAGTTTCTGAAGCCCCAATACCTCCGGCTAGTGTTGTTAGGTGTGGTTGGGGTCGCCCTGATTATCCTTGGCGGCGTATTGAAGCAGCCCACTAAAGCAAGAGACGCAGAAGAGGCAGGTACGACAATTCTGGCGCAGTACGAGAACGAGATCGCCCGAGAAATCGAGCGAGTGGTCAGCGCCATACGAGGCGTTGGCAAGGTAAGCGCCTCAGTGACTTTGGAATCGGGCCCCAAAAGCGTGTTTGCTCTGAGCACACAAGGGAACCGGAATTCCCAATCAGAGACCACGGGCACAGGCGAGATCCGGGAAAGCGCTAGCGAGAACCAGTCGTCTCAGCCCGTAATTGCCCGGTTCGGAAGCGGCGACTCTCCGCTGGTGGAGACGATCGGCCAAGCCACCGTTGCCGGCTGTCTGGTGGTTGCCGAGGGCGCGTCTTCATCCCAAGTTAAGATGGAAATCTATCGGGCGGTGGAGACGCTCCTCAACGTACCTTTGTACCGGATTCAGGTTTTGCCGATGAAAGGAGGCAAGTAAAATGAAGATGACAGGTTTTGTGCAGACGCGCAGAGTCAAGGTGATACCGTGGAACCGCGGGGGTGGGACGCCTTTGGAAAAGCGGCCTTCAAGGCCGGAATCCTGGGAACGTGGGTTTCCGCGTGATCCAGATGATGATCCGTCGGATTTCAGCAGGCGAGATGAACGTAATGCCGATTCTAAAGACGATGCGGACATCCAACGCCGCCCCAATGTCTACACGATCTGGAAAGTTGCGCTGTTCATCATCCTGGTTACTGCCCTGGCTCTGTACGCAAAAGCCCACTGGCCCGGCGTAACTGCTGTTTTTTCCCTAAAGAGCAGTGGCGGCCTAGAGGTCGCCACAGGACAGGACCAGGATTTCTTCATTGAGTTCCGCCTAGACAGAGAGAAAACCGAGAAGGAACAGGTAGACTTAGTCAAGAAGGTAATGGATGACCAGACGGCTTCAAAAGAAGCCCGTGACGCAGCAACCGCTCACTATCTATCTATAGTCGATGTCATGGGGAAGGAACTCAAAATAGAAGGCATTCTGAAAGCCAAAGGGTGGGATACTCTGGTTTTCTTGTCGCCTGATGCTTGCACAGTAGTGGTCAAGACCACTAGACTGGAAATTAAAGATGTGGCTCAGATCGGGGATGTAGTAAAAAGGATGTCCAAGATCAAACTGGAAAACGTCACCATAATCCCTGTAGAGAAGTAGGGACTCATTGGGCTGGCAACACAAGTTCCTCTTGGTTATACTACATTGCAGGTCAATTGCCACACTTTGTATAATGGAGACGCAAGGTTCCCTATAGGAGGCATGACATTGCCAGACCGGACACCCGAAGGTGGCGAAGACCTTGGGCGGAAGGGCGCAGCCATTGAGGAAACCGGCCAAGACAACTCCGAAGTAAACATCTCCGACGAAGTCATAGCGGCCATAGCTAGCACTGCCGCCGCTCAAGTCCAGGGCGTGGCTGCTATGAGCGGGAACATCGTTGGGAGTATAGGCGGGGCGATCCTCGGCAGGAAGAACCTGGCCAAAGGCGTTCGCGTATCGTCAGGGGATAGGGACGTTGTACTTGACTTGTACCTTAGCGTAAAATATGGCGCCAGGATCCCTGAGGTAGCCTATAAGGTTCAGGAGAGTGTCAAACGTTCGGTTGAGGGCATGACCGAACTCAGGGTTACTCAGGTCAATATTCACATTCAGGGAGTGGCTTTCCAGGAACCCGGCGGAGCGGAAAGCGACCAATAACCAGTGGGGTGATTCTGTGGGCATCGTCGATAGGATTGCGTTGAGCCTGTACTCTCTCGCTCTCACGGTAGTGTCGTTTCTCTTCCTCCTGGCTTCATTTGGGTGGGAGGCGCCGGTGCGATTGGTTATGGGGGCTTTGAACTCGGCTTCAGGTAGGACAACCGTGGGTATCCTATCGGGGTTCCTTTTCTTGACCGGCATACGTTTTGTGTATTACGGGTTCAAGCGATCTCCCGCGCAAGCGGTTATTCATGATACTGGGGCAGGCGAGGTAAGAATTTCCCTAATGGCTGTAAAAAGCCTCGTCACTCGTGTGGCGGCTAGGATCCCCGGGGTTAGGGAAGTCAGGGCCAAAGTCTGGCTCAATGACCAGTCTACGGCCATCCAAGTGTTTCTAGATTTGCGCGTTGCCGCAGACTCAAATCTTCCCGAATTGGCCGATAAAGTGCAAAAGGCCACTTCGTCCTATGTGAGGGACATCGTGGGCGTTAACGTAGAGTCAGTGAAGGTCTCAGTTTCCGATATCTCACTGGAAGGCCGCCGTTAGGAGGTAAGTTACCGATGGAAGAGGGGTTCTTGAACGGCGCGATCCGGTATGTAAGAGAGCACCCGGGCAGAGTGTGCGGGACCGCAGTTGGCCTCTTGGTGGGATTATCCCTAATATGGCTGGGGTTTTGGAGAACCTTGATACTGAGTCTTGCCACGTTCGTCGGGAATGCTATAGGCAAATGGACCGATAATGAAGGGAAGGGACTCAAGGAGTTCTTGGAGGATAGATTTCCAGGAAACCCCTATTTCCGGTGACCATGCAGATGAGCACACCAGCTGGCACAAGAATGAAAAGGCATGAATCAAGGATTCTGGCGCTGTCGGCGCTTTTTTGTTGGGAAGTCGGAAAAGGCTCCCCTCAGGATGCGTTCAGTCAAGTTGCCAAGGACTTCTTTGGGGCGGGTACCGAACCCGGTAGCGTGGACCAGTACAGCTACTCAGGCAAGCTGTTCTTGGCTGCGGTGACGAATGTGTCCGAAATAGACCGTGCCATCTCAAAAGCCTCTCAAGGGTGGCCGGTGTCTCGAATGCCCAAAGTAGACCTGTCCATACTCAGGCTTGCTGTGGCAGAGGCCAACTACCTCAAAGAGACACCGCTGGAAGTGGTTATCGACGAAGCTTTGGAGCTTTCAAAGGAATTCAGCACTTACGCTTCGCCGAGGTTCGTTAACGGTGTTCTGATGGGAGTCTTTCGGCAGTTGGGTACCGTGCCCACAGTTCCGGAACGCTAATGCAATCAAGGGAGACGGGAGGATAGGCTGATGAACGAGATTCTAGTTAAGAAAGTTTTGACCCCGGTGACTAAGCTCATTGTGGTCAAGACCCCCTACGTGGCCGCAAAAGCCGAACCAGGTCAGTTCATAATATTGCGGGTTAGGGAGAACGGCGAAAGGATTCCGCTTACCATTGCCGACTATGATCGAGAAGCCGGCACTATTACCTTGGTCTACCAGGAAGTGGGGCTTACAACCAAGCTTCTGGGTGAACTCGAGGTTGGCGACACCATTCTAAACCTTGTGGGCCCGCTTGGTGTGCCCGCAGAGTTGCCTCATTCAGGCACGGTGGTAGCGGTGGCAGGCGGGGTTGGAGTCGCTCCGACGTACCCCAAGTGCAAGGAACTCCACAAGAGGGGCGTCAAGGTAATCAGCATTATAGGCGCTCGCTCCAAAGACCTTATCATACTGGAAGATGAGATGCGCTCTGTCTCCCAGGAAGTGCACATCTGCACAGATGACGGAAGCCGCGGTTTTAAGGGGTTTGTCTCGGACAAGCTCAAGGAGCTCATTGACAGCGGCCTGAAGGCAGACGAGGTTGTGGCCATCGGGCCCATGCCAATGATGAGGGCCACCTGCGCGACGACTCGGCCTTACGGGCTTCGTACCTGGGTGTCCATGAACCCGATTATGGTGGATGGTACGGGCATGTGCGGCGCTTGCAGAGTGACTGTGGGCGGCGAGACCAAGTTCAGCTGCGTGGACGGACCCATGTTTGACGGCCATTTGGTAGATTGGGAAGAAGCGTGGAGAAGGGCAAACGTGTACCGGGACGAAGAGAAGATTGCCATGGAGCGCTGCCCTAACTGCGGAGGTGAGAAGTAAATGGCTCTGAAGAAGAGAGTTTCCATGCCAATGCAGGACCCTATGGAGCGGGCCAGTAACTTCCAACCTGTTGCTTTGGGGTACACCGAGGAGCAAGCGCTTATTGAGGCTTCTAGGTGTCCTACACTGTAAGAGGCCCCTTTGTGTTGACGGGTGTCCTGTATCTGTGGATATCCCTACTTTCATAGGGTTCATAAAGGAAAAGAAATATCAAGAAGCCATAGACACTATCAAGGCCACTAACAGTCTTCCGGCTGTCTGCGGAAGGGTCTGCCCCCAGGAGAGCCAGTGTGAGGCCAAGTGTGTCCTTCTCAGGACGGGTCAGCCTATCGCTATCGGGCGCCTTGACAGGTTCGCCGCAGATTGGGAAGCCCAGAACGCGCAAGATCAGGACCAAGGACAGGACGGAGTAACCAAAGCCCCCTCCAACGGCAAGAAAGTAGCCGTGGTGGGAGCGGGCCCCGCGGGTCTCACTTGCGCCGGGGACTTGGCTAAGTTGGGATACGAGGTGACAATCTTCGAGTCACTTCACGCTGCCGGCGGCGTGCTGATATACGGCATCCCAGAGTTCCGTCTTCCAAAGGACGTTGTCAGGCGAGAAGTGGATTATGTAAAGAAGCTGGGAGTCACCATTGAGACTGACGTCGTCATTGGGCGAACCCTGACAATTGAGGATTTGTTCGACGATGGCTTTGAGGCCGTGTTCGTTGCCTCTGGCGCCGGACTGCCCATGTTCATGCACATCCCAGGCGAGAACCTGAACGGCGTATACTCAGCCAACGAGTGGCTGACTAGGATCAACCTCATGAAATCTTATAAGTTCCCCGAGTTTGATACCCCCATCAAGCATGGCAAGAAGGTTGCCGTAGTGGGAGCGGGGAACGTCGCTATGGACGCTGTCCGGTCATCGCTGCGCCTTGGCGCCGAAAGGGCCATGATAGTGTACCGCAGAGGCCGTCAGGAGATGCCCGCCAGAGCCGAAGAGATTGAAAACGCCGAGGAAGAGGGCGTCGAGTTACACCTTCTGACCAACCCGGTCAGGGTCCTAGGGAACGAAAAAGGTTGGGTTTCTGGGCTCGAGTGTATCAAAATGGAGTTGGGCGAGCCTGATAAGTCGGGACGGAGACGCCCTGTGCCTATCAAGGGGTCCGAGTTTGTGTTTGATTGCGATATCGTGATCATGTCGCTGGGCACAAGTCCCAACCCGATTCTCGCTCAGACCACCGAGGGTCTTGAAGCCGAGACATGGGGCGGTCTAAAGGCTCGTGAGGACACGGGACGCACGACTCACTCGAGAGTCTGGGCGGGCGGCGACGCTGTTACCGGTTCAGCTACTGTGATCTTGGCCATGGGTGCAGGCAAGCAGGCTGCCAAGGATATGGACGAGTATCTCCGAAGCGGCAGCACCCAGTGGTAGGCTAGGTGGTAGGCTAGGCAGTCTCTGGTTGATTTGAGCGGCCTCGAAGGCAAAGGCCATGGTGTACCAGTGTTCGGGAATGGCACGGGGTCGCTCTTGGAAGAGACAAGATTGAACGCGAGAGGTGGTAGGAGGTGTTATCTACTCAGGACGTCATTTCCGTGAGTCAGCTCAACGCATACGTTAAGGATGTGTTGTGGAAGGACGAGCTCCTGAGGCAGGTGCTGGTTAGGGGAGAGATTGCGAATCTCCGCAACTATTCCGGCCACCTTTACTTCACTCTTAAGGATGAAAAGGCGAGCGTGCGTGCGGTCATGTGGAGGAGCGACGCCGCTCGCCTTACCTTTTTGCCCGGAGATGGCGCTCAGGTTGTGGTAGCAGGCGGCGTATCTGTGTTCGAGCGCGACGGTATCTACCAAGTTTATGTAAACTACATGGAGCCCTCTGGACTGGGTGCTTTGTACGCCGCGCTTGAGAAGCTGAAGGCCAGGCTGGAGAAGGAAGGGCTTTTCTCGGCCGAAAGGAAGCGCCCGCTGCCTCCGTTTCCTCGCAAGGTTGGGCTTGTTACGTCCCTTCGAGGAGCGGCAATCAAGGACATTGTGACTTGCGGCCGCCGGAGGTTCCCCGGAGTCCACTTTGTGGCTGTGGACGCCAAGGTCCAGGGCGAAGGCGCTCCCAGGGAAATCGCCGTGGGAATTCGTACCCTGAACCGTGTGCCCGGTGTTGACGTGATCATCGTCGGCAGGGGCGGCGGTTCACAGGAGGACCTTTTCGTCTTCAACGATGAACTCATCGCTCGGGCCATCTTCAACTCCAAGGTTCCTGTTGTTTCCGCAGTGGGCCACGAGAGAGATGTTACTGTGGCGGATTTGGTGGCGGATGTTCGCGCGGCGACTCCTACTCATGCGGCTGAACTGGTTGTGCCAGACGCACTGTCGCTCCGGGCACAGATCCGTAACTTGTCGGATAATGCCCGTAGCCAGGTGTACGCGCTACTGGGCGGGTACAGGCAGGCCCTCGAACTCTTGCGGTCGCGCCCGGCTCTGCAGAGGCCCGACTGGTTCTTGGTGTCTTCTCGAGAGACTTTGATCCGGCACAGAGAAGACCTGGAATTCATTATGAGGGCCAGGCTCCAGCGGGAAAAAAACGCCTTGGCGTCGTCAGCAGCTCGGCTGGATGCTCTGTCTCCGCTCCGGATACTGTCTCGCGGCTACAGTCTGGCTCAAAGACTGCCCGGCCTGGAGATTGTAAGTAGCTATGAAGACGCTCCCCGGGGGTCGCGGATGCGCCTGACTCTCCACAGGGGCGAGCTGATTTGTCTTGTTGAGGAGTCCAATGTTACGCCACATGGTTCTCGGAGAGGAGATGATTAGTTGCAGGCGGAGGACAAGATGATAAGCAGTGACGATGCCACAAAGGCCCTGGCACCCCGGGGAAAAGATACCGCAGCGGACAAGGCCGGGGAGGAACTGGACTTTGCGGCCACAATGAAGCGGCTTGAGGGTATCGTCAAGTCTTTGGAAGGCGGCACGCTTTCCTTGGAGGACTCTTTGAAAGGATTCGAAGAGGGAATAAGGCTAGCGAGAAATTTGGAGTCTATTCTAGACAGGGCTGAGAAGAAGGTTCAGGAAATCCTGAATCCGCCCGATGGGGATACTGATGACGGAGATATAGATGACGGAGATACTGAGAAGGATAGCCATCTTGGTGATCCGGGTTCGGAGGAGTGCTGATTGTCACTAGTTGAGGATCTTGAGCGGTATCGGTTGCTTTTAGACGAGGCTCTCTGCCAAGCAACGGCCCATTACGCTACAGGCGTCGAGTCCCTCAAGGATGCCATGGCCTACGCAGTTGAAGGTGGCAAGAGGCTAAGAGGGGCTACGGTTCTGGCGGTCGCTGAAGACCTCGGTTGCGGAGTTCAGGAGGCACTTGGCCCAGCTTTGGCCGTGGAAATGGTTCACGCTTACTCTTTGGTCCACGATGACCTCCCGTGTATGGATGATGACGAGTTCCGTCGAGGCAAGCCTTCGTGTCACAAAAGGTACGGAGAGGCGGTGGCTCTTCTGGCAGGTGACGCCCTCCTTACTGAGGCTTTTGAGGTTATGGCCACCTATGGCGCTTTGCCATTGGACAGACGGACCTTGTGTGTCAGGACGCTTGCTCATGCAGCCGGGCCCGGCGGAATGGTGGCGGGCCAGGTAATCGATTTGGCCCTTGAGGGTAGAAAACTTGGGCCTGACGCGGTGACGCTCATGTACAGTCTGAAGACTGGAGCCTTGTTTGGAGCTGCCGCGAAGTTGGGTGCGCTGGCTGCCAATGCCCGCGAGGATGTCCAGAAGGCAGCCGAGAGTTGGGGGAAGAGTTTCGGATTGGCGTTTCAGATAGTCGACGACATTGATGACCTCAAGCAGGGCGGAAAGGAGTTGGTCAAAGACACTCTAGTGAAAGAGTCATCTTTGGACCATGCCATAGCCCTAGCAAGGTCCACCCTTGATGAGAGCCTTGCTGCTCTTGGGCCGTTTGGCGGAAAAGGAAGGTTCCTCAGAGAGCTTTCCCTAAACTACCTCGATAAGATCAAGTAGGGACCCTACGCCCCGATTGCTCCGCCTAGGCAGGATCTACGCCCTAATACCTACGCCGAGCGGGCCCTACGTCCTAATACCTCTTCCAGTGCGGCCCTACGGCCGTTCCTCGCTGCGGGCTCGGATCTTGGCTCCTACCCTCGCGGAAGGTTCGGCTCCTGGAGTCACTCATCACTGATGATCAGTCCGCCACAGCCTACCCTCGCGGAAGGTTCGGCTCCTGGAGTCACTCATCACTGATGAGTAGTCCGTTACAGCCTATCCTCGGCGCCGCTTCGGCTCCTGGAGTCACTCATCGCTGATGATCAGTCCGCCACAGCCTACCCTCGCGGAAGGTTCGGCTCCTGGAGTCACTCATCACTGATGAATAGTCCGTTATATCCCATCCTCGCAGCAGGATTGGACCCAGCGTTGAACACAGACCCGTTCTCTCTCATCCTCCGGCGCGGTTCATTGCGGCTCATCGCACGGCGGTCACTTTGCAAAAGTGGCCTTACGCAGGTATAATGTACTACGCAACATAGCGTAGCATCTCCGGGAGGGCGCAGTATTCTAGTGGGCTCTCCCGCTCCCAAGGCGGGGCTAAAAATCCGTCGCGGGCCATGCCTATTTCGCCCTGAATCTGGCTGGTTGCGCCCAGCTTCCGGCTTCTTTAGGGAGAAGGAAAAGAGGGAAACCTACAACGGCATGTAGGTCATTGGAGAAAACACTCCCTTTTTTCGCGAGGTCGGAGACTCTTTTAGAGCCATCGGCCTACTTGGCGAATCTGTAATGGCCTGTCTTGAGTGGTTGGGCAGGATGGTTCCTCCTGAAAGCCCGGCTGCAAAAAAGGCTAGGGGCGGGGGCCTTAGAGGAAATCTCCTAGACTGTCTGAAACGGGCGTTTGCGGGGTTGCGGTGTGAACTAAGTGGCGATCCAGCGCTGCCTTGGGCGACCGGGTGGGGTGGCCTTAAAGGGGAACCGCCTTGGGCGAAAGCCGGGGTGGGCCATCGGGAAAGCCTGCTGGACCTCAAGTCACAAGATTCACCGCAGACGTTGCCCCTCGGAGGCGGTTCAACCAGCACCATGCCAGATGATAGACTCAACTCCAATAACACATCCGTGATCGCCAGTATCTCCGGTAGTGGCGTCAAATCTGCTATTGCCGGTAGCACTTCAGGCAAGGTTTCGGACGGCACTTCAGGCGGCATTTCGGGTATGTTCTCAGGCAACGCCTCGGGCAACACTTCGAGCAGGGCTCCTAGCAGCACTTCGGGCAGCACTTCGAGCAGGGCTCCGAGCAACGCTTCAGACAATGCCCCAGGCGGCGCCGACAGGGGCACCATCCAAAAGTCAAAGCGCAGGAAGCCAGGCAGAAAGCCTAAGGACAGAAGCAAGACCGCATTTATCGCCGAAATCCTTGGGCTAGCAGTCGGGGCCTTCTTGCTGAGTTTTGTCCTCAACGCTTTCATCGAAAGAATCACCGACCAAATACCCACCTATTTCGGCTTGCCGCTGGTCTTGGTAGTCATCCTCATAGGAATTCTTGGAGACGGTATCGGGCTTGCCAGCGCCAGGGCCAAGAAGGAAAGGTTACTGGCCATGGCGTCCCGAAAAGTGTATGGGGCCCGGGAAGCGCTGTGGTTTGTCAGGAACGCGCCAAGGGTTTCATCCGTCTTCAACGATCTGCTGGGCGATGTTGCAGCCACCTTGTCAGGGGCGATCGCCGTGGCCCTAACATTCAGACTGGGAAAGGCGGTCAAAGGTGTGAGCACGGCTCTAATGGCCAGCATAGGGGTGGGCGTAGTCTCCGCCTTGACAGTAGGCGGTAAAGCCCTGTTCAAACCTTTCGCCCTGAGGTACGCTGAGGCTATGACACTGTTTATGGGCAGAACCAGGAGGCTCATGAACCGGGTTTTGGGAGGACGGCAAAAACAGAATGAACGTTAATCTATCTAACATCAAGTCTCCCCGAGACATAAAAGGTCTTTCGCATCAGAAGATGAAGGAGTTAGCGGGCAAACTTCGCGCCAAGATTGTGGAGACCGTCTCCAAGAACGGGGGCCATTTGGCTTCATCCTTGGGCGTTGTGGAACTCACTCTGGCTCTACATACTGCGTTTGATACTCCTAGAGACAAGCTCGTCTGGGATGTAGGGCATCAGTCCTACGCCCACAAACTTATCACCGGGCGTTACCCGGAGTTTGACACTCTCCGGCAGATGGGCGGGCTCTCAGGCTATCCCAAAAGGCAGGAGAGCATTTATGACGTTTACGATACGGGGCATGCTGCAGGTTCCATTTCCTACGCCTTGGGGTTGGCAAAATCCAGAGACATGTCAGGCGATGACTACAACGTTGTGGCTGTAATCGGCGACGGGGCCTTGACGTCGGGTCTGGCCTACGAAGGGCTGAACAATGCTGGCGAATTGCGGACAAAAATCATAGTGGTCCTCAACGACAACTCCATGTCGATTTCTGAGAGCGTAGGCGGCATTGGCTACTACCTGACGGCTCTTCGCTTGGCCCCGGCTTACCGGTCTACCAAAGCCAGGTTTGAGCAAGTGCTCAAGGGCATGCCCAATCTGGGGTCCCGCACTCTGTCCTTGCTCAAGAGGTTCAAAGGCGGACTAAAACACTTCCTATTTCCAGAATCATGGTTCGAGTCGTTGGGGTTCAGGTACTACGGACCTATCGATGGCCACGACATAGAAGGGCTTCAGAGGGTTTTCGAAGACGCCAAAAAACTCAAAGAACCGGTCTTTGTTCATGTCGTAACTCAAAAAGGAAAAGGATATGGTCCCGCTGAGGCAGAACCAGAGAAGTTTCATGGTCCGGGGCCTTTCGACCCGGCAACGGGCGAATTCCCCCAGAAACAAGGGCCGCCTTCATGGAACAAGGTGTTTGGTGAAGCCATGTGCCGCTTTGCCCGAGATGACAAGAGGTTGGTGGCAATAACGGCCGCCATGTCAGACGGGACAGGATTGGGCGAGTTCAGGCGTTTGTACCAAGACAGGTTCTTTGATGTGGGCATTGCCGAGAGCCACGCTGTGACTTTCGCGGCGGGTCTTGCTCAGGGAGGACAGATCCCGGTAGTCGCCATATACTCTACCTTCCTTCAGAGGGCCTATGACCAAATCATAGAAGACGTGTGTCTCCAAGGTCTAAAAGTCGTGTTTGCAGTCGACCGTGCAGGGATAGTCGGCGAAGACGGAGAAACCCATCACGGCGAGTTTGACTTGAGTTATCTCAGGCCTGTGCCAGGCCTTACCGTTATGGCACCCAAGGATGAGCGGGAATTGGTGAACATGCTTCACACGGCTCTCAGAATTCCCGGGCCTTGTGCCATAAGGTACCCAAGGGGCCCCGCCCAGGGAGTCCCCTTTCGAGATGCCCTGGAGACGCCTGAGTTTCTGACCCTTGGGCAAGCAGAGACCATATCAGTTGGCCAGGACGCCAATCTGGTAGCCATAGGAAGCATGGTTCATCCGGCGTTGCAGGCATCCAGGATGCTGGAAGCCGAGGGAGTCTCGTGCGGAGTGATTAACGCCCGCTATCTCTCCCCGCTGGACAAAAAGGCCATCGCCGTCGCTGCGGACAAGACCCCTGTGGTCGTTCTAGAGGAGAATGTGGTGGTGGGAGGGTTGGGCGACGCAGTGCTAGACGCCATGGCGGACATGGGTAAACCGGGCCTTATGCAAGGGAGAATTCTCAGAGTCGCCATCCCCAGAGAATTTGTGGCCCACGGCGCCCAAGGGGCACTCAGGCGAGAATTGGGATTTGACGCCGCGAGTATAGCCTCAAAAGTGGCGGGTCTCGTGGGGAGGAGCATGACGTGGGACAGATGATCGGTGTCTTTCCTAACATCACCAAGGCCGGCGCCCTTGATCTTTCTATGAAGATTCTGGACTGGCTCCATTCAAAGGGGTACAAGGGCTATCTGCCTCCATGTGTGGCGGGCATGGCAGGGAGGCCTAATAATGGGCTACCCATGTCGTCGTGGTCATCTTCCATGCCCTTTGCCATCGTGTTGGGTGGAGATGGAACCCTGCTATCGGCGGCCAGAACACTTTGCCCAAGGGGCATCTCCCTTTTGGGAGTCAACTTGGGGGCATTTTGGGTTCTTGATCGATTGTGGAAGATAACCTTGAGTCACTGCCGTGCTTTCTTGAAGGCCGTGGCAAGCGAGACGAAAGGATGGCTCTTGAGGCAGAAGTCATACGGGAAGGCCGTACAGTGTACCGCAAACTGGCTGTCAACGAGGCTTGCGTTATGAAGGGGCCCTACGGCCGAATGGCCGTGTTGACTTTGTCAGTATCGGGCATGGAAGTTGACACTTATCACGCCGACGGCGTTATCGTTTCGACTTACAGGCTCTACGGCGTATTCGCTGTCAGCAGGCGGACCCATAGTTGCTCCGCAAGTTGAGGCCCTGACGGTGACGCCGGTATGCCCGCACACTTTGTACTCCAGATCCATGGTGGTGCCTGTTAACGAGACCTGCGAAGTGAAAGTCTCTCTGCCGAGCCTTTCCACTATGCTGTCAGTTGACGGCCAGGAGTACTTTTCACTCCGGCGGGGAGATACGGTTCGGGTAAACGCATCTAGCGTGAGAGTGTCCCTTTTGCGCCGCCCGGAATGGTCTTTCTACGAGGTGTTGCGAAGGAAGATGAAAGAAGGGGCCGACAGGCTGCCGCGCTAGTTGGCGGCAAGCGCAGTACGTCTCCAGGAGGAGGTTTCCGTGAAATCCAAGAGACAGATGAGAATAGTCGAGTTGGTCTCGCAAAACGTCATCACCAGCCAGCAGGCACTTTGTGAGGCACTCGCACGAGAAGGCATCAAGGTTACCCAGGCCACCGTCTCAAGAGACGTAAAGGAACTTCACCTGGTCAGAGTTCCTTCCGGGGATGGGCGGTACAAGTACGCCCTATTGCCAGGCGACCCCAGCCACGTATACCGGGATAGGTTCAGAAGACTTTTTCGCGACTGCTGCCTGGATATGAACAAGTCAGGGAATATCGTGCTGGTGAAGACGCTGTCGGGAGCGGCGTCGGCTGTGGGAGAGGCCATCGACGGTCTCAAGATACATGACATCCTTGGGACGGTTGCCGGTGACGATGTCGTGTTGGTGGTGGTTGCCGATAACGCGTCCACCGCGGAAGTCCTGAAGACTCTGAGGGAAATCGCAGGGCTGTGAGGATAGGGACATGCTGTCGTATCTTCGAATAAAGGATTTTGGGATATTTGCCGGCGTCCAGTTGGAACTTGGAGGCGGCTTATCGGTGTTTACCGGCGAGACAGGCGCAGGAAAATCCATGATAGTCGACGCCGTCATGGCTTGCTTGGGCCAGCGCACCTCCCGGGATCTCATCCGCACCGGAGCAGAAAAAGCTTCCCTTGAGCTATTGGCCTACAGGCCCCAGTTACCTGAAGACCATACAGTTGACCACCCTCTCAAACAAGTCCTGGGTGATGACCTGGAAATCGTGTTTCAGAAGGACATCTCACCGGATCGCTCTTACATAAGAGTTAACGGCAGATTGGTTACATCAAGCATGGCCCAGGAAATCGCCGCCCACTTAGTGGACATCCATGGACAGCAGGAGCAGCATTCTCTCGCAAAACCTCAGAATTACCTAAGTATCCTGGATAGCCTCGGCAAAGAACGGATCGGCCCGGCAAAAGACGCCTACTACAAATGCCACCTGAGAGACAGTCAATACTCCGCAAGATTGGGGAACTCGGCTCGGTGAGACAGAAAGGCAGCGTGAGATCGATCTTTTGTCTTTCCAGGTGAAAGAGATCCAAGACGCCAAATTTCGGGACGGTGAGGAAGAAGACCTCAGGGCCGAATATGCAGTGCTCTGTCCCAAAAGCGTTTAGTGGAACTGGCCGACGAGGCGTATAGCCTCCTGTATCAAGGCGGTCGTAAGGCCCCGGCCGCTGAAACCATGTCCTTGGCTCTGGCGCTTCGCAAAAGGCGTCTTCTATCGACCTGTCGGCCCAAGTCTCATGCGAGGCGTTAGCCCAAGTGTCCTTCGGCTTGGAAGCCGCCTTAGATCTGGTCCGTGCCTACAGAAAAAGGCTCGATGTAGAGCCTGATAGATTGGCCATGGTTTCTGACAGACTCGATCTGTTGCACAGACTCAAAGCCAAATACGGCGACACAATAAGGGCGATAATGGAATTTGGAACCAAATCGGCCCAAAGGCTTTTTGAACTGGAAAATTCCGAAGAAACCCTGACCTTGCTCAGAGAGTCTTTGCGGTCTCTGGAAGGATGCATGGCGTCGGCTGCCACGACCCTAACCAGTTTGAGGCGGGAAGTGGCCTCTGTCATGGAAAAGCAAGTCTCGGCGACTATAGGCGAACTAGGAATGCCCGGGGCCAGGTTCCTGGTCATTTTGGACTCGGAAGAAGACCCTCAAGGGATACAGCAGGACGGGGTGCGGGTAAGGACATTCTCAAATGGAGTCGATAAAGTTAGTTTCGTTTTTTCTGCAAACCCGGGCGAACCGCCAATGCCCGTTAACAAAGTAGCCTCGGGGGGTGAACTCTCCAGATTGATGCTTGCGGTCAAATCCCATCTGGGAGAGGTTGATCCCGTGCCCACGCTGATTTTCGACGAAATCGATGCAGGTGTCGGCGGCAAAGCGGGACAAGCTGTAGCCGAAAGACTTTGGCGAGTGAGCCAAAAGCATCAAGTGCTCTGCGTCACCCATTTGGCCTCCATAGCCGCTTTGGCTGACAGCCATTTTTTGGTGTCCAAGGAAGAACAAGGCGGTAGAACCTACGCTACCGTTCGCAGGCTTGCAGCCCAAGAAAGAATTGCTGAGATCGCCAGAATGCTAAGCGGAGACAATTTGTCGATATCCATAGAACACGCTCGGGCGCTCCTTGAAGCAGCTCAGAGGTACAAGCTAGAGATCTCCAACCACTAGCATCCCGAAGTTCCACCCTTTGCTGCCTCACTGCAAAATTCCCGTCGATAAATCTTCTTCTTACGGTAAACCTTATGTCTTGTGAAACCGTTATGAGAGAGGAGTGAGACGGGATGGGCAACCGAGAACGAAACAGAAAAGCAGCAGGCATCCTTCTTTGTTGCTTGGTAATCGCCGTCACGTGTTCCAACCCGTTCCGCTTCGCCTTCTCTCTACCCGACGCCATGACCGTCCTTACTGGGCAAACTTTCGAAATCAACACAGGCTATCCGGTGGTATCCGTGGACGCCATGGGGCAAGGTTCCGCAAGGCCGTGGTCTCTCTTGGTTACAACAACCAAGGTCACCATGGATACCCAAGAACCCGGTCAGTATTACTTACAATTTCGCTTATTCGGCTTGATACCCATAAGAAGAGTGTCTTTGACAGTGACAGAACCCATCATGGTTATGCCTGGAGGGCATTCCATTGGAGTGATTCTCAGAAGCACGGGATTGGTCATCACCGGCCTATCTCCAGTAGAAACCGTAGACGGCAGAGAAGTCTGGCCTGCTAGAAACGCCGGATTCCAGGTAGGCGACGTCATTTTGTCTGTGGGCGATTCTCGAGTGAGCACCAAAGAAGATCTGTCATTTCTCATAGAAGAAGCCGGCCGGACCGGTCAATGGGTGGACGTCCTGGTGGAGAAACAGGACGGATCTACAGTCAGGCGTACCCTCATGCCTGTGCGAAACAAGCGAGGCGGATTCAACATCGGGATTCTGGTGAAAGACGCCCTGGCGGGAGTCGGCACTCTCACTTTCTACGATCCTAAAACCGGTCTTTATGCCGCTTTGGGACATGTGATCTCTGAAGGTGACTCAAGACGTCCTGTGGCCATGAAGGAAGGCCAGATCGTTCGCGCTACCGTCACGGGAGTTCAGCCAAGCAGAAAAGGAAACCCCGGCGAAGTCTTGGGAACTTTCGTGGAAGGGCAGGATATTATCGGCAACATACTGAAAAACGGCCCGTGCGGCATAGCGGGTATCCTCAGCGGACGGCCAGAAAACCCCTTCTTCTCTGACCCGATACCTCTTGGCTTGGAGACCAAACTCAGACGAGGCCCGGCCGAAATCCTGACTACTGTAAACGGCACCTCAATAGAGAAGTTCGCCATAGAGATTGAGCAAATCTTCAATGGGGCGGGGGCTTCGTCCAAAGGATTCGTAATCAGGGTTATGGACCCGCGGCTTATGGCACTAACAGGGGGAATTGTACAAGGCATGAGCGGCAGTCCCATCATTCAAGACGGTTATCTGGTTGGAGCGGTCACTCATGTTTTGGTCAACGATCCCGCCAGAGGCTACGGCACTTTTGCCGAATGGATGGCCAAGGATTCCTACATGATTCCTATGGCCCCTCCAGAGGATGCCGCTGCAGCCTACTACCAATTCGCTGAAATCTGACTAAATTGAAGGACTTTCGAACACGGTGAAGAATTTCAGATTTACAATGACGATTTTTCCCTTGTCAAGAAGCACCCGCTGGAATAAAATGGATACAGATAACCTCCGCAAAAGAGATGCAGGAGTAGGGGGGAATAATGGATGGGGAGAATCCGAGTTCTAATTGTTGATGATAACAAGGAGTTCGTGGGCCTGCTCAAGGAATACTTGGAGAAGCAGGATGACGTAGAAGTAGTGGGTGTGGCATACAATGGGCTTGAGGCTTTGCAGGCTATCGGAGAGATAGAGCCCGACATAGTTGTGCTGGACATCATAATGCCATATTTGGACGGCATCGGCGTGTTGGAGCGTCTTGCCCAGGAAGGTGGTACCGGTTCCCGCCCCAAAATCGTCATGTTGACTGCCTTTGGTCAGGAGTCTATTACTCACCGGGTGCTAGAACTGGGAGCCGATTACTACATACTCAAACCCTTCGACTTTGACATGCTGGCCGAGAGGCTTAGGCAACTCTCTGCAAAAGGCAGCCCCGCACTTAAGAAGCCTCCCGTGGTAAGGGATAAAGACCGGAGCCACGATGCCAAAGTCACCGGCATAATGCACGAATTGGGCATTCCCGCCCATATCAAGGGCTATCTTTACTTGCGAGACGCCATCATTATGGTAGTGGCCAGGGTCGACCTGTTATCAAAAGTCACCAAAGAACTCTACCCGACCATAGCTGACAAATATGTGACCACACCAAGCAGGGTGGAAAGGGCCATTCGCCACGCCATCGAAGTGGCTTGGGATAGAGGAAATATGGAGTTTATCCAGAGAGTGTTCGGCCACACTATTAGTCAGGAAAAGGGAAAACCCACCAACTCTGAGTTCATCGCCATGGTGGCCGACAGATTGCGTCTAGGGGCCTGACGCTGTTTGCATATTAGTGCAGAAGGATCGCACCTCCGCCGTGCAGAATTTTCACAAGGTGGAGGTGCTGTTCATGCAAGATCCTGCAAAGATTGAGCTTTTTGAGTTTATCCTTAAATCGACCCACGACGCCATCGTGGCGGTTGACATCGATTCCAGGGTTTTGATCATGAACCCCGCTGCTGAAAGGCTGACAGGAGCTATTGCCTCCAAATCAATAGGGAAGCGCCTCCAGGAGGTCGTCCCATCTGCAGGACTTGTGAACGTTTTGACTAGCGGTGTGGCGGAACTTAACCGCCGGCAGACTTTGGGGCAAAACGTCGTAATAACCAACAGAGTTCCAGTGAGGGACGCCCGGGGTCGGGTCGTGGGGGCAGTGGCCGTCTTTCGAGACATAACCGAGATCAAGGATCTGGCGGAGGAGTTGACCAACCTGCGCCAGGTTCAGACGTTTTTGTCGGCTATCATCAATGCCGCTCAAGATGCCATATCTGTGGTGGACGCCAATGGAAACGGCATGCTCATCAACCCTGCGTACACAAGGCTTACGGGGATGACAGAGAAGGACGTTATCGGAAAACCCGCCACTGTGGACATCGCCGAAGGACCAAGCATGCACATGCAGGTACTCAGGACTCGCAAGCCGGTCAAGAACGTTCCCATGAAGGTGGGCCCCCTAAAACGGCAAGTGGTGGTGAGCGTTGACCCGGTTATGGTTGATGGCGAGTTGGTGGGAAGTGTTGGAGTGGTCCGGGACGTCTCCGAGATTATGCGGCTTACCGAGGAACTGGACATGATGAAGAAACTGGTCCGGCGGATGGAGTCCAAGTACACCTTCGATGAGATCGTAGCAGAGAGCCAGCTTATCGCTCAAGCTGTTGACCAGGCAAAGAGGGTGGCGGCCACCTCGGTCACTGTGCTCTTAAGAGGCGAGAGCGGCACCGGCAAAGAGTTGTTCGCCCACGCCATCCACGGAGCGTCCCCCCGAAAGAATAGACCCTTTGTTCGGGTGAATTGTGCCGCCCTCATTGAGAGCCTTCTGGAGTCAGAACTCTTTGGATACGTAGAGGGCGCCTTTACCGGGGCAAGAAAAGGCGGCCGGAGGGGCCTTTTCGAGGAAGCCCAGGGAGGCACGCTCTTTCTCGATGAAGTCGGAGTCATGAACTTGCCTCTCCAGGCGAGTCTCCTGCGAGTCCTGCAAGAGAAGGAGATCGTCAGGGTTGGGGATTCTAGACCCATCTCTGTGGATGTCAGGGTGATAGCCGCCACCAACGTTTCCTTGGAGCAATTGGTGTCCGAAGGCAAGTTTCGAGAAGACCTCTATTACAGACTCAACGTTATACCCATCTTCATACCGCCATTGAGACAAAGACCTGAAGACATCCCGGCCCTGTGTTTTCACCTTATCCGGAAACTCAACCAGGAGTACGGTCGCAGAGTGGTGGGCATCGACCCTCAAGTCATGGAAGCCCTTAAGAAGCACCGCTGGTCGGGCAATGTACGAGAGCTGGAGAACCTTCTGGGCAGGGCCATGATCAACATGCGCTATCATGACGAAGTCATCGCCTCGGAGCACCTCCCTGACTTAGTCCCCGAAGCCTTTCTCACCGAGATTCCTCATAAGAAAGGTTGCCCTCCTTTGAATAACGGAAAGACCCTCAAAGAGACGCTGGACGACGTGGAAAGAAGGTTGGTCGAGGCTGCTTTGGAGCGATGCGGCCACCAAAAGACCAAAACTGCCAGAGCTTTGGGCGTCAGCATACGGAACCTTTACAACAAGATCGACAAGTATTCCATACAGAGCCCTCCGAGAGGTTCCGGTCCCGAACTCCGCAAATAGCGTCTGCTGTGCAGTAGCGTGCATGCAATAGCCTGACTACTGTGCAGTTATGTGCATGGAATGTTTCATTGTCACAATTATCATGGCCCTCGCACCCTATGGAAATGCGAGCCTAGAGGCGGTTTTGTATTGCCCGCACTAAGAACATCATCCCTAAAACCCTTTGCCTCCTTGGCACGGTATTTGCTACTTCATATTGGATGAGTACACGAAAGGTGGTGCTGGTTTGGACCTGTTCGGGAAAATGTCTGAAGAGGGTCACGAGCAGGTGATGTTCTTTCGGGGCAGAGCAGGCGGGCTAAAGGGCATTGTGGCGCTCCACGATACCACTCTTGGGCCTGCTCTGGGCGGTACCAGGATGTTTCCCTACGGGTCAGAAGACGAAGCTATCATCGACAGCTTAAGGTTATCCAAGGGCATGACCCAGAAATCAGGAGCTTGCGGCAATCATTTTGGCGGCGGCAAAGGCGTGATTTGGGGCGATCCAGAGAAGGACAAGGGCGAAATGCTTTTTAGAGCCTATGGGCGGTACATTCAGGGTCTCAATGGAAGGTTCATAACAGGCACTGACGTTGGCACCGTTTCTTCGGATTTCGTGCATTGCCTTAGCGAGACAAACCACGTGGTTGGACTTCCCACCGAGTACGGAGGCAGCGGCGATACTTCCATACTCACGGCATACGGGGTATTTTTAGGCATTTTGGCATGCCTTGAGGAAGTTTTCGGGCACAGACACTTGGCAGGCTTGACCGTAGCAATACAGGGCGCGGGCAAGGTCGGCTCGAAACTATGCAGGCTTTTGAGAGCCGAAGGGGCCAACCTCGTAGTGTCAGACATTCGCTCTGAAGCGGCAGAAACCGTGGCCAAGGAACTAGGCGGCACCACGGTGTCTCCAGAGGACGTGCTATCTGAAGAGGCCGACATACTTTCTCCCAACGCCATGGGCGGCATCCTAAACGAGGCAACCATTGCCAGGATAAGGGCGAAGATTGTGGCCGGGGCCGCCAATAACCAACTCCTGACTCCCCAAGACTCCATACGCCTTTTTGATCGGGGTATTCTTTACGCCCCCGACTATGTGATCAACGCAGGAGGCGCCATTCAGGCAGCTGACGAGGTGGGCGGGTATGATGCCGCACGCTGCAAAGCTAAGGTAGAGAGGATCCCCGGCCTGCTAAAAACCATATTCGAGATCTCCAAGAAGGAAGACATCGACACTACTACCGCAGCGGACAGGATGGTCCAGTTCAGGTTGGCTAGGGCGCTGGAACTCAAAAGCATCTCGGTTTTTAGAGGCAGAGTAAGATGACTAATCAGACTATGCTTGTGATAAACCCGGGGTCCACATCGACAAAGGTGGCCCTCTATGAAGGAGGCCGGTTCACGGCCCAAGAGACAGTGGACCATGGCGGCGACCCTTGGGCGGCCACTCACAGGACTGTGGAGCAGTTGCCCTTTAGGGTACGGGTGGTCCGAGACTTCTTGGCCGGGCGCGGGCTCGCCGAAGATAACCTCTCTAGCATAGTGGCTCGCGGAGGACTGTTGAGGCCCCTGCGGTCAGGCGCTTACCGCGTCAACCAGGCCATGCTATTGGATCTGCGGCAGGAGTTCGGCGGGAGGCACGCATCGAACTTGGGCGGCCTTATTGCTTGGGAGTTGTCCCTGGGCGGCAAGACTCCCGCTTTCATAGTGGATCCAGTGTCTGTAGACGAGTATTCGCCTGAGGCCAGGGTGTCAGGGCTTCCGGAGCTGCCTAGGCGCAGCCTTTTGCACGCTCTCAACATGAAAGCGTGCGCCCGCAAAGTAGCAGGTGACTTGGGACGGCCCCTAGGCGATCTATTCCTCATAATCGTTCACCTAGGAGGCGGATTCTCGGTCAGCCCCTCGTACAGAGGAATGTTCCGTGACGCCAATACCGCTGAAGAAGGCCCTTTTGCCGTCGATCGTTGCGGGGCTCTTCCCAGCATGTATTTGTACCAGTTGCTTTTGGATAGGGGCGATGGGTCTGCTATCAACGTATACCTGTCGTCCGGGTCGGGCATGTATGGGCACTTAGGCACTAAGGATGTCAGAAAAGTCGAAAGGCTTATGGAAGACGACGAGTTTGCCCGGACGGTGTACTGGTCCATGGCCTATCAGGCAGCCAAAGAGATCTGTGCCATGGCGGCGGCTTATCCCGAGAAGCCTGACGCAGTGGCCCTAACGGGTGGATTGGCTCGCTCGAACCTGTTCGTTTCCTTGGTTTGTGAGCGCACCGGGTTTCTGGGACCTCATATGGTCTATCCGGGAGAGGACGAAATGGAATCTCTAGCCCTTGGGGCTTCTAGGGTCATTAGCGGGCTTGAACCGTCCAGAGTCTATCCTACGGGGGAGGTGGCTTGTTTTGGGGCCTCTCTATGAAGCCTTGTTGGCAAGAGTCAAAGCTTTAGGTCCTGTGGGAGTCTGTCTTGTGGAAGCCTTGGACGAGGAAGCCCTTTCGGCGGTTTCCATGGCCGAAAAACAAGGTTTCGTCGCGCCTTACCTGATAGGTGCCAGGGAGCGGATCCAAGAGGCTTTGGAAAGGAAGGGCATCTCTCTCACTAGTCCTGTATTGGTCGACGCCAAAGACCCTGCGGAATCGGCCAAGAAGGGTATAGGGCTGATACGGGACAGGGCCGCATCCATACTGATGAAGGGCAAATTGGCAACTTCCCTTCTTTTGAGAGCCGCTCTTGACCGGGAAGAGGGGCTTCGAACGGGAAGGATTCTGAGCCATGTGGCGTGCCTGGAGGTAGAAGGTTACGACCGTTTCATTTTTGTAACCGACGGCGGAGTTGTTATGAACCCAGACCTCGAGAAGAAAATCGAGATAGTCAAGAACGCTATCGGGGTGGCCAAAGTCATGGGGGTAAGCGCTCCTAGGATCGCCTGTCTCGGGCCTTCCGAACTCCCGAGCCTCGACTCGGAAGCTAGCATTCACGGGGCAATTCTCTCGAAGATGGCCCACCGAGGCGTCTTCCCAGGAGCGTTTGTGGACGGACCTATGGCGCTGGATGTGGCGGTTTCTCCGGAATCGGCTCGCATAAAGGGGGTCTTTGGCGAAGTAGCGGGGAAGGCGGATGTCCTCCTTGCCCCCGATTTGGTGAGCGGGAACAGCTTGGCCAAAAGCATTCAGTATTTTGCCAGAGCAATCATGGGCGGCGTGATAGTGGGGGCCGCCGCTCCCATAGTGCTTATCTCAAGATCCGATACCAGTTTGGTGAAACTCAACTCCCTGGCTATGGCCAGATGTCTTGTTGGTTAGTTTTTCAGGAGAAGAGAGAGGGGGATTTTTTGTGGAAGTCTTCCAACTGATGGAGAAGTACGGGCATGAACAGGTCGTTTTCAACTATGACAAGGTTTCGGGGCTCAAAGCCATAATAGGCATCCATGATACGACTTTGGGTCCGGCCCTTGGCGGCACCCGGATGTGGCCCTACAAGACAGAAGAGGAAGCCCTGGTAGACGTCCTGAGGCTATCTCGGGGCATGACCTACAAAAACTCGGCCATGGGTCTAAACATCGGCGGGGGCAAAGCCGTAATCATCGGCGATCCCAAGCGGGACAAGAGCGAGGAGTTGTTCCGTGCTTTCGGAAGGTTTGTGGAGTCCTTAGGCGGTCGTTACATAACTGCCGAGGATGTGGGAACTACCACCGAGGACATGGACATCATTAGAGCCGAGACCTCCCACGTATGCGGGCTTGCGGGCGTGAGCGGGAACCCTTCGCCTGTCACCGCTTTTGGAGTGTTTCGAGCCATGACGGCGTGCATCAAGACAGCGTTTGGAAGCGACGATTTCGCAGGCCGCAGTGTTGCCATTCAGGGCGTGGGCACCGTAGGCTTCGCCTTGCTCCAGCGTCTTCTGGAAGCCGGGGCCAAAGTGGTTGTTACGGACATCGATTCCGAGAAGGCACGGAAGGCCGTGGAACTTGGCGCCCAAGCGGTGCCGCCTGATGCCATCTACGATACTGACTGCGACGTATTTGCCCCCTGCGCCTTAGGCGCCAGCATCAACGATGACACAGTTCCCAGGCTTAAGGTGAGGATCGTTTGCGGAGCTGCAAACAACCAGCTGCTAGAGCAGAAACACGGCAAGGATTTGGCCGACAAGGGTATCCTCTACGCCCCGGATTTCGTAGCCAACGGAGGCGGCGTGATAAACGTGGCTTCTGAAGTTTTGGGAGGCGGATATGACAGGGAAAAAGCCCTGGCCCGCGTGTCCAAGATATATGATGTCCTGCTCAAAGTGTTCGAGTTGGCAGAGAAAAATGGCGTGGATACAGCCAAGGCGGCTGACATGTACGCTGAGGCCAGGCTTGAGAAGGCTCTTTTGCAGAAGAGGATGTATCTCCCCGCATGAAGACCGTTCTTGCCGTGGAACCCGGTTACAGGGATGCAAGAGCAGCCGTAGCAAGGGTTGACTCTGGCGGGGACGTAATTTCCTGTACCTTTATGGATCTCGCGCCCGGTTCCGGGATCTTGGAGAATGTCCGGCGAGAGGCCAATGTGGCCCCTGATGTGGTGGTAATACCCGGGGGAGCGTATCTTCCGTGTCCTCCGGGATCGCACCTTATCTCTGAGAAGATGGTCAATGAGGCGCTCATGGTAGCCTCTTGGCACCCCCGCAACAGGCTCACTGTGGAAACTTTCCAGTATTGCAGCGAGATAGGGATTCCGGGGATAGCGGCCGAGCCCATGTCGTCCTGCTATCTCCAGCATCCTGCTTTGATATCGGGCACTCCCTGGTACAAGCGGGCCGGGTTCTTCTACGCCATGCCCCAGCGATGCGTATGGGAGAAGGTTCGGGCCACAAAAGGACTTCCTGGCGATGTGGGTGGCATCACTGTTTACCTGGGCGAGGAGGTCGCCGTGTCAAGCCATCAGGGGGGAGCCATCCTGGATTCATCGGATCCTGTATTCGGCGAAGGGCCCTTTGGATTGACTTCTGTGGGGACTCTGCCGGCCACCGCCTTTGTGTCTTACCTTGAGTCTCTGGGCGATAGGGACCAGTTCCGCCAGAACCTCAAGGAAGGGTCGGGCGTCTACGCGTATTCCGGTGTCAACGACATGGCGGGTCTTGAGGCGGCGCTGGATGAAGGCCAGGATGCCGCCGTCCGAGCGGTCAAGGCAATGGCCTATCAGGTCGCTAAGGAGATCGGGCGGCAGGTTGCCTCTCTCTCGGGCAATGTGGGGGCAATTGGCCTGTGCGGGCCCGCAGCAAGACTCTCTTTATTGACCCAAGGCATAAGGCAAAGAGTCTCCAAATGGGCCCCAGTAGAGATAGTTCTCGATTCGACGGTAGAGTATCTGATTTTGGAAGGGAGCCGGCTAATTGCAGCGCGTGACAGTCTTTTACGGCCTCTATGGGAGCGGTAAATCCGAAATCGCCATAAACTACGGACTTAAGTTAACTTACGAGGGTCGCGGCGTATCTTTGGTTGACCTCGATGCCGTGACTCCCTATTTTCGCGTCCGTGACGTAAGAGAGGCTTTGGCTTCCAGGGGAGTCCAGGTGGTCGCCCCCAAGGAATCCATTAGGCACGCCGATTTGCCAGTGTTGCCCGATGGGATTAGGCGGATCCTCACCCAGGGTCATGGCTTTGTGGTGGTGGATGTGGGAGGGGATCCCACAGGTGCCAGGGTTCTTGGCGGTCTCAGAGATGCTCTTTCCCAGGAGGCCCGAGGACTTTTCGTTGTGAACTTCAGGAGGCCCTTCACTAGGACTGTGGAAGAAGCCGTGGCTGCTCTGGATCTAATTACGGCCGCTAGCGGTCTCGGGGCAACGGGCATAGTGTCCAACACCCATCTAGGCGACGAAACCCGCGTGTCACACGTGGTTGATGGTTTTGCCCTATCTGTTGAGTTTGGCCGCAGAGTTGGTTTGCCTGTGGAATTTGCAGGTGCGCCCGTGTGGCTGCGGGAGAGTGAGCCCGAGATTCGAGTTCATTTGGGAGACGCGCCCATATTGTGGCTAGAGCGTTTCCTCCGCAAGCCTTGGGAAGCCGGAGAACTTGCTAGATGACGGGAGGGAGAGGACTTGGAGAAAAGGGTCGTCTTTAGGGAAGATCACTGCAAAAGCTGCGAGCTCTGTGTGGGTGTCTGCCCTAAGAAGATAATCCGTTTGCGTGAAGGCCTGAACAAACAGGGGTATCACCCCGCGTATGTGACAGACGAAGACCAAGAGAAGTGCATAAGTTGCGCCTTGTGCGCCCGGATGTGTCCCGATGCTGTGATAGAGGTCTACCGCCCATAATTGAAGGAGGTGAATTCAGATCGTGGCAGAAGCAGTTTTGATGAAAGGCAACGAAGCGGTGGCCGAGGCCGCCATTAGGGCCGGATGCAGGTATTATTTTGGGTATCCCATTACCCCTCAGAACGAGGTATCTGAGTACATGGCCAGGCGCCTAAAGACTGAAGGCGGGGTCTTTGTTCAGGCCGAGAGCGAAGTCTCTTCCATCAACATGGTGTACGGAGCAGGGGGAGCCGGCGGCAGGGTGATGACTTCTTCCTCCAGTCCGGGAATAAGTCTTATGCAGGAGGGCATATCTTACCTGGTCGGGTCCCAGGTGCCCTGCGTCATAGTGAACATGTCCAGGGGAGGGCCTGGCTTGGGCGGAATTCAGCCTTCCCAGTCGGATTACTTCCAGTCCACTAAAGGCGGAGGGCACGGCGATTATCACCTGGTAGTGTACGGGCCCTCAACCGTCCAAGAAGCATGCGATCTCATGGTGAAGGCTTTCGATGTGGCCGATAAATACAGAAATCCCGTGATGATCTTGGGAGACGGGATGATTGGGCAGATGATGGAGCCTGTGGTATTTCCCGAAAATACAGGTGTCGCGGATCTTCCCGAAAAACCCTGGGCTTCTACAGGAAAGGGCAGCCGCCAGAAACCCAACCTGATCAACTCGATCTTGCTTGACCCAGAGCAGCTGGACGCTCACAACTGGCGCATTCAAGCCAAGTACAGAGAGATTGAGAAGGCCGAAGTCATGTGCGAGTCGCTGTATGCCGAGGACTCCGACTGGTTCTTTGTGGCTTACGGCACTGTAGCGAGGATTTGCCGGTCTGTCATAGACAAAGTGCGCAAGGAAGGAATCAGAGTTGGCCTGATCAGGCCCATTTCCCTTTGGCCCTTCCCCAAAGAGGCTTTCGCCCAAGTGGCCCCACGTGCCAAAGGCTTCTTGTGCGTGGAGATGTCTACGGGCCAAATGATAGAGGATGTGCGGCTGGCAGTAGAAGGGAAGGTTCCGGTTCACTTCTACGGGCGCACCGGAGGCGCTGTGCCAAGCCCGCGCCAGGTCGAGAAAAGGCTCCGGGAGATGATGGCAGGCAAGGTGCCTGGCGTGACCGACTACTGGGAGAAGGCTTCGGGAGGTGACGAGGCATGAAGGCAGTATACCAGCGGCCAAGGGCATTGGCGGACGCAGTCACCCACTATTGCCCCGGATGCACCCACGGAATAGCTCACAGGCTTGTGGCCGAAGTTGTGGATGAACTGGGGATCCAGGATCGGACCATTGGCGTGGCCTCGGTTGGGTGTTC
This sequence comes from Bacillota bacterium, assembly GCA_040771825.1. Classification (GTDB taxonomy): domain Bacteria; phylum Bacillota; class Sulfobacillia; order Fermentithermobacillales; family Fermentithermobacillaceae; genus JAXGZG01. The sequence continues at coordinate 177,325 of JAXGZG010000003.1, read as the reverse complement.
GGTGTTCGCATACGATTACTTCGACGTAGACTTCCAGCAGGCTGCCCACGGAAGGGCTCCTGCCGTGGCTACCGGGATCAAGCGGGTGCTCCCCGAAGGGATAGTGTTCACGTATCAAGGCGACGGCGACTTGGCGTCTATAGGTACTGCCGAGATATTCCACGCTGCTGTGCGGGGCGAAAACATCACAGTGGTATTCATCAACAACGCCATCTATGGGATGACCGGAGGCCAGATGGCGCCCACGACCCTGGTGGGCCAGAAGACCACCACTTCGCCCTTTGGAAGGGACGCTTCCAGCCAGGGTTACCCTGTGAAGGTCTCTGAGATGCTGGCCACGGTACGAGGGGCTCAATATATTGCCAGGTTCTCTTTGCACAACCCGGTCAACATCCAAAAGGCTAAGCAGGGTATAAAGAAGGCGTTCTTGAACCAAATGGAAGGATTGGGCTTCTCCTTGGTTGAACTCCTTTCGACGTGCTCCACAAACTGGGGGATGACCCCGCAGAAGTCTTTGGAGTGGCTCGAAGAACATATGATCCCCGAGTTTCCTCTGGGTGTGTTCAAAGATAAGGGGGGAGAGTAGGTTGGCGCACGAAGTCATCATGGCCGGATTTGGCGGCCAGGGCATAATGCTTATCGGCACCCTCCTTACCTATGCGGGCAAAGAAGAGGGCAAGTCCGTGTCTTGGCTTCCTTCTTACGGCCCAGAGATGAGGGGAGGCACTGCCAACTGCGCGGTCTGCGTATCCCATGAGCCCATCGCCTCTCCGGTAGTTGTGGAACCAACATCGGCTATTGTCATGAACGGGCCTTCTTTCGAGAAGTTTTACCGAAATATCGTGCCAGGTGGCTCTATAGTCATAAACTCATCGCTAGTTGATTCCGAAGATACAAGAGAAGACGTGAAGGCCTACAGAATCCCCGCTAACGATGAGGCGGCGGATTTGGGGTCCCCTCGAGTGGCCAACATGGTGTGTCTCGGGGCACTTCTTGGGGCAGTGGACATTGTCAGTCTTGACACTGTCCTGAAGGTGCTTCCCAAGGTTATCAGCCAGAGGCACCATGATCTCATACCCCTCAACGAGAAGGCACTCCGGCGGGGGTTTGAACTGGCCTGCGCTTCTAAATAACGCGAGAGTGAGGCGGGGTGGAGTTGAGCAATCAGAACACGGTGAGCGTCAGGGATATCGAGTCTCTTTTGGTTTGCCTACCTGGAATCCAGAAGGCTCGGGTAGTGATAAACGATTGGGGCGCGATTGAGGAGATTCACATTCTCACCGGGCTCGGCAGAAACCCCAAACAGATCGTCAGAGATATTCAGAGCGCTCTCAAAGCCAAGTGGGACATTTCCGTTGACCGCCGAAAGATCTCTGTGGCTCAGATACGTGTGGGACTTCCCGACCCCTTGGGCAGGCTTAGGTACTCGGGCATCGAGTTTTGGACTGACGGCTTGACTGGGAGAACCGACTTGACGGTCACCCTGGAAACAGGGACGGAAGGGCAAGACACGGTGTACGTGGGGAAAGCCCAGTGTGACGCCACTGAGTCAGCGATTCTTCTGGGGGTTGCCAAGGCGACTTGCCTGGCAGTGAACCTCGCCTTGGAACCCCCCCACGCGTTTTTTGTGGATGATGTTGCGACTTTGGAGATCGGTATGACCCAAGCGGTTGCGGTTCTAGTGGATCTCCTGACTCCCAGGAAGAATCACGAGCAGATGGTGGGGTGTGCCCTGGTCAGACGGGATATTCGTGAATCTTGCGTGCGGGCAACTCTCGATGCCGTGAACCGGCGCATGGAGCTCATTCCTCGGAGGGGTTCGGTGTCTCGGCCCGATGAAGCGACCAATGCACCGGGAGGGTCTCTTGACCACGAGCCCAAGGATGGGCCAAAGGACGAGCCCGACGTGCGCCGGGATCAGCCCCAGGATAAGCCCCAAGAAAAGCCCCCGGACTAGCTCGACGCGCCCCGGGGCCCAGGACGGGTCCGACGTGTTCCGGGCGTCCCACTCCCCTTAGCGTCCCAGTCTCCCTAGGCACCGTAGTCATAACTGGACACCTCCCCTTCATAAGTTTCTTGTGATTGTCCAGCACAATCAAAGGACTTAGGGGGGATCGACACATGAGGAAATCAGCGTTGTTTTCGCCTTTGATCCTTTGTGCGCTCCTCTTTGCCATAGGAATTGCCATGGGCGCAATGGGGCTCCGGGTGCTGTCCGTAGACGAGAAAGCTGAGCTAATCTCCTACCTCGAAGTCTTCATGCAAGGGCTCCATACACCCGGTCTGGAACCCCACGTGATCTTCCGCCTGTCTCTTGTTCACAATCTCAAGACTGCCGCCTTAGTTTGGGGATTTGGGTTGGCGGTGATAGGAGTGCCCCTTACTGGGCTTATGCTCCTCCTAAAAGGTTTTGTGGTGGGCTTCAGCTCGTCTTTTGTTATCTCGGAGGTTACAACAGACGGTACGCTCTTGTTTCTATCGGGCATCCTTCCCCACACCCTAATTTCTGTGCCTGCTACTGTGATCTTGGCGACACTCTCGGTATCGTTCAGTCTCACGCTCCTTCGAGAGCGGCCATGGGCACGGGGCACACTGTGGAGTAAGACAGCAGGGTACACGTTACGATGCTGCATGTTGGCTGCGGCTATGGTGATAGCCTCCTTGGTGGAAGCCTATATTACGCCTCTTCTCCTCAATCGCTTGACGGGAATCTGAATAGTCCAGGGATGACTCACATAAGACTCTAGTAACGGAACAAGTTCAGTATGTAGGATATTTGCGCGTTCTGAGGGAAAGATAGCCAGGCGGGAAGGGTTTGGCTATCTTTGGTCGAAACGTTGAGAGTGCGCGTGTTCCCCTTCGAGAGGATGGTGGCCCAATGGAGAGCCTAATACAGGAATTTATCGATTATCTTGGCCATGAGAAAGGGTTGGCCACCAATACACTTGAGTCGTATAGCAGGGATCTCAGGCAGTACTATGGGTTTTTGTCGGGCGAGTCTACGCTGTCTTTCGAGAATGCGTCCCAGTCCACCATAGTCGCCTATCTTATGTACCTTCGCAAGCAGGGCAAAGCCACTGCAACCATCGCCAGGAGGCTTGCTGCGCTGAAAGCCTTCTATCAGTTCCTTGTGAAAGAAAACTACGTGTCCCAGGATCCTACCGGAGACCTATCGTCGCCTAGACTAGAGCGCAAACTGCCCAAAGTCTTGACCGTAGAGGAAGTTGAAAGGCTACTGACACAGCCAGAACTGACCACGTCCTCAGGCAAGAGAGACAAAGCTATGCTTGAACTTCTGTATGCCACCGGGATTAGGGTCTCGGAGCTAGTGAATCTCGATGTTCCAGACGTTGACCTTCAGGAGGGCTTCATCAGGTGTGTCGGCAAAGGGTCTAAGGAGCGAGTCGTGCCTATGGGCGAGATCGCCGTGGAAGCCCTTAGAATCTATCTCGAAAACGCCCGGCTCAAACTCATCGCTGAGCCCAAGGAAAAGGCGATATTTGTCAACCACCACGGGAAGCGGTTGACCCGCCAAGGCTTCTGGAAGATCGTGAAGAAATATGCCGTCCAAGCCCAGATACATAAGGAGATAACTCCCCATACGCTGCGGCACTCCTTCGCCACCCACCTTTTGGAAAACGGGGCCGACATCCGATCTGTTCAGGAGATGCTGGGACACGCCGACATATCCACTACCCAGATCTACACTCACGTTACCAAGGATCGTCTGAAGGACGTCTACTCTAAGAGCCACCCTAGGGCCTAGGCTGGGGGCAGACGAATCTTACGGTTATGAAGCCGTCTGCCGGACAAAACTTCCAGTCCCCTGGCTGACCACCGGACAAAACTTCCGGTCCCCTGGCTGACCACCGGACAATTTGTGCACCCCTCGGAATTGGCATCGGTTTTGTCCGGTGGTGGCGGTTGGCACCGGACAAAACTTCCGGTCCCCTGGCTGACCACCGGACAATTTGTGCACCCCTCGGAATCGGTATCCGTTTTTGTCCGGTGGTGGCGGTTGGCACCGGACAAAACTTCCGGTCCCCTGGCTGACCACCGGACAAATCTTCCGCTACCCCGAGTAAGGCACCAATTCTAATAATGGTGGGCCCTGGCAGGCATCATAGGTAAAGATAATAAGACTTGGAGGCGTTAGGGTATGGTCTCTGGACCCCTTATGAAGAAGATCGGCGTTGCATTGCTACTGGCAATGGCGCTTTCTGGCGGGCAGGCAGTCTTGCAGGCTCCGGCAGCGAGTTCTGCCGGCAGTACAGATAGCACGCTGACCATTCCGGCTCCCCGTGTGGATTCCCCGTCCTGCGTAGTCATGGACGCCATATCGGGATTAGTTCTGTTCGAAAAGGAGGCTAGGCTCAAACGGAGTCCCGCTAGCGTCACAAAGATCATGACTCTAACCCTTATCCTCGAAGATGTGGCCGCGGAAAAGGTGAGACTCACCGATGAGGCGGTGACTTCTGAGAACGCCTGGGAGATGGGGGGCACTGAAGTCTGGGCTGCCACAGGCGAATCCATGCCCATAGAAGAATGGGTCAAGGCCATAGCCGTGGCTTCAGCCAACGATGCTTCGGTTGTCATGGCAGAGCACCTGGCGGGCACCGAAGAAGCGTTTGCCGCCCGGATGAATCAGAGGGCAAGGGAATTGGGCATGAACGACACAAATTTCGTCAACTCCCACGGGCTCGACGCCCAAGGCCATGAGACTACCGCCATGGACATTGCCGTACTCTCGCGACACGCCAGTACTGTCCCTCATCTCTTGGATTACACCAAAATCTACATGCAGGAGTTTCGAGGCGGCAAGAACATGCTCACCAACTTCAACAAGCTGGTCTACCTGTATCCGGGTTGTGACGGCCTCAAGACCGGGCACACAAGCAAATCCGGATACTGCATATCGGCCACTGCCCAGAAAGACTCGTCCAGGTTCATCGTGGTGCTCATGGGCGCCGAGACTCCTGATCAGCGGATGAACGACGCGTGGCGGCTCTTGGATTGGGCGTTTGCCAATTTTAGGTCGGTCAAAGTGCTGAGTAAAGACGAATGCGTGGCTCAAGCTCGAGTGTTCAAAGGGAGGTCCGACACGGTAGATATTGTGCCCGAGTCAGATTGGGCTGTGACCCTCACCAAGGACCAAAAAGGCGAAGTCAAAAGGATAATCACCCTAGACAAGGTTTTGGCCCCGGTTGCCAAGGGCGACGTCGTCGGCGGCATAGAGGTGGAAGTGGACGGGCGGAAGATCGCCAAAGTGCCGCTTGTGGCGGGAAGCGACGTGCAACGGGCTCGATTCTTCGACTACGCTATCAGGTACCTGAAGGCTTTCACCGTAGGAAGATAACCTGCCGCAGGGAGTCAGGGAGTCTGAAGGAATAGCCCTGGCGCCGTCGAACTAGCTAGCATAAGGCAAAAACTAGCAAAAGGGCGGTGCTAGGGCTGATGCGTTTGACCTTTAGCCGTGGGCCGGCGTGGATCGTGGCGCGCATGTCCGGCGAACTGGATCTGTCCTCAGCCGCGGATTTTCGCGAGAAAGTTGACCTTGAACTCCGCAGAGCAGGAGTACCCAACCTGATCCTCAGCCTCAGGGGCCTGGATTTCGTCGATTCCACGGGGTTAGGGTCAGTGTTGGGACGTCACCGACAGGTAACCTCATCTGGCGGCAAACTGATCCTCACAGACATACCTCCCAAAGTCATGTCTATGATCGAAATGGCGGGCCTCGCTTCCGTCCTGTCAATAGCCAGGACCCAGGAGGAGGCTTTGCGATTTTTGGACAGCGGCCAATATCGCCTTCCGGGGGGTGTTTCCCAATGAGAAACGAGCTTCACATGAGATTTTCGTGTGTTCCCTCTAACGTGGCCGTGGCCAGAATTGCCATGGCTACGTTCGCTGGATCCGAATTCGGCCTGCCCGAAGTCGAGGAAGTGAAAATCGCAGTCTCCGAGGCCGTTTCCAACGCAGTGCTTCACGCCTACCCGGATGGTGAAGGAGAGGTAGAAATCAGGGCGAGTCTAGAAGATGGCGTGCTCTTTGTGGAGGTAGTGGATTTTGGCGTGGGTATACCTGATTTGGCGAGAGCCCAGGAACCCGGGTTCACCACCATAGACGAGCACATGGGGCTGGGCTTTTCGTTCATTGAATCGTTCATGGAAGAGGTGCATCTAGAATCGGCCGCGGGACGAGGCACTAGGGTGCTCATGGTCAAAAGGCGATGCCCGTAGACCGCTCCCTGTACCATAGGGTAAGGTGCGGCGACAAAGGGGCCAGAGAAGAAGCCTTTCACAGGAACACGGGCCTCATCTGGACCTGCATCCGCAAATACGTCGGGCTCTTGGAAAGGGACGACCTGTACCAGCTGGGAGCTATCGGACTTCTCAAAGCCATAGACGGCTTTGACCCCGATTACGGCGTGGAGTTTTCGACATTTGCAGTGCCCCACATATTAGGGGAGATGCGACGCTACCTTAGGGACAACACGGCGCTCAAGATCGAAAGGCGATGCAAGGAACTGGCGCTTCAGTCAAAGAAGGCGGCTTCCCAGATCCGGGCACAGACGGGCAAAGAAGCTACCGTACAGGAGATAGCCCAGCGCCTTGGGGTGGAATCCGATGCCATAATCGAGGCTCTTGAAGCCACTGCATCCCCTGTCTATTTGGAGGATGTGCCGCTTTGGCGAGAGGAATCTGCAGCCAGAGCCGCCTCCGTTGATGACCTGGATCAGCCTGATTCCTTGGACTTGCGGTGGGCAGTGGAAGGCTTGGGTTCTCTAGAGAAGGCCATAGTTGAAAGACGGTTTTTCCAAGGGAAGACTCAGACCGAAATTGCTGCCGAATTGGGCGTATCCCAGGCTCACATATCTAGGATTGAGAAACGGGCCTTGATTGCCCTTCGCCGGGCGCTTTCCACGTGACCTCTGGCCAGGCGGTTCGAGGACGCCTTTTGTGGGATACTAGGGAGCGTGGGAATTGGCCACAGAAGGAGATGCGGGAAGACCTCGATATGACAAAAGCCAGCGTCAGGGAGGCCGAGGCCTACAAGGCTTTGACTGCCAAGTTCCATCCATCCCGCCCCATCCTGAGAAACCTAGTTGCCGCTTTTGCGGTTGGAGGAACAATCTGTGTCGTAGGCCAGGTAATACTGGATCATCTAGTGGCTCGGGGGATTTCTTTTGTACAGGCTTCTTCCATGACATCATCGGCTATGGTCTTCCTAGGGGCGACTTTGACGGGCATAGGGGTATACGACAGGATAAGCAAGGTTGGCGGCATGGGAGCGGCCCTGCCCATCACCGGGTTCGCCAACTCAATCGTCTCGCCGGCCATGGAATACAAGCGTGAAGGGTTTGTTCTGGGTGTTTCGGCGCGGTTATTCCAAATCGCCGGTCCTGTCATAGTCTACGGTTCAATCTCCAGCGCCATTGTGAGCATCCTCAAGGTTTTTGTCTTCGGTTCAAGATAGGAAAGAGCTGGGGAGGCCTCACCTTGGAGTTACGGCGTCAAGGCACATCCACCGTCCTTTTTGAGGAAATGCCATTTATCCTTTCTGTGGGATCAGTGGTGGGGCCTAAGGAGGGGAAAGGTCCCCTTGGGCCTCTTTTTGACCTGGTATATGATGACACTTTAGCAGGCGAAACATCATGGGAAAAGGCAGAATCCAGGATGCTCGGGCAAGCACTGGACTTAGCTTTGGCCAAAGCCCACCTTGCAGACGATGATATCGATTTCCTTTTAGCAGGTGACCTTTTGAACCAGATAGTGTCATCGGCTTTTATGGCCAGAAACCACCACATACCCTTCATAGGGCTATATGGGGCGTGTGCCACCATGGCTTTGGGGTTGTGCCTTGGGTCAATGCTTGTGGGCGGAGGGTTTGCCCGCCGGGTGGCGGCAGCTTCATCCAGCCATCACGATACCGCCGAGCGGCAGTACCGTTACCCAACAGAGTTCGGTAACCAACGAGTCCCAACCAGTCAGTGGACGGTGACAGGCGCTGGAGCGGCTGTGGTGTCCCGAGAAGGGCCCGGCCCCAGGGTCGAAGCCATCACAGTCGGAAGGGTGCAGGACTACGGGATAATCGACGCCAACGACATGGGGTCGGCCATGGCCCCTGCCTTCGCGGATACAGTCTGGAGGCACTTTTCGGATATGGCCAGACGCCCAGAGGATTACGACCTTGTACTATCTGGAGACTTAGGCAGGGTTGGAAGTGAAGTGGGGCTGCACCTTCTGAAAGAGAAATCCCTTGAGCTTCTGGGAGTGCACCAAGACGCAGGGTTACTCATCTACGAAGACACTCCCGAAGTCTGTTCGGGGGCCTCAGGTTGCGGTTGCTTCGCCTCGGTTTTTTCGGCCAAGACGTGGCCCGAACTCGTGGGCGGCAGGCTTAAGAGGGTTCTGGTGGTAGCCACCGGGGCTCTCCATAGCCCTACCACCTGTCAGCAGAACGAGTCCATACCTTCGGTGGCCCACGCTGTGTCAATCCTTGGAAACGTCAACGGGAAATAGGTGACAGTGATGACATTGGTCTTGGCGTTTATTGTAGGAGGCACGCTGTGTGCCATAGCCCAGATCTTTCTCGATAGCACCAAGGCCAACCCGGCCATGGTAATGGTGTCGTCGGTTAGCTTAGGGGCCATCCTGTCAGGGCTCGGCTTCTATGGACCTTTGGTCAAACTGGGCGGAGCCGGTGCCACCATTCCCCTCTTGGGTTTTGGTCACACCCTAGTCACTGGGATGGTGGAAGACGCTCAAAGGATAGGAATGTTCGGCATTCTTACAGGGGGCTTTCGGGCGGCATCGTCGGCCCTTATGGCCGCAATCATATTCGGGTACCTCATGGCGGTGTTGTTCAACCCCAAGGGGTAGAGGACAAATCTTGCCTCGATCGTGTAGACTAGTTGTGTTCTTAGATAAACCGGAGTGAAAAGGCCCATGATGAAAGCGGGTCCCAACAGAAGAGCAGAGACAGTCTTGGTTGTCCTGGCTTTGGCGGGAATTGTCCTTGGCGCGTTGCTTACAGTCAAGGATGGTCTCACCAAAGGCGGTTTCCTCCCTCAATGGAGTTCTTTGATCCCCCCAGTAGCCCAGGGCCAAGAGAATGCTTGGCGGATTCAAGACGAGATCAACACTATCAATGTGTTTGAGGTAGCGAAACAAGGAGTCGTTATGGTCTCAACCCAGCGTTCAGGTGCAGGGGGGTCCGGCATCGCCACAAGGGGGAACGGGTCTGGGTTTTTCGTCAACGACCAAGGTTACCTGGTTACTAACCATCACGTTATTGAGGGAGCCACCACCATTACGATCCACACATATCGAGGCTACTCGTACCCTGCCACAGTTGTTGGAAGCGACCGCCTGACCGATCTGGCGTTGCTTAGAGCCAGTATCCCTGGGTACGAGATAACGCCCCTTATTTTCGCCGATTACAGTCTAGTTCGGGTGGGGCAAAAGGCTATCGTTGTAGGGAGTCCCCTAGCTACGGGTTCTAGCTTAGGACTAGACCGTTCTCCCACTGTAACCACGGGCATAATTAGCGCCACTGACAGGTCTCTTCCCGTGGAAAGCCTCACCAGACCCGGGGTTAATGACTACACCATAGAGAACCTCATTCAGACCGACGCGGCTGTTAACCCGGGCAATAGCGGCGGACCGCTTCTGAACTCTTCAGGGGAAGTAGTGGGGGTTGTGACCGCCATAATAGACTCTGCTACAGGCATAGGATTTGCCATCCCTTCAGACGTAGTGCAAGAGGTAATTCCAGAAATCATGCGGAATGGTGAAGTGAAAAGAGCCTTCATGGGCGTGGCATATCAGCCTCTTGATGAGATTGCCAAAGCCATAGGAGAAGCCTTCGAGGAACTGGGGCTTGCCACCCGGGAAGGTGCCTTGATTACCGATGTTGACCAAGGAGGGCCCGCCGACAAGGCAGGGTTGGTAGGCGGCAATCGGAGAGTCACCATCCGCGGACAGGATGTCATGCTAGGCGGCGACATTATCATAGGAATAGGCGAAGCAAAGATACAAGGATCGAACCTAACCAAGGAAATACTCAAGTACAAGCCCGGCGACACAGTGCAGGTGGAGGTGCTCCGGAGGGGCAGAAAGCTAAGCATGACGGTTGTACTGGGTTCCAGGTAGAATGACGGGGGATGAGAAGTCGTGCCCAATGCGGTGCAGTTGATTCTGAGGATACCGGGGCTTCTTCTGGCCATAAGCATACACGAGTACTCACATGCCAGAGCGGCCTTTGCCCTAGGTGACGATACGGCTGAGCGAGAGGGACGGATGACCATCGAGCCCTGGGCCCACATCGATCCTATGGGGGCTTTGATGCTGTTCCTGTTCGGATTCGGTTGGGCGCGCCCGGTCCGGGTGGATATTTTCAGACTCAGAAGACCCCAAAAAGACATGGCTCTCATCGCCTTGGCGGGTCCCCTCTCCAACTTCATAACCGCTTTTGTCCTGGAGATCGTCACGGTGTTGCTCTTCACCCGCATCAACTTCACTGGGTCCTCCTGGGCTTACCTTCCCAGAATTCTAGACGAAGCAGCGTGGATAAACGCAGGATTGGCGGTGTTCAACCTGATACCCATCCCGCCTCTTGACGGGTCCAAGGTTCTGCAGGCGTTCTTGCCTTTTAGGGCTTACGATTTCTGGGACTTTCTAGAGAGATACGGTTTCATCATCCTAGTGGTTCTCCTGACCATGGGCTTTTTGCGGCTTCCCATGCAGATTATCGTCACCAGGTTCATGCAAGTTGTGCAGACCATAGCGGTTAGGATATCTCTTCTTGTTTTTCGGTAGGGCTATGGCAATGCTTCAGCTGTTTCCTCTCATAAGGCAGTTTCGAGCAGAGGTAGAGCGCGGCCAGGTCCCTCTTGAGACTTCTGCCAAGACTCTGGCATACGCTTCTGAGCTAGTTGCCTTCAAACTCAAGTGTCTTCTGCCCAATGCCCAGGATCTGGTTACCCAGGAAGACGCCGGGGAGGCCTGCGTGGATGAGGCTTTGGCCACCCTTGTCCCCGTAATGGAACCCTGGGAGATAGGTCTGGCTGTTGGGTGGATGTCCAGGGCTTTTGTGTCTTCTGACAAGATGCGTTCCAGAGGCGCCACTATGATTGCAGGGACCCCTGAGGCTATTGTGGTTAGATTAGATCCCGCCGAAATAGCTGCGGCCATGAGACTTGTGGCGGCCCGGTCCGGGCCCAAGAAGATTGCCCTGACTGTACCCAAGTTCTCTTTCGTGTCGCATCTGAGGAGTTTCTGGTCCGAGGTGCGGCGTTTGGCCGGGCAAGGTGTCATTCTCAGGTTCTCCCGCTTCCTAGGTAAGAGCAAGTCCGAAGCTGTGCTGAACTTTCTGGCTTTTCTAGAACTCGTTAGAAGGCGAAGGGTGTTTGCCCGTCAACGGGGGGCTTTTGGGGATATTGTTTTCTCCACAGCCAAGGAGAAAGTGATTGAGTATGAAGAGGTGCAAGATCCGTGAACATAGACCTTCCCGCTCTCATTGAGGCTGTGTTGTTCGCATCAGACGAGCCTGTGCCCCTTAGCACTCTGGCGGAGGGGCTTGATCTAGGTGAGCTTGAGGTTTCGTCTGCCATAGCGGTTTTGGAGAAGCAGTACAAAGGGCGCGGCATCGTTTTGCAGCGCGTGGCTAACGGTTTCATGCTTAGGACTCGCCCCCAGTGTTGGGCTGCCGTGGAGAGAGTACTTTCAAAGAAAGTCCCGGTTGCTCTGTCTAAAGGGGCTCTTGAGACCTTGGCTGTAATTGCCTATCGCCAGCCGGTCACTCGTCAAGATATCGAGGCTGCGCGGGGAGTGAACCCTGAGTCCAGCATAGACACACTTTTGGAGAAAGGGCTAATCAGAGAAGCGGGCCGCAAGAAGAGTCTTGGCCGCCCCAAGCTGTACGCTACCACCGATGAGTTCATGAAGAAGGCTTCCCTGAACTCCCTTGCCGATCTTCCGCCTCTTACTCCTCCACATAGAGGTCCGTCCAAGGCCCCTAGGGGCCAAGAACTTCCTATGGACGGCGGCCGCCAGAGTTAGGGTCGTTAGTTAGAGTCGTTTACCCTAGACCCTGCCGTGACATCCTACCCATGAAAGCATTTCCAGTGGCAGGGGGCAGGCATGGGACCAATAGTCTTGGGTATACTGGCGCTCTTCCTGGCATTGGCAGTCCTCTTCTTGGCAGTGCCTCTCAAGGCAAGGGTCAGAGCCAGGGTAACCCTTGAGTCGGTTGACGTGAAAGTGTCCATCAAACCGCCCATCCTTCCGTGGTTTGTTCCTCTGCCCATGCCCGGCCTAAAGGGGCGTCGAACCTCAAGGGCTCCCGGAACCCGGCAATCCCCAGAGGCCCGAGAAGCCCCAGAGACCCGAGAAGCCCCAAAGACCCGTAAGCACAAAGAGATCGGGCTTGTGGATAGGGTCAGATCCTTCGTCCTAGCGGTCCGAGCCCTAGTCCCTAGCCTCCGAGAGGCTTTGGTTAGGTCAGCAGAAGCGGTCTTGGTGGAGCGCATCAGAGTTGTGGGAAAGGTCGGCACAGGAGACGCCTTTCAGACCGCTCTCATAGTCGCGGGTCTCAACTCCCTGTTTGGTGTCACCCTGACAATTTCCCGCCGAAAAGGAGTGCGGTTTCGCCAACGGCCGCAGGTTCGGTTTGGGCCGGCTTACCACGGGGCGCATCTGGATGTTGGGGCAGACGTAATAGTGGCCGCATCGCTTTGGGATTTGCTCAAACTGGGATGGTCGTTTAGGACGATCCTTAAGCCGGCGAGACATCAGATCCATGAGGAACGGTGGAATACTAAACGGCGGGGCAGATGCCTCTAGCCTGGAAATGGAGGAAAGACCTTATGTCGGGACATCCTATTGAAAGCCTTATGAAAACAACCATGGAGAGTCTGAAGTCTATGGTCGATGTCAACACGGTGGTTGGGGAACCAGTCGAGACGAAAGAGGGCGCTGTCATAATTCCGGTATCTAGGGTTTCGTTTGGTTTCGTGTCTGGCGGCGGAGATGAGGCGCCGGTGGAGGGCCAGGGCTATCAGGGGGAAAGCACAGAGTCCGGCAAGTCCCAGAACCAGATTCCGTTCACCGGCGGGACGGGAGCGGGAGTGAGCGTGGCGCCTGTCGGATTTCTGGTAGTGGGCTCTCGTAAGGTACGGTTCCTGCCGGTCAACTCCAGGGCCATTTATGACCGGGTTCTGGATGAAGCCCCGGATCTCCTGGAGAAACTGGCCGATGTTTTCAAAGAGCGCCGTAACCAGGGGGAACATGGTGACGGACGGGAAAAGCAAGGCGCTTTTCACTAGAATATCAGGAGCTATCCCATGAGACCGATTTGGAACGGCACTCTTGCCTTTGGCCTAGTGGTGATACCTGTCAGACTTTACGCTGCCACAGAGCGCAAGTCGCCTAGCTTCAATTTGCTTCACGAGGCGTGCCACACTCCCATAAAGTATCTCAAGTGGTGTTCCGCGTGCGAAAAGGAGGTCTCCCAGGACGAACTCATCCGCGCCTATCAATACCAGAAAGGCCAATACGTGACGTTATCTCAGGATGACCTGGAATCCATACCCGGGCCTTCATCTCACACCATCGAGATACTTGATTTCGTCAATCTTTCCGACGTGGATCCGGTCTACTTCGAAAAGAGTTTCTTCTTGGAACCCAGAGAAGGGGCGGAAAAGGCATATTCGCTGCTTGTTTCGTCTATGGGGGAAGAAGGTAAAGTGGCCGTGGCCAAGGTAGCCATTAGGTCAAAGGAGACCTTGGCGCTTGTGAGGGGATATGCGGATCGCTTCATCATGATGGAGACGATGTTCTGGGCCGACGAAGTCAGAGAGGGTGCCGAACTGGCCATTCCGCCTGTAATGGAATTGGATGAGCGAGAGAAAACCATGGCCCGGACGTTGGTGGAAACACTGTCCAGCCGATTCGAACCTGCCAAGTACGAGAACAGACAGCGCCAGGCTCTTTCCGAACTAATACAGAAGAAGGTTCAGGGCAAGGAAATCGTCCGCGAACCTGAGAGGGTGGGGGCCCAGGTTATCGATTTGATGGAGGCGCTTCGAAAGAGCGTTGAGGAGGCCCGAGTAGGAAGGCCGTCTGGGCCTGCACCCAAGTCCCGACCCGGTAGGAAGAAGGCAGTGGGCCAAGAGCCCATTCATGCGAGCCCGCCTCAGGATGGAACCATGTCTCATGGCGGTGAGCCTGGCGCGTCTCACGACCCGGCATCAGGCACTGTACCGTCCGATGCCAAGACGCTTTGGTGATGGACCTTGTCCATCGATCCTAGGGATTCCCCGCGTGAAGCCCATGTTGGCAACCGTGGCAAGGGAACCTTTCGACCATGATGGATGGGTGTTTGAGCTTAAGTGGGATGGCTATCGCTGCCTGGCCTACGTCACCAAAGACCAGTGCTATCTGGATTCCAGGAACGGCAATCCTCTCCTTCCCAAGTTTCCCCGGCTATCTGCAATGCCTTCCGGCTTGCGCGCATCTCGTGCGCTCGTAGACGGCGAGATCATCGCTTTAAAAGATGGCAAGGTTGACTTCTCTTACTTGCGTACCGAGCCGTCGGCTGTGGTATTCGTCGCATTTGACCTCCTGCATCTAGACGGCCGGGATCTCATGGCTACCCCTCTGGAAAGGCGTGCGGCCCTTCTGAAGGACGTCTACTCTTGGGATTCCTTGGTGACTCTGTCTGAATCCACGGTTGGTCAAGGCAGGGCTTTGTTTCGGTTCGCTAGAGAAAGGGATATGGAAGGTGTCATGGCTAAGAGGAGAGACAGCCTCTATTTCCCGGGAATGCGCACCAAAAATTGGCTCAAAATCAAAAACGAAAAGGAAGGCAACTTCTTTGTGGTCGGATTCCTGCCGTCTTCCGGCCGAAAGATGGGATCCCTTGTGATCGCCAAGGAAAACGGCGATTCTTTGGAGGTTGTTGGAAGAGTGGGTTCAGGACTCAACAGTGAATATGAGGAGATCCTGCTACGTGTGCTGAGGCCCGCTGATGTCCGTGTCCAACGCATTGTAGTCTCGGGACTCACCGGATCCGAAATGAGGTCTGTCCAATGGGTGGAACCGTTTTACGGCGCGGAGATCTCTTATACGGAGATGACCCCAGACGGCAGGTTGCGGCATCCAGTCTTTAGAGGATTGGCGCTCGGGTCACGTATCTCTTCTTCCGGTGGGCCTCAGAAGAAGTCCCAAGATGACAGCCAAAGCGACGATGAAGGTCACTGCAGGCACTAGCATGTAGGGTTCTATGGGCGCAAACGACCTCATCCATAGGTACAACGGGCTGCCATCTCCAAATGCAAGAAAACACAAGCCCGCGCTGATTGCCGAGACTGTGACCGCAGTAACCAAAGCGGTGACGATCTTGGCCAGAACCAAGAGAACCTTTTTGACTGTTGGCATTTTGCACCTTCCGCTGATTGGTACCAGATAGATTTGACCGGAGCATGCCGATATCCTGTTTGTCTTGGGTTTTTGTGAGTGGCGGGAAAACTAGCCTGGGGAGGTTCTTGCCTTGACAATTTCGGAACCCGTTTTGACGCAAATCGGAAAGCGCCAAGTGCAATTGACCAATTTGGACAGGATATACTGGCCCAATCAGGGATACACCAAGGCTGACCTGATCCGGTACTACTCGGAAATGGCGCCCTTCATCTTGCCGCACCTAAAGGATCGGCCGCTGTCGCTTGTGCGTTATCCGTCAGGAGTTAATGAGGCGGGATTCTACCAGAAGGATGCGCCTCAAGGTATGCCCGATTGGGTTAGAATCGCACCGGTCTGGTCCAACGAGAAGGAATCATACACCAACTTCATCCTCTGCGATAACCTTGAGACGCTTGTATGGATGGCGAATTCGGGGGTCGTGGAGATCAACCCGTGGCTTTCTAGATATCAGCAACCCGACCACCCTGACTTCGCCGTGTTCGATATCGACCCGTCTTCGGGCACCACCTGGGGTGATGTCACAGTTGTGGCGAAGATGGTGAAGAGTCTCCTGGATCAATACGGACTTCAGGGGTTTCCGAAGGTGTCGGGCGCAACAGGTATCCATGTCTATGTCCCTATAGAGACAAAGTACTCGTACAAGGAAGTGTCGGAGTTTGTGGGATGGGGCGCGTCTCTTATCAGGGATGCGTACCCAGAGAAAGTAACTTTGGAGCGGAAAGTCAAAGACAGGACCGGCAAAGTTTACATCGATTATCCCCAAAACGCCAAAGGGCAGACCATCACGTCGGTCTACGGAGTGCGGGCGTCTGACAGAGCTCCTGTTTCCATGCCTATCGATTGGGAAGAGCTCAATGACCCCGACGTGAATCCTCAGTCGTGGAACATAGCGAACGCTTTGGCCAGAGCGCATTCAAAGGGGGACAGATTCGCACCGGTTTTAGCCTTGCGGCAGAGCATTGACAAAGTTTGGCCAGGCGCCCCTTCAAGAGATTAGCGGAAAACTGGGTAACATAATCACGCTACCGCCCGACGAGGAGGGATTCCTTCTTTGGGGAGACGACGTAACCGTCCTCTGAACTCGGACGCTGCCCGAGCGCTGGACAATCTGAAATACGAAGTCGCCCAGGAGTTGGGATATATCCGGGGTGGAAGTGAAAACGAACTCAGGGCCAATCTAGACCAGATGAAGTACGAGGTAGCCGACGAGCTGGCCTCACTGAGAAGATCCGCACCATAGGGTGGCCCAACATGACCTCCGAGAGTGCGGGCGAATCGGGGGTTATCTCGGAGGCCGTCTCGGTGGTCAGATGGTCAAGAGGATGATTGAGTACGCTGAAGCCCACATGGCGGAAGACGCAAAGAAGCGGTAGCGGAGCCGGCCCCCGGGTAATCGGGGGGCCATCCATTTCGAACTCCGTGGCAAGCGGAGACTAGGGAGCGGGGACTGGGGAGCGGAGACTGGGGAGCGGAGACTGGAGAGCAGGCACTGGAGAGCGGGACTTCAGCGCTGGGAATCGAGGGCTCCTTGACCGTCATAGGTTCTAGGGTACGTGGTAATCTCCAGCACTGGAGGTGCAACCCTATGAACATGGTTTGGCTTTGCCTCATTGTGGTGGGATGCGTTGCAGCCCTTGTTACTGGACAAGTCGACGCCATGATGACGTCAGTCATGGCCGGAGCGGACCAGGCAATTCAGCTGGTTGTAGGCCTTGCGGGCATCTATTGTCTTTGGTCGGGCATGAGAAACTTGCCGATGAATCGGGGCTAGTAGATGCTCTGGCCTCATTGACCCGTCCCGTGTTAAGCGTCGTGTTTCCTCGCCTCAGGGGAGACAAACACCCCTTGGGGACCATATCTGCCACTGTGATCTCGAACATGCTGGGATTGAGCTCTGCAACGCCTCTGGGGCTCAAAGCAATGAAGGAAATTCAGAAGGCATCGAAAACCGAAGACGATTCTATGGATTCAATGATCCGTCTGGTAGTCATGTGCGCTGCGGGCTTCTGCGTCTTTCCATCGTCGGTGATAGCCATCCGGGCCGCCCTTGGCTCCACCGCTCCCGCTATCATATCGGGCCCCACCGCTCTCGCCGGTTTAGCCGCCACCGTAGGAGGACTGGTCGCCCACCGGGTGCTGTCTCGGGGAAGATCGAGGTGATCTGATGTGGAAATCCTAGCTAAGGTTGGAGTGTACTCGTTTCCTGTGCTCTTGGTTGGGGTGCCGTTGTACGCGTGGCGAAAAGGCGTGCCTGTGTACGGAACGTTTGTTTTGGGTGCCCAAGAAGGGCTGAAAACAGTAATCGGCACCCTTCCATACTTGGTGGCCATCTTTGTCGGGGTGTCGTGTTTCAGGGGCTCAGGGGCTTTGGATGTGGCCTCTCGATTTCTGGGCATCATCTTGAAGCCGCTTGGAATCCCTGCAGACATGTTGCCTCTTCTGGTCATCCGCCCCATAAGCGGCAGCGGAGCCCTTGCGATTACGGCGGATCTGCTGCAGCATTACGGACCCGACTCTCCCTTTGGACTTCTTGCTTCCATACTTCAGGGGGCCACTGATACCACGTTCTTTGTGGTGACTCTCTACTTTGGCGCAGTTGGAGTCACAAGGACGAAGCACGCTCTGGCGGCCTGCTTGTTCGGGGATCTTTGCGGTTTCGTCGCGGGGTTTCTGGTGTGGAGGATGCTTGTGAGATGAACGGTTCCCATCGAATCGACTGTTGCACGTTGCTCCGTGGTCCTGGAATACGGCTGACGCCACATCGAGCATGCAGCCAAAGCGTCGACGTTGAGCACTTCCTCCATTGCGTATGTGGGCAGGAAGGATCGGCATGCCGTGACCCGGCAGTACATTTCGGTACCCAGTAACGTCCAACTACTACCCGAGATCCCAGCCAAGCGTCAAGTCAGAGGAGCCCTGAAGACCCACGCGACTAGCCCCAAGGAGCGGGGCAAATATCCACTCATCACTGATGAGTAGTCCGCCACATCCTATCCTCGCCGTGGGTTCGGCTCCTGGGGTCACTCATCACTGATGAGTAGTCCGCCACATCCTATCCTCGCCGCCGGTTCGGCTCCTGGGGTCACTCATCACTGATGAGTAGTCCGCCACATCCTATCCTCGCTGTGGGTTCGGATCCCAGATCCGGGTCGCGTAAGGTCACACAATCTCTGCCGTTCGAAGGGATTTGACCTATGGTCCTATCCGGTTTGTGTTGCGGCCACTTGCGCGTTATTATTGACTTGCGTGCGTTTATGGTGCAGCGTCACACATCTAGATTAGGAGGGACATTCCGTGAAGGTAGAAGAGAACCTGAAGCAACTAGGAATCGAGATTTCTGAAGTGGCCAAGCCCGTAGCGGCTTATGTGCCTGCTGTTAGGGCAGGAGAATGGGTGTACATATCCGGTCAGCTTCCTTTCAGACAGGGCAAACTTGCCAAATTCGGCAAGGTTGGGAGCGATGTTTCCGCCGAGGAAGCCTACCAAGAGGCCAAGCAGTGTGGAGTGAATTGCATAGCGGCACTCAAGAGCGTAGTCGGAGACCTGGATAAGGTCAGGATAGTCAAAGTCACCGGCTTCGTTGCTTCAGCCGCAGGCTTCAATGACCAGCCCAAAGTCGTAAACGGAGCCTCCGAACTCTTCGCCAAGGCGTTCGGTGATGCAGGGCTTCACGCAAGGGCAGCGGTAGGCGTTGCTGAACTGCCCCTCAACGCATGCTGCGAAGTAGAGTTGATCGCCCTGGTTCAGTAGGGTGTCAGTCAGGGTTTCCCGTTTTCTTGCCCAAGCCGGGGTCGCGTCTCGTCGCCACGTTGATGACCTTATTGCCCAGGGAAGGGTCACGGTCAATGGGCGCAGGGCCATCTTGGGCCAAAAGATGGATCCTGAAAAGGACACGGTGCGAGTTAATGGGCGTGCTATCGCAAGCAACGAAACGTTAGTCTACGTTCTCCTAAACAAGCCGCCCGGGTATTTGTCTTCGTGCAGCGACCCCTTGGCTAGGCGGACCGTAGTAGCGTTGGTTCGGGATGTTGACGCCCGGGTGTTTCCCGTGGGGAGGCTGGATTTTGACTCAGACGGGCTTCTTCTTCTGACAAACGACGGTGATCTCGCCTATCTTCTCACCCATCCCAAGCATCATGTGATCAAGGAATACGTGGTTATGGTGTCCGGTCCCAAAGACCGCAGGAAGCTCAAAGACATGCTTTCAGGTATACTGATAGATGGCAGAAGAGTGCAGGTAGACTACGCAGAGTTCCTGGAGGACAAGGACCGTTCCGGCGGGACTCCGGGCTCGGTTAGTATCCGGATAGGAGTCCACGAAGGCCAAAAGCACCTGGTAAAACGCATTTGCCAATCTGTGGGTTACAGTGTGCTGAGGTTGACTAGGACCAAGATGGGGCCTCTTCATTTGGGACAGCTTCCCCAAGGCAGATGGAGATACCTAAGTAACAGTGAAGTCCGGTCGCGTTATGTGGATGCAAGGAAAGGCCGGGAAGGGGAGGACAATGCCAGATAACGGAGATATTACGTTCAAGTTCAACACTTCCGACGACGTCAAGCAATACGACCCAGGGGACAAACGGTTTTTCTCGGCGACCCATGACGAAATACGGTCAGGCGCCACCTCCGATGTGTACTTCGTAAGGACCCTCGAGATTCTGCAACGGGAGGGTAAAAGCGATACGGTGGTCACCGCCGAGATATTCCCCACCCGAAACGGTATCATGGCAGGTACTCCCGAATGCCTGGAGCTTCTGAAGGGCCGAGGACTGGAGGTCTGGGCGGTCCCCGAAGGCGAGTCCTTCCTGGAGAAAGAGACACTTGTGAGGATCACAGGAGCCTATTCTCTGTTCGGGCTTTACGAGACCGCGCTTTTGGGGATCTTAGCCAGTTCGTCGGCTTGGGCATTGGCGGCTCATGCGTGCAAAGAGGCAGCAAACGGCGCACCGATTTACTGTTTTGGAGCGAGGCACATCCATCCAGCAGCGGCTCCGGCCATGGAGAGGGCTGCCATAGTAGGCGGGGCATCAGGCGCATCCTGCATCTTGGGAGCCAAGCTAGCGGGACAAGAGCCTGTAGGCACCATTCCCCACGCGCTGGTCATTATTTTGGGTGACACTGTCAAAGCCGCCACCGCTTACAATACCTACATGCCCAAGGACGCTCCCAGGACTATTCTGGTTGATACTTTCCACGACGAAGCTGAAGAGACCATGCGGGTAGCTGAAGCTTTGGGAAAGGATCTAGGGGGAGTACGGTTGGATACTCCTGGAGAGCGCGGGGGGGTTACCGAAGGGTTGGTGCGGGAAGTCCGCGCTAGGCTGGACTTGGCGGGATTTGAGCATGTTAAGATATTTGTATCGGGGGGTATCACCCCTGAGAGGATTCAGAAACTGGCCGGCGCTGGAGCAGATGCCTTCGGTGTAGGAAGCTACATTACGTCGGCGCGGCCCGTGGACATGACCATGGACATAAAGGCCATAGAGGGGAAACCCATAGCCAAACGGGGGCGGATTCCCGGCCCGATTCACAATCCGAGACTCCAGAGGTTATTGTAGGTGTAGCTAGGCGTTCCTGCCGTGGGGCCAGAAGATGATGCCGTAGATTCCCACGACTATCGCACCTATAGAGACTATGCGGGTGAATCCCGCGAGCACATCCAGGAACGCCGTGTTCAGGCTGGCCTTAGCCAGGGCCACCGGGGCGGGTACTTTTTGGGGAACGGTGTCAAAGAATGAACATGCTATGGCTGACAGAAGGAAAACTAGAAACGACGTAAAAGTAATAACCCATGCGAGATCTTTGTCGCGCTCGTATCTCATCTGGCATCCTCCACTATGGTGCTGAGGTGAGTATTCCCAACTAAATAGCGAAACGTTCAGGTGCCCGCAGGGAGAATAGGGAAGTCCGGTGAAGCGAGAAATCGCGAGTCCGGCGCGGAGCCGCCACTGTAATCGGGGAGCAGCTCGCAAGAGCCACTGAGGGGGATACTCTCGGGAAGGCGTGAGCGCAATGATCCGGAAGCCAGGAGACCTGCCTGAACGTCCGTAACCTAGCCTTCGAGCGAAAGGGGGGGACGTGTGGTGTTTCTTGGGAAGACCCCCGGCTAGACGCCGGTTTTTTTTGTGGTCAGCCAAACTTGAATGGAGGTAACATAATGCAGACCAACGCCGCAAGGCTCCGTAAAGTTGTCTCGGTCTTCCTGATTCTCGTGATCTCGATCCTCCTGGTACCGGCGTGCCGGGCCAAAGAAAGGACCTTCAAGGACAGCCTGGGCAACGATATCGTTGTGAAAGGCACTCCCAAGAGGATAGTATCGCTGTCGCCGGCCCTTACAGAAACCGTGTTTGCCCTAGGAGCCGGTGATAGGCTGGTAGGCGTCACAGACTACTGTAACCGTCCCGCAGACGCCCAGAAGATCGAGAAAGTTGGGGACGCCTTCAACCTCAACATGGAAAAGCTAGTCTCTCTTAAGCCCGACCTGGTGCTCATCGCGGGTTCTCGGGACTTCGAGTCCCAGAACCAGAAGGATATGAAAAGGCTTCTGATTCCTGCCTACGCGTCGGGGCCGTCTACGGTCGAGGAAGTGTTCTTGGATATTGAGTCTCTGTCAAAGGTGCTTAACCTAGAGAAGCAGGGAAAGGCCCTGGTTGAGGGCTTGCGGGGAGAGCTCGAAAGCGTAGTGGCTAAGGTGCCGGCGGATTCTTCAGACAAGCCGTCGGTCTTTGTGGCCATCGATCAGGACCTTTGGACTGTGGGACCCGGGTCCTTCATCAATGAGGTAGTAAGCCTGGCCGGCGGGGAGAACGTGGTCAGCGATGCGGCCTTGCAGTACCTCCAGATAAGCATGGAAGACCTTCTCCATAGAAATCCCGACGTCATACTGATAGCCATTCCCGAGGATGTTGCCGCTCCGCTCTTGGCCAGGCCAGGTTGGAACAATCTGAAGGCTGTAAGCCAAGGCAAAGTCTACTTTGTGGACCCGGACGCCATATCTAGGCCGAGTCCGGCTGTGGTCGAGGGGATAAAGGAAGTGGCTTCCTGGCTTCATCCCGGAGAGTAATCTGCATGATCGTCCAGGTATAGGTGAAATGGAAGGAGGGGAAAGGTGCCGAAATCGGTAAGAGCCAGAAGACCCGTTTTTCTGGCATCACTCCTTCTCCTTCTTGTTGTCGCTATTACCCTGGGGCTTTCCTTGGGTTCGGTGCCCTTGCCCGCAAAAGGCGTTTTCTCGTCACTTCTCATGGGGCCGCACCCGGCGGAATTGGGAGAGCCTGAGGATACGTGGCACGCAATCGTCTGGACCCTCCGCTTTCCCAGAGTGCTCCTGGCTTTTGTAGAGGGAGTATCCTTGTCTCTTGCCGGTGCCGTAATGCAGGGACTCTTTCGAAACCCCATGGCCGACCCTTATGTTCTTGGAGTCTCCTCCGGCGCATCCTTAGGGGCTGTCTTGGGAATAGCCATGGGCCTAGGAAGATCACTTGGCCTATGGGCGCTTCCCATTGTGGCGTTCGTGGGTGCCCTTATCACTACTGGCCTAGTCTACGCCCTTTCAACCCATAGAGGCCGCACCGACACTTGGACGCTTCTTCTGTCGGGCATCGCAGTGTCTAGCCTCATTTCGTCCATAATCGCCTTGATCATGGTAGTTTCCAGGGACAGGATCGACGAGATCGTGTTCTGGACCATGGGCGCTTTGTCTCGAGCAACTTGGAGATCGGTGGGTGTCGCAGTGCCCTATACCATTCCCGGAGTCCTGTTGCTGTGGCTGAACTGGGGTGCCCTAAACGCCCTGTCTTTAGGCGAAGAACCCGCGTTTCATCTAGGCGTCTCCGTAGAAAGGGCCAAGCGCACGCTATTGTGGACGGCCTCTCTCATTACGGCCGGTAGCGTGGCCTTCACCGGGCCCATAGGCTTCGTGGGGCTGATGGTGCCCCACGCCGTGAGGCTAGTCGCCGGGCCTGACCACAGGTGGCTCCTTCCGCTTTCTGCCCTTCTAGGAGGGAATGCGCTGATTCTAGCAGACCTTCTGGCCAGGACCCTGTCACCGCCCATGGAAATCCCCGTGGGCGTCATTACTGCCTTAGCAGGCGCTCCTTTCTTCTTGTACCTTCTCTACAGAACCAGGAGGGGTGGCAGGTGAAGCCCAATCCCAGCGTCCGGGGCCAGGAGGATAGGCCCATCAGAAGAGACCCGCAGGTGCGCTGCGGAGAAGAAGCGGCGAAGGAAGCCGGGCGTCCTGCCGTGGAAGTATTGGGTCTTGAGTTCTCTTACCGGTCCAAAGGTCAGGAGAAGAGAGTGTTAGATGGGGTGGAACTGGAGATTCCTTGGGGCGCCCTTGCCGCCGTGGTGGGGCCCAACGGATCCGGGAAGAGCACTCTCCTAAAGGCCATATCAGGGTATCTCCGCCCCGAGCGGGGCAAAGTCTTGGTGGCCGGTGGCCAGGTGCATGACATGCCGGCCCGTCAAAGAAGCCGGCTGATCACTTACTACGGAGACGAGCCTGAACCATCTTTCGAGTTTACCGTTTTGGAAGTGGTGAGGATGGGCCGATATGCTTCGGGTGGAATCGGTGAGTCCGAGGATCTTGAGGCCGCCTGCCGAGCCATGGAAGAAGCCGACGTAATGCACCTTGGGGATCGGCCCATAACACACCTATCGTCAGGTGAAAGGCAGAGGGTGTACTTGGCCAGGGCCATATGTCAAAACCCACACGTTTTCCTCTTGGACGAACCTACGGCTCACCTTGACATGGCCTACGAACTCCGGGTCATGGACAAGGTAAGAAGCCTAGCAGACAGAGGAAAAACCGTTTTGGCCGTGTTGCACGATCTGAACCTGGCGCTTCGCTACGCATCCCGCGTGCTGTTCCTAAAGGACGGGAAGATCGCGTTTGCCCAGGAGCCTAACGGAGTCACACAAGCCATGGTCCAGGATGTTTACGGCCTTAGCGTCGAGATAATCAGGAATCCCCTTTTGGGTTGTCCGGTGGTAGTGCCTCTCCGTCCTCTAGACCGCCCGGAATCTGACTTTGGCTCCGGGCCTAAGTTGCCCTGCCAATGAAAGGTCGCACGACAACACGGTGCCTAGACGACGGTAGCCGCCGGTGGTCTGAGCGTCTATGAGAAGCAGGATGGGCCTGCCGTCAGACGGCACTTGAATGGTTCCGGGCACTACGGCCGATGACAGAATGTCTCCAGGACCATCAAAAGGCTTCGGACCGTCAAGCCGGAGTCCCATGCGGTCTGACTCCGCTCGCACCAAGTAGGTAGATGTGCAAAGAATTCTAATACCCTCTTCTGTGGCTTCTGGTCCTGGAACCACTCTCAGAAGAACCTCGGCATCATCTTCTGGTGTTCCCTCTTCCCGGATCAAGACCTGCTTCGTGCTTGCCCAGTCTCGGCGGATATGGGCGTAGTCAGGGGATGGCCCGATTTTCAGCGTGTCACCTAGCTTCAGCTGCCGTCCGTGGTATCCTCCGAATCCTCCTCGAAGGTAGGTAGAAGCCGAGCCCAGAACCATTGGGACGTCTAGCCCCCCGGCCACGGCCAGGTAGGCTCTGCTGCCTCCGGACATGGGACCTATCCCCAGCACCGAACCTTGGGGCACGAAAATGGGCTGTCTGCACTCAACTTGATTGTCGTCTAAAGTGACGGCAGTAGAGGCGCCGGCTATGGCTACCGTGACGTCGCGTAGAGCCCGGAACCTTCCGCCCAAGAGGGCCATCTCCAAAGCGGCCTGGTCATCTTTGTTGCCTACCGCTAAGTTGGCCAGGCGGTAAGAATGCAGGTCTGCCGCTCCGGAAACCGGCACCCCCAGCTTCCTGTACCCGTGCCTGCCGCTGTCCACGATTAAGGTGAAAAAGCCCGGGTTCTCTACTGATAGGGCCGGCACCCCCAGGGTATGCCTTTCTATCTGGATAGTGTCCTGCCATCCGCCGGCAACGTCGCGGTCATTTGCGGCGCTCTGCCGCACATACGTGATCCTTGCCCGGGCTTCGGACGCTCCATCTTCGGCTATTGGAACGAAACTGACTTCATCCCCGGCCTGGAGGAGCGACGGTTCTCCCTTGCTGGCATCGAAAAGCTCTATCGGAGTCTTGCCTATGAGCCTCCAACCTCCGGGAGCAGCTAACGAGTAGATGCCCGTTTGGGCGCCTGCGATTCCTACTGAGCCTGCGGGCACGACTTTTCGGGGGTCGGGGAGTCTTGGAAGAGCCAAACTTTCGTCCATGCCTCCCATGTACGGGAAGCCCGGAGTGAACCCCATCATATAGACTCGGTAAGAATGGGCAGTGTGGCGGCGGACGATCTCGTCAGGGTCCAGGCCCAAATGCCGGGCCGCCCACAGGAGGTCAGGGCCATGGTCTCCGCCGTAAACCACTGGGAGTTCAACAAGCCTGTGAGGCACCCGGGAGGGCCCCAAACTTCCGGGAACCTCATCTTTGTATTGGCGCAGCAGGTGTTTGACGAGGCTTTTCAAATAGGCAGGGCCGACTACGCCGGGGCTGAAATGGATGCATAGAGCCGAATAAGTAGGCTGGGCTTCCCAGACCCCTGGGATCTGCAAGTTTTCCACGCCGGAAGAGAGGCGGAGAACCAGATCGTTGGCCTCCTCTGACACAGAATCCGAGAAAGTCACCAGAAGCGCCCTATCCCCTAGCATGTGATATGTTGGTTCCATGGGTCTAACCTCCAGTAATGACGCTAAGCGGCCCTACGGCAATTCCGGCACGATCTAGGGCTTGGCGCACTGCCTTGGCTATCTCGATTGAGCCGGGGGTATCGCTGTGTATGCAGATTGTATCGACCTGAAGGTCCACGGGGGTCCCCTCTACCGACATGATTCTCTCGGTTTGCACCATAGCCAAGGCTCGAGCGGCAATGGTTTCGGGGTCGTGGAGGACCGAGCCCGGCTTTCTGCGGCTCAAAAGACTCCCGTCTGTGTGATACGCCCTGTCGCAGAAACCCTCCCGGGCTCTTGGAAGGCCCACCTTGTCTGCGGCGTCCAGACTGAAAGACCCAGCAAGCCCCACAAGTATCAAATCCTGGCCTGGAGAACAGGCTCGGGCAACGCCACTAGCCACCGCAAGGGCTATCTCCATGTCCAAAGCGGCCATGTTGTACAGGGCGCCGTGAGGCTTCACGTGGGTGAGTCTCTGGCCAAGAGAATCGGCCAAGACTTTCAAAGCGCCTATCTGATAGGCGGTGAAAGCCTCGATTTCCTTTGGCGTCATTGCCATATTGCGCCTGCCAAAACCTTGGAGGTCGGGAAAACCGGGATGCGCCCCAATGGCCACTCCTTTTTCCGCGCACGCCCGAGCAGTGGCATCCATCACTACCGGGTCTCCAGCGTGCATTCCGCAGGCAATGTTGGCAGAAGAGACGTAGGAGAGAAGCTCATTGTCGTCAACTATGGTCCACCTTCCAAAGCCCTCACCTGTGTCGGCGTTGATGTCTATCTGTTTCATAACGGGACACCTCCCAGTGTCTTCTGGCTGGAATGTCTTCTCAAGAGAAATTATACATTATAGGAATGTTTGGTCTCGGGAAACATCCCCATTAGGAGGAGAGCAGGTGGAACAAGGCTTCGGGGGAAAACTGGTGCGTTTTGTGGCCTCGCTTCTGTGTTTCGTTGCCATCGTCCAAGGGCTTCTGCGGTTCGATGAAGTGAGAAGGCTTCTCAATGAGTCAATACGACTAGAAGGCGAACCTCTTGCCCGAGTCATGGCAGGACTCCGAGAGCCCGTTACACCATGGCTTGAGTCTGGTAGTATCTGGGAAGACCAAGACAGCCGGGATGCCCAAGGCATGGTTTTCCTCAGGCTGCTTACAAAGCCCAAGGGCGAAGTCTGGGCTTTGGTTAACGGTCGGGCCATCAAACAGATCACACAAGACGATGGGGCGGTCTCCTGCAGACAAGGCGACCTTATCGAAGTCTTCTGGGAAAAGGGAGAGGGGAACGTTCTGGTTTCGGCTGTGAGCGAGAAAATCTCGTTTCCCACAGTGGGCACTTGGGCCAAAGGGCGAGGCATCCTCCTAATCGGGCGCATTAGGATTGGGTGACGGAGGGAATCTCTCTCTTTATCGCGAAATAATGGGGTACGATGAATAGCACATCAAGGGCGAGAAGGCTTAGGGTCGCCATAGACGGACCCGCAGGAGCAGGCAAGAGCACGGTGGCTAGCAGAGTGGCCCGGGAGTTGGGTTATCTCTACCTAAATACTGGGGCCATGTACAGGGCGTTAGCCATTACGGCCATGGATAGGGGCATTTCCATGGATGATCCCAAGGCTCTTGGCGATATGGCCAAGGCGGTGGAACTCCGGGTCAGGGAGGATAACGGCTTATTTAGGGCGTGGGTTGACGGTGTCGAGGTTACGGAAAGGCTTAAGGAACCGGGAACCGACAAGGCAGTTAAGGTGCTGGCCATGATGCGGCCTGTGCGTGAGGTTCTTGTGGATGCCCAACGCAAGATAGCCCTGGAGGGTGGCGTCGTCATGGAAGGGCGCGACATTGCTAGCGTGGTTGTGCCCGACGCCGAGGTTAAGGTGTTTCTTACTGCAGACCTTCCGGAACGGGCAAGGCGTCGCTGGCGAGAGCTCCAGGAAAGAGGAATTAGCCTTCAATGGGAAGAAGTCCTGAGAGAGATGGAGCAACGCGACCAGAAGGACCTGGAGAGGGAGTGGGGAAAACTGGTCCGAGTGGAGGGTGCCCACCTAATAGATACGACACAAAAGACTGTAGATGAGGTATGTGCCGAGATAGTGGCACTTTGTGAGGCGAAGGCGGCTTGCTTTACAGGTTCGTGAGGTTCATTTTCGCTGCTATCGTAAGGGTCTTTTTCAACCTTAAGGTTCATGGAACGTCCCATTTCCCAAAGGACGGGTCTTTTGTTCTTTGCTCCAACCACACTTCATGGTGGGACCCCGTGTTGCTGGCCATGCTGTGCCCCCGGGATGTCCACTTCATGGCCAAAAAAGAGCTGTTTCAGTACCCCATGTTCGGGTGGCTCCTGAGGAAAATTCACGCATTTCCGGTAGACAGGGCAAAAGTCGACGTGGGGGCTGTCAGGGAGGCACTATCCAGGGTTAGAGCAGGCGAGGTCCTGGGGATCTTCCCAGAAGGTACTAGGAATAAAGGGGAAGCAGGAACGCTTGGGGAGATGCATGGCGGCGCGGCCCTTTTCGCCATCAAGGCCAACGTGCCGGTGGTCCCCGTAGCCATAAGAGGGAAGTTCAAGTTTCGCCGACCCCTTTTGGTGGCCGTGGGAAAACCCATGAACTTGGCCCCTAATACGGGACGGCTTACCACAGATATTGATGAAGGGTCAAAGCAGATCGCTCAATCCATAAGCGGTCTTTACCATGGCCCCTGGTCGGAGGGGGCAGCCTGAATGGAAATCGTCCTTGCCCGGTGCACAGGATATTGTATTGGGGTTCAGAGAGCCATAGACCTGGTGGAGAAAGCTCTTCTTGAGGGTCCGCACCCTGTGTTCACGCTGGGTCCCATAATCCACAACCCTGAAGTGGTTAGGGGATTGGCCTTGCGGGGCGCTACACCGGCGGCTTCTCCTGAAGAAGTGTCCCAAGGGACTCTAGTTCTGAGAAGCCATGGCACCGTGCGCCAGGATCTCGCCAAGATCAATCCCGGCGTGAGGGTAGTGGATGCCACTTGTCCTTTCGTGAGCAGGGCGCAGAAGAAGGCGGCGGAGTATTCCGGTGAAGGAATCCCCGTGGTATTGGTTGGCGACAAGAATCATCCGGAGACTAAGGCAATACTGTCCCACGCGGGCGAAATTGGAGTCTGTGTGAAGTCATTGGACGATCTGCAGAAGGTCTTGGCTCAGTTACATGAAGGTTCGGCAGCGGTCCTTGCTCAGACCACATCCAGGCTACAGGAAGTGGAAATGATTGTGGAAGCGCTAGAGAAAGCAGGTATTTCGGTTCAGTCCTCGAATACTATCTGCACTGCGACCCACGAACGACAGAGCGCCACAATGGAACTGGCAGAAACATGCCAGGTAGTTCTAGTGGTCGGGGGAAGGACAAGCGCCAACACCAGGCAGCTTCTTGAGATTGCTAAGGATAGTGGCAAGGAGGCATACCTGGTTGAATCCGCCGGTGACGTCCAAGCCGGCTGGTTAGTGGGTAAGAGCAGGGTCGGGATTGCAGCAGGAGCATCTACTCCCGATCGGGTTATAAAGGAGGTTGTAGGCAGAGTGGAGGAACTAGAAAAGTCCAACTTGGAGAAAGAGCTTGAAGAGGCCAAGTGCGAAGAAGCCAAGTGTGAAGAGGTTACGCCCCAAGAGGTCACGCCCCAAGAGGTGAGCGTTTCGCCCACGGAGCCAAATGAAACCGAGGTGGAATTGGAATCCCCTGGCAAGAGCGCGGCTGAGATTGTCCAGGAACTGTACGACGAGTCCTTCAAGTCTTTGCAGGAAGGCCAAATCGTAAAGGGCCGGGTAGTCTCGGTTGACGACAACGGTGCTCTGGTGGATGTAGGGGCAAAATCCGAGGGTCTTATCCCGGCGTCAGAACTAGACCGCAAGGGTGCGTTTTCGTCAGAACCTCTTACTCCTGGCGATGAGATCATGGTCTACGTTCAGAGCTCCGACTCAGGCGAGGGCGGCCTACGACTTTCCAAGCGCAAAGCAGACGAAGAAGGCGCATGGCAGAAACTTCAGGAAGTTTTCAGTGAAGGCAAAGTCATTGAGGCGCCTGTTTCTCAGGAAGTCAAAGGCGGCCTCGTGGTGGATGTGGGGCTAAGGGGTTTCGTCCCCGCTTCTCAGGTTCAACGGGGCTACGTGAATGATCTTTCCAGGTACGTTGGGCGAAACCTTCGCCTGAGAGTTCTGGAACTAGACCGCGGCAAGAACCGCGTGGTGTTGTCCCAGAGGGTCGTGCTTGAGGAAGAGCACGAAGCACTCTGCAAAGAGACTTGGGAGACCATCGCCGAGGGTCAAGTCAGGCAAGGGTTAGTCAAGGGCATTACTGATTTTGGCGTGTTCGTAGATCTTGGCGGGGTAGATGGCCTTCTCCACATCTCTGAGCTTTCTTGGGGCAGAGTTAGGCATCCGTCTGAAGTGGTTCACGAGGGTGACCAGATCGACGTTAAAGTGCTACGCGTCGATAGAGAGAAAGGCAAGATTTCTCTTGGACGCAAGCAGGTACTGCCAGATCCTTGGGACAATGTCGGGGAAAAGTACCCTCTGGGCATGGAACTTGACGGTGAAGTGACTCGTACGGCTCCTTTCGGAGCGTTTGTGCAGTTGGAGCCGGGGGTAGAAGGCCTGGTTCACATCTCCGAGATCTCTGACAGGCACATCACTAAGCCTGAAGAGGAAGTCAACTCAGGCGACAAGGTCAGAGTGAAGGTTTTGCGGGTACGAGCCGATGAGCGGCGAATTAGCCTCTCAATCAGGCAGGCGGATCAGACCGAGATCCAAGTGGAGCCTTTGGCAGATTCCACGGAGTTGCCCGTAGAAGATGAAGATGCTGAAGAGATCGTTGAGGTACCCGAGGAGCCCGTCGAGATACCTGAAGAGACCGTCGAGACACCGGAGGAGCCCGTCGAGGTACCCGAGGAGTCCGTCGAGACACCTGAGGAGCCCGTCGAGGTACCCGAGGAGTCCGTCGAGACACCCGAAGAGTCTGTAGAGACACCTGAGGAGGCCGTTGAGGTACCTGAAGAGATCGAGGCAAGCGGCGAGAGCAAGCCCGAGTAGTTCCGCCCACCTCAACAGAATACCGAGCGGGAAGCCGAAAGGCTTCCCGCTTTTGTGTGTGCTTTGCATGGGCGCTTGCGGCTAGCGGACCTTTTCCTTAATGTCCTGTGCTCGTCTCGCGAAACTTTGGTTGCATGATTATGCAATAAGGTGTATGTATGTGTGTAGTTGTTGTACATAGTTTGGCCGAGTTCCAATGTTCGGGCCAAACTCAAGTACAGATAAAAGAGGTGGCCGTGAAGTGAAGAAAACCATGGGGTTTGTCGCACTGATTTGTGTACTAGTGTTGTCGCTCAGCCTTGTCGCTTGCGCTCAGGAGGCCAAGAAGCCTGATCCGCAGGGCTCCGATGCAAAGCCCAAGCTTATCGCGGTTGGCGAGGCAACTTTCGCTCCTTTTGAGTTCGTCGACGAAAAGACCGGAAAGCCAACGGGGTTTGACGTCGAGCTAATTGCTGCGATTGGCGCGGCAGCCGGCTTTGACGTTGAGTACAAGAACATCGACTGGAACAGCCTTATCCCGGCGCTTCAGAACAAGGAAGGCGACCTAATAGTATCTGGCATGACCGTTACCGATGAAAGACTGCTTGAAGTCGCTTTCTCGGATCCCTACTTCACGTCAGGGCAGGCATGGGCTGTGAAGGACGGATCTCCCGTAGAGACCGTGACAGATCTTGCCGGGAAGACCGTGGCAGTTCAGATTAACACCACTGCTGATTTTGCCGTACAGAAGTTGGATCAGACGCTTAAGGATGGTGGCAAGAAAGGCGTAACCATCAAACGTCTTCCGAACGCCGCCGATGTGTTCACCGAGCTTATGGCGGGTGGCGTGGATGCCGTAGTGTCAGATCTTCCGGTTATCCAGGAGTATCTGAAGAATAACCCGGAAAGCAGTATTATCGTTCCCGAACCTGCCTTTACGGTTGAGTACTACGGAATTGCCATGCGAAAAGCCGATAAGGACACTCATGAACTAGTCAACAAAGGACTTGCCAAGATAAAGGCCGACGGCACTTACGACCAACTGTACGATAAGTACTTTGGCGATAAATAGCTCTAGATTCAGAGATAGAAATGGAGTATCTGCAAGCAGGGCAAATTCGGTTAGGAGAGAGAAGGAGGGGTCGATTTGACCTACAACGTCGAGGTTGTGCGACGGTATCTTCCCTTTCTTCTCATGGGGATTGGGGTCACCTTAAAGTTTACGTTGTCAGCGTTTGTGTTTGGTTCTGTTCTAGGGTTGCTCATAGCGCTGGGCCGGATTCACAAGAATCCGGCTCTGCGTCTTCCCTGCGTATGGTACGTCGACTTCATCAGAGGGACGCCGCTTCTAGCGCAAGTCTACCTTATCCACTTTGGCCTTCCTCAGATTCTGAAGTACAAGCCTGTTGGGTCTGTTGATGCCATGGTAGCGCTTACGCTAAACTGCGCGGCATACGTCGCGGAGATTTGGCGCAGCACAATCGAGTCAGTTGACAGAGGACAGATGGAGGCAGCCCGGTCCTTGGGCATGACCTACACTCAGGGACTACGGTATGTGGTACTGCCCCAAGCGTTTCGCATAGCAATTCCGCCTCTTGGAAATGAGTTTATCGCTCTTCTCAAGGAGTCGTGTCTGGTGTCGGTTATTGGCCTGGAAGACCTGATGATGAGGGCCAACATGATGGCGGGACGCAGCTTCCGGCCTTTCGAAGCTTACTTTACCATCGCCATGATGTATTTGGTGATGACGCTGACGTTCTCCCGGCTTGTTGGGCGAATGGAGAGGGGGCTTAAACGTGGTCACAGTTAAGAATCTCAAAAAGGACTTCGGAAGCCTCCGGGTGTTGAAGGGCGTGGACCTTGAGGTCAAGAAGGGCGAGGTCGTTGTCATCATTGGACCCAGCGGTTCCGGGAAGAGTACTTTTCTCAGGTGTCTTAACCTCCTGGAGCATCCTACTTCTGGAAGCGTACTCATCGATAGCGTTGATCTGACTGCACATGGGACCAACATCAACGCGGTAAGAGAATCCGTCGGCATGGTGTTTCAGCAGTTCAACCTTTTCCCTCATCTGACGGTGTTGCAGAACCTTGTTCTGGCACCGCGAAAGGTGCTCAAGGTTGACGCTGAAGCCGCTACAGAAGAGGCGCTTGATCTTCTACGAAAGGTGGGGCTGGCGGACAAGCGCGACCAGTATCCGGATCAACTGTCCGGAGGGCAGAAGCAGCGAGTAGCTATCGCACGGACTCTAGCGATGCATCCGAAGCTGATGCTGTTCGATGAACCAACGTCCGCACTGGACCCTGAGATGATCGGTGAAGTCCTGTCCGTCATGCGGCAGCTGGCTCTAGATGGTATGACCATGGTAGTAGTCAGCCACGAAATGGGCTTTGCGCGTGAGGTGGCTGACAGGGTGTTGTTCATGGATGATGGGGTTTTTGTCGAAGAGGGCTCCCCAAAGGAGTTTTTCAGAAATCCAAAACATGAGCGTACCAGGGCATTTCTCAGCAAAGTGCTGTAAGCGCAGCCCCATGGGATGATGTGCTGTGTCCGTGTCCCCTCTCTGTTCCTCCCACACCTCCCCGACCCGATTGTTTCCATAGAATAGACACGCATCCCCCCTGGAAAACCTAGACTTTGACACTTAGGGGGGATTATTTGTGGGTTTGCCAGTGGGAACTATAGTCCTGATCCTCGTGGCTATCCTGGTGTTCTTCGGCGTTCTACACCGGGTGCTTGACCGGATGCGCCTATCTGACAGAGCGGCTCTAGTCATAGTGCTAGCCATGGCCGCAGGGACCTTCTTGGATATCAATATCTCTAGAGGCGCAATTCCCATCAGGGTGAACGTAGGAGGCGCATTGGTGCCCCTCCTTGTGGCCATATGGCTTGTGGCCACTGCCGATGAAGCCCAAGAGAAATCCAGGAGCATTGTCTCAGCCGTGGTCACCGGTCTAGTGGTGTGGGGATTAACCAAGGTCATGAATCCCGAAGAGCAGTTCATGCGCCTTAGCCCCATGATCATGTTTGGAATCGCCGCGGGCATTATCGCGGCCCTTAGCGGCCGGTCTCGAAGGGCTGCTTTTGTCGGGGGCGTTGGAGGCATCCTTATCTCTGACATCATTCACTGGGCTGAGTTGGCCATCACAAGAACTCCCGGTTCGGTTTCCTTTGGGGGCGCAGGCACGTTCGATGCCACTGTGATTGCGGGAGTGCTGGCTGTGGGGTTAATGGAACTGGTTGGCGAGGCTAGAGAGCACGTAGTGAAGCCTCCGAAAGGGGAGACGGAACGCCATGACCATGAGGAGCAATAGACGGGTTCTGGGTCTTTTGGTGGTAGCGGTGGCTTTGGGGTTCTTATCGTATGTGTACTGGTCAAATAACGCAAGGGAGGCTTCGGCTCCCAACGATTCGCCTTACTATGAAAGGACAGACGGTTACTTTACGGTGGTGGACGAGTCGTCACGCACCTTGTTCACCACAGGCCACATGCTTTCAATCGGTGATGAGTACATTGACGAGAATGACAACCGCTATACCATTGACCGGATAGAAGGAGATGTGGCAAGCGCCAAACTGACGGGGAAAATGGAAGCCCTGCCGGTGTTGCCTATTCTGAGCGCGGCTCCCCAAAGCGGGACCGTAGCCATTTATCACACTCATTCAGACGAGTCCTATGTGCCGACCGACGGCAGAGATTCTCGCCCGGGCGGAGGCGGGATTATCAAAGTCGGCTCGGCCATGGCCAATAGCTTGGAGAAATCCGGTGTGAAGGCCGTCCACGACAAAACTCTCCACGATCCCCACGACGCCGGCGCCTATGACCGTTCAAGGAGAACCGCCACCCAACTTCTCAAACAGAAACCCTTGGCTTTGTTCGATGTGCACCGGGATGCGGGCCCCGCCGAACCCTACCTAAAGGATGTCGGCAACGCAGAAGCCGCCAAGTGCATGATCGTAATCGGCAGAACTAACCCTAAGATGAACGCCAACCTTGATTTTGCAAGACGCTTGAGAGACGCGGTGAACAGCAAGACCTCGGGGCTGATCAAGGGCATCTTCCTTGGCAAAGCAGACTTCAATCAGGATCTGTACGACCGTGCCCTCCTTCTGGAGTTGGGTACCGAGAAGACCAGCAGGGAAGCGGCTGAGAGGGGAGTGGGACTGGTAGCTTCGGCGGTTCCCGGGCTTTTGGGAGCGACTAGCGGCCCTGGAGGGGCAGGTAGAGGAACCGGAAAAGCCATCGGATGGGTGCTGGGGTTGGCCGTGGCCGGCGCTTTCGTCTATCTGTGGATCGCCACCGGCAGCTGGGATGAGATGAAAGCCAAGATTCTGGGCTGGTTTGGCACTGGAGGAGTGCGTGTAGGCGGCGGCAGAGACGACCGGGGCGGGCCTCCGGAGCATTGACGCTCCCTCACGGCCCCGGCATAGGCTTGGGCGTGCTCATGGGGGCTTTGGCAAGAGTCTCTATGCTGAAGTCGGATTACAGGCAGTACCCGACTTACCCTCATTCTTACACAAGCCATCTGTTCTTAGGGCTCATAGCGTCTTTGGCAGGGGCCGTGGCGATTCCCGCCCTGCTGGAGAGGGAATGGACGGCTGTGACGTTTTTCCTGGTTATTGCTCAGCAGTTTCGGGACATCAGGGGAATGGAACGGGACTCCCTAAAGGCCATGGAAGATGACGAGTTGGTGACCAGAGGCTCCGACTACATTGAGAACATTGCCAGAACCTTCGAAGCTAGGTACTACATTGTCATATTCGTCGCCGCAGCGGCTTCAGGCGGGTTCGAACTGTCTTCAATGTGGACCGGGCTTCTGTTTGGCACCTTGGCTTTCTTGCTCGGGGCGCTCCTTATGCGACAAGAACGTCTTGGTGACATTGTGGCCGTGGAAAGCGCTCCCCTCGGTTTCAAAGGCGCCGATCTGTACGTTGGCGACGTGCACATCATGAACGTGGGTTTGGCAGAATCCAGGGAGATCATAGAAAAGCATGGTCTGGGAGCCATTTTGTCGGCCAAGAACGATACGGCCAGGGACACTCTGGCTAGTCCGGGACAGCGGCAGGCCATCTTGCACGATCTCGGTTCAATACTGGGGGTGAGGCGGGACCTCGACACCCCGGAGTTCACGCCTCAGGCCAAGCGAGACCTAGAGACCGGCAGGGTCGGCATCTACATGGTGCCCATGGAAAAGGATGAGGGACCCTTCTTGGAGGTATTGAGGCGGACGCCGGTGCTTGAATCGGCCAGAGGAACCGCCCTGAAATCAAGGGCGGGGAGATTGGCCCGGGACTAATCCATATCGCAGTGCCCAACCTCATCAATGGAGATGATTGGCCTTGGAGATTACCATTCAAAAGACGGTTTTGTGCGCGATAACCGACGACTTTGCCAAAGTCGCGGGCGTTCCCGTTTTCATAGCCAGAGACGAGCAAGCCAGGCAGCAGAAAGCCCGATACCTGGGCCGCATCCTTCAGGGCGCGGTCCACGATCTAGGCGATGGGGTTCTAATCGTGGTCAAGCATTGACACGGGCCCTTCCCCGGTACATTCTGGCCAGAAAAAAGGCTAGGGCTTTTCTGGAACTGAAGGCCGTGACGGGCACCCAGGACCTCCCTTGGGAAAAGGCAAGGCAAGGCTCCCTGGGTTCTGCGGCCAAAGTGGGCGATTGGTACCTGGCTTGGGGCTTTGCTCCCTCAAGTATTGCCGCCAGGACCGTAGAAAACGTACTCAGTATGTATTCCAATCGGGATTCCAGTCAGGATTCCCCTCCGCCGAGAGTGTTCTACCTGTGTTACGCAGGCACACACACCTCTATTGTGGCAGGTTCTATGCACCTGGGAAGGCTGTGCCAGGGCGGCGACCCTTGCGGGCTTCCGGAATTTGACCGCCGTCTCTACCGGGACATCGGAGTGCCCTGTTTCTTAGGTACCGACCCTTGGGGCGCCCAAGTGTACGCTTTGGGGACCGGATGGCTCTCGTTGCCTCTTGAAATGGCCATTTGCGATCTGGTTGAGCTATCCTCGCCAAATGCCCGGGCGTGTTTCTGCGCAGTGAGAGGGTATCTTGATTCACAGGCGAGGCTCGGAGGGTTCATATCCCGACGCTGTGGGCTGGTATCCTTTGGACGGAAACTTATCAGCGCATCTTTGAAAAAGAGACTCCCCGACATACAGGAAGCCGTAGACTCATGTCTTGACCTCTCCGCAAAGTGGAAGGATAATCAAGGGCAGCCTAAAGGGGAGGTTACCTGGTCACATGGACCAACTGCAGGGCGGGCGTATCGCCATGGTGGAGGAGCATAGTCTCGGAGAACACGTGGGGATCAAGCCCGGCGACAGAGTCATATCTGTGAATGGACACGCTCTTCGGGATGAACTGGATTATCGATTCTACATCTCCGAGGAAGACGTGACCATAGTAATCCTCTCTGAAGATGGCCAAGAGCGGGTCTTTGAGATAGAGAAGGATGAAGATGACCTGTTGGGCCTAGTGTTTGGGGATCCCATATTCGACAACGTAAAGACGTGCAGTAACGATTGCACCTTCTGTTTTGTAAGGCAGATACCAAAGAGCATGCGAAAGGGTCTGCACCTTCGAGACGATGATTACCGGATGTCCTTCCTGTACGGCAACTTCCTGAGTCTCACCAATCTATCCAAGGAAGACTGGGCGCGTCTTGAAGAACAGCGTCTCTCCCCCTTGAGGGTCTCGGTGCACGCCACAGACCCAGAGGTGAGGAAGGATCTCATGAGAAATCCCGAGGCGTCTCGGATCATGGACCATTTGATGCGGCTGATAGACGCTGGCATTGAGATTCACGTGCAAATCGTCCTTCAAAGAGGCGTCAATGACGGGTGCGTGCTCAAAAAGACGTTGGACGATCTGGATTCTCTCGGGCCGGACTTGGTTTCGGTAGGGGTTGTGCCTGCGGTGTACACCATCTACCGCAAGAACCTTCCTTCTCGGCCCATGGATAGTACCTGGGCAGGTGAAACGCTGGATCTCCTAGAAGAGTATGCTGCCGCCGTCATCAAGAAGCGCCGGGACAATTGGGTGTACGGGGCTGACGAGTTCTACGTCTCGGCCGGGCGTGATTTCCCCAATTACGAGTATTACGGGGACTTTCACCAGTACGATAACGGCATCGGGAACATCCCGGATTTTAGGCATCAGTTGGAGGAAGCTGCAGGCAGGGTAGGGGCTTGGCCAGACAGGGACACCCTCGGTTCGGCAAATTTCGACTACCCAAAGAGTTTGGCCGTTACAGGCGAGATGGCTTTGGGGGAGGTCCGGCGGGCTGTAGAGCGTCTGGGACTTTCGGATCGGGTTTCTGTGTGCAGTGTGCCCAACATTTTCTTCGGCCGCTCCGTTACCTGCTCGGGGCTATTGACGGGTCAAGATATCTTGGCGTCTGTCCTAGAGTCTCTCCTAAAGGCTCACAGAAGGGGAGAGACGTATGGTTCGGTGCTCATTCCCAGCGTATCTGTTTTCAACGGCCTTTTTCTAGATAACATGACGCCAGAGGACATTAGGGATGTAACCGGTTTGACCACAGTCTTGGTGGAGCCAACTCCGGAGGGCCTCCTAAGTGCGCTTCGGCCGGGAGAGGACAAAAATGACAGATGAATTTGTAGTCGCTATAGTGGGACGCCCCAATGTGGGCAAATCGGCCCTTTTCAACCGTATGGTGGCTTCCAGCGCGTCTATAGTCCACAAGGAAAGCGGTGTCACCAGAGACCGCTTATACGGGATTTGTCGCTGGGGAGGCCAAGAGTTCACTCTCATGGACACAGGCGGTCTAGACTTGGTCTCGGACGATGACATGGTGCAGGCCATAAAGTCTCAGGTCCAGCAGGCGGTAGCGGAAGCAGATGCTTTGGTATTCGTGGTGGACATTCGGGCAGGCCTCACCACAGACGACATCGAAGTGGCTGAGTTACTCAGGATGACCAGGAAACCCTTGGTGGTGGCGGCCAACAAAGCAGACGTAGAAGCTCAAGACAGGAAATCTCTAGAATTTTACCGTCTGGGATTCCCCGAGGTCTTTCCCGTCTCCGCTGTGCACGGGTTGGGAGTTGGCGACGTTCTGGATCGCCTTCTCCAAATTCGAAACGAGGTCAAGGGCGCTTCGGGTCCACTTCTGGAGCGAGAAGAAGAGCCTCAGGCCATTCGGGTGGCGGTGGTAGGGAAGCCCAATGTGGGCAAATCGTCCTTGGTAAATGCAATTTTGGGCGATGATCGCATGACCGTATCCAAGCGGCCCGGCACTACTGTGGACGCGGTGGATACTCCTTTTTTGTGGGAGGGCACAGAGTTCATCTTGATTGACACGGCAGGACTCCGGAGACCCAAGGCTATTGGGGAGAAACTCGAGGAGTTGTCGGTTGGCCGTGCCTTAACAGCCATCCGGCGAAGCGACGTGGCGGTGCTAGTCATCGACGGCACCCAGGAGCTATCTGCCCAGGAACGTCGCATCGCGGGTTTTATCCGCCGCAGCGCCAAGGCTTCGATAGTCGTTGTCAACAAGACTGACCTTGGCCTTGTGGGAGGAGCCATGAAGGCCCAGTATCGCTCGGCGGCGCTTTATCAGTGTCGCCCCATTGCCTATTCCAACGTGTTGTTTACATCTTGCCTTACAGGCGAGGGTGTAGGCCGCGTCATTCCGGAAGTGGCCAAGGTATACCAAGAGTACGGTCGGCGAATAGAGACGTCCGCCCTTAACCAGTTGCTGACCGAGGCTACTGAGATGAATCGCCCGCCTAAGGGCGCAAAAATCTACTACGGAACTCAAGTGGGACAGAGGCCCCCTCGTATGGTATTCTTTGTTAAAGACCCGAGTTTCATGACCGAGATGTACCAGCGCTACCTGGACAGTGAGATCAGAAAACGGTTTGGCTTCGAAGGATCGCCCATAGTCATGGAGTTCAGAGAGAGGCAGAGAACGAGAAGGCGGTGATAGGCGGCGTGGTGAAAGTCCTGGTCTGCGTGTCGGCCTATCTGGCGGGCTCCATTCCCTTTGGATACTGGGCCGCCAAGATGGCCGGAGTGGACATAACCAAGAAGGGCAGCGGAAACATAGGTGCCACAAACGTCTTGAGGACCCTTGGCCCATCTTACGCTATACCCGTTCTACTCTTGGATTTCGGCAAGGGCGCTCTTGCGGCTTACGCGGGACTCCGGTACTTGGGCATGGGGACGGTTGGGGCTCTCATTGTCGGCGCATTGGCCATCGCCGGCCACAACTGGTCGGTGTTCCTTGGATTTCGAGGGGGTAAAGGCGTGGCTGCTTCTGCAGGTGTCATCATGGTGGCCTATCCGCTTCTGCTCTCGGTGGCGATCTTGGTTTTTGTGTTGGTGGTGGCTCTTACTAGGTATGTCTCCTTAGGAAGCCTCGTTGGCGCTTGGAGCGTGTTTGCCCTTTCGCTGGTCTCTCGACAGGATGCCATCACGCGAATCGTCGTGTTCGTGTTAGCCAGCCTCATTACCTACCAGCACCGCTCCAACATCGGGCGGCTGATATCGGGAACCGAGACCAAGGTTTTTGCCGGAAAGAGTAGGGACTCACAGTGAGGAAGGCGTGTGTTCTTGGGGCCGGGGCCTGGGGGACCGCTATTGCCATGGTTCTGGGGGACTTGGCGTACCGAGTAGTGCTGTGGGATAGAACCGAGTCAGTGGTCAACAACATTAACCAAGAGCACCGAGCAATCAGACTCCAGGATATGGAGTTGCCTCCGTCGGTTGTCGCCACCTCGGATCCCCTAGAGGCAGTTAGGGGCGCATCTATCGTTGTATCCGCCATATCGTCCACCGGATTCAGGGAAGTGGCTCGTCTGTTTGCTCCTCTGCTGCCTGCAGATTGTGTGTTGGTGAGCGCCACAAAGGGCTTCGACCCTGATACGGTTCAAAGACCCACTGAGGTGTGGGCTCAGGAAGCGCCTGGGCTTGGTTCGAGGATAGTAGCTGTTTCGGGGCCCAACTTCGCCATAGAGGTTGCCAAGAAGCTGCCTTCTTGCACGGTGGTAGCGTCAACGGACCCAGGTGCTCGGGAAAGGGCGCAGTCGGCTTTGATGACGAACTACCTGCGGGCCTACACTCACTGGGATACTATCGGGGTTGAACTTGGCGGCTCTCTCAAGAACATCATTGCCATAGCCTGCGGGATCATAGAGGGAATGGGGTTAGGCCACAACGCTCAGGCGGCTCTGATTTCCAGAGGCATTGCCGAGATGGCCAGGCTTGGCGTGGCCTTGGGCGCCGATCCCCTTACATTTGCGGGTCTGTCGGGTCTAGGTGACCTCGTGCTGACCGCCACAGGGCACCTTTCCAGGAACCGTCAGGCCGGCATCGCGGTGGGGCGCGGCGAGTCTGTGGAATCGTTCATACAACGGACAGGCTATACCGTAGAAGGCCTCACTACAGTGAAAAGCGCCATGAAGTTGGCCGACGCCCATTCCGTGGCCATGCCAATATCAAGCGTCATGTACCGGATCTTGTACCAACGTCTACCTGCCCACCAGGGTCTTCAGGAGATCATGCTCAGGGAGCGGCGGTCCGAATCTGAGTGGAAGTTCCAGAACTGATCTCTGGACCGTCACAGAGTTTCTTGCTCCAGCACCTTGAGCTTGTTTTATGTGGACTGTTCTAGCCTGTCATCTTCCCTCATATCTTCCATGTGTGATCGAGCGCAACTCATCTCCTAGAAAGAGCCCTGTGCCGGGCAAGTTACCCGATAGCTTGGCATATAGATTTCTGAACGCGCTAAGGAGGGAGAGTCAGGTGGAGAAATTCGATATCTTCATGGATATCGCCCAACGCACAGGAGGCGATATCTACATTGGCGTCGTAGGTCCTATGCGTGTCGGGAAATCCACCTTCATCCGTCAATTCATGGAACTCTTCGTACTGCCCAATATCACCGACCCTTACGACAAGCAGCGAGCCATCGACGCCATGCCCCAAGCCGGGGCTGGCAAGACCATCATGACCGTGGAGCCCAAGTTCATCCCGGATGAAGCGGTGCGAGTAGATGTGAGGGATAATCTCTCGCTGGACGTGAGGCTTGTGGACTGCACCGGTTACCCCGTGGAAGGAGCCCAGGGGTACATGGAGGGCGAAGAACCCAGGATGGTCATGACGCCTTGGTTTGAAGAGGCGATTCCGTTCATGGCTGCGGCGGAAACGGGCACCGAGAAGGTCATAGCCGACCACTCCACAATAGGCATCTTGGTAACCACCGACGGAAGCATCGTGGATATCCCGAGGGCTTCCTACGTGGAGCCCGAGAAAAGGGTCGTAGAAAGACTCCTTGGATTAGGAAAGCCTTTTGTGATAGTCCTAAACTCCAGAGACCCTTACTCCAAGGAGGTTTCGGATCTGGCCACCGACATGGAGGGAGAGTACGGGGTGCCGGTGATCCCCGCCAACTGTCTGGAGCTGAACCAGGACGACATCACTCTGATCATGGAGCAGGTCCTGTACGAATTCCCGGTTAAGGACATGAATGTGAGAATACCCAAATG
The DNA here is from genome assembly GCA_040771825.1 of Bacillota bacterium. Lineage (GTDB taxonomy): Bacteria > Bacillota > Sulfobacillia > Fermentithermobacillales > Fermentithermobacillaceae > JAXGZG01. The sequence goes on along the minus strand of JAXGZG010000003.1, from coordinate 134,621 downwards.
GGTGCAGACGCTGTCCATGTCTCATTGGCTCAGGAGCGATCTTGAGGCTAGCATAAAAGATGCTGTGTCCTCTGTGAAGCGGGTAAGGGACATCGACGGATGTGTGATGCGGCTTGGGGCCGTGGATCATGTGGCCCGAGTTACGGTGGATAAGGTGAACATGGCCACGGGAGTCGCTTCGATGGACTTGGAGACCACTGAGGAAGCTTTCCTTGAGGTAATGGGCGAGAGAACCGGCCTTATGCTGACCGATAAGTCTGACGTGCTGAACTTGGTGGGGGATTTGGTGTCGGCCAAGAGGACTTTGGAGAAGTTCGAGTTGGCTCTGCGGGAGCTAGATGAGACCGGCTACGGCATCGTAGAGCCGACTCTGGACGACATGGCTTTCGAAGAACCCGAAATGGTTAGGCAGGGCAGGAGTTACGGAGTACGCCTCCGGGCAAAGGGGCCTGCTATCCACATGATAAAGACGGAAGTGGAAACGCAGGTGAATCCCGTCATCGGTACTGAGGAGCAGGGCGAGGAATTGGTATCGTACCTGATGGAGAAGTTCGAGGATGATCCCAAGAAGATATGGGCCACTGACCTGTTCGGCAAGTCTTTGAGAGACATCGTCTTGGAGGGCGTCACGGGCAAGATTGCTAGGATGCCCGAGAATGCCCGCGCCAAGATGCAGGAGACTCTTGGTCGGGTGGTCAACGAGGGTTCTGGCGGGCTCATCTGCATAATCTTGTAGCGTACGAGATAACATCAAGTTAGCGAAGCGAAGCGAAGCAAGGGGCCGGCCTCGGTGTCATGTACCGGGGGCGGCTCCTTCGCTTATGCATTACGGTGACCCCCCTGACCCCACAGCGGCAGTAAGCCACTATGGGCCTGGGTCATCTGGGCCAGAAGAATTCGGTGATCAGGAATTAGGCTTGAAGTCTCAGAGGAATGCTGGCGCTAAGGGGTCGAGGGTCTCACCGAGATGCCGGAAGCAATCTCAATCCTTCACCCGCGAGTGTAAACACTAACCCCCAGCCGAAGGGTTCCGTAACCTTCAGTTTGATCTCGAGGTTGTGGATCCCCGCAGACAACTTCCTTGTCATTCGACAAGTACCAAGCTCGATGTAACCTCGCCCTTGGCGTCCTGCTGTCGGCCGGAACGCTTTGGTGGTGGCATATAGGGCCAGTCCATCAACGGACAATGTGAGGTCGTCGCTTAGGCCAAAGGACATGGCCACGGTGGTTTCTCCGTCTAGTGAGAATTTCCTGGTAAGCACGACTTCCCGTTGCGACAACGCGAAGTATCTGTTCAGGTTGAGAATGCCGTGGGGTTCGCATGTTACCACTCCGTAGCCTTGGGCTAGCCAGTCAGTTATGATTCCTTGGGATGCGGAAGCGGTGGGCGCAGCGGGTCCTTCGGCTGTGATGCGGACGGAATCGAGAAATGCCAGGTCATAGACTCTCAGGTTAGCGAAGTGCGCAGGAAGGTACGTCCACACTCCGATGCCTCCGGTTGATCGTGATGTCGCCAGTTCCTCCACGAGCAGAGGATCCTGGCCCAGCAAGCCTGCCTTGGCTCGACTGCCTGAGAACTCAACGAAAAAGGTGTACCACTTTCCCATGGGGACTTCGGCTTGTTTCTGGAACGCCTCGCCGTGGTATATCTGCCAAGTATTTGAGCCGTTGAACACGGGGTCATACTGGAGGGCATCCCACTGGCCAGAGGAATGAGGCTGGCTGTAGACCATCTCGTAGTTTTCGGGATCTGCGATCCGGAAGGCGACTCCCGGGAAACACGGGCCTTCCGCGGCGATATCCACCTCAACCCTGCCCGAACGCACTGAGGTCATGCTTGGTTCATTCAGCATGAGTAGCCCATTCTCTACTCGAAGGCAGGCTCTTCCGGCGAAATGTGCGGCATCCGCCTTTTGCGCGTATATGGCCATATGAGAAGAGTCGGCCAGTGATTCGCTGTAGAGAAGTTCTCGGAGTGTTTCCCTGCTCACAGTCTTTGCCTCCCGCGGATTTGAATGCTACGGACCCCTGAACACACGCCTAGCCACCACTTCCAGGTCGGGATTGGGTGTCTGGGCCGCTCCTCTAGTGTACTTCAGCATCGCAGCAAATACCTTCGAGAATCAGAAGGAAAAGCGGGTTGCGCCATACAACTCTTCAGAAGGGTACCTGCATCCTTTCTGAAGCATCGCATTGGATTCTAGAATGGACGGTGAGGCTCACGGGCATCGAAGGTAAGAACGAAAGACTCTACGATACAGAGCATCTCGCTTCGGCTAGTATTTTCCGCCGATGCATTCACAGTTGCCTGCAAGAGGAGTGCCCCGCGGGTGTTCGCGACCTTCTGACCATGTCGGACATCCAAGGGTTGTCATACTCTGAGATAGGCCTCATTCTTGGCGTTCCGGCCAGTTCGGCGGAGGTCATGGTAGAAGACGCGCGAGCCCAGTTCAAAGATGCTATGATGCGGAAGAAGTGTGCCCTTCTGGTGTACAGCGGTCCCTGCTGTGTTTGCGAAGGTGCAAGGGAACTGGGGTCCGAGGAGGCTCTACGGCTTCGCGGATCGCACTGGCGACGTCAGAACCAGGGGCCGGATGCAGGGCCATGTGCTGACAAGGGCAACTCGCCTTGTTTCCTGCCTAGCAAGATAGAGATGGTATCCAAAATGCTGCGCACTCTATCCGTCACCGAGATGTACGTTCCGTGGTTTTCATGAAAAGGAGCGGGGGTGGCTGTGAGCGATGTGTCGGTCAACTTCGTCACTTCGACCCGTCGGAACGCCGAGCCCGGCTACTTCGTGAGAATACAAGCGCGGTAACCCCACTCTCTCTTAGGCAGGTTTCCTGCGGAATAAGGGTCCCAGAAGGCCCACTAGCCACTGCCTTAGGCATTCGGTCGCCAGGGAACACACGATGACCGAGATGATTAGCGCGGTCGTAGCCGCCACGTAGGGGAGATGGGAGAATATCGGCCAATGGCGCCCGAGGATGTTGATCCAGAACACGTGGCAGATGTACGCCCCATATGTTTTGGAAGCCACCCAGTTGATAGTTGGGCTAAAGATATCAAGCTTTAGGAAGAACAGAAGCATCACCACACCGGTGGCCATCACCAGGGAATTGCTGCGTTCGTAGAAATTGCCCAGAAAGCCCGAGAAGGGATACGTCATTGTCACTCCCACGACTTTCTTGAAGAAGATCAGCGGGCTGTACCGGGAGTTGTAGATGAAGGTCAGGAAGACTATGAGAAACTCCCCGGTTAAGAACATCAGGAAGAGGCGGCCGGCGCTGATTTTTGTCTTCACGTACCTCCTTATGTAGGCGGCGATGAAATAGAGTGTGACGAAAAGCCCGAGTTTGGAGCTAAATAAGTCGAATCGATAGAACTGGATGCTGGTTATGTAGACCAATGTGGGGATGGCAGACGTGACCGAAAAGAGCACAAGGATGAGGTTTCTTAGTTCTCGCTGTTCGAGCTCGTCCACTAGAACGTTGAGGTAAGGGATCAACAGGTAGGTCACTATGAACACCTGAACGTACCAGAGAGGGTAGAAATGGCCGTCGGCCCTCAAGAAGTCCATGACTGCCCGAAAGACCGGGGTCTCGTGGAGGGCTAGGGCGCCAGACCCTACCATGGTGCCTGCAGCTCTGGCATCCATATAGTACAAAACTAAGTACATGAGCCAGTAGAACGCTAGCGGCGGCAGGAGATTCAAGACGCGGCGCGCGGGGCGCCGGCTCTTGGAACCGGACATGAAATACCCTGCTATCAAGACGAAGCCGATGCTGCCAAGACGGGAGCCGCCGTCAACGAGGTTTGAGAATTGCCAGTTCAGGGTGCCCGTGTAGAAGTGCGTCTCCAGGTAAGGCCCTGCAATATGTAAAGACACAACCATGATGAACAGGACGATTCTCATGAGTTCAATGCCGCTCCTGCGGGTTTTGGGATTCGACTGGGACACCCCCTATAGTGGGCTATGGTAACACAGTTTGCTATTTCCGGCCAATGATCCCGTGGAACTCGACATCCATGGTTACGCCGCAACGAGCAGCGAGGCGCGCAAGTTCCGACTCGGCTGGGCTGATCCTTTTCCTGAAAACTATTTCATCCTGCCTGACGGCGAATCCCACAGCCCGCACCAACTCGTGCACCGGGGTGGATATGGCGTGCATCATGGCCCGGAACATGGGCTCTATGCCAGTGGCGAGGTCGGGGGGCAATCCTGCGCTATCCAGAATCCTATCGGCCAGTTTGAGTCCGTCGATGCCCATGAAATCCCCGTCGACTAGAACGAGCAACCCGCCCGGGCTCAGCACGCGGCAAGCTTCCTTTAGGGCCAGTTCCCTGTGGGATTCTATGTTGGAAAATCCGCCCAAGGAGGTTACGCAACCGACGCAGTTGTCCACGAGAGGGACGTTGCAGGCATCAAACACGGCGTAGGACACGTTGGGTCCCGCGACGCTTGTCCTGAGGAACCGGGAAAGCTCCGAAATCACGACAGTCTCTATGTCGTTGGCCAGGATCTCGGCTTCCGGGTGTAGTCCAAGCATGAGAGGCATCATTCCGCCGCCGGGTCCAGCGCCTATCTCAAGAATGGGGCCCACGGCCCTGCCTGCTTCAATTGCAGCGCCGGCGAGTTCCGCAAAGGCAGGTTGGCCGAGAAGTCCCGCCTGGCCTTGCCAATTTGAGGAAACGCCGCCTTGGCGTGTTTGGGCAACGAAACTCCGGCTGGAGATGGAGGCGCCCACGAAGTCTACTATGCCGTCGCTCACCGAGGCAACTTGTGTTCCTGCTCGGGTGAGGAGTACCCCGTTGGTCCAGACCCCGTCTTGGGTCTCGCCTTTGTAAGAAAGGGGTCTCCCGGTCAGCGGCGACCTGAAGAACTTCTGCCAGCAGCTTCTCACCGGAACCATCTCCTCCGCAAGGAGCTCATTTCTACAGAGCAATTCGAAACTCCTTGGGATGGAAGGGGCGCCAAACTTGCCTCGCTTAACGCATGACGCAGCCTGGCTGCGGCTAGAGGGCAGTTCCTGAGGGACATGGAAACGGTGACCGATTGGGCGGGTTGGAAGATGTGTCGGCAGGAGGCTGCAGGCATCGAGAGATACTGGTCGTATATAGGTTATGAAGAAGCCGCTGACAAGAAAGAGAAAGAAGGTATAGTTCATGGGCAACGTTCTCAAGCCTGAAGACCTCATGAGGTTCAAAAGCCCGGGCGACGCCCAATTATCGCCCGACGGTTCTTTGGTTGCGTATAGCCTATCGGTACCTGATAAGAAGAGTGACAAGGCGCTTACATCCCTTTGGATGGTTTCATCAAAGGGCGGCAATCCCAAGAAGCTCACCCAGAGCGGCAAAGACAGACATTTGCGTTGGTCCAATGACGGCAAAAGGATTGCCTTTATATCCGATCGGTCAGGCAAATCGCAGATATGGGTGATGGACGTCGATGGCGGCGAGGGGTGGCATCTTCCCACAGAACAGGCGGTGCGTAGCATTGCATGGTCGCCGGACGGAAGATCCATAGCGTTTACATCGAAGGAGTTTGCCAAAGCCGACGACTGGATTCCGTACCCCGGCGCCCCCGAAAAGGATCGGGAGAGAGCCCTATCCCAAGCCAGACAGGCTCTAGAAGGACCTAAACCGGGCAACTCAACCTCCGAGGATCCCCCTAAGGTCTCCGACATCAAGGTCATAACCAGGTTCAAGTATCGCGCGGATGGCGTCGGGTATCTGGGAGATCTGAGAAACCATGTGTTCTTGGTGCCGGTTCCCTACGAGCCGCCAGAGACTGACGAGGTGCAGAAGGCTAGGCGTATCACTAACGGAGATTTCGATCACGATTCTCTGGCATGGTCTCCTGACGGCAAGTACTTAGTCTTTGTGGCGCTCCGCAGGGAAGACGCAGACTATTTTCAGAAACACGACCTATGGTTGGTCGATGTTGAGTCGGGCCGTTTGGTTCGCGTGTACTCGGGCGATGGTCCGGCCAACAATCCGTCTTTTTCGCCAGATGGGGCCAAAATCGCTTTCGCCGGCCACGATGGGTCTTGCGGGGGCTCCACGCTGCCGGGTCTATGGGCTATCGATGTCAAGAAGTTCCTAGAAGACCTTGAGGGACAGCCTTGCCATCAATCCCCCGCTCCGCTTTCTCAGAGGGATGCCAGATGTTTGACAAAGAAGCTGGACAGGCCGCTTGGGGCAGGGTCGGGCTCAGACGTCCGCTACGGTAGCGCACCTCCATTCAAGTGGGAAAACGATGACACACTGCTATTCCTGATTGCCCGAGGGGGTGCGGGGTCGCTGTACAGGGCTAGAGTGGCGCAAGGCGGCTCTCAGGCCGAGCCCGCCGAGATCTGGGGAGAAGATGCGCGAAACCTGGTGGCCTTCGACTACGGCGCCGGAAGGTTCGTTTTCCAGGTCGGATCGCCCAATGAGACCGAGGACCTCTTCTCTTTTATCGAGGGTGACACGTCTCTTACTCGCCTGACTCACTCCAATAAATGGCTTGATGACTTTTCCTTGGGCAGGACGGAACGTATTGCGTTCAAAGGCGCCCAAGGCTGGGATATAGAAGGTTTTCTGACATACCCTGTGGACTATCAGGCTAGCCATAAGTATCCGCTGGTCCTCAGTATCCACGGAGGTCCGGCAGGGGCTTACGGGCCCAACTTCATCCACCAGTGGCAGACACTGGCGGCCAAGGGGTTCGCGGTTCTGGGGATCAACCCTCGCGGTTCCACAAGCTACAGCCAGGAGTTTACTAAAGCGGTTGTGGGGGATTGGGGCGGTCAGGACTATCTGGATCTCATGGCCGGAGTCGACGAAGTCATCGCAAGGGGTATCGCCGACCCACACAATCTGTTCGTGACAGGATGGTCCTATGGCGGTTACATGACCAGTTGGGCAGTGACTCAGACAGACCGGTTCAAAGCGGCAGTGGGAGGCGCCATCATATCCAACAGGTATAGCATGTACTCTACCGAAGATATCGTACTTACGGGCGAACACCACTTCGACGGCAATCCGTGGGATAATGGTGACAAGCTACTGTCCCGTTCGGCCATTTCTTACGTCAAGAACGTGACAACGCCGTTCATGGTGCTCCATGGCGAGATGGACGTGAGGTGCCCCACTTCCCAGGGCGAGGAGTTCTACACAGCCCTGAAGCGGCTGGGCAAGGAAGCGGTATTCGTGAGGTACCCGGGCGAATATCATGGCTTGGCGCGCCTTACCCACAAAATCGATAGGGTTGAGAGAATTGTCGCTTGGTTCGAGCACTATGCCAAGAAAGGATAGAACCATTACACTTGACTGACACTAGGACACGCCGAATATGGTAGTCGTGAGGCCGCGGTGCAGAGTCTCGTATGAGGAGGGGACGCAGTGTTCAGGTCTCTGCTTCTCGCCTACCTAGTCGGGTCCGTTCCCAATGCTTACCTTTTTGCTCGGTGGTTTGGTGGTGGAGACATTCGCACGTTGGGTTCTGAAAACGCCGGGGCAACCAACGTGACCGTAAGCGTTGGTTGGATGCCCGGCATGCTGACTCTTTTGGGCGATATGGGAAAAGGCTATTTATCAGCCCTCATCGGTGAAGTTACGTCCGGTTATGGGTTATTGCCATCTCTAGCTCCGGCCTGTGCAATAGCCGGACACAACTGGCCTGTATGGCTGGGGTTTCACGGCGGAGGAGGCCTAGCCACTTTCGTTGGGGCTTCTTTGAGACTGACCGGTTGGCCTGTGGCGTTTTCAGGCCTAGCGCTCTGGGGCTTATCTTACCTCTTCCTTCGCGACCACGATACCAGCGCAATTGCTGCCTGCGTGCTTCTGCCCTGCGCTGTACTGGCAACTCAGCAATCACTGCAGACCGTCACCTTCATCGCCAGTTCTAGCCTCGCTGTGCTGCTTCGACGTATACAGAGCCTCAGGCAGCGGTTTCGGAGAAGTAACACCTGCGGCCAAGACGGCGTATGATGTTATGTCAACTATCTTCGTCCCAAACATGGGAGCCCTGCCAGTCTGAAGGTGGGATGCCAAATGGCAAGGGGACTAGATACAGCCACGTCGTGTTCCCAGACCATAATAGATGCCATCATCGGGTCAGGATATACCTTCGTGGCGCGTTACTACTGCACCGGCGGGCTTTCGAAGAAGCTTCGATTCGAAGAGGCGCACCGATTGTCGGACTCAGGCTTATGGGTCGTCAGCGTCTTTCAAGACTACAATAACGCGATTAGCAGGTTCAGCAAGCCGCTTGGCGCTGCCAACGGCAAAGCGGCCTACGAATATGCCCGGGACATCATATGGCAGCCCGGCGAGACGCCCATCTACTTTGCCGTGGATTTTGACGCCACAGATGGAGAAGCCAAAGGCGCCATTAGAGATTACTTCAATGCGGTGAACGATGTGTTCGTCGAGGCAGGGGGCCGGTACAAGGTAGGGGTGTACGGCCCCGGTGCGATCTGCCAATACATCAAAGATGATTCCAGACTGGCCGAGTATTCATGGCTGTCTATGTCTACCGGATGGCGAGGTTACCGGGAATACGCTCGCCAGAACCGGTGGAATTTGAAGCAGATTAGGACCATTGAAATAGACGGTGTGGAGTTCGACACTAATGAGAGCAGCCCTTCCGGTGGCGGCGGTTGGCGTATTAGAACTGGTACGGCGGGGTTTCGGGAAGATAATCTTCGCACTCTTATCTAGTTTATGAACATTTGTTCCCCACACTGTGTGACGGTTCAGACCTGCTAGCATGAAGCTGTCAGGTTCTTCATCTATTGTGATGGAGGTGAAACAGGCCATGCCCTCGTATGTCGAGACAATGTTTTCTGTACGAAAGGTGCCGTGGCACAGACTTGGACTGGTGGTGACTATGGCTCCATCCAGTCGTGACGCCTTGGAGATGTCCGGCTTGAACTGGCGGGTCTCGTTACGGCCATTGGCCGTTGAGGCGGGTGGCGGACGGTGGGTCGATGGGCAGGAGCGGCTAGGGGTAGTTAGGCATACCGATAACCGAGTGCTTGGGGTTGTCAGCCAGCGCTATCGCCCGATTCAAAACGAAGAAGCCTTCGATTTCGTAGACCAGCTGCTCGGCGGAGGGGACATTAGGTACGAGGCGGCCGGTTCCCTGGGGCAGGGCAAGACAGTGTGGTTACTAGCCAGAATGACCAGCGAACATTGCATTGTCGGTGACAGAATCGATCCATATTTGCTTTTCACAAACAGCCACAGCGGCAAGGCGTCGGTCAAAGCCCTTATGACGCCCGTCAGAGTGGTGTGCGCAAACACACTCAATCTGGCGCTTCATGGGGCGCCGAGAACTTGGACGGCCGCCCATGTGGGAGATATCTTCCGGAAGGTCTCCGGGGCGCGTGAGACCCTCGGATTGGCCCGTTCGTACATGGAACACCTTAGTAAGAAGGCCGGCACCTTGGCAGGAATACCGATCGACGAGAACCGCTGGAACAGGATAGTCAACGAGCTTATTCCCATCCCGCCTTCCTCCAGCAAGCCCCGGAAGCAGAACATCTATCTTCTGAGGAACGACCTCAGAGAGCGAAGAAGAGCGAAAGACCTCGCCAACTACGCAAACACGGGCTGGGACTCGCTAAATGCGGTGGCCGACCACGTGGCGCATGTTCCGTCTGTAGCGGTGCTAGCGGGGCGGAAGGATTTCGACCCAAACATCGGTCTCTCAGAGACTCGGTTCTACAGCGTGGTGGCCGGGCACCAGATGCTGGATAGGGCGGTGAAGATAATCGAGGGATAGGAAGGCAGTGGGCGGGTGGCTAAATTCCGCCTATTGTCGGTGTTATTGCCCTGTGATAGTCTCCTTTTAGATTTGCGTAGGTATTGCGGAACGGAAGAAGGCGCAACTATTGAGATTGCTCTACGGGACGGGGAATCCAGGCAAGGCAGAGGAAATGCGACGGGCTTTGGTTGGTCTAGATGTAGAGGTTGTCTCTCCTGCGCAGTTGGGCATTGCGTGTCCCTCCGTCGTGGAAAACGGGAAGACCCTTCTCGAAAACGCTCGCCTCAAGTCAGGTTGTCTAGTCTGCCCCAGTAATGTAGGATGAATTTGGGAATCCCAGGTTTGAAAGGAGGTGGCACGGAGCGTGCTAGCGGCGGTGAGGAACCTCAAAGCCTACTCTGATGGGCATCGCCTTTTTCTGGATGCGGTTTTGCGGGAGATCATGCATCATTACGGCGATAACCTGCTTGGATTAGCCCTATTTGGCTCCTTTGCTCGCGGCGAGAACCGCAAGGATTCGGATCTGGATATTTTGATCGTTTTGAAAGACGCTCCCGGGCGCCGCCTCCGCCTCGTCGAGTTCATACGAGAAATAGAGATGAAGCATGATGCTCTCGCGCAGAGGCTCTTCAGCGAAGAGAATCTCCTGTGCGAACTTTCTCCGTACATCCTCACCGTATCCGAAGCGGAGCTGGTTCAGCCCATCTACTACGACCTAGTCGACAATCATATCGTTATCTTTGATCCCCAAGGAATCATAGCCCTCATTGTCAAGTCGATGTCCGCATTGCTCCGCCAAGTGGGAGCGTACCGAGTGCGGCGCAACAATACCTGGGAATGGCGCACCAACCGATTCCTAGGAGGGATTCGCCTGTGAGAACAGATGAACTGACGAAGGCTTACCTCGAAAAGGCAGCTGTGCGGCTGGAAGCCCTCGATTTCTACAGAGACCGCGAGGCCTATTCCGACGTTGTTCGTGAAGCTCAGAGCGTGGTGGAGCTCACTCTCAAGTCATTGCTTCGGGCTGTCGGAGTCGAGGTACCCAAAATTCACGATGTTGGACGGACGCTTGAGGGCAACAGCGACCTACTTCCCGAGCCAATCCGCGCCGAACTTGACAAAATCCGCACAATTTCGAAAAGGCTCCGGAAGGAACGCGAGCTTGCTTTCTACGGTGCAGAAGATTTCGTTCCGACAGAGGAATACCATTTAGAAGACGCGGATCAGGCCATCCAGGAAGCCGCATTCGTGCTCGACGTGGTGAGACGTGTCCTAGAATCATAGTTCGTCCCCCTGCAGCATCGAATGCCCGGCTCCTGACCTGATTACTTTCCCCGTATCCCTCTTCGCCGCATCGTTCGATATTGTTTGCTTTCTTACCCTATGATAGTCTTCTCCCAGGTTCCAGGGTCCGGCAATCCCCAGAGACTGCGCAGGGCGGCGGACCAGACGGAAGGCGAGGAACTACGACGTGTTGCGTGTGGGTTTTTTCGAAATAGGCCACGTCCCAAATAACCAATACCGCTATGCCGTGATCGTAACTCGTTCCTGCGGCAAATGGGTATTAGTGAGACACAAGAACCGCGCCACGTGGGAGGTCCCCGGCGGTCGGCGCGAGTCTGGGGAGCTGGTTGATACCACAGCCCGAAGAGAACTGGCGGAGGAAACCGGGGCGGTGCAGTTCTCCATCACGCCTGTGTGCGACTACCAGGTGGCTACCAATGGAGACGAGACTTTTGGGCGGCTGTACTTCGCTGAGGTGATTCGGATGGGCCCTCTGCCTGACCTAGAGATAGGGGAGACGCGCCTTTTCGATTCTTTGCCCGCGGATCTTACCTACCCGGCAATCCAACCTTATTTGGTTCATCGTGTTTCCGAATTCCTCAGAGCGGCGGGGACCTAGGCACTGCGACCGGGGCGCGCACGGCACGTGCGGTTGAAGTCTTCAAAACGGCTGGGACCTGGGGCCAGGGCCGCGAGGCTCTAGTCCGGGATCAGGCTGCAAGTGTACGTTGATTCTGCGCCTGGCAACGTGCTCCAAGGATACGCCAGTGAAACGGGGTGGCGAGTTGAGCAGTCTCGTTGAAGGGATTCCCGGCTCCGGCCGATGGAAGGAGGTCGAAGCGGTTCCCAAAGGCTGGTCACGAGATGCCAAATACAGAGTCCTCACTGAGGACGGAGAAAGACTGCTTGTCAGAGTATCCCATATCGCAGACTACCCACGCAAAAAGCTGGAGTATGACGCTCTTTGCAGACTGAGAGGCCTTCCCATCCTCATGTCTCGGCCGGTGGATTTCGGAACATTCAACAATGGCGCGTGCGTGTTCACGATAACCACTTGGATCGATGGCGAGGATGCGGAAACCGCTCTTTCTGGGTTTGATGTGACAAAGCAGTATGACCTCGGATGTGCCGCGGGTAGGATCCTAAGGCAAATTCACCGGATCTCTGCGCCCTCTGGACAACCCGATTGGGCGGAGCGTTTCAATCGCAAGATCGACCGCAATATCCGAAACTACGAGGCCTGCGGCATCGAGGTTCCCGGGGCTCGGAAGGCGATCCGTCACATCAACTCCTTGCGGTACCTATTGAAGGGCCGGCCGCAAGTCCTCCAGCATGGCGATTACCACTGTGGCAACATGATCGTTACCGCCGACGGGCAAATCGGCATCATCGACTTCAATCGACTGGATTATGGCGACCCTTGGGAGGAGTTTAACCGGATTGTGTGGTGCGCGCCTGTGAGTAGGTACTTTGCGTCTGGCAGGATCGACGGGTACTTTGCACATCCAGGCCAGTCAGTGGGTGACATCAGAACCTGCTCGGACATCGCCGTTAGGGACCGCTCAAATGTCAGTGCCCGGGTCCGGATCCCCGACGAGTTCTTTCCGCTGATGTCTCTGTATGTTGCCAGCAACATGCTTTCGTCTGTGCCATGGGCTATCCCGTTTGGGCCGAAGGAGGTCGACGTGATGCTCAGGCAGGCTGAGAACGTGCTTAACTGGTACGACGGGTTCAAGACCTACATCCCTCGGTGGTATGGTGCGCCGCACAGGAGAAAGCCAATTACAGGGCCAGAAAGCTGGGAGAACAGTAGGTAAGCTGAACGAATTAGAAAAGACGCTAAGCAAAGAGCTTTGGTTCATCACCGTCGGCGACGTTATCCAGCTGGCAGGACTGCATGTCCAGACCATTGCCGTGGCCACATATGCGTATAGATTGGCTGGGTCTGCCTGGGGGTTTGTCATACAGCAACTAGTTCTGTTTCTTCCTTGGGTATTGTTCTCAAGTGTGGCCGGCCCGGTAGTCGATAGGCTGGATAAACGCAAAGTTATGGTTTGCTCCGGGATACTAAGAGGAGTCGTTTGCCTTGCCTATCCCAGCTGTGTCAGTCTGGACGGAGTCCTCGTCCTGAACTTTCTGAGTTCCTTGGGCGGGGTGTTCCTAGCTACGGCGCGGACCGCGCTCATCCCACGGCTATGCAAGAGGAACAGCCTCCTCAGGGTGAACGGGGTGAGGGCAGCGGCAGTTATCTCCGAGGAAACCGCGGAATGATTGTTGCGATGCTTCTGCACTGCATCTACATGGGCGGACAGAATGGGGCCAACGCGATCTACTATCCTTTTATTGAGAGCGTTCTCAAAGCCGGGCCGGGGTTTTTCGGTATAGCGGTGTCAGTCTACTATGGTTCGAACCTCCTGGCGGGCTTCTTGCTGGTGCGGTTTGGCGATGTCTTGAAGCGTCAGCCGATGACTAGGTTTGTGGTTTCCACTGCCGTGGCGTGGCTTGGGTATTCTTTCTTTAGAGCGGAACCGTTAGTGTTGGCGCTGAGCGTCATAGAGGGATTTGCCGTGTCTTCCCTGTCCAATCTGTTTATGACTCGCATTCAAGAAGAAGCCCCTACGGAGATGGTGGGCAGAGTGTGGGGGTTGGTCACGTCGGTGAAGAGTGTGAGCGAGGTGGTAGGGATACTCATGGTCGGAGCGATTGCTGGCAGGTTCGGACCGGCGGCGGGGTACCGCGCCCTTGGCATTGCGATTCCTCTGCTTACTGTCGTTGCGAACGCTTGGACAAAGAGCCTGCTGAGGCCGAGAACTGTGTCGACCTAACGAGGAGACTCTCCTGCTTCACCGTGATCTTAAACGCTAACGGAGGGTCTCTGGTGACGTCACCTTCCCGGTGGAACTGCCTGCCTGGCGGCTCGGTATTTTCGCAGTTGGGTGACCATTATCAGCACCAGCAACAAACCTGCGCCTTCCCCGATGAGGCTACCGATAGTGGTGTTGTACAGACCCAGACCGACCTCTAGGGAGCCTTTGAGTAGGAGAGGCAGCCCTCGCCCAAACCCCATTGGCCAGGAGATGAAGTCCGCTATCCAGTGGCTTAGGACGAGTAGGCCTGCAACGAGCGCGATGCGGAGGTTATGCCTAAACAGCCAGACTAACAGCGCCGCCGATGCGGCCCAAACCAGGGACATGAGAAGACTGTGGGTGGCCCACACGGCGTCGAAAGATGATTCGGCCAATAGGATACACGGGACAGCAAGCAGGTCCTGCATCATGGCCAAAGACACCAAAGCTACGATTGGCTCGCCCGGCACGAGACGCTTTGAGGCCAGCCCGATTCCGATGTGTCCCAAGAACATCTGAGAGTTGCCCCCTTCGTTGGCGCATAATCCCGACATGATACTATGGAACCGTCCGCCCGACTATTACAGTAGCGACGTGGATCTTGCGTGAAGAGTAGCCTGACCCAGATGGGGACACCAGGACAAACGGGGGAGCCCAAATGTGGTGAAGAGACTGCCCTTTCTTGACAAGGGGACTTAAAAAGAGGTCCATTTCCTCCAATTCAAGATTCCTGTGGCAGAAAATAGCCCTATGTGCTATATGTCAAATGTTTGGCTGTGGGGACGAACATTTTGAAAAGGTGGTCTAGTCACCGTGAACAAGGTCCGAGATCTCGTCTACGTGATAGCATTGGCATACCTGATCCCTCTTGCATCATCTTTTTCTGCCGACGCGACTATCGGCGCTTTTCAGGTACTTGACCCCGATGGCGTGTTTGCGTGGCGATTTCTGCACCATATTGTGCAGACGCTCTTGACTGCGGCCGTGATCGTTTTCTTGGCGGCGCGATGGCGACGGCCTGCCGCCCAGTGGGGCCTGAACCTCAACAAGAGCAAGTGGTCCATGACGATGTTCTGGAGATACTGCCTCGGGTGCGCCATATACAGCATCGTGAGTGCGTGGCTGGCGATGCGGGCGTCGGGTCTATCTTCGGCGATAAACCATCCGATGACCGCACGCAACGTAATAGGCAACCTCTCGTTCATGTTCACCATGCCGGGCATCTCCGAGGAACTCCTTTTTAGGGCTCTTGTCATGAGCATCTTGTCGAGGTCCTGGCAGGGCAAGATAAGGCTGACGGGGTTTGACGTTTCGACATCAGGCTTCATTGCATCCGTGGTGTTTTCGTTGGCACACATAGGCTTCACGGTATTCCCGCTTCGAATAACTTACCTGAATCCTGCCCAATTGCTCATCGCGTTTGGCCACGGGGTTTTCTACGCTGTTATGTACGATCATACCAAGAGTCTGCTAGGGCCGGTGTTGGTGCATAATGCTTCTGATGGGATACTTGCGGCAGTCTTCTATGCAGCAAAGGCGCTGGCAAAGGTTTAGATTGCACCTGAGCGCGGCTTGTTTCTGAACCGGAGCATATGGCAGAGTGTCCCGGTCTTGTGCTTGCCGGGGTCGTGGCGGTTGTGAGTTCGCCGAGGTTGTGCTAGAATAACCATTGCGGTCGGGCTGTGGCGCAGCTTGGTAGCGCGCTTGAATGGGGTTCAAGAGGCCGTAGGTTCAAATCCTATCAGCCCGACCAGTTATATTCATGACACCTCGTCCTAGAAGGCATATTGAGTGTTGTCGAGTGTTGTCCCGCCCTCACATCGCTTCTGCTGTTTCACTTTTCCTGCCGGCACGATCTGCTACACAACCTGCCAGCTGATGTATCCGTGCAAATATGGTGGTATCATCAATGACAGTGTCGCATTGTGCCCGAGGTACAATATCTGCTGTGACCATAGGAAGTGTCGAGAAGAGACCAACCAAAAACTCATGCTAGATACGTGGTACATGAGGTATCAGAGGTTGGGGATGGCAAGATAAGTGGAGGAAGAGGGTGCTGGCAATACGCCGGCAATGCGTTTGGGCGCTTTGTCATATCTGAGGCTGAATGGCGAGACAAGTGGAGGTCAGAGATGATCATAAGCGCTAGCCGTCGTACGGACATACCCGCCTTCTTCAGTCAATGGTTTATGGACCGGATTAGAGAGGGCTTCGTCCAGACGGTCAATCCATTCAACGCGAACCAAGTGAGAGAGTACAGTCTTCATGGAGAAGACGTCGACATCTTCGTTTTCTGGAGCAAGAATCCCAAACCAATGATTCCTCATTTGGTGACGCTCGATGGCATGGGCTACAACTACTACTTTCAGTACACTTTGAACGACTATCCACGGGAATTTGAACCTTACGTTCCGCCCCTAGACATGAGACTGGATACGTTCAAGGAACTGAGCACGAAGGTGGGGCCAAAGAAGGTTATCTGGCGCTGGGACCCTATAGTAATGAGCAGCATAACTCCTGCCAGCTACCTTCTCGAGCACTTGGAAAATGTTGCCCAGTCTCTTGAAGGCTACACTGAGCGGTTGGTGATTAGCCTTCTTGATTTCTACGGAAAGGTTTCAGGTCGGTTCAAGGACCTTTCAAAGAGGAGCGGAATCAGGTTCAGGGATATTGCTCTTCCTGAACACAATTCCGAACTCGTGGAGATAGCTAATCGAATTAGTGAGATTGGGAAAAAGCACGGTATGAAGGTCTACAGTTGTGCCGAAGCCCTCAACCTTGATGATGCGGGGATTCTTCATGGGGCGTGCATCGACGGTGCCCTGATACGAGATCTTTTTGGTATCAACAGGTCGATGCAGAAAGACAGAGGGCAACGTCCCGAGTGCCTTTGCGTTGAGTCAGTGGACATCGGCGCCTATAACACTTGTTCTCACCAGTGTTCATATTGCTACGCTAACTTCAGCGAGGCCCACATCCGCACAAACCTATCCAAGCACCAAGACTCAAGCCCTCTTCTAGTGGGGGTCCACAATGGGCCGGTCACTACTGTTCGTGCCAAGAAAGGATTACGTGAACAGCCTTCCATGTTCGAGGACCCACCGGAGAAACCGTGATCTTGTAGCTCTCGGATCAAGTGGACTGTTCTTGAAAGTGTACTGAAGGTGCCAGGGCAACGAGTACCTGGACAAAGGGTCTGTCCCCTACCCTACAGTCCTTCTTCCGCTTCTTCGCCATTACGGCTCTCTTTTAGTTGCTGATACGCTTCTTCGACTGTGGACATACGTATTGCGTCACCTTTCACTAACACTACGAGCGGCGGTCCAACGCAATGAACTTCTCCATGACCGAATATGGGTTCGTAGACATCATAACCGCGCCATTTGCCGCTGCGGATAACGGAATCGTAGCGCTGTGCTCTGGCAAAAGCCCTTATCTCGCCTCTTTTCACTTGATATCCGCTCAAGTCACCATGCCGCTTTGGTTTCGTGCTCACCTTCTGCTACGGCATGATTCACCTCTTTTGAGGCAGATTCCTGCGGTCTGCCATCGAGTGGCGGGGCGCTAGTCTCACCCCGCCTTCGATCCATGTCTGCTCAAACGTCCCTTGTTGAGATCCTGGCTTCCGATGGGAGAAGTTGAGTACTAATCAACCGAGTGAGGCATAGGTTGTCTATGGGACAGGTTGGGTTATCCCGAAGTTCGTAGTGCGCAAATCTGTCCTATGGAATCCATCTTGCATTGCAGACCAGAAGCGGCGAAAAGAGCCAGCGGGGGCTGGAGGAGAGGGAGACATTCGATGTGGTACGTGTGCGAACACTGCCGCTGTGTTAAGGGCGCAGTCTGCGCCGCGTTGTATGACCTCGAAGAGGGCAAGGTGTACTCACTGAACCCGGATGGCCGTGAAGTCCTAGAAAGAGGTCTCCAGGGGGAAAGCCTAAGTGAAAAAGAACTCGAGTATTTCGCACACCTGAAGGCCCTGGGGCTTGTTACACAAACGCCTGTGCCTTTACCCGAAGACGAGACTGTCTCGCCAAGGCTTGACTATGTATGGCTTGAGCTTACAGCCCAATGCAACCTACACTGTATTCACTGCTACGGCGCCTTTGGCAGCGCACCTCCTCCGAGTTCGGGTGGTGCCATGACAGTCCCCGACTGGAGGCTGGTCATAGACCGGGTTCGAGACTTGGGTTGCAGTAGCGTCCAACTTATCGGGGGAGAGCCCCTGGCGTTCTCAGGGTTTGAAGAAGTCCTTGACTACGCAAATGACTCTGGCATGAAGCGTATCGACATCTTCACAAACGCCACCCTTTTGAATGAGAGGATTGTAGAGAAGATAGGGCGCGTTGGGGCAAGCGTTCGGGTGTCCCTGTATGGACACAATGACCAAGTCCATGATGGTGTCACCCAGAGAAGAGGCAGTTTCCGACAAGCTGAAACAGCGTTGAGGTTGCTCAAGAGCGCCGGTGTTCGGACCTCAGTCGCAGTCATTATCATGAGACAGAACGAAAACTGTGTACAAGGAATCCGCGAGTACGTTGAAAGCCTTGGCCACCGATATAATGGGTACGACACCATAAGGCCTAACCGGCCAGTCTTGAAGTCCCACCTTGTCACCTCCGAGGACGTACTGAGGCCCCGGTACAACACAGAGCCTGATTTCAAGACGTCACGCAGCAGCTACTTCGCGTACAAATGCTGGAATAGTTGCTGGTTCGGAAAAGCGGCGATTACTGCCACAGGCGATGTAATCCCGTGCATATTCGCAAGGGAAGACATCGTAGGAAACGTGAAGTGTGACGATTTCGGCGTAATCAGCGACGGCCTTGTCAGGAAGTGGAGTATTACAAAAGACAATGTCGAGGTGTGCCGGGACTGCGAGTATCGATACGCCTGCCATGATTGCCGGCCCCTTGCGTTGGGTGTGACCGGGAGCGCTCAAGGGAAATACCCTCGGTGCTGCTACGACCCGTACACCGGGCGCTGGAACTCCGTGGCTCTGGTTACCCAGGAACTAGCGGGATCGTTTTGATGCTATGTGCTGATCTCAGAGCATAGTCCCTAGACAAAGAGAGGAGCGTGCAACATGCTGAGAGAATTGCACCCTAGCATAACTTGTGTCAGCCGTTCTTACGGCGTCTTTGGCGATGGTGGCGGAGGCGGAACTTCCGAGGGGCCGCGCTGTCAGCCTTGTTCGCCCTGTAACCCCGATTCGCATTGCACTCCCTGCTCACCCTGTAACCCGGATAGCGGGTGTACCCCATGCAGGCCGTGCAGTCCAGATTGCTTGCCAAGTTCCACATGCACACCCTGCAGACCATGCAGCCCGGAGGTGGATTGCAGGCCGTGCAAGCCCTGCGGCCCTGACAGTCCCTGCAATCCATGCAGGCCGTGCTCGCCTGACATGAGCGGCACCCACTAAGGGCAAACCAAAATCCAATGCCAAGCATCACCGCCTCGGGCGACTCGGGCGGGGCAGATTTCCATGATCCCAAGAAGCCCGGTATCCGGTCACCGCCTCAGGTGACCCGACAGGTGCGGCGGTGTGATGGCATTGCCAGAAAAGGCGGTGAGGCCATGTTGACCGTCAGGCTCAAGAGGTTTGACCGTTCAAAACACTATGAGAGTTTCGCCGCTCTTGTGTCCAGAGAGGACGATCTTGCCTTTTGGATGCCCTTGGCGTGCCTGAACACCGACAAGGATTTGGACTACTACATAGACACGCGGTTTTCCCGTTACTATCACGAATTCTTCGTTGTGGAGAACCGCGACAACGGCCTCATGGGTGTAGTGTACTCGCACGATTACCATCCTAACGACGGACATGCCATGGTTTCTATTGCACTGGGTCCCGAGTACCGCGATAAAGGATATGGAGCCGTCGCAATGGGTATCTTCCTCGATTTCCTGTTCAATCACTACTCTATCCGGAAGGTGTTCGCGACAATCTACGGATACAACAAACGGAGCCTGGCTGTGAGCAAACGGGCAGGCTTCTGTGAGGAAGGCTGCCTGAAGGAGTACAGGTACCTCAACGGGCGATACCATGATCTTCACTATCTCTCCATCACTAGGGAGGCTTTCTACAGGCTTCACCGAACAATGATCGAATCAATCAAGACTAATACGACAGAAGACTCGCAGAAGGATAACCAAGGTTCGCCTCGTAGTACTCTCGTAGTACTGTAGTATCATTGTGGCACGCAAGTCTTGGCTAGAAAGGTTGGTGGGCATGACTTCCGACACTGTCATCTGGGTGGAGAATTTGTGCAAAACCTATGGTCCTGTGAAGGCGGTGGACGGAATCTCCTTCGAGGTTCGGCACGGCGAAATCTTCAGCCTGGTGGGACCAAACGGCGCCGGAAAGACCACGACACTAGAATGCCTGGAGGGTCTCCGCGTTCCTGATTCTGGTTCCATACGAGTGTTGGGGATGGAGCCCCGAAAGTCCAAGCTTCAACTTAAGGCCCGCATCGGCATCCAACTACAGGAGTCGGCTCTGCAGCCCAACCTCAGAGTGTGGGAAGCATGCGACCTGTTTTCCTCGTTCTACCGGCAATCGGTGGACTGGGATGCTCTTCTGGAAAGGCTTGGCCTTCATAACAAGAGGGACAGCACCGTCCAGAAACTCTCGGGAGGGCAGAAGCAGCGCCTCTACATCGCCCTTGCCCTCTTGCACGATCCTGAACTGGTGTTTCTCGATGAGCTCACTACAGGCCTAGACCCCAAAGCTAGGCGGAGCATCTGGGAACTTGTACTGGAAATCAGGCAACGCGGCAAGACCATCGTGCTCACGACCCACTACATGGAAGAGGCCGCCTACCTTTCTGACCGGGTCGGGATTATTGATTCAGGTAAAATCGTGTCCTTGGACACCCCTGCGGCACTGGTGAGTAGTCTGGAAGGCCGCCTGAATGTGTCGTTTACCATCGTGGGCGGCGCATCCCAGTTCGACTCAGAAAGCCTCCGTAGTGTACCAGGAGTGGACGACATAACGGTGGAAGCAGACAGGGTTTCTCTTCGCGGTACAGGGCAATCCCTAGTGGTCGGGGTGGTTCAGGCATTGGCCGCCTCGGGCGTATTCTTCACCGACTTTCGCTCCGAGCAACCTACCTTAGAGGATGTATACCTGGCGAAAACCGGCAAGGAGATCCGGATGGAACGGGAGGCAGATAGCAATGGGTAGTCTGCGGGCATACCGCAAGATAGTCTGGACTGAGATGAAGCTATACCTGCGGGAACCTATAGCAGCCTTTTTCACGCTGGGTTTTCCCCTCATGATGCTATTCTTCTTTGGAGGTGTCTACGGCAATCAGCCCGTGGACATGTTCGGCGGGCGGGGCACGGTCGACGTGTCCGTGCCTTCCTGGGCCGCAATGATCATCGGAACGACGGGGCTCATGACCTTAGTGCCGCTCATGGCGGGTTACCGTGAGAGGGGGATACTGAAGCGTCTTGGCGCGACTCCCCTGAATCCCCTAGTGTATCTCGCTGCCCAGGTGACCGTTCTTTTCGCCATGAACGTAGGGGGGCTGACCCTGCTGGTTGTTGCAGCCAAGCTCATGTATAACCTCAGGTTTAGCGGCAACTTTCTCTCTGTCTCGGCAGGCTTTGTCCTAGCAAGCTTCAGTTTCTTTGCTCTAGGCTTCCTGTTAGCAGGGTTGTTGCCGACGTCCCGGACAGCTAGCGCCGTCACCATGGTCATCTTCTACCCGATGCTCTTCCTGTCAGGCTCGGGCATACCCAGGGAGATCCTGCCCGCTACCATGAGAAGAATCGGCGATGCATTCCCCATGACCTATGCCGTGACCCTTCTGCGGGGGCTGTGGTTCGGGGAACCACTATCAAGATTCGGCAAGGAGATAGCTGTACTGGCAGGGGTTCTGTTGGCATCTTCGGCCTTGTCAAGAAAGTGGTTCAGGTGGAGCAGCGACTAGAGAAGGCTTCTCCGCAGTTGACCGGATCGGCCGCTTTGGATCCGCTTGTTTTGTGTAGCGATTCTCTAAAGTCAAGAGAGGATTCCCGGGGGATGCGTTGAATATGTCACGACACCGGCGTACGGAGCACACCTAGGTGGGTGACATAGCCCATGGAGAGAGTCTCTGTTGTGGTTCCTGCCTACAATGAAGAGAATACGGTCAACCATATTGTAGACGTCTTGCTCCGCGTGCCCGAAGTGGCCCAGATAATCGTAGTCAGCGACGGGTCTACCGATAATACTGCGTCTTTGGCTCGATCCGCGGGAGCGCGGGTGATTGAGCTGCGGGAGAAGCGCGGAAAAGGCGGCGCCGTATCCTCCGGGCTAGACGAAGTACAGAACGAAGTAGTGCTTCTTCTTGACGCCGACCTTATTGGCCTAACCCCTGAGCATGTGATTAGCTTGGTCAAACCAGTGCTGAACAGGGAAGCCGACATGACCGTGGGTCTTTTCAACCACGGACGCATCTTCACAGATTTGGCCCACCGTATCATGCCGTGCTTGTCAGGTCAGCGGGCGTTGCGCAGGTCGGCGCTTTTGGGTCTGCGCCTGGAAGACGCCGGCTATGGGCTGGAAATGATGCTGACCAGGTTGGCGAGGGAGAGCCCGATGATAGTACAACGAATCCCTCTTCCAAACTTGTCTCACGTTACCAAAGAAAAGAAGCGCGGCTATTGGCGTGGTCTGGCTGCTCGCGCAAGGATGTACCTGGAGATCGTCGCGGCTCTTGTGTATAGTCGGAAATCTTTCCACCTGCGACCCGTCATGTCACTGTGCCGCAGGATGAATGCTATTGGCATACGCCGGTTGGTTGGGTACTGCTGCTTGTTCACGGTGTCCTTGATGGCCTTAACAGCCGTTGTCTACAGCGTTCAGTTCAGGCGCGCAAGCGCTCAAGCGAGGCTCCTTGACGATCTGCCGCTGGTACCTGGCCAACGCATATTGCTGGTGAGCCCTCATCCCGATGATGAGATCCTGGGGGCAGGGGGACTCATTCAGAAAGCCCTTGCGGTGGGGTCGGACATCCGGGTCGTCTTCATGACAAATGGGGACGGTTTCAAGAGAGGCGCTCGAGACGGGCACATTCTGCCTGTCCTAAAACCCCAAGATTACATTTCCTACGGCCAGAAGCGGCAGAAGGAAGCCTTAGCCGTGCTCAATGCCATTGGTGTTGTGGACTCCCAGGTCATCTTCTTGGGGTATCCCGATGGCGGCATTGCAGCGATCTGGAGAGATCATTGGGACGAGGCTCGTCCTTTCACGTCACCCACGACCAAATCGTCAGCCTCCCCCTACCAAGACAACTTATACGCTGGGGCGCCCTATACGGCTCCATCGATACTATCCAGCATATCGAGGATTATCAGGGAGTACGAACCTACAGCAGTATTCGTCACACATCCCGATGACTCCCATGCTGACCATTGGGCGACGTCGGCTTTTGTCTTGGCTGCCGTAGCCCAAACAAGTCAGGCCGGGGGTCCCTGTGCGGACCTATACTACTACGCCATTCACCGCGGGGCGTGGCAGATCGCGCCGGTGATATCCCGGGAAAAGCCCCTGTTGCCACCCACTATCCTTTACCGCTGGGACGCCACTTGGTACCGACTCACTTTGTCTTCTGGTCAGAAGGCCGCAAAGGAAGCGGCGGTTCGGCTCTATAAGTCTCAATTCAAACTCATGAGCGGGTACATGAAGAACTTTGTACGTCCCAACGAGATTTTCGCCAGATCTAGCGCCAAGGCTCTACCCGTTATCGAGCGTGAACTGGATATTGACGGTGATCTTGACCAGTGGGAATATGTGATGCCCTTGGCTCTGGATTCCAGGAGAGGGACTTTGGTTCGGCAGGCTAACGCATCGGCAGCCATCAGACGTCTCTATTTGGTCCAGGGCAATAACTCCCTCTATATCCGCCTGGATGCCTGGGGGAAGATAGCGAAGCCCGCAGCATTTCGGGTCAGCCTATATGTTCTGCCTTCAGAGAATAATCCAGAGGTGAGTCGGTGGGTATTCAGGGCAGACCCAGGCAGCCCTAGTCTTGCTCTGTGGGAAATCCGGCCCGAAGGTACGCAGAAGCTGCCCCTCAAAGGCGTTATCAAAGGCAACAGTCTCATAGTGTCAGTGCCTCTTGACTTGAGTACCGGCGGTTGCAGATTCATGGTTGGTGCCGAAAGTCGTGTTGGAAGTACAACCATAGACAGGATACCCTGGAGCGTGGTATCCACACCGCGCATTCTTGCTTCGAGTGTGTTTGCTTTCTGAACACCCTGAAGTCGACTCACGGATGCTCTTCTCCACCATCCCTACTCATTCAGAGCCGCTTGCCGGCTCACCTTGGTGTACTTGGATACGGTGAAGAGCGAACCAACCAGTACGAAGCAGTTGGCCATGGCGATTGCAGGACCGTAGCCCACCATTGACGCCACGGCACCGAACCCAAAGCCTGTGGCCGAACGCCCGATATTTGTGGATGTGGCGTTTAGAGCCATAGATATACCCCGCTGTCGCGGTTCTGTGTTCTCGGCGATGATGGTGGACGTCAGGACAGGCGACACTCCGAAACCCAGCCCCACCAAGACGCTTGACGCGCATATAAACGCCGGTATAGGGAAGAACGGCACAAGTCCGCCGGCAACGGCGCAGGTGAATACTCCAAAGAAAAGCACGGGAACCGTGCCGAACCTTTTGACTAACGGGCCCATGAAGAGCCGTACCAGCGTCATGGCAGCTGTGCGGAGGGTGACGGTAGTCCCGATGAGCGTGGCTGAATAGTTGGCTTCTCTCATGAAGGCTGACAAGAACGACTCACTGGTCGCCATGGTTATGAACTGAAGAAACGTGTTCAGGGTGGCTATTTGGATCATAGGGCGTTTCAGAAGTTCTGTGACCGACGAGTATCCGGCCAGTATCGTCGCAACTACTGCTCCTTCCATATCGCACGGTTGTTTCGGCAGAGTCCTGGCAATCAAGATGCCGGTGGCCGATACCGCCATGTATAGGACGAAAACAGGTCTGTACCCGGCTATGTCGATGATGCGTCCCGCCACAATGGGGCTGACGATGCTTCCTAGGCTGGATAGAGCCATGGTGTAGCCGATAGCCGTAGCCCTCCTATGAGGCACTATGACTTCTGTCTGGTATGCGGTCTCGGTTGGCCAAAACAGCATGTTTGAGATGCCATAGAACACTTGGGGCACAGCAATGAACCCTATGCTTTTGGTGAAGCAGAAAAGCGAGCCACAGATGAGCCCCGCGAACTGGCTCCAGATGACTAGTGTGCGCTTGCCGTACCGGAGGCCCAAAGAGTTTCCTGGTATGCAAGAGATGATGGTTGTTAGAGCGGGGATGGCTGTGATCATCCCCAGTTGCAGTTCGGAGACCCCGGCGTCTTTAGCCAAAAGGGGAATAGTCGGTACCATCATAGTCCAAAGGAAGCTCTG
Organism: Bacillota bacterium; assembly: GCA_040771825.1. Lineage (GTDB taxonomy): Bacteria > Bacillota > Sulfobacillia > Fermentithermobacillales > Fermentithermobacillaceae > JAXGZG01. The sequence goes on along the minus strand of JAXGZG010000003.1, from coordinate 109,316 downwards.
CATGGTTGACAACAGGAGGACCGTTAGGAGCTCTTTCTTCCGCGAGCCCGCTATCTCATCTAGCCATCTGGCAATAGGGTTCGTTTTGACTACCGCCTCTCGCACTTCCAATAGGTGGAGACCATATATGGGCTCACCTTGGTATATATCATGCTGCGAAGAACCAGGCAAGGTGTCGAAACATGTCGTAGGCGGAGTCCTGCGGACTAAGCTTGCGCAGGCTTGGGCCATGATGGAGCGATTCAGTCGCACCTAGCAGGCGATGCTCGCGATTTGTCAAAATCGCTTGGGGAAACGTGGCCATGGTAATCCGTTGGGTGACCCTGGAGGATATGCCAAAGGAAATCCCCGTTGCAGGATGGCAATAGAGATCTGATACATTCTGACAGACTGCGACCCCTGTGACCAGATTTGGCATTCCCCCGAGTATCCCCCAGTATCTAGCAGGAGAAAACATGATTGAATCGTGACGATTTGGCCTTCCGATGCGTTTGTACTATTGAAGGAGGTGCGCGGAGATTTGGCCGGATCAACGAAGCCCAAAAGCCCGATAAGGGCCAGAGGCGAAGATCTGCGGGAATGGTGCGCTAGGACTTGGCCCGCAATCTACAGGCACATATACCGGCTCGTTCAGAATCGGGAAGAAGCGGAGGATCTCACACAGGAGACCTGCTTTCGCGTAGTCAGGAAAGGCTTCCCCGATGCCGAGCCTCCCCATATGGGATACATGATCGCCGTGGCTACGAACCTGGTCAGGGACTATTGGCGCCGGCAGAGAGTGCGAGGGATCCTGTCTCCTTTGGAGGAGGCGGCTATAGAGATGGCCGCCATGGGAGATAACGGGCTTGCGGGAGTCGTGCGTGAACTGCTGCCTAGGCTGCCGGACGAGTACCGTCAAGTCCTCGATCTACGAATCACTCAGGGGTACTCACGGGCGGAGACGGCCGAAAGGATGGGGAAAAGCGAGGACGCCGTTCGCGGGCTTCAGTATTGGGCACTTCTCGCGCTGAAAGGGCTGGTCCACGAGCACTTGAAGGAGGTGCGGGAAATATGAGTCCTTTGTGGACGGCCGCCTGGTGGTGCTGCAATTGTGCCACGGCCTTTCGGCCATGGATACCGTGGCCAAGGCGACAAAGACAAAAGCGGCATCCAGCGCTGCAATTGTGCCACGGCCTTTCGGCCATGGATACCTCACTAGCATCGCGCCTGACTGCCCGCCCTCGTGGGCGCTGCAATTGTGCCACGGCCTTTCGGCCATGGATACATGTGAGCGTCAACGGAGTCCCGGCCGCCCATGCGGCGCTGCAATTGTGCCACGGCCTTTCGGCCATGGATACGCATTATTGCGGGAGGCGTTGGTGTCCTATCTGCGCGCTGCAATTGTGCCACGGCCTTTCGGCCATGGATACGAGGGATTCGAGGAGCGCGTCTTTAGCGGGCTGGACGCTGCAATTGTGCCACGGCCTTTCGGCCATGGATACGGCGCGGGGTTCGTCTGGGCGAACGTAACCGAATTGGCTGCAATTGTGCCACGGCCTTTCGGCCATGGATACGAGGTTGTGACTGACTCGATTGGCCTGTCTGCAGCCAGCTGCAATTGTGCCACGGCCTTTCGGCCATGGATACCACACTAGCCGTATCGGGACTAGCGGAAAATGAGGGGCTGCAATTGTGCCACGGCCTTTCGGCCATGGATACCGACCCGAATAACGCTTTGCATTGCCACGGAGACCGGCTGCAATTGTGCCACGGCCTTTCGGCCATGGATACAGCGGTAGAAGCATTAGGGGTGGCCGTTGATTGGGTTGCTCTGCAATTGTGCCACGGCCTTTCGGCCATGGATACCAACACCGAGAAAGTTCGCGACACAGTCTCAGAAGGTAGCTGCAATTGTGCCACGGCCTTTCGGCCATGGATACGTGGTGCCACTGGCTTCCTGTGGCGATGCTGATGTGCTGCAATTGTGCCACGGCCTTTCGGCCATGGATACGCAAACCCGGGCTGCGCATGGTACACGCAGGGAAAGGCTGCAATTGTGCCACGGCCTTTCGGCCATGGATACCAGTCAACAACCTAGTAGACTATCTGCTAGAGTATCGCTGCAATTGTGCCACGGCCTTTCGGCCATGGATACCGAACTGGTGGCCGGCGAGAGGCGACTGAGAGCCGCGCTGCAATTGTGCCACGGCCTTTCGGCCATGGATACTTGCGCGGGTTGTGGTAGTGATAGGCCATCTTAGCTGGCTGCAATTGTGCCACGGCCTTTCGGCCATGGATACTTTCGCCAACACCACCAAGGCTGCAAATATCAGAATCGCTGCAAGTGTGCCACGGCCTTTCGGCCATGGATACTGTCGGTTTGGCGTCACCTTTCGACGCCTTTTCTGAGCTGCAATTGTGCCACGGCCTTTCGGCCATGGATACGGCTGCCCTGCTCGATTTTGTAATAATGCCAAACCGGCTGCAATTGTGCCACGGCCTTTCGGCCATGGATACGTCAGGAAGGCATCGACAGCCTCATCACTGGCTTGGGGCTGCAATTGTGCCACGGCCTTTCGGCCATGGATACCTCCGCATCAATATCAAACTGCGAGGGGGAATATTTTGCTGCAATTGTGCCACGGCCTTTCGGCCATGGATACACGCTTGCGCTCGGCGTCCGCTGTTGTTGGTTTGTCGCTGCAATTGTGCCACGGCCTTTCGGCCATGGATACGATAAATCCCGTGGCTATGACGATTCGCCAATTCCCCGCTGCAATTGTGCCACGGCCTTTCGGCCATGGATACGGGAGTTGGAGGGAGGGGAGATAGCGTGAAATCGGAAGCTGCAATTGTGCCACGGCCTTTCGGCCATGGATACAAGCCGATAGGGACAGGCTGGAGAAGGCGCTTAACCAGGCTGCAATTGTGCCACGGCCTTTCGGCCATGGATACCGCGCCGACGCGGAAGAAGCGCTTATGAAGGAAGAACGCTGCAATTGTGCCACGGCCTTTCGGCCATGGATACGAGGAGATCAGCAGCATCGTGGTGGCGGCCAGGGCGGCTGCAATTGTGCCACGGCCTTTCGGCCATGGATACTTGGAATGCGGGGGTGAAACCGTGAGCGTAGACTTCAAGCTGCAATTGTGCCACGGCCTTTCGGCCATGGATACCCGACCTAAAAATGGCCTTGCGGTTGACATACCTAGCGCTGCAATTGTGCCACGGCCTTTCGGCCATGGATACCGTCATAGCGTCCATCTGGTTTCTCGCCAACTGGGAGCTGCAATTGTGCCACGGCCTTTCGGCCATGGATACTTCCACCCTATCGTCGCATATGTCGTTGCCCAACGAGCTGCAATTGTGCCACGGCCTTTCGGCCATGGATACTTGCTGAAAGTGCAGCGGTCCAGCCTGCAGCGTTGTCGCTGCAATTGTGCCACGGCCTTTCGGCCATGGATACGAGGAAACCGAAGTCTGGACAGGCTCCGGCTCGTAGGGCTGCAATTGTGCCACGGCCTTTCGGCCATGGATACCGGCAAAGAGACCATCATGCCGGCAACGGAGTTCCTGCTGCAATTGTGCCACGGCCTTTCGGCCATGGATACTCCTGGGTATTGCGCCAATAGGTCTCTTATACCCACGCTGCAATTGTGCCACGGCCTTTCGGCCATGGATACCCTTTAGCGCGTCCTCCGTGAGCCTAGGCTTCAGGGCGCTGCAATTGTGCCACGGCCTTTCGGCCATGGATACTGGCAGACTCACCCGACACGAACTTCGCCGACGAACCGGGCTGCAATTGTGCCACGGCCTTTCGGCCATGGATACATCCACCAGCAGCGTGTCGTGGACGGCGGATGTGGCGCTGCAATTGTGCCACGGCCTTTCGGCCATGGATACGCGATGACTGAAGATGAAAGGCGCGCGGCGGTCGAAGCTGCAATTGTGCCACGGCCTTTCGGCCATGGATACGGCCGGGAGATATGGCAACCTCTACTAACCTCCCCGCGCTGCAATTGTGCCACGGCCTTTCGGCCATGGATACTAAGTACCATTCTTTATATAGAGTACCTATCTAGTAAGCTGCAATTGTGCCACGGCCTTTCGGCCATGGATACTTGAACCCTCTCGAATCCCAGAGGTTAAGTCCACTGGCTGCAATTGTGCCACGGCCTTTCGGCCATGGATACGCGGCGGAAGCTAAAGCGTCTCGCGCAAAGGCGATGGCGCTGCAATTGTGCCACGGCCTTTCGGCCATGGATACGTGTTGGCAAGGTCTTGATCGTAGATCCAATACGAGCTGCAATTGTGCCACGGCCTTTCGGCCATGGATACAGGTATGCTGGCCCCAGTTGGGGGAGCACTCGGTCTGCTGCAATTGTGCCACGGCCTTTCGGCCATGGATACCAGCCACTCCGCCAACGGTGCCGGTGACGTCACCCGCAGCTGCAATTGTGCCACGGCCTTTCGGCCATGGATACAGCCCTAGGTCGCGCAGTATAGCGAACGCCTGATCGCCTGCTGCAATTGTGCCACGGCCTTTCGGCCATGGATACCATCGGTGATGTTTCCTGACAGCGCATACGCAGCGAGCTGCAATTGTGCCACGGCCTTTCGGCCATGGATACCTGGACGACAGCGGTCTGATGTACGGCACGGACGGGCTGCAATTGTGCCACGGCCTTTCGGCCATGGATACCCGACATATACGTCTACCTTGGCCTTCGTCTGCTTGTGCTGCAATTGTGCCACGGCCTTTCGGCCATGGATACCCATACACCCACTCACCGTTGTCTATCCGCTTCCCTCGCTGCAATTGTGCCACGGCCTTTCGGCCATGGATACGGGTCTGTGAAGCGTGGCATAGGCTCGTAGGCCAGGGGGCTGCAATTGTGCCACGGCCTTTCGGCCATGGATACATGCGTCGAGGCGAGAGGGAGACGCAGAGGTTGGCCGCTGCAATTGTGCCACGGCCTTTCGGCCATGGATACTCTTTAGAGCAGTTCGCTCATTAGAGTGTTGTTCCGCGCTGCAATTGTGCCACGGCCTTTCGGCCATGGATACTGGACAGGCTCAAAGAAATCGAGGCTCGGAGAATCGGCTGCAATTGTGCCACGGCCTTTCGGCCATGGATACAGATAGGCAAGAGGAGGGATTGACGTGGGCAGACGCGCTGCAATTGTGCCACGGCCTTTCGGCCATGGATACGTCCACCCGAAAGTCAGGTCAATCGCGTCGGGTGCCTGCTGCAATTGTGCCACGGCCTTTCGGCCATGGATACTGATCATGGCATAGCCAAAGCTGTCTGCGTTAACCTCGCTGCAATTGTGCCACGGCCTTTCGGCCATGGATACCCCACTCCCGCTTGCCCAGGGCCATCATCAGCACCCTGCTGCAATTGTGCCACGGCCTTTCGGCCATGGATACGTGTGCACTCCCTACCTTTGTGTTTGCCTTACACTATGCTGCAATTGTGCCACGGCCTTTCGGCCATGGATACTCTCAAAGATGCTTGGGCAAGGAAGGGACCAATCTAGCTGCAATTGTGCCACGGCCTTTCGGCCATGGATACTTGTCAAATTTGCCTGAGCGCGTCCATATGCCGGAATGCTGCAATTGTGCCACGGCCTTTCGGCCATGGATACCCGGGCCTGTGCGTCATTTGCGCAGAGACCAGCGAGGCTGCAATTGTGCCACGGCCTTTCGGCCATGGATACGAGGCTGGCCCTCCTGGAACTCTCTCGCCCCAGGCCGGCTGCAATTGTGCCACGGCCTTTCGGCCATGGATACGCTGCTTGCGGCGACGTTACTTACCGAGTCACTCAAGCTGCAATTGTGCCACGGCCTTTCGGCCATGGATACTTACGCCTGCGGGTACTACCATTACCCTCGATATTCGGCTGCAATTGTGCCACGGCCTTTCGGCCATGGATACGAGGAAATATCTTCATCAGACAAATTCGCCACTAAGGGCTGCAATTGTGCCACGGCCTTTCGGCCATGGATACAGTCTCTATAACCTGCACAGTGGTATAACCGTGACTAAGCTGCAATTGTGCCACGGCCTTTCGGCCATGGATACCCGCCTCTGTGCTGCCACGCGGGATCATCAAACGCAGCTGCAATTGTGCCACGGCCTTTCGGCCATGGATACTTGCCTATGTGTTCAAACGGTATGGCCAATTCACCGCTGCAATTGTGCCACGGCCTTTCGGCCATGGATACCTGCGGTCAGGTGGGCATCGTGCAGGAGACGCTAGAGCTGCAATTGTGCCACGGCCTTTCGGCCATGGATACGCGCATGGAGGATGACCTTCGGAAACTCATTGACGAGCTGCAATTGTGCCACGGCCTTTCGGCCATGGATACCAGAGCACTCCAGGTTGGCACAGCAGAGGGATACGCTGGCTGCAATTGTGCCACGGCCTTTCGGCCATGGATACCTCGACGACTACAGCGACCTTGATAGCATCGTTCAGGCTGCAATTGTGCCACGGCCTTTCGGCCATGGATACGGCCTAACTGACGTTGAGTGGCCTCACCGTAGTTCGCGCTGCAATTGTGCCACGGCCTTTCGGCCATGGATACTTCGGGGTGCAGGTTCAGGGCCACGAGAAGAGGACGGCTGCAATTGTGCCACGGCCTTTCGGCCATGGATACAAGACGCTATTTCCACAACCATGTTCGATATCCGGCTTGCTGCAATTGTGCCACGGCCTTTCGGCCATGGATACTATTGTTGTGGGTATCTACATGCTGTCAAGGTAAACGGCTGCAATTGTGCCACGGCCTTTCGGCCATGGATACTAGTAAGGTTCTGCAATAATGGCAGGAAGGTCACTCTTGCTGCAATTGTGCCACGGCCTTTCGGCCATGGATACTACCCCGCCAACGGCCATTAGCAACATGGCCACGTCCGCTGCAATTGTGCCACGGCCTTTCGGCCATGGATACGTGCCGGTCTTGGCCTTGTAGATACATCCGGGTTTATGCTGCAATTTTGCCACGGCCTTTCGGCCATGGATACGCGGGCGGGCATGGTGGCGTCAACCATCGCCAACGTGCTGCAATTGTGCCACGGCCTTTCGGCCATGGATACCTCATCGCCCTGGGCTCGCCTCTGGTGGCGTCGACCACGCTGCAATTGTGCCACGGCCTTTCGGCCATGGATACCTTGATCATGACGATTCGAAGAGATGGCGATATGAGCGCTGCAATTGTGCCACGGCCTTTCGGCCATGGATACCCACTTCGCATGGGACCATGTGCGAGATGAGGAGGCCGGCTGCAATTGTGCCACGGCCTTTCGGCCATGGATACTCTTCGCCCTCCGCAGGCTCAGCGGTCAACTGTCCGAGCTGCAATTGTGCCACGGCCTTTCGGCCATGGATACCAGATGCAGGATAAACAGACCAAGCTTCTGCGATGTGCTGCAATTGTGCCACGGCCTTTCGGCCATGGATACCTTCGTGCCCGAATTGGACTTGTTCTCCAGTTCATCGGCTGCAATTGTGCCACGGCCTTTCGGCCATGGATACTTCCGAGTCTTTCGCAAGCGCGTGAACCAGAGCGAAGCTGCAATTGTGCCACGGCCTTTCGGCCATGGATACATCCCTCCCGTGGTATGCGTACCACGGAAAAAAGACGCTGCAATTGTGCCACGGCCTTTCGGCCATGGATACCTGGAAGCAGGGCAGCGGGAGGACCGGCATCGGGAGGCTGCAATTGTGCCACGGCCTTTCGGCCATGGATACAAGAAGGATGCGGCTAGGCTTCGGAACGCTTCACCGGCTGCAATTGTGCCACGGCCTTTCGGCCATGGATACTTATACCACGATTCTCCAAAATTCGACAGTAGAGGGCTGCAATTGTGCCACGGCCTTTCGGCCATGGATACCGAATGTTCGCGCAGGCAACCCGGCAACATTGGCAGGCTGCAATTGTGCCACGGCCTTTCGGCCATGGATACTTTCTCCGGCTTTCTCCCACTTGTCTCCGCGCTGCCCGCTGCAATTGTGCCACGGCCTTTCGGCCATGGATACAGGTTTTTACTGCCTGTTGGCGCACAAGTCCTGCCGGCTGCAATTGTGCCACGGCCTTTCGGCCATGGATACGCGGCGAATCCGGGCTATGCGGGATATGATTTAACGCTGCAATTGTGCCACGGCCTTTCGGCCATGGATACTCCCAGTCTGATAATGGCCTTCCGCAGGTCTTTCAGGCTGCAATTGTGCCACGGCCTTTCGGCCATGGATACGGGAGGACCCTTGACGGAAGGAAAGGGAACAGGCCGGGCTGCAATTGTGCCACGGCCTTTCGGCCATGGATACTCCGACGGGTTTTCCTTCGGCCGCTTCAATCACCGCTTGCTGCAATTGTGCCACGGCCTTTCGGCCATGGATACCCGCTACGACCAACAAGTGTGCGCCCAAGGCAATATGCTGCAATTGTGCCACGGCCTTTCGGCCATGGATACATGTCGGCGGACCAGGCTAAGGGTCTGGTGGCAGGGCTGCAATTGTGCCACGGCCTTTCGGCCATGGATACCCCCCCCACCCCCGGCTGCCGGTCCCGAGCAAACGTGCCGCTGCAATTGTGCCACGGCCTTTCGGCCATGGATACTCGTTCCAGAACGGCATGTTGACGGTACGAGCCGCCGCTGCAATTGTGCCACGGCCTTTCGGCCATGGATACGAGAAGGCGATGGACAACTTCCTCACGTTCTGCGTGCTGCAATTGTGCCACGGCCTTTCGGCCATGGATACCCTCCTTCCTCAAGTCGTAAATCTGCCGTAGGTGCCAGCTGCAATTGTGCCACGGCCTTTCGGCCATGGATACGTGCAGACCGGCACCCTCGCAGGCGACATCCAGAAGGCTGCAATTGTGCCACGGCCTTTCGGCCATGGATACATGCCCTGGGTAGTGCTCATCGTCGACGAGCTTGCCGCTGCAATTGTGCCACGGCCTTTCGGCCATGGATACCTTCTGGTTAGAACTGAAGAAGAAGTGGAAATTCGGGCTGCAATTGTGCCACGGCCTTTCGGCCATGGATACGAGGTCTGGTTGTTTGCGGGCAGCGTGGGCTATGTGGCTGCAATTGTGCCACGGCCTTTCGGCCATGGATACTACGTGAAACGCCGCGGGCCGAGTCGCAACTGCTTCGCTGCAATTGTGCCACGGCCTTTCGGCCATGGATACCTCCTTGACCGCAGTCCAAATATCTCCGGCCCAAGCCAGGCTGCAATTGTGCCACGGCCTTTCGGCCATGGATACCACGCTATCCCGTTTTGCTTTCTTCAGTATATCGACTGCTGCAATTGTGCCACGGCCTTTCGGCCATGGATACCTTCCTCTGAGCAGCCAAGATTACGGGCAGACATCCAGCTGCAATTGTGCCACGGCCTTTCGGCCATGGATACCTCCTTTCTCCGGCTAGGTCCGGGCAGCGAGTATGCCGCTGCAATTGTGCCACGGCCTTTCGGCCATGGATACTGGCGGGAGGGTGTCGCACTTAGTTTTGACTCTCCGGCTGCAATTGTGCCACGGCCTTTCGGCCATGGATACCCCGACCCGGGGCACGCGCCGGGGAGTATCCCTTGGGCTGCAATTGTGCCACGGCCTTTCGGCCATGGATACTCGCGATTCGCGAGGGTCATCACGTGTGGATCGAGGTGCTGCAATTGTGCCACGGCCTTTCGGCCATGGATACCTGCGGCAAACAATCGCATGTCCTGATTGCCTGTGGGCTGCAATTGTGCCACGGCCTTTCGGCCATGGATACTCCAAGAATCCCTGGCGCACATACCCGTTAGTCGTGATGCTGCAATTGTGCCACGGCCTTTCGGCCATGGATACGCCGGCCAGAGAGTCCCTAGCGGTCTCCGTGGGCACGCTGCAATTGTGCCACGGCCTTTCGGCCATGGATACCGGCATCACCTTCAACGAGGCATCCCAGGCAGGCGAGCTGCAATTGTGCCACGGCCTTTCGGCCATGGATACGTGCCTGCTCCCGTTTAGGCATGAAGTCCTTCGGCTCGCTGCAATTGTGCCACGGCCTTTCGGCCATGGATACCTTCGAGACGAAGCACGGACAAACCCCCGTCCTCGTGCTGCAATTGTGCCACGGCCTTTCGGCCATGGATACTCACCACAATCTACTCTGCATCGATGGCGCCCACGACGCTGCAATTGTGCCACGGCCTTTCGGCCATGGATACCTGCTTAGGCAGGGTGAAGGCGAGGCGTCCGGCAAGCTGCAATTGTGCCACGGCCTTTCGGCCATGGATACCGGCCTGGGCTATGCGCTTGTCGGTTATGGCTGTGCGGCTGCAATTGTGCCACGGCCTTTCGGCCATGGATACCCCCCCACAGCAGCCCCCCTTGGTTCGCTAGAGCCTCGCTGCAATTGTGCCACGGCCTTTCGGCCATGGATACCATCGACGATATGACGCTCATCTCTATGCCCAACAAGCTGCAATTGTGCCACGGCCTTTCGGCCATGGATACTACAGACGCATTACGAGCCTCGTCGCCCTAGGTGCCCGCTGCAATTGTGCCACGGCCTTTCGGCCATGGATACCTGGGAAGTGTTCAACGCCTTTAACGCCAGTTTTGGCAAGCTGCAATTGTGCCACGGCCTTTCGGCCATGGATACCGGGTCGCGTATGTTGCGGGCTGATGCGCCGTTGGCGGGGCTGCAATTGTGCCACGGCCTTTCGGCCATGGATACCGTCCTGGTCCTCGTCCAAGTCGTCGAGCGCACCCAAGCTGCAATTGTGCCACGGCCTTTCGGCCATGGATACCTTCGGGTTATTGGGATTCACGGCCATCATTCCGCATGCTGCAATTGTGCCACGGCCTTTCGGCCATGGATACCTCCCCTGGATACTCAACACTCCCGACCAGCTGCACTCGCTGCAATTGTGCCACGGCCTTTCGGCCATGGATACTCGGCGGCACAAGCTGGGATGTCTCCTAGCGAGTTGGCTGCAATTGTGCCACGGCCTTTCGGCCATGGATACATCCCCGCGACAAATAAAGCCACGACCGCCCAAAAAGCGCTGCAATTGTGCCACGGCCTTTCGGCCATGGATACCGGGCCTCCGCTTCTGCTCACGGAGAGCCCGTTCACACGCTGCAATTGTGCCACGGCCTTTCGGCCATGGATACTTGTGGTGCAGTGGTTGCGCGAAGGCATGGCGGCAGGCTGCAATTGTGCCACGGCCTTTCGGCCATGGATACGTGAATCATACGCCGCAGACACACCTCCCGCCAAGCCCGCTGCAATTGTGCCACGGCCTTTCGGCCATGGATACGTGGGGGGAGTTGAAGGGGGCGGGGTTGGCTGGGGTTGCTGCAATTGTGCCACGGCCTTTCGGCCATGGATACATGGGTCGCTACGCAGGAGTAAGGAACATTTTCGAGCTGTATCAGCACGGCCTTCGGCCATGGATACCTGGAACCGCATCTTCGAAAACCACTTAGGGTCAAGCTTGCTGCATTGTGCTACGGCCTTTCGGCCATGGATACCTCGTAGTGTGAGAAATAATCCCGCCAACAGGCAAGCTGTACTGTGCCACGGCCTTTCGGCCATGGATACCTGACAGGTTTGAGGAGTGATAACGTGCCACGCACGCTGCAATTGTGCCACGGCCTTTCGGCTATGGATACCGCGTACGCCCGGGTACCCGACGATGGACAGCGCGCTGCAATTGTGCCACGGCCTTTCGGCCATGGATACAGCAACACACCAAGCGGCACGATTAGTGTTTGCCGGCTGCAATTGTGCCACAGCACGGCCTTCGCCGCGGATACCCACCCAAAGTCGCATTTTGCGAGATCCTTGTGATCGCTGTAATTGTGCCACGGCCTTCGGCCATGGATACCCTGGAATACCCTGTCTAGCAGTTTGATTTTAGTCCTGTTGCAATTGCGCCACGGCCTTTCGGCCATAATGATGAGTCGTTCATCTATGCTCATATCGCTACTCACGCTGCAATTAAAGCACGGCCTTTCGGCCATGGATACCTGCAGGAGATCGCCTCAGGCGAGGTAATGCAGGCTGGTTGTACTGTGCCACGGCCTTTCGGCCATGGATATCTTTATCGAGTCTGCGGAGCGTGGCTTGGCAGGAAGAGCTGCAATTAAAGCACGGCCTTTCGGCCATGGATACGAGCCTTCGGTAAGCCCCAGTTTGTGCGGCGGTACGTTGCCGTATTGTGCCACGGCCTTTCGGCCATGGATACGATGGCACCTATCACCAAGCTCGCAATGTTGAGTGCCGTAATTAAAGCACGGCCTTTCGGCCATGGATACCGGCAAGAAAGGAGGAATATCGTGAAAGGAAGACTCGCCGTACTCAGCGCCTCGGCCATGGATACCACCAAAGCATTTACACCTTTGGGGAAACAGTGTTAAGCTGTAATTGTGCCGCCGGCCTTTCGGCCATGGATACACGATACTACGGAACTGGCCTGCGCCGCTATTGGGGGCTGTACTGTGCCACGGCCTTTCGGCCATGGATACCTGCTACAACGTCAGCGCCGGGATCGATGGACGAGTCAAGGCGCTGTAATTGTGCCACGGCCTTTCGGCCACTTTCTGGCTGGCGTCCTAGCCGTGCTAGCCTGCCAGGCTGCAATGGTAAAGCACGGCCTTTCGGCCATGGATACCCGACGATTGACCTCCATGTGGGATTGCCGCGCCGCTGCAATTGTGCTGCCGGCCTTTCTCGGCCATGGATACCTGTACCCGAGATTCTAGGAGGTAAGTTATGCGTAACGCTGTACTCGTGCCACGGCCTTTCGGCCATGGATACTGGCCTTAGCCTTTCAACTAGACAAAGCGTTTGGCCAGGCTGCAATTGTGCCACGGCCTTTCGGCCATGGATACGTTCCAAGATACCGGCAGGGGAAACCGATTTACGACGGCTGCAATTGTGCCACGGCCTTTCGGCCATGGATACCAAGACAGCAGTTGAAAGGGGCAGACAAAATGGCAAGCTGCAATTGTGCCACGGCCTTTCGGCCATGGATACTGATGAGCTTCGGCTTGTATTTGTGGATAGCTTGTAGCTGCAATTGTGCCACGGCCTTTCGGCCATGGATACTCTATTGTCACGCCTTCTTGGACCGAGCCGCTGAACAGCTGCAATTGTGCCACGGCCTTTCGGCCATGGATACTTTAAGGATTGGGACGGGAAGTATTCCGATCCCGATGCTGCAATTGTGCCACGGCCTTTCGGCCATGGATACCAGTCGGGATACGTCATATTTAGTTGTTCCGCAGTCTCGCTGCAATTGTGCCACGGCCTTTCGGCCATGGATACATTCCTATACCCTTCCCACGCGCGCGAGGATGGCAAGCTGCAATTGTGCCACGGCCTTTCGGCCATGGATACTGGCTTCGCAGGTTTCGGGGCACATTGAAGGTGTTGGCTGCAATTGTGCCACGGCCTTTCGGCCATGGATACCTGAATCAAAAGAACCTGAGAAGAAGCCGGAAGAAACGCTGCAATTGTGCCACGGCCTTTCGGCCATGGATACCTCCCCTGGACCCTCCCCGACACTTCCCCCGGCTACGTGCTGCAATTGTGCCACGGCCTTTCGGCCATGGATACTAGAATAGTTGGATGCTTCATCAACAGGGATATTCCCGCTGCAATTGTGCCACGGCCTTTCGGCCATGGATACCCACGACGGCGCGGAGGCCATTCTCACGGAGAGCTTGCTGCAATTGTGCCACGGCCTTTCGGCCATGGATACTTAGGCTTCTTTCCAAAATCAGGCTTCTACTTGAAGGCTGCAATTGTGCCACGGCCTTTCGGCCATGGATACTACCTTTCCAATTTGGTTGAAAGGTCGGCTCGAAGAACGCTGCAATTGTGCCACGGCCTTTCGGCCATGGATACGGACGGTTGCGAAGATGGTTGGGAGGGATTGGGTGTGCTGCAATTGTGCCACGGCCTTTCGGCCATGGATACGTCAGGTCCGCGCTAATGTCGGCACTGAGCCTGCTCGCTGCAATTGTGCCACGGCCTTTCGGCCATGGATACTGGAGTAGATGTCCAGCAGGTGCAGGCTACCATACAGCTGCAATTGTGCCACGGCCTTTCGGCCATGGATACTCGGTCCGAGGACACGCTTCCTCCAAGAATAGTATGGCTGCAATTGTGCCACGGCCTTTCGGCCATGGATACTAGATGCCGTGGATAGTGTTGCGCAAGTGCTTTCGCAGCTGCAATTGTGCCACGGCCTTTCGGCCATGGATACCAGTTCCCTTACGGCCGTGTTCTCAGAGTCCATCAGGGCTGCAATTGTGCCACGGCCTTTCGGCCATGGATACTACGAAATCTGAAAGCAATTCGCTGGTTTTGGTATCGCTGCAATTGTGCCACGGCCTTTCGGCCATGGATACCTCGTGGATCTCGTCAAACACACCGAGATGACAGTTGCTGCAATTGTGCCACGGCCTTTCGGCCATGGATACATTCGAGATCGAGGTCGTTCGCAACCTAGCCGAGCGGCTGCAATTGTGCCACGGCCTTTCGGCCATGGATACCCTGGTTTTGCCATACTCTCACCTCCCGTTGCAATCAAGCTGCAATTGTGCCACGGCCTTTCGGCCATGGATACTCGGCGTCCTTGGCCCGCTGGTAGTGGACGGGCCCAAGCTGCAATTGTGCCACGGCCTTTCGGCCATGGATACTGGTACACGCGGGGAAGGAGAGATACCAAATGACCATGCTGCAATTGTGCCACGGCCTTTCGGCCATGGATACCAAGACTGATAAACGGACTGATACAGGCAGCAGCGGAGCTGCAATTGTGCCACGGCCTTTCGGCCATGGATACTTGAATTTTACGAACGAGCGACAAGCGAATCAAAACCAGCTGCAATTGTGCCACGGCCTTTCGGCCATGGATACAGAGTGACCGGCCCCGGCCCCCTTACACCTGGCCAGGCTGCAATTGTGCCACGGCCTTTCGGCCATGGATACCGCTCTCGTATTATGCCACGTTGAGCAGGCATTCAAATGATGCACTTCGAATGGCTGACGCAATACACTCGGTTATTGAGAGGTTTCGGAGCAGGCAATAGACAGCCAAGCCCTTAAGCAGGGAAAAGGCTCTGCGAGAGGGTGCCGGGGTTTGTTCACCATATAGCCTCTCGTGCCAGTTTTGTTGCCTGCCCGATCCGACCATCAACGATATTCCACTCCTTACCTACACAATCACGGGTTTGCGGTCAGAAGTCAACAGCGTTCTACCTAGGAACTCGAAACAATCAGCAGTATCAGTTGGCCCCAAGTCAACAACCATAACTAGGTCCTCTTTCTGGTTCATGATCTCAAGCAAGGCTCCTTGCAGGAGCACCCTTTCCTTCATGTTAAGATCACATCTGAAGACCGATAGTTGCAGACGGTCGCCAAAGCCCAATAGTTTCTTGTACATCTTCCTCAGCCGTTTTGGGTCGCAAATGTCATAACTGACAATGTAAGATCTTCTCAACTCTATTCAGCCTCACCTTGTTACGAATGGCCCGTATTCGGGAATTTCGCCGGCTACCCGTCGCGACAGCAATCTTGATTGGACCTCCATGACTCTGCGATAGCTCACTGAATAACCGAAGACCGGGTGCCTGATTTCTGTCGCCAATCGCCTTTCATACGCGCCAATGACCGTCCTTCTGCCCGACGGAGTTAGTGCACAGGCTCCACCTCGTACGATGAAATCATGAGGCGCAACTTCTCCTCCGTTTATTAGGGTAAGGACCACAGAATCTCCAACGAGTGGCCGGAATTCCTCCGCCATGTCCAGTGCCAAAGCCGGTTTTCCATATCTCGGCCTATGAAGGAACCCCATCAGCGGGTCAAAACCCACTGATAGGAGCGCAAGGTGAAGATCTTTGATGATTAGCGAATACACAAAAGATAGCAGGGCATTGACAGGATCAGCGGGTGGTCGTCGGTTGCGGTTCCGAAAATCAAAACCGGCGGTCATCTTGGGTTTTAGCATAGTACCAAATCGCGAAAAGTAGGTTCGGGCGGCCGCTCCCTCCATGCCGAGCAGGGATTCCATGCTTGAGGCACGTTTCGCCTGTGAAGCGAGCCTAGTTAGTTCTGCTAGAGTGGCTTTGCTGGGTTCGCCGGCGTTTCGTCTCAGGATCGTTCGCGCGTTTCTGATCTTCCCACAGACGAATTCTGCTGCTTGTCGAAGACTCCATTTTTCGTCTGCTGCCAAGGCAAACTGCTTCCGTCTGAGGTCAACATTCTTATGTCCTAACCCTGTGTAAACACCCGTGAACCAACCGCCATAGGTGAAGTAGCATACAGGGATGTCCCGATTACCCAGCTCTCTGAGTAGCTGAGTAGTAACCTGAGCGTTCCCGAAGACGCTCAACTGCGAGACGCTAAGCAGTCGTGCCTCCTGGACTACTGTTCCCTCTTTCTTAACCTGAAGCACGTCGCCTTTCTTGGAAATCGTCGCTCCCTGCTCTTGAACATAGACTGGTTGCATGTCGCTTAGTCCAGGTACAAGACGCCTCACTTGTATGTGGTCCGAGCGACAGTCGTTCGGTCTGGAAAGCAGGTTGACCTCGTCCGGCAGACAGAGCCCCGCCAGTGAGCACCCAACGCATTTGCGGCTTTGCTCGAGCGGCGGCGGGATAGTGCCACTCTCTGCCATATCTTTGAGCCGAGACAGTGCGTCTAGCGTTGCTGCCATCAAGGCTTCGTCAAACCCGACTTCAATACGTGCCTTGCTGCTTGAGTAGTAGATGACACCCGAGGTACACGAGTAACCATTGTCACGGAGGATCAGCCCTTGGGCGCAGAGCTGAATTCGGTCTGGTTCCCAAGCATTCCCTGGTACATCAGGAACCTTACCCCGTTTATAGTCGACCGGAACCATGCGGTCCCCGTCTGACTCTATGAGGTCAATCCGGGCTATAAGCCCGTGTGTCTGGGAAGACAGCATGACCGAGCGAGCATGAATGGTAGCATCTTCAGGTCCAGAGGATTTGGGGTTAGGGAGAGCGCCAACCTCCTGATCCACCCGTCGGTGACGGAGGCTGCCATCTAGAGTATCGGCGCTCTCCTCGAACTCTCCTTGAACCCATTCGATAAACGCGATCCGGGGACAGTAGACAAACTCGTTTAGGATCCTCGCAGGCACAAGTGGGAGCTTCTCAATGGATGTCTCCCGCGCTAGGCTTTCTTTCATCGGCTAACTTCCTTTGCTCCATATACTCGGGTCTGAAGAGCCCCAACCCGTAGTGTGCCGCATAGCCCAGAGCCACCGGGCCACAAACGCGCGACGCAAAGGTGATGCGAAAGCCACCTCCTATACCAGCCGAGGATGGAGCGGAATAGCTTGAACGCTCACTTCGGAAGTCAAGCCACGAGACACGTCGATTATTCCCGCTTCGGAATTCAGGAAGCCTATCTATCTGGATGATATGAGGCAGGCTTGAGTCACCGTCACACCGAAGCATCCATTCCCGAAGGATTTGGTCCTCTGGTCCGTCGACTTGGGTTCCGTCCTCCTTCAGTTTTGCCAGGCCGCTCCTGTATCGCTTCGGGTGACGGTGCATCACGAACGGAGTAGCGGAACGCCACGTGTTCGACCAAAGGAAATAATCACCTGCTCCTTGATCCCCGGCTCTGCAGAACCCCAGGAGGAGCAATCGAATTTCCACCCCGTCTTTCACCCTGAGCATGTTGGTGTTCGCCAGAGCCCTACATGCCTTATCGGATAGACCGGCCGGAATGTAAATACTTAGGTGATCTAGCCGTCCATCACCATCTTCGTCGGTAGGAAGGAAATACGCATGTTGGTTGCCTGTCAGGGGGTTTGAGTCAGCGTCCTTGCCCGAGATAAGCGGGCTTATCTCTCCGTTACTGGCTCGCCCATACTGAGCCATGACCGCTCTTCGAGCTAACTCTGCGATGTTCAAAGTCGCGGTCACTAGGGGAAGTGGTATCGAATCCATCGCATATCTCGCAACAGTGAATCTCTGACTTGACATGCTCGGGACTGCAGGTCTCCTCGGCAGGGGGGAGAGTGATTCTCGTTCCCGCGCATATAGGAGCCAATCGCTTCCTGGCGGTTCCAGACGTTTCTGCTTGCCTCTCATAGTCAGTGTGTCGACCATGAGTTCCTGGAGGGTCACGTCCGGTTTTGGCGCAAGTACTCTCACGAGGTCCCGGTTGGGGGGGATCTGTGCGTCTGGACCCATCCAATGGCAGTTGGGCTTTTCCCACGTATCTACCAGTTCCGCCCGGCACCAAGACTCGGCCCTTCCGAAATACGATAAATGCGATACCAGGTTTTGCAGCAAAGCCCTATCTTCTTCATCTAGTTCACCGTTCCATATGAAGTATACCGGGCTCTCGGGTGACACCGCGATGAATGAGTCTAGTATCAGCGTTTTCTTCCCTTCATAAAGCGGCATATAGTGTCTGGTGTGGTTTGCCATCCCTCTTGGTAGATGAAAGTCCGGGGGAATCGACAGACAGGACACCAGTTTCAGAATGCGATCATCTTCTACCTCGGGCATTGTCAACTTCCACGATGCGATGAGAGCCCGAAGCAGTCTCCAGGGTGATGGAGGCCACTCCAATGCGCCCTCGTTTACGTGATGGCCCCATGGGGTGGCGTGAAAGCGCCCGGCGGTAAACCGGACTGAGATGACGATCATCGTGGCACCCCCTTTGTCAATCTGCGTTGTCTTTGTCATCCTTCTTCATTCGTTCTCCTGCCAATTTCTTGGCTTCCCCGGATGACCATTCCAATTTCGTGATGGCCGGCTCCGCAAAGAATTGACCACACGCTTCTATCATGGTAGGGAGCTGCAAGGAGAGCTCCCCCAAGGAGGGTAGTGTCAGCCCAGATGGCTCTGTAAACACGATGTCGCCGGGTCTCTCGGGAATCAGATCGCATGCGGTCCTGAGCCTAAGCGTACCGTCCAAAAGGGCTCGGATTTTCCAGAGAGCCAAGCCCAGGAGTAGATTCTCCTGAGGTTCTCCCAATCCATAGCCTCGTAGAGTGGAAAGGTCTATGGCGAAGTGCGCCCTGATCTTCGAAGCGACATACTCTGTTCTATGGAAAGGGACGTTGCCGTAGCCAGTCCTGGTGTCACCTGATGGATTAACCCTGTCGTTCTTCACCCCGCCACTTTCCACGGGGTTGACGTTCTCTGCCTCGATAAAGGCTGACAGAAGCCTGACGAAACGGTACCTACCACCGGCCAATTGCTTGCTGCCAGATAGAAACAACCCGTGCAGCAGCGAGTTGGGATCGTACCTGAAGATTACGCCAGAAGCTTGCCTCAGGTCGACTGCTTCAGGTTCGTCGCCCTTCTGACCTGCTTCCAACTCAGTCTTCAGCCTTTTCAGAAATGCCCCGTCTGAACTATCCAGGAAGTAGGGTGAGTTTAGCCGGTGGGCTTCAAGGATCGAACTAGTCAGGAACTTGCCCGATGATGAGGAGACCCAGATATAGGGGAGTCCCTTCATTGCGGGAACAAGATCATTGGCTACCGGATCCCACGCGGTCATTTCCAGCCTGTTGGCCATGGACTGAGCTGACTCGACCAAAAGCATTTCGGTCTGGTCTTGGGGCATGGTGTATGTTGCCGCACCTAGATCTGGAAAACCCGTAGGTTGAAATCGATGACCTTGGACAGGCCGAAGATCCACACTTAGGAGAATCCGGGGCATGCCGCTGAATACGCCGAAATCCAACATTGATGTCACTCACCTTTCTCGTTATCGAGAGTCTTCGGACGGAAGGAGCACAAGCTGTGCCAAATGTCTTACGTTGTTCACTGGGAACAGGAGGGAGGCTGCCAAGCGTCTTTGGTGGGTTGGCGGAAGCACAAAACCTGGCACTGTCATCTGCCCCTGGCGTCCTGACGCTACCGGCATCATCCCAACTGACCTCAGCCGTCTGACTGCTATCCTGGTAGCCGTGTCTAGCCTGCCCGCGCGAAGGGCAGAGAGGATCGACGGTTCCGGGCGTATCACAAAGCGAGTTGAAGTGTCACTACCGGCGGGCGCTAGCTGAGCGACTGAGTCTGAGGGAAGCATTAGAAGTTTCAGCATAGCATACGCACGAGGTACTTGCGTCAAGTCTCGTCTGGGATAACTGTGTTTCTGGGCCAGATCACCGAGGGCTTTCATGTCCGAGCTTATGGCGGTCACGGCCCAAAGCAAGTCGAGTAATAGACTATCATCTGTGTGCCCGGCGAGGAACAAGCCCACTTCAGCAGGGGATACTGTGTAGATCGAGTCCAGGGGTACGGCCTGAAGTCCTTCTCTTATACCGTATCGTATTCTGTTCTCAAGAATATCCTCTAGTCCTCTTATCAACTCGGCTCCATATGGCGTTGCCGAAGTGTCATCTGCCCACTTCCATCTGCCTTTCTCCAACGCAACAGGTTGCAGATTGCTCCGAAAACGTCCGATTGCAGGGTGACTAATTGAAGCTAGGCTAAGAGCCAACCTGAACTCCAGAGAATCGCCGCACTCGTCGATCCAGGAGCTGCTGAGGCGGGCAAGGGGCCTAGGCGGTTTTTTGCTTTTGCTGCCAACTGCCACGGCTCGTTCGGCTCGACCCACGGCGGCGAGCAAGTCCAAAAGCTCAGACGCTCTCCCGTTGGTGCAATAATCGAACACTGCATCCTCGACTTGTCGAAGGGCCCGCCTGTAGGTACCGGGGCCTTTTGAATCGCTTGCTAATCTTCGAAGGGAATCGAGCCAGGGGTCTAGGTCCGCAATAAGGTTGACAGCTGAACGTTCGGCGACGTGGAACCGACCGAGTGGCACGCTCAGGTAAGACAAGCCACTTCGTTTCATGAACCCGTAGCGAACGAAACTCCCTACTCCTCTATCTACTCCAAGGCCCGCTACTGCTCTCACGAAATCGGTTCCGTTTCTGGCGCGCCGACCTGCGACCTGTGCTCGTCCCTCAGCGAATAGACGCTGCAATTCGATGTAGGAAGCTGGCCTATCCCACAGAGGGACCCACGTCTCTGCCCTTGCTTCTCCTCCATCTTGGCTAACAGAACCTAGACCTGCTGCTGAAGGGTTAACTGAAAAGGGGAAAGCAGCCATCCCGTACGAAGACGTGCCTAGTCTCCACACGATAGACCCGGCGAACATGAGGCTACCTTCGAGGGCGAGGACGTAGTCCCACGGGTTCAAGAGGGTGCCCGCCTCAAAACCTCTTGTGGCGTTGGGGCCTCCCACGGCCCCGGGGTTGAATTGTCCGATGGCAGTATTGGCCAAGGGCGTTGTGGAACTCCCGAACAGAGAGTCCCTCAAAAATCCCTCTGACACTGTCATATCGTAGGCGGGCCGTCTTCTACCTTTAGGTTTTACAGCGCCCGTTCTTCCTACCTCTGGGTTGAGGTCAAGGATAACAGTGAGATTATGCATGAAATTGGCAGTGAAGTCCATGTTGCCATCATTTGCTCCAGTCCCTAGAAGCGCAGGATATCGGGCCTTATCTTCACTGAGAACAAATGCCGCGTCGAGCCACTGGACTGCTTCGTCGGGCACCGAGGCCCTGCATGTACGCATCAAGTCCAGCTTCTGCTTTCTGTCAGGCTTATTCACGAGTCCTAGATTAGCTATGGTCTCTTGCACGGCTCTTACGGCGGCTTGAAACTGCTCCATCTGTGGGTTCGTGCTTGCCACGATCTTCGCTAGAGTCTCAGTTGACGACTTTTTGCCCCAGAACCCTGACCCGCCATTCCATGGGGCAATGATCGGAGTTGGGCGGTACTGGTCCATTAGGAAAGTGATGAGCGCGTTCTCGTCTAGGCAGGAAGATATCACCAGAGATTCCCTATGCCATATTGCTCGGGCACAAGGATCCGCTTGTTCTGACACTATCCGGAAAACCCCTAATCCCTTGAGATAGGAGGATAACGGTGACGGCATGCAACCAGATAGCATCACATTGCTATTCCGGACTGTCTTTTTGTTCGCCGTCGTCATCTTCGAGACTATCTCCTGAGATTTCTCCACAATCGTCTGCTGCGTCTTCTGGCAATCCATCGGTAATGCCTTCTGAATACTCGTCTGCATCTGCCTTATCACCTCCTTCTTCGGCGCTGGCTGCCCAGTCTGCGGCCACTAGTAAGGCCTCAAGGTACGCTAATCTGAGAGGCCCTAAGTCCTTCCCATGAACGAGTCCGGCCACCTGCTCAAACCAAGACGCGGTACCCGACGCGCTGAGTCCTAGTTCCATTGATTCCAGGTCTAGCACGGTCTTTGGCACCAGTAGGCCACCAAGATCCACAGCCGGGAGCTCGTCACCCTCCCACACGCCCATAGCGAACCTGCGTCCATGAGACGGCCGTCTCTCTGCTGGTAACGCCCGAATGGTACCCCTTACTTTCCCGTGGTGGGATGCCACCAAGTAAGCGACAAGCGGATCGTTGAGATGCTTGAGGACAGCTAGGGTACTTGCCAGTTCATGACGGAAGAGCGGCCTTGAGTACTTGGTTCGCTTGAACCTGCCTGGCCGCTTTGCCACAAAGCCTTGTTGGCTCGGTCTGTCGATGTCTTCCAGCGATGCCAGCATCGCCTCCTGAAAGACATGATGAGCCTTTCCCACGTCGTGCCATATGGCGGCAACTTCCAGAGCCGTTGCTGTATCGTGGTCTATAGATGAAAGAGCCGTTAGCAGACCCTTTATGCTTTCCGCCACGTCACGGGAGTGAACGCTGAGGGAAACCCACTCTTTGGCGTAGTCATAACCCCTTGCGATGCTGTCTGGAGCCGATGCGTCAGATACGCGAACGTCGCTGACGGGGTCTCTGACGGCCGGATTCCAACCTTCTTGGTCGGCATATCCACCAGCCGACGAGGGGATCATGTAGTCTTGACCTGGAACGACGTCTTGGGACCGAACGGTGCCCCAGACGCCATCGACGTGATTCCACCGCCAGAGGGACCACCTGTCAGAAACTCTGTCCAGAAGTCTTTTTACCTCGTAAGCCGGCACAGAACAGACTTCGCGCTTGTCTGGTGCAGGCATCTGCGGCGGAGGTCTATGCCCTTTCCATTCTCTCCAGAACACTCGGACATCGGGGTCATCTTGTCCTCTGACAAACCTAGATACGTCGATGATGGCTCCACCGATATCTGGAGTTGTATCAAAAAGCTCGTCGAAGTCTCGCCGTCTCAGGGCGAATCTGGTCTCTTGCTTGAGAGGAACCTTCGGTAGATCGGCAGGTGCCACGGAATTCCCCTCAAGATGCAGCAGCAGTTGCCGAGATCGCACAATATCTTCGGCAAGATACGGTTCGGCCGACGAATCGGGTAGGTCGATCCATATGATATCCGCTGCCTGGAAATTACCGGCTCGGTTGGTGCGCCCAAAACGTTGGACCATGGACCCCCAGGGGGCAATTTCCGTCACAAGCGTTGCGGCATCGATATCCATGCCGGCCTCAACTACCTGAGTTGACACCACGATCCTGCCTTTGCCGCCAAAGGTAGGATCGGTTTTCAGTTCCTCCTCTCTTTTGGCGCGCTCTATGGGCCGGAAGCGCGAATGCAGCAGCATTAAGTCTGCGGGAGCAGGTGGCTTGAGTTTGGATAGAGCGTGGTAGATGGCAGTAGCCCGTTCCACAGTGTTGACGACAACTAGCGTGAGGCTGCCTGGAAGATGGTTTCCGGCAACCATGCGGGCTACTTCTGAAGCATAGAGAGACAAGCCTTTGACAAGAGCAGGTGTTCCTTTTCGAAGCCGTTTCTGGCAAGTGAGTCTCTTTCTTAGAGGTCCGCTGACATCCTCATCTGTCAGCATAAGGATGCTGTTCTGCGGGGGTGCTAGACGGTTGACCGTTCCCAACCACTTTGGCTCCGCCGTGGCAGACATCCAGATGCTTCTGGTGGGGCCAAAGACTCCGTAGATCTCTCGAAATGCCTGAATCTGAACCGAGGTATACAAGCCGGAACCCATCAACTGTATCTCGTCGAACACCCAAAGGCTATCGTTGTTAAGAAGGCCAAAAAGTGCAGGCCAACGGAACCGGCTGGTTCCGTAGCCGCGATTCAGCGCCCTAGACAACAACATATCTTGCGTACCCACAAGAATAGCGTCGCGCTCAGGGGATCGGGCCCAAGAATCATCAGCTTCTCCGCCCATGATAGTGTGGACAGATACTGAGTCGCTGTCATGACCCTTATTGCTGGCAAGAAGACCGAGATTGGAGAGACAATCCCGTGCAACATCGGCTGTTTGGCTTACTAGGGTGCGCATGGGTAGACAGACAATAAGGCGTCTTGGGGTGGCTTGCCGGACCGTTTCTGAAGCGAATCGTCTTCGCCAAATCCACGCCATAATCACAGCAGCTGTTTTGCCCGCTCCGGTCGGCACCACCACGGCCTCAGGCAGTGTTTCCCCTAGCGCCAACTTACGCTGGTAGTTGTATGGCCTGTGCGTGGTGGCTTTTTGGAACAACAGATCGAATTCCAGTTTTCGACTGGATAATTCTGTCAAGCAATTCACCTCTCCTATTTTGTCTTCTTGTTGGAGCGCAAGGAACTTGACCTAGCGCGCCAAGGCTTCCCCCTGTTCTGGATTGTAGATTGGGCACCCCGTCACACAGTGTGGGGGACACTTGTTCGGGTCAAGAGTTCCTGGTCCGAGAAAATCGTTTGAGGGCGAGCGAGATTGCCTTTTGCCGCAAAATGATTCGACACGATGGAAGTTTTTGGACTGACAAAAGTCAATTTTCGGCGCATGAGTCGTTGATTCCTGCCTATTTGTCTGAAGGCTAGAATGAGATCGCGAATTTGCTCGTTTGCAGTGAGGCTTTTCTGAAGGGCTCCCCAGATTACTTGATCCAGAAGGAAGACAGCCAACCGATGAACCTGGACTCCCCCATCCCGGTAACCCACTGCTCCCAGTTTACATAGGCTACTCCCGTAGGATACTCGTACGACCACGCGTGTGGCCCAAAGAGGGGGGGCTTCTCTACGGCTCTGTCAACTCTATTCACAGTCATCGTCTTCAGCGTTGCGTCCAATCTGGATAACCTGGGCGTAGGCATCGCATACGGTATAGCCGGGACGAAGACATCCCTTGCGGCAAATGCGGTTATTGCGTCTGTGTCCGCCATAGCGAGCGGGTTATCCATATGGCTTGGCCATTTGGCAGCCAACATGGTGGATTCCGGACTAGCTAGAGTTGCTGGGGCATGCGTGTTAGCCGGCATGGGATTATGGATCCTGCTGAAAGCGTTCCTTGAAAGATACGCTCCTCCCGCGGACGGTTTACCCCGCCAGATATGCTGTTTCAGACTGTCTTCTCTTGGCCTGGTTCTCTACATTCTCAAAGAACCTTTGAAGGCCGACAGAGACCAGTCTGGAACCATCGATGCCAAGGAAGCGTTGTCCCTAGGGGCGGCGCTGGCACTGAACAACATCGCCAACGGAGTGCCTGCCGGGCTGATCGGACTTCCCACCATCCTTACGTCCCTCAGCATGGGCGCACTAAGTCTGCTCGCTATCTGGGTTGGATGGCGTTTGGGTCAGATGGCAAGTTCCCGGGTAACCGAGCGTATGGCGGGCATCTTGTCTGGAGCGGTGCTGGTATGCGCCGCTTTCTTCGGCTTAATGGTAAGATGACTGCTGACGGAGCTCGTGCGGGTCGGGTGATTCGCTCACCACGATCTAGTCTAGGGTTCGTACGCCCACCAAGCCAAAGCAGTGTCGGTTCCATAGCCTCGTGCCGCCCCAAGCCCTAAGCCCGGCCGCTCTCTGGCCGGACTCAAGGCGCGGGGCAAGCAACTGAATAATTATATGAACAGGTTGACGTTGGACTCCTCTGCGTCGCCGAGGTACGCACCCACGCCGCCGAGTTCTACACCGTCCATGAGCTCTTCTTTCTTGATGCCCATGACATCCATGCTCATGGTGCACGCGACTATCTTGACTCCGGCTTTTATGGATTTCTGAATCAACGTTTCCAGCGAATCCACGTTCTTGTCGCGCATGATCTTCTTCATCATAGCTGTACCCATACCGCCCATATTCATCTTGGACAACTTAAGCCTGCTAGAACCTCGCGGCATCATGGAGCCGAACGCGGACTCCAGGAAGGACTTCTTGACGTTCTGCTTTTCAGGCCTGCGCAGCACGTTAAGCCCCCAGAAGGTGAAGAACATGGTCACGGGCCGCCCCATAGCTAAGGCGCCGTTGGCGATTATGAAACTTGCCAGCACTCTGTCTAGGTCTCCTGAGAATACGATGATGGACTTGCCGTCGGGTGATGCGTGAACCGGCCCCTTATCTCCGGCTTTATCGGTTTGGCTGCCAGCGCCTTTTCTGACCACCGTCGCATAGTAGTCTCCACGCCTTCCTTGCTCCACAAGCGTGTTGCCCGTGCGCCTGCACCACGCGCCGATGTCCTTGGCAAAGCCGGTATCGGTTACAGAGATCTCCAGGATCTCGCCATCTTTCATGCCCTTCATGGTTTCGAACACTGTCATGATAGGACCGGGGCACTGCTGGCCGCTACAATCAATCCGCGTAGTGATGGTCGGGGAGTCATTTGTACCCACGTGACCGATATCAGAAACAGGAGCGTTGGTCCAAACAGCCTCAGTCTGTTTGTAGTGTGTGGACTGATAGAACCGTACTCCGGCTGGGTAGATCTTGACATTACTGAAGCCGTGCAGCATCAGGATCCGCGCCGCATTATAGGCCCGGACACCAATTGTGCAGAAGACAACGATCTCCTTGGACCTGTCCAGTTCGTCGAGTCTTTTGCGGAGTTCTCCCAGGGGAATGTGGACGGTCTTTGGCAGACTGAACACCTTGAGTTCAGCATCCTCACGCACGTCCAAAAGGACTGAGCTTGGGTTCTTTTCCACCACGTTCCAGGCGGCAAAACTTGCCTTACCGTTAAGAACGTTTTCTGCTACGAAGCCAGCCATGTTGACCGGGTCTTTGGCCGATGAATAGGGGGGAGCGTAGGCAAGCTCCAGTGATTTCAGGTCCCTGATCCCACCCCCAAGACGCATGGTTACCGCTATGGTGTCTATGCGCTTGTCTACACCGTCTCTGCCCACGATCTGGGCACCGTAAATGCGCTGGCCGTCTGTGGAGAAAAGCATCTTAAGGGTGAGGGGAACCGCGCCAGGATAGTAGCTGGCGTGGGAATTCTGCGTGATGATTAGGCTTTCATAATCCTTGCCTCTTACAAGCCCGCGCCTTGTGAGCGTCTTCTCGTTTGCTCCGGTGGAAGCCACGGTGAGATCGAACACCTTAGCCACCGACGTTCCCTGGGTGCCGTCGTACTTTTCGTTGCCGCCCGCGATATTGTCGGCTGCGATGCGCCCCTGCTTGTTGGCGGGACCTGCCAGCGGGACCATGGTGCGATCCCTGAATATCAGATCCTCGACTTCGATGACGTCGCCCACGGCGTAGATATTTGGGTCGCTGGTGCGGAGGTATTCGTCTACTGCAACGCCGCCCCGGGAGTTCACCTCCAGGCCGCAGTCTTTGGCGAGTCCGCTGTTTGGCCTAACTCCGATTGCAAGAATGACGAGGTCCGCCGCAAGAGTCGTGCCGCTTTTGAGGGTGATGTCCACGCCTTTGCCCGTGTCGGCGAAGGATGAGACACCGTCGCCCAGATAGAGCCGGACACCGTTTTGGGAGATGTTCTCGTGAAGAAGTTGCGCCATCTCGTAGTCCAAGGGCGCCATAACCTGATCCAGCATTTCGACTATGGACACTTGAAGCCCGGCGTGACGCAGGTTCTCGGCCATCTCCAAACCAATGAATCCGCCACCTATTACTGCAGCGGTTTTGACGCCCTGCTCTCGAACAAGTGAGCGGATGCGGTCGGTATCGGGCACTGTCCAAAGTGTCTGGATACGCGGCGAATCGATGCCGGGAATAGGAGGGCGAAGCGGTGACGAGCCCGTGGAGATAACAAGCGTGTCGTAGGTTTCGGTATAGGTTTCGCGCGCATCTGTGGGCAGAACGGTCACAGTCTTGTTCTCCCTGTCGATGGCAACGACTTCGTGCCTCACCCGAACGTCCACGTTATACGCGGCGTTCATGGCCTCTGGGGTCTGCAGCAAAAGGGCGTCGCGGGACTTAATCACATCGCCAATATGGTATGGCAAGCCGCAGTTGGCGTAGGAGATATACTCGCCTCGCTCAAACAGTATGATTTCGCATTCTTCATCAAGTCTGCGCAACCGCGCCGCACAACTTGCGCCCCCTGCCACGCCGCCTATGATCAGTACCTTCTTCACGTTGCGTCTCCTCCTGTTCAGTGTCTCCACTAATACACAGTACTGTGTTGGGAGGGCTTCTACTGTGACTTTGTCACACAGCAACACGGGATCTTCCGGATATGGGGCTTGTTGCGCCAACCCGGTTGGGGACAACCGACGCCGCGTACCGGAACCAGGTATAATATCCTGTGACTAGGGGGGACGGCGTGGGCATTTCGGATTACTTTCCCATATGGAGCAAGATGTCTCGCTCCCAGCGCAAACTGCTGGAAACCTCCGCTTTGGAGCGAACCGTGCCAAAAGGGACCATCCTGCATAGCGGTTCGCCGGACTGCGTGGGTTTGCTCGTGATTCGCTCCGGCCAGATTCGGGCCCTTATCCTTTCTGACGAAGGCAAGGAGATAACCATCTACCGCCTGTTTGAGCGGGACATATGCTTGTTCTCGGCGTCCTGCATCATGTCTGGCATTCAGTTTGATGTCAACATCGAAGCCGAGAAGGACTCCCAACTTTGGGTCATCCCCACAGATGTTTACCGGTATTTGATTGATACTTCGGCTGTGGTCGCCAACAATACGAACAAGATCATGGCGTCGCGTTTCTCTGAAGTCATGTGGCTTATGGAACAGGTCATGTGGAAGCGTCTTGACAAGCGCCTAGCAGCGTTTCTTCTCGAGGAAAGCCGGATCGAGGGAGCAGATGACCTCAAGATCACCCATGAGAGAATCGCAAACCATCTGGGAACTGCCCGCGAGGTTGTAACAAGGATGCTTAAGTATCTCCAGTCCGAGGGCATGGTCACGCTGACCAGGGGCAGGGTAGACCTCACGGATCGCCGGAAGCTGGAAGCGTTAGCGGAGTGAGGCGTCTGAATCCACTTGCTGTCCCCGCCGCGCTTCTTGGGATAATCGTTGATTCGAGTATTCGCTCGGCGTATCGTTTGGGCTGACCAGCCCGCCCGGGGGTGGACCCGCCCAAAGTACATAGGATGGGCCTCATGGTTACAGCGCAGACTATAACATAGGCGCTCACTTCCCAAAGGCCGATCTTGAGGTAGTTCATATTTGCTTCTGCAAGACTGGCAGAAGGGAACTGAAAGGCGTTGGTTCCCGCTGTCCAACCGATGGTGACACCCTGGATGAGCAGGACAAGTCCGCCCAGGCAAAGATTGCCGAACCGGGCAAAGAGGTTGCCGGCTGCTATTAGTCCGATTACCAAGAGATTGTAGGTTCATACGCCGGAAACGGCTGCCGATCCTTCTCATGAGCACACTGGACCCAAGTGAGAGTACTTCTCCCCATTTTTTCAGGGTGATAGGCCTGGAAACGAAGACCATATGTCTTGAATCGGGAAGCCTTGTCCGGGGTATCCCTAATATCGGTGACGGTTTTCATCGGGAGTGCCATTTAATGAGAAAAATCCTTTTACATGGAAGGACACGCGCAAAGTGGGTCGAAATGGAACAATGAGGTACACCAGCACTGCGCCTAGCGGTGAACATCGGTCACTGCTATAGGACTGTCTTAGTGGCTCGGTGTTGGGCAACCCGAAAAACTGAATATGTGTGGAGGCAATGACAGCCGGGCAGTATTTGCGCGCTTGCCCGACTGGAGCCAGTGGCGCAACCGGCCAGAAGTGCAAGATGGCCGGTCTTGTGTTTGCGGGCGCGCAAGGGCACCAGCAGTCTCCAGTGGCTTTGATATGAGGGGCGGTGGGATTCGACATCTACGCCAATTTGGCTAGGACCTTTGGTGAATATAGTAACCCTCGTTCGGAGGGCAAGAGGGAAGGGGAAAAATGAACAAGAATCATTGGCGAAACACTAGAATACTATTGGTCGTTGGGCTGGCCCTGGCGATGGTGCTGGGGATGGCGGGGGTGGCGTCTGCGGGTTCGGCCGAAATGTACAATCTGACAACTGACAACCCAATAGACCAGTACGTGATTAACGGTGCAATCTGGGAGCGGTTCCAGACCGACGAGGCCTCTGGAACCGGCGTTTTTCAGGCGTTCTTGCGGGTGCAAGCAAACGGTCAGGAGCGCGGGTACAATAGTGACGGCCGACCTCTTCAGTTTGACGAGAAGACTGCGGCTGAATTCACGCACTCAATCAAGCTTGCTGCCGTGCCAGTCTTTGAGATTGAAGGCGTCCCATATCGTGAGTTCCAATTAGACATCAACGAGAATAGTAAAGACCCGGAATGGTTCCTGAGCCTTGACGAATTCCAAGTGTGGCTGACCACCAACCCCAGCCTCCTGGGTTACACGGAGGCCGATTCGCCCTATGACGGCTCAGGGAGCTTTGCTGAAGGAACCGCCCGTAAGGTCTACGATCTCGACGGGGACGGAAATACCTACATCAAGCTAGACTTTCGCTGCAATCCTGGCAGTGGCAAGCGAGACTACAGGGTCTTCGTTCCGGAGTCCAACTTCGGGGGATACGATCCCAACACCTATTACGTGGTGCTGTTCACGCGCCACGGCGCCTCGGGCGGGTGGACCTCGGATGATGGGACCGAGGAATGGGGTGTCCGCCCGCAGACTTACGCCACTAAGTCCGGGACGAAGTGGCACGATCTGAATGCTGACGGCGTCAAGGACGCTGGAGAGGCCGGTCTTGGCGGCTGGACGATCTACGTTGACTATGACGATGACGGCGTGCTGGATGAGGGCGAGCCATTTGCGGTAACGGCTTCTGACGGGCCCTATACCATCAGTGGGATCGCACCGGGGACCTGGAAGGTCAAAGAGGTAGCGCAGACTGGTTGGACTCAGTCCTACCCGGCAGATGGCTATCATGAAGAGACCTTCACCAGCGGTGCGGCGCTGACAGATAACGATTTCGGTAACTATCAACTGGCCGAACTCTCCGGCTACAAATGGAACGACTTGGACGGTGACGGTTATTGGAATTCGGGAGAGCCTGCTCTCGAGGGTTGGACGATCTACCTGGAGCAGCCACTTGACACTGTCCTTCAGACAACGGCAACGGATACGAACGGCTACTACCACTTTGCTGGCCTAAAGCCGGGCACATACTATGTCCGGGAAGGACTGCAGAGTGCGTGGACCCAGACTGCACCTTTGGCTCCGGGGTATTGGACAGTTGTGTTGGGTAGCGGCGACGATGCCCAAGACAAAAACTTCGGCAACATGCAGCCAGAGACATCCACCACCACCCTGCTCTATAAAGTGGTCGTTGATGGCGACGACACGGAGCTGCCGCCGACGTCCGAGGTCATGCTCGGAGACACAGTGTACGACACAGCCACGGTCACCAGCTTAGGTGGGACACCCGGAGGCAAGGTGCAGTTCAAGTACTTGGCTCCGGGCGACGACTGGGTCAACCTGGGAGGCCAAGTGTCAGTTGAAGGCGGAGTCGCCACCTCTCCAGAGCTACAGGTGAATAAACCCGGCCTATGGTACTTCAGGGCGTTCTATCTAGGTGACGGCGTGTTCCTCTCCAGCGAGAGTGGCGTGGAAGATGAGCCATTGCTTGTGCTGTACGAAGAACTGGCTGTCTGCAAGACAGTCGAGACATCGTACACTCGGACGCACAAGTGGGATATCGAGAAGCACGTCGAGACTGAGAACGGCTATAAGCTTGAGGACTGCACGCCGAAAATCTGGCTCTACACCGATGGCCACGGCGACGAGACCGCTACGTGGTCTGTTGATGTGTTGTACAAGGGCGCGGTGGAGGGCGACTTCACTATCGGCGGCACCATCACCATAAAGAACACCGGGACGCAGGACGCGGTCATCACGGGCCTTGAGGATGTGCTGGCAGGAGTGACTGTGCCCGTGGCCTGGTCTTGGCCCGAAGGCACGACCCTTCCGTACACCCTCAGGGTTGGCGAGATCTTGACCGGCACTTACGTGGGGTCAATCTCCAGCAAGGTTGAAGGCAAGAACGTGATCAACGTCGTCACCGAGGTCGACAAATACAGCGGTGAGGCTGCTATAAGCTGGGGCGACCCCGTGTCCGAGGTCAACAAGACGGTCAACATCAAGGACCTAAGTGACCTATTCGGCACGAAGAACTTGGGTACGGTGACGGCATCGATGGGCGCGCAGTTCACCTATAACGAGCACTTCAGCTACGGCGCATACGCAGGCAAGGGCGAGCACCAGGCGTACAAGAACAAGGCGTGGATCGTTGAGACAGGCCAGTACGCCACCGCTCTGCTCAAGGTCAACGTCCAGCAGCGCAAGTACGATACAGCATGGCGATTTGGCTCCCAGGCACACAACAAGATCATTAGCACAAACAACTGGGGTTGGAGCGACGGTCCGCTGGCTCAGAGCGAGACCGCCTACCGCCAGCCGCTATTTTCAGGCGCAGGGCAGAATGACACCACCAAGGGCAAAGTCGTGGGATACGTCGACGTGCTCTACGGGGACAACAAAGTAACCGTGACCTACGTCTGCGACACCGACTGCCTGCTCAAGGAGGTCCATCTCTGGGTGGGCAAGACCGAGCTTCCGCTCAAGGGCAAGTCAATGACCAACGCTCCGGGTCAGTTCCCGTGGCCGAGCAAAAAGGCTACAGGCACTTGGATCGGCTCTCCCGGTGCTTACACCGGTTGGACGATCACCCTTGACTCGAATGACTTCGACACGACCAAGGACGGCAAGATCTATGTCGCGGCACATTCTGTGGTCGGCATACCTGACCCGTCTTTCGGTCCCTAATCTGAGGCAGTCTAGCGAACCGAACCCCTGGCGGCACTGCCAGGGGTTCCCTTCTTTGACCCGTCATTACCCTTTTTGTCTTTACCGGCCCACCCTATCCACAAACTCCATCGCCATCTTGATGCCTTCCCGGTAATCTTCAAGCCTGATGTTCTCGTTGGGGCCGTGGTTGCCCGAAGCCCAGTAGCCCACGCCGAATGCCACCATAGGCAGGTTCAGGTACTCTTTGAATGGGTGCATGGGTCCGGAGCCGCCCTGTGTCGGCGCGATGGACGCGGGCTTCCCGTAGACAGCAAGCGCGGCTTCCTCGGCGGCTTTGACGCACGGATGGTCGGCGGATGTCTTAACCGGGTAGTCCATTGTGATGACCCGCACTTTGATGTCGTCAAAACCGTTTCTGTCCAGATGCCTTCGAAGTTTCTCGTAGATATCATTGGGGTCTTGGTTCGGGACCAAACGGAAGTCCATCTTCACAAGGGCTTTGGCGGGGAGGACGGTCTTCTGGCCCTCACCCAGGTAGCCGCTCCTGAAGCCGCAGATGTTGGCTGTTGGACTGAAAAGCGAGCGCACACGTAGGTCCGATCCAGAAAGGTCGGTCAGGGGAGAGTGGATGCCGTATCGCCGCTCGGAGGCGGCGGGGCTCTGGGGCTCCTCGGCGTCATTCTCGTTTCGCGCGCCCTGATTAACTTCCATGAGTTCAATCTCTCGTTTTGTCGGGGGCAGAACCGCATCGTAGAACCCGGGGATTAGGATCTCTTCCTTCTCGTTCTTGATTGTGGATAGCGCCCACACAAGGCGCCATGCCGGGTTGGGGACCGTAGCAGCGCTGCCCGAGTGCATGTCTTTAGCGGCCCCTTGGGCCTCCAGCTCGACGTAAAGGATGCCCTTGACGCCAAGGTATATCCCGGGGCGTCCGTCAGGTGACATATACCCCGATTCCCATACGCCGCAGTCCGCCTGAAGCAGCTGTTTGTTGTCCCGGATGAAGTCCGAAAGATGCGTGCTGCCGATCTCCTCCTCGCCCTCAATGAGGAACTTGACGTTCACCGGTAGTTGGCCGTGCAACTTAAGCAGTGCGCCGACCGCCTGGATCCTGGCGCAAGCGTTGCCTTTGTTGTCTGAGACACCCCGGGCGTACATCTTCCCGTCGCGGATGTCTCCTGCAAACGGGTCAGATTCCCACTCGTCCAAAGGATCCGGGGGCTGAACGTCGTAATGGTCGTAGAAGAGAACCGTCTTGTCACCCTTTCCCCGGACCTCGCCGTAGACCACCGGATATCCGGCTGTGGGGATCAAGCGAGCAGTAATCCCGTAACGCTCCATGAGATCTTTGAAGTGAGCGGCAGCTTCAGCCATCCCCACGTTCTGCGCGGCTATACTAGGCTTCTTCACAGCTTCCCTCAGTTCCGAAACCAACTCGTCAAAGTGCTCGTCTATGTAACGCCATTCAAGTTTTTGCGCGTCCATTGAGGTTCCTCCCTCTGAGATAGTCCCTTGCCTTTACGTCCGACATAAAGCATATTCTCGCCTGCGCCCCAGGTTACAGGGTCCGTGCCCAGTCGGTAACTCACCTCGGCCCACTCCTCAAACGCCTCGTCTGGCAAGGCGTTTACCGACGATTCCACGGAAGCTATCAGCCCCTCAGCCACTGCCAACCTAAGTGTCGTGAGGCCGTGACGGGACATCAGGGGTTCAATATCTTTGGGATGCACGAAGTAAGCATCAGTGAAGCCAGGGTTTTGCTCATCCGGTATGTGGACGGCCGTCTTTATAAGCCGCTCGTAGGTTCTTGCATAGCGGGTTATGAGTCCGGGGTCACTTTTCAGGAGGTCTAGGTATACTGCATACCGCGAGATGAACGAGGCGAACAATAGCCCGCCCGGTTTGAGCACTCGGAGCGCCTCATCAATAGCGAGGTCACGGTCAGAGGGCTCCACGAGATGGTACAAGGGCCCCATGAGCAGTACGACTCCAAACGAAGAGTTGCCAAATTGCGAAAGGTCGAGTGCGTTTCCGCACACAAACTCCGAAATCTCTACATCCTGTTCACGCGCCTTCTTCCTGGCCAACTCCACGTTCCGGGAGGACAGATCCATGAGAGTCACTGTGTGGCTGGCCTTGGCTAGCTCGATGCTGTATCGGCCGGGACCAGCGCCGACGTCCAGGATTGACGATTTCGGCGGGATGAACTCATCCATTGCCCGAAGCGTGGTCACGAACTCCATGCGGTGACGGTCCAAACGGTCCCACTCGGCTTCTGCATAGCCATCGTAAAAGGTCTCCACTCTGCGGCTCATAGATGTACCTCCTAGCAAGCGCCGGTCCCAGTGCAATGATCTTCCCGGCGTCAGAACCCGGATATGGACCAGACTCTTGGAATTGGCCGCCATACGTTGTCTGGTTGACCCGACTTCGCGCTCCCACCGGGAATTCCCTGCTGAGTGAAGATATCGATGTTAGGGAGTCTGAGGGGTCAGAGGAACAAGGTCCATCGTCTCCGGTAGCCGGATAGGCGTTTAGCGGAAGTATGCCTATATGCTGTCGCCTTTAACTTCGTGGTAGGACTCGGTTAACAAGTCGTAGGCGGTTTCTGAAATGTACCCGTAATATGCGTTTTTCGTGTCTTTGTGCAGCGTTATCTTTCTGTTAGCGTCAACCTCCATATACATGAAGGTGTTGTGTGCTCCTTCGTCATACTCCAAGATCATCAAGAAGATTGGGTAGCGCGCGAACAGGCCGGCAGGTTTTGTCCCGTGCAGCGTCGTACTCTGGAGCTCGTGGAATAGGCAACCAATGACTGCTTCCGAGTCTATCCGCGCGCTTCTGAGGTGTCCCACGACACTCGGGGCCATGCTGTGCCTGTCATCGTGTCGGCGAGTTTTCATGGCGACCGGCACGTCAATCGCCGATGCATCCAGTACTCGAAAGTAAAGCACGAGTCTAGGCACAAACTGTGCTGCTATGGCAATGGCCAAATACAGCGCAATACTCTTGAGGGTCCGTTTCACCAAAGTCACTCCCGGAGTCGTTGATTAACTCCAGTCTAACTGTCTTGAGACAGAAGTGCCAATCGGGGCTGTCTTCAGGCAGCGGACAGCAGGCGGCGGACAGCACGCGTTAGTCCGTTGACGAAGGATATCCGGCATTGTTAGCGGAAGTGTCAAATATCGAGATACAGTATGACCGCAACGGAGACAGCCAATGGAGATAGCTTATACCCAATCTGAGTGTTCTGGCAACGCCGCGAGATTGCGGCCTCCGCTCAAGTGGGCAGGGGGCAAGCGCTGGTTGGTACCTGAGCTTGCCCAAGTATGGAGTAACCATAGCACGCGCCGGCTTGTGGAACCTTTTTGCGGCGGTTTGGCCGTGGCGCTGGGGCTCTGGCCTAAGAAGGCACTGCTAAATGATATCAACCCCCACCTTATCAATTTCATGATTTGGGTTAGGGATGGGTTGCACATAGACGTGGATATGGCTAACGACAAGGAACTCTACTACGCAAATCGTGCCCGCTTCAATGAGTTGATCTCTTCAGGGAGGGCACAGACACGGGAGGCAGCGGGCCTTTTCTACTACCTCAACCGGACCGGGTACAACGGGCTCTGCCGGTTCAACAAAAAAGGACTGTTTAACGTGCCTTTCGGGCGATACAAGTCTATCAACTATACGACCGACTTCTCTGCATACAGGGATGCTTTGGCCCACTGGGATTTCACGTGCAATGATTTTGAGGACGTCGCGGTTCTTGACTATGACTTTGTGTACGCAGATCCCCCTTACGATGTGGAGTTCACCCAATACTCCAAAGACGGCTTCACCTGGGATGACCAGGTTAGGCTCGCCAACTGGCTGGCCGAACATCCAGGGCCTGTAATGGCGTCCAATCAGGCTACACCGAGAATCGTATCGCTCTACAGTGATTTGGGTTTCAACCTCAGGTTTCTCGACGCGCCGAGAATGATCAGCCGCACGGGGGACCGGACGGCTGCACGTGAGATTCTCGCGTGGAAAGGGGTCTAGAACAGCAGGTATAAGGCCCACAGGATGCGGGTAAGGTTGCCTAGCCGACCGGAGAGATCAACTGGGCGCCACCCGAGCACTCTATGTCGCTAGCCGCTTTCTGTCGGACGCCTAGTGATGGCTCGAACTTAGGTACTCCTCGGTGGTTACAAGTCGCGCTCCCAGTTGTTCGAGCTTCGCGTTCCATAGAGCGATGACTTTCTCGGCGTCTTTGTGGAAAGTGCTGTGGGCATCTTTGATCAAAGTGACTGAGTAGCCTTGCTTAAGAGCATCGGTGCAGGCGGATTGCACACACCCGTTGGACACTAGTCCCGTGATGACGAGAGTCCTGACACCCGATTCCTCAAGCAGTAGCCGAAACGCCTTTTCCTTAAAGACGCTGCTTTGGGTTTTGTTCAGCACGGGACCCGCATTGAGCGGGCTTAATCCTGGGTCTAGTTGCCACCCATCGGTGCCCTCCTTCAAGAAGCTATTGTTGGTGTGTCTGATGAAAAACACCGGTTCTTTGGCCTCCCGGAACCTGGCAATGAGACGGTTGACGTTCTCAAGAAGTGCCTGTTTGTGGAAAACAGGCCGTGCCAGAAGCTCCTTCTGCATGTCGATGACAAGAAGTCCCGTTCTTTCTGCCATACTAAGCGCCGTCCCTTCTTTTGCCACCTGCTGCAAGTATTCCACTTGTCCGACATACCTTCCTGCGGCTTGAACCTGCCTAATCTAGCGCCGCGTCACAGGAGAATTACAGGAGGATTACAGGGGGAGCGATTGTCGTTGCCATAAACCTGCGCCCGCAATTGCCAAGCCCCCTGAATTACTTCGCTTTCCTGAACGTCGCTTTTTGCTCGGGTGTCATCTTCTCGGTGGCGTACTGGAATATGAGCCTGGCTGCCGAGTCCTTCCATTCCATCAGAAACGCTTCGGTCTCGACGGGACTCTTCTTCCATATTTCTCGCAGGAACCACCCCAGTCCTTGATGGACCACCCGCTCCCCGTCCAGCATCATGGGGCGGACGAAGTCTAGAAGCTCTTTGGGGTCAAAGGATTTCTTGAGAAGGACAAGCATTGATACGGGCACTGCGCGCTTCTTCCAGCGGTCGGAGGATTCCCTCCACGGGGCGAAGTCCTCTAGGGTAACCGTGTAGTTGGCGAGCATTGGGGAGAGAATGTCTCCACAGATGGAGTCGGAGACGGCCCAGTTTCTGACCTTCCCGTCAAACCAACCGCCAACTCGGTCGAAAGTTTGGTGCGAGAAATCCTTTTTGAAAAATCGCATGAAGCGGATAGCGAAGCCCGACTCCTCATACTTCCCGTTTTCCATGAGCAGGTCTCCAAGATCCGTGAAGCCGTCTAGGCCCAGAGCGCTGCGGTATTCGGAATATATGCGTTTTGCCTCTTCCGTGGAGAGTTTTCCATCAACCCCGTATGCGTCATAGCCCTCGCGAAAGTATCTGGCGTACTTGGCGATTACCTTCTGGTCGGAATTTGCGCGGCAGAACGCGCGGATGCGCTCAAGCATTGATGCAAGCAAGTCGGAGCGGGACTGTGCGGTTGTCACGGGGCTCACTCCTTATCGGTCAGCTCAAGTCTTTCTCCCAGGGGGCTGTCGGCGAAAAGCATCCTCCGTTTTTGTCCGGTTGTGGCGGCCGGGAGGGGACATTTTGTCCGGTCCCAAAGCCGGCTACCGAACAAATCTTCCGGTCCCTAGTTTGGCCTCCATTTTTATCCGGTCGTGGCGGTCGGGAGGGGACATTTGTTCCAGTTCCAAAGCCGATTACCGAACAAATCTTCCGGTCCTTGGGTTCCGCCTCCGTTTTTGTCTGGTCGTGGCGGTCGGGAGGGGACATTTTGTCCGGTCCCAAAGCCGACTACCGAACAAATCTTCCGGTCCCTAGTCTGGCCTCCGTTTTTGTCCGGTCGCAGCCATCGGAGGCGGACATTTTGTCCGGTCCCAAAGCCGACTACTGGACAAATCTTCCGGCCTCAAAGCCGACCACCGAACAAATCTTCCGGCCTTATCAGCATCCGCATCAGCATCAGCATCAGCATCCGCATCAGCATCAGCATCCGCATCAGCATCAGCGCCCATCGCCACTCGGCCTACCGTTTTGGCCCATTCCTGGGAGTCGTCCACGTGCCGCCTCTTCGCAACGGTCATTCAACGGTCATTCAATGAACACCGCCGAGTACCAGTTTTGCGTTTCGTCTCTGCTCTTCAGGGTATCGATAGGCAGCCCGAACTTCCGGACTGTCTTGAACACATCGATGCCAACGCTATGAAACGCCGGGCGGGCTTGCTTAGGATGCAGGCAAGCAGTGGATCCAACGAATCCCGCGCATTTCTCGCAAAGGGCACAATCGCTTAGGGAGAATGCGAAGTAGTAGCCTTTAAGGAAGGCTTCACGTTCGACTTTGAACGATATGTCCTGGGAAGTCTTCTTATCGGTGGAGTGGATGATGACTCCCCACCGATAATGTTTCAGAACTTGCTCGTACTCCCAGGGCTTGAGCGAATTGGGGCGGGAAGGGCAGGTCAACCCCTTACCCCAATCCTCGCATCCAAATGAGCATTTTAGTATAGTTCTGGGGTCGAACTCGACATCTCCAATCTCGAACGCAACTGCATCGTCGGCTCCAAGGCCGAGAGCTAGGTCAACGTAGTACCGGGCATGGTCTGCTTGTCTATGCATTAGAACCATCGCACCTCCATTATCGCGCTGATGCGGCCACCTGCGGCAGCTTGCGGGAACAGCGGTTCTGGGTCAGTAGAGTTTCTGTGATGGGAATCGGGATCCCTTCTTTGGCGCCAAACCGGCGGTGCCAACGCGGCCCGGATCGGCAAATTAGGTCGAATGCCTGTTGGTTTTCCACATGGGAGTGGAATAAGAGTCACAGAAATGGTGTTGACATCGCTGACGCGTGTTGATAATCCGGTAATGCGGCCGAGGGTATCCCTGGGGCATGATGAGGCCAATGGGTGAGAATAGTCAGCCCTTTTGCCCGTGATATTTGCCTGTGCTACTATTAGCCTAGTACGATTTTCTGACCGAAGATTCCCTGATCTTGCTAGACAAGGATGAGTTTTTCTGCACGTTTGTAGAAGGATTGTCTGCGCAGCTTTCAGCCCTGAGTGCCACAAGGATATGGCGAGGGAGTAATCGGCATTGGTTACGCTCGGATACACCAGCCGGGATGCCGAGAGAAACATGAGAGACGCGGTGACTGTAGTGCCCGCCGCGGAGATGTGCATTCCGGAACCGGGGCATAACCAGTAGCCATCAAAACACAAATCACAAGGAGGCGTGCATCATGGGCAAGCAACTGACCGCGAAAGTGACCTGGGTTGGAAAGGTGGACTGGGAACTCAAGTCCTTCCACGGGCACGAGTTGTCAACGTGGAGGGGATCGTCCTACAACTCGTATCTGGTGCGCGACCAAAAGAACGTGCTCATAGACACGGTTTGGCAGCCTTTCGACAGGGAGTTCGTTTCAAGGCTTAAGCAAGAGATCGACCTGCACGACATCGACTACATAGTCTCCAACCACGGGGAGATTGACCATAGCGGCGCCCTTCCCGCCCTGATGCGAGAGATTCCCGACGTGCCCATTTACTGCACGGCCAACGGGATGAAGATCCTCAAAGGACACTACCATCAGGACTGGCGTTTCGTCACGGTAAAGACAGGGGACACGCTGGACATAGGGGAGAGCAAACTCGTCTTTGTGGAGGCTCCCATGCTCCACTGGCCGGACACCATGTTCACCTACATGACCGGCGAGAACATCCTTTTCTCAAACGACGCTTTCGGGCAGCACTACGCCACCGAGTCCCTGTACAACGACGGGGTTGACCAGGCCGAGCTCTATGCCGAAGCCATGAAGTACTACGCTAACATCCTCACGCCGTTCTCCGCAATGGTAGCCCGCAAGATCAAGGAAGTTCTGGGGATGTCCCTTCCCCTAAGCATGATTTGCCCCAGCCACGGCGTCATATGGAAGGATAACCCCACGCAGATCGTTGAGCAGTATATGAAGTGGGCCGGCGCGTATCAGGAGAACCAGATTACCCTGGTGTACGACACCATGTGGGACTCCACTCGCAAGATGGCAGAGGCCATTGCTGCGGGGATCCGGCTTCAGGATCCCCAGGTCACCGTGAAGCTTATGAACGCTTCGGCGGATGACAAGAACGACATCATCACCGAGGTTTTTCGCTCCAAGGCGGTGCTGGTGGGGTCACCCACCATCAACAACCGCTACCTGCACTCAATCAGCGGAATCCTCGAGATGCTTCGGGGACTCAAGTTTAAGGGGAAGAGCGCCGCCTCTTTCGGCAGTTACGGATGGAGCGGCGAGGCTCCGGCCCTCATTTCAAAGGAGCTTGAGGAGTCCGGTTTCGCCCTTCTGAACACAGGCATCAAGACACTGTGGGTGCCCGATGAGGGGGCAACCGAACAGTGCGTGCAGTTCGGGAGGTCCGTCGTAAGCGTAGACTAGGAGCGATCGCAGGGGCCGAGAGGTTCTGCGCAAGACTGTGGGGCCGGCAGCCAGCCGGCCCCTAAAGCACGACTTCTGTAGGAAAAGCCGACGCGCGGCAGCACTGCCACAGGCGGCCTATGTACCTCCTGGTGTAATAGCGTTCAAGAAGGTGATAGAGGAAGAAACCCTTTTCAGTGAGTCGAATCACTGAAGAAGCGCGGCTCACCAGTCCCAAGCGTTCGGCTAGATTGGCCAAGCGCGGAAGAAGTGGAACTGCCAGCGCCTCACTGGACTGGAGGTCAAATCCCCCCTCGTAACACAGCCAAAACAGGCGGTACAGTGATGACTCCCGGTCGTTTAGGCATGTGTTCAGGGCGATGGGCGATTCTGCATTTTCAACTCTATCAACATAGGCTTCCACGCTGAAAGTGTTCAACCAGAAGCATCGGTTCAAAAAGGATGCGGCCCCGGCTCCCAACCCCACGTAGTTGTCGCGGGTTATGGAAGTGTACTTGGGCGATCCAGGTCTTGTCCAAGTCCACACCGACGAGCGCACATACCCGGCACGCTCCCCAATCGCGGCAAGGGTATGGAGAAGGCGATACTGCCCAGAAAACGATAGGGGAGATCTCATCCGAGTATAAGGGAAGTCCATGAGGGGATAGGCCGAGACCTGGTCAACCCGGCGGTCAAGGAGTCTCGACATGTCAGCGGCGCTTGACTCTAGGCTTTGACCTGGGATCCCCACAATGAGATCCACGTTGACTGCGAAATGGCCGCAGTCCAACAAGGTATCCAGGGCCGATATGGCGGTTGCCGAATCGTAATTCCGCCCGATTACCCCAAGGACTGCATCTTCCAAAGATTCGACTCCAAGGCTCACCATGTTGACTCCAGAGTCCCTAAGGCGTAGGACTGCCGATGGAGTAACGTCGTTGGGATGGACCTCCGCCGCAATCGGCGCACCTCTGACCAATTTGGGTTGTGCCAGGCGCACCAGCGATTCGACTGTCTCTGCCATAGTTAGAGGGGTGCCTCCGCCGAAATAGATGCTTGAGATCCCGGCGCCGGCACCTTCTAGCCAGAAGAGGACCGATTCGGTTTCTGCCTCGAGACATCGCCCATAGCGCGCTGCGATTTCGGGCTCGTACAGCATTTTGGTGTACGGACAGAAAGGGCAGATAGAGCGACAGAACGGGATGTGCACATATACTCCTACAGGGTCGGGGACAGATACGTCTTCGGGGCCAATAGGTCCAGGACGGAAGGTGAACCCTCCCCAGGAACCCACCAGTATGCGATAAAGGAGCCGATCAAGTGACACGAG
Source organism: Bacillota bacterium (assembly GCA_040771825.1). GTDB lineage: Bacteria > Bacillota > Sulfobacillia > Fermentithermobacillales > Fermentithermobacillaceae > JAXGZG01. The sequence goes on along the minus strand of JAXGZG010000003.1, from coordinate 66,552 downwards.
GCGCCTCCCAATAGGATGTCAGCCTCATTCTACCAAAGAGACCAAGAGCGTAACTGCTGATCCGCTCTTGGTCTCGGGATAGGGTGAGGACAACAACCAGTCTATCCCTGCACGATACGCCGTAGATACGAGCGGATATCCTCGGACGATGTCATGTTCTTGACTGTCTCCCAGATTGTCGCAGCCTTTTTGTGATCTAGGCTTCTCATGATCTCCTTTGCCGCCGGAATAAGCGGCGGGGCCATGCTAAGCTTATCTATATTCATGCCAGCTAGTAGAGGAATAGCTTCAGGCATTCCTGCCATTTCACCGCACATACCTACCCATATGTTCTTCCTGTGCCCTTCTCTGATGGTTCTGTCTATGAGTCTCAGGACAGCAGGTTCGAATGGGCTGTTCAGGTAACTAACGGCCGAATTCCCTCGATCCGAGGCCATGGTGTACTGCACCAGGTCGTTAGTGCCTATGCTGAAGAAATCGCATTCTTCTGCGAGAACATCTGCCTGTAGAGCGGCAGACGGAACTTCAATCATGATGCCTATCTGGATGTGGGGTGATATGGGTACGCCTTCAGCTTCCAGTTCGGCCCTAACACATTCGTATTCCTTTTTGGCTTCAGTCAGTTCAAGCAAGGTGGAGATCATCGGGAACATAATCCGCAGGTTTCCATGATGGGAGGCTCTTAGTAGAGCCCGCAACTGTGTTCTGAATACAGCCTTCTCTTTTAGGCATAGACGGATTGCTCGTAATCCTAGAAACGGGTTGTCTTCGGCCGAAAGACCTAAGTAGGGTAGCGCCTTGTCACCGCCTGCGTCAAGAGTGCGTATGACAACTGGGAGTGGTGACAGTGACCCAAGAACCTGGCGATAAGATTCATATTGCTCATCTTCCGATGGCGGGGAACTCCTATCCACGTAAAGAAACTCCGTGCGGAACAAGCCCACGCCCTCGGCCCCGGCCTGTTTCACCCGCTCAATGTCCTTTGGCCCCTCGATGTTTGCAGCAACCTCAATCGGTCTCCCATCCGTTGTTACTGAGGGAAGAGCCCGCAGCCGGTCCAGTTTCTGTTTCCGTTCAGTGTCTGCCGATAGACGTTCAGTGAAGATAGACACCTCTCGGGTATCCGGCTCCACAATCACTGTTCCAGACTCCCCGTCTACTAGAAGGAGGTCTCCCGTCTTGATGACACCCGTGGCTGACCCTAGGCCTACCACCGCCGGGATTCCCATCGACCTAGACAGTATTGCTGTGTGTGACGTTTTGCCTCCCCGGTCAAGTAGAATCCCCACTACTTTGTCAGCATCAAGGCCTGCGGTTTGAGATGGTGCGAGATCGTCTGCCACGATGACTGAGCCCTCAGCAGCCTGTTTCAGGTTCTCCTGAAGACCCTGAACTCCGGTAAGCTGTAGTAGCAGTCTGTTTCCCACGTCCCGCATATCCAAAGCTCTTGCCGCGAGGTACTCATCATCTAGGCGCTCGAGTATCTGGGCCTGTTCTTCAACGGCTTCTTTACACGCTTGCTCCGCTGAGATCAATTTGTCGCCTATCTTCGTTCGCACAAGCTCTGTAAACGAAGGGTCTTGCAGCATCAGTCGTTGAGCCTCGATAATCTCCGCTTCTGCCTGCCCCAGTTTTTGAGAAACGCTTTGCTGAATTTCCTGAAGGCTCAGGTCTGCGGCTCTTGTCGCCGCCTCAAACCTTTCCAGTTCGGCTTCGATTTCATCCGAGGCTATGCTTCTGCCGTGATTCTGGCAGTCTAGGTTAGTTACCACTACTGCATGGCCCATGCATAGCCCCGGTGCGGCGGGGGTCCCCACAAGCTTATGTCTCATGACATGCCTCTGGGGTTGAAAGAACCTGGGTCAGATTCTTTACAGCCTCTTCCTCATCAGGACCATCCGCCCGTACTACTACCTCTTGCTGGTGTCTAGTTCCCAACGCCAATACCTCGAAGATGCTCTTGCCATTGGCTTTTCTACCTGCCGATTCTATGGTGATGGTAGATCTGTACTTCTGCGCTTCCTTGACAAATGAAGCGGCGGGTCTAGCATGGAGTCCAACTTTGCTCCTCACAAAAGTAGTGGCTTCAATCATCATGACACCTCCGTTACCGGAATCACCGAGTGTAGTCTTGCTTTCACTGACGATCCACCTGGCCAAACAGTCTCATGTATCGAATTAGCTCTGATTTGTGCCCTCGACTGGCCGCTTGGACAATGCCCCCTGCTTTAGGGCAGGGTTCGCCATCCAAGTATCTGCGAACTGCTTTCGCACCTGCAACCATCAGATCCGTGGCCAGATTGACCTTTGAGATTCCCAGTTTTACCGCTCTAGACAAGTTTTCTTCCCCGGTGGAAGAGCCTCCGTGCAGGACAAGAGGAACGTCTACGGCTTTGCCGATAGCGACTAGTCGGTCGAAGTCGAGATGAGGGGTTCCAGCATAATGGCCGTGGGCCGTGCCGATGGCGATAGCGAGGCAGTCCACACCTGTCCTCCTCACGTACTCTTTGGCATCTTCTACCGTAGTCAGTCCATCGTTCCGGTCAGACTGATAGTTGACTCCCAGACCTACATGACCGATCTCGCCCTCGACAGAGACGCCGACTGCATGAGCCATCTTGACTATCTCAGCGGTTTCCCGGATGTTATCTTCAAGCGGTGTTTGGGATCTGTCTACCATGACAGACGAGAAACCCGCTCGGATAGCGCGTACAGCCATTTCGAAGGTTTTGCCATGGTCTAGGTTTAGCGAGACAATGACCTCAGGGTGCCTTCTCGCGTAGTGCTTTGTCACATCGACCATCAGTTCAAGGTCAAGGCCGCTTCCGACATCTATAACCATAGGCGCTTTGAGTTCAAGAGCGGCTTCGAAGCAGGTGGCAATGCTCTCGGCGCTAAACACATTGGGGGCCGCAATTCCATACTTTCTTGCTGTCGCGGCCTTAAGTATCGGGTGCATGGGAACAAGCATTCGCATTCTCCTTCCTTAATAAGCCAGTACATGGGCGAGTTCAAACAGGCCCAGATCAACCTTTCTTGTCGCGTTCAGAACCTCATCCATAGGCCACGTAGCTGTGCTTGAGCCCAGGACTCCTACCATAAGGCTTCTTTTCTGGCTTTGTAGCAGGTCTACTGCCTTTGCACCCAATTGGGAGGCCAGGAGACGATCGGAAGCTGTGGGAGTGCCGCCTCTCTGTACGTGACCCAAGACAGTCACCCTCATGTCGACTCTGAGGCAATCTTCGATCTGCCGGGCCAGTTCGAGTCCATTTCCCGCACCTTCGGCAAGGACAATTATGCTATGACCCTTTCCTCGCTTGATTCTTCGCGCTATCCTGTCGCACACTTTGGCCACGTCGATGGGTAGTTCCGGTATGAGGATGCTCTCTGCTCCTCCTGCCACTCCCACAGCCAGTGCCAGATGTCCTGAACGACGCCCCATGGTCTCTACGATAAAGACCCTTTCGTAAGCCGTGGCCGTATCTCGGAGACGGTTGACAGCCTCAATGCCGGTGTTGACCGCGGTATCAAACCCAATGCAGTAGTCAGTGAATGGAACATCATTATCGATTGTGGCAGGTACTCCAATTACCGCCACCCCTCTTTTCATGAGTTCACTTGCCCCACGGAAGCTGCCCTCGCCTCCTACGACGACAAGTCCGTCTATCTGGGCCCGTTTTAGGCGAAGAGCCGCAAAATCTTGGCCTTCAGGTTGCATGAACCTCTCCGATCTAGCAGTGTGGAGAACTGTCCCTCCGCGATGGATGATGTTCCTACGGAGCCGACGCTCATTGTAAGGAAATCTCCGTCAATCAAACCATCGTAGCCGCGGCGAATACCGACAGTCTCGATGCCTAAAGAGAGGCTTCGTCTGAGAACAGCTCGTATGGTCGCATTCATTCCAGGCGCGTCGCCGCCGCTTGTAAGAATTCCGATTCGTTTCATCTAACTATTGCTCCTATCAGTTCACGTGAAAAAGGCAAAGAACTTCGTCTGTTGTTTCAGCCACTAACGGTAGTTGAACAACGCTGTCCCGCCGAGGATCAGAGCCAGGCCGGCGAAATGTCGCCAATCAAGGTGCGCAACAGGCACCCCGAGGAGTCCGAAACTATCCACAAGCAAGCCCGACACTACCTGTCCTGCAAATGCGATAGTAATCCACGCTGATGCTCCTATCTTTTTGACCGCAAGAACCGATGCCACCATGTATACGCAGCCCAGCAGCCCTCCGGTCCACAAAACAGGGTTTGTCTGTTGAAAGCAATCTGCCCAATAACGCCAGTTCAGCGCTTGTGGCTGGACTATTGCCATAGCCACAATCAGGACAACCGTACCTATGACGTTGGAAGATACATTGGTGGCCCAGAAGCCAATGGCATCAGCAAGACGTGAGTTTACCGGCGCCTGTAATGCCGCTACGCCCGCGGCAAGCATTGCCGTCACATATATGGCAAATCCTCGCACAAAAGCCACCGCCTGTTTCCTCGTAATCTAGCTACCCGAAAAACATGGTACATACTCTGTTCTACATAAAGGTTTGGGGTTCCTGCCAATTGTTAATTGCCACTTAAAAATTTAGTGAGCATTATTTTTGTGGCAGGAGTTATTGATTCCGTGTTGAATAGTGAACCTATAAGGTAGGTGAGAAACGATGCTCCTGCCCCAGATCGGGAAGAAAGTGCGCAAATTGCGCAAGACCAAGGATCTCAAACTACGAGAGGTTGCAGAGGAAGTTGGGATTTCGTCAAGCTACCTGAGTCAGTTCGAGAGCGGAAAAGTCGGGATATCTTTTTCTACTTTGATGCGGCTTGCTCACTACTTTGATCAGAATGTTTCTGATCTAGTTCGAACCTTTGAGAACGAGCCCACTCCGTTACTATCACGACCCGGTGAACGGCCGTCGTTGGTTGTTGACGACAAGTTCACTATGGAGTGGCTGGTTTCTGACCCCACGTGTCGCATGGAAGTCGACATCACTGTTGTCAAGCCCGGTGGAAGCGCCGGTGGAACATATTCTCACAAGGGAGAGGAGTTCTGCTACATCCTCCAAGGGGAAATGGAGGTGACGATCGGAACAGAGAAGTACAGGTTGCGACAAGGGGACATGCTCTACTTCAGTTCAGAGATGGCCCACGGCTGGGTGAACGATGGTGATGAAGAAGCTAGAGTTCTGTGGTGTACTACCCCCCCAACGGTATAGGGCTCGTAGTAGAGACAAGCAGCAATGAACTTGGCTAAAGGAGGAAAATTGGATGAAGGTTACTGTCATCGGAGCCGGTAGCACGTATACTCCAGAACTCGTCTATGAGATGTGCAAGTGGCCCGGGCTCAAACCAACCGAGATCCGACTCATGGATATCGACCCGAAACGTCTCGAGCTCGTGGGCGGGTTCATCCAAAGAGTGCTTGCCCCGGAGTTCCCTGAGGTTAATGTGATTCTCACAGACGATCGAAAGGCATCTCTCTTGGGCACTGATTTCGTCATCACCTCAATACGTCCGGGTGGCAACAAACAGAGAGTCTTCGATGAGCGGATTCCCTATGAATTGGATCTATTCTCGTCCGAAACCATAGGCCCAGGGGGATTTGCCTTCGCTCTTCGCGCGGTCCCACCGATGGTGGAGATCGCGAAAGACATTGCGGAGTACGCGCCTGATGCCTGGTTAATCAACACTACTAACCCGGCAGGCATTATTACTGAGGCCATCCTGAAGAATACTAAGGCTAAGGTAGTGGGCATGTGCCATGGGGGTCTCACTATTCTTCCGCACATAGCCGCCACGTTTGGTGTCGACATGTCTAGGATAGGCGTGCGTTATGCTGGCCTGAACCACCTTGGTTGGATCATGGGAGTGTTCTTGGACGGAAAGGAGATTCCTCGCGACGAGGTGGCAGAGAAGTTCGCCTCAGAAGCCGAGCGGCTGCAGCGTGATGTCGAGTTCATCGGCGAACCCGATCTATTCCGCACGTGGCGCTGGCCGCTTTGGTCTCAGGACTACCGCGCATTCACGTTCGGATGGCGCGAGATAATTGAGGAAACGCGAGCCAAGGGTCGTGTCAGGGCCGAAGATGTGGTTGACATAGAAGTCGCGATGCTGGATTACATGTCTAAAGGCTCGTCAATCATGGGTCTTGTTGAGGCTACCCCCGGTCGTGGAGGCTCGAAAATTGAGCAGACCCGCGTATTTGGCCCCGGAGGATATGCCCCGGGCGTCCTAACTTGCCTCAACAGCTTAGCCAATGATAAGTGGTCGGTCTTGGCTGTTAACATTCAAAACAACGGTACAATTTCTGATCTTCCTGACGACGTGGCAGTGGAAGTCTCTTCCCTGGTTAGAAGAGATACCATCTGGCCCTTTAATGTGGGTCATCTTCCGCCTGAGATGCGAGGCCTTGTCCAGGTATACAAGGCATACGAGGAACTTACCGTTAAGGCTGCGATGACAGGCTCATATGAGGCGGGTCTCAAAGCATTGGCCATCCATCCCATGGTTGGTGGCTATAAGACTGCGAAGACCTTGCTTGACAGATACTTGGAAGCTCACAAAGACTTCCTCCCGCTTTGGTCTGACCGGGATCGTTGAATCATGAAAAGGGGCGATGACACGATGGTTGATGCTGGGACAACACCTTTCAGGATGCTGGCACAGATACGAGATACAACCCGGTGTTTAGTTGAGGCACTAGGTGATGAGAATCGAACTACTGTTCGGAACCTGGTGAAAGAGATGTATGGGACCGGTGCCAGGAACCTGTATGCGTCAGGGTGTGGGACCTCCACTCATGCTGCGGACTATGCGCGCTATGCGTTTCGAGAACTGGCAGGGGTGAATCTCCAGTCTATGCCGTCCTTTGATCTACTGCACTATGAGCCCCACGGGCTGGACCAAGCAGGTGTCCTAACATATTCTCACTCTGGCGCGACCAAGTGCACGGTCGACGCGGCCGCCAAAGCCCGAGAATCTGCTCGATTCGTGGTCGCTCTTACCAATATCCCTAACAAGCCGCTGAGTGACGCTGCTACTCACACAGTGCTTGTCCCGGGAGGGCGGGACAATGCTCTCGCCAAGACCAAGAGCTTCACTACAACGATGCTGACTAACCTTCTCTTGGCTTTGGAGTGGGGTTCAGTATCTGGATACCTTACAGATGACATCAGGAACGAATGGGAGCATCTCCTGACTCGCATTCCCGCATGGGTCGACACGGTCATAAAAGAAGTCGAACCGATTATTGAGGCACAGGCCGACCGTCTTGCTAAGGTAGGCCATTGGCTCTTTGTGGGGCCTGGCCCCAGTTCAGTGATTGCAAGAGAAATCGCTCTGAAGATGAAGGAGACCTGCTATGTAGTAGCCGAGGGCTATGATTCTGAAGAAGCGGCACACGGTAGACTTCAGCCACTGGATAGTCGCTACACGGTCGTGGCGCTTGAAGGAGGCAGTCCCAGGGATAGACGGGTTCTGGACATCGTTCTTGCCGCGAGGCTAATAGCTGCTCAGGTCATGGGCGTGGTTCATGACAAGGCATCAGCGGTTGCTGTGGCCGCTGATTTTTCCATCACGGTGCCGGATGTTCACCGCGAACTCCTCTCGGCGATAGTAAACGTGATTCCGGGTCAGTTCCTGGCGTACTACGGTGCAACGGCACGAGGGTACAACCCGGACGTTATTCGTGAAGATGACCCCCGGTACGGAGCTGTGGCCAGCATGGTATTCCCGCCGGGTACTCACTAAAATCTATTGGGCGGAAGAGGGTGACATTATGCAGTCAATCCGAGTGCTAGTCGTGTGCGCCATGGGTTTTACGTCAAGTCTGGTGGAAGAGAGTCTTACGGAAGCAGCGCGAAAGAGGAATATTGGCATTGAACTCAAGAGCGGTGGGACCGGGGGAATCGAGGATGTTGTCAAGGACTATAACCCTAGTGTCATCCTTCTTGCGCCTCAGACATCCTTCATCAGGCGTCATCTGGAGCCTTTTGCCAAAGCCGCTGGGATCAAGGTTTTGCCTATAGATCACTTCGCTTACGCAACGGCCGACGGCGACACCATACTTGATACTATCCTAACCACATTGGGGCAATAAGAAGACTTGGTACACACCCGAGGAGGATTGGTGCCCGTGTTTGAACGATTGAGAGACTGGATGGAGAATAGACTCGCACCTGCTGCGACCCGTTTCGCCGAACAAAGACATATGCGCGCGGTTCGTGATGGTCTCATGGCAACTCTTCCGTTCATCGTAACCGGTTCATTATTCCTTTTAATTGCCTGTTTGCCGATTACGGGCTGGGAAGACCTAATCGCGCCGATACAAGGCAAGCTTTTCACCGGCTTTACCGTAACGTTCGGTCTAGCTAGTCTGTATGCGACCTTTATGATTGGACATCAGCTCGCACTTTCGTATGGGATCAACGGGCCTTTTTCGGGGCTTCTATCTATTATGTCGTTGATCATGCTCAATCCGCCCGGAGAGGGAGGAATTGACGTGGGAAACCTCGGCCCGGGCGGTTTGTTCGTAGGCATTTTAGCGGCTGTTGTTGCTGTTGAAATCTATCGGTTCCTTGTCAAGCGAAACATTGTCATCAAGATGCCGAAAGGCGTTCCGCCCGCTGTCAGTGCATCGTTCAGCGCTCTTCTGCCCGCGTTCGTAATCGCCTGTCTACTATGGTTTATTCGGCTAGTCCTAAATATCGAGCCATACTCTATGATAAACACCGTGCTTCGGCCTCTAGTCTTTGCTGCGGATACCTTCCCAGGCATCATGCTTTACATGCTAATGTGGAACCTGCCTTGGGTAGTAGGGATACACGGTATGGTCGTGGCTTCTGCCGCCGACCCAATGTGGATCGCGTTTCTTGGCGAGAACGCCGCGGCTATCCAGGCTGGCCTAGCGGCACCTCACATTGCGAACAAGATGTTTTTTGAGGTCTTCTGCATGATCGGTGGCTCGGGATGCACCTTAGCGCTAGTTTACTTTCTGCTTCGGGCAAGGTCATCGCGCCTTCGCACCGTAGGAAAAGTTGAACTGCTGCCGGCTCTGTTCAACATCAACGAGCCCATTATTTTCGGCATGCCTGTAGTCCTAAACCCGATTATGGCTATTCCGTTTCTTCTGGCACCTATGTGTGCTGCAGCAGTGAACTACGGGGCCATGTCGATTGGTCTTGTACCCAAGGCATTCTTGATGGTTCCGTGGGCGCTTCCAAATCCCCTTGCCTGCTACTTAGCAACTGGCGGGGATTTCCGCGCTTTGATGTTGAGTTTCGTCAACTTAGCGGTAACTGGCGCGGTATGGTATCCTTTCTTCAAGGTGTACGATAACCAATTGTATGCTGACGAGAAGAAAAACGCCGCATAGCGCAGATTACTTGTGGTCTCCAATTTCGGCAAGGGCACTCGTGGTGTTTCCGCGAGCGCCCTTGCTTTGGCGGATGGGCCGCATGTTCTTATAGACGAGGAGGGTGCTTTATGGACTTGGACAACGTTGTGCTTGAGATGATTGCCCGCGGAGGGGCTGCGAAATCAGCAGTGTACGAGGCTCTTGACAGCTACATTGATGGTGATCGAGAACTCGCCAAGAAACACTTGGCCGCTGCAGATGACCACCTCGCCGCAGCACACGACTCCCAGAGGCAGGTTTTGGCAGAGTGGTCGCGGATGAGAACAGAGTCTGTTGGCGACAAAAACGGAGGCAATCCTGCGACGGGACTGAACGGTCCTCTGTTGATGCACGTACTCGACATAATCATGACCTCGATGAGCGAAAGGAACCTGGTGGAAAGGATTATTGAACTGTTTGATAAGCGGTTTCCGGATTCGTGTGGGCAGGAGTCATCGAAGTTGTAGATTCGGTCTATCCGATGGGATAGTTTATGGCAGGGTGGAAAGGGGTTCCGATGTGTTGATAGACTATCATGTTCACAGCATGGGGCATGACGATTTTCCAAGCACCATTGAGACGGCGTCAGCGTTTCTGCAAGTGGCTCGCGAGAAGGGTATCGCTGAGATTGGCTTCGCTGACCATGAGTCGTTCTATGGCCAGCGCGATCACTGTGCCATCGCTCAGGCGGCCGAACTCTTCCCGGAAATCGGGGTGAAGATTGGCTTTGAAGTAGACTTTGCCTGCACTCCCATGGATGACATCGTTCGGTTCACAGAAGATCCCGAGTTAGATTTCATCATTGGGTCTGTCCATCATCTGGGTCCGTGGCTGTTTAACGATACCCGTTTTCTTGACGGGTATAAAGGAAAAGACATGGATCAGCTGTACGAAAGCTATTACGCGGCTATGGAGAAAGCGGTGAGTACCGGGATGATCGACATTGTGGGTCATCTTGACCTCATCAAACTATTCAACATTGCCCCCCCAAAGCGAAATCCGGTGTCGTATGCTGAGGGTACCTTGAGGGCCATTCGTGAGGCGGGCTCATGCGTGGAGATTAATACTAGCGGACTGTACAAGCCGGTCGGCGAGGTTTTCCCGTCCCGTGAACTCCTAAAGCGATGTCAGGAATACGACGTACCAATAACTCTAGGTTCCGACGCTCATGCACCTTCGGACGTAGGCAGAGATCTGGCCCTAGCCCTCGATATGGCCCGAGGATGTGGGTATAGTAAGGTGTCCACTTTCCGCAAGAGAAACAGAATCGAGATCCCACTTGGTGGGTGAGTGGAACCCAATAGACTCTCGCCTGCCTCACGGAACACGGCGGACATGCTTTCGAAAGCCTCACAAGGAAGGCGGCAATACCCGGAGCTGAGTATGCTGAGGGACGTCTATTCTACTGGTTCCGAAGGTAACTTCATCGAGATACGGGACTGGACTCGCGATTAGCGGCGTCGGTGGGATGAAGACAAGCAAGTCTGCACTCCCCTTCGTAGCAGTTTATGCTGTTGGTTTCGTGGTTGTCAGAGGAGTTTCTGTACAGAGGCATTGTACAAAGGGTTTTGTCAGGCTATACCAATAATCCGATTACGGGCATAGTGATCACTTCGTTTCTATTTGCCTTGAGTCACATACCAGCATATGTTCTGAGGTCCTCTTTACCTGCGATTCTTGGATGGTCATCTCTATTGCCGATCCTATTCACCTCCTTTTTATGGGGATATGGATATTACCGCACAGGCTTGCTCTGGCCGTGGATATTCATCCATGCTGTTTCCAATCTTATTGGTTTCTAGTACACCTCCCGTCGTCCGGTATTTCCGCTGCCCCCGTGGAATCTGGGCCAGTCTGCGCCTGGTAGGTATCCTCGGGCGTCAACGGCAGGGCTTCCCCTAAACGATCCCTCGATCCCTTCAGGTTTGTGGGACCATTCCTGCGAGCCATTCTCGGTCCTCAGGCATACGATTGTGTTGCCGCACGCGACGTACAGCCGTGACATGTCTGTGGAGAGTGCAGGAGTTGAGAGGCACTCGGCATCTAGCCGCAGGTCGATCGCCCATTTCGGCGTGCCCTGAGAGTTGGGGGCGAAGCAGAATACCACCGGGGAGCGCATGAACCCGGCCGTGATCAAGTACATGTTCCCACTATCGTCGATCACAGGAGAGCTTCGCGCCCTAACGTCGTTTGTCTGATCGGCGGGATCCTCCCACTTCCTAGAGCCGTCCATGCGGAAGGAGTAGACCTTGGCGCAACTTACATAGATGGTATTGTCTGTCGAGATGGCGGGGTTGAACATGCCGCCATCTAATTCGGCCTCTCTGGTGATGTCCTTCCTCCACCTAAGCTGCCCTTCATTGGTTAGCGAGACCAGGTGCTGCCTTAAGGGCGAGAGATCTTCCCAGTCTTCGGTTTTTCCCTCCTCGACAACAAAGTAGACATTTCCTTCGCTGTCGAGAGTGGCGCCGCCCCGAACCTCCGATTTATGGAGAGGGTAGTCCCATACCTTGTTGAGGTCAGCGTCTAGCTTCAGAAAGTAATTGTCTTCGGCGGGCGAACTTTTGAGTTGCCGCGACGTATCACCTTTCCTTCCGTCGATCACACTCAATGTCGTAGCTGAAGACCATGACAACCGCATCATTGAGTGTGCTGTGGAATCCGGAGCCGAAGTGGTGATCACGGGCAACGATCACCTGGTCAACATCAGAAGCTACCAAGGGATACTGTTCCTTCACACGGCGGAGGCGTGCGAGCATTTCGATATCTGAAGCGGTTGGCCGTTTCCGCGCCGCATTCGCGCGTTCACTTGCCTTCCGGGTCAAAGGGAGTGACTGCAGGGCTGTTCTTGACGCAAACCATGAATTGGTGCTTATCCGCGACCAGCTCGGTGCCGAGTGTGAGTTCGCCTGAGGGACAAATCCCGTAATCCCCTTCCACAGCCTCCGCAAAGGAGTTGGCGAGCCAGGTGCTTGCGCTCTTCCAGAATGGCGCGGAGCTACCGACATTGCCTGTCCCGAGTTTGCCGGGTATGATGGCCTGAAGGGGTTGTAAGAAAGGAGAAGCCTCGGGCGGGAACCCGAGGCAACCAAATACACGCATGGTCATTGTATCACGGTATGACAGCAAATGGGACAACCAAAAACAGTGTTTGTTATGACGGGGACCGAAACCATCTCCTGCCCCAGGTGCCACGGGGAACTTAAGCCATACGACCGACGCCGACGCCGATTCATCGACACGGACGGTTCCAGGCGGGTTGTCAGCCTCAGGCGGCTTCGCTGCAATAAATGTGCGAGGCTGCACACCGAACTCCCTGATTTCATCGTGCCCTACAAGCGTTACAGCGCCAAAGTGATAGTGTCGGTATCCAAGAGCGGGAGAACCGATGTGCCCTACGAAGAGCGTACCAGGCAGAAGATCAGGGCCTGGTGCAAAAAGGTCGTAAGTCACCTCCAAGGGGTCTGGTGTCAACAAGTGAATTTGGGTTTCGTGTCCCCTCACATTGTTCCGGATTTCTTTTCTTTGGTCAGGGCAACCGTTAACAGCGGGAACTGGCTCTGCCACCCGTTCGGGCGTACTGCTTACGCGCTTTAACCCCTAGAGTCTTGGTATCAAGACAAAACGGAGGTTTTAACCATGGGGAAAGCACAGAATCCGGACGGAGTGGCGGAAAAACGGATACAGGTATTGGGGCCTTTGCTTTACGGGGGAGTCGACCGGGCAAAGCGCGTCATGCTCATGCGTGAAATCAGCGAAAGAGAGGGCGTCTCGGAACGCACCTTACGTCGCTGGTTGTTTTCGTATGAGCACAAGGGTTACCAAGGGCTGCTTCCCAAAAGCAATCCCTATGGCGGCAAGGCGGGTTCAGTCACGGAAGAAGTGGTAGACCAGGCCGTGATGCTCCGCCGCGAGGTTCCCACCAGGAGCATCCGCCAGATCATCTCAATCCTTGAGATGGAGGGCCTTGTTGCCCCGGGAGAGGTAAAGCGGTCAACGCTTCAAGACCACCTCGTAAAACGGGGTTACGGTTCAAAGCAACTCAGTATGTACCACTCAACAGGGGCCGGGGCGGCAAGAAGGTTCCAGCGCCTCCACAGGAACGACCTTTGGCAGATGGACCTGAAGTACCTTTTGGTGCTCCCGGAGACGGCCAAGCGAAAGGCTAAGCAACTCTACGCTTCCGTGATCATCGACGACGCCACAAGATTGGTTACATCCTGCAGGGTTTACGAAAAGCAGGACACCTGGAATGTGCTGGACAGTTTCCGGCATGCCATCGAGCGTTACGGGCTGCCCGACAGGGTGTTTACTGACAATGGCAGCCAGTACATAAGCCGCCACATGACTCAGGTCTGCGCCAAGCTGGGGATAAAGAAGTTAACGGCGCGCCCTATGGCCGCCGCAAGTAAAGGCAAGGTAGAGGCCATGAATAAGTACCTTGATAGGTTTGTGGAGGAGGTTAAACTCAAGCACCCCCAAAGCGCCTCCGAGGTGGAACACTACCTTGATATCTGGCTTTACGAACTCTATCAGACAAAACCCCACTCCGCCCTCGACGGAAAGACCCCGGATCAGGCCTTCAAGGAAGACGACCGTCCCCTCAGGTGGGCAGGCAAAGAACAGCTGGACTTCGCCTTCGTTTTCACCGAGAAAAGGCTTGTGGACAAGACGGGCTGCCTTTCTTTCGGAAACGTCCCGTGGGAGGCGGGCCAAGACCTGATCGGCATGAACGTGAATGTCGCCTTCCGCCCCGACAATCCGAATGAACTTGAGATATTCCATCAAGGGTTTGAGCCGCGAAAGATTAAACCTTTGGTGATAACGGAGCACAGCGCACCGCGCAAAAGGATCCCCCTGCCCCAAAAGGAAAACCCACCTACTTCAAGAGAACTGGACGCTGCCAAAAGCCTGTATGAAAGACACCGGGCCCTTTCGGAGACGGCGATCTCCTACCGTTCGGTGATAGGAGGTAAAGACCGTGATTGAAGAATTCTACGAGTTCAAAAAGAGTCCCTTTACCAGACAGATGACGGAAGATGCCTTGTTCTTGACGGAGGAGTACGAGGAAATCCTGGCAAGACTCCAGTACGCCGCAAGAAAACAGTGGTTTGCGCTTTTGACCGGCGACTGCGGCACAGGAAAATCCACTCTCATCCGAAGGCTTTCCTACAGCCTGGGGACCAAGGACTACAAAGTGCTCTACCTGGCAGACTCCCAATTGACCCCCAGGCATTTCTACAACGGTCTTCTTGACCAATTAGGCGTGCAAGGGCGTTTCTACAGGGGAGATTCCAAAAGACTTTTGCATAGGGAAGTGGAACTCATGCGGGGTGTCCACGGCCTAAATCCTGTAGTTATCGTGGATGAGGCTCACCTTTTGGACAAGGAGATGTTTGAGGAGATAAGGTTTTTGCTCAACTTCAAAATGGATTCGGAAAGCCCCCTTACGCTCATCTTGGTCGGGCAAACGGAAATCTGGGAGAGACTAAGAAAGCAGATCTACACGGCCGTCGTTCAACGCCTTGACCTGCGTTGTCACCTCGTCTACCTTGACGAGGCCGGCACCAAGTCTTACATCCTCCACCACCTGCGTTACGCGGGTTCCGCATCCGACATTTTTTCCGATGACGCGATACGGGAGATCTTCCGTTATTCATCAGGCAGCCCCAGGCTCATCAACAAAGCCTGTATCCACTGCCTCATGTACGGCGAGCAACGCCAAAAGAAGATAATTGACGACAACATTGTCCGTTACGTGGTGGAAAAGGAACTTCCGTAACACAATTCGGGGGTTGGGGTGCTCCCCGGCGGGACAACCCTAACCCTATCCCCATCTGACACAATGTCCGGCAATCGGCTGACTTTATGACCCGTCTACTACAGGACAAAATGGCCCGGTAGAAGCACCAGGAGCCCCCGGGCCAAGGGACGACGCTTATGCTCGAACCCGATTTCCGGTTGATAGACATGCATTTCCAGTACAAGCAAACAAAGCTGACCACTCTGCCCTTGGTGGGCTCGAACTCGCTATCTAGATGATAGGCCAGGCTTTTCTGGTAGGCGAAGCGGCCGGTCCGGCCTGAGTGCGCTTCGCCGAACATACCGAAACAAAGGTCCATTTCATGTAGGGCGTAAAGGTCCCGGAAGTTCTCGCAGATGAAGGCTTCTCGCGTCGCCAAATCGTGGGCTTTTTCAGAGTAAAACACCCAAGCCTGCCATATGGAGCGCAGGCCAAAGTAGAAGTCCGTATATCCGTCACCGAGATACCCCCTGAACGCTTTCTCGTTTGCCTCCACCGTTTCAAGCGCCGCAGCCAGCCGGTCGGCCGTCGGCTGTTCGTGCATGATGGTGTCGAAAACCGTTTTGACCGACGCGGGCATTTCCGCGCCCTCTATCGCGAAAGTGGAGAGCACCTCAAGGCCGAAAGACACTTGATGCTCGACATCGATGCCCAAGATGATAATTTTCCGGTCTTCGGGCAACGACTTGTTGTACTCATAAAGTCGTAAGAAAAACTCGTAGTACTCCTCGGTATAGATGTAAGTGCCTGGGGCAGCAGAAATCATCCACGCAATCAGCCGCTCGTCGCCGGTCCGCAGATAGCGGTCTATGATGATGGCGCTGCAGTAGCCTGCCTCCTCTATCAAGTACCGCATGCTAAGGTTTTCGTTTAGATACTTGATGAAGGCGAGTTTGAGTTCCGTGTTCTTGGCAACGCCATGGCCCTCCCCCAGGAAGACAACCTTGTAGGACGCGAAGTCAACGTTATCAAGCGCGGCCATATCGTCCAGGGATAAACTAACCGCGTACTGCTCCATATGCCTTTGGGCAATATCGGCAACTGTCATCTTCTTCGGCTCCGGTTGGACGGCTTCAGGCGGTGTGCTTGCAGTGCAGCCGGAAAGCAGCACGGCAAAAAGCAGAAGGGAGAGCAGCGGTAGCGGAGACCTTTTCCTCATGGACGCCACCCTTTACATAGCGTTGAATCTGCTCGTAACTCCATAGTCTCTTGAAC
Organism: Bacillota bacterium; assembly: GCA_040771825.1. Classification (GTDB taxonomy): domain Bacteria; phylum Bacillota; class Sulfobacillia; order Fermentithermobacillales; family Fermentithermobacillaceae; genus JAXGZG01. The sequence continues at coordinate 50,156 of JAXGZG010000003.1, read as the reverse complement.
CACTGGATAACAGTCAGCCCAACGAAGTTAATGATACCCTGAATTCTACGGCAATTGCGAAAGTTCCTTTACGGAAAATTCAGTGCCCCCAACTATAAATGAGTCCCGGAGAATGCTTCGTTTTCCCTTGTTGTGAATCCGCAGATTAAGTAGGCTCCGTAGGGCTCCTCGTTTTCAGAGTTCTATGGCAGTGTGCAAAGCCCTTTCCCAAGCAGAGTGATAGAGTTGTGTCAGTTTGCTTTGGAGGGGATGGGTTCGCAGGTAGTGGTTGACGTTCAGATATCGCCCCAGCAGTATTCCGAAAGATTCGCTGAGATTGAGTGGCCGGTTCTGAAGATCTGCCCCGTGTGCGGGGCGCACACGAGACTCCATTGTCATGGATCCTACTCCCGCAATGCTTTGCCTGACGAAGAGGTCGAACTAGGGTAGCGATCCCCCGTTTGCGCTGCCAAGTCTGCCGAAAGACGTTGTCGTTCCTACCCTCGTTTCTGTTCCCGTATTTCCAGCACACCGTGGAATTCGTGGTGAGGTCGCTCTTGGGTAAGGCCAAGAGATGCAGAGAGCTCTTGCGGTTCTACTGGAAGCGCTTTCTCGACAACTTACCTGCCTGGCAAGTTAGCGTAAAGACCAGGTTTACCCACAAACCTTTTCCGTGGTTCATCTTCTCAAGGTGGATTAGGGTTGTTCAGAGCACCCAAGGTCCCCGCCGCAACTGTCGGGGAGCCAAAATCCACCAAGACGGAGGGGGAAACCATGGATGAACAGGACCGAGAACAAGTAGCGCTGTTCCGATACGGATTGATTGCGCCCTTACTGCACGGAAGCGTGGAAGACAGGGTCGAGTACTTGGCCGAGATATCAAACAAGGTCTACCAGGTTCCTTACTACGGGCCCATGGAGTACAGCCCCAAGACCATACGAGCGTGGCTTAGCGCCTACAACAGAGACGGACTGGACGGCCTGAAGCCGCGCCGGCGTTCCGACAAAGGACAACCCAGAGTGATACCGCTGGAAACCAGGCAGAAGCTTCTTGAACTGCGGGAAGGAAACACTCAGGTGCCGGTGACCGTGTTCTACCAGCAGCTTGCGGACAAGGGTGTGCTTAAGCCCCAGGACGTTTCCTACAGCAGCGTCTATCGATTCCTGAAGAAACAAGACTTGGTCGGCAAGAGACCTCGCAAGGAACCTGAGAGGAAAAGATTTGCCATGGAGCGAGTGAACGCGCTCTGGCAGGCGGATCTGTCGGACGGACCCTACCTGAAGTTGGGCAGGAAGAAAGCCCCAACCTAGTTTCTGGCTTTCATCGATGACGCGTCAAGGCTTGTTCCCTTTGCGGGCTTTTCGATGGACCAGTCCTTTAACTCCCTGAAAACGGTGTTCAAAGAAGCTCTGTGCAGGAGGGGGATACCTGAGAAGGTCTACACCGACAACGGCAAGATCTACAGGGCAGGGCAGTTTCAGCTTGTCTGCGCCTCTCTGGGCATCGCCCTAATCCACGCCAAGCCCTACGACGCCGCGGCAAAGGGGAAGATCGAGCGCTTTTTCCTGACCGTAAAAGAGCGGTTCTACTCTATCTTGGCTCCTGAGGCCCTCACGTCTTTGGAGACCTTGAACCAAGCTTTCGCGACTTGGCTCGAGAAGGACTACAACGGGCGCACTCACAGCGCCATCGGCATGACCCCGTTGGACGGCTACATGTCTCAGGCGAGCGCGGTACGGGTGCTTACAGACCCCGACTCTCTAGACCCCCTCTTTCTTCGGCGGGAAACCCGCAAGGTCCGGCACGACTCCACAATCACCATCGACAAGAGACTCTTTGAGGTGCCTCCCAAGTACATCGGGCAGAGCATCGAGGTGAGGTTCGAACCCCACAATCTCTCCCAAGTGCTGATCTACGAGAACGGTGACTTGTCCGCCACAGTGAAACCTGTCAATCTGGCCGACAACGCCAAGGTAAAGCGTGAAAAGCCCGCTCTTAGGCTTTCCGACATTGCAGGAGGAACGGAGGAGTGACGTGTACAGGGCTTTCTACTCTCTTTCAAAAGAGCCTTTCACAAAGGACGTTAGACCTCAGGACCACTTCCCGTCGAAGACTTTCAAAGAGGCATTAGCTAGGCTGAGGTATCTGGCGAACCCGGCTCAGGCAAGATCTACGCCCTCCGTACCTTGGCCGATGGGTTGAACCCGTCCTTGTACAAAGTCATGTATCTGCCGCTTTCTTCAGGCGCAACCATGGACATGTACAGGAGTCTGGCCGCGGGGTTGGGTGAGGAACCGCTTTGCTGTAAGGGTGACTTGTTCCGCCAGATCCAAAGAGCACACCCACCTTCGGTGGGTCCCCAGCACCTTCACAACGAGAAAAGAGTGACGCCGGTGTTTATCCTGGACGAGATGCACCTGGCTAGAGCCGACTTTCTCATGGACCTGGCGATGATATTTAGCTTCTACATGGACTCAAAGAGTCCCTTTGTGTTCGCCATCGCCGGCCTTCCTTTTCTCACCTCCAGGCTGCGCCTTAACCAGACTCAACCCCCTTCCCAGAGGATCATCGTCCACTACAAGATGGAGCCCATGGACAAAGACGAGGTCTTCCGCTACGTGGCACATCAACTGAGACTGGCAGGCGGCGTCACCGAGATCTTCACCGACCAAGCCCTCGAAGCCATCGCCTCCCACTCGGGAGGCTGGCCACGCCTTGTGAACAACCTTGGCCGGACAACGCTTCTCCTAGGAGCTCAGCTCAAACAAAACCCGATCTACGCCGAAACGGTCAGGCTCGCCTCAGCCGACGCCAGTCTCTGAACTCCCCGAAACACAAAAACCTCTACGGTGGCGCCTTCCCAGCGCCACCGATTCCTATCCCAAACCCGCATGCTCGCAGAGCGTGCAAACTGCAAATCGGAGACCAGAGCAAAGCGAAAAACAAAAGACGAGCCATCCCAAGCATCTTGACAACTTGCAGATTGGAGCGGAATTTCAGGCTAGAGGATTGTGCAAAACACAGGGGCTGCTAATGTGCAAAGTGACAATGGTTGCAGCACCAAAACTTTCTGGTCTTGCCAACTCGACCTAGGATAAGTCGGGTTGGCGTAGGAGCCTTCACGGTCCCGTAGGGGGCGGATACCGGGGCTGTCACCGTACGACCGTAGGGAGGGTGAAACGATGACCTTGCGAGAAGCCGTCGAACAAGCGCTTGGAGACGAAGGCCTTACATATCGAGAGATACCCGGGCGCATTAATGCGCGGAGATTGTACATGCAGCGTGACGGAATGTTGGTCCCCGAGGCTCAGGTAAGAGCAGCTATACGGGAGAGCGTTGGATCCTTCTTTGTGGATTAGAGCAAGTCGCCTCATAGGTTGAGCACCAGCTTCGATCTCCTCACGTCGAAGAATCCGTGAGCCGGGTCGTTTCTCTAGCAGCCAATTGATTTGTGGGGTTGGGCCTTGAGTTCCCTTTGCGACACGTAGATTATTCGCGCTAGCAGTTGCCGTGACTGTGCCGGTTTCTTTAGATAGACTTGCGCCTTGGTCGATAATAAGGCTCAACTGTTGGAGGCAACATGGACCTGATTGCCCAATGGCCCGGTGCCTGCCAGGATTAAACAGCGATTGCGGCCACGTTGTTCCAGGGGACTGGCTGATTTTCTTCGGAGTTCTGCCGTCAGCCAATTGCGCGCCTGTCCCCAATACCGAAAACAACGGTCATACGAGTCTAGGAATGGTGCTTGCTCTCTGACCCACTGTCTTCTAGAGTATCCGTTTCCTACCTAATGGGTTCAATGCATAGTCTTGTCAAGGCGGATGAAAACTCCTCCGTTAACCAGGCCAAACTGTTATGCCATGTGTCTTGTTCCATTGCAGGGGTCAGCCCCCGTTCATGTCTTCCTGATACGACGTGCTGCCGCCGCACGATGGTAGAGCATGGTGGGTCCACTTTGGGCTCGTGACGTAGCGACAGCAAGAATAATGTGGATTTGTGACATGACCACGAACTTGACTTGAGCGAGAGGATCTTGCAGGAATTTGCGAATTACCAAAGAAAGGAGAGCTTTGTGCGAAAAACCGTCATTCGCATTTGAAGCAAATTACACGTAACGGAGGGGAAGCGTGACATGAACCTGAGCATAGAAAAAGGAGAACATTGGGACGACATGGAAACAACAGAATATGAAGGCATACCAGATAGGTACTGCCATCAGCAAAGGGTCTACCGCAAAGCCCGACGGGCTGGAACAGGAGAACTTATCGAAGATGTTTCACCCGAGAGTTGCTTGAATCCAACAGGGTGGATGCGGTCGGCGAATGGAAGGAAGGTGAAGATATTACAGCAGGGGGTTTCACGGACTGTCTGAGGCACATTGGATTTGGCACACTCGGTTACTGTTGCTTCAAACGGACACGTTGGTAGGCGCCATGTGGATGTAGCACTTGCTGACTTAGTCTAGGGGGATTGAAGGACAACACACGATTTCCCGAAGACCGTCCCACGACTGCGGGGGTAGACCCGAGGACTGACCTTGAAGAAGAAAGCGACAATGCCGTTGCCGCTCGTCGGGACAACTCTGAAAGAAACCATTGAGCGGCATACGGAGACAAATGGAGATCTGCCGACCGGATGCAAAGCAGAAGAACCATGGTGCGATGTCAATAGGCAGGTGTTAGGAGATTTGAACTTGGATCTTTGAAAAGGGAATATCTGGCCAAGGCTGGTTCTGAAAGACATTCGATTTTGGTTCTGTTCATCGCCTCCGGGCGGTTGTTGCCGTTTTGGTGTCAGGGTCGCCGCCCTGGCTTCAAGTAGAACCCAATACAGATTACGTTTCCAAATCAAGCATACGAGGAGTGATATGCATGGGTACTCCAGAGCCCGCTGGCAAAATCGGTTTTCGCAGTGGCAAATGGTTTGCGGCACTTCCGTTCATGTTTTTTGTTGTAGCGGCAGTGACCCTCAGCCTGAAGGGTGTTATGTCGATCGCGCTGATGTCCGTAATAGTGATAGTCGGATGGCTTCTTGGATCGGCATTTGCGAAAAGCCAGTCTGAATACTGGGGAACGGTTCTGGAGGGTATGTCGGATTCAAGTATTGCCTTGGTGGCAGCAATTTTCCTCATCGTCGGTATCTACGGCAAGATAATGTCGGCTGGCAAGGTGGCCCAAGGTTTGATTTACCTTGGAGCATCGGTTCATCTGTCAGGGGGAGCCGCTTGCGCGTTCACTTACATTGCCAGCGCTGTGTTTGCAGTAGCAACCGGCACTAGTCTAGGCGCGGTTCTCACCATGGTTCCGGTTCTATATCCTGCCGCAGTTGGTCTAGGGGCTAACCCAATGTTTGCTGCAGCAGCCATAGTAAGCGGCGCAGCGACGGGAGACCATTTTGCCCCCGTGTCGGACACAACGATTATCTCCTCATCTACTCAACGGTTCAGAAGGCGAGAGGGATTTGCAGACGTGGGCGGCGTGGTCAAGTCCCGTATGGTATACGTGATCCCGGTCTGCCTGCTCACCATTCTGGGGTATTTGGTACTGGGAGGAGGCAAGGCACTAGACCCTGAGGTTTCTGCAAGAATAGTAAACGATTTCTCGTACGCGCCAGGGTTATTCATGCTGATACCCATCCTGGTGGTGCTATTTGTTGCGATGCGGGGCAGAACGATATTTGAGGCACTAACTTGTGGGACAGTGACAGGCGCTGTGGTCAGTGTCGCAGCGGGCATTCTTAAGGTAGAAGACTTCTTCAGTATTTCTAGTGGGACCGCCAAAGGGATAATTGTTGACGGTGTGGTTGGCATGTTTCCAACAGTAGTCGGCGTCATGACGCTGATGGGAAGTATTGGTCTCCTGAAGGGATATGGTCTCATGGATGAGATCACCGCTTGGTTATCCAGTCGAGCGGGCAGCACTCCTCGGGGTTGTGAGATGGTAATGTTCTGGATGGTTACCGCTCTGAATTTCCTTCTCATGGGATCTACCACGCGCATTACCGTGGTCGGAGGACCCGCTGTTGACGAAATCGGCAGTATAGCCAAGATTCATCCCTACAGACGTGCCAATATCCTAGATGCTGTAGCCAACAGCCTCAGCTATATTATGCCTTGGCATAGATGGCCGTTCTACGTCATAGGAGCTGTAACACCTCTCCTTAGTACCTACCCTTTCCTGACGGTGCCACGAGTAACAGATTTTCTACTAACCGCGTTCTATCCCATTCTTATATGGGTGATGATGCTATTGGCCGTCATCACAGGTTATGGCCGACAGTTCGAGGGAGAAGGTGGGGCAGTAGTGCGCGCTCCGTTGTTCAGTAACTCAATTCCAGATGAAGTTCACAGGTGACCAGTGCAGGCAACATGAATGTTGCCCAAATACCGGATCGGAGGTGTCAGAATTGTCCAGAAGCGAATTGAGCCACACCATCGATAGGTTGGCGCAGATACCGAAAGAGAGGATAGGTTTCTTTCCGACACCCTTTCACCGCTTATGTAGCATGTCAGAGGATCTAGGCGTGGGTCTATATCTCAAGAGAGACGACCTAACCGGTCCCGCGACATTCGGGGGGAACAAGGTCAGGAAGCTGGAGTACTTGCTTGCAGATGCGAAGCGTTTAAGCGCCACCCACGTGATCACCTATGGTGCGACTCAGTCAAACCACGCAATGCTCACTGCGGTAACCAGCGTCCGTGCGGGTCTTCGCCCTGTCCTGTTCCTTTCGGCCATTGTTCCTCCCAATGAGCAAGACCTAAGAGCCAACCTGTTGCTGGACCACGTTTTGGGGGCGGAGGTGCACATACTGCCAGTGCGTTCGGGCATGAGCATGGTCGATGCAGCCGCTGAAAGGGCAGAAGCTGCCAAGATGAGAATCTCCGAACTTGAATCACAAGGTTATCGCTGCTATGAGATACCAGGCGGGGGTGCCAACCCGATAGGTTCTCTCGGATTTGCGTCTGCATATGTGGAAATGATGGAACAGGCCCGGCAACACGGATTGGATGACGTTGATTATGTTGTGCATGCATCAGGGAGTGGAGGTACGCTAGCCGGGCTACTGGCTGGTCGAGTTTTGGTTGGCTCAAAAGCAAGAATTCTTTCCTTTACATCGAGCTACAAGGGTGACGATTATGCTGACAACCTCGCTAGTATGGCCAACAAGACGTTATCTATCCTTGATTGTGATTTTCAGGTGGCACCCAGCGATATCGCGTATGACTCGAGCTACGTAGGGGGTGGGTATGAAGTTCCAACCGAGGCATCCACTCGTGCCATTAGGCTCTTCGCTCAGCGCGAGGGTATTTTCTTCGACCCGGTGTATACATCTAAAGCTTTGGCCGGCCTTCTCAACTACGTTGACCGCGGGAGTATAGCGAAAGGCAGTTCAGTGGTATTCTGGCACACGGGCGGTACTACCGCTCTATTTTCGGAGAGCGCTATCGTAGGACAGGTATACAGGCAATAGCCGGAATCAAGACTGCCCTGTGGTGAGCCTGCCCCACCACAGGGCAGTCTTGATGCAGCCATAGCAGGTGTCGCGAAGACAGGACAGTGATGCCAATACCGGCCGAACGGCCTGCGCTTTCACGCTTACTCAGGTACGGGTGCGCGAAGTGGCGGAGTGTGCTTGTGCGGGCATTGAAATAGCGTTTGTTTGCCTGCTCGTCCAGGCTAGTCGCATAACCAAATAGTCCCCTGCATGGGCGTCAGGACCGGATCTTGTTGAACCTACGAAGGTGGCACTTGACGTGCACACGACTGAAGGCTAAGTCTCCCCGACATGATTCAGCTTTTCTCGTGTGTCCAATCGACACTCGCATTGTGAGGGTTTTCGGGAACGGATACGACAGCAGCCATTCGACCCACAAGGCGTGTAAGGGACGTCGTGGGGTTCATCCTGGATCGCTTCGACCGGAAGACCAAACGAGGTCACTATTACACGTTCACCGCCAAGTGGGGCGAGCGCAGCAAAGACAATCCCAAGGAGATCATCGAGAAGCATTAGCTAAGGCGCGTGGCCCGGTTCAACTCCATCTCTGCCACAGCGTCAATTCTTATGGCCATGCAGTACTATGCCGAATTCAAGAGGTGACTGGAAACCGCTGACCGATCACTGAACCCTAGCCCTCATCTACAGTTTCGGAGCCAACGACGAGGAACCGCAAGGGCTTCTACCGGACGAGGACTTTGACGTTGATAACCTGGATACAACCGCCCGGCAGTTCGTTTATGCGCTCCCGGGTAATTTGGACTAACTGGATTACCACCTCCACCACCATTTGAACGACATCCCTCGCTTCAAAGTGAGCACATATCAAAGCGAGGACAGAAATGCCAGAACGTCCCTCGAAAGTTTGTAACGACCAGGATTTGTCGAGGGTGATGCCAGTTTGGCCAATATGTTTTCTTTCATGTCCATGTCTGCCTCCATGTATTTGTGCGTTGTGTTTATGTTCTCATGGCCAAGCCAGATGGCGATGCTGGAAAGGTCAACCCCGGCTTGAAGTAGGTGGAGGGCCGTGGAATGCCGGAACGTATGAGGGCTGATTCGCTTGGCCTTCAAGGAAGGCATCCCCTCTTGGGCCTCTTCCACTAGACGCCTAATACGGTACCGCACCCCCGATCGCGTCAGTTCGCCACCGACGGAGTTCGAAAAGATCTTGTCGCCCGGCTGCAGTTGGTGTTCTTCCGAATATCTCCTAATGGCCGACAGTGTTGTCTTCCAAAGAGGGATGGTTCTTTCTTTTCTTCCCTTGCCGACAATGTGCACAGAACCCGCGAACCCCGAGCCGTCGAACACAATGTCGCCGAGTCTGAGATTGACGAGTCCGGAAACCCTTGCCCCGGTGTTGTAGAGAAACAGCACCATCACCTGGTCTCGCCGCCCCAGTGCGTCTTTTACGGAACACGCATCCAATAGGGCATCCATTTCTTGTTTGGTTAGGTAATCCACCTGCCGTCTCGCGGTCTTCTGGAAAGGGACCATCAGGTTTCTCTGAACGGTGGCACTGAACTCGGGCTTTTCAAATGAGACAAATCGAAGAAGCGCATGGATTGCGGCGAGACGGCTGTTGATGGTGGCAGTCTGGTTCTTTCTTTTGCTGGACCGGTGGTTTAAGAAACCCAGTACGTATTCGGCCTCCATGTGCTCTATGCCAACTTCGTGAGGCGGGCAACGGTGTACCGCATCCAGGTACTCAAGGTAAATCCTGAAAGCGTCTCGGTAAGACTTGACGGTCTCAGGTGACGCTTGCTTTTGCTCGATGAGCCTTCCGAGGAAGAACTTCTGTAGCAGGCCTTGAAACACGCTACTCATGTTGCCGTGGCTCCTTTCCGCAATAAAGCTCAAATTTGGCGCAGATGTGAGAGAGCAAGTCCGGGGTGGCGGTAAGATACCAATAGGTATCAGAGGGCTTTACGTGGCCCATGTAAACGGAAAGCAGGTACAGTCAATGGTTCGCGTCCTCGCCGCTTTCCAACCATCTTAGGATTGTGCGGCACGCGAAGGTGTGCCGGATATCGTATAGTCGCGGGGGTCTTCTATCCCAATTAGCATGCCCCTCCGGCAGCAAACAAAGGCGGAGTTGCGTAAACGCGTACTCAAAAGCCCTCAAATCAAACGGTTTTCCTCCCGTTGTCACGAAGAAGGATTGGTCTTCCGAACGCCCTACGGCCCTGTCCGCAAGCATTGAATCGTAATCTTTGAGGTGCTCTAGGGCAGTGGGGTGCAATGGGACCAGCCGGTCTTTGCCGAATTTCGTGTTCCTTACATAGAGACACCGCTCCCCCCAATTGACGTCTTTGATTGTGAGGTTAATCAATTCGGAAACCCGGATGCCGGTGGCCCACAAGAGGCCTATGGCGACAGCTACCGTCATGCGCCTGATGCCATCGGGTGAAAACAGTCTGGCCGCCCCATTCATCAGTTGGAGAATCTGCTCCTCGGAGTAAATGTACGGCGTCACCCGTCCGTAGCACTTGCCGAAAGCACCCGTTGGGGGAACCTGGGTTTCGGGGTCAACGCAGGCGGCGTAGCTGGCGAATGTATGTATCATTTCCAATCGTCTCGCCATGTACCACCTGCTGAAGCCGCCGTCAAGAACCGCCCATTGCACCGCAAGATCCGCTGTAAGTGGCCCGGTGTGGTTGATTTCCCTAGTGTACTTGGCAAAACGTTTCAGTTCTTGCGATTCAACCTTCAACTGGTATCCGAGGCTTTGCTTGTACCGGACGTAGTCCTCAACCTGGCGGGTTATCTTGTTGTCATCTAGCAAGAATCGCCACCCCCGGGCCACGCGCCGGCGGCGTGGGACAGCATTCCGGTATCTACCTTTGTGTAGCGGGTGGTGCTTTCAAGGCTTTCATGGCCAAGAACGTCTGCCACCGCTTTCAGCGATGAGCCGTTTCTGTAGATTTTGGTGGCTACCGTCCTGCGCAGTATGTGGGTGCCAGTAATAGACTCAGGGATCCCAGCTCTCTTGTAGGCTCTCCGCATGGCGCCCCTAATCTGCTCTGTTCCCATTGGCTCGCCGCGGCTATGTTTGAACCGGAGAAATAGTGTTCTGCTCGCCGATTCCGGCCTTGAATCCCGGACATAGGCGACAATAGCGTCTCCTAACGCGGAAGATATCGGTAAAGCCCTATCGACGCGGGTCTTGGTGTTCCTAATATGTACGATGCCGTTGGACCATTCGAAATCATCGAGACTGAGGTCCGCGACCTCGGAACACCGGATGCCTGTCTGCAAGAAACACTGTGCGATTGCGTAATCCCGGATGCCTGCCAGTTGGTTCCTGTCAAAGCAGTTCTGCAAGGATTCCAGCGCTTCGTCCTCGAGCACGGTAGGGACGACGCTATCCGAGTATGTTGTAGGTGACAACTGCAATTTGAAGATGGCCGGGTCTACGCTTGCCTGGGTGAATTCAAGGTAACGGAAGAAATCGCGTATTGATGTCGCCAATCTCGCCTTTGTGCCTGGTCTCAAATGGGGGATCTCGCAAACAAGGTAATACCGGACATCACCGGCCTTTGTCACCGACAGTTTAAGAACACCGGGTAGCCTTTTGCAGAGCCAAGCAAGAAAAGGTCTGACGCGATTGGCCTCACGAACGGCACCGGTTTCGGTTCTCCGTTTGACGGTTTGCCCAAAGCGACGGAAACTGTCAAGGATCTATCTATTTCACCAAGGGATTGGTCTTGGGTGGCCTTTGAATACGGCGTTTGCGTCACAAACGTGTAGTAGGCGCGAAGCGAGGCCCGATAATTCTTGAAATCCCGACGTGTCCTTAAGTAGTCCTGGCCCAAAAAACTGTCTATCTGACATTCTAGAGTTGTATCCACACGGTAATGACTGGAACCCAAAAACGCCGACACGCATGCACGATAATGTCTGACTGTCCCTTCGCGGTATTCATGTTTGTCTAGGTACGAAGTAAAACTATTGAGTTCTTGCTCAACCACTGAAGCAACAAATCGGTTCGGCACATGTATGTCAACGGCCACTTGAGAATGCACATCTGGGGATGCGGACGTTTTCTTGGACTTCACGAGTAACCTAAGGCCTGCCGATATTCCATTGGGCTTCTTCCACCGAGCGACATCTTGATGCGTTTCTCGTTGTACCAGTGGAGGTAGTCATTGAGCATCCGAATGAACTCTCGGATGCCCACCCCGGCCCATGACCTGCCGTAGAACATTTCGTTCTTCACTCGCCCGAAAAAACCTTCGCAGGCCGCATTGTCAGGGGAACAGCCTTTCCTGGACATAGAGCGAACGAGGCCCGCGGACTCCATTCTGGCGATCCAGCCCGGCCATCGATAGTGACTACCGCGGTCGCTGTGGACCACGGGGCGCTCGTCTTGGTCAAGCGTCGATATCGCATCGTCAAGCATGGAGTTTGCCATGTCAGCGTCCGGGCTGGTACCGATGCTCCAACTGACAGCCATGCCGTCGAAGCAATCAATCACAGGCGATAGGTAGACTTTGCCGGTAGGCAGCCCGAACTCGGTAAGATCTGTAAGCCACTTCGTGTTGGGAGCGTCTGCATGGAAATCGCGTTCGATGACGTTGGGCACCGGAGGGCTGATCTCGCCCAAGTAAGCATTGTACTTGCGCTTCTTGCGGCAGAACACCACGAGGTTTTCGTCATGCATGAGCCGACGCACTACCTTTTCGGACACAGTCACACCGTCTTTTGTCAACATGACATGGAGGCGTCTGTAACCATATCGTCCACTCGCCTCCTTGAAAGCGGCGCGCACGCGCTCACGAAGCCCCGCATACTTGTCCGGCAAGGATAGGGCGGCACGGTGGTAGAAGTAGCTGCTCTTAGGCATAGAAAGGCACTCTAGCAGGTCATTCAGGGGGTACGTCGTCCTCAGGGCGCCGATCGCTGTTGCCTTCTCCCGGTTGGTCAGCTTCTTGGGATCGGCGCCCTGCCCTTTTTTTAACAGCTCCGACGTTACTTCCAGGACATCCCGCTCAAGTCGCAGCCGGTATACCTGTTTCTCCAGCGTGTCTACCTGCTCTTTAAGCGTCGCCACCTTGGCCAACAAAGCGTCCTTGTCGTCCCCTATTTCCGGTTTCCCACGTTTTGCCTGCTCACTGGATGCTCCTTCCCGAGCAGACCGTTTTTCCACTTGTACAGGATGGCCGAGCCCGTACTTCTCGGCCACCTTTTGGGCCGTCCCTTAGGCAGTCCACCACTGCTGCCTGTTTCTGCTCAGAGGTTAGTTCTATCTTCGGCTGGAGTTTCCTTTTGGAGTGTAGCCCCTGCTGTCGGTCCGGCACTGCCTCGTCAAGCCACTGCCTAAACGTCCCTCTGCTGGGGTAGCCCAAGGCCCGGATGCTGCCTTGCAGGTTTCTGCCGTGTTCCAGGTAGTGCTTCACCGCGGCCTGTTTTGTTCCTCAGAATACTTGCGCCTGCGACTCTGCCTGTCGTGGAGAGCGCCCGCTGTCTCGTATTCCCGGACCATTCCCTTAAGCGCCCTTCTAGACAGGTAACCCAACTCGCGTATCACGGCAGCAGTATTGCGATCGTATTTCACGAAGCGTTGGATCGCTTTCATACGGTCTTCAAGTGAGTACACGGACATCCTCCTGTCTCATTCGAGTCCAGGTTTTTGTCCGCACCTCCTCTTTCGGCCACGAAAAGTGCACAGGTTTTTACTGCCAATCACACCCTTTTTGTCTTAGTCTGCGCTTTCTGTTTTGGCGGCGCCAGCCAGCTTCGTAATAACTGTCCCCTTTGAGCGAGAGCACGTGAGCGTGATGGAGCAGGCGATCAAGTACGGCGGCAGCCGTACTCGGATTCGCGAACATCTCCGCCCACTCCCGAAAATCCAGATTGCTGGTGATGGCCAGTGAAGCGTGCTCGTACGCCTCGGCAACCAGTTGAAAGATGTGATCGGATGCCGTCTGGTCCAGCTTCAGATACCCCAGTTCGTCGATGATCAAGAGGTCGTACCTGGTCAGGGTCTGTATGTAGCGCCGGAGGCTACCGTCAGCCAGGCGGCTGTAGAGATCCTGCACCAAGTCAGCTGCTGTCCAGAAGCGTACTCGCATCTTCTCTTCCGCGGCGCGAATTCCGAGGGCGATCGCCAAGTGGGACTTGCCGACGCCGGGCGGGCCCAGAAGGATGAGGTTTTCCTGGGCTTTCACGAACTCCAGGGAAGCCAGGTCCCGCATTGTCTGTTGGCTGACCGATGTCTGAAAGGAGAAATCGAAATCGTCCAGGCTCTTATGGACCGGGAACCGCGCAGCCTTGAGAGCGTTCCTGACTTGAGTTTCGTCCCGCCCGCGCACCTCCTCCTTCACTAAGTAAGCAAGGTAATCCAGATACGAGGATTCTTCTTGAAGCGCGATCTCACTGAGTTCGTCCAGGTGATCCCGGATCCACCGCAGTTTCAGGCGCTTTAGACCCAGTTCGAGTTCTTTGCGGTCGGCTGGGCCAATGGTTGGGATCACCGGCGCCACCCCGCGTTCTCGTAGTAGTCGAGTTCGCGGCGCTGTACCTGCACATCAGGTACAGCAAGCCTAGTCACTGCGGGCTCAGCGGCGCTCGCGGCTTGGCCGTAGACGACCGATAGGTGTCTCAGGATCCCCTTCAGGGCCCCGAAGCCGTAAGCCCGGTAACTGAGCGCCTGGTGCATGGCGCGCTCAAGTTCATCGGGGGTGTGAACAGCCCCCAACGCGACGATCTTCCCCATCTGCTCGCGGAGGTGGCCCACGCGTGAACTGCCCAGACCCTGGAGGTAGGTGGAGGCCGATGGTGCCAGCCCCTCGAATTTGACTTGCAGTGGGTCAAGATGTCTGGGCCTCCTGGCCGCCGCAGCCGGCACCTCGACCTCCCTGTAGCCCTTAGCCAGGGGAATCACTAGCGAGGGGCTTCCTGAGTTCAGCACCTCAACCCGGTCCTCGTACCGCCGGTAGGTTACCACGCCCTTGGGCTTGGCTAGGGACACGAAGTACCGGTTCCCATCCACAGATATCTGGCGATCCTTCGTGGCTCTGCGGGTCTCCACTACCCAAGTAGGCAGGTCACGGGGCAGTTCCCTTAGGTATGTCTAGGAATACGTCGAATGGGAGGATGGACACCACTCTCAGGAGGGCACCCATCATGGGAGTGTTTGGAATATCTCGTCCAATGGTGCTCATAGCGATTTTGCTCGCATCCACCGTCGCCACTCTTGCATCTTCGCCCAGTTTCGCCTTAACCTCGCTCGCCGATAGAGGGGTATTGACCAGAATGACACCACCGGGCTTTGAGCCTTCGGCTACATCCACAGGACCTACTAGGGAAGGGTCCAACACCATTATGACGTCGGGTGCCTCTACATTGGAATGAATGGTGATGGGCTCGTCCCCAATCCGGTTGAAAGCCAGAATCGGCGCTCCCATCCGTTCCGGGCCATATTCAGGGAATCCCTGAACATACTTCCCCACGCTAATAGCGGACTCTGCTAATAGCATTGAGGCCGTCTTGGCCCCTTGTCCTCCACGCGCGTGCCAGCGAATTTCCACTAGACTTGACACGAGCACTTCCTCCTACAAGACAGTTCTCTTTACGCTTGATGAAGTCTCCCTGAGCAAGAGATAGAACCTCAGGCTTGGGAAGGTCAGGCACGGCGGTAAAATCAAAGGACTCCAGCGTTTTCACAGCCGGGAACCTAGCCTGGTTCATGCGGCTTCTGAGTCTGCTCTCCCGCCTCGACAGGACTTCCTGTGACAAACATGCCGCCAAGAACTCAGTATGGGACCTTCCCTGAGCTAGGGCTTCTCTTGCGACATCACGGAAAGTCTTTCGCAGTCCAGGGAGTTTCAACTCCTTGCATGTGCGGAAGAGACAACACCCTGGGGAGTGGGGTCTGATCGGGGGAACGGGGGTAATCGATAGCAGCGCTATCGAAAGTCGGCTGGCCGATTAACGACTAGCCGACTTTCGTATGATGAGGGATCCGCGGCCCAGATGAGAGCCTAGAATACGAAGCTCACTACTTCCTTCCCAACGGCCTCTTCGATAACCCTGTAGAGACTTCTGTCTCTCATGCCAGATCCGAGGATTAGGGCTTCTCTTGGTACTGTCACTACCGATACTGTTTGCCCCTCGACAATGTCGGCTGTGGAAAGTGGTATTCCTGTCTCGGCGTTGAGAGTGGCAATGAGATCAGGGAAAGTAGCCAGCCTAGCATCCCCATCCTCTAGGGTTATGTACTCATTCCAAAACGTCAAAGTTGCATCGTTGTCTAGGACGACCTTCCCGACATCAAAACCACTTGTCGTCCTTAGTTCCTTCTTGCGGACTCTACACGTGAAATGGAGCGTTCCCTTTGAAACTTCGACAGCCGCCCGGATCATAGCAGACGAGCCTTGCGCCGAAGCTTCGTTCATTGCCTTGCCCAGGGAAATGCACTTGATAAAGGCTCCCGGTGCACCATGTGTTTTGGCGTACGATACCGCGATCGGGTTTCTGGCTACCGCAACCAAACCACCTGCTTGAACCGCCACCTGCCGGATAAGGGATGCTGCTCTTTCCGGTGGGCCTTGCACGAAAGCCTCAATATAGGAACCTTTTTCTCTACTACCGCCGCAGGCAGCCATTGACGATAGGTACTCAGGCCATCGAAGCCCCATTGAACCCATTATGCCGGTCGGGTGGGCTCTACCGTTGCAGGGACAATCGACTAGCGGTATCCCGAAGGCTGCTGACTGCATCCATCCGTTGACACAGGCCAAGGCACCGCACTCATTGGATATGAAGCCGGCAAGTTTGAGGGAAGTGCCTTCTAGCAGGAGTTCCACAGACCTCATATAGTCTCGAGGTTTAATGCACTGATCTGCCGCAGCTGGAGCACCAACCGCTGCCACCGTCAGCAGAGACTCGTCATCTGCTAATTCACTGATGTCAACTAACGTCGGATTTCCGTAGCTAAGAGCGAGGCGCCCTAACTCGAAGGCTTGTTCGGCAGGGCCTCCTCCGCCGCCACCATAGAAAGATCCACCAAGGATTGCAGAGTCAAGCATTGACTGATCTAGGTATTTCGGAGCCAAATCCGGTCCCTCCTTAGTAAGTGCGGTTGGCGAAAGCCTAGGCTCTCTTAGACTATCGGATCTAGCACGGGTTGTAAATCATATGCAACAATGTCCATTGCACTATATGCAACAGTATCGAGCTACCAGGTGCAGGTGTTAAGAAACTTGTTAAATGACATATAGGCGAAGAAGGAAAAAATTTAAATGCGTCGAATGTAAACTCAAATACTTAACAGTTCGATGCACTATGTGAAACGGAGGCTTCCATGAAGATTTCTTCTGGGTACCAGACAGTTGAGCGTGCACTGAGACTGCTTGACTTCTTTACGGTTCAGAACCCTCGTAGGAGCCTAAAGGAATTGTGTTCGCTGTCTGGAGAGAACAAGAGTGCAGTATATCGTTCGCTGTGCTCTTTAGAGAAGTACGGGCTTATCATGTTCGCGCGTGCGACGAGAACCTATTCTCTAGGCTATTCGATCATAAGGCTAGCCAGCGTAGTAGAGGCGGATCTGAGAATCCGAGATATTGCACTTCCTGTCATGAGACAGCTTTCTGAATATACAGGTGAGACAGTTGTCCTTACTGTTCTAGATGGCAAGGAACAGGTGACTTGCATAGAGAAAGTTGAGTCAGACAAGCCGATAAGGGTAACGCTTAACCGCGGCGCATCAAGCCCACCCCATGCTGGTGCGTCAGGAAAGATCCTTATGGCCTACCTGCCCAAGCCTTCCCTTGAACGGATTCTAGCGCAGCCGCTGCAGAGGTTCACCCCGAACACCATGACCGATCCTGGGGAACTCCGTCGACAGTGTTCTGCAATTCGGAAACAGGGCTGGGCATTTAGTGATGGCGAGCTCGACGAGGGTGTATACGCTATCTCAGTTCCAATTCTGAGTCCAGGTGGGCTCTTTGCCATCGCTAGCTTAAGTGTGTCCGGTCCCAGCATCCGCTTCGAGCAGGAGGACATAGATCGTCATGTTCGAGCTCTTAGGCAGGCCGTAGAAGCGATTACGGATTCGATGGAACTTACGCGATGAGGGAGGTTAGCCAATGACAACCAGACTAATCGTTGATTCGGAACTCTGCACTGGATGCAGAAGATGCCAGATCGCCTGTAGTTTTCGACATTTCGGGATCTACAGTCCTGCACTCTCCCGGGTTAGGGTATCCAATGACGAGATCGGGGGCCAATCGCTACCTGTTGTGTGCTGCTTTTGCGAGGAGCAGTACTGTGTTAAGGCCTGCCCTACAGAAGCTATCGATGCGAATACCGGGGTAATCGATACTGAACGATGCATAAATTGCTTGGCCTGCGTTCAGGCCTGTCCAAGTGGCGGAGCGACTTGGGAACAAACCAGAGAGTTGATCCTAAAGTGTGACCTTTGTGGCGGAGATCCTGAGTGTGTCAAGGCCTGCCCTACTAACGCCCTGAAGGTCGTTCCGCTGAACTTGTCGACCATCTATCATGTTCGAAAGTACCAGCAGCAGGTGAAGGATCTTGTCTCGAAAGGAGACTTGGTTACATGAGTGATATTCGAATAGTCGGGCTATCTTGCAGTCCCAGGCATGCCAACACGGAGGTTTTGGTCCATGCGGCTCTTGCTAGCGCAAAAGCAGCGGCCGAGAGATACCAGGGAGTTCAGGCCCAGACGGAGTATCTATCGCTCGCTGGGAAGAGTATCAGGCCTTGTCTTGATTGCGGTGGATGCGTGCGGAGAAAATCCCTATGCATTCTAAAAGACGATTGGCTTGGTGTAGCACAGCGCCTTATGGATCCGGTTCCTGATGGACTGATTCTAGGGTCTCCTGTGTATTTTTACGGCGTGAGTTCTATCCTGAGGGCCTTCACGGAGAGGTTCACCTCCGCAATGAAGAAAGCGTGGCTGCCGGATCATGGAATCCAGATTCCTGATTGGACCAAGACGGCGGCGGGCGCGATTGCTGTCGGGTTCCATCGCAATGGTGGTCAGGAGCATGCCGCAGCAGACATCGTGAGGTTGTTACTTATATCGGGGTTTGCCGTGGTAGGAAGTACTTCCCTCACACAAGGTCCTGTCGGTTACATCGCTGGCGCCGGATGGGCGCATGAAAGAGGCAGAGATTCGGTTACCAAAGATGAGATCGGCATGGAATCTGCTAGAGTCCTTGGCGAAAACGTTGGCCGGACAGCGCTCCTACTAGCAAAAGGCAATACAGCCTTACTGAGGCAAGACTAGACCATGCAAGGCAGCGTATCCGTCGAGGTAAGGGTGTTTCCTCTCACAGGCGAGTCGGGAGAGTATAGTCTGGTCTTTTCCCACGGGACCACGGTCAGCGATGTCCTAGGGTGGATCGAGAGTGCAAAGATATTGGTTGGAGAACCCCTATCACAATACATGTTTCTGCACAATGGCCGTGGTTTGGACTGTGAGTCTGCCAGTCAGGTCAAGTTGCAGGATGGAGACGTCATTGCTGTAGTGATGATGTTAGCAGGTGGCTAAAAGGAGGGTTCCTAGTGAATGGCGACCTAGCGATGCGAATCCTACGAGTTGATCTGTCTTCCCAGGAATACCGCCTGGAAGACATACCCCAGGAAGATGTCTATAAATATGCTGGGTGTAGAGCCTTGGCTGCGAAGATCCTATTTGAGTCAACGAGCCCTGGCGCTGACCCACTCTCTCCAGAGGTTCCTTTGGTCATAGGAACAGGGACTTTTACTGGTACGGCTGCCCCGTCATCTGCTCGTGTGACAGTTGTCACCAAGAGCCCGGCAACAGGTCTGTATGTTAAGAGTACTGCCGGAGCGGCGTTTGGTGCGTTCATGAAATGGTCAGGCTTCGCGCTTCTGGTTATCACTGGAAGAAGCGAAGCGCCTTCATACCTATCGATAGATAACGGTGTTGTCACGTTTGGAGATGCAACAGATGTCTGGGGCAAGAATGTGAGGCAGACGACAGCTTGGCTCAAGATGAAGGCGGGGGACTCCCCGGTATCGGTTGCTTGCGTCGGGGCTCCAGCCGAAAAGGGCGTCAAGTTTTCGGGCATTATGTTTGACGCGTACAGTGCCGCAGCCCGGTGCGGGGTAGGTTTGTCAATGGCCAGCCGGAATCTGAAAGGCATTGTAATTATGGGCTCGAAAGGTGTCGTGCCCCACGATCCGGAGAAGTTTTCGAGATTAGCTCAGGCTGCTGTCGGCAACCTATACGACGATCCCGGCGCCCCTAAGTACTACATCACTGGGACCCCTGGCAGTATCCCAACAGTGAACGAAGCAAGGGGGCTTCCGGTTCGCAATTTCCAACGTGGGTACACCCCTGATGCTTTCAGAGTCAGCGGCCAGAATATGCTTGCTAAGGGCTACATGGTTCGAAGGCGGGCGTGTTTTGGCTGCGTGTTCGCGTGCCATAAGTACTCGGTGGTCACCGAAGGCAAATATGCCGGGGAAGCCGGCGGCCCTGAGTATGAAACCATCGCCGCGCTTGGGCCGGGTTGTGATGTTACGGATCCTGAAGCCGTTTTGAAGGGTAATGAACTATGTAACGAATATGGTCTGGATGTTATCTCCGTCGGGTCGGCGATTCAGTTTGCTATGGAATGCTTCGACAAAGGCTTGCTTACCTTGAAAGATACCGATGGGCTCGATCTAGCGTTCGGCAATGCAGATGCGATGGTGGAGATGATCCACAGGATAGCCAACAGGCAAGGGTTAGGCAAGCTTTTGGGAGAGGGTGTAAGGAAAGCTGCCCAGGAAATTGGAGGCGATTCATACAAATGGGCAATCGAGGCCAAGGGCCTTGAGCAGTCGAGAGTTGAGACTCGCTCGGCAAATGCGTATGCCCTGGCCTTTGCGGTGAACCCCCGGGGCCCAGACCACCTGCACGCTCAGCCTTTGGCAGAGTGGGGGATGAACCCGCGCGCGAAAGACTTGATAAAGAAGATAGCTGGGGACTCCAAGTATGCCAATCCGATGCTCACGGAGAAGAGGGGACTAATAGTCCGTTGGCATGAAGACGTGTTTGCCCTATCCGACTCGCTCGGCTTTTGCAGCTTCACCACCACTTCGGCCTATGGGGTAACTCCCGAGATTATGGCGGATATGATGGGAGCCGCTTTTGGGTCACCTATCTCGGTCAGCGATCTCCTGAAAGCAGGGCAGAGGACCGTGGTACTTGAGCGTTGCTTTAACGTAAGAGAAGGCCTTACTCGTAAGGATGACAAGTTGCCTTGGCGTCTCATGAATGAGGAACTTGTAGACCGACCCGGCGAGGATGCCATCAATTCGGAGTCAAAGCTCAGCTATATGCTTGATGACTACTATGGCATACACGGTTGGTCTAAGACTACAGGGATACCTTCTCGGCGCAGTCTAGACGAACTAGGCTTGTTTGACGTCGCAGATAGTCTGGCTGGGCTAGGTCTGCTAGGGACTGAATCTGAAGGGGGTGCATAGGAAAGCTTGTCTCCAGCCTAATTAGCGGTCTAAAGGATGAATGGAGGTGTCTAGTTGAACATCGCATCGGAGCGAAGGTTTTGGCTGGTTCTTTTCTTGATCCCGTTGATAATGCTAAACCCTCCTGTTTTGTATTGGGTGAACAACTACGCTGTATCGCATTTGCTAACTTTCGGTCTGCCAACCATGTGGCTGTGGACTTGGCTTTGGCTAATAGTGTGGTTTGTTGAATTCGGAGTTTGCTCAGCTAAGTCCAAGATATGGAGGACTGACGACGAAGTCAGACCGATGGGAGGGGACTCGAAATGACTCCCCAGGTTACTGCATTCATAGTTGTGGTTGCGCTCTACATCGGAGCTACCATGTTTCTTGGCTGGCTCGCCGAACGGCGGTCCAGCCCCGGCAGTTTCGAAGATTACGCTATAGCTAGCAGGTCGTTAGGAGTCATTGCTCAGGGGCTGAGTTTCTCTGCTACGTACTTCAGTGCGTTTGCATTTCTCGGCGTTGTTTCTATGAACTACAACCACGGGATGGCATATTGGACAATCTCTCCCCTGACAACTGCCCTAACAGCCATTGTAGGTTGGCTAGTTGGACGGCGGGTGTGGAGGCTTGGAAAGCGGTACGGCTATATATCCCTGGGCGACCTAGTAGGAGACTACTATCAGAGTGACCTGATTCGTCTGCTGGTTGCGCTGGTGGGGGTAATATTCGTCGTTCCTTATATTGGTACCCAGATGACAGCAGCAGGCTACGTATTCAATGTGGTAACTGATGGTATGTTTCCAGTTGAAACCGGAGCCTTCGCGTTTCTAATCCTAACTATTGTCTATGTCGTGGTCGGGGGTCTGCGGGCAGTTGCCTGGACAGACGTGATGCAGGGCACGGGTATGTACATTGGGATGCTCATTGCCATCGTCCTTATCGTCTGGCGAGGTTACGGCGGGATCGCTGCCGTTGCTTCTGCGGCTGCCGCACAGATGCCCCAGATGTTGACTCTTCCCGGTGCCAGCAACTTCATTACTCCAATGATCTTCTTCGGTTTGTACATCCCCGTGGGGATCGGACTTCTGATGGCACCTCAGATGTTTCTGCGCTTCTACACGGCTAAGTCTGAAAGCACCCTGAAATGGTCCATGTTCATTAGCGGTGTCTTCCTAGCAACCTATCACTTCTTGACACCGTATGTTGGCATCATGGCTAGGCTTCTGGGTGTCGAGGTTACCAACTCAGACACCTTGATGCCCACTCTGCTGTACCAGTACGCTCCTCCCGTGTTGGCAGCGGTTATCATGGTCGGGGCGCTTATGGCCATGATATCTACAGTTGACTCCCAGATGCATGCGCTATCGATGGTTCTGACTCACGATATCACACGCAAGTATGTCATCCCTAAGATCATGAAGAAGTCGCTCTCCGACAATACCTACTTCAAATTGGGGCGCTGGTTCATCCTAGTGGGTGCTCTAGTATCTTTCTGGGCTGCCCTAACGATCAAGGGGTTCATGGTCATAATCACGACACTTGCTGGAGGCGGTTTCCTTCAGCTTCTACCTTGTGTCCTGGCAGCTCTGTTTTGGAGAAGGTCTACCGCTGCTGGAGTAACCTCTGGGTTAGTGGTTGGCACAGTACTCTGTTCCTTGTGGACCCTCAAGGTCGTTCCATGCTTAGGGGGTTCCACTATGGCAGGTATTTGGGGCGTATTGGTCAATATGGCTTTGGTAGTCATCGTGAGCCTTGTGACCACCCCTCCCCCCGCAGAGGTTGTCGCAAAGTTCCGCAACGTGTAGAGCTACATGTAGCAGAAGAAGCGATTCGACTGGCGGGCGTTCCTATCTGGAACGTCCGCCCTATTGGAATGGGGGTATGGAATGCCTGTTGTAACTGTCACAATGTGGCAAGGTCGGTCGAAGGCTACGAAGGAGGCCCTGATTGCCGTGCTCTCTGCTGCAGTCAGCAAGACCTTAGGGATGCCGGCAACCGGGATCACCGTGGTTCTGCAAGAGATTCCTCGTGAGAACTGGGGCGAGAACGGGCGTCAATGTGTAGAGGAAACGCGCACTCGTTAACTCTGGACGTTAGTGACCATTACCTAAAGGCTATTGAGGAGGTGGTGTCCGGTGATCAGAGACTATGTCCGAGTAGGATCTTTGGGCGAAGCTCTTGATATCTTGGATAGTGTCGAGCAGGTGAAGATTGTTGCTGGCGGAACCGAATCCTTTTTCCAGATCTCAGCAGGTTCAGGCTCATACACCTGTTTGGATGTGACTGGGTTACAGGGTTCCGATCGAATGGAATCGCGGTCCGGAGCAGTGTGTCTAGGGAACGCGGTGAAGGTCAGTCAGTTGTCTGAAGTGTCCAGTCCTAGTGATTGGTTGGGTGCGCTGGCCGACGCCAGCAAGATCTTCGCGTCTCCGCAAATAAGAAATCAAGCGACGGTGATAGGGAACATCTGCACAGGTAGGGCAGTTGCGGATCTCGCGGTAGCATCCATGGCAATAGGTGCTCACATCGTTATAGCTGAGAAGGGCAGAACATCAAGAGAGAGGCTGACGTCCGAAGCCATCCGAGGACTATCACGAGGCAAACGAATAGCGACTCACCTGGAGTTCGACGGCCCCAGCGGTCCCACAGGTTCGGCGTATGTTCGGTTAGGTGGGCGGAGGGCGTTTACTTTTTCCTCTGTCGCTGTGGCAGTAAGTGTTGAGGTGATTGACGGCGTATTCGGGACGGTCCGAATGGTGGTATCGCCTTGTTTGCCGCCTCAGGTAGGGAATCTGGAACCCTGTTCCGGCTGTGGAGGGAACTGCAGGATCTGCACGGCCAGACGCCTGACTGAATCTGAGGAATCACTCCTTGGCAAAGATGCGACAATGGCCGAGATAGACAAGTCTCTGAAGTACTATCCCTGGGAGCGGATCCAAGTTAGGGACAGTTACCTCTACGGGTCGGGATCCTATAGACGCAACATGATGCGAGTTCTTGTCGCAAAGGCTTCCAAAACGGCTCTTGCCAGAGCCATCGTGTCTGGAGGATTGCTGAATGACTGAATGTGTCAGATTGCAATTCGGTTTGAATGGCAGAAAACAGACCTTGTTGGTTGCTCCCGATAGGACTCTTCTTGACGTTTTAAGAGATGAGTTGGGACTTATTGGTACGAAAGAGGGTTGCAGCAATGGAGACTGCGGTGCCTGCACTGTTATAGTGAATGGCAAAGCCGTAAGTTCTTGTCGGTTTCCTGCTCTCAAAGTAGATGGCTGTGAGGTCGTCACTATCGAAGGACTCGCGGCGACTGGTGAACTTGACGCTATCCAGCGTGCATTTCTTGAATCGGGAGCCGTTCAGTGTGGATACTGCACCCCAGGGATGGTCATGTCGGCCAAGTCCTTGCTGACTCGGAATCCGAGACCTTCGCGTGATGATATTAGAGCCGCTTTCAGCGGCAACCTCTGTCGTTGTACAGGGTATGAGCAAGTTATCGAGGCAGTAGAGACGGCGATAGGCTGGTTGAGTGGTGATCACAAAGGTAGTGCTTCAGGGTCAGGAAAGCCCGACTTCCGTGTGGATGGCGTATCCAAGGTAACTGGAAAGACCAAGTTTGCGACGGACATGGAATTGCCCGGGATGCTTTGGGTAGAAGCTGTAAGGAGTCCACATCCTCACGCCATGCTGGTGTCTATTGACGACAGTGGGGCTACTGTGGTGCCAGGCGTTGTGAGCGTCTACACAGCCAAAGATATCCCTGGGTTTAACGGCCACGGACACTACAATGTTTTCGATCAGCCGGTACTTGTCCCGGTTGGCGGCAAAGTCCGCTTCAGGGGTGAGATAGTAGCGATCGTTGCAGCCTCAACCAGGGCTGCGGCGAAAGAAGGTGCCGTAAACGTTAGGGTCGAGTACAGAGTGCTTCCAGCCGTTGCTGATGTGAACTCAGCCCTTGCCTCGGCGGAGCCACAGGTTCACCATAAGGTTTTCTGCACCGAGTATGAATACTCTAGGGGCGACACCTCACAAGGGTTTGTGGATTCTGATGTGATTATCGAGAACACTTACAGCATAGCGGCTCAGGAGCATGCGTACTTGGAGACTGAGGCTGGCCTCGCTTCATACGGTGATGACGGCGTTGTGACTGTATGGGGATCTGCCCATGATCTCTGGCATCTGCGCCAATCTATCGCTAAGATCATTGGGATACCAGAGTCCAGAGTGCGGGCGATTTCTCCTCCAATAGGTGGTAGTTTTGGCTCAAAGCAGAATCTTACTGTGCAACCTCTGGTAGCACTAGTTGCGTACCTCACCGGTAGACCGGCAAAGATGGTATGGAATCGTGCCGAGTCTTTCATGGGCAGCACGAAACGGCACGGGGTGAGAGTCCATAACAGACTTGGCGCAACAAAGAACGGCGTAATCACGGCTATGGATGTAGATGTGGTGCTTGACGCAGGAGCATATACTGCCGAAACTCCTGGGGTTGCGCCATGGATGGCTATGCACATAACCTCTGCGTATGAGGTACCAAATCTAAGGGTGCATAGCCGTGCTCCGTTTACCAACAACCCTGTGGCGGGGGCCTTTCGGGGATTTGGTGGACCTCAAGGCATTCTGCCCACTGAACTACAGCTCCACGCCTTAGCGGGGAAATTGAACATGGATCCGGCTGAGATTCGAAGGATCAACGCTCTTAAGCCGGGAAGTGCGTTAGCGGCGCCAGGTGTGGTAATGTGCGGATCTAACACTTTGGATACGGTCCTCGATGCGGTTGTGACTAGCATGCCGAAGAAGCCATCTGCAGAAACAGGTCTCTTGGTTGGGCGCGGGATTGCATCCACCATGAGCTTGTATTGCGTAGGAGCATGGCGGGTACGGAGTATGCGGGGCATCGGTGTAGATGTAGAGATGTTGAGGGACGGTTCTTTCATAGTCTATTCAAGCATGGTGGAGATGGGTGTCGGCACTGTTTCAACGCTAACGAGTCTAGCAGCGCGATGCCTCGGTGTCACAGTTGACCGTGTTTCCTTCCGTTACGGCGATACCGATGGTACTCCTAAGTCTGGCCCCCAAGTGGCTTCGCGGACTTTATTTACATCAGGCAGAGCGTTGGAGGGAGCAACTGGAGAGCTCCGAGGGCGGATTATGCGCTTTGTCGCTGACAAATATGGGGAGAGCATTGAGCATGTTGCTTTGGAGGATAACGTAGTTCGTTTTCGGGAATCTGGTCTCGCGGTTGAACTTAGCAAGGTTGCTGAGGCCTATTATCTGGACGGGCGGGATCCAAAGGCATGTTTCTGGTTCGACACTGATCACACAAACGCTGGTCATACGTTCGGTGCGGCGTTGGCTGATGTGATTGTTGATGCGAACACCGGTCAGATTCATGTGGAAAGGCTTTGGTTTGCACACGATGCAGGCCATGCACTCGATCTTCAGAAAGTGCGCGGGCAACACTTTGGCGGTGCGCTTCAGTCAGTGGGGTACGTAGTTCTGGAGGATCTGGCCTTGGCCAAGGGCGAGATGCACGCTACGGATCTTAGAACATATATGATACCAACCATCGAGGATGCACCTCGATATTTCAGGGTTATCGTCCTAGAGACACCAGATGAGTTTGGACCAGAAGGAGCAAGGGGTGTTGCGGAACATGCTAATGATCTTGTTCCGGCTGCGATCGCGTGTGCGGTTTCCGACGCTTTGGGTACTGTCGTCACCGACTACCCCATGCACCCAGAAACGGTGCTCCAGATACTTGGGTCAAGCAGGGGCAGATAGATGAAGAAAGGGGCTTTCAGGATAGAAAGGGCTGTTCCAGCCGAAAGGCAGCCGTTGCCGTCGCGGAAAATCGTCAACCGGAGGGAATAGTGTTGACCAAGAGAATACTCGCCGCTGATCTCAGCCAACTCGCTTACGTACTCATTCAGCCTTCTCGGCCTCAGTTGCTTACGACGATGAACCTTGACGGATCAGTGAATGCCTCCCCTGCGGGGTGGGTCACCGCAGTATCCGAGAATCCGCCGATGTTTGCTGCCGCTCTTCTGACTTTGCCGAAGAAGAAACACACTATTATCAACATTGAGAGGAACGGAGAGTTCGTTATTAATGTTCCAGGTATCGACATCGCTGACAAGCTTGTGGCCTGTTCTTATGACTACCCCGAAGGGGTCAACAAGTTTCAGATGGCTGGTTTTACGCCGACCCCTTCGATCAGGGTGACTCCGCCGGGGATCGCTGAATGTCTCGCCAATCTCGAATGCAAGGTTCGCCACATGCTCCCGACGGGTGATCACACATTGGTCATCGCTGACCTTCTAGTTTCACGTTTCGACACCGAGTGTTTCGCTCCTGATTTGATGCCTCGCCTTGACAGAAGATTTCCCTGCCTTAGTGTAAAGAGGTATCTTCAGGACAAAGGCCAATCTCATTTACTCCTGGCGCCTACTGGCTTGAGAGCCGTCTACGTTCCCTACGATCCTGAAGAACGTGAGACACAGGCGGACGACGGAGAGCAAGGTATTTGATGCTGCTTTGGTGCGGGTCATCATCAGGAAGAACGCATCGCCTCATCGAGCCATTCCTCAAGCGTTGCCTGATGCGGGTATCCCGGGGCTTTGAACAGCACGTGGCGACAAAAGTGAGATAAAACCCCAGTATGATCGAGCAATTTCGAGTGTTGGGGACTCTCAGGTTTCGGCAGATGGTTTCCTACGTTTGAACCAAGCTGCTACGACGCCTCACAGTCGCAGCGCGATATCATATGGGCTGTTCCGTCATAGTGTATACAACAGTGGCAGTCGTGAGTATACTAATCGGGATTACTATTAAGGGATGATCGCCATGTTCGTCGGAAGAGAGCGAGAGTTGGAGAGCCTAGAACAGGCCTTCGCAGCGAACCGATTTGAGATGGCCATTCTCTACGAACGCAGAAGAATCGGTAAGACCTTCCTGATAAGCAAGTTCATCGAGAATAGGCCAGCCATATTCTTCACGGCACAGGAGGTCAATGACCGTACCAACCTCGATCTCTTCACGCGAAGAGTGTGCGGCTTCTTCAACTTGCCGGCTGACGGTCTGCAGTTCCGGTCATGGGGTGGCGCATTTGACTTCATAGCCGACCGCGCCAAGGAGCAACGATTCGTGCTTGCGCTCGATGAGTTCCCGTACGCATGCGCAGCCAACACGGCACTCCCGTCCATACTGCAAGTAGCGATTGACCACCGATTCTTACACACCAAGCTGTTCCTTATACTCTGCGGTAGCCAAGTGAGTTTCATGGAGAGAGAGGTCTTGGGCCACAAGAGCCCTTTGTTTGGACGTAGAACGATGGAGATGCGACTCGATGGATTTGATTACGTCGATACGGCCAAGATGCTGCCGGGTTACAGCCGTGAGGATTGGGTCAAGTTCTTCGCCTGCGTAGGCGGCACTCCCCACTACTTGGCGCAGGTAGATCCGAGACTCTCCTTTGAGAACAACATCAAGCGCCTGTATTTCCGCAGCTCAGGTTATCTCTACGGGGAGCCGCTGATGTTACTTCAGCAAGAGCTTCGCG
Organism: Bacillota bacterium; assembly: GCA_040771825.1. Taxonomy (GTDB): domain Bacteria; phylum Bacillota; class Sulfobacillia; order Fermentithermobacillales; family Fermentithermobacillaceae; genus JAXGZG01. Next base: position 21,669 of record JAXGZG010000003.1, on the reverse strand, counting down.
AGCCCGCCCTGTACAACGCCATCATCGGCGCCGTGGCAGGTGGGGCGTCTCGGTTGAACGATATAGTCTTGAGGGTTGGCGAGGAAAAGACCAAGGTGATGAAGTACATCGCGACCCTCGTCGATCTCCGCATCCTGATTCGCGAGTATCCATTCGGCGAGGACCCGGCCGTCAGTCGCAAGGGCATCTACCGCGTTGCAGATTCGTGCTTCTACTTCTGGTATCGCTTCGTTCTTCCCAACCGAAGCGAGATCGAGAACGGCCTAGGCGAGATGGTTGCCGATGAGCGCGTCCTGCCTCTGGAGCCGATGTCGACTTTCGTAGGAAAGCCTGCGTTTGAGGATATCTGTGTGCAGTACTTGTGGCGATTAGCTGCCAAGCGGCATCTTCAATTCCTCCCAACCCAATCCGGCCGATGGTGGGGAATGACTCGAAGGCGAAGGCAGAGACCGACGTCGATGTAGTGCTGGCCAACTCCAAAACGGGGCAAATCATGATCGGCGAGTGCAAATGGACCAAGGAGAAAGTGTCTGGTCGCGACATCCGGATTTTGCTGGGCAGGGACCACCTGTTTCCTGCCTATTCGGACAGGTATTACTACTGTTTCTCAAAGTCAGGATACTCCGAGTCGGCTTCTCGGCTCGCCGCAGAAAATGGCAGGTTACAGCTTGTGACGCTGGATGACCTGTTCTGTCATATGTAGTAGCTCGTGGCCTCCATGGCTAGGGCGGCCAGTCGTTCCTGTACGCGAGATCGTTTCCGGGGCATCCTTCTCTGATTCTACAGGTTCGCGCAAAGGCCACCCGTCTTGCCGAGGCACTTCGACTTCGGGAGCCCGCTGACCACTGGTTGGCTCCTTTAGTAAGTTCTTGCTATTATCTGCCTTCTTCGTAGGGTAGGGGTTTTCCTTCCTGGGAGTTGGTCCAAAAACGTTAACCGCGGCCCTGGAGAACATCGTATTGTACCTGAATATCGACGAAAGCCTAGTCAAAGACACAAAAAAATTTGAGGGGCGCTAAAACAGCGGGCCCCCGGCTCTTCTGCCAGAGGGCCCGCTCAAAGGCTGATCGCAATCCGACTCAGTCCAGTGTCCAGTCAGTAGCCAGTCAGTCGATGACGACCAGGTCGCGGCTGAAATTGGTGAACAACTCGTAGCCGGTACTGGTGACAATGACGCAGTCCTCGATGCGGACGCCGTAACGCCCCGGGATATAGATGCCGGGCTCTACGCTGAAAGTGAGACCCTCTTCAACAACTAGTGTGTTGCCTTCGACCATGCTCGGCTCCTCGTGTCCATCAAGGCCGATGCCGTGACCGACTCTGTGGATGAAGTACTGTCCGTATCCTGCGTCCTCGATAACCTTTCGGGCAGCGCGGTCGACATCCTGGCAGGTGATCCCGGGCCTAATTGCCTCGAGCGCAGCTTCGTAAGCGTTGTTCACGGTGTTATATATCTTGATGTACTCCGGATCAGGCTTCCCAACGAAAACGGTGCGGGTCATGTCGGAGTGGTATAGTTCCCATGAGCTTCCGAAGTCTATTACCACAGAGTCGCCCCGTTCGATAACCTTGCTGTTCGCGCTGTAGTGGGGCTGAGCGCTGTAGATGCCTGAGCCAACGATGCCCCCGCCAGACTTCATTCCCAGCTCGCGGAAGCTTTGCACTATGACGTCTGATACGGACCGTTCCAGTACGCCCGGTTTGACCGCCGGGATTGTCTTAGCGATAACCTTGTCTGTAGCAGCACCCACGTACAAGAGGAGTTCTTTCTCCTCCTGGGACTTAACCCGACGCAGTGCCGATATGTACTTTCTGCTGGAGACGAACCTCGCCTTGGGCAGCTTCTCCTGCAGAATGAGAAGAAAGGTGCTCCACATTGAGTCGTCGACTGCGAATTTCACGTCGGACAGACCAAGGTCTTCGATGGCCTTGGCCAACTTGGCCAGAGGTTCTTCGCCATCGGCCCAGGTGATAATCGTCGGTATCCAGCTGGCTTCGCGGACCTGATTCTCATACAGATCGTTCACTACTAGGATGGGTTCGCCGGTGATAGGGATGAAAACCCCCAGATACCTGGGATCTGGTCCTTCGTTGAATCCGGAGAAATAGTACAGGTTCTTTGAGGCCGTGGAGATGAAACCACCAATACCGTCCGCTTTCATCAGGCTACGGAGCTTGGCTACACGGTTCTGGTACGCTGCAATGTCCAACTACGTGACCTCCCTTGGCTGGTGTGTCTAGCTCTTGTAGAGATCCCTGTTCGACATTGGCAGAGCGCAAACCTGTTTCTGCCGTGGGTTCTGCGCGATTTTGCCGCTATTCCCTTGCTGGATCCTCAGCAAGCGCAAACTATCACTTCTTGCGGGGAGGGATCCTCCAATACTGGTGTGGGTTCAGGCTGCTGCGCAGGGTGTCACCAGACTCCTTGATGGTGACTGCCATCATCCTTGCTGCGCTGAGGTGGATAGTCACCGCGTTCACGCAAAGCGTGGTCTTGCTGCTTGCCATCCAGTGCCTCCACGGGGCCAACTTCATGTCGTTCTACGTCACCGCGGTGCAGAGAGTCGGTGAGTCCGTTGAGCCCCACCTGTTAGGGCTCGGACAGACGGTGTTCGGGTCCTTCTTCTACGGTCTTGGGCCAGTCGTGGGGACTGCCATCGCGGGCCCAGCTGTTGCCACGGTGGGATATTTGTCTTACTTTATGTGGTGTTCGGTCGGCTCACTAACCATCGCGGGCTCGTACCTTCTATACCTCGTTGTGGCGGGCAAAGCACGAGGCACATTCCGCGCCCAGTAGGTAGCGCCGCCAAACTCCTACGTGTGCCGAGCATGGCGCTTCACGCGGGGGTCAGAGTCCTCCAGACGGGTAGGTAACCGCCAAGTGCAAGAGGAGCATTTACCCATTTCCATCGTCGGTTTCAAATTGTCAGACGAGGTATGATTCTTCGTAGATTCGTAATCCAGGACAAGAATTGGGCCTAGCCTAATACTGGTCCCAGTGGATCGGCTTTGCAGGAGATTTGCAGACTTGGTCTGCCAGGGATACAATCCAAAAGACAAACATCTTCCTAGCAGGCAACACAATGGTCGGGGAGACAGGACTTGAACCTGCGGCCTCATGGTCCCAAACCATGCGCGCTACCAAGCTGCGCCACTCCCCGACGCACTCTCTATTATACGGAAACCTATCACCAAGTCCAATCCTAACGACACATTATGTGGCTGGGTAGTGACATGTCATTCTGTAACGGGGCAGAGAGAGTGTTACCATGGCAAGAGGCCCGAAGCCACGTTAGGGCGCAGGATCCGATCCTCCCGCGAGGATAGGCTGTGGCGGACTACTCATCAGTGATGAGTGACTCCAGGAGCCGAACCTTCCGCGAGGATAGGCTGTGGCGGACTACTCATCAGTGATGAGTGACTCCAGGAGCCGAACCTTCCGCGAGGGTAGGATGTGGTGACCTACTCATCAGCGATGAGTGGCTCTAGGATCCGATCCTAAAACAAAAGCGGAACCCCGAAAGGTCCCGCTTTTGTCCAGCACGCATGTTCGGCCAAAAATCCGCTCGTCAGTCTAACCGATATCTGCAAGCACGGCCTACTTCACTCAGCACAGCTACTTTTTCTCAGTACAGCCTACTTGGATCCCAGTCTCTCTTTGAGGTTCTCAAACTGCTTTGCCATTCTCTCGGGAAGCCTGTCGCCAAAGCGCTGGAAGTGGGCTTCGATGCTGGGAACTTCTACTTCCTTCCAAGCTTCCTTGTCTACATGGAGGAGTTCGGTCATGTGTTCCGCCGGTACATCTAGGCCGGACAGATCCAAGGCATCTTCAGTGGGCAGATAGCCGGCTGGAGTCTCTTTGGCCTCGGCCTTTCCGTCTACGCGCTCGCACATCCACTTAAGTACCCGGCTGTTGTCGCCGAAGCCAGGCCACAGAAACTTGCCCTCAGGGTTCTTTCTAAACCAGTTGACGTAGAAGATGTGAGGGGCGTTCTTCCCGACCTTATCGCCCATTTCGAGCCAGTGGGCGAAGTAGTCTGCCATGTTGTAGCCGCAGAAGGGCTGCATGGCGAAGGGATCCCGTCTCACCTTGCCTACTGCGCCGATGTTAGCGGTGGTGGTCTCCGAGGATGCTGTGGCACCTAGGAAGACACCGTGGTCCCAATCAAATGCTTCTGCCACCAATGGGATGTTCTGGGCGCGGCGCCCGCCGAAAATGAAGATGTCGATGGGAACACCCTCGGGTTTTTCCCAATCGGGGCAGATAACCGGGCATTGAGAAGCAGGAGCCGTGAATCTAGCGTTGGGGTGAGCAGCGGGCTCACTGCTATCAGGAGTCCAGTCGCGCCCCTTCCAGTCGATGGCGTGAGCGGGGGCAGGGCCCATTCCTTCCCACCATACATCGCCGTCGTCAGTCAATGCGCAGTTGGTGAAAATGGTATTTTCTAGCATGGTGTCCATGGCCGACGGGTTGGTTTTGTAGGATGTCCCGGGGGCTACTCCAAAGAATCCGGCTTCCGGGTTAATGGCGTAGAGCCTTCCGTCGGGACCAACCTTCATCCACGAAATGTCATCGCCTATGCATTCGGCTTTCCATCCGGGGATTGTCGGGTGGATCATCGCCAGGTTGGTTTTTCCGCATGCCGAGGGGAACGCGCCTGTAACGTGGTACTGCTTCCCTTCAGGGCTGGTAAGCCTCAAGATCAACATGTGCTCTGCCATCCAGCCTTCGCGGCGGGCGATAGTGGACGCGATTCGTAGAGCGAAGCACTTCTTGCCAAGGAGAGCGTTGCCGCCGTAACCTGATCCGAAAGACCAAATCGTGTCTTCCTCGGGGAAATGGCTAATGTGCTTTTTCTCCATGGGAGCGCAAGGCCACGGGACGTCCTTCTGGCCGGGCTCCAAAGGAGCGCCTACTGAGTGCAGGCATTTCACGAAGTCTCCGTCGGGGCCTAGGGCTTCTAGCACCTTCGTCCCTACACGAGTCATGATATGCATGTTGCATACTACGTAGGGGCTGTCGGTTATTTCCACACCGATTCTCGAGATGGGCGACGTCAACGGTCCCATGGAGAACGGGATGACGTACAAGGTGCGCCCGCGCATCGCCCCGCGGTACAGCTCCGTCATTATGCCTTTCAGTTCATCCGTCTCGATCCAGTTGTTGGTGGGACCTGCGTCTTCTCGCTTCTTTGTTCCGATGAAGGTCCTGTCTTCAACTCTGGCCACGTCGCTGGGGTCTGACCGAAACAGGTGGCAGTTGGGCCGCTTCTTAAGGGCTACAGCGGCGCCGCTTTTCACCATTTCGGACATCAGTTTGTCGTACTCGGCGCGGCTGCCGTCGCACCAGTACACCGATTCTGGCTGGCACAGTTCGACCACTTCCTGGATCCAGCTGTTCAGTTTCTCGTGGCGCACCGGGTTCAATATGTTTGCCTCCTTTACTTGTAACGCGCTTGCGTGCGTGAGTGATGACTTCACGAATACCCATACTACTTCAACACGCCTTGCTTAGGATCCTTCAAAGGATTGGACATATTCCATTGGCCCATTCAATATGGCTGGTCCATTCGCCCGCCATGGATGCAATCCCCGCCCGCAAACGTCCCACCTGCGGCATCATGCGCAATGATGGCGGTGAGATGGCTCTTGTGGGTGGCAACCAACAAGGACCGATCCGCAGGATCGGCCCTTGGGTCTAGTCGGGACGCTTGTTTCTCGCCTACCGCAGGTTTGTCGGCACGATGCCGTCAATGAAGCCAATTACCAGTGAAGCAATGAGTGCGCCAAAGGCCGAGACATTAACTGAATTGGGTACCAGGTACTGCGAGAGGTAAATGACCACCGCTCCTACCACAAAAGATACTGCGCCGCGCCCCCTTGGAGACATTGCCCGTCCAAAGAATCTCTCAACGACGTAGCCAATAATGGCGATCACAAGGGCGGTTTTGACGGCTCCCCAGAAACCGAACACAACAAACCCTGGGACAATCCAGCTTGAGACTATGAGAACCAACGCCGAAACCACAAGCGTTACCAGAGCCCGGAACATGGCAGGCACCCCCCAGTTCTATATAGTCTGCGGCCCGTGCCACAATTCCATTGGACATGTCATATTTCTGCCCGCAAACCTTCTTGCCCGTAAGGTGTTAATCCTGCTTCGTACCAGTTTCGTATAGAGCCGGGCAGAGCCGTTTTACACCGCTATTTCCTTCCACTTGCCTGTCCGGAAACGCCAGCGGAAGAACACCGACCGGATGATAAGGTCGGCTGACATGGCATACCACGCTCCAGGAAGCCCAAGTTGCATGTACACCGCCAAAATATAGGTGAAGACGACCCTGATAAACCAAGCGCTGGTGCCTGTAATGTACATCACCCAAGCGGTATCTCCGGCGCCCCTGAGGCCTCCGGACATCACGTGGTTTATGGCCATAAATGGCTGGGCACCCGCGATAATTCGAAGAACCGCGGCTCCCAACTGCGCCACCTCAGGGTTATCGGGTATGAAAAGGTGGACCACCGACGGGGCTCCCAGGAACAGGAAAATTCCTCCACAACCCATGGCTATAGCCGCGATCTTCCTTGCCTTTATGGCTGCTTGCTCTGCCTTCGCGGGGTCGCCGAAGCCAAGGTACTGTCCCACCAGAGTGGTGGTGGCCGCTCCGAAACTGAAACCTATGGTAAGGGATATCGACTCAATTCTCATGGCTATCTGGTGTGCCGCATAGGCGTTTGTTCCCAATCCGGCTATTGCCCTGGTGTAAAGGATTTGGGCCCCTCTTAGGGAAAGCCTCTCGCCAGAGGCGGGAAGTCCCACTCTGAGCACTGCTCCCAATGCTTCCTGGTCAGGCTTAAAAGAGCCTCGGAACCAGTCCTTGAGCGGGTTGGGTCTTACCGTTGTCAGGATTATGGTAACCGTCATCCCGCAAAGCCTGGCAAAGGCAGTGGCAAGGCCCGCGCCTTCAGCGCCCATTTCAGGGAAACCCAGGTTGCCGCCAATAAGTACGTAGTTGCCGCACACGTTGACGATGTTCACCACAGTTCCAACATACATAGGAAGGCGCGTATTGCCCGCTCCTCTCAAGGACGCGGCAAAAGTCATGGTGACGAACTCGAACAAAAGCGACATGCCCTTCCACCAGAAGTACCTGACTCCTTGGGATACGACGTCCTCCTCGGCTCCCATGAATCTAAGGCTTGTAGCAGCACCTGCTGAGAAAGCCAAGAACGCTATGATGCCGATGAGGGCGGCAACTAGCAGCGATTGTCTGAGGGTTTTTTGGGCTTCACCGTATTGTTGCGCCCCGATTCTTCGCGCCACCACCGAGGTGGTCCCGACTCGTATCGCGTCGAAGAACCCTGTGGCTATCATGGATATCTGATTAGAGAGCCCAACTGCAGCCACCGAAGCTGCGCCTACGCGTCCAACCATGGCCATGTCTGCAGCGTCTACTACAGACTGAAGGAGCCTTTCAGCTATGAGTGGGCCCGCCAGTATCCAGAGGTTCTGTTCGATAGTGTGCCCAATCAGGTCTAGGCCGCGTCCCCGTGGTCTTGCCGTCTCTTCTTGTTGTCGTGCTACGCCGTCTCTGGGGTCTTGAGCCTCATCAGTCGTGTCGCTAGGGTAGGCCACATTGTCACCTTTCTCGTATGCTGTGTTTGATTGCTTCGCATGCCTAACTAACTTAATCATACTACATGCGAAGGGGTCAAATGAGATTATTCCGCTACCAGTAGGAATTAGAGGTTTCTTGGAGAATTAGAACTGTCAGAGGCTCCTTGTACTGTCTTGGACCCAAGGCCAAACCATACTTGGAAAGGAGTGAACCTGGTGGAGGAGCCGGCCCTTCGAAGGTTCCGGAAGGGTTATACCAGGGAAAGAACCATGCCCACAAACCCCAAGGTTACCTCACCTGAGAAATTCTTTGGATTCAGGCTTGGCAGCGACCGAAAGATGGCACGGTGGGACAGAATCGTTGAGTATTTCTACCTCTTGGAGAAGGAATCAGACTGCATCAAGGTCGTGGAGATGGGGAAGAGCACTGAGGGGCATCCCTTCATAGCCGCCTTCATATCGTCGGCCGACAACTTGGCTAACCTAGAGCATTACCGCCAGATCAACGCCAAGATCGCAGATCCCAGGGGGATCTCGGAGGATGCAATCAAGGAGTTGATCAAGGAAGGCAAGTCTGTGGTGTGCCAGACAATGAGTCTGCATGCCAGCGAGATCGGCGGCACCCAAATGGCGCCGGAACTTGCCTACGATTTGCTGGCCTGCGACTCGGATGACAATCGCTGCATTCTGGAGAACGTGATCTCTATTCTTGTCCCGTCGTTCAACCCTGATGGCCAGATCATGGTTACGGACTGGTACAACAAGTGGCTTGGCACCGAGTACGAAGGCACTGGGCTACCCTGGCTGTATCAGAAATACGCAGGGCACGACAACAACCGTGACGCTTTCGCTCTTAACTTGGCCGAATCCCAGTATGTGGCCAAGCTTCTATTCACTGAATGGCACCCCCAGGCGTATCAAGATCACCACCATATGGGCTCCAACGGCGCGAGGCTATTCCTTGCCCCCTATTCCGACGGCATCCGCCCCCACGCCGATCCTCTGGTGTGGAGAGAGGATTCCTGGTTCGGGGCCCACATGGCCTACACTCTGGAGGAGCAAGGGAAGACCGGGATCCTCAACGGCGCCCAGTTCCCAGGATGGGGTCACTACGGTTTTCACTGGATTACTACCCATCACAACATAGCCGGCATGCTTACGGAGTCGGCCAGTGCTAAATTGGCCACGCCATTGTATATCCATCCACACCAGTTGAGAGGCGCAAGCCCCAAGACCATGCCAAACTATGAGGCTCAGACCAACTTCCCGCACCCTTGGCCAGGTGGATGGTGGAGGCTTAGGGACATCGTTGAGCAGCAAAAAATCGCAGCGTGGGCGCTTTTGGATATCTGCGCCAAATACCGGGAAAAGGTTCTTTGGAACGCATATCTTAAAGCCAAGCGGCAGACGGAGCGCGGAACGGAAGGCACGCCGGTGGCTTACGCCATCACTCCTTGCCAGCATGACCCGCTCACGGCTCTCAAACTGGTAAACCTGATGCTTCTCCAGGGGCTCGAGGTCAAAGTGGCCAAGGAGTCTTTCCAGGTTGGCGGGCGAGTCTACCCCAAGGGCACCTACGTCGTACCTCTTGACCAGCCCAAGATGGGGGTGGCCAAGAACTTGCTGGGCCGGACCTTCTACCCCGACAGCTACTGGACGCGTAACCCCGACGGTTCTCCCATCATGTACGACACCGCAACCGACACTGTAGGCGAGTTCATGGGTGTTGACGTTCTTCCCATCGAGCAAGTGTTCCGCGCGGATCTTGAAGTTATCACCTCTGTGCCCAGGCCCGTTTGCCAAGTGCAAGAGGGAGTGGGGTACTACCTGGATTCTCGGTTCAATGACTCCTTTGTGGCAGTCAACCGTCTCCTGAAGCACGGCGCTCGAGTGTGGAGGGTGGAGGAACTTCTCTGCGAAGGCAGCGGTGCGCAAGCGGCGGTAGGGGCCTTCTACGTCGAAAGCGGTCCGGGTGTCCGAGAGTTGGCTCAGGACATATCCAACGATCTGGGAGTTTCGTTCACCGTGGCCATCTCAGCGCCTCCTAAGAAGCGCGAGGTCAGGAACCTGAGAGTAGGTATGTACCAGCGGTACTACGGCGGAAACATGGACGAGGGCTGGACGCGCCTTCTTCTGGAGAAGTTCGAGTTCCCTTATATCACCGTTACCGACGAGGATATCAAACCCGGCAATCTCAACGACAAATTCGACGTCCTGATCCTTCCCAGCGATCGCTCTCAGTCGATTCTTGGAGTCGATGTCGAGAAAGAAGCTCGGGCTTCGGGATGGCCCATGCCGCCTGTGCCGCCTGAGTATCGGAGCGGCATTGGCAAGGAAGGGGCTCAAGCCATCAAGGATTTCGTGAAATCCGGTGGTCGGCTGGTGGCCTTGGACGGAGCGTCGGACTTCGCCATCGAGACTTTGGGGCTGAAGGTAAGGAACGTTGTCGCTAACACCAACTGGAAAGACTTCTACTGCCACGGATCAACGTTGAATGCAAAGGTCAACAGCGGACATCCTCTTGCTTACGGGATGCCCCAAGAAGCGTTGGTGTTGAACTTCGGTAGTCCCACTTTCCAGATCACCGAAGCGTTTTCTTCAGACCGATACGAAGTTATCGCCGAGTACCCTGACAAAGACCTCCTGCAAAGCGGCTGGATAGTCGGAGAGCCGAGGATAGCGGGCAAGCCGTGCATGCTTTCGGTGAAGGTGGGGGACGGCCAGGCGGTACTGATTGGTTTCCGGACTCAGTTTAGGTCACAGACTCACGGCACGTTTAAATTCCTGTTCAACTGCATGTACTAGATGATGTATGACGATGAGCGCGAAGCATGCGTTCTCCGATCTATCGATCACTGTAGGGGAGGAACAATTCAATGTTGAGAACCGATGTTTTCACTCCGTCTCGTTTCACTGGGGAAGGAAGCATAACCTTGCGCGGTGTGAAGGTACCGTATCACACCGTCTGTGAGGATAATGTCTTCTATGACAATGAAGGGAAGCCCATCGCGTCGATCTTCTCGTACTCGTACTTCCGTTCTGATGTGGAAGATACGAAGTCTCGCCCCGTCCTGTTTGGCTTTAATGGCGGCCCGGGTACTTCTTGCATGATGGTCCACGTAGGCTTCTTGAGCACCAAAAGGGTCAAATACGGCGAGATCGATGGCGATGGCATACCTCTTCCGCCATATGAGTCCTGCGACAACGCCCAGTGCCTCCTAGACATCGCTGACCTGGTTCTGATAGACCCTGTAGGAACCGGTTTCGGGCGGCTGCTAGACGAATCCAAGAAAGACCAGTTTTACGGGATCGAGCCCGATGCCGAAGCGATTCTGACCTTCATCCAGGCCTGGCTTGCCCGTTACAATCGCTGGCACAGCCCCAAATACATGGTGGGTGAGAGTTACGGTTGCACCAGGGCCAGCACGGTTGCGGGAAGGGGTTCTCTGGGCGGCTCCGACCGAGCTTTCAGCGTACCCTTTGACGGCATAATCATGATTGGCAACACCGTCACCGTGGGCAAACACTTCAGCGACAAATCCCCCGTTTATCCTGCCGTCTTGGCATTCCCGACCTTGGCCGCAGTCCACTGGTACCACCATCATCCATCTGACCAGACTGTGGATGAATTCGTGGCCGAAGCCAAGAAGTTCGCTGACACCGAGTACCTGCTAGCCCTGTACCAGGGGAATAGCCTGCAAGGCGATGCTCGCGAACATATCATCGAGCGGGTAATGTACTACACCGGGGTTTCCAGAGAGTACCTGGAAAAACGCGCGTTGTTTGTGGACGATGTTGAGTACCGGCGCGAAGTCATGCGCAAAGAGGGCCGTTCGGTGGCCCGCTTGGACGGACGGATCACTCGTCCGCTGTGGGAGCCTTTCTTGGATGAGGAGCATTGGGGAGTCCGTGACGACCCGTCCCAAGGGAAGTACGACCCATTCTTCCAGTCGGTGCTGTGCGGAGAAGTCTTCCCAATGCTGGGAATCAACTGGGACCGTAACTTTGTCAACTCTGCCTCGAACTTGTACCCTAATTGGAACAACGATATTAAGGGCCAGAACACCTCTCAGAGCCTAAGCGCCGCCATGAGGCGGATACCTGGCATGCGCACGTTCTTCGTGAACGGCTGGTATGACATCTGCACTCAGATCGGTATTCTTTACTACACCTTGGACCATGCCGATCTCCTGGCCAAGGACCGGACGTTTGTTAAGGGTTACCCGTCGGGTCACATGGCTTATCTCGGTGAGGATAACATCCAGGCAGTAACCGATGACATGTACACCTTCATCAAGGGCGGCAATCCCACGAAGTAAGTGAATCAGGGAAACGCGGCCGGCACAAAGGTGCTGGCCGCGTTCTTGGTACTGGGGCGGCGTGGAATCCTATCGGTCGGCCAGATGTGCGCCCTAAGATAGGGTTGGGCAACATCCGGGGCGGGATCCGGGACCAGACGTACGCTAGGTGACGGCTCCTCCGTATTTCCCAGGACACGATAACTGAGCAGTAACACATACAGCCCAAGAATTCTTGACCCATGCTTTCCTTTCTAGTAGAATGATTCGTGCGGCACGGGAAACCGGGTCGCATGCTCCTTCGGCAGGAGCGCGGGTGTAGCTCAATGGTAGAGCTCCAGCCTTCCAAGCTGGTGGCGTGGGTTCGATCCCCATCACCCGCTCCATGTGCGCCTGTAGCTCAGGGGATAGAGCACCTGCCTTCTAAGCAGGGAGTCGCAGGTTCGATTCCTGCCAGGCGCGCCAATCAAGACGAAAACATTGTGGTGGATGTAGCTCAGACGGCTAGAGCACCAGGTTGTGGCCCTGGGGGTCGCGGGTTCAAGTCCCGTCATTCACCCCAATTTTTATGCCCAATAGTAGCGCGCGCCCGTAGCTCAACGGATAGAGTTGCAGACTTCGGATCTGAAGGTTGCAGGTTCGATTCCTGCCGGGCGCGCCACGTTTGGGGCGTAGCCAAGCGGTAAGGCATCAGCCTTTGGAGCTGACATTCGCAGGTCCGAATCCTGCCGCCCCAGCCACGTGGGCCATTAGCTCAGCGGCAGAGCACCCGCCTTTTAAGCGGGGTGTCGATGGTTCGATTCCATCATGGCCCACCACTCATTTTCATTCGGCGTAAGCGCGAGGGTGTCGGAACTGGCAGACGAGCTGGACTTAGGATCCAGTGCCTTAATCGGCGTAGGGGTTCGACTCCCCTCCCTCGCACCAAATCAAATACCATCTATTGATAAAAGGAATTTTGTCAGCAGGTGGTTTTTTGTTTGCCCGAAAGTGCTTGATTTAAGCCGCTTTCGGGCTTTGTGTTTTTGCCTTGTAGCAATAATTGGTGTTTTAGATTAGCCGTTTTCGGAGGATACTTGACACGAACTTGTGGCTGCTAAATGCTTATTTTTAACGATTAGACCTCTGGGGGTGTGCATCTTTTAACGATTTGCCTTGTAATCGTTAAAAGATACTGTTAAGGCAAAAAAAACAGCCCGCCGATTGGCGAGCCGTAAATAGTTGAATGTTAAGCTGTGACTTCCGAGCCGTTTTTGAATCTGAATGTCATTGCGCCATCTTGGTTGACCGTTACTTGGTCGATTACAGCAAGCCACAGTTTTTCGTCAAACTCGGCTATGGCAAGCGGTCGGCTATCAATGTCTTTGATGAAGCCTTCGATGATTTTGCCCTTGCCAAGGCGTTCTCGCTTGATCGCTTCCAACTCATCGACTTGCTCTGAAGCCTTATGGTGGCGTTCGAGATAGGCGTTGTTACGCTCCGTCCATTCCTTCTGGTCTACTGCCGATCGGGCATTTTCATAAATTGCCTTTCTGGATAGTTCGGTAACAACCTCAATCTCACGGAACAATTCGGCAAGTTCTGTATCAATTGCCGTGGTGTCACAAAGGACATTTTGAGCAAGTCGGCAGTCTTCAATCAGCCCATCGCGGTTATGCATTAGTTGATTGAATGCGGCTAAAAACCTTTCCTTGATCACTTCCTCGGTGATATGTGGCGTCTGGCATCCCTTTCCGGGGTTTCCGAGCCGTTTGTATTTATCATTACACTGCCAGACTTCTTTGCGGTAGGTCTTGTCGCCCTTATAACGTAAGCGGAAAATAGCGCACACCTTGCATTTGGCCGCACCAAAGGGTTTACCCATGGGGTTTATAGGTGAGGTTACTTAGACGCCCGACAGGAATCCGGCAGCGACGGCGACCATGGCAAGAGTTCTTCCAAATCTCTGTGCCTAAGTTCGCAGCTGCTCAAAAATGCACTTGAGATACTGAAAGGTATGAGCCCGTTTTCCTTCGCCGTCTCCGCGATGCTGTAAACGACGGCGCTCGCCCTCGCCCCCTTGGGCGTGTTTGAGAACAGGCCGATCACAAAAGGTGATGGAACGTTTGTCAAGCCTTCCGTGGACCGGGAACCGCGCGGCCTTGAGAGCGTTCCTGACTTGAGTTTCGTCCCGCCCGCGCACCTCCTCCTTCACTAAGTAAGCAAGGTAATCGAGATACGAGGACTCTTCTTGAAGCGCGATCTCACTGAGTTCGTCCAGGTGGTCCCGGATCCACCGCAGTTTCAGGCGCTTGAGACCCAGTTCGAGTTCTTTGCGGTCGGCTGGGCCAATGGTTGGGATCATCGGCGCCACCCCGCGTTCTCGTAGTAGTCGAGTTCGCGGCGCTGTACCTGCACATCGGGTACAGCGAGCCTGACCACTTCGGGCTTGGCGGCGCTTGCGGCTTGGCCGTAGACGACCGACAGGTGTCTCAGGATCCCCTTCAGGGCTCCGAAGCCGTAAGCCCGGTAACTGAGCGCCTGGTGCATGGCGCGCTCAAGCTCTTCGGGGGTGTGAACAGCCCCCAGCGCGACGATCTTCTCCATCTGCTCGCGGAGGTGGCCCACACGTGAACTGCCCAGACCCTGGAGGTAGGCGGGGGCCGATGGTGCCAGCCCCTCGAATTTGACTTGCAGTGGGTCAAGATGTCTAGGCCTTCTGGCCGCCGCAGCCGGCACCTCGACCTCCCTGTAGCCCTTAGCCAGGGGGATTACTAGCGAGGTGCTTTCCGAGTTCAGTACCTCAACCCGGTCCTCGTACCGCCGGTAGGTTACCACGCCCTTGGGCTTGGCTGGGGACACGAAGTACCGGTTCCCGTCCACCGATATCTGGCGGTCCTTCGTGGCCCTGCGAGTCTCCACTACATAAGTAGGCAGGTCACGGGGCAGTTCCCTTAGGTACTGCCTCTCCTCTCGCATCCTTTCCCAGGGTATCTCGCGCGTTGTGCCGTGCACCCGTTTGTTCGCCGTGTTGTCGAACCAGTCCCTGCCTCTTAGGTTCAAATCCTCGACGTCTGTCCATTCGAGGCCGTAAAAGAACCCCTTCTTGACGTGCTTGACTCCCGATTCGACCTTCCCTTTGGACTCCGGGTCGTTAACCCAACACGCCTGCGGAGTGAATCCGGCGCGCAGGGCGAAGTTCATGAGGTTCTCGTTGAACCTCACCACGGTCCCGACCCTCTCGGAAACCACTGTCTTGGCGTTGTCGAACAAGATGACCTGCGGCACGCCGCCCACGTACTCAAGCGCCCTAGCCAAAGAAGCCAGGAATGTGGCCATGTTGAGGCTCACAACGAACTCCACGTACAGCAGCCTTGACCAAGACATCGTAAACACGAAGCAGTAGAGCTGGTAGATCCTGTTCAGGATCTCGGTTGTCCCAAGGTGTCCCCAGTCGGCCTGGGCCTGTTCACCGGGGAGAGTCTTTTGAGGGGTGTAGACCCTTCCGTCCTCAGGTCTTATCTTGGCGACCTCTCTCCGCACGGTTCGCTCAGAGCCAACGTAGCCCCTCTTCCTGACCTCGTCGTAAAGCCTCTTAGCCGAGAGTTCCGGGTATTTCCTCAACCGACCCTTGATGTAGTCCATCCAAGAGGCCAGCACGCTGGCGCGTTCTTTGTACTCAGGCGTGTTTGGCGACTCGGCCTCGCCGTCCCAGTACTTGCTCACAGTCCGGCGGTTTAAGCCCAATCGCTTGGCGACCTGCGATTTGCTCAACCCTTCGTCCCTTAACCGTCGAATGTCCACGATTGTTCCCACCTTTAGCACCTGTGCCCTCTCCCCTCGACGAAGCCAGTACGGCTTCATTCGAGGCGAGGGGCGTTCTGAACTGCTTAGTTGGCCAAAGTTGCGCACTTTTCATGACCATTTATGGGGATCTTATCGTGGCCAGTGACAGTTGAAGGACTCCTTCACCAAGACAGCCAGGCCGTCAATAGACTTTCTTAAGTCCGTGGCCCCGCAGGCGAGATAGACATCGTTCGGGACAACGCCGCCTAACATATTGCCGAAAGGAGCCTTACTACCCTTTCAAACGACTCAAGGTCAAAGCCGGGCCTGACCTCAACCGTCGCCCTGCCTATCCTCACAACAAGCCCTATGCCACCGGTGTCCGCGTCTGTTACCGTTGCCCGAAGCCAGGCGGTTTGCCCAGGATAGTTGTTTGCCTCAAGGGTCTTCTCCTCGCGGAGTTTTCTCCACATCCAAGAACAGCTTACGCCGTTAGCCTCGCACCACACCTTCACGCTTTGCCCGCTTGCCTTGTACGCGGCAAGGCATTCCTCGCGCTGCTTTCGTTGTTCTTCTCTCGTCACCGTCAAAACCTCTCCGAACCGTGCTGGGGAGATTATCTTTCAAACGCCTGGGCAGTCACAGGTGGGTACAGTTTTACGCTCACTTCTTTACGGCGGGCTGATTTTTCATGCCCGTTCTTTCAAGCGAATTTCTTCCTGCAGCAATTGACATGATTCTTGACAAAATTATCATGGTTAATTTTACATATAATCTTTCAGTATGGAACTTAATGTGATAAAATATCTTTGTGTGCTTTGCAATCAATATAAGCGATGCGTTTAAGCCGGATTTTGAATTTGTACCCCTGAGGGACGCGGTAACAAGTGACTCTGGTGAAAGCCCGTAATAGACAAAATGAATAAGTAAAAATAATAGGAGGACATGAGCATGAAAAAACGATTATTGGCAATTTTACTATGCGTCTTCATGGTAGCGGGATTGTTACCAGGGACAGCACTTGCGGCGGATTCCACATCCGTCACCGTGGGCGGGGTGGAGTTGGATGGCACCGCCGGAAAAACCTATTGGAAGAACGGTGATACAACAAGCGCCAGCGGTACGGAAACGGATTACAATGCCTATTTTAACAGCAACACTGGGACTCTAACCCTTAAAGGTGCCACCATCACGGGCTCGCCAAGCGATCTCTCCCACATGAACAGCAACCACGGTATCTATGCCGACGGCGACCTGGCAATCACGCTGGAGGGGACAAACACCGTCACCGCCGACGCGGCAACAGACTTTGGCGTCAGCAGTGCCATATATATCAGCGGCAACTTGACGATCAACGGCAGCGGCTCTGTCTCTGCTACCGGAGGTGCGGCCCCAGGTTACGGCAGCTGTGGCATATATGGAGGCACAGTCACGATCCAAGATTCTGCCAACGTAACCGCCACAGGCGGCATGGGGGCTCAGCTTAGCGAGGGCGTTAATGGTGTTATGGGCGTCATCATCTCCGGCTCCGCCACCGTCACCGCTACCGGTGGCAAAAGCACCGGCGGCAGCAGCTACGGTATACACAGTAACTATGGTGAAATAACCATCTCCGACTCTGCTAATGTCACTGCCACAGGTGTCAACAGTGGAGACAGCAGCTACGGCTTGCGAACCGATACTCTTGGTGTCCGCATTGAGGGAGGCATTGTCACTGCCCTCGCTGGAAGGGTAAATGGCTATGGTTTGAGTTGCGGTGTGTCCGGCTACAAAAACACCACCTATACCGGCGGTCTGCTCGTAGCCAAAGGTGACACATATGCCATGAATGGGACAGTGATGGATGATGCAGAAATTCCAGCCCTCGTTGCCCCCCTCACCGGCGCATATGACAGCAATTTTGCGGTATATGGCGGGACGGATACATACTACGTTATTCAGGATCTTGATTATACCGGAGCAATCAAGCCAACCAATGTGGAGGCTCATATCACATGGACAGAGGCGCAGGACATTGAGCCTGCTACACTAACCCTCAATAATGTAATCGTTAACAGTGACGCTACAGAAGCCATCAAGCTGCCTAACGGCACAAAGTTGGTGGCGCAGGGTGTGAACATTGTCCGTAATAATGATGTGGAAGACAACAGCAAATGCATATCCGGTGCGGGCGATCTTGAAATCACCGGCACAGGTACTCTCGTAGCCATCGATGGCGCGGCGCTTGGCGGCGGTACCTGCAGCCATGGCGTTGCCGCCGTAAATAATCTCATTGTTTCGGGGAGCCTCAACCTCACTGCCATCGGAAACACGGCACCATATAATGACAGCTACGGTGTTTACTCCGGTGGGATATCTACGTTTTCCGGCGGTACAATTACCGCTATCGGTGGAATGGCCGCCAACAACAGTTGTGGCCTTTATGCCCAAACGGGTACGCAAATTTCCGACAGTGTAAAACTCACCGCCATCGGCGGTGCAGCAGGCTACGGAAGTGCCGGAATTTATTCCAGTGGCGCAACCACCATTACCGACGGCTTCATCACCGCCATCGGCGGCGCGGCGGATGGTGGCAGTAGCGGCATTTCCTCCGGGCACACAACCACCTTTTTGGGCGGTCATCTCGTTGCCATTGGCGGCGCAGCGCCATCCATCCACAGCATCCATGCCGGTGGAGGAGGTATTGTACTCACCGACGTCAGCATAATAGCTCCCGCCGGAGCGGGGATTAGCGACACCGGCTACTTTATCGCCACCACGACTGGAGGCAACATCCCCGCTACCTTCGCAGCCATCACTCCTAATGCAAGTGCGGAAGACCTTCCAGTCTGTGAAATTGGCAGCGTCCAATACCCTGATTTGGGTACTGCGCTTTTAGCCGCACCTATAAATGAAGTAACAACTATTATATTGCTACAAGACATCTCTTATACTAACTGCATTTTAGCAGATGAGAGAACAATCACTATTGACCTAAACGGCAAAAACCTGACTGTTTCTGGTGTCGACGGCCACGCACTCCAGGCTGTTAATAGCGGGGAACTGAACATTTACGATGTCGATGAAGATGGAGGCAGCTTGAGCGTAACTTCTTCGGGTGAGTTCAGATCCTGCGCTCATGCCTCTTCCGGCGGAGATATAAATATCACGGGTACTCTCACGGCATTATATCCAGGCGGAATGAGTTATCAGGAAATCATTGCTGCCAATGCTAACGGCACCGGCAGTACAATCACCCTCAATGGCAACGCCATCGGGTATTATGCTGGCGCTATCGCTCAAAACGGCGCTGCCGTCACCATCTTGGGTAATGTGGAAGGCTCTTATTATGGAGCCTATGCGGCCTATGGTGGTCTGGTGGATATCACAGGTAACATAACCGCCGCTGCCAACGGCCTAACCGTGGAGTACGGTGGCCTAGCCGAGGTTGAGGGGGATATCACGGCCTCAACCGGTGTATGTATAAATAACATGGAACCATATGATGCCTCAGTTTGTAATATTACAGGCAATATCATCACGAATGACGCAAGCGGAAGGGGTATTACTGCCGACGGTGAAGCCGATATCACCTTGAACGGAAACATCGTGGCAAACGGTGGCTATGGCGTAGCTCTAACGGGCGGCGCTACGGTAACCATCAACGGCTCCATCAGCGGCGTTTCGGTTTATATCCGAGTCGGAGGCACCACTTATGCCGAGGGCACGGGTGGTGTGGAAGGATCCTACATGAAGTATTCCTACCCCTACCCACCCGAGCCTGAGAATATAGTATATGTCCGTATAGCTGAGCCTGCTGATACCGTCACCGACCTTGTCATTGAAGATGCCATTGCCCCAATCAACGGTGAAGGCCCCGTTACAGAAATTGCCGAAACAGCTGAATACACCGGCTCAATAGTTTGGACCGATAGTCCGGAAACATTCTTACCTGACAGACCTTATACAGCTACTATCACTCTGACGGCCAAGGATGGGTATACTTTTGAGGGTGTTGCTGCAGATGCCTTTATGGTACCTTGTGCGATGTCTGCAACAAACGACTCAGATTCCGGCGTTATCACTGCAACATATATGTCTCCGCCTGCAGGCTATATCACCGATGGCAATGGGATGATGGCATTTAGCTATAATGGATATTTTGGCCCCGACATTCAAGGCACCTATAATGGGGAATGGCAACAGACCACTTGCGGCAACAACGGATACGGTACATCCTTTAGATTTGGAGATGAAGACCCTGTCGACCTTGATATAATTTCTACTGAACCTGTTGATGCCGGAAATGGTATTACAATTGGATTTGAGCCAAAGTTTTACAGCAGTGGGCGATTCCTCCGAATCGTATACACACTGCACAACTCCGGTAGTGAGACCCAAACCGTTTCTTTTGGTAGCCACGCGGATACTCAAATCGGAAACGATGACGGGGCGACCATCACAAAATTTGATGACGCGCGTGGATTCAAAATGGTTAACAGCTATTATCCGGTGCAATTTAACTTCTTTGGCAAAGGCACGATAGGCGTGACGGATGTGGACACCTATTGGTTTGGATACTATTACGATAGATATAATAATGTATTTAATCAAATTTCCGACCCCAGTTTTTCCGGCGACTCCGGTATGGCCTATTCATGGCAGGATAAAACACTTGCTCCCGGACAGACAAGAATCTTTTCTGTGCTGATTGGAATCGGAGACGCGCTAAGCGGAGAGAATGTGCCGATTGGGGTTAATTTCGATTCACAGGGCGGTAGCGATGTTGACAGTATCACCGTCGAGATGGTAGGCGACACCATAAATGCCCCTACTTCCCCCACACGCAGCGGTTACACTTTCGGCGGCTGGTATACAGAGTCGGAGTGCGCTAATCAGTTTGACTTTACAACACCGATTACTGCAACAATCACTTTGTATGCCAAGTGGACACAGAATACGCCTCCTTCAGGTGGCGGCTCCTACACTCCCCCCAAATATCCTGTAACCGACACGAACCAGGGGGAACAGGCTGGAGGTCAAATAAAACTCAGCAAAGAGCGTGCAGAAGCAGGCGACACAGTTATTATCACCGTCACCCCCGACAAAGGTTATGAGAACGGCAACCCTGTTGTCCTTGACACCAACAAAAAACCGGTTGAAGTTACGGATAATGGCAATGGAACTTTTAGTTTCAAGATGCCATCCGGCGGAGTTAACGTTGAAACTAAATTCTCCAAAATCGATTACTTCGATGATGTAACCGAAAATGATTGGTTTGACGAGGCATCCTGGTACTGCGCCGCGCACGGTTTGATACAGGGCACCGGGCACAGACAATTTGATGGCCATATAGGCACGAACAGAGCGATGCTCGTCACCGTTCTCTACCGCTTAGCGAATAGTACTGACGCTCTCGAGAGCATTTTTGATGATGTAGAAAGCGGCAAGTGGTATTCCGAGGCGATCGGCTGGGCTGCGCATAATAAGATCGTGGAGGGCTACGGCAACGGAAAGTTCGGTCCCGATGACACCCTTACCCGTGAACAGATGGTAGCTGTCTTATACCGCTATTCCATGTTCATGAAATATGATGTGAGCAAGTTGAATAGTCTTAACACCTTCACCGACGCTGACGCGATTTCGGAGTGGGCGCTGCAGGCAATGAAGTGGGCAGCCGGAAATGGAATCGTGGAAGGTATCGGAAATGACCTCATTTCTCCTGAAACAGGAGCAACCCGTGCTCAGTTTGCGGCAATGATGCAGCGATATATAACAACCTTTATACAGTAAAGCCTAACAGGCGGGGAAAGTATTAGTAATGATATTTTCCCTGCCTATTTATTCTTTCACTTCGATTTAAGTTGTTCGTATAAGTCTACCTTTTTATCCCAACTGTCCAAATTATATGCCGTAGCGTTTTGTTGCTTATCGTTACATAAATTTAAACACCAACTAAACACCAGCACTTTTACGAACATCAAAAATACCTCTTGATATTGCACAATA
>JAXGZG010000002.1:330000-560873 GCA_040771825.1 Bacillota bacterium | reverse complement strand
AGCGCACGAAGGGTTGGACATGACGTAGATAGGCCGGTTATTCAGCAGTTGATCGCAGGTGGCGTTTCTCACCAGACGAAGAGGCAGAAGCGCCCCTGCCAAGATGGCTCCCATCCCAAGCATAATCGGCACAAGCAGTGTTGCGGGCGTCACAACCCAGGATCCTAAGAAAGCCCGAGACAGCAAAAATCCAACAGCGGATCCTAGCGGGACACCTGAGACGCCGAGGTACAAGGCTTCTGCTAACACCACGCGGCGGAGGTCTCTCTTGGTCCCGCCCAAAACTCTGAGGATGCCTAGCGCCCGCTTCCTGCCCAGAAAGGACGCAGTCAACACACATGAGATAGCCGCCACGCCCGTTAGTGTGCCAAGGCCGTAAACCGTCTGCCATAGAAACGCCGGTCTCACAAGTTCCTTGGTCAACATAGATTCGCCTGACCACGGGCCGTAGATTGCCGCATCGGGGTATTGGCGCTCAAGGTTGGAGATTTCTTTGGGCTTACGGATATGCCGCGGGTCTTGGATGAACTGGAGCGCCAGCCCGGTGCGGACTCCCGTAACGCCCCTAAGATGCTCTGTATTCGCCGCTGCCCAGCCTGAAGGAATGGGAAGCGATGCCACGGCGTTGCGGACCGCATCGTCATCGGTGTTAGCCTCCCGGGCGGACCAAACCTGAGGCCATCTAAGTTTTGCGGCAGGAATAGGGACGCCTGCCACCAGGGGCCAAGCGGTCAGGCCTCCTTTTATCTCGGTCCCGCTCCCTATCTCTTTGGCCAAACTGGCGTCTTGGGGGTTCAGCACAATGGCCTCTCTGGGAAGGTCGAACTCCATTCCCATGATGAGAAGCGGGCCAATCTCTGTGTCGGCTTCTATGAAAGGAAACTGGTGCAGAAGGAACGGCCCTTGGGATCTGGACAATGAATCTTCGGCTTGAGCTGTTTCTTGATCCTCCGAGAACAGCATTACGACATGATAAGGCAGGGCGGTTGTCTCGGTCCTAGCCGCAGTGTGCCTGCCTGAAAGGGTCACCATTGACACGATGAAGAGGCACAGTGCCACAGTCAAAGCCACCGACAAAGACACCAAGATGGCGGCGGAGCGGTCCCGGCGGACCCTCCGTGTCGCCATCAAAGAGGCTAGGGACCACGTCATGGCAGGCGATACAGGGCGCGGCACAGGCTTTGACGTCCTCCTAGTCTGCAGCGTTGGGGTTCTCATGGCACGACACCTTTTCCCGACAACAAGGAGCCTTTCTGGTGAGTTTCCTTGATCTCGCCGTCTACCAGGTGGATAACCGTGTCGGCATACTCCTGGAAACCAGTCTCGTGGGTCACCACTACGAAAGTCTGCTTCTCCTCCCTGTTGAACTTGGCGAAAAGTTCCATGACCTCTCTGGACATTTTGGAGTCCAGGTTCCCGGTAGGCTCATCGGCAAGCACAACTGCGGGTTTGGATGCCAAAGCCCTGGCAATAGCGACCCTTTGCTGCTCACCTCCGCTAAGTTCCATAGGATAGTGATTGGACCTGCCAGTTAGCCCCACCCGGTGCAGAAGATCAGTCACCCTTGACATGGTCTCGGACTCTCCCAAACCCGCCAGTCTCAAAGGAATGCCTACGTTCTCGGCGGCCGTTAGTTCAGGAAGCAAGTTGAAAAACTGAAACACTATTCCCAATTGGGTTCGCCTGAGTACGGCCAGGTCATCTTCGGACATTCTCGAGTACTTCCGTCCGCCGAGTATCACTTCACCGTGGGACGGGCGGTCGATGCCTCCCAGTATGTTAAGGAGGGTGCTCTTGCCGGACCCGGAAGGCCCCATGATGACTACGAACTGGCCCGGGAAAACCTCCATCTCTATGCCAGACAGGGCAAAGAGGCCGTCCCCAACTGCGTAGAATCTGGAAAGCTCGTGACAGCTAAGTATGGGTCCCTGCCAATCAGTCACGTTTCAGCACCTCCGAGCTGGGAATTCGGGCCGCCCAAATCCCGATAGCGAGCCCCAAAGCCAAGGGAATTCCAAGAGATAAGCCCAAAATCGTCACAGCATCCCGGAGCGTCTGCCTTACCCACTCGTGGAAAGTCACGTCGGCAGATAACAAGGCCAGGGACGACAGAGCCTTCCCCACTCCAAATCCAATAGACGAGCCAGTCAGAGCCACATAAGCGCACAGAGTCATGACGTACCCCAAAATCTCCTTGCTTGTGGCGCCCACTACTCGAAGGAGGCCTATTTTCCGCCTCTCTTGGGTCAATATGACATAAATGCTCCCGGCCACTATCACCGATGAAAGGACGAAAAGGAGCAATTGAGAGAACCTGCGGGCATTCTGGTCACCAATGCCCATAAGTGACCCGGCGTTTTTCATCTGCAATAGGTCAGGCACAGGGATTACTGAGAAACCGGGTCCCAGGACTGCAGCCAGGTCTTTGGCGACTGTCTTGGCTGTGGCCATGCGGTCCACCGTGATGGTAACCTGGTAGACAGAAAAGCCTGACGGAAACCGCTGCAGTTGACGCACGACGGGATCGTCCGGTTCATCTCCCCCCACCAACCGCCCGAAAGTATCCAGGGACACTATGACCTCGGGACGCTCCCAATACACAGGCTCCATCTCGGAAGGAGGACCGCCGGAATCGCCCTTGGTATCGGGCGCCGAACCCACTTGGACTTGGTAGATGCCTGACACCGAGAGAGTGTCTGTTACAGCGTAATCCCAGGTAAGTCCTATTGGCCCTGGTTGGGATCCAAACCCGTACGTTGGGCGCGGCACGGTCACCTGTATTGCGTCCAGAGGACGCACCGACTGAAGAGTAGCCGCATCCAAGGATGTGCCCTGGAGCGGGAACAGACAAGACATGTTGGGAGACGAGTCATTCAGAGGTTGGCCTGAGACCAGGAATTCCTGGTCGAAGTATGAGAGATAGTCCCCGGATTCGCCTGTTCCCCAAGCACGCAGGATGGCAGGGGAAGTCTTGTCCCCAACCTGCAAGATGCAGGGCAGAGCGAAATACGGGGCCGCGGCTTTGACGCCATCAATACTCCTAGCTGCGTCCACAACAGGGTCCGGGTCAAAAGCGTGCCAGGACGCGTCCCAATCCCCAACCTGCCCCTGAGTCACTAGGCCAGGCAAGAAATATGACGCGTAAGATTGCCAGTGGCGGCCCTGCCAGGGCTTCCATGAGAGTTTGGATTGTTCCGCATCATCCCACCCCGCCTCAATCGGTCCCCCAAGAGGAAGGACCAGAATGTCGCCTCCTATGAAAACGCGCTCGGCAAAGGCGATGCCCTTGACGTATCCGGAAGGAATCACCCCAGAGAGCACCAAGGTCACGGCCGCAAGGGCCATGGCCCCCATGGCCAGGACAGTGCGGGTCCAGTTCCTTTTGGCATTCCTCAAACCCAGACGGACCAGGTCCACCTTGTTCACCTCTGTAATGGTGTAGTTTACGATCTTAGGGACGTATTCCTTCCGGGAATCTTGCGGTCATAAACATCCTATGTAGGCAAGGTGCGCAGTTGCTTCGGTTGGCATGACTCATAGCAATGATTGCTAGACACAACAGAGATACTTGCCTGCGACTTGCTCACGGTTGCATAGGCGCTGAACCTCGGGCTCTTCTGTGGCAGGTAGAGGGGCGTTATGCCGGGGCTCCGCAGAGTGGAATTGACACACAATTTGCGGAAATAGGTGGCAGGTGGGAAATCGCTTTATCTCGCCTTGGCGTTGGCCCAAAGGGCTCTTTGGCGCATAACCGGGGCGAGGTCATCCCCCTGCTCCTCGAGATAATCGGCGTAGGCTTCACAAGCTTGGCCTTCCAGAAGGGGCGCAACCTCCTGTGTGGTCAACCTCACGCATTCCTGGAAAGTTGCCGCGGCTTGAGCCTGGTCTCCTCGCCAGGCGTCAACCTCGGCGCACGCCAGTATAGACACTACCAAACCTTCGCGGTCACCAGACCCTCTTGACCGGAAAAACTCTAGGGCTTCCTGAGCTAGGTTGCCGACCCTAAGGGGCAGGCCATCTCTCGGGCCGCCATTTTGCAGGCCACCATCCTTCGAACCGTCATCCTGCCCCACGTTGCGGATTACGCACCTGGCCAGCCAGGCTCCGGCCACGTTCCAAGCTTCCGCATCGCCCATCGACGAGGCCAACTCCCTGGCCTTCTCAAACTGAATGAGTGCGTCCTGCGGCGCCGATTCCCTAAACCTAACGCGGCCCATACCGATGCGGGCCCTTGCGTGTGTGGCAGCCTCCCGGTTCTCGGATAGCGCCAGCGCCCGGTTGAAATACGTCATGCTTTTGGCCAGATCACCCTTAGCAAGAAACAGCCTGCCAAGCCCCACCAGAACCTGGGCCATCATCCCGGGTTCCCCCATTCGCGTGGCCACCTCTAAGGCCCGATTCAGTTCGTCCCGGGCCCTTTTGAGATGACCCTGGTACAGGAGTAATGCCGCCAGATTGGTCCTAACCCGCGTTTGCGCCTGGGCATCTCCCTGGGCCGCTGCCAGCGCCTTCTCCAAACACTCCCGGGCTCTCTGACGGCGGCCTAGCCTCAAAAGGAGCGAAGAAGCCGCTGAAAGGCCCCTAACCAAGTCATCTTTTTGCTGGGTCCGCTCCCAATAGGCAAGGTTACGCTCCTGGTACAAGAGGGCTTCCTCTGCCTCGCCCAGATTGACACAAGCGGTGGCAAGCATCTGGCCGGCTCTAGCCCGTTGGTCAGGATCGGTATTGAGGATGGCGTCTAGGGAAAACACCACCCTGAGGCGCTCTTTGCCCACTCTCCAAAGGCCCTCTGCCAGCGCTTCTTCAGAAGCCCGATAGTACCAGGCTCTTGCCTCCTGAAGATCCTGCCCTTCAAGATAGACCTCTGCCAGTTCCTCAGGGGTCACGGTGTGCCTACCGGCTGAAGCCGAATCAGAGTGAATCTCTTGGGATAGGTGTTGGGCGAGCCGAAGCAGACTGTGCCGCAAGACTGCGGAAGGCGTCCACGGAAGTGCCTTTTGGCCAGACCCCGTAGAACTCCCCACCCCATCCTCCAGAACCAACCTCACGTCTCCATCCTGACCCGGGATGAACAGGACGAATCCTCTTGCCGCAAGAGCGGAAGTGAGTCTGACGGCATCTCTGCGCCCTAAGCCCATGGCTACCTCAAGATATGAAAGGGGAACTTGGCGGAAAATCCTGCTCAAGGTCACAAGAAGGCCTGCCGCATGCCTTTCCTCCAGACCAAGGTTTGTTCCGAGGCTTTTTGCGTCACTCACAGCATTTCCGGCTATACGCTGCCTCTCTCGGAATTCCTGCCAAGACCTGAGCGTATTTCGGAGCACTTGCCCTAGGCGGTCAACTTCGTAGTCGGACAGAACATTGACCTCGCGGTAGAAAGCCGCCACAAGTTCCGGATCCTGCAGGTTCAGTGCGGTGATGAAATCCTCAAAAGCGCGGGTGTCGCGGATCTGGGCAGTTGGCACCGAGAATTCCTGTGGTCGTCTGACTACACCAGTCACTCTCGGGCCTAGTCCGCCCTCAGTGGGCATCGCTTCGGTCAAAACCGAGTCCGGCATGTATAACTCGCACACCGTGGTGTCCAGCGCCATTGCCAAAGCGTCTTTGTGAGAGTCGCGGAGGTTCCCGCGCTCGCCGGACAAAATGAGGGAAAAGTAGGATGGGCTGAGGCCGGCCATGTCGGCCAAATCCTTGACCTTCAGCCCTCTTTGATCCATTAGGCGTTTGAGATTCCGCCGGAAAACCTCACTAGATTTCATGGTCGGTGGTCTGGATATTGAAAAGCGGCACCAAGAGCGTCTCGCCGTCACCGGTAACCACTTTGGCCCCGGGCACTACTATCTGGTTATCAAGAACCACCTCACCGGAGGTTTCCACCACAGTCCCCTCCAAAGCCGCCCGGGACATGCCGAGTATCCTTACCTTGGCGCCGGGCGCAACTTCGGACAAGAGTCTGCCAACTTTGGAGCCCTTGTCATGGACGCCGCCTGGCAGAGATCCCGCCGGAGGCTCTCCTTGGTTGATGGGGGCAAAAACCCACGGCTCCTGAGCCCAATCCAAAGAGCCGTCAATGAAGACCCTCTCGCCTTCATGCTTCAAAAGCATCCCTTGGGCTTTCTTGTTCATGGGTAGGTCGCCGAAACCTTCGGTCACCACCAGAGCCGGAACAATCTCAGTGGCAGGCGGCGCGGCCTCTTGTTTCTTAGCGTCCCTAGCCCAATACCGTGCCAAAAACTCGGTCCAGTCCAAAGACTCAGCGAGCCCTTTGTACCACTGAAAGATACGCTGTCCGATGCTTCCCACCACAAGCCCGGCCACACGGTATCGGAGGCACGCTTCTATGAGATCCTGGGTTAGGGTGCGTCCCACCACAATGACTTTGCCTTGGTCCCGGGGGCCGATATCGGTTGCTCGGAGATCCCCTGATCTCGTCTCAGCCTTCAGATCCAGAATTCCTGAACGGCCGTAGCCTGCGCCAGCAACGCCCTCCAGAAGATCCCCATAAGACCTAACCCAAGCTCCGATGGCGTCGTCGGACTTCACCACCACGCCTGGCAGATTGCACCTTAACTCGATAGGGGACTCTTTGATGAAAATCGCTCCCATGACGGGATTGATGGACACTATCTCCCCGTCGCAAGGAGAGACGTACTCTGTGTACCCAAGTCCGAAAAGATAGGAGTAGTAAGCCAAAACCTCTCCGCGCTTCACTTTCTGGCCTTCTTGCACCAAGACCGTGGCCACCATGGTGTCGTGAGAAGCCTCAACCCGTACCCGCCTGATCCTCTTTCTGGAAGCATACGTGCCTACAAGGGTATCCCAGGTTACTTCTGTGCCCGGGTCAACGTCCGCCTGGCCTGCCGAACTGAAAGGCCGGAGCCTCACGACCTGGGTATCTTCAACAACTCGCGGCTCGTTTACAGCATACAGCGCCATCACGCTCTACCCCCCGACCAAGCGGATAGGACTTCTTGGGGAAACACCCCTAAGTTCCCGTACCACTTAAGAATGTCTTGGGCAGCGGTTCTCTCCATAGACCGTATCATGGTGCGAGGGCGGCCATCCAGATAGACCTGGGTAAAACCCGGTGCGACTCTTGCCCGTACCTTATGGCCCTCGCCGTCTCCTAGATCCTCGCTTCGGGAAGGCTCCAAGACAATATCGGTCTCGGCGCCGCTATCCAGGTCAACAGGCACTATCTCGTTGGGCTTAACCGGCAAGGGCTGCAGGTCAGATCCTATGCCCGAGAACACCCACCCTGTGCCGACCCGGTCTCTGTCCTGGCCAGGTCCCACCAGCACTCCAAGAGGTTTCAGGCAATCCCTAAGGTTCACGTTCCCGGCAGACAGCAGCCCCACTACCTGGAGCACGTTCCATGGGTCTTTGTAGACTGCGGTGACGCCGCTAAGCTGGGCACCGTCCATAATCAGTGAGAGCAAAGCCCGCTCCGAAAGAATCTGAGAGAGAACCCCGGTCACCACTACCCGCCGGATATCGTGGGCTTTCACTATGGTGTCACCGCCTGCCACCCTCACTTTGAAGGTTTCGTCCACCTGTCTTTGCCTGTGAACTCCCCGAAGCTCGATGGCGCTTTTCTTGTGCTCGGCAATTCCTTCTCTGATGACTTCCTTCCAGAACGCCAGGAAAACCGAGAGTTCGTCCCAGGTAGTTGGCACCACCCAAGGATGAAGCCTGAGATTGGCCAGCATCTCCCCTAAGTGCTGGGCGAGCCTAGGCGTTGGCAGCCATTTGGCCACCTTGCGGGAATCCACGGCGTCGATAGATGTCACGGTGCGGGTGAAGATTCCTTTGATATCGGAGAACACCTGAACAGAGTCTCCATCCAAGGAGAAGCCTAGGACGTTCTCGTTTACCTCGGCGTAGAACTGCTCAAGGCCCACCCCTGCCGCGTGGCCCGATGGAAGCACGTGGGGCGATCCCAGACGTCCTAGCCCGCTGAACCTGGGATCCGTTCGTACGCTCTGGGCGAAGGCATCCACCACAGCGCTCCGGGCTGATTCCAGATGCTCTTCCTCCAAGCGAGACCGGACGTTGTCGGCCCAAATTATCTCGGTTTCATCGCCCATAATCCTCATGACCTCTTCCCGTCCATCCAAAGACGCAGCGTAGACCAGGGGAACCTTCTCTTGCCTGCCGCGCTTCTTGGGGATCCCTTCAGCGAGAATCTTGGCGATATTCAGGAGTTGGTGACTCCCTGATTCCATTATCTCGGCGTCTACCCCGCCTGCCAGTACTACCACAGATATGTCTTGTCTTTTGAGGTCGGATACTCTTTGAAAGTCTTCTCGTCCGTCGTCGACGCAGATAAGATCGGTGACGGTGGCACCTGCAGACAGAGCGGCTCTCTTGGCCGATTCTCCCGAGATTCCCTTGACGACCCCCGCACACACCGCCCTGGGTTCTCCCCCGGCACTCACAGTGACTAGGATCTCGCGGGGATCCAAAGGGGTACCTTTCTCTGCCATCCGCGACTCAATGTCGCTAACCGCAAGGCTGATGCCCTGGGTCCTGTCATCTTCTAGGGCCGACGAAGGAGTGGGGCAAAAGCCGTATTCCTCCAAGGTGATCTCGCCGTGGCGCACTTGCAGCGCTTGAGCTCTTGTAACCGAGTTACCTACATCGATATGAAGAACCGTTTTGGCCATTGTCTAGCCTCCCTGGGCGTCGCCCGCATCTTGGGCTATGAGTCCGCCTTGGTGAATCTGGTCAATCTGTCCATCCAACATCCGGATGGTCCGGTGCGCCCACTTGGTCAATGACGCATCGTGGGTAACGACCACAAAGGTCTGACCGTTCTCTTCATTGAGTCTATGGAATACCTCGCCAATCTCCTGAGATGTCTTGGAGTCGAGGTTCCCCGTAGGCTCGTCTGCCAATATGATGGCAGGTTCGTTGGCGAGAGCCCTGGCGATGGCCACTCGCTGCTGCTCCCCTCCAGACAATTCTAGAGGTTTGTGGTTCTTTCTGTTGCTGAGACCAACCGTATCTAGAAGATGGTTGGCTCGTGACAACATTGCGCGTCTGCCCATTCTGCCGAACCGCATGGGAAGAACCACGTTCTCTAGGGCAGTAAGGTGGGCAATAAGATTGAAGAACTGGAATACGAATCCTACTTGATTTCGTCGGATTCTAGCAAGACCGCTTTCAGACAGGGCCGAGTATCGTTGTCCCGAAAGGATCACGTCCCCGCTTTGGGGTCTATCCAACCCGCCCAAAAGCGAAAGCAAGGTGCTCTTGCCGCTGCCTGAGGGGCCCATGATGGCCACAAATTCGCCTTGGTCCACGACTAAGTTGACGTCTTGTACTGCATAGATGGTTTGACCCAAATGGAAAGACTTCGTCAGGTTTACCGTTCGAAGAATGGGTTCGTCCAATAGAAATTCCTCCAAAGTGGATAACACCTGATTTTTCAGGGCTATTCTCCGCCGTAGGCGATTATCCCTTTCCGGCTGCTATCCCTTACTGGTGGCCGTCCCTTATGGGCGGATGCCCTCTGCTACCCACTCCAAAGAACACCCAGTCTCACCGTTCGCGGCGCCGCCGGGCGTAATGGAGGCCGGGGGGGCTGTCTCCACTATCCTGGGCAACGGGCTGCTTTAAGACTGTCTTTGAGATGGGCTTTGGCTTGGGACAGCATCTCCGGTTTCTCCAGCAACTCCAAGGCAGACAAAGCCATGACCGTGGCGGCCACGAGAGTCGCGTCTATGGCCCTTGGAGTAACGGTGGCGTCGGCCATCTCTCTGGAGTGCCCTCTGGCGTCACCGATACCGAAACCTATCTGGATGCATGGCGTAACCCACGTGACGTTGCCCACGTCAGTGACTCCGCCTCCCCCGCCTTCAACCGGCGGCACCTCTTGGCCGAGATACTCAAAACTCCTCCTGGCGATATCTCTAAGCACAGGATACCCCAGTGTTTCCCTGAACAAAGGTTCATGATGGCGAAATTCCACAGCGGCACCCACAGACATAGCCGCCGCTTCGGCACACCTTTTCACCCTGGGAATGACATTTTCCTCCAGGTAGCGCGAATCGGTTGAGCGCAGGGTGAACTTCATCGCTGCCTTTTCGGGGATGATGTTTTGGGCGTCACCGCCATGAGTGATTATGCCTGCGATTCGGACCTCATCCCGAAGGCTATTTCGAAGGCTTCTTATGGCAATATACGCTTCTACGCAGGCATCCAAGGCGTTGATCCCTTCTTGGGGGTTGCCGCCTGCGTGAGAAGGTTTTCCGTGAAACGTGATCTCAAGGGGATGGGAAGCCCAGCCAACTCCCCCGCCTACTGAGTTGCGTTGGCCTGGGTGGGCGATGAAGGCGGCGTCCACATGGTCGAAAAGCCCGGCTTGGGCCATAGCCACTTTGCCGCCGACAGTTTCCTCAGCCGGAGTTCCAATGACCATCCAAGTGGCGGAGGCGGGGGGCTCGCCCAAAACCCTGCTGCACGCTATTCCCGCTGCCATGGCACAGGCGGCCATGAGGTTATGTCCGCATCCGTGCCCGATCCCTGGAAGCGCGTCATACTCTGCCATAAAACCGATGCATGGCCTTCCGGAGCCTATCTTGGCCGCAAACGAGGTGGGCATGCCCGCTAGATCCCTGTCCACCGAGAAACCGTAGGATTCCAAGATGGCCGTAAGTTTCCCAGACGCAAATACCTCGTTAAGACCGGTTTCGGGATGCTCATAGAGGGATACTGCGATGTCGTGTACCAAAGGTCTGAGGGAATCGACTGCTTGAGTGAGCTTAACCCGCGGATCGGGCGCAGATGCGTCCGCCGATTCGGCTGATGGAGACCGATTCATCATCAATCGCCTCCTTTGGTTATGCCTACTACACCCCAACCAGCGCCGCCGACAAGAGCCGTATAGCCTCTCCCCTAGTGGCAGGGCGATGCTCACAAGGGCCCAGGGACTCCAGCAACAGTGCCCTTCGCTGCCGTTGGTCGTCTCCTGGCACTGCGTGGGCCGCAGTATTGGCGACTTCCCCCACCGGACCGCTCCCTTCATCCCCCTGGGCGCCCATCCCCACAAACTGATGGCAGGCCTTGGCCAGGTCGTCCAGAAAGACGCTCTCGAACCGGTCCCTAATCCTCCCCGTTAGAGAGGTTCCGGATATCATCTGTGGGATCGACTGAGAAGCCCACTGTGACCTGGGGTCAGACGCCAACAGAGACGCATCCCTTTGCACTCCCATTGGGACGCACATGAGCCCCAGTTCCCGCGGGGTAATCTTCTTTTGGGGCCTCACGCAGTTGTCAGCGTAAGCCACAAGGTAGCCCGCTTTCAGCAGCGCTTCGGCTGGACGATACAGTGGGTCATCGGGGCTGACGTCGGCAAACCTCGACATGGCGCAAAGTTCTGAGACGGTCACGATGTCGTACTCGTACCGCTTCAGGATCGGCAATTGCTGCCTCAAGCCCTCCAGAGCAGGGCATTGGGACGACATGTTGTACCCGTCTTTATGGAAGATGATCGCGCCGTTGAGACTGTCAGCATTGGCAGCCAGCGCGGCCTCCAGGGGCTGGACCATGTCCTCCACGTCTTTGTGGAAATCGCCGCTGGACGCCTTCCAACCGCCTCCGTCAAACCAGGCCCCCAGGTAGAGATAATTGAGGGCGCGGTAGGCGTCATAGGCATCCCTGCCATCCACGGTCTTATCTATGTAGTGGGCAGGCCTGCCTAGGCGCATCTTGATGCCCGTGAGGTCCTTAACCAGTTCATCCAAAGCCACAAGGTCAAATAAGACAGCGTCGTAGCCTGGCAGATATCGCCTAGAAGCATACGGATAGTTGCACGGGCCGAAGGGGGCATGGGTGAATCCGTGGTTAGAGAGTTCGTGCCCTTCTTGAACCATCCTCTTGACCAGGTCGGGGTGGTTTACTGCCCCTGCCAGGCGGTCGGCGCCAAACTCGGGATAGTGGTCGTATTTGACTCCGTTCCAGTAAGGCCCGCTGTTGGCCCCCTTTTGGTCAGGGTATTTGAACTGAGTGGTGCCGATAATGTCAAAGGTGCCCTTGGCTCCGTGTTCCCTGAGGGTCTGGAGTATGCCTTCAGTGAGGGGCTCTGAACCTGGCCGGGCGGGAGCAGCACACGGGCCGTCGTCAAAAGTTATGGCCACCACCCTGCGCCCCGGCACCGGAGCGACCCGGCTAACTCTTCGCACGGGGTGTATGCGGTGAGATAGGCGGTAGCCTTTGAGTTTTCGGTAGATGTCTCTAGGTCCGACCATGTCGCGAAAACGCACCTCCTAACAAATAAGCCAAACCGGGCAATGGGTCAGAAAGACTCATAAGCCCGTCCTTTAGACCCGGGCTTAGCAACCGGAGACCTTCCCGCGCCAGATACCCCAAACCGTTTCCGACGTTATCTCCACGGTGCTTAGCGTATTGGGCCAGGGACAGAAAGTCCTGAGGGAAGAAACGAATCTTGACGCCATCTTCCTGGTGAAGCGGCAAGGATCCCCCAGATCCGGAACTCATGTCCTCGCCCAGGCAGCATCTATAGTACAGCATGGGGAAATCTACTCCAGCCTGAATCGACAAGGCAAGGCTTCCCCAAAACCGGGGGTTTATCTCAAGGAGCCGGAACTCCCCATCGCGCCCTTTGCGGAAGTCCACCATGGCCATTCCTCGCCATTTGAGAGCCGAGAGCATGCGATGGCTATATTCGACCAGTTCAGGAGAGGACTCTGATACTGCGTAGACCGTGGGCCCCGCCCCTTTGGGACGCTCGCGGATGCTCTTGTAGGTGAACGCTGCAACTAGCCGCGACTCGCCGTCGTACAGGAGCGCCGCGCCCCAATCCTCCCCTTCCACGTATTCCTGCACTAGGGGGCCTTTTTGGATGGCGTCCATCTCACGGTACTTCTGCAAAGCTTCGTCCGGCGATCTTACTACAGAATATCGTTTGGCTGCCGAAAGCCCCAGATCCTCCCCAGACCTGTACTTGAGGATGAGAGGATAAGGTAGGCCTTCGGCCCATTTTGTGCCGGGACTCCGGGGGCTTGCATCTACCCCTTCTTTGGCCAGGAGGATTGTCTTGGGAACAGGCACACCTAGGCTCTTGGCAAGCCGGAAGCATTCAGCCTTATCATGAGCTTTGCGAAAGGATGACAGCGGAGGGACCAGGTAGTAAGGGCCCCTAGGTCCGAGAAATCGCGCGGCATCCCCCTCCACCTGGGAGGAATCCTTGTTTTGGGTTCGTTCCGCATGTTTCGATAGCAGTTCCACCATGGAAGTAAAGGTGGGCACAATGACGCCGTTTTCACCGGCAGCGTGCAGAAGCGCCTTGAGGTCCTTGTCAGAGGGAGCGGTCCTCGCTGTGGGACTCAGTTTCAACCTAGCAGAAGTGAACTTGGAGTAGTAGCCCAGGATGCTCCGGGTGCCCGATGCCTCCGCTGCCACAACCGAAACACCGGCTTCGCCCAAGGATCTGATGATGCTGACAGCCACGCGCAGCCTTGCATCGGTGACAACAGCCTTCACGGAATCACTCCTTGCAATTTGCGAGCCACAGTCTAGGCGTTCTACTGGTGTTAGTCAGCGTGCTGGCCAGCGCGTTGGTCAGCGGCCAGCCGCCAGCGGTCATCAGCCGTTGATAGCCGTCGACTGCCGTTGGGCGGCCCTCGACCCCTGGCATACCCACGCCTTCATCCCACACATTTTACTGGTTTAGGTAATGCCTCGTCCACCGGCGACGGCGGCGGCGAGGAACGGACGTGGCGACCTACTCACCAATGATGAGTAGCTCCAGGAGCCGAAGCCGGGGCGAGGCTAGGATCTAGGATCCGAACCTTCCGCGATGTCAAATTGTCAGCCAAATCTCCTCACAATTAAATAGTTGCCACTCAATTGCCCAGATGTTACACTCTATAAAACCTCCCAGGGGGCATGGACTATGAAAAGGGAAGAAAAGTTCCTGGAAGAAGGGCTTTCCTTTGACGACGTTCTGCTGGTTCCAGACTATTCCGAAATTCTGCCCAGAGAAGTCGATCTCTCCACCCGTTTTGCGCCCGGTATCAGGCTCGGAATCCCCCTACTGAGCGCTGCCATGGATACGGTCACAGAATCTAGGATGGCTATCGCCATAGCCAGAGAAGGCGGCCTTGGCATCATCCACCGAAATATGTCGATCGACAGGCAGATCCAGGAAGTAGACAGGGTCAAGCGTTCTGAGCACGGCATCATAGTCGACCCGGTGTTTCTGTCGCCGGACAAATCGGTCAATGACGCCCTTGCAGTCATGGCCAGATACCACATCTCCGGGGTGCCCGTTGTGACCGGAGACCGCCTGGTGGGAATCATCACCAACCGAGATATTCGATTCGAAGAGGATCACACGAAGTTGATATCAGAGGTTATGACCAAAGAAGGCCTGATCACGGCGCCTGAAGGCACTTCGCTGGAAGATGCCAAAAGAATCATGGGGAAATACAAAATTGAGAAACTACCTTTAGTAGACGCCGACTTCCACCTAAAAGGCCTCATCACGCTCAAGGACATCGAAAAGACGCGCATGCACCCTAACGCCTCTAAGGACGATCAGGGACGGCTTTTGGCCGGAGCATGCGTAGGCGCCGGTCATATGGACCGGGTCAAGGCGCTGGTAGGGGCGGGCGTCGACGTCTTGGTAGTGGATAGCGCTCACGGCCACTCTAAAGGCGTGCTTGACAGCGTTTCGGCCATAAAAGAGAAGTACCCGCAGAAATTCGTCATCGCAGGCAACATCGCCACTGGAGAAGGCGCTCGGGAACTCGTTAGGCGCGGCGCCGACTGCGTGAAAGTTGGCGTTGGCCCGGGTTCCATCTGCACCACAAGGGTCGTATCAGGGGCAGGCGTTCCACAGATTACAGCCATTTTCAACGCAGCCATGGCCGCAAAGGAGCTTGGAATCCCTGTCATAGCAGACGGCGGCATTAAGTATTCAGGAGACATCGCTAAAGCCCTGGCCGCAGGCGCCGACGCCGTCATGCTTGGGGGACTTCTTGCAGGAACCGACGAAAGCCCTGGGGAGATGGAGATTTGGCAGGGCAGAAGCTTCAAAGTCTACCGAGGGATGGGGTCAATGGGCGCCATGAAAGACGGCAGCGCGTCAGACCGCTACTTCCAAGAACCCAGCGCCAAACTGGTTCCGGAAGGTATCGAAGGAAGAGTGCCCTACAAAGGTCCCGTGTCCGAGACCATATACCAGCTCATGGGCGGGCTTAAAGCAGGCATGGGATACTGCGGGTGCGGCAGCATTAGGGAGTTCCACGGAAAAGCCAAACTCATGCGGATTACCGGTTCGGGACTTAGAGAAAGCCACCCCCACGACGTATACATCACCAAAGAGGCGCCTAACTACACGCCTACCAGATAGACGTGGGCGATTGTAGGTCATGGTCATAGATATGAGTCGGATCGGAGCCGTCCTCGCGACGGCTCTTACATGTTCTGCCCCAGCCACCCATCCCAGCCAAAGAGCCCACTCCGTTACATCCCCGCAAACACTTTCAGGATGTTCAGAAACGCAGGGCCAAGGATGACTATGAAGATGGAAGGGAAGATGAAGAAGACCAGCGGAAACAGCATCTTAATGGGGGCCTTCATGGCTTGTTCTTCGATTGCCTGTTGCCGTTTGTCCCGAATCATGTCTGCCTGCAAGCGAAGGACTGTTCCAATCCCCACGCCCAGCTGATCGGCCTGCAGGACAGCATTAACAAGGGATGACAGCTCGTTCACATCGACGCGAGCAGCCATGTCCTTGAGAGCATCTTTGCGAAGCTTTCCCAACTGCATTTCGCGAAGGGCCTGCTGAAACTCGTCGCCCACTGGGCCTTTGTACTTATCGACCACGCGAAGAAGAGCCATGTCGAATGCGAGCCCCGCCTCAACGCTCACAACCAGGAGGTCCATAACGTCAGGCAGAGACCGGAATATGACACGCTGCCGCTTAGAGGCGGCTCGGGCTAGGGCGAACCACGGGACATACCCCACCATAAAAGCAAGAAGCATCGAGAGCAGAACAGACCGAAACACGCCGAACTTGGCTGCCCTAAGCAAACCCAAAGATATCCCAAGAGTACCTACAGCCAGAAGCCCAATGAAAGCCAAGAAATCCCCGGCCACAATCCGCCTGGGGCTTCCCGCCTTAGTGAGCCTCTCCTCTGTCCTCTTGAGTAGCCGGGACGGAGCAATTTGACTAACCGTACCAACCAATGACCCCGCCACAAGCCCTACCGTCCGCTCTATGAATGGACGCTGCAACACGTCCTCCTCCTGGCGGACCTCGGAGAAGCGCATGGCCTGAAAGCGTTCCATGAGCTTCAGGCGCTTTCGGTTGAGGAACAAGTACAATAGCGTGAAGAAGCCTATGCCTGTTATGAAAGATAGGAACAGTATGAGGGCAACGTGAAGACCGCCGTCAAACATCGACGTTCACCAACTTCCGAATCAACATAATACCTATGAAAAGCAGGATAGCCCCTGCCACCAGCATCCCGACGCCAATTGGGCTAACCAGCATGATTCGCCCGAAATCGGGGTACATGCCGAAGATGAACGCGGCCAGAAAAAACGGCAGCAAGGACACTACCCAAGCCGACATCCTGCCTTGGGCAGTAAGAACCCGCACCCTGGCACGCATTTTGATGCGCTTGCTGATTGTGTCCCCGATGTTGTCCAACACTTGGGCCAAGTTGCCTCCCACCTGACGCTGGATGAGAACCCCGGTCACTACCAGCTCCAAGTCCTTGCTGTCCACGCGTTTCACCAGGTTTGCCAAGGCCTCGTCAATAGGCAGACCCACCCTGCTTTCCCGCATGACCTTGCCGAACTCCAAAGAGAGAGGGGGGGCCAGTTCTTGGCTGACGATCTCCAAAGCCTGGATGAAGCTGTGCCCCGCCCGAAGGGCGCTCGCTATCACGACCAAGCCGTCTAGAAGTTGGGCCTCAACCTTGGATGCTCTGCGCCTTTTGGCTCGCTGAACCCATATTTCCGGCAAAATGAACGCGAGAATCCCCGTAAGTATGGCTAAAGGAAGTTTTCGGAAAAGGAGGATCCCTATCGTGAAGCCTATGACTCCCGACAGCACATCCAGTCCAACGATCTCTTCGGCTCTTAGGGGCAAACCCGACTTGACCAAGTCGCTTCTAAGCCTCTCCATGTAGCGGCGGCCCATAATCCTGCCGGGCAAAGACAGCGCAGGAAGCCGCAAACGCCTCCTGGCCCCGGGATGGCTCCCGCCTCCTAAAAAACCTCGTGCCGTCTGGCCCGCCTGCCTTGCCGCATCCGCCTGCCAGGCTTGACCTGCGGGTCTTGCCTGCCCCAGGGTCCCGGCGGGTTCAGAGAGCGCCGCTTGCAGCCTGGCCTGAAGCGTCCGGGCGTTCTTGGTGGTCCAGTAAGACAGCTGCCAAAGTATCATTGAGGTGGATACGAAGATCGATGCAAGGACGATATATATCAACGTCTGACCCTCCGTTTCAGGGAATCAGCCCGAAAACCTTCTGCCGGAATGCCTTCTGCAAGAATGCTTTCTTCCCAGAGGCCACTGGCGGACGGCGTGCTCTAGGACTGCGCAAAAACCGACGTGGGAATCTGCAGACCCTTGCCCTCCAGAAGCGACAGGAATCTAGGCATGACCCCAGTGGGCTTAAAGGTGCCGAGAACCCTGCCATCCTCAGACATACCGCGCTCCTCAAAGTAAAAAATGTCCTGCAGGGTGATGACCTCGCCTTCCATGCCCACTACCTCGGTAATCTTGGTAATCTTCCTGCTCCCATCCTTAAACCTGCTTTGATAGACAATTAGATCGATGGCCGAAACGATCTGCTCCCGGATAGCCCTCAGAGGCAGTTCCATCCCGGCCATGAGCACCATGGTTTCCAGCCGGGACAGCAAGTCTCGGGGAGAGTTTGCGTGTCCTGTGGTGAGAGACCCGTCGTGGCCGGTGTTCATAGCCTGAAGCATGTCTAGGGCTTCACCGCCTCGAACCTCGCCAACCACTAAGCGGTCAGGCCTCATACGCAGCGAGTTGATGACCAGGTCCCTAATGGAAATCCTGCCCTTCCCTTCAATGTTGGCAGGACGCGACTCCAACCTGACAACGTGTTCCTGCTGCAACCGAAGCTCGGCGGCATCCTCGATGGTAATAATCCTCTCGTTGTTTGGGATGAACGAGGACAGCACGTTCAAGGTGGTGGTTTTCCCGGTGGCAGTGCCTCCGCCAACGATCATGTTTAGCCTGCCCTCAACGCAAGCCCTGATGAGGACCGCCATGTCCGTGGAAAGCGTCCCGAACCGGATGAGGTCCGACATGCTAAGGGGCACTGTGGCGAACTTTCGAATGGTGAGCACAGGGCCGCTCAGGGAAACCGGGGATATGGTGGCGTTGACGCGGGAACCGTCGGGAAGGCGGCCGTCAACCATGGGTGAACTCTCGTCGATTCGCCTGCCTAGGGGAGCAATGATACGGTCGATGATGTGCAGCACGTGGGCTTCGTCGCGAAACGTGATGTCGGTTAGTTCGATCTTCCCCATTCGCTCGACATAGACCTGGTTTGGCCCGTTTACCATGACTTCGTTGACAGTGTGGTCGGAGAGCAGCCCGGTTATGGGGCCGTACCCGCTGATCTCGCTGACCACTTCGCCCACCATTCGGTGGTACTCGCTTCTGGTGAAAGCGGAATCGGACCCGGTCAGCACTTGGTCAACTAGGAGGGCCACTTGCTCAGATATGTACCTGGCCCGATCGTTTTCGGTCATCTTCTCCATGGCTTCTGCATCTATGTCCTCCACAGCTGCCTGCATGACTTTCTCTTTGACCTGCCGCCAGACGCTTCTCCTGGAAGCCGCAGGAGGGCCCGCTTCGGGACCGGCTCTGGCATCTTCTCGCTGCAGACGCAGTTGTTCTAGCCGTTTCTGCAGAAGTGACATAGGCTACTTTCCCCCCGACTGTGAAACGGCTGCCAACTGGTGTCCTCGGTCCCCTGTCCCCACAATTTTGCCCGCCAATTCCGACAGTCGGCGCGCCACCAGAGAGTTCTTGGCCGCTAGGAACATGGGCACTCCCATGTTGACTGAATCCACAGCCAGTTTCTCGTTGTTGGGGATGACGCACTGGACCTCCATACCCAGTTCGCCCTCAAGATCCTTCAACTTTAGGCCGCCTGTGTACCCCACGCGATTCACTACCACCCTGATCTTGGAGCGCATGGTCAGGCGAGCCAAAAGATCGATGCTCTGTTTAAGGTTCTGGAGGGATGCTAGGTCCTGAGTAGTCACCAACACGACTTCCTGGGAGAGCTCCAAAGCGGGCAGCACAACGTCGTGAAGGTACGTGGGCGCATCAACAACCACGTAGTTGAATACCTCGTTCAGGAGTCCCAGGATCTTGTGAACATGCTCTGGCTGAACGAACCCTGCAAAATCCGGGTCCGTTGGTGACGGTAGAATCTTGAGCCCCGACGGATGTTCCACGCAGTAGGCGTCTACCACTTCGCGGTCGAGGTTGTTGACTTCGTCTACCATGTCTTTTATGGACCGCTTCCAGGTCACTCCCGCCATAAGCGCCAAGTTCCCGGAGTAGAGGTCGAGGTCAACCGCAGCGACCCTTTTTCCGGTGAGTTCCCGAATGGCCAGCGCCAAGTTCAAAGCTACGGTACTCTTTCCCACACCGCCTTTGGTGCTAAAGACCGTAACCGTTTTGAACTGTGGCTTCTCCTTCTTTTGGACCGAAAACATTTCCCTGCGCTTTTGGTCTTGGCGAACCACCCTTTGGACAATCCGGAAAAGCTTCTCGTCTTCAATAGGCAGGTTGACCACATCTTTGGCGCCAACCTGGAGAGCCAAGTGCAATACCCGCTTGCTGTCGGAGTTGGTGGTTAGAATCAGGCTGGACATTGGGAACTCCAAGGCCAGAACCTCTGCCACCGAGGGCCCCCTATTCCCCGGCATATCCACGTTGAGCATTATGAGGTCGGGCTGGTGCCGCTCTGCCAAGGTGAAGCCCAGGTCGGGGCTATCGGTGCTTCCGATCACCGCAAAATCAGGCTGCTTGTTGAGGCGCTCCTTCAAAGAGGAGCTCTCAGCGTGGTCGATTATAAGGATAGTGGCTCTATCCACGGCAATCATCCTCATCAGTTGAAGACTTGTAGGACCACTATGGTTCTAGGGTGTCCGTAGGTTTCTTATGTCAACAGTGGGCAAACCAACACTGCCGCTTTCACCCGCAGGACGCAGGGTCAGTTTGATGCGTCCCGTGGCTTCGGCCAAGGCCACCAACTGGGCGTCTTTGGGAGTGACTGCCAGAGTGATGTTCTCAGATTCCTGAACGCCTTCTTGTTTCACAAGATCAGGGCCAACAGCCAAAACCAATATCTTCTGAAGGAGGGTGACGGTCTTGAGGTCTTCAACGCGGTCACCAAGCTTGTAGGAGATGAGCAGGTCCACGTAATAGCCTGGCTTGATGTGGCCTGCTACTCCCGACACAAGGTTGACGCCTATGGTGATGGCCCTGGTGCCCTCGGGGATCTTGTAAGGCAGTTCCTTTGTGGCATTGACCGATGACAAGTGAGCAGTGAGAAGAATCTCATCAGGCCACAAGTCTACCGTGGCAAACTGGCCCAGAGCGTCGTTGGGATTGGTTACAGCCAGGGAGTGGGAGTACTTGTCCGGCACTTCCACAGTCTTAAGCATGTCCAAGGTGAGCTTAGTACCTTCGGGTATCTTGACGGCCGCCACCACCTGAGCCACTTTGTGCTCTTCTTCCACAACGGCGGCCATCTGTACTCTCTGCAGATATACGTAAACCAGGCCCGTGGTCAAAAGGCCTGCTATGACCGTAAGAACGAGCCACAACTTCGGTTTCGAGCGCATAACCTTGCCCTCTCTTTGTCTACTTGATGAGGCGGACGGCTTGGATGGTGAAGGAACTGGTCCCGCTGATAGAAGCGGGGTCTACTCTCTCAAGAAACGTTCCCTCAATGTGGTGAATGCTACCCTCTTTGCGGTAGTCCTGGATGAAGAACCTGGCAAAACCTACAATGGGAACTTTGCCTTTACCGTTGACACCCAGAAAATCTTGCTTATCTATGACTGGGACAATGACCACTCGAGGACAATTGACGGAGTGTTCAGCAGCAGTGCACGTTTCAGAGCACGTGACATGCATTTCGCATTTGTAGATACGCCCTCTGGAGTCTTCTGGCCCGGGGTTTTTCATCCCGTCAATTAGTTTGTAGACCGGTCCGGTGACCCCACCGGGATATGTGTTGACAAGTTGACCTATCTCCAGTGTGCCGTCGTACCCATGTTCCAGGTGGTCTTGGAAATCACTCGAGTTATTCCCGAACTGCAAAAAGCAGAAGTTCCCTTTGTTATTGTCCTGTGGGTCCAAACTCATGGGATACTGAACCCCACGCTCGTACTCACCGTCGAAGAACGCTATGGGCAGAAGATTTCCGGTCTGTTCTGCTGCCTGACCTATCATAACGGCTGCCATTGCACCCACCGGTGTCTTGCTTTTCCCGAATACGCGGCTAAAAAAGAGAGTAGTCTCCAGGCTTACCTCAACCCTGACCTCATTGACTACCTTTTTCCCTCCTTGGACAAAAGCGACTGCCACAGTCCCCGTTTCATCGCCTAGAGATACGTTCGCAGTAAATGTCTTGTTATTTCGGTTCGATACGGTGAACCCGTTTTCCGCCATGTTGTCCATTGCTTCTTCAAAGGACTTCACCTTGTCACCATTGTCAGAACCAAGATCGATAGCCGCCGCAAGCGCAGCCGCATCAACCGCATCCTGAAGCCTCGTGTGTCGGAAGTACAGGTACCCGCCGTCAACCGCGAGGGCGGTAAAACCTATCACGACTACCATGGAGACGGCGGCCAGAACCAGAACCTGACCACGTTCGCTCCTCCATTGATTTCTCAAGTCTATCGGACCTCCTCGAAAGCCGAAAACTGGCCCCTACAACTCGTTTCTCATCACCATCTTGGCCTTCAGGATGAACGGATCCCCCGTGA
Source organism: Bacillota bacterium (assembly GCA_040771825.1). Taxonomy (GTDB): domain Bacteria; phylum Bacillota; class Sulfobacillia; order Fermentithermobacillales; family Fermentithermobacillaceae; genus JAXGZG01. The sequence continues at coordinate 538,850 of JAXGZG010000002.1, read as the reverse complement.
TAAGGTTTATCATTGGCGTAGTGACTCTAAGTGGACATTCAAGAGTCACTGTGATCCAAGCTTCCTTCCCGTTTTTGCTCACATCCCGGGAAAGACCTATCTGCACTTCGGTTGCATCGAGTAAGTTGAAACGCTTGGCAAGCATTTTGGAAAGATCGTCGGTTTTCCAGCTGTCCACGTCTGATACCAATCCCGGCGAACAGTAAATCGACGCATATCTCGCTGCATCCCTCGCCGCGCTCTCAAGCTCAAGATATGACGCAAAGATCCTGCCCCCTTCCATGATGCAGAGGAGTAGGAAGATCGCGATAGGGAGTACCAAAGCAAACTCGACCAAGGCCTGGCCTCTCGAGTCTTTCCGAAGCTTCTTGAGGATCAACTATCTACCACCTCACAAGATAGGCGGCTATAGTACCTGCGAACATTGCTACTCCGTAGGGAAACCGGACCCCTGACGTAACCATGCTGCCCAGCGACCCTCCGGCTGGCTGCCCTCGTCTCAGGGACACTATATGATTCCCAAGACTTGCTAATGCCATGAGGCTGTTTGACAGAACCATCCAAAGGCGTCTCTTCCACAGCGCTATGCCAACGGCGGCTACTCCCCCAGCTACGGCTCCGAAAAGAAACGTTCGAAACACGAAACCCGGCCCGTTGATGGCACCGACCATGGCTAGCATCTTTACGTCCCCCGCCCCCATACCGCCAAAGGCGAAGGGGATGAGGAGAAGTCCGGCGCCGGCCAGCATCCCAAGGAAAGAATTCTCAACCCCGGTGGTCCCCGATAGCACAGCGTTAGCAATGAAACCCAGCAGTATGGCCGGAAACGTAAGAAGGTTGGGGATACGCCCGGTGCGGACGTCCCATATGCAAGCTGCGGAAACTGCAAGAATCGTAATGGTAGTCAGCATCGGGCGTCACCCCCACTGCCTCTCATCGGGTACTTTGAACGACCACTAGCTAGCGGGTGCCGTGCCTCCGAGTTTCTGGACTATTTCAGTGAATTTGGCGCTTATCTGCGTCCCGACCCCTGTCAGAGCAGCCACCACCGCAAGAGCCACCAACGCAATAATCAACGCATACTCCGCCAGTCCCTGTCCCTCTTCCTCTCTGACCAGCCTCTTCAGAAACCTCAACATACCAGTCACCTCCCCCTCACTCGTCATCTATGTTCCGCCTGCATTACCGGGCGCCAAGTGGGCCGGCTGTCAACTCAGGGACCTCCCTCGCGGGTCTTCCGATCCTTTTACCGCAGCTGACTGCATCGGATAGCCCTGACTGTGTGCCTATTCTTTCCTAACACCGGATGTTTTAGGCATTACAGGTAAGAGTTGTCCCACTCGCCACAAATCCTATGCCGGAGCCAAGCGAGGAATTGCGCAAACGGTGGAGGATGTCTTTGGAATCGCACGACACTGCCTGTCTCAGAACACCACAATTCGGGACAGATCGTTCGCATGAGACCCAGGCAAAAAGCGGGACTCGGATCACTGCTGGACAAACCGCAGGAAATCCGCAGGGAGAGACTTTGCAGGAGATGACAAACCGTAGGTTTTTTTGAGACCAGAGACCCATAAACACTTTGGGGTCAGATGATGTGAGATAGTTCGACTGTCTGGGTCACGTGGAGGGTGGGTCATCGCATGACAGTGATCAACTTGTCCAATGTTGTCGATGTGGGAACCTGCTTTGGCGAGAAACAGCCATGTCGGCTTATACCCCTTGGCAGAAGCCTAGCCCATATGCTCATACATGCATATACTTGTCTCAGAGGGGGTGATTACGTGAGATCCTTTACCGCAGAGTTCAAGGCCCTGTCGGACCCCACTCGTCTTCGGGCGCTCAAAATGATCCTAATATCTGACGGTCCCATATGCGTCTGTGAACTCTCAGACGCCTTGGAATTGCCTCAATACCAGGTATCCAAGCATCTCGCAATACTGCGGCAGGTTGGGCTGGTTACGGATTCTCGAGTTGGCACTTGGGTTTACTACTCCATACCCCAGAGAGTATCCGACTTCGCCGCCGGCCTTTACGACCTGGTCAAACATCATGTGGGCGGACCCGTCTTCCAGCGCGATGCTGCAAGGCTTAAAGCCCGGCTTGAATTGAGAGAAGAAGGTCGCTGCGTGCTAGGCCCCAAGTAGGCCGTAGTCAGCAACTGTGGCACGAGCCCGCACCTACGTTCCAAGAATCACCGAGCCGCTCTGAATGGACGTTCCAGCCTAGATGCCCAGATACTTGCCCAAAAGCTTCTCGACATCCTTCTGCTTTAGGAACCGTCCGTAGGATATGACCTTCTCATCTACCACAATGGCAGGTGTGGACATGACTCCGTACTTGGCGATTTCGGCATTATCCCCGATGTTCTCCACGGTGGCGTCAATGCCCATAGAGGCTACCGCCAGCTTGGTGTTCTCGAACGTCTCCAAACTCCTCTTGCAGCAAGCGCCCAACACTTTGATTTTCACGAGTAATCCCCTCTCCTTCTCCCATTCCCTCATTCGCCCATACTACCCCAACAGGAAACTGAACGCGTTGAAAGCGTAGCCAATTGCGATAATACCGATGGTCACGATGCCCACAAACACTGCCAAGAGCCTCGGCTTGATGGCCTTACTCAGCATCACCATGGACGGTGCGGAAAGCGCGGTGACGCCCATCATAAACGCTAGAACCGTGCCGATACCCACACCCTTCGCGTGAAGAGCCTCGGCCACGGGGATGGTCCCAAAGATATCCGCATACATGGGGATGCCCACCACAGTGGCAAGAACTACCGAGAACGGGTTCCTTGCGCCTAGAATCGTCTGTATCCAGTCCGCTGGAATCCAGTTGTGGATGACCGCCCCTACGCCGACTCCAGCAAGAATGTACGGAAAAACCTTCTTCACCGTGGCCTGCACCTGCTCCAAGGCATATTGCAGTCTTTCTTGGATGGTAAGTTCAGGCGCTTCAATGTCAACGCTCCCGCTTGCCTTCACATACTGCTCCACGTACCCCTCCATGCCCAGTCTCTGGATCACTGTGCCCCCAACGACGGCCAAGACGAGCCCCACTATGACGTAGACCACGGCGATCCTTGCTCCAAATACGCTGGTCAGAAGGACAAGAGAGCCGAGGTCAACCAAAGGCGAGGAAATAAGGAACGAGAATGTCACTCCCAGGGGAAGTCCCGCATTGGTGAACCCGATGAAAAGAGGTATCGATGAACAACTGCAGAAGGGCGTCACTGTGCCCAATAGCGCGCTGAGGACGTTGGCCGTAATGCCATGAAAACGCCCAAGGATCTTCTTGGTCCGCTCGGGCGGGAAGAAGCTTTGGATATAGGAAATCCCGTAGATCAAGGTCGACAGCAGAAAAAGGATCTTGATGGTATCGTACAAGAAGAACTGTACGCTTCCGCCCAGGCGGGTCTGGATGTCCAATCCCAGGAACGTCACAAACCTGCCGCACAAGGTGTTGAGCCATTGCATGCCCAGAACCTGCTTTTGGATGAAATCCCAGGCCAACTTCAATGCTTGCATGGACTGCACCTCCTGATCCTGCTAATCCTTCTGGTTGTTCTGGCATACGTTCATCTTCCGGACCCTGACAAGTGCCTCCTTGAGATGCTGCCGTTAGTCCCTCTGGACCCCCAAAGGCTCCGGGAACCACTTCTTGGTCCGGTTGACGAACCACACGAGACTGAGCATGATGGGAACTTCCTCGAGAACACCCACCACAGTCGCCAGCGCCGCACCCCGAACCATGCCAAACAGGCATCAGATTACCCCGCCATCCCGCTGCAACTCACCAAACAGTATACGCCCATATGCGCATATAGGCAATTGTGTACTTGGGTGCAGATAGACTAAGACGGCAGCAGCCTTCGGGCGCACTTACCCAATGGAGGTGACCTGCGGCGCATTCTTACTGAGGCGCCACAAAGAGTCCCGCTGGCTAGGGCAGTCCGCAATGACAGCCGGTAATCTTGCTTCCTTCCAGAGAGTTCTTGTAGACTGTCACCATGTAAAGGGGCGAGAACAAGAATATGAAACAGAAGAAAGTCATTCTGTACGGTAACGAAGACTGTCCCGGCTGTATTCACGTCAAAGGTCTTCTTGAGAGCAAAGGCATCAAGTTCGGCTACGTGGACGTTCTGGGTGGGTTGGCCCATCTGAAGAAATTCCTGACCATACGCGACAGCCACCCTGATCTATACGCCGAAGTGGTGTCGAGCGGGAAGGTGGGCATCCCCACTTTGGTAGTAGACGACACTGAGATCTACCTGTCTCCTGACGATGCCATCATTGAGTCTTTGATGACTTAGCCAACGCCGTTCTCATTTGACCTGGCGCATGAATGCCATCAGCCCGTCCTTCCCCGTAGATGACCGGGCTGGCAAACAAACGCTGATATCCCAAGAGAAACCCGCGAGCCTGTTGTTTGCTAAGGTGTATGGCTTCCATGTACGCTGCACCGCCTGACACAATGTTCAATTCCGAGCCAATCGAGTCTGAAATCATTGTCGTTGTCTAGGGTGTATTCGTTGCCCGATTAGCCGCTTTCTGTGACTCTTCCTTCTCCGCCGCTGCCGCCGGGGTGGCGCTACGGAGTCAGGGGGTGCCGCTACGGAGTCAGGGGTGCCTCCATGGAGCCAGGGAATGGCTCCATAGAGGGTTCTGTAAACAAGGCACTACCCTAAGAGAGCGGCGATGCCGGGAAACACTTCAAGGCTCCGCCTCAATATGCCGTGTATGTGGGCGATAGTCATGCCGTAGTTGGTGATAGGAACATTCTGATTCCTGGCGCACAACTGACGGTATTTCATCTCACGCTCATTAAGCATACATCCTCCGCAGTGAACGACCAGTCTATACTTTGACAGATCATCGGGAAACTCAGTACCCGAACTGAACTCAAAATTCAGGTTCTTCCTAGCGTGGCCTCTTATCCATCCGGGCAGTTTGACCCTGCCGATGTCGTTGCACTGTCGGTGGTGAGTGCAGCCTTCTGATATGAGAATCGTATCGCCGTCTCTAAGCGTATCTAGGGTTCTGACCCCTTCCACGAATTGCTCCAGATGACCCTTGTGTCTGGCAAACAGTATGGAGAACGAGGTAAGAGAGACATCAGGGGGCGTAACTGCCGAGACCTGGGAGAACACTTGGCTATCTGTGATGACAAGCTTTGGCTTTGTGGCCAAGCTATCAAGAACGGCCTCTAGTTCCGTTTCTTTGACCACAATTGATACTGCGCGCGCCTCCAGCAACTCTCGTATAGTCTGTTGCTGAGGGAGGATAAGCCTGCCTTTGGGTGCCGACTCGTCAATTGGGACCACAAGGAGGACAAGATCGAAAGGCGAAACTAGGTCGGCCACAATCGGATGCTTTCCCGCTTCCTGCTTTCTCTGCCTTGCTATTAGATCCCTAAGAGCGTCTATGTTTTCACCTGTCTTGGCGCTCACCCATATCTCATTGGGGACAAGGGCAGAACCAGAGCCGGGCCCGGTACCAGGCTCTAGGCAAGATCCATTACAGACTGTCAAACGGGACCCGTGACAAGGCATGGTGTCTAGCAGATCTTTCTTGTTGTAGGCCACGACGTAGGGTATTCCTTTGTGGCGAAACCTGGCAATCATGTCATGATCTTGAGCGGTCTTCCCTAGGGTAGCGTCAACAACCAGCACGGCGATGTCAGTCTTGTTGAGCACCTGGTGTGTCTTCCCAATACGGAGAGCCCCAAGTTCGCCCTGGTCATCTAGACCCGCCGTATCGATTATGACGGCCGGGCCCAAAGGAAAGAGTTCAATGGCCTTGAGCACAGGGTCTGTGGTTGTCCCTTTGGTATCCGAGACAATCGCCAAACTCTGGCCTGTAATCGCGTTGACAAGGCTCGATTTGCCAGTGTTGCGATTTCCGAAGAACCCGACATGAATGCGGTTGGCGGAAGGTGTACTGTTCATGCTCATGTTCATCATCTACCGCTTCACTGCTAGAACCGGAAATCGCGGCTGCCGCCATCGATTTTGGCTAGATTCTGGCGCACGATTTCCCGGATCCTCTCGCTGGGAATGGTCTCGACTTCTCGTTGTATGAGTGGCTCCCCGATTCGCCTCGTCTCCTCTGAAGCGTAGTCCATCAAATACTCCTTTAGGGTCATGAGAGCGTTTGGATGGCAGCAGTACAGTATCTGCCTGTTCTTGCACAGATCCATGAAACGATCGCCCGTCCTGCCTTCCCGGTAACACGCGGTGCAGAAGCTTGGGATGTATCCGAGTTCAATTAGCCAGCGGACAACCTCATCTAGGGTCCTGTTGTCGCTGACGTCAAACTGCGAGGAGTCTTCTTCCGAGGGCTCGTCGCTGTCGTACCCACCCACGCTCGTCTTGGAAGCCCCGCTGATTTGCGATATCCCGAGAGGGATTATGCGCTCACGGCACTTCTTGCTCTCCCTCGTGGACAGGATCATGCCGGTATAAGGGACTGCTATCCTGATACACGCTACGATCTTGGCAAATGTCTCGTCATCTACGCCGTTATCAAAAACACTTGGATCGATGTCATCTGCCCTACATATCCTTGGCACGCTGATGGTGTGGGGACCTACGCCGAATGCGGCTTCTAGGTGTTCTGCGTGCATCAAAATACCCGCAAACTCATAGCGGTACGACTCAAGCCCAAACAGCACTCCAAGTCCCACATCATCAATGCCGCCTTGCATGGCCCTATCCATAGCCTCAGTGTGATAGGCATAATCGTGCTTCGGCCCCGTCGGGTGAAGCTGGGCGTAGCTCTCTCTGTTGTATGTCTCCTGAAAGAGGACGTAAGTGCCGATTCCGGCGGCTTTTAGCCTCCTGTAGTTCTCGACGGTCGTCGCGGCGATATTGACGTTGACTCTACGGATAGCGCCGTTCTCGTGCTTGATGCTATATATTGTTTCAATGCTTTCCAGAATGTACTCGATGGGGTTGTACACAGGGTGCTCTCCCGCTTCCAAGGCTAGGCGTTTGTGCCCCATATCCTGGAGAGCAATGACCTCTCGCCTTATCTCGTCCTGGGTGAGTTTCTTGCGAGCGATGTGCTTGTTCTTCATATGGTAGGGGCAATAGACGCAGCCGTTCACGCAGTAGTTGGAAAGGTACAGCGGCGCGAACATAACGATCCGGTTTCCGTAGAAGTCCTTCTTGATCTGCTCAGCCAGGCGGAAGATCTCTTGGTTCTTCTCCTGGATGGAGCAATGGAGCAGGACTGACGCTTCGCGGTGGGCAAGTCCTTCCCGGGCCTTGGCCTTCTCCAAAATAGCGTCTATTAGGGCGGCGTTAGCTCTGTTCTCCTCGGCGTAAGCAAGGGTCTCCATGATCTCATCGTGGGATATGAACTCTTCTGCTTTGAGTGACTTGGGATTGTACATGGCTCGTTCTCCTTTCTTCTCGGTCAGGCCCCGCCTTCCCGGTCAGCAGGTTGGAATGGAATGGCGTAGCCATTCCTAACTGCTAGGGACAAAATCCCCGCGACTTACTACAACGCTGTATCCGATGCTTTTCATCTCCTCCTTTAACCTGGCGACGTCTTGAGCTGACTCAAATCCCGTGAAAGCCTTGTTATCGTAAAGCAGGTATTTCCCTCTCACATCCACCGGAGACAGATTGGGCATGACTACGTTTGCTCCGGCTAAGATCCCCAACACTCTGGCGTTGGGATCGATTGTGTTGAGTGCCGTAGTAGATGGCAGAAGAACGCTAGGAAGCATGAGCCTCACGAGCCCCAGCATGAACAAGGTTAGTTCAAGCGTCCCGCAGGGTTGGTTGAAAAACGGAGTAGAGTGATGAGGGATGAACGGCCCAATACCGACCATGTGCGGCTGTAACTCATGGAGGAACAACATGTCCTTGGCCAGATGTCGAGCCGTCTGGAAAGGCGAGCCCACCATAAAACCGGCCCCGACCTGATAGCCAATATCTTTGAGGCTGAACAAACACCGTTTTCTTCTGGCCGAGGACTGCGACGAGGGATGGAGCAACCGAAAATGGTCGCTGTCGGCTGTCTCGTGGCGCAGCAGGTATCTGTCCGCTCCCGCCTGGAAAAACGCTTTGTAACTCTCACACGTTCTTTCACCTATTGACAGAGTCACAGCACAGTCTGGGAACTTCGCTTTGATGTCCTGCACCATATCGCACACGACGTCATCGGTGAAGTAAGCATCTTCACCGCCCTGAAGCACGAAAGTCCGAAACCCCAGGGAGTATCCGATAGTACAGCAATCAAGGATATGTTCCTTGGTCAGCCGGTATCTTAGTGCGCCCCTGTTCCCGCTGCGTATCCCGCAATAATGGCAGTTTTGCTTGCAGTAGTTGGTGAACTCAATGAGTCCCCGTATGTAGACATCCAGACCATAGTATCTGCGGCTCGCGTTGCGAGCCCTTTCAAACACATATTGCCCAAGTGCTGGAGTCCGACCATCAATTAGCCGGATAAACTCCGTTTCCGAGAGACAATGATCTGCCTCGAGCTTATCCACCAGTTGTCTCATGGTCGATCCCCAAGACTTTGGCATAAACCGTCTTTGCGCTTACTCCGGGCAACATTCCAAGCCTACCCGACAAGGAGCTTATTGCGTCTGATGGCGCATCTACGGCTATGCTGATAATGGCGAGATTTCGCTTTTCGTAGGGAATACCCATCCGTCCAATGATGTACTGCCCGTATTGGTGAAGAATAGCGTTGAGTTTCTCCACGGAGTCCATGTCGCTAACAACGATACCGATTAGCGCTATCCTTGTGTCCAACGAGAAAGCCTCCTTCCGGAACATCTAAATCAAAACGCGCCCCGAAAGGCGCTGTGCGGCACAAACATATACCGTAATCGCCTTTCGCCTCAAGGTTGTCATGTCCTTTTGGCGGCAGTGCCTATTACTCGATGTCACGTTCTCTGCAGGACCGTATCCCACAGGTCACTATGTGAATAATATCACAAATGGATAGGTGGGCCAAGCCGGGTAGTAAACGGAGACCCTCTCCTTCGGGATCCAAACACCAGTTCATAATAGCGGACTGGGGCTGACCTCCCGCGAAGCCTATATCGCCAGATCGAATGGCAAATCGCTGATGTCTCTCAGCCTTCGGCCCCGTACCAGCGCATCCAGGATCTCACCTTGATCCTGATTACCGCTCTCCCTGACTGCATCCACCAACTCGTGTAGCGCAGCGTGATATGCACAATCAATGTCCCCGGTCCCCATTGCTATGGATGCTAGCCGTGAGGGGTATTCCCTTTGCGGTTCCTGATGAGGTTGAGAGCTTCTGTGCGGGCATTCTGCGCCCTATCACTGCGTATCGTCCATTTGCACGAAATGCTGGCGTGAAGAATAGGCTTGGGCACATCGTAGTTGGCTGCTCTGAGAGGTGTGTGCGTTGCGAGTCCATCGTTCTGGGTGATAATAGGGGTATCCATGTTTGCATTAATGACGTCGTCACCTACCGCCTGCCTGGCAACGACGATGTCAGGAGTGACTAGATAGTCTCCGCCAAGCGTCGCCGCAAGAGCCCGATCCCGCTCAAGTATGGCTTTGATCTGAAAAAGGTGTTCATACTGATCATAAGAGGCCAACGCCAATTCCGCCCTCTGGGGCACAACTAGATACATCCATTCTCCCGGCCGCAAGTGCTGAAGTTGGGCAAAGGATTCGGCAAGGAAATCCTTGATACAAGCCGTGAATAGATCCCCTGCTGACTGCCCCGACTTGGGCGTAGCACTAGGTGGGAACCCCATCTTCTCCGCCATTCTACTGGCTAGATCAACGCTCGACCGCTGTGACCCATCCGCCACCGACAGCACTCTAGTGCCGGCTCGATATCCAAGGATTTCGGCACAGATTCTGTGATGAAGTCTTCGCCTCATACACACCAAGACCGATGCAGCCACCCAGACTCCCCCCCAGCAGATAATTCCTAGATAGCCCACAGGGGCTTGAATGAGTGCCCGTGGCTACCCTTCGCGCCGCGCCGCTGCTACTTCCTGCCCCTACGGGGTAGGTTTTTCCTCAGTACCAAGACATCTTCAAAAACCGGCACCAGCCACGGAGGATCTGACTTCTTGCTGTTCTCTAAGGTCCAAAACGCTATAGCGCCCTCAGGTTTGGCTCTCATAAACTCACCCGTTCCTTCAACGGGACATTGAAGAGCAACAATTCTGTCATGATACACGAAATCCAAGGCTTTGCAGATATCCAATGTGTCGCCAAGCAGATCCACACGCCGGTTGTTCCGTCGATAGTCTCTCAAGACAATGAGCATCATCCCACCGGGCTCCAGAGCAAGGTAACACTGGTGGTAGATTCTCGACATCTCAGTCAAATAGGTGGGGCGTACTCTTGGAGGATGCTCCCCCCGGGAGAGCGTTTGTGCCACCAGCACGGCATCCTCGACATCTCCGTGCCGCAAGTCACCAATATTGATCTCGCGGCGGTCTTCACCTTGGACTGCCATGTCTTCAGCAGCATCGGGGATCGGTGCCTCTTCGGTCCCGCTGAACCCGTACCCATGGCGGATAGCCTTGGCAGCCCGTTTCCCACCCTGCTGGCGTTCAGGATGAAGGTCTGGCCCGTGAGCCGTCTTGCTGAGAGTATTGCCATAGGGGGGGGAAAAAGCGATCTTCGTGTACGTCACGTTGGGAAATACCTGGGTCAGGTGTCGAGCATCCCCCTGCTTAACGAAAGCGGCTCCGGGAGCGTTACGTGAATGCGCGAGATCGATGTTTCGCTGCGTAACCTTAGCCCACCTGGGTTCCCACTCCACTCCATACACTTCATATCCGCGATCAACCCCCTCAACTAACAGGGTACCTATACCGCACATGGGGTCGCACCAGCGGTCACCTGGCCTCCCGTAAGTATCCAAAATCGAGCACACCAGGTCCGGAAGCATCTTGCCTGGATGTGCGAAAGATTCCTTCGTATATCGACTATGGTTGCGTTGAGCTTGCCTGGATCGTTGAGCCGAAAACCAGATGGCCGAACGTTCCGGCCCACGGTGTTCAAGAGCCGGAAATGGCAGCTGCTTTGCGCTGTTGCCGGGTGATGACAAAGGAACGATCCTCCTCCTAGGCCACAACTCGTTGGGAAATCTTGCTGGATGCGAAGAAAAACAACACCATCGACATACTTGAGGTTCCTAGTACTGCTTGAGCCATTACTTCGACGTGGGCGCACCCAATCCCTCCATACCTTAGTGCTGACGCTAGACCGCAAGCGGTCACTAACCTCCTGCTGTGGGATCGCTACCGCGGAACCCATCCTCACTCGAAGGCTCGACTCATCTCATCCGTGAACGCTTCGATATCCCGCCGCAGACCGACAATCAACTTGGCAAGTTGTCTCACTAGTTCCAGTGTTCTTGTGGAGTCAAGGACGAATCCGTAAATGCTCCTAAAAACGTGTCTGAAGCAGCGGTACTCGTCAAGCATCCTCCGATAGATGCTGTGACACAAGTAACCCTACCCCTCGGGCTCGTACTCCACCCCATCGGTGTACACGTTAGAAGGGTTCCATAGAAGGAAAGTGTGGATGCCCCGCTCAAACACGGCATCTATTTGGCCTTGGACTTCCTTGACGCCGTATTTGATCCTCATAGAGAAATCCTGCAGCCAAGGCCGGATTATCTGAACCTTTAGCCCCGCAGTACGCTCTCTGGCCTCATCCATTGCCTTCCCAACAACCTCGTAGGGGTGCGCCTCGGGAAGGTCAAAACCGTAGATTCCCTTGTTGTAGTAGTGAGACGGGTAGACCATGGGGCTGATTATGTCAACTGCATCAGAAACCTCTTCCAGCTTCTGCCCAATGCCCATGTCGTCTACGGCTATGGTCGTGAATCCGAAAATATCGGCGCAGAGCAGGGCTCTATCTCCCAATTCGTCAGTCATGTAATTGAGGAACTCGGAGATGGCGTGCCCCCGGTTCCGAAAATCCCCCGAGCCAGGCATGAGGGTCGAAGACTCTATACCCGAAGCGCTATCTGGGAACCTGACATAGTCTAGCTGGATTTCGTCAAACCCCATCTCTACAGCCCACAGGGCTGTATTCCTCACATGCTCCCAATTTCTCTTGTCATAGGGGTTAAGCCATAGCCGCCCGTCCCGGTCCCGCCACAGACTCCCATCGGCCCTTCGTATGGCCAATTCGGGCTGCTGGGCGGCGATGTGCGGATCCTGGAAGGCCACAATCCTGGCTACCATGTAGTAATCTTGACGAGCAAGCTCCCGGATAAGTACAGGATAATGCCGGTATCCCGCTGATGGCGACGGCACTCCCTCTGGGGGTGGACAGGGAACTTGTCCATGGTTGTCCTTTAAGTCGACCACAAACGCGTTAAGACCGGGATGCTGTCGCACGAAGGTGACGACCTGCTTCATTTTGGATGGAGTTCCAGAAGCGGCTATGGTCAGGTAGACACCTCTCGCCTCTAGAGCCCTTTCCATTAGCGCGGCTCTGATCCCGATACAATCGCCGGTGCCGTTGTCCAAACCATCGCCCGTCCCATTGGTCTCACCTTGGCCCGGCACACTCCCATTTGACTGCCCGTTTCCGTTACTGGCCATATCCTGCCCAAACTTGATAAGCCCCGTTGAGAATCCTATCACCGTGGCGACCACAAGCAAAATGGCCACAGACCACAAGACTGTCCTAGTATTGCTCTTCCGTCTGCCAGCCCTTCGGCCGACCGGATAAGTGCCGAGATCCTGGTTCTCAACATTTCGTGACATGTGGGGTTCTCCTATCCCTGGCCTGCGCGACCGTCCGGCGGCCGGCAAGAGTGTTTTTTGCGTGCTTATGACCTGCGTAACCCGCCAAACTTCGCGGCCTTTCTACTTGAGACGAGGAGAACCCCGTTTTTGTTCAAAGCCCTACTCAACCCTACCCGACGCAACCAACTACTCCGCATTGCGCCAGACTCACCTGGGATTTGCCAAGCCTGCCGGGCTGGGCAAACTCACGGCATCAGATCCCGCCTAGACCGCTCTTCTCTTACCGGAACTGCTCCAGAGGCGGTTCCACTCCTTCAGGAATAGGCGAAACGTACTTGTCCTCTCCGAGCCTCTCCCGGAACTCAGCCCAGATCTTCTTCATGGCTTCGGGATCGTTAGCCAAGACAACCGCCGTTCTAGCCATTGTTTTGGCCGCAGCGATTGTACCCTTCATCCCCAGAGAATGACCGGAACACGCAGTGATCTGCCACGAGTGACCCGGAGTCCCAAGCGGCCAGCACGCAGTCGAAACCTGAACCGTAGGAGTAATCCAACTCACATCTCCCACGTCGGTGGAACCCGCCATGGCCTTGCCCTCATCCAAGGGCTCGATAACGGTAGTGTTCACGACCTGCTCAAAAAGCTCCTTAGGAACGTTCATGGCCTTGAGACTCTCGTCTTTTTTCTTCTTGTCTAGGCTTTCGGCCAGTTTCAGGGCGAACGCCTCATCTTCGGGAGAAAGAACAGGCCCTCCCACTTCCTTGAGCTGATCCAAGGCGATGTTGGCCAGAGCGAAGTTGGGAAGAACATCGTAGCAACCTGCCAGAAACTCTACCTCAAAAGTCGTTCCCGTCATGAGGGCAGCGCCCCGGGCCACATCCACGAGACGGTCGTAGATCTCCACCACCTGGTTGCGATGGGGGGCTCTGACGTAGTACCAAACCTGGGCCCTAGCGGGCACCACGTTGGGCTGTCCGCCGCCTTCAGTGATGACGTAGTGGAGCCTGGCCGAGGAAATGACGTGCTCCCGTAAGTAGTTGGCACCGATATTCATGAGCTCAACCGCATCCAAAGCGGATCTACCGTTGTGAGGGTCTCCGGCAGCGTGTGCCGTCTTTCCTAGGAAGGTGAACTTGGCCGAGTTGACTCCGTTTGACGATCCCATTTGCACAGTGTTGGTCTGGCCGCCGTGCCAAGTGATAGCCGTATCCAAATCGTCGAAGACACCCTCTTTGGCCATAAACACCTTGCCGCACAAAGTCTCCTCAGCGGGGCAGCCGTAGTACCTTACGGTACCTGGAAGGTCATTCTTCTGGAAGTACTCCTTGAGGGCGATTGCGGAACCGATGGCTCCCACGCCCAATAGGTTATGGCCGCATCCATGACCGGGCGCCCCGGAAACCAGGGGCTTCTTCTCGGGGGACACTTCCTGGGAAAGACCTGCCAATGCGTCATATTCCCCTAGGAAACCGAAAACCGGCTTACCTGTGCCCCACTCAGCGACAAAAGCCGATGGCATGCCGCCCACATTGGACTTTATGGTGAACCCGTGCCGGGCCAGGTATTCGCTCTCTGCCAACGCAGACTCGTGCTCTTTGAGCCCCACCTCGGCATACTCCCACACCTTGCTGCTTAGTCCAGATAACTCGTCAAATAGCCCATCGATCACGCTGTCTGTAAATGCTCCGCCCTTCTTGACCTCTTCTGCGTTCAACTGGACACCCTCCCTATTTTGGTTGTAGAAACTCGTCCATGACTTGCCACGTCTCGGCGTCGGCAAAACCTCGGCTCCAAGCCGCGACTCCCGCAAGACCGTAGGTCTTTGCCACATCGAGCCGTTTCCTAATGGATTCGGCATTCTCCAGCCAAATCCTGTAGGTGTCCTGCCCCGATTTTTTCTGGGCGTACTCCATCCCAGTATCCTCATCGAGCCAGGGGGCAATTTTCTCTCTGGCCATCCAGTCCCGGGCAGCCTTCATGCCAAGGGCCCGTTGAGTCACCGTCACTTTTCCGCCGGCCTCGGTCTCTTTCCACAACCTAGCGTAGAAAGGTATCCCAAGCACGAGTTTGTCTTTGGGTATCTCCTCTAGGCTTGTCTTGATGGTCCGCTCGGTCCAGGGCATAGACGCATTGGGACCCGCGACCTTCGAACCCGCCCCGTACTGGTCGTAGGCCATGAGCATCATGTAGTCCACAGCGTTTGCCAGCCTTGCTCTCTCATAACACAAAGACCAGGTGGGACTCGTAGATCTCACTGTGACGTCCATTGACACCGTCAGCCCCATCTGGTGAAAAAGAGGAGTCATCTCCCGCACAAACTGGGTAAGATAGGGAGCGTCGTCCCTGTAGACGTTTTCAAAATCGATGTTCACGCCGTCTAGGGAGTAAATCTCCGCATAGACCAGCATCTGGGCAATGACTTGGTCGCGCAAAGCAGAGTCCCGCAACACGGTCCTGGTTCTCTCCAACTCAAAAGAGTTGGAGAACAGCGCCCACACCTGGTAGCCCTTGGAATGAGCCCAATCCACGTAGCGACGGTCGGCGTAGTTTTCAACTTGACCCGGAGTGGCCCCAAGCCTGAACCATGTGGGCGAAACCACGCTTATCCCGGTCAATTCGCCTATAGACGAAGGGTCGGGGGTGCGCCTCTCCACCTGCTCCCACACGAGGCTGACCTTGCCGCCCTTCAACGGACCGGGTATATACGGCTTGGGCTTGGGAACCTCTGCGCTCCTTGTCTCCAATTCTCCAAGGTCCTTGGCTAGGACATACCCGAATAGGCCGCCGGAAGCCTCAATACGGTACCACCCTCCCACAGTTTCGTGGACCTGGACAACCGTTCCAGGCTCCATGGCCCCCACGCGCCGGGCCCTGTGTGAGGGCTTTTCCCTCACCATTGCGGAACCTGACGCGGTCCCAACGGTAGCGGCTTCGTCGGTTCTTTTCACAGTGAACGTACCGGCCTCGGTCTCTAGAAAGGTAGCCACGGGGTACAGGGTCTCAAGAGTTGTGGCAGGGATGTAGGGTTCTTTGCCGTCCAGGATGACCGGAAACCTGAGTTCCACGGGATGCTGGTTGACATAAGCTGTCAGGGAATCGGCCCCCAGCTTAACGACCTTGTCTTGAGTGGTCACGACCACCAGTCCTTCTTCCTCCCAAAACACGTTGGGGTCCAGCACTTCCTTTATGAGCGTAAGCGGCACGTAAGCCTCGCCTCCCTCTACAACAACAGGGAACGCCTGGCGATTGCCCTTGTATACCAAATAGGGCCTAGATGCGGGCGCCTTCTCAATGTAAGCAAACGACTGGGCGAAAACGGCCAGAAACATGAGGCCGCTGATTACTGGTAAGATGAGCAAAAGCCAGGGAACTGGCCGGGGCTTTCTTCGCAGCGCTCTAGGCGGGTACGACATTGGCTATCCTCCGGTTGCCTTTTCGGCAGATTTCTGTGTCTTCTGCTTGTTCTACGCGGGCTCCCAGGTAGACCTCTCTCTTGCCGGTGCCTTATTAAGGCAGATTTGGCAACACCTTATTCGCCATAGAAGGATATGTGCCATGGGGCCGTCGAAATCGGCAGATCAGAACCGCTTGCTATCGTTGTCTACGTCGCCTTATTTCCATAAGGGAGTTGGTAATGTGAGCCTAAGCCCCAAGCAAACTTCCAAAGACATCCTCTGGGCTCGAATGGAGGATGAGCTGGAAGAGGCATGCCAAGTAACAGGCGTTATGGGATATCACCTTGTGGATCTGACGAGCGGACGCGAATCGGGGTTCCGGGACGATGTGGTGTTCCCCACCGCCAGCACCATCAAGATCGCAGTCCTTCTTGGTCTGGCGACCCGAGTCCACTCAGGGGAATTAGACTGGGAACAGCGGCTTAGCACCAAGAGTCTTCCTAAGGTGGGCGGAAGCGGGATTCTGTCACTTTTGAGACACCCTTTGGAGATGTCTTTGTGGGACATGGCTTGTTTGATGATCGCTCTCTCGGACAATGACGCCACTAACGCGTGCATGGACCTTGCCGGCATGGACTACATCAACTCCATCATAGAGGGCCTTGGTTTGACCGAAACCCGCCTCCAGAGGAAGATGATGGACGCCGATGCCGTCAGGCGCGGCCATGAGAACATCTCCACCCCTAGGGAATTGTCGGAACTCGTCCGGAGGATCTATCGAAGGGATGGGGTCTCAGACCCAGTAGCATCCGATGTCCTGACCATGCTGGAACTCCCGAAATCTAGCCCGTTCTCGGAGGCACTGCCGCCTGAGGTGAAAAGGGCCAATAAGCCAGGTGGCTTGGAGTGTGTGGCCGTGGACACCGGGATCATATACCTTCCGGACCGCCCAGTGATTCTTGCGGTCATGGGCAGTTTCTTAGAAGGCAACGAATCAAGTTTGGCGGCCAAACTAATCCGCACCGCATACAGGTACCTAAACCTGCTATCCCGGTGCACCCAGTACGGAAGGGCATAGAACAAAAGTAAACTGACTTAGCCCAAGCAGGAGTAGCGCACGGGAAAGCCCGTGGCGGCCGCTGCCATTGACAGTTGGCTTAGCCCGCCGCTAGCCCAGAACTTCTTTGTATACTCGCAGCCAGTTGCCGCCTAGTACCTTCTTGACGTCTTCCTCGGAATATCCCCTGGACACAAGCTCGGCGGTAATCTTTGGCATCTCGCTGGCATCTTTGACCACAATTGGCTTCCCGGGGCTCTCCCCGTAGCCGTCAAAATCTGAACCGAACCCAACGTGATCGATACCCGCGATCTTCTTGATATGGTCGATATGGTCGCAAAGCCGTGACACCGACACTCTTTGGGGATCGTCGTCAACGAAAGATGGAAGAAACACCACCCCGATGACTCCTCCCTTTTTGGCCAAAGCCTCAATCTGCCGATCCGTTAAGTTCCTCTTAACTGAAGCCAGCGACCTGGCGTTTGAATGCGATGCTATGTAGGGCCTCTCCGCAACTTCATCAACCGCCCAGAAACTCGAATCAGAAAGGTGTGAGACGTCAACCAGCATGCCCAGGCGTTCCATCTCACGAACAAGGGAGACTCCGAAATCGGTGAGTCCCGAACCGGCAGATGTCTCGCCTACACCATCGGCGATATCGTTGCGCTCATTCCAAGTAAGGCCCATGGCACGGACGCCAAGCTTATAGAACCCCCTCAAAAGCGCAAGGCTACCCTCGACCGCCTCGCCGCCTTCGATGCTCAGAAGCGCCGACACTTCTCCTTTCTTCTTGGCATCCTCAATGTGCTCTGCCTTGGTTGCCAAGCGAAAGTCTTCGGTTCGGTCCAGGAGTGAATAGAAACTATCCAGAAGTTCTAGGGTGCATCTAGCGGCCCGTGTGGGCTTGAACTGCGATCCGACGAAGAGGGCCATGACCTGGCAAGTAACCCCGCCCTCTTTGAGTCGAGGGAAATCGATATGCCCAGAATCGTTCCGAGAGAAGAAGTCCCTGGAACTTGACTCCGGCCGGAAAGCCCTGCCAGCAAAGCCAAGCATGGTATCGCAGTGAGCGTCTATGACGATGGCTTCCTGGTGAATACTGGCGGCGTCCTTCACGGGAGAACCCTCCTTTAGTCGAATGCCAGGTCCGAATCAGGGACCTGGCACTCACACTACTGAACCTCGGCCTACTCCTCTACCTTTATGGCTTCGGTAGGGCAAGTTGCGGCCGCATCTTGGGCGCACTGAATCTCGGCGTTTGCCGCTTCTTGGCTTGTGACTTCGGCCTTACCGTCGTCGTCTAGCGCGAACACATTGGGGCACTGGTCGGCACACAAGCCACAACCGATGCAAAGATCCTTATCAACATACACTTTTGCCATTGGCAGATTACCCACCTTTTCTCTGAACTTCATCCCGGATTATATCCTATTGGAATATGCCAGAAAAGCGAAACCAGACCTTTTCGCCCTAGGCCGCCGCCATAGGCCATAGCCCTATTCTTGCCCGGTCAACTGCCTGTAGAGGTGACTGAGTTTGGTTGCCACCGGCCCCGGCTTCCCGTTGCCAATGACCATGTCGTCGACTCTCACCACAGGCTCAACTTCGGTTGTGGTCCCGGTACGAAAAACTTCGTCAGCCTCCTGGACATCCTTGATACCGAAGATCTTCTCCTCGTAAGGTATGCCGTGCTTCCTGCAAATCTTCAGGACTTCGCCGCGGGTGACACCAGAAAGGATGATGTCGGCCTCTGGGTGGGTCAAGACTACTCCGTTCTTCACGATGAAGAAGGTTGACGAAGCCCCTTCAGTGACGTGATCGGGGCTGCGGTACAGAAGCGCCTCGACTCCCCCTGCTCTGCGGGCCCTGGTTGCCGCCATGCAGTTGGCCACCAAGTTCACCGTCTTGTAGCAGCATTTCATCCATCTGTCATCAGGCTGGAACGAGACCTTCGTGCCGTCGGTGCGGCGCGCGGGATCAACCGGGTTAGCGGGCTTCACGTGGATAAGTAGGGTGGGAGAAGTCATCTGATCAGTGAAATAGTGTGTGCGGGGGTCGTAGGCGCCCCGGGATATCTCCCAGTACACCATCGCCCGCTGCAGGCCGCTTTCTTTAGTGAGCCTCTTCACCAGGTCGCCAAATTCCTGTGGGGTCTTGTCAATAGGCATCTCAAGACCCTTTATCCCAAAGAAGAATCTCTGGACGTGCTCATCTAGGCAAAACAGCGCCCCGTCATACACAGGAGTGACTTCGTACAAGCCGTCTCCAAAAAGGAACCCCCTGTCGAGCACGTTTACGTTGGCGTCCTTTTTGGCTACCATTGAGCCATTCAAATAAACGAGTTCCGGCATAGAAGAGACCTCCCATAAGCATAGTCCTCTCACTCTTGGATATTCGCTACTAGAAAGGCGGTTCCTTCTAGTGCCCGCATTATCTAGCCCTGCCCAGTTGCGGGTTAGGCCGATTCTGCGTTATTTCACCTTGGCATTCTGCAAAGCTGCCGAAGCGGCCTCTATCCAGCCTATAGAACTGCGGGTAGCCCCGGAGATAGTATCCACGGTGGTGCTGCCTTTTTCCACCATGGCTTTCTCCATTAGGCCCTTGGCCTCCACGGCCTTGACATAGGGGTAGGTCACCCAATCTTTGAGTTTCCCATCTTCAACGTCGTCTAGACGCACAGAGGTGAGCTTGTCTCCTTGGATAGTCACCCAAGCCACTTGCCATCCTTCAGGCGTTTCCTTGGAACGCCCCGCAAAAGTGCCATCAAACTGGGCAGACTTGACCGTGAGCACCTTCCTGGCCTTCTCTAAAGCAAAACCCACCGCCTCTTTGTACTGATTGCTGGATACGGTGGCTCCGGCATAGGTGTCCGCCTTATTGTCGGAACGGCCCACAAATCGCTTCTCCATCTCAGCATTTGCCTCTTTGGCTGTGGGGTACGGATAAGTGGCGTAGTCTTTCTCCACTCCCAACTCGTTAATCTCAGTGAGCTTCACAGACTTGATCTTGTCTTTCTCTACCACAACATCGGCCATCGCATAGCCTTTGTCGCCGGCAGTGGAGATCCCCTTGTATGTACCGTTATTGTAGGTCTTGGGGCCGCAACCAGAAAAGACGATAACCGCACTGACGAGACCCACCAAACCAACGATGACAGCCCGCTTCCTACGCTTCAATATATTACCCCTCAAGATGCTACCCCCTTGTGGAGAGAACCTCGGGCACCAGACGTCATGTCCCGCGCCCTACGTCACATAGTGTTACCCATAATATCAGTTTCAGTGACATGGCAGAGAGGTTGGCGACACTATTTCCAACCGTCGCTCGCCTGCAGTCGACCAATTTCGACCGCCCGGAATAGTGGGGTTACTATCTTATGGCTTGAGTAACCCCCGATGTCGTCTTACCCAATACGCTGCCAAGAGTAGTCTTTTCTCGTCGTGAATCGTCGAGCGATTCTAAAATGTCCACAAGGGAATCCACAGGGGGTTCTGAGAAGCATGAGTCACTCGACGAAATAAGTCAGGGGGGCAATCCATGTCCAACGAAATCAACGTCATAAGAGAGGTCACAAGATCCTTTTCTGAAGAAGGCCGCGAGTTCACGGTGGTCTATCAACTTGGAACCCAAAGGAACCATGGCCTTCGCCTCAATCCGGATGAATCCAAGTGCTTCATCCGAGCCTCTTCGGTGGAGAAAGACTGTGCCGGTTCTGACAAAACAAGCGGGTATAACATCGATTTCCTGTACTTGGACCCAAAGACCGGCCTTCGCTTGTTTGACATGATTGCAGGCGCCGAATCTCCCGTCATGCCTGTCCACCTCCCTGAGATCGTGAGAGACGAACTATCGGCATTCAGACATTACGAGGTGAAACCCTGCCTCTGAGGCACTCCGGTTCTAGATATGGTGGGCAGCAGGTCGGACAGTTCGATGAACTCATCGGCGGCGTCCACCAATTCGTCAGCGGCCTTGAAGTTGCAGCGGGCGTAAGCATCCGGGTGTTGTGTCGACAGCACGTGAATCCTTACGCCCCTCTGGGCAACTGCTTTGAGCAAAGGAACGAAGTCCCCGTCCCCAGAACACAGGATATATTTGTCGCAGCGATCAACAAGAGACAGCATGTCAATGGCCAATTCGAGGTCTAGGTCGGCCTTTATGGCCCCGCCGGCAAACACCTTCAGAGGCTTTCTCACTACCATGTAACCGTTTCTGTTTAGGAACCGATAGAAAGACTGCGAGCGCCTTCTCTGGCCGTCCAGATCCTCCCGCAAGGCAACAGGGTCGGGAGACGAGGTCATCTTCACGTACTGCTCGATACTGTCAGTAGTCCATTCGCCCGTGTAGTAGTAGGCGCGAATCAGGATGCTGTCGTGGGTCAAAGCCTTCAGAAGGCGCACGAAATCAACGTGTATTCCGAAGGAATCATATGTAGCATATTTGAAATTCCAGCCATCTACGAAAACGGCGACTTTTGATCGAGGCATAATCATCTCAGTTTTCAAAACTTCTCCCCCATTTTAAGTAAATCACAATTACGCTCAGGAATCGGAAAAGACGGCGCAGGCAGTTCTGCATAGTGAGGATGCGGTCTTTGCTGGTGCGCCCGGCGCGAATCGAACGCGCAACCTCTGGCTCCGGAGGCCAACACTCTATCCAATTGAGCTACGGGCGCACTGTGGAACACTTCACATTATATACCCCTATACCTTCCCCAACAAGATTAGGGTGCCGATAACCAGGAAGCCTGCTCCTGCAATAACCCGGATAACGCTCGCAGGGATGAACCTATAGACGGTGTCACCCACTAGCACGCCGATGAGGCTAGAAAGCACTAGGGCAACCGCCGAACCCACAAACACGCTGACGGGAGCCTTCTTGGACGATGCCAACATCATAGTCGACAGCTGGGTTTTGTCTCCCAGTTCAGCGAAGAACACAACGATGAAGGTAGAAACCACGACTTGCCAGTTCACTCTGTACGAGCCTTGGGCCCGTCCACCTCCTTAGCGGAAATTGAAGCCACGCAAGTGACATATTACCCCAACTTCATAGGACAAGTCCATGCTGCTTAGCTCAGACGGCCATTCTAGTCTCTTCGGTTCTTGGCGTCTTGACCCAAGCCTTGGGCTCCTTGCCGATAAGTTTCAGCACCATGGCGCTGGTGTAAGGCACTGGAAATACGAAAGCCGCAAGAGGCAGAAGAAGAAGGGCCACGTACACCAGGGCTTTCCCCACCGGGGTTTCGGGTTGCCCTCCTCGATCCAAGTGGCTTTGGTACCGTTTGAAGGCGTAGATGGTGAAACTCATGTAAACCAGGGAGAATCCGCTCAGCATCCATTGGCCGGCAGCAGGCACGATGGCGGGGTCCAGGAGATTCTTGTAGTGCAACACCATGGCGGTAGGCGGGACAAAGGTGGCGATTTGATAGGCGATCCATTCTACCTGGCCCTTGATAATGAGACTCCTGCGGAGTTTCGTCTTGGCCGAAGGCTCTATGCCCGGGTACAAAGCCACCTTGTGGACCCCCTGAAGCTGCCCTGTTCCCCAGCGGAGCCTCTGCCTGAAGAAAGCCCGAAACGTCGGCGGCGTCTGCTCAGAAGAAGGATACGGCAGATACTCAGGCCAGGCGCCTTTCATGAGATATGCTCTGGTGCCAAACTCCAGATCCTCGGTGAGAACCTGGCAGTCCCAGCCTCCCACCTCGCAAAGAAGCAACCGGGCAACGAACACGTTGGTGCCTCCCACGAAAGGAAGCGTCCGGAAAAGCCAAGGCAGGTACCAATCGTGGGCAATAGCCTGATACAATGCGGCTATTCTGCAGAAGGCGGTCATTTTGTAGAAATTGCGAACCTGAAACACAGGGCCCTGCAAGACCCTAGAGGACTCGGGATCTAGCATCCTCCTGTATCCCACGTAAAGCAGGACATCCTTATGGGGGCGACTTTCAGCATCGTAGAAACCGACTACCTCGGTTTGGGGATCGAGATAGGCTACGCCCCAGTTCAACGCCCTACCCTTGGTGGACGCCACAGCTTCCCCAGTGCGTTTTCCTCCCAACAAGCCATCAAAATCGTACGGCACCGTGACGTGCTTCACAGAAGGCACGCCCTCGCCCTGGGTTTCGCGCCTAGCCCTGTCCACTACTTCCTGAGTTGTGGGGTACAAGTCCAAAAGAGCAGCTCGCACCTTCCCCTGCAATTCTCCCGAGCGGGAAGCCCGCTGAACCGATATGGAAACTTTCTTGGCGATGAAGGTCGTCATTCTCCTAATGATATCTTGGGTGAGATCGTGGTTGGCCTGTACGGTGTGCTGAATAGTCTTGTCCAGGGTCCTTCTCTGAGACTCGTCGCAAAGAGCAGCGTAAGCTGCAATCACAGGAACCGCCACAGCCAAACACGCCGGATATGCCCTGTCCAAGTCCAACTCAGAAAGCCAAGGGCACCACTTTCTGATGATGGCCCGAAGGCGTCTTGGGGGCGGAGTTCCGTGAGAGGATATCAAGGCGATGGAAATGTCCCTGACCACGCTGTGCCGCTCGTAGGCTGGAAGAGAGGAGAGTTCGGGCGTGGTGGCCGGATAATCCTTCTGAAACCCTTTGGAAAGGTACTCCCTCAGAGCGTATTCAGATAAGCACGAGAGCAACACCGACTTGAGACAGGTCTCAAGGTGCGCTGGGATGTGGCCAAAGCGTCGTTCTCCGAAGAAGATGCCGTGAACAAGAGCCGAGACTTCCGCCCTATCCTTCTCGGCTGACTGGGTTTCCTTTTCATCGGTCACCACCACCACTTCGAAGCGATGGGCGGGATAGCGAAGAGAAACGAGGTGCCTTATTGTATTGTCAATTACCAGGGATTCATTTCTTGCCGGAACCATGATGCTCATAAAAGGAACAGTCCTTTTTAAGGCCCTTGCGGTATCTTCCAAGTACGAAGGTTCGAGAACTGGCCTCCGGTTCCAATACTTCTTGTCGCTATAGGTCTTCCATACCAGGAATCTAGAAAACAAAAGGAAGAATACCAGGTAGACCGAAAAAGCGGCAAGGTACAGGGATTGGGCAGTTGTCATGATGGCTTCGTTTCCCCCTCTGCCATTTGCGCGTTTCCGTGGCGCTTTTCTTGCCCAACCAGTATTTTGGCGCTGGGCGGTTGACGCTATTCGAAAGCCTTCCCTAAAGAAGCTGAAGCGACCCGCCTAAAAGGCCAAGCGGGTCGCTCGGGCATCGAGACTATTAATGGCAGAGAAGCTGGCAAAGGGAGCGGTAAACCGCCGCTCTACAGAATTCCACCCACTGTCTTGATGGCATCCAAGAGGGTAGGTGAACCGATCTCCTGCAATTCGTACCTCACTCGTACCGACGGCTTCTGGATCTTCATGATCCGCCTCAGATCAATGGGAGTGCCCACAATAACTAGGTCGCAAGGAACCTTGGCCACGGTCTCCTCAAGCTCAGCCACCTGCTTGGGCGAGTAGCCCATGGCTGGCAGAAGCGTTCCCATGTGGGTGTGCTTCTGGAAAGTCTTGGCGATGCTTCCCACGGCGTAGGGCCTTGGGTCAACCAGCTCTGCCGCCCCCCACTTCTTGGCGGCTATGACGCCGGCGCCGTAAGCCATTTCACCGTGAGTGAGGGTCGGGCCGTCCTCAATTACGAGAACTCTCTTGCCGGTGATTTCCTGGCCCCTCTCAGGGAATATGGGCGACGCCGCGTCTATGACGATAGCATTGGGGTTTGCCTGGCGGATGTTATCCCTAACCGTCTCTACATCGGCAGGATTGGCAGTGTCGACCTTGTTTATGATCACGATGTCGGCCATCCTGAGGTTAGCCTCACCGGGGTGATACCGGACTTCGTGGCCGGGGCGATGCGGGTCCACCATGACAATCTTGCAGTCTGATTTGTAGAAGGGTATGTCGTTGTTGCCCCCATCCCAAAGAACCACGTCCACTTCTTCCTGGGCGCGCTTGAGGATCTCGCCGTAATCCACGCCTGCGTACACAATGGTCCCCCGGTCAATGTGGGGCTCATATTCCTCTCGCTCTTCAATGGTGCATTTGTGGATATCCAAGTCTTCGTAGGTGGCAAACCTCTGCCATATCTGGTCCTCAAGGTTTCCATATGGCATTGGGTGCCTGATAGCGGCCACCTTCTTGCCTGCCGCCTTGAGAATCTCGGTGACTCTCCTTGTGGCAGGGCTCTTGCCGACGCCTGTTCTCACGGCGCACACAGAAATCACAGGCTTTGACGAAGGTATGGCTGTGGACGAATATCCTAGCAGTTTGAAATCCGCGCCAGAAGCCAAGACCATGGAAGCCTTGTGCATCAAGTCTACGTGGCTCGTGTCGCTATAGGCGAACACGACTTCGTCGATTTTCTGGCCTTTGATGATGTCGGGCAGTTCTTCTTCAGCCAATATGGGAATGCCCTGGGGGTACAAAGAACCTGCAAGTTTAGGGGGGTATTGCCTGCCTTCGATGTCTGGGATCTGCGTGGCGGTGAAACAGACAACTTCCGTGTTCGGGTCGTCTCTGTAGACAACGTTGAAATTGTGAAAATCCCTTCCTGCTGCGCCCATGATTACGATTCGTTTCCTAGCCATGCTCGTTACCTTCTCCTCTCATTATGTTTACTAAAGATCTGCCGGGCCTAAACCCACACCTTACCCACGAGCTCCAGTTTCCTATGGCATTTTGGACAAGAACCATCTACTACGTGGGATACCTCTATCTCCATGCCCCCTCGCTCAATAAGCACCTCCTTGCACTCTGGGCAGACTGTATCAGCATATCCTTTCTTCCACGCATTACCGATGTATACAAAATGGAGAAACTGATCTGCCACGGTTTTGAGTGTTTCCAAAGTCGGCAAAGGCGTCACGGGTTCGCGGCTTCGATACGCGGGAAAGTACCGGGACAAGTGAAGCGGGATGCCGGAATCTAGTGACCGGAGCCACTCTGCAAGTCCCCTCACCTGCCCTTGGTCATCGTTCTTACCGGGGATGACCAGGTAAGTGACCTCAACCCAGACCCCTTCTTTCACGAAAGTCTCGATGGTCCGGAGCACAGGTTCAAGCCGCCCGTGGGCAAGCTCCCGGTAGAAGCCCTCGTCCCATGCCTTGACGTCCACATTCAGCGCATCCACCAGCGGAAGCACTTCTTCGCGGGCCTCCCTAGACATATAGCCGTTAGTAATCAGAACGTTCCTCATGCCGGCATCTTTGGCCATCCTTGCGCATTCCAGGATGAACTCCATCCAGACAGTGGGCTCATTATAGGTGTACGCAATGCCCGTAACGTTCCCCTTGAGGTTCCTTTGCTCCTGGGCCATGCGGACCACGTCCGAAGGGGATAGTGTCACATGTCTCGGTTCTTCCTGGGATATGGACCAGTTCTGGCAAAACTCGCATTTGAAATTGCAGCCAAAGGACCCTACCGACAGGAGGAGGCTGCCCGGTTCCACATGGTAGAGGGGTTTCTTCTCCACAGGATCAAGGGCTACCGATGTGAGGCATCCGTAGTTTCTGGACACCAGATGCCCGCCCACATTCTCCCTGACCCTGCATATGCCGGTTTTGTCCGGAAGGATCAAGCAATTGTGGGGGCAGAGGACGCACCTCACCCTACCATCCTGTTCCGCGCTCCAAAAGCGCGCCTCTCTGGCCATGCCATGTGTCACTCGCCCTTCAGAAGGCACCGGTTCACCCTGTCAAACGCTTGGCCCGATTCCGCGTCCCGTCACTTGTAGCGCGTCACCGTAAAGCGATAGAGTCTTACGCCGCCTTCACTCCTGGAAATCCCCGCCTTCTCCCGGGCTATGGCCACTTGCTCTTCCACTGTATCCACACCTGGAAGGTCAGGGAGAAGAAGCCCCCGTCTCCTGCCCTTTTCGCATATGACGCCGTATTTCTTGGGATCCAAGTCCTCGAAACCGGAAACTTCCTGGGCTTTTGATAGTACATCCACCGAGTAATCCAGCTCATCCAGTTCATCTGGGGAGATGGGCGGAAACCGGGGATCCCTGGTAGAGGCGCTGATTGCGTTGGATATGATCTCTTCGGCCAAACTCCCGGCAGTAGGCTCGGTTGTCCCAATGCAGCCTCTCAGCATGCCCTGCTTGTGGATGGATACAAAAACCCCGCCTTGCCCCTGGAGTTCCTTGGGAACATCCCGGGGAACAGGGGCCCGTGTTCTGGTGCGAGCATACTCCTCCACTGTTTTCCTGGCAAGGGATACGGCGAAAGATTCGTCCTGCCTAAGCTCCTTCATCCTGGCGTAGCGCTTCTCTTGTATCTGCTTGAGCCTAGAAGACCCCTCCCCCTGCGGACGGAATAGGGCCACACCGTACCCGACTCCAAAAGGTCCTTGGTACGAAAGCACTTCTCCTGACACCCGGCACCTGTCTACGGCCCCAAGCATCATCACAATAGGCCTCATCCCGCATTCGCCGGCGGCTTCAACTAGGTCCGGATCAAGATTGAGGACCGAGGGCACGTCGAAGTCAGCCAAATAGTCCATGAGCGTTTTGTCAAAGTCGGAACCCCGTGGGTTGAACCCCGCCGGCGCTCCCGGCTTGAGCCTGTGGGAAAGGTCGCCTGACGCCAGCACCGCGACTTTTCGCCCAAGACGCCTGCAGACCTCCTCAATGAGCATTCCGATCCGGTAAAGCTCCATGTAGGTAAGGAAACCGATATTGACCACAACCAGCCTGCCCAAGAATCCGGCCTCTTTGAGGAAATACAGCGGAACTTGGGTGCCATGGTCTAGGTCCCGGTCGATCCCATGGCGGCGAAATCCCGAGTCATCTAGGGCTACAATGGGGGTTTTCGGCGAGTTTTCGGCTTCTTTCACGATGGCTCGCACGAGCTCCAAGTCGTTCTCGTAATCAGCCGTCACTTGAGGCGCTCCAAAACCCGCCAGGCTTCCTCTGTGCCTGGCCTGAGCCCTTACCGCCACTGCGTCGGAGAACACGGGCCCGTGGGGCGTAATCACTATGAGAGTCTCGGGTTTGGCGCCATCTATCGCCCGGGATAGCGCCTTAAGCCCTCTGACCGTAGACGACGCCGCAGCCTCTTCACCCCGTCCCACTTCCGGGATGATTATGGGAGGGTGGGGAGACAGCCCGCATATAGCTATTGGGGAATTCACTGTGAAACCACCACCTTCTCTACAAAAGCAGATGTAGATGCCCTAAGCAAAGCGCTGTAGTTGGGACGGAAAGAGAGCACAGACCCAACCCCCAAGGCGCTTCCTGCTTCCTCAACGTCCAGAATAAGATGGTCCGACGATGCTCCAAGGATCGAGACCCCGGGATCTAGAGGCACAAGTCCATCGGGGTCAATGTCTTGTCGTCCCACTGAACAGATGGCCCTCCTGCGAATTCCCCTATCGGGGAACTCGGGCACAACACCGAAGGCATTCTGCCCTATCTGCCCCATGGGCTTTGAGGGCTTGGCCAGCACCTCTATGACCTCTGCCATCAAAGTGAAAGCGTCCTGACGGCATCCGGGCACAGGCCGGCGTTGCGTTGCCTCGGTGCCCAAAAGGATGCTCTCGCCCAACCGGAGTTCGGTTACGCCTTTGGGCAAGCTCCGGTCCAAGAGCATGTTTATGTTGGTGGAATTGCCTCCTGAGACTATGTCCAGCCCTATACCCAGTGTCCGTTCTATGTCGCCCTTGAGGCTCACCAAGGCCTCTAGGAGGGCGCGAGACGGCATGACTCCTCCGTAGCATCCCCAGTTGGTGCCGACTCCGGCCAACCGGATTCCTGGTACGCCGGCCATCTGTCTGGCTACTGACAAAGCGTCATTGAGCAGGACTCCTTCTCTAAGGTCCCCCATGTCTACCATGAGGACCACCTTATGGCTCTTGCCTAGGGCTAGGGCCGCCTCTCCCAAGCGATGCACAGTCCCGACGTCTGAGTTGAGGCTTATGTCTGCTACCTCCACGGTTTCTTGGCAGCGTGACCAAGACGGCGCTCTCAGGAGAATGGTTTCGCCGCGGTAGCCTGCCTCTCTCACGCGGGCCAGGTTCTCTACCCGGGAGTCTCCCATGGCGGATGCCCCTCCTGAAAGCAATGCCCGGACTACGGCAGGGTGACATGCTGTGGACTTGGCAACGCCCACAAGCCGTATGCCCTGAGTCCGGAGCATCTTTGATATGACTAGGGCGTTGTCTCTGATGACCTTAGTGTCCATTTTTAGAGCAGGATACTTCATGGTATCAACTCCAATCCCAGACTCCCTAGAAGGATGCGTCTGGCTTCCTCAGGATACTCCCTGGAAAGAACCCCGCAGGCAGCCATTATGTAGTCAGTGTCCAGCGCCGTGCGGGCATCTTTAGGGTATAGTTCCCGCCCCGGACCCTGTCCCACTAGCCGGGCCAAGGCATCCCTGCCGCCAGGCAACCTCGTGAGAGGTCCTCCCGTTCCGATTATGGTTTTTACTCCCGTGAGATCTTTTCCCGATGCCAAAGCCTGTCTCCCTGATGGACCGTAGAGGTAGCGGATTCTACCGGCGTGCCTGGAGAAAGCGGTCTCCGAGGCTATCTTGGTCAAGTACGACACAAATTGGATCTGCTTCTCCTCTCGGGGAATCATCTCCAAAGAGTCCAAGAGGGGCGCCGGGTCAAACCCAAGATGGCGCTCTGCCCTATCCACGGCTTCCAGACAGACGTTCTTGGCGTTTAGGTGGACGCCCAGATCCCCTTCCACGGTGCGTTTGGCCAATGGTTCGGGACTCTCCAAGATATCCTGTATCTCAGGGCTTCCCTTGGCTACCGAGTGGACGTCGGTGGTGGCGCCGCCCACATCCACAGCGCAAAGGTCCCCCAGAAGCGGCCACAGGAGTTGGCATGCCTCCATGACTGCACCGGGAGTGGGCATGATGGGCCCATCCACCATGCGGCGGATTCGGTCCATGCCCGGAGCGCGGGTTATGTGCTCCTCGAACACCGCCTGTATGACCTTGCGGGCAGGCTCCACCACAAGTTCATCTACCCTGGGAAACACGTTGTCGACGAAGTAGGCCCTAGCGCCCTTTTGGGACAATATGGCGGACACTTCTTTCCTGGCTGCCACGTTTCCTGCGTAAACTACGGGCGGACGGAGAACATCCGCGTCATCTAGCCTCTCTAGATAGTCCGCTATGAGCCTCGCGTTTTTGATGGCCGTGGCTTTCTCGCCGTAATCCACGCCTCCGGCCAAAAGGATTATCTTTGGCTTCACGCTGATGAGTTCCTCTATGTCCGACTGGGTAAGGTCGCCCGCCGTCACCATTCGCACGACTGCCCCGGCTCCCAGAGCCGCCTCTTTGGCCGCTCGAACGGTCATGTCGAAAACCAGTCCGTGGACGCTCATGGAAAGCCCGCCTGCAGCGCTAGACGCTGCCATGGTCCGGAAGCACTCCATATCCTTGACCCCAAGATGGTGTGCTAGATCCTCAGTTGCTTGCCGAAGCCCCAAGGTCACGTCGCCTTGGGCCACGGTCGTGGGGGATACGCCTTGTCCGATAAACCTTGGCTTCTCTCCCAACAGGAAGGCGTTCGCCGTTGTTGTAGTGCTGCCTATCTCGGCAACAAGCACGTCGACCTTCATAACTCTCATGTGGTGACGCCCTCAGGGTCTCTCCTTGGACCCTTTCCCTGCTCCCACAGTTCGGCCCGCTTCTTCACCAGGAACGACGCCACCTGGATTCCCTTTGTGCCGCGCCCAAAGCCTGCGTCTAGGCCGGCCCCAACGGCCAAGTCGTTTGTGACTTGGGTTCCGCCGCCCACTAGGATAAAGCGCCCCCTGACGCCTTTCTCCTGACACAGCATAACTAGACGCTCCATGTTCTTTCTGTGGATATCTGCATGGCTGATTATGGTGGAGATCAGAATGGCGTCGGCGTCTACCTCGATTGCCGCGTTGATCACCTTATCCAGCGGTACAGAAGTCCCCAGGTACGTAGCCTTCACCCCGAACCCTTCGATTCCGCCGTGCTTGAGGTCGATAATCTCTCTCATGCCCACGGAATGCTCGTCTTCCCCTACCGTGGCGCACACCACTTTCATGGGGTTTTTGGCGATTTCCTCCCGTATCTCGTCGGGCGACATAACAGAGGGCCGTTTTGGAATCTCGAGCTCATCCCGCCTTACGCCAAAGGGGACCTTCGCCTTTAGCTCCACCAAGGTGCCCTCAGCGGGATGCATGATCCCTCTGTGGATTACTTCGGGATCCTCCAAACCCATCTTCTTGGCAAGCTCCAAGGCTGCGTACTCAGCGACGCGCTCGCTCTCTGCCAAGAACATGGTTAGGGTCAAGTAGCCGTCGTTTGCCCACTGCACTTCGGGCTTGATGACGCCGTCTCCAAGTTCCTCGTTGACGCCCTTCAGCCTTTCCTCGACGCTATCCTTGGGGTCAAGTTCATCGATGTAGACGATTTTTCCGGGATCGCACAGAGTGCAGCCACCAATAAGGTGGCAGGGGTGGGGATCTCCATCGGGTTCTCCGCACGGCCCTTGGCCCGGGCCGACGCACGACTTTCTTCCGGCGGGTTGCCCCATCCCAAGTTCCTCCGGCAAGTTATTGTAGCCGAAATGATGGCAGACAGGGGCGTAGTAATCATGGTCTCGCTGGACTATGCTCCCCGCTGCCACTCCTCCCAAAGGATCTCTGGCTATGCCATCGCCGTTTCTCTCAGGGTAGTGGCCTGAATCCACGAAGAACCCCTCGCCCACAGCCTGGAAATAGCCTTTCTCTTTGATTTCCTCCAAGAACAACACCGCGCGTTCAGTGAGCTCCCGAACTTCATGGCCGAGGGCTCCGCCGGTTTTGATCGTAACCAGATCCTTGAACCCATCTAGGCCCAAAAGGGTCTGCTTGGCCGTGTCCACGGCGGCTATGTTGTTGTAGTGCCAGGGCACGTTTCGGCCCTCGTCTGGGGTAATCGTGCTTTGGACGTCGGCCGAAGTGAGCCTGGAAAGCACAAGGTTCAGCACGTGAGTGACCGTGGCCTCTCTTGTGTCAGACTCAATGTACCGGGTATTCTGCTGAGCCCGAATCTTGTAATCCGAGAAAAGCCACCGCAAAGCCACGGCGTAAGGGAGATCGTAGGACATGGCGGGAGCAGGCGGAGCTGTTGGGGGCACAGACGATAAGGCGATACTGTCCTTCTCCATGCCGACCTTCTCGGAAAACGCGCAGTTTAGGGCGTGCTGCACCAGAAGCTCGGGCATGACCTTCCATGCCTCTTTTGCGGTAGCGTTGGCGTTGTGCGCACCGTCAATCTGGAGCATCCCCGCATAGGCCATGAGGTGTTTGGCCACCGCCGCATCTACAAAGGACCGCTGCATGTTCACGTTTCTGTAAAGGATATTGTACTGGGGATCTTGGTGGGCTCCGTTGACGCCTTCTTCGGCGAACAACACGGCGATCTCGGGCCCTGCCACGCCCGACACGTAGGAGTGAAAGTTGATTGGCCTCCCCACTTCGTCTTCGATGAGATCCAGGGCTTTTCGAGTCGCCCGTATCTGTTTCCGGGTGATGGGGATGCCCCCCACTCCCTCGGGAGTGCCCTCCATGAGTCCGTCTATGTGGCTTTGACCGGTGGTGCGAATAACCATCATGTGGTCGGCGCCATGCCAAGCGGCCATTCTCATGCGGCGGATATCGTCCTCAAAACGCCCCGACGCGATTTCGGTAGTTATCACGTAATCCGGTTGAGGGTCTATGTTTCCAAAGTATTTAGATGCCGGCAGAGGCACTGACTTATCTAGTGACTCTGACGCTTGTTCGTAGATGAAGCGGCCCACTTTGTTGCCAGGTGCTTTTTTCCTCCAGGTCCACCCTCGGCGTCTCGGCCGATAGTCCTCGAGGTCTTGCAGGATTTCGGTGATATCGATTTTCTTGTCAGGCTGGAGGGTCATCGTCGGTCACCTCCGAACCTTGCTTTGACCTCGTCCCATCCGTTCCCTGAGGATAGGTCTCTGCCTGCCTCCAGATAGCCTATTTGTTTGACTTTGGCGTACTCAAGAACCAGGTGCCCGGCGCCTTTGCCCAATAGTCCCGTTTTGGCCGCCCAAGACACGATGGACATTGCCTCGAGGCTGGAGAACCCCATTCTGAGCAGCACTGACCTTTCGATGGATGGCGATGTGTGGGTATGGGCCAGTTGGCACAAGGGCTTTACGATGTCTTCGGCCAGACGCCAAAACCGCTCCTTCAGTTGGTCGTCGGATAGGCCCTCCAGATGCCGCCGTCTTGTTTCGAGATCATCGGCCCTTTGCATCCAACGTCACCCCAAACTCGTTGAGTATTCTTAGGACGGATTCTGATGACAAAGCAGTATCTTCTGCCAGAAACTCTACTTCTTCTTGGGTTACTTGGGTGAGGTTCCCCTTTTCCACGGCATTTTTCAGATAAGACCTTTTCATTCGGTCCAATGACATTTCGGTGACGTGCAGTTCCCGAAAGTCCCACGGGATGGCGATGGACTTCCCAGGCAGGCTCTGGCGGGGATCACCACGGCGAACTTCCACTCCCATCCTCTTGGCGAAATCTAGCTGCGCCTGGGGGTGCTTGCCGGCTCCAGTGTACTCGGTTTCCTGCACCACAACGATTTCGTCCTGGGGTAGTTCCCGAGCCAGGGGAATCGCGGCTGCTAAAGACGTGTTC
The DNA here is from genome assembly GCA_040771825.1 of Bacillota bacterium. Taxonomy (GTDB): domain Bacteria; phylum Bacillota; class Sulfobacillia; order Fermentithermobacillales; family Fermentithermobacillaceae; genus JAXGZG01. The sequence continues at coordinate 505,027 of JAXGZG010000002.1, read as the reverse complement.
CCGGCGGGTCCTCGTTCCATTCCCTCTAGTTCCGCCATGACCTGGGTGACGTAGAAGACTTCACCCTGAGTCACGGTAACGTACCTGTCCAGGTACCTAAGCGGACGGGCGGCGTTCTTGGGGACGTCGGTCCTATCGGGCCAAGTGGCGAAAGGCACGCCAAAACCCGTGTGGCCAGTGGTGAAGGATTTTCTGTTGAAGTCCCTATCCGACGCCATATGAAGACCCGAGAGGTCAACGCTAGCGCCGATTACTTTGGCCCCGTGAGCCCCATTCTTCCGGAGCCCTCTTGCTGTGCCTGTTACGTTGCCCCCGCCCGCATGGGTGACTACCACGTACGCAGGGTCTTTGTGATAGCGTTCTCTTACTTGCTCCACCAGCTCGGCGCCCAGGGTCTCTATGCCTGCCACTCCAAAGGAACTGTACAGGGAAGCGTTGAAGAACCCGGTTTCCTCCAGAAGGATAAGCGCCACATAGAAAAGCTCGGGCCCAACGGTAAGCTGCACAACTTCCGCGCCATACGCCTCGCATTTCCGGGCTTTCTCGATGATCTCGGGCTGCCCCGCGTGGCTAGAGTCGAACACTTCCTGAACGATGATGCACCGAAGGTTCCTCATGGCTGCCTGTGAAGCCACTGCAGCCCCATAGTTGCCGCTGGTTGCCGCCAGCACTCCCGGATATCCCATCTTCTGTGCGTGGTATATGGAAACCGCTGCCCGGCGGTCTTTGAAACTTCCCGATGGGTTTGCGGCTTCGTCTTTCACCAGTATCCGGGCACCGTACCCCGGACGGGATGTGCGACGCACCAGTTCGGTAATATTCCGCAATTCCAAAAGGGGCGTATTTCCTACGCCTGTCTCTCGTTGAATGGCCCTGACCTGTTCCAGGCTGTACCCGGCTTTCTCCATCATTTTTTCGTAGTCGAAAACGAGCCTGCCTTCTATGAACTGGTCGTACTCAACCCCCAGGGCCTTTTTCACGATCTCGCCCCGGCGGGCCATGACTCCCTGGTACGACATGTCCTTGGCGCTATTGATGTTCCTGGTGTCTTCAGTCATTGCACCCACGTCCTTTGCCTTCACGAAGGAACTGCCGGAGTTCCTTACCTATCGGAGCAAGTTCTGGAACAGTGGGGCCGTAAGTGTGGGAGTAGCCAGGGTTCTGACTTGTGAGGACTCCTCTGACTCGCCGTCCCGACGCGGTTTCGACGGCTATCTCGTGACCTATAGCGCCTTCCTCCAAGGCCCATCCGCGGATCCAGGATTCAAGGGGCACTGCCGAAGTATCCTCGGGCACGTCTTTTGAACGCTGACCTGCCCTGAGGACGACGTTATGCACTTCGACCCAGTCACCTTTGTTGCAGCGGTTTTTGGAAAGAGCCGCGTTATGGGCTTGACGTTCATGTTGATGCTGGCCTGCTTCTGTCAATCGACTTCACCTGCCACCTGTGGTTTTGGATGAGGAACAAAATGCGGAACCAGAGGTGCCCAAGGAACCCAAGACGGCCCTGGGTATCGGCAAATCGGCCATGGTCAAGAGCCCCGGGCGGGCGGTGAGAACAAGAGGAATCATGTTGACGGCCATGGCCATGGTGCCTATGCCTCCGGGGATTTCTGGCTTAATGGCAAGGTTCACAGGCGGGTCACCTTGGATGTTTATGTAGTCGCCAGTGTCTACTCCCTCTGCTTCGGGGCATATTTGCTGCGGGTGTTCAAGCAAGATGACTTCTCTGCCGTCAGCATAGGCCCGTGCGATATGCCTGCATCCGGCGACATTACCGGGCAACACGTGAGCATACTCGGTTCTTCTCTCAACCTTGGATATGATTGGTTCTCTTTCCTCGGTAACCTTCTCAATGTCCCAGCCCAAGGATTTGCCTATGAGCATGGCCGACTGCTGAAATCCGACGTGCCCAACCACAGCCCCTGTCCTGAGTCCCTCCTGAAACTCTTGGGGCGTAGTGCCGACCCCTTGAGTTCGCATGACCGTTGGGCCGAAGGGAGCAAGATTGTTGACTCGTTTCCCGTGGATGTGCGTTACGTCTCTGCACACCCCAGTAAGAGCTATGACCAAGGCATCTAGAATGAACCCGGGATTGATGCCTGTACCTAAGACAGTCTTCCCGGCGTCCCTGGCCAGACGGTCTATCTTCTGGGCCAATTCATTGTCTCCTGCCCAGGGATATGCCATTTCCTCGGCTATGGTTATGACGTTGGCGCCGCATTCCAGGGCGAATTTGATGTTAGGGAACACTTCTTTGACAAAAGAAGCTGTGCATATGATGGCAAGCTCTGGTTTATGCCTGAATGCCCGAGAAGGATCATCCACAACAACTATCCCGGTCTTGCCTGAACCAAGGAAATCTCCAAGATCCTTCCCTGCTTTGGGCGCTACGTCTATGGCTCCAACGATCTCGACACCTTTTGCCCTGAGAAGCGACGCGATGCCGCTTCCCATGGCGCCAAGCCCCCACAGGACTACCTTGGCCAAAGTCCACTCCCCCTCTTCTAGTCCGCAAGTTATACATTCTTGCATAGGAGGATAATTCCTTCCGAAGGGAAGTATGCCCGACGGCGTGAATGGGCGTAGGATCCGAGCCTATCGCGAGGAACGGACGTGGCGACCTACTCATCAGTGATGAGTGGATCTAGGATCCGAACCGACAGCGGCATTGAGTGGCAGTGTTCTAATCGGTGGGCTTGCGCCAAGTCCGCGGCAAACCTATACCGACGCCTCTACGAAGGAGATGATCGCCCGTCGTATGCATTCGGCGAGTTTCTGCTGGTAGGAAGGTGTGCCTAGGAGTTCTTCCTCTTCGGGATTGGAAAGAAACCCAAGTTCGACGGTGACAGCGGGTTTCTGACCGTAGTTCAGCATGAAGTGATCTAACCGGGCGGAGATCTCCCGTTCGGTGAACGTGTCTTTGGCCAGTTCAGCCTGGATTAGTCCCGCCAATTCCTTCGAACGAGGGTTTCGGGAGGCGTTGTAGAAAGTCTGGGCCCCTCTCTCCCTTGGGTCGGTAAAAGCGTTGCAGTGGATGGACAAAACCATCGTGGCTTCAGATGAATCGATCAGTCGGAGGCGCGCTTGGGTGTCGTCAACATCATCGGTCTCAAGATCGTAGTCGCCGGTCCTGGAGTAGACAACCTTGGCGCCGCTCTTCTCCAACCGCACGCCCAGGTACAAAGCCACTTTGAGAGCTATGTCCTTCTCCAGCCATGTACTTCCGCAAGCACCGGGGTCAATCCCGCCGTGGCCTGGGTCGATGTAGACCACCTGCCCTGCCAGAGGGCCCGGAGTCGCCGCCGAAGGGCGGGTGCTTTTTACCAGGCCAGCGCCGAGTAACGCCAAAAGCAGCACACCCAAGAAGAGCGTGCGCTTGGTCGTTAGGATGAAAAGGGGCCGGCGTCTTCGCCTGCCCCTGCGTTTCGACATTTATCAAACCCCCGTGTCCTCGGTTTTCTTAGTCTATAAACCAACATATATACCGGGTAACCCGAGAGTATGACTTTCCGATCATAGCCCTTAACGCTTGGAGAACTGAGGTGCCTTGCGGGCCTTCTTTAAGCCGAACTTCTTCCTCTCGACCATGCGGGGGTCTCTCGTGAGGTACCCCGCCTTCTTCAGAACCGAACGGAAATCCTCATCAACCAAGAGGAGCGCTCTGGCAACGCCGTGCCTGCATGCGCCAGCCTGTCCGCTGAGCCCTCCACCTACAACGTTGACCATGAGGTCGAACTTACCTTCGGTGTCGGTGATTTTGAAAGGAGCGGTAACCTCCTGTTCAAGGCTGGGGTTTCGGAAGTAGCTTGACACGTCCTTGCCGTTGATGGAGATCTTGCCACTGCCCGATGCTATCCTCACCCTGGCCACGGCGTTCTTGCGCCTACCTGTAGCAAACGTCCACTCTGCCATATTACTTTCCTCCTTGCCACACAGAAGGCTTTTGGGCCTCGTGAGGATGGGTCCCGGTCCTGTACACAAATAGCCGCTTGATAACCTTCCTGGAAAGCCTGTTATGAGGAAGCATGCCCTTGACAGCAGTCTCAACGATGCGCTCGGGGTGCTTCTTGATCATAACCTTGTATGGAGTATACTTGGCTCCGCCGGGATACCCCGAGTGGGTGAAAAACACCTTGTCCTCGAGCTTATTACCGGTGAGTTTGACTTTCGAAGCGTTTAATATGATAACACTGTCCCCCATGTCCACCGAGGGAGTATAAGTGGGCTTGTGTTTTCCCTGGAGTATGGTCGAAACCAGGGTCGCGAGCCTTCCCAGTGGCCTTCCCTCTGCATCGATAACCCACCACTGCCGGGAAGATTCCGTGGGTTTCGCCATATAAGTGCCGCCCAATGCCAAAACCTCCTTAATGCCGCCTTGCAAGCAACATACATTCTAACGATGGTGACAATTCGGGTCAAGAGAAGCCCACTTCTTCCAAGCAAAGACCATTACCGGGAAGACACGTTCCTACGCGAACTGCCGATTGGCCGCTAAGAGCCTCCCTTATCTTGCCTGGAGGAAACCGACCCCTCCCCACATCCACCAACGTCCCGGTTATAAGTCTCACCATCTTGTACAAAAACCCGTCAGCGGATATGAAAAACTCCCAGATTTCGCCGTTCCTGCGACGCTCTCTAACCCATTCTGCCCTGAAGACGTTTCTCACAGTGGTGGTGGATGACGAACCTAGAGCCCGGAAATTCCGAAAATCGTGCCTGCCCACAACATTCCCGGCTTCGGTGACCATGAGATCGAAGTCGAGATGCCCCCGATATGCCACCGAATACCTGGACATCAGGATGTCACCGTGGCAGCCCCAATCCCCTCGCCAGATCCTGTAACAGTACGTCTTTTCCTTAGCGTCTCTCAAAGGGTCGAAGGACATCGGCACTTCTTTACACGGCCCAAACAGCACATCCTCAGGAAGGAATCTCTCAAGACCCCTATGAACCCGTCCAGTGGGAATCGGTGACCCTGTCACAAACGAGATCACTTGTCCTCTGGCGTGAACTCCCATGTCGGTGCGCCCTGCCGCCCTTACGGTGACCGGGTGCCCAAGAAGCGCCCCGAGCCCAGACTCCAAAACTTCCTGCACCGTCCTGCCGTTCTTCTGTCTCTGGAACCCACAAAAGTCTGTGCCGTCGTACTGCACCGTGGCCTTTAGCCTGCGAAGACACATCTCGCCCGAAACTGCGGTCTTCTCTCCGCGGCCAACGCCAACGGTTCGGTCAGCCCTCTTCCTCTTCACCGTATCCGCGGTAACTCCCAGGTCCGCCGAAATCATGACACCCTCTTACAACGGCCTCTGTATGACAGGGCCAAACCTAGCTCTGGCATAAATCACCATAGCGGTGACAACCAGAACCAAGCCAAACGCCGCGAAATCCCTTGCGTGAAAGTGGAACACCCTCATCCTGGTGCGTCCCTCTCCTCCTCGGTAACCCCTAGCTTCCATAGCCATGGCCAAATCGTCGGCGCGACGGAAAGCGCTCACGAAAAGAGGCACTAGGAGAGGCACCAAAGCCTTAGCCCTTCTCACTAAGTTACCCGACTCGAAATCGGCGCCCCTGGCCATCTGTGCCCTCATGATCCGCTCGGCCTCCTCCAAAAGCGTGGGGATGAACCGGAGAGCGATGGTCATCATCATGGCCAGTTCATGGGCAGGTACACCGATCTTCTGAAACGGCTTCAGGAGATCCTCGAGCCCGTCTGTAAGTTCTATGGGAGAAGTGGTTAGGGTCAGAAGCGAAGTAAACATAATGAGGATTATGAGCCTCACACCGATAAAGAGCCCCTGAACCAAGCCTGACCAAGTACCGGCGATAGGTCCAATCCGAAATATCTCAGGTCCCGGTGTAAGAAACAGGTGCAGTCCCATGGTGAAAATCAAGATGAACGCAATAGGCCTGAGCCCCCGCACCAGCATCTTAACGGGCACCTTTGACAACCCTATGGCAAGAGCGGCAAACCCACCCATGATCAGAAACGCCCAGAAGTTGTTACCCAGGAAAAGGACCACCATGAAGATCACTGCAAGAAGGATTTTGGCCCGGGGATCCATAGCGTGAACAGGCGATTGGACAGGATAGTACTGCCCCATTATGACGCCGCTGGACATCATAAGGCCATCCTCCCCCTTCTATCACCGAGTTCTCTCGCTATCTCGGCATAGGCTTCCTTGATGTCGATGACATCAAGCCTCACATTCCAGCCTCTTGCCCGGAGACCCTCCATGAGAGATACCACGTCAGGCGGCCTTAGGCCGACATCCTTGACAAACTCGGTTCGGGAAAAAACCTCCCGGGGATGCCCGTCGGCCACAAGTTGCCCTTTGTCAAGCACCATGAGCCTGCTGCAAAGCCGCGCCACATCCTCCATGTTATGAGACACCAAAATCACCGTCATGCCCCGCTTGTGCATTTCCTTAACGCTAGACAAAACGTCGTCTCGGCCTTTGGGATCTAGTCCCGCGGCAGGCTCGTCCAAAACCAGAACTCTCGGCTTCATAGACACAACTCCTGCAATGGCAACTCTGCGAAGCTGCCCGCCGGACAACTCAAAAGGGGATCTTTTCAGAAGATCCTTGGGAAGCCCCACCATCTTGGCGGCATCTTCCACTCGCTTTTGGATCTCCTCTGGGGAAAGGCCCAGATTCTTTGGGCCAAAAGCAATGTCCTCTGCCACTGTCTCCTCAAATACCTGTTGTTCGGCAAACTGAAACACTAAGCCAACCTTCTGGCGAAGGCTCTTGAGACTCATGCCCTTCTGCCAAATATCCACATCGTCCACGAACACTTGGCCGGAAGTGGGCTTCAGAAGACCGTTTAGGTGCTGTATCAGAGTCGACTTGCCCGAGCCTGTGGGGCCTATGAGGCCCACGAATTCTCCATCTTGGATCTTAAAGGAGACGCCAGACAGAGCCCGAGACTCTGAAGTGCTTCCACGGTTATAAACGTATGTTAGATCCCTGACTTCAATCGGCATAGCTCATCCACCAGTTCGTCCACACTCAAGGCATCAGGCCTGACCTGGTAGCCGGCGTCGGCCAGCATTCCGGCCAACCTTCCCAAAGGCGGTACATCCAGGCCTAACGACTGGAGTCTCTCTTTTTCCAAGAATACTTCTTTGGGAGGCCCCTCCATAATCACCTTGCCCTGGTCCATCACAGCCACCCTATCGGCATACAGAGCCTCATCCATGTAGTGGGTGATGTGTATGACCGTCAACCCGTGATCCTTGTTGAGAGACCTGACCGTTTTCATGACCTCTTGGCGCCCTCTGGGATCCAGCATGGCCGTGGGTTCGTCCAAAATAATGCACTTAGGCCGCATTGCCATTACTCCGGCTATGGCGACTCTTTGTTTCTGCCCGCCCGACAGAAGGTGAGGAGCGTGCCTCCGGTAAGAGAGCATATCCACAAGTTTCAAGCTCTCCTCTACGCGCAGCCGAATCTCATCGGGCTTTACCCCCAGGTTTTCCGGACCAAAAGCCACATCCTCCTCGACCACAGTAGCCACTATCTGGTTGTCGGGGTTCTGAAACACCATACCTGCATTCTTCCTAATCTCCCACGTAAACTCGGGGTCTTTGGTGTTCATCCCGAAAACCACCACTTCGCCTTGGTCAGGCAGAAGAAGCACGTTGAAATGCTTAGCCAGGGTGGACTTGCCTGACCCGTTGGGCCCAATTATCACAAGGAATTCACCCTGTGATACCGTCACGTCCACCCCAGCCAGCGCTAACACACTTTGAGACTCGCCTACCTCGTATCGATGGGAAAGAGCCTTGGCTTCAATGGTGCTCTGCATATCCAATTTCTTCTCTACTTCTGGGGCTTAATGAGCTCGAGAATGGCCATGGGAGATCCGTCGCCCCGTCTTTGACGAGTCTCTACTATTCTGGTGTAGCCTCCCTGACGGTGAGCGTATCTTGGCCCCAGGGTGTCGAAGAGCTTCTTAACCACGTCTTCCTTGGTAAGGTAGGCAAGAGCTCTGCGCCTGGCAGCAAGACTGTCCTCTTTTGCCAGGCTGATCATCTTCTCTGACAGAGTCCTCGTGGCTTTGGCCTTGACGAGAGTAGTCTCTATGCGCTCATGTTCCAGAAGAGATGTCACTAAGCCGCGCAAAAGAGCCTTGCGCTGCGCGGACGAACGGTCAAATCGCGAGTAAGCCAACTCAACTTCCACCTCACTCTTCTTCGGGGCGAAACGCCAATCCCATCTCTGCCAGCTTGTTTCTGACTTCCTCCAGAGACTTCTTGCCCATGTTCCGGACCTTTGAAATCTCCTCTTCGGTCTTGTCTACCAGCTCGCGAACGGTATTGATGCCGGCCCTTTTCAGACAGTTGAAGGACCTTGCCGATAGTTCCAGTTCGTCAATGGACATATCCAGTGTCTTTTCGACTTCGGTCTTCTCAACGGTCTCTTCTTCTGTGTCCTCTTCTTGCACGCTAGCCGCAAGATCCCTAAAACGGTTGAAATGCTCGATCAGAATATCGGCAGCGCTTTCCAAGGCCTCATCAGGTCGGACGCTTCCATCGGTCCAGAGCTCCAAAACCAATTTGTCGTAGTCCGTCCTCTGACCCACACGGGTGGCGTCGATGGTGTAGTTAACTTTGGTCACAGGTGTGAACCGGGAATCCACGGCTATGACGCCAATGGGCTGGTTGGGCGTCTTGTTGTCCTCGGATGTGACATAACCGTAGCCTTCCTCCACCGTTAATTCCACAAAGAGCCGTCCTCCGGTATCCAGGTCTGCAATGTGGACATCGGGGTTCAGAACCTCAAGGTCGGGGTCGGATATGACGTCGCGGCCGGTGACTTCTCCCGGGCCTTCTTTATCTATCCTTGCCATCTTGGGCCCAGGACTGTGAAGTTTGACCACCAACGTCTTGATGTTGAGTATGATGTCGGTGACGTCTTCACGGACATTGGGGATGGTTGAAAACTCGTGAAGCACGCCCTCAATGCTCAGCCTAGTAACAGCAGCCCCGGGAAGTGACGACAGAAGGACTCTCCTAAGGGAGTTCCCCACAGTAACTCCGTAGCCACCCTCTAGGGGCTCAACCACGAATCGACCGTATCGTCTGTCTGGCGAGAGTTCCTCGCACTCCACTCTCGGGTCAATCAAGTTAAACACTCTCGTAGATCCCCCTTCAATTCAAGGCTCTACCGGGGTGAACTTACTTAGAATACAGCTCAACGATGAGACGCTCGTCTACCGGGGCGTCCACCTCTCCGCGCTCCGGCATCCTGAGAATGGTGCACTTCCAGTTCTGGGCATCCAGTTCGAGCCAAGCGGGGACGTTGTGACCCGCCAGCCCCTCCGCCATAGCCTTAAACTTGTCAAGTTTGAGAGCGTGAGGCCTGACTTTGACCTCGTCGCCGGCAGAGACCAAGAAGGACGGGATATCCACCTTGCGGCCATTGACCTCAATGTGCCCGTGCCCTATGATCTGTCGCGCCTCTTTTCGAGAACGAGCGAAGCCTGCTCGGTACACAACGTTGTCCAACCGCCGTTCCAAGAAGATCATGAGCGCCTCGCCGGTTACGCCCCTGGTCTTGATGGCTCGAGTGAAATAGTTCCGGAACTGCTTCTCGCCGACGCCGTAGAACCGTCTGGCTTTCTGTTTCTCCCTAAGCTGAGTGCCATACTCGCTGGGCCTTCTGACCCTGGTGTGCATTCCCGGAGGGGTCGGCCTCTTCTCCAAGGTACACTTGGTGAAGCACTTGTCCCCTTTCAGGTAAAGCTTCTGGCTTTCTCTCCTGCATAACCTGCAGGAAGCATCAGTATACCTAGACAATAGTGTGCCTCCTTAAACCCGACGCCTCTTGGGCGGCCGGCATCCGTTGTGCGGGACAGGAGTAACGTCCTTAATAATGGTGACTTCCAGACCCGCAGCCTGGAGCGCCCTTATGGCAGCCTCTCTACCTGACCCGGGCCCCTTGACCATAACCTCGACCTCTCTCATGCCCTGGTCGATAGCGACTTTGGCAGCGGTCTCGGCGGCCAATTGGGCAGCAAAGGGGGTGCTTTTCCTGGACCCCTTGAAGCCCTGCTTACCGGCGGTAGACCACGAAATCATCCCGCCCTGAGTATCGGTAATGCTCACCATAGTATTGTTAAAAGTCGACCTTATATGGGCGACGCCTTTTTCAACAACACGGCGTTCCCTTCTCCGCGTTCTTTCCCTTCTTGCTTTAGCCACGTGAATTGCGCCTCCCTACCGTCACTTCCTCCTTCTAATTCCCACAGTCCTCTTGGGACCTTTCCTGGTGCGAGCATTGGTCTGGGTCCTCTGACCTCTAACAGGAAGACCCCTGCGGTGCCTAAGCCCCCTGTAGGTCCCTAAGTCGATAAGTCTCTTTATGTTGAGTTGGGTCTCAGTACGGAGATCGCCCTCAACTTTGTAGTTTCTGTCGATGAACTCTCGAATTCGTGCGACTTCCTCTTCGGTCAGGTCTCTGACTCTGGTATCAGGGTTGACCCCTGTGTTCTCCAGAACCTCCTTGGCCCTGAACCGGCCAACCCCAAAAATGTACGGAAGCGCCGCCTCAACCCTTTTGTCTCTCGGCAAGTCCACTCCGGATATACGAGCCACTATCTCACCCCCTGGCTAACCCTGTTTCTGCTTGTGCTTGGGATTGGTGCAAAGAACCATAACTCTGCCATGCCGCCTTATGATGCGGCATTTCTCGCATATTCTCTTAACAGAAGGTCTGACCTTCACCACGGAACCCCCCTTTACAGGGGACACTTCCCCTGTACTTACCGAAAACGCCTTGTTATCCTGCCGCGGGTGAGATCGTACGGGCTAAGCTCCACTAGTACCCTGTCGCCCGGCAGAATCTTGATGAAGTTGATCCTCATCTTTCCGGAAATGTGGGCCAGAACTTTGTGCCCTCCCTCGATCTCCACCCGAAACATGGCATTGGGAAGCGGCTCTACGACCTTGCCCTCGACCTCAATGCTATCTTGCCTCGGCATGCTATTCCCCCTCATATCCCTCACAACAGTCTGTCCATGCTCTGGTAACTTATACCAGAGTCAGGCACCGGGGCCCTTCGGCCGTGATCGCCACGGTGTGCTCAAAGTGAGCCGATAAAGAACCGTCTCTGGTTACAACCCGCATGTCGGGATAGGTTATTACGTCTGGGCCGCCCGCGTTGACCATGGGTTCAATAGCTATAACCATCCCTCTGCGGAGAAGGCGGCCTGTCCCGGGCGCGCCAAAGTTGGAGACGCACGGATCTTCGTGCATCTTCCGCCCTACGCCGTGACCGGCGTAGTCCCGAACCACGGAATACCCAAACATGGCGGCATGACTCTCTACGGCATGTCCGATATCCCCGAGGTAACCGCCTTCTTTGGCGGCGGCTACTCCCTTGACTAAAGCTTCCTGGGTGCAAGAAATGAGTCTCGCGGCTTCCGGGGACACCTTGCCCACTGCGAAGGTAGCCGCCGTATCCCCTACAAACCCCCGAAAGGTGGCGCCCACGTCGATGGAGATAATGTCGCCTTCTTGGAGACGGGTCTCGCCGGGAATACCGTGAACTACCGTCTCGTTCAAAGAAGCGCATATAGACGCCGGAAAGCCATTGTACCCCTTGAACGTCGGAAGGGCGCCTTGGCTCCTTATGAAGTCCTCGGCTCGGGCATCCAACTCACCCGTAGTGATGCCGGGCCCAACCAAAGACCCCAGAAGCTTAAGGCAGAGCCCCGCAATGCGTCCCGCCTGAGCCATAACCTCTATTTCTTTGTCGCTTTTCAAAATCACCATAACTACATCTCTTCTCGCTTAACTAGACCTTTTGCCGCCAACACCCCAACTATATTGCCGGTGACTTCCTGGACAGGACGAGAACCTTCAATGCTCACCAAAACACCCCTCTGATTGTAGTAATCCACAAGTGGTTTGGTGTGGCGACGGTACACCGCCAACCGTTCCTTTACGGTCTCTTCCATGTCGTCTTTGCGGGTAACCAACTGTCCGCCGCAGTCATCGCACTTGCCTGGAGTCTTTGGAGGATCAGAGCGGAGATTGCAGGGCCTGCCGCAGCGACTGCAGACCCGTCTCGTCCTTGCGCGCTCCAAGATGTCCTCTGGACTCACTTCCAAGTTGACCACAACCGAGAGAGACGCCCCTGAAGATGCCAACATGCGATCAAGAGCTTCTGCCTGGGACAGGTTTCTCGGGAACCCATCCAACACGTAACCTTTCTGGGCCTCAGGTGAACCAAGCTTTTTCTCCATTATCCTAACAGTAACGTCATCTGGCACCAGTTCGCCTCTGGCCATAATCCCTTCGACTAGACGGCCAAGGTCGGTACCGGCTTTGACTTCCTGCCTGAATATGTCCCCGGGCGCCACGTGCACGAGATCAAACATCCCCGCAAGGGCTTTGGCTTGCGTTCCTTTGCCTGAACCGGGTGGCCCCAAAAGCAGGATGCGCGCCATGGTCACACTCCCCTACTTCAAAAAGCCCTGATAGTTTCTCATGACCAGTTGGGCCTCGATCTGCTTCACAGTGTCTAAGGCGACCCCAACCACAATCAGCAAAGCAGTGCCGCCTAGGGCATGAAAGCCCGGAAGCCCGGTAATCTGGATCATGAAGTTGGGCAATACAGCGATCAAAGCCAAGAACAACCCGCCTACCACCGTGATCCTGGTGACGATTCTAGACAGCAGATCGGCAGTGGGCCTTCCCGGCCTTATGCCCGGGATGAACCCGCCATACTTCCTCATGTTGTCAGCGACATCGAGCGGGTTGAAGATCATGGCAGTATAGAAAAACGTAAACCCGAATATCAAAATGGCATACATGGCAGTATACCACGGCTGGGTGTAGTCGAAAACATCTCCCAGTTTTCTGGCCCAAGGAGCGTCGACAAACGACGCGATTGTGGCGGGAAACGACAGCAAAGACGAGGCGAAAATTACAGGGATAACACCTGCCTGGTTGATTCTGATGGGGATGTGGGTAGAGTACCCTCCCATCATCTTGCGCCCCACTACCCGTTTAGAATACTGAACAGGTACTCGCCTTTCACCTTCTGTAACCCAAATCACCAGGTAAATAGTAACTAGAGAGACCGCCAGAAGTGCCAGGACGTTGTACCAAGCGGCTTGCCCGGCTCTCACAAGGGCATAGATCCTGTAAAGCTCTCTGGGCATCTCTGTGATGATGCCGCCGAAGATGAAGAGCGAAATTCCGTTGCCTATCCCCCGCTCGGTGATGAGCTCGCCCAACCACATAAGGAACGCCGTACCCGCGACTAGGCTGAAAATGGCCTCCGCCGCAACCCAGGGAGACATGGAAACAAGAGCGCCTCGGGCGCGAATCCCCATTGTCATGCCAAACGCCTGTATGAAACCAAGGATAACCGTGGCGTACCTGGAATAGCCTTGGAGCTTCTTGCGCCCGTCTTCTTCCTTGGACATTTCTTCCCACTTAGGGATGATCATCTGAAGAAGCTGCATGATGATAGAGCTGGTGATGTATGGGTGTATGCTCATGGCAAACACCGAGTAGCTCGACAGAGCCCCTCCGGAGAAGAGGTCCATGAATGCGAACAACGTTCCCTCTCCGAAAAGCTGTGCCAAGACCTCGGGCACAACGCCAGGAACGGGGATGGCCACACCCGCCCTGAACACCATCAACATGCCCATAGTCAGAAGGATCCGCCTTCGCAGATCAGGAATCCGCCATGCGTTTCGCAAGGTGCCGATCATCTATATCACCTCGGCCTTGCCGCCAGCGGTCTCTATTTTCTCCTTTGCCGATTGTGAGAAAGCATGGGCTTTGACGGTCAGAGCCCTATCAAGTTCACCTTCTCCCAGAATCTTGAGATTCTTGGCGTTGCGCCTCATAAGCCCCGCCTTCTTCATCTCAAGAGGGCCTATCGCGGAGCCGGCGTCAAAAACCACAAGATCCTGCACATTCACCAGATCGTAGTCTACTCTGAACTTGTTGTGGAACCCCCTCTTTGGAAGACGCATGGTGAGCTTCATCTGCCCGCCCTCAAAGCCGGGGCCCTTGCCTCCGCCTGATCTGGAGTTCTGACCCTTGTGCCCGCGCCCCGCGGTCTTGCCGAAACCGGACCCAAGGCCCTGTCCTTTGCGCCGGGGCTTCTTGACTGATCCGGGCACTGGAGAAAGATCATGCAATTCCATTGGACGAGACCTCCGATTCCCCATCCTGCCGCGCCTTGAGAGGCTTCCCCCGGAGTTCGGAAATGGCGCTGTAGGTTCTGAGTGCCTTAAGTGCCTCTATGGCGGCATAGACAACGTTGTATGGGTTCTGGGAACCCAGAGATTTTGCCAAAACATCCTGAACGCCGGCCAACTCCATGATAGGTCTGACACCGCGCCCGGCTATAACACCTGTACCGGGCGACGCAGGCCGCAAGAGAACCATGCCTGCACCGTGCTCCCCCAAAACCTCGTGGGTAATCGTGGTTCCGTGGGTTGGCACCTCTATCAGATTCTTCTTGGCGTCTTCAATGCCTTTTCTAATGGCGTCAGTCAGATCAAGGGCTTTCCCTAGCCCGGCGCCGACTTTCCCTTTGCCGTTTCCCACTACCACAAGGGCCCGGAAACTCCGTCGCCTTCCGCCCTTAACAGTCTTGGACACCGGTCCGACGGAAACGACTTCATCCTTAAACTCATCTTCAGGACGGTCAGGAGGAGCGTTCCTCCGAACGTTACCTTCCCGGCCCCTGCCTTTTCCCCGTGGATTGTCCACCCCGTAATCACCCCGCATTTAGAAATCCAAGCCGCCTTCCCTGGCGGCTTCCGCCAAAGCCTTGACTCTTCCGTGGTACAGGTAACCGCCTCTATCGAAGACTACCTGTTTGACCCCGTTCTCAAGAGCCCTGACCGCTACTAGGTTTCCTACCTTCTTAGCGGCCGCCACGTTGCCGCCGGACTTAAGGGTCTCTCTGATTGTCGGTTCCACCGATGACGCGTGTGCCACCGTCTTGCCCGCCACATCGTCAACGACCTGAGCGTAGATATGGTCCAGGCTCCGAAACACGCAGAGTCTCGGCCGGTCCGGCGTGCCCGAGATCTTCTTGCGCACTCTAAGGTGCCGCCTGGCCCTTTTCTCGGCCTTACTCTTTAAAGACATGAAAGGTCCACCCTCTCTCGCTGTTTCGCCGCTACTTGGTAGTCTTGGCGGCCTTCCGTCTAATGACCTCGCCGGCGTACTTGACTCCAGTACCCTGATAGGGTTCGGGCGGTCTCAGCCTTCTAATGTTGGCCGCTATCTGGCCAACCACTTCCTTGTCGATACCATGGATGGTAACTGATGTTGCTGTGGGCACGTCAATGGTGACATCCTTGGGCGGCTCAATCTCAACGGGCCTTATGAACCCGAGGTTCAGCACCAGTTTGTCTCCGGCCTTAGTGGCCCTGTACCCCATACCTGAGATTTCCAGCCGCTTGGTGTACCCTTCAGTGACTCCCGTTACCATATTAGAGATGAGGGTCCGGGTGAGACCGTGCATAGCCCTGTGAATCTTGCCGTCGGTGGGCCTTTCCACAGTGACCTGTTCCCCATCAATGTTAATCTTCATATCCGGATGCAGCTTCCTGGCCAAAGTGCCCTTAGGGCCTTTGACCGTGACCTCCCCATCCGCCAAGGTCACACTGACCCCTTGCGGGATCGCGATGGGCTTTACTCCAATTCGAGACACATCAAAGACCTCCCGCGGATTCTTACCATACGTAACAAATGACCTCGCCGCCAAGGCCGGAGGCTCTGGCAGCCTTGTCAGACATGACTCCTTTGGATGTGGAGACAACGGCGATCCCCAACCCGCCCAAGACTCTGGGAATCTGGTCTTTATTAGCATAGACCCTAAGACCGGGTTTGGAAATCTGCCTTATCCCGGTAATGGCCCTTGTCTTGCCTGCTCCATACCTCATGTGAACCTTGCATTTGGCCACCGGCTTCTCAGGAATCACCTCGAAATCTCTGATATAGCCTTCGGCCTTGAGGACGTCCAGTATGCTCTCTAGCATTCTGGAGGTGGGAAACTCCAACCTCTCGTGCTTGGCTAAACCCGCATTGCGGAGTCTGGTCAGCATATCCCCAATTGGGTCGTGTGTCATAGGTGATTCCCTCCTACCAACTGGCTTTGGTCACGCCAGGAATCTCACCACGGTGAGCCAAGCGCCTAAAGCAGTGCCTGCAGAGCCCAAACTTTCTAATTACAGAACGGGAACGGCCGCATATCTTGCAGCGGTTCACTCGCTGAGTCGAGAACTTTGGCTCCTTTTTCGCCTTGTTGACTTTGGCCAAGGTTGCCAAGCTATCTCCCCCCTATTGTCTAAAAGGCATTCCAAGAGCTCTGAGGAGATAAAGCCCTTCCTCATCGGTCCTGGCACTAGTCGTAATGGTAATGTTCATACCCCTAATCTTGGAGACTTTGTCGTACTCGATCTCCGGGAAGATGATCTGTTCCCTAAGACCCAAAGAGAAGTTGCCCCTGCCATCGAAGCCGTCTGGGGAAATACCTCTAAAGTCCCTCACCCGGGGCAGAACGACGTTAAAAAGTTTCTCGAGGAAATCGTACATCCGGTCTCCCCTAAGAGTAACCTTGCAGCCCACATTCATGCCGGCCCTAACCTTGAAAGCGGAAATAGAGCGTTTGGCCTTGGTAATCACTGGCTTCTGCCCGGCTATCCTGGCAAGGTCCGAGACGGCCCCCTCGAGCGCGTCGGCATTCTGTGTGGCTTCCCCGACTCCCATATTGATGACGACCTTCTGGACCTTAGGCACCTGAAGGGTGTTCTGGTACGAGAAAGCCTTCATCATCCCAGGGATAACTTCTCCACGATATAGTTCCTTTAGCGCCACGTCACTCGACCTCACTTGTCAATGGCTTCGCCGCATTTCTGGCAAACGCGGACCTTGCCCATCCCGCTGACTTTGAAACTCAACCGGGTAGGCTTTGAACACCTGGGACACACCAACATGACGTTGGAGACATCGATGGGACCCTCAGCCTCTACGATACCGCCCTGCTGCATGTCCTTGGTGGGCTTTTGGTGCTTCTTGCGCATGTTGACGCCTACTACAATCACGCGTCCCTCGGCAGGCATGGCCCTCAAGACCTTGCCCTTCTTGCCCTTATACTTGCCGGTGAGCACCAAGACCGTGTCGTCTTTTCGTATATTCACGAATACCGCACCACCTTTTCCACCCTATAGGACTTCAGGGGCCAGAGAGATGATTTTGGTGTATTTCTTCTCTCTCAATTCCCTGGCCACTGGGCCAAAAATGCGGGTACCCTGAGGCTCGTGCTCGTCCTTAAGGATGACGGCGGCGTTGTCATCGAACTTGATATACGTGCCGTCGCGCCTGCGCACATTCCTGGCTATCCTAACCACGACAGCTCTGACTAGCTGGCCCTTCTTGACAACGCCTCCAGGAGTGGCCTCCTTAACAGTAGCAACAATGATGTCGCCCAGCCCTGCGTAACGATGCTTGGCACCGCCTAGGACCTTGATGCACTGAATCTTTCTGGCGCCCGTATTGTCTGCCACAGTGAGCCTGGTCTCAACCTGAATCACGACCGGTCACCTCCGGCAGAAGATGGATCTTCCTTTGAGACCACGCTGGTGATACGCCATCTCTTGTCCCGAGATAACGGCCGCGACTCCACTAGCACAACCGTGTCCCCTATTTGGGTTGTGTTGCCTTCATCGTGAGCCTTGACCCTGTGTGTCGAACGAACTCTCTTTCTGTAAATGGGCGCCATCTTCCAAGACTCGATGGCCACCACCCGAGTTTTGTCCATCTTATCGCTGACTACCACACCTGTGATTTTCTTGCGCTTTCCGCGTTCCATATTCAACCCTCCTGGGCGAGCTTTCCGAGTTCTCGCTGGCGCTGAATCGTCTTCACCCTGGCGATTGACCGCTTTACCTCGCGAATCCGGGTCACGTTGTCAAGCTGCCCAGTGGTCATCTGAAAACGCAGGTTGAAGAGTTCGTCTTTAAGGTCAGAAAGCTTCTTTTCCAAATCCACATCGGCCAAATTCCTAATCTCCTGCGCCTTCATCTTCATTCACCGCCTTCTCCCGTGGCTCTCCCACTGCATCTCGCCGCGTTTGGAACTTCGTGTGAACCGGAAGCTTAGACCCTGCCAGTCTAAGAGCCTCACGGGCGTCTTCTTCGGCTACCCCTGCGATCTCAAACAAGATCCTGCCGGGCTTCACGACTGCCACCCAGTACTCAGGGTTACCCTTTCCTCCACCCATACGAGTTTCCGCGGGTTTCTTGGTTACCGGCTTATCGGGGAATATCCTGATCCAAACCTTTCCGCCCCTCTTGATGTACCGGGTAAGAGCGACACGGGCTGCTTCGATCTGCCTATCGGTTATCCATCCGGCGTCTAGGGTCTGAAGCCCAAAATCGCCGTAGAATACCTCGTTGCCGCGAGTGGCCTTTCCATCCATGTGACCCCGGTGGTGCTTACGCCACTTGAATCTCTTGGGCATCAACATCGTCTATTTCCCTCCCTCAGCCGCGGCGGGCTTTTGGGCCCTAGCCGGGAGGATATCGCCTTTGTAGATCCATACCTTTATCCCGATGCGTCCGTAGGTGGTGCGCGCCTCGGCGAATCCGTAATCCACATCGGCCCTGAGAGTATGGAGGGGAACCGTTCCTTCGCCGGCTCTCTCGCGCCTGGCAATTTCGGCACCGCCTAGGCGGCCCGAAGCCTTAAGCCTGATACCTTTGGCTCCGCTTCTCATGGCCCTAAACATGGCCTGCCTCATTGCCCTTCTGTACGAAACCCTTCTCTGAATAGACTCGGCAATGTTCTCGGCCACCAACTGGGCGTCGATCTCAGGCCTCTTGATCTCCACTGCGTGGAGAATGATCCTTTTCCCGGTCTTCTGGGCAAGCTCTTTACGCAAGGCTTCGATTCCGGTGCCGCCCCTTCCGATTACCATGCCGGGTTTGGCCGCGTGCACCGTAATGGTGGCCTCTTGAGGCTTTCTCTCTATCTCGATCCTGGAAACCCCGGCAAGAGGCAGCTTGCCCTTGATATGCTCCCTTATCATCTGGTCTTCCAGGAGGAGTTCAGAAAAGTCCTTCCGGGCAAACCAGCGGGAATCCCAATCATAGATGACGCCCAGGCGAAATCCTTTCGGATGAACCTTCTGTCCCAAGGTTAGCCCTCCTCTCTTTCTCTAACTACGACCGTAAGATGGGACGACCTCTTGAGGATCGCAAATGCCTGGCCTCTTTGGCGGGGATGGTACCTTTTCAAAGTCGGGCCCTTATCCACGTAAATCTCTGAAACCAAAAGAGCATCCTTATCCATCTCTAGGTTGTTCTCAGCGTTGGCCGCAGCTGAGTTAATCGCCTTCTCAATCACTGCACTGGCCCTTTTGGGCGTGTGCCTTAATATAGCCAGCGCTTCCCTAATGGGTTTCCCCCGCACTAGATCTGCAACTATGCGTACCTTTGAAGGGGAAATCCTGACATACTTCACAATAGCTTTGGCCTCCAACGGATTACCCCCCTACTTTAGCGCCGTGGAGCGCGTAGTGTGTGCTCCGTGGCCTCTAAATGTGCGTGTGGGAGCGAATTCGCCCAATTTATGGCCAACCGCGTCTTCGGTAATATACACAGGGACGTGTTTCCTGCCATCGTGGACCGCTATGGTGTGTCCCAGCATCTCAGGGACTACGGTGCAGTTTCTGGCCCAAGTCCGGATGACTCTCTTCTCGTTCTTCCTGTTCATGGCCCGTACTTTTTCCAGAAGCTTCTCGTCCACATAGGGCCCCTTCTTTGTTGACCGGCTCACAATCGCCCCCTCCTTCCTGTTTGGTTATTTCCTGCGCTTCACAATTAGCTTGCTAGACGCCTTGTTCTTCTTCCTGGTCCTATGGCCCAAAGTAGGCTTGCCCCAGGGCGTGAGCGGCCCCGGAAGTCCTATAGGTGACTTGCCTTCTCCGCCGCCGTGGGGGTGGTCCACAGCGTTCATGACCACTCCGCGAACTGACGGTCTCCATCCCCTATGCCGGGTAGCGCCAGCCTTTCCTAAGGAGATGTTCTCGTGCTCAACGTTGCCTACTTGACCCACGGTTGCCCTGCACATCACGGGCACTCTTCTCTGTTCGCCTGAAGAGAGGCGAAGAAGAGCGAACCCGCCCTCTTTTGCCATAAGTTGCGCCTGAGAACCTGCAGACCTTGCCAATTGGCCGCCTTTTCCAGGCACCAGCTCGACGTTGTGAACGAGGGTGCCCGTGGGAATGCTGTCAAGAGGCAAAGCGTTTCCAACTTTGATGTCGGAATCAGGGCCTGACATGACCATATCATTAACCTGCAAACCCGCCGGCGCCACGATGTAACGTTTCTCGCCGTCACTGTAGGCCAGAAGAGCTATCCGGGCAGATCTTCCCGGGTCATACTCTATGGCAGCCACTCTGGCAGGAATGCCATCTTTTTGGCGCTTAAAGTCTACTATTCTGACAATCTTCTTAGAGCCGCCACCTCGGTGACGAACTGTGATCCGCCCCTTGGAGTTTCTCCCTGAGAAGTTCTTCTTGGAAAACGTCAAAGACTTCTCAGGCGGTTTACCGCTCAGGTTCTCGAAAGAAGCGGGAACCCTTCCGCGCCTGCCAGGTGACGTTGGCTTTAACTCCTTAACCGGCAACTGTATTCCCTCCTACTTAAGCGCCCTCAAAGAACGGGATCCTTTGGCCGGGCGCCAAAGTCACAATGGCTTTCTTCCAGTTGCGGGTACGTCCCAGGCGCATCCCCAGCCGCCGCGGCTTGCCTTTGACGTTCATGGTGTTGACCTTGACTACCCGAACTTTGAAGATCTCCTCTATGGCATTATGCACGTCTGCCTTTGTGGCCTTGGGATGGACTCTGAAAGAGTACGTTCCCCGTTCCATGGCGGCATTGGTCTTTTCCGTGACCAGAGGCAGGATAATGATGTCTCTCGCCGTAAGGTTCATGACAGCGCCTCCTCCAGCTTCTTCACCGCGTCCTCGGTCATGACAATGTGCCTTTTGGCCATGGCCTGGTACGTGCTGATTTCCCTAGCCGTGGTAACTTCAATGCCAGGAATATTCCTAGACGATAGCACCACGTTTGGTTCATTGCCGCCTGTAACTATGAGAGCGCTCTTCTCTACCCCGAGGCTTACCAGCAATCTGTAGAGGTCCTTGGTCTTGGGCGCTTCCATAGTGAGCTCCTTCAACACAAAGACTTTCCCATCAGAAGCCTTGGCCGATAGGGCGGAAACCAACGCCATCCTCTTGACTCGTTTGGGCAAGGCCCAAGAATAATCCCGAGCCTGAGGACCGAACGCTACGCCGCCGTGCCTCCAGATAGGGGATCTGGTAGTACCTGCCCGAGCCCGCCCCAGCCCCTTCTGACGCCAGGGCTTTCGCCCTCCTCCGGCCACTTGGGATCTGGTCTTAACTCCGACTGTGCCCTGTCTCTTGGCAGCCAAGTGCGCTAAGACAGCGGATCTGATAACCGCACGATTGGGTTCTTTGCCAAACACCGCGTCGGAGAGACCCATCTCACCAAGTTTTTCTCCTTTTGAACTGAAAACCTGTGCTTGTGGCACGAGGATCCCTCCCTTAACCTCGTCTACTACTTCATCGAGAAGCATCTTTAACCACCACGAGAGATCCACTTGCACCAGGCACAGCGCCGTGAACCAGAAGCAAGTTCTTCTCGGGATCCACGCTCACGACCTTGAGACCTTTCACAGTCACCCGTTCGTCTCCCATGTGACCGGGCAACTTCCTACCCGGAAACACCCTGGACGCGTCTCTCGCCTGAAGGGACCCGACGCCCCGGTGATACTTGGAACCGTGAGCCATAAACGAGCGGTGGAAGTTCCAGCGCTTAATCACGCCTGCGTAACCTTTTCCACGGGACCTTCCCGTAACGTCCACCACATCGCCGGGTTTGAACAAGTCGACTTTTACCTCGTCGCCAACTTGGAGCTTCTCATCGGGCCCTACCTTTATCTCTCTTAGGTGCCGGAGGGGCGCAATACCCGTCTTCTTGAACTGACCCGCAACAGGCTTGGAAACCTTATGCCCTTTGACGAAGCCGAACCCTAGCTGCAAGCTTTGGTATCCGTCTCTCTTCAAAGTCCTTTTCTCCACCACGGTGCATGGGCCGGCTTCAATGACGGTTACGGGTATGAGTTCCCCTTGTTTATCAAATACCTGGCTCATCCCTATCTTCTTTCCGAGGATAGCCTTCATGCCAGGACACCTCCTCCATCAATGAAGCGAAAGTCACACGCTCTTAATCTCAATGTCCACGCCTGCAGGCAGGTCAAGCCTGGTCAAGGCGTCCATGGTCTTAGTTGTCGGTTCCATGATATCGATGAGGCGCTTGTGAACCCTCATCTCGAACTGCTCCCTAATGTCCTTCTCGCCGTTGGGCGCCACCAAAATGGTGTAGACGCTCCTTTCAGTGGGAAGCGGGACCGGTCCGGAGATGAGAGCGCCTGTCCTTTTGGCCGTCTCCACGATCCTACCTGCAGACTGATCTAGGACTTCGTGGTCGAAAGCACGGAGCCGGACGCGAATTCTCTGCCTCCGCAACCTAATCACCCCTCGATCTTGGTTATCACTCCTGAGGCCACAGTCCGTCCACCCTCGCGAATGGCGAACCTGAGCCCCTCTTCCATGGCGATGGGCTGAATCAGTTCGCCCTCTATCCTAACGTTGTCGCCGGGCATTACCATCTCGACGCCTTCAGGCAGGGTCACAGAACCGGTAACGTCAGTGGTCCTGAAGTAGAACTGGGGCCTGTAACCTGTGAAAAACGCCGTATGACGTCCGCCCTCTTCCTTTGAAAGAACGTAAATCTGACCCTCAAACTTGGTGTAGGGCTTGATGCTGCCGGGTTTCGCCAATACCTGACCGCGCTCGATTTCGTTCTTAGCCACGCCTCTAAGCAAGCATCCCACGTTGTCTCCGGCTTCCCCACGGTCAAGAATCTTCCTGAACATCTCGACTCCCGTCACTACCGTAGACTTAGGCCGCTCAACCAATCCCACGATCTCCACGGTGTCTCCAACCTTGACGACTCCCCGCTCGATCCTTCCGGTGGCAACGGTGCCACGCCCGGTGATGGTGAACACGTCTTCCACTGAGAGAAGGAACGGCTTGTCGATTGCCCTTTCAGGAGTGGGGATATAGCTATCTACTGCATCCATCAACTTGAGGATGGCACCGCACCACGGGCACTCGGTCTTGCCGCAACCGCATTCCAGTGCCTTGAGGGCTGAACCCCTGACTACAGGAACATCGTCGCCGGGGAAATTGTACTTGGAAAGAAGATCCCTAACCTCGAGCTCGCTGATCTCCAGAAGCTCTTCGTCGTCGACCAAGTCAACTTTATTAAGGAACACTACCATGGCGGGAACTCCAACCTGCCTAGCCAGAAGAACGTGCTCTCTGGTCTGGGGCATGGTCCCGTCGGCGGCAGACACCACAAGAATAGCTCCGTCCATCTGCGCGGCGCCGGTGATCATGTTCTTGATGTAGTCGGCGTGTCCCGGACAGTCTACGTGAGCGTAGTGCCGATTCTCGGTCTGATACTCAACGTGTGAAGCCGAAATGGTGATGCCTCTTGCCTTCTCTTCCGGCGCCTTGTCAATTTTGTCGAAGGGAGTGAAGTCCGCCCCACCTACAGCAGCCAATACCCTGGTGATTGCCGCAGTCAGGGTTGTTTTGCCGTGGTCGATATGCCCAATAGTGCCGACGTTAACGTGGGGTTTCGTCCGTTCGAACTTCTTCTTAGCCATTTGTTGCCTTATCCTCCTTTGCTAGTTCCAGAAACCAGCTAGTGTTTCCTAGTCCACAGGCCGCCCGAGATACCGAGCGACTATCTTATCCGCTTCCGCGGGTGGGACCACGTCATACCTTCCGAACTGCATGGCATAGGTGCCGCGCCCTTGGGTTCTGGATCTGAGATCTGTAGCGTATCCAAACATGGCCGAAAGCGGCACTTCGCCCTGAACCAGCTGGTACGTGTCTCGATTTTCCATGCCCTGTACCTGGCCCCTGCGGCTACCGAGGTCAGCCAAAACATCTCCCAGGTAGTCGGCGGGCGTGGCTACTTCCACCTTCATTACAGGTTCCAAAAGCGCGCACTTGGCCTTGGAAAGAGCATCCTTGACGGCCATGGAACCTGCGACCTTGAAGGCCAGTTCTGATGAGTCAACCTCGTGATAGGAGCCGTCCAAAAGGGTAACTTTGATATCTACCACGGGGTTACCGGCTATCACTCCGGTTTGCAGGGCTTCTTTGACACCCGATTCTACTGCCGGAATGAACTCTGTAGGAATTGCCCCGCCTTTGACGGCATCTACAAACATAAATCCGGATCCCCTGCCCAAAGGCTCAATCTTGATCTTGGCGTGTCCGTACTGGCCTTTGCCGCCGGTCTGCCGCACATATCTGCCTTCGCCGTCTGCGGCTCCCAAAACGCTCTCTCTGTAAGCCACCTGGGGGCGACCTACTTGGGCCTTCACCGCAAACTCCCTAAGGAGCCTATCGGCTATGATCTCCAGATGCAATTCCCCCATGCCCGCAATAATGGTCTGGCCTGTCTCTTCGTCGATCCGGTAGGTAAAGGTGGGGTCTTCCTCGGCAAGCTTCACCATGGACATGGACAGTCTGTCTTGATCGGCGCGAGTCTCGGGCTCAATGGCCATACGGATTACGGGCTCTGGGAACTGGATATTCTCCAAAACGATTGGGTGCTTTTCATCGCACAGGGTATCCCCTGTAGCGGTGAACTTCAAAGCCACCGTAGCGGCGATATCACCTGTGACAACTGCTTCCACATCTTCCCGGTGGTTTGCGTGCATTAGGAGAAGTCTCTGGATTCGCTCTGTCTTTCCTTTGGTGGAGTTGTGGACATATGACCTCACCCTGAGAGAACCCGAGTAAACTCGGAAGTAGGTCAACCTTCCCACAAAAGGGTCCGTGGTGACCTTAAAGGCCAGAGCCGAGAAGGGCTCCTGGTCAGAGACTTCACGCACGAGCTTCTTGTCTCCCGATAGGGTCATACCTTCCACAGGCGGAACGTCCAAAGGCGACGGCAAGAAATCCACGATGGCGTCTAGGAGTTTTTGTACTCCCTTGTTCCTGAAAGAAGACCCACACAAAACCGGCACGATCTTGTTGGTGAGAGTCCCCTTGCGCAGAGCGTCTCTTAGAGCCTCGGGCGAAACCTCTTGGCCGCCAACATAGGCTTCGAGGATGGTGTCGTCGAAATCAGAGGCGCTCGAGATGAGTCTCTCACGGTAGTCGTCCAGCGCATCGCGCATACTCTCGGGCATGGGACCTTCTTCAATCGTAGTCCCCAGCTCGTCTTCGCCCCAGTAGAAGGCTTTCATGGATATGACGTCTACCACCCCGGCGAAATCCTCTTGGGTTCCTATGGGGAGCACCACAACCACCGGATTCGCCCCTAGTTTGTTCTCTATCATGTCCACCGTGCGGTAGAAATCGGCTCCCATGGCGTCCATCTTGTTGACATATGCGATCCTGGGGATCTTGTACCTATCGGCCTGACGCCAGACCGTCTCCGATTGGGGTTCGACGCCGCCTTTGGCGCAGAAGATGGCAACAGCCCCGTCAAGCACCCTCAAACTGCGCTCAACCTCGGCCGTAAAGTCAACGTGTCCTGGAGTGTCTATAATATTTATCCGGCAATCTTTCCAGTGGCATGTGGTGGCGGCAGAGGTGATGGTGATTCCTCTCTCCTGCTCTTGCACCATCCAGTCCATGGTCGCCGACCCTTCGTCTACCTCGCCCATGCGATGGACTTTGCCTGTGTAAAACAAGATCCGCTCGGTAGTCGTGGTCTTGCCGGCGTCAATGTGAGCCATGATCCCGATATTCCTTATCCTATCAAGCGGAAAAGTCCGCGGCATCGAATTCCCTCCTTTCTAGGTTCATCCCCAATGGTCTAATTTCCTTACCACC
This sequence comes from Bacillota bacterium, assembly GCA_040771825.1. Taxonomy (GTDB): domain Bacteria; phylum Bacillota; class Sulfobacillia; order Fermentithermobacillales; family Fermentithermobacillaceae; genus JAXGZG01. The sequence goes on along the minus strand of JAXGZG010000002.1, from coordinate 479,027 downwards.
TGTAATGGGCGAAAGCCCTGTTAGCCTCCGCCATGCGGTGCATTTCTTCTTTCCTCTTGACACTGCTGCCGGTATTGTTAGCGGCGTCCAGAATCTCCCCGGCGACCTTGCCTTCCATGCCCCGCTCGCCTCTGGCCCTAGCGAAGTCGACTAGCCAGCGGATTGCGAGAGAAAACCTTCTCTCGTTCCTAACCTCAACCGGAACCTGGTAGGTGGCTCCGCCCACTCGGCGCGGGCGCACTTCCAAGACCGGCATGGTGTTCTTGACCGCCTGATCGACCACTTCCAGAGGATCCTTGCCCGTCTTCTCATGGATGATGTCCATGGCGCCATACATTATCCTGCGGGCCACGGCCTTTTCGCCGTCCTGCATTAGCTTGTTGGTGAGTCGGGCCACTAGGACTGAGTTGTACCTAGGGTCCGGCGTCCACTTTCTAGCCGGTGCTCCAGCTCTTCTCGGCATTAGATCATTCCTCCGAAAGGTTTACTTCTTGGGCTTCTTGGCGCCATACAGTGAACGGCCCTGCCTCCTGTCAGCGACTCCTGCCGCGTCCAGGGTTCCTCTAACGATATGGTATCTGACGCCCGGAAGGTCCCTGACACGTCCGCCGCGCACCAAGACCACTGAGTGCTCCTGCAAATTGTGGCCAACTCCAGGGATGTACGCAGTGACCTCAATGCCGTTGACTAGACGCACGCGGGCGATTTTCCGCAGAGCCGAGTTAGGTTTCTTAGGTTGCGTAGTCCGCACGACAGTGCATACTCCCCGCTTGAAAGGGTTGCCTCTCAATGCTCGGGACTTCGACCTCTCTTCCACCTTCTGCCTGCCCTGACGGACCAGCTGGTTAATCGTGGGCAATTCCACACCTCCTTTTCATGTGATTATTCTGTGATTATTCCCTCAGCATTCATCTTTCGTGTCTATCGGCTCGTCTCTGTGGTCTTTAGGACAGCGCAGGCCGCTGCGCCAACCCGCAGGCCACATGATTTGCCTAGTTCCTTCATGGACTCAGAGTACACGGCAAGAACGCCTTGTTTCTTACAAAGGTCCAAGAGACCTCGCACTACCCGCTCTTCGGCATTCTTGGCCACAAACACTTTCTCCACAAGGCCCGAGGCCAAAGCCCTTTCCACAGCCTTTGCCCCTACTACGCAGCCTTCACGGAATCGTCTCCTGGCACCTCGACTCATGGTGGGGTGAAACTCCAACTCCAGTCCCTCCTGCGTCAGCCAAAAAGACACGCTTTATGAGTTTAGCACCCAGCCAATTGCGTGTCAATGTATGGCCGCTTCCGCAAAAACGCCTCTGTTACAGGGAAATCCCGATAATCTAAGACCATGGGCTCTACCGTTTTCGACCACTCCACACTATGCCGCCCCCCACTGCCAACACCAGAACCGACAAGAGAAACGCCGGGCTTGCGAAAGTCTCTTCCACCAGGTGCAGGGGGGATATTGGCTCAACGTGCTCCAAGGTGGCATGAAGCATGTTGCTCTGTGTGCCAATTAGGAGCCACGACAAGAGCGTACCCGCACCGAGGACGCACAGTGGCCAGGATATGGCCGCACGTGCGTCGTGGGCGTTGGCCGCAGCCGGGGAAGGTTCGCCGCAGAACACCTTCCGGTAGGTGCGCCACGTGTACGTGAAGGTCAGGACCGCACCTACTACCGCGACAGCCAGAGGCAGGTATTGCCCTGAGTGCAACGCTGTGGCGAAGATCATGTCCTTAGAGAAGAAGCCGCTAAACACAGGTATGCCAGAAAGCCCCATGGCCCCTAGCATGAAACACCTTCCTGTGAGAGGCATCTTCTTGCCTACGCCCGAGAGCAAATCCAGTTGCCTGGTATGAGCCATGTGGATGATCACGCCTGCGCACAGAAACAAAAGTGCTTTGAAAACGGCGTGAGACACCATGTGGAATTGGGCTGCCAATAGACCGCCCATTCCCAAAGCCGCAAACATGTATCCAAGCTGACTCATGCTGGAATAGGCCAGGACTATTTTGAGATCCTTGGCCCTAAGAGCCATAAAAGCCGCGTACAGAAGGGTAATGGCCCCAACCCATGTCACCGCTTGGGTCCAGCCAGACACCACGTGAAACGCCGGGTACATTCTGGAAACAAGGTACACACCAGCATTGAGAGTTGTTGCGGCGTCAACCAGAGCCGACCCAGACGTTGGCGCCTCCATAGCCCCGGGTAACCATGAGTGGAGAGGGATCTGCGCCGACATGCCGGTTGCCCCCAGAAGTACGCCAAAAGCCGCCAAGGCCAAGGGCACCTCTGGTATCGAGGCAGCCTGCGCAGTTATGGCCCTGATGTCCAGAGTATGGGGGGATGTGGAGAAGTACAGCACCACTATGGCCGAAAAAAGGGCTATGTTGCCTAGGCCGGTAACTGCTACGGCCTTCATTACAGCCTTCTGGGCCTTGGTGTCTTCTTTGTGGAAACCCACCAAGGCAAAACTCACGAATCCGCACGCGAGCCAAAATAAGAACATGGTCAGGAGATTACCGGATAAAACCAGACCGGACATGCTTCCTATCAGCAGAAGTGTTAGCCCGTAATACCGCGCTAGGTGCTTTTCATGCTCCATGTATCCCAGAGAATAGGTGAGTATCAGTGCCCCTAACACAGCGCCTGTGGCTGACACGAAAGCCCCTATTCCGTCGGACACAACCGACAGGTAGAGTGAGCCAAACAGGCTAAGGGACTTTCCCCCGCCCATAACCATAAGGACCGCCAACATAGCATTAAGGTATCCCACGGCCACGGCCAAATGGGGTACCGCTCGCTCCTGTATTCGACCGGCGATTTTCACCAGAACAGCTCCCAGAAGCGGCAGCAGTATGACGCCGAACTCCACCGTAAGAATGTTCATGGACCAAAACACCTTTCTAGCCGCATCAACAGCAACGAATCCAAGGCAGAAAAAGCCCGAGCCATAATATCACTTTGAGGAAGGCGGGACAATGAGGGGGACACGTCTGCTCCAACTGATGTCCGCAGGCGGACACCTGGCCCGGGACACCTGCCGTCATTCAACAGATCCGCGGCAGAGGCATGCCCTCAAATAGCCCAAGCCTGCGGACGCCTCCGTATGCTGTTTGAAGAAAGACGTTGCCTTGCCCTTGCCGGACTTCACCTATAAGGGTCCACCCCGAGGGAATCTCCCCCGGCCCAACAAAGGCCACAACCCGGCCCTCGCACGGGAGATAAAGCGGGTCGACGCCCAGGAGATCGGCAATATCCCGGACACTGTCTTTCACAGGTACTTGGTCCTGGCTAATCAGCACATCGCAGCGCGAGGCGACCGCCACTTCCTTGAGAACCGATGCAACCCCGCCTCTGGTGGGATCCCGCATCATGCCCACTGTGATGCCGCACGAAAGAAGACCGTCAACGCAGTCGCCTACAAGGCCGCAGTCTGAGGCCAGATCTCCTAGGGGAATGCCCAGCCTAAGAGCCAGTATGACCAAGCCGTGCTCGCCGATGGTGCCTGACACAACCACCCGGTCGCCTGGAAGCGCCCGTCTTGTCATGCGCCTAGGTTCAGTGAGAACCCCAATACCCGAGGTGTTAATGAACACGCCGTCGCCTTTCCCTTTGGGGACCACTTTGGTGTCTCCCGCAACCACCATGATCCCAGCAGACGCCGCTGCCCGGGCCATGGACCCGGCGATCTTGGCCAAGTCATCTACGAAAGTTCCTTCCTCTATTATAAAGCCCGCTGAAAGGAACTTGGGTACGGCTCCTGCGACCCAGAGATCGTTGGCGGTTCCGCATACGGCCAGTTTCCCTATGTCGCCTCCGGGGAAAAACATGGGATCCACCACAAAGGAATCCGTGGTGAACAAGAGATCCCCCTGTTCACCCCGATTCAAAGGCAAACAGGTGGCGTCGTCCATCTGGGAAAGAAGAGGGTTACCCAATCGGGCCACGAAAACCTCACTTATGAGCTTGCTGGTCATGGTGCCGCCGTCCCCGTGGGACAAGAGAACTCGTCGCTTTTGGTCAGATTCTTGATCCATCAAGCCCCTCGCCTCCCAAACTCATAGTGGGCCCGGCATGAGCCTTCAGACGAGACCATGCAGGGGCCCAAAGGGTGGTCTGGCGCGCAAGCCTTTCCGAACGCCCTGCATTGACTAGGTTTCTTCAAACCCGTGAGAATGAGCTTGCAGTCGCATCCCGGGAGTCCCGCCTGGGGGCTCAAGGGGGGAAGGCCGAACTTCTTGTGAGCATCCAGCCTCGAGTATTCCTGGCGAAGCGAAAGCCCGCTATCAGGCAAAGAACCCAGCCCCCGCCAAAGACTCTCGGCCTCTTGAAATACCTGGCGGATCTTGGACATAGCCACGAGGTTACCCTCTTCCCGCACTGCCCGGGGATAGGCGTTGCGCACGGCGGCTTCGCCTAGCTCAAGCATGAGCAGTATTTCCCGGGTCGCCAAAAGGATATCGCAGGGCTCGAAGCCAGCCACTGCTGAAGGCACCTCATGACGGGAACCCACGAAATCAAAATACCGCCGCCCGGTAACGGCTGAAACATGACCCGGCAGAAGAAGGCCGTCCACTTTGAGGGTTTCATCCGAGAGTATGAAATCTAGGGCCCTGGGCATGGTCTTGTGGACGCTGTACACAGAGAAGTTGCAGACTCCTCGCTCTTTCGCAGCCTGAACCGTGACGGCGGTGGCAGGGGCCGTAGTCTCAAACCCGATTCCCAGAAACACGACCTCCCGCATGGGAAAACTCTCGGCCAGGGAAAGGGCATCCATGGGGCTGTATACCATCTCCACCCGGGCGCCTTGGGCTCGGGCCTGTTCCAGGCTTCCGCTGGGAGACGGGACCCTGAGCATATCCCCAAAGGTGGCAATCATGACTTCGGGAGTTTTCGCAAGCCTAAGCACGTGAGCCATATCGCTGTCGGAAGTGACGCAAACAGGGCATCCGGGCCCCGAAACGAAATCGACGTACCCATCCAGCAAATCCCTCAAACCGGTGTGGGATATGGCCCATGTGTGGGAACCGCACACCTCCATGATCGAAGGTTGTCTCCCAAGACGCTTCACTTCAAGTTTCACCGAATCAAGAAGCGACCGAAAGACGGCTTTATCCCGGGATAGACCTAGAGCCCTTGGTATTGGAACATGCACGGTGTTTGTCATGACGCCACAGGCCCTTTAGAGCCCTCCGACCTTCTTGGTCCCCCGAGCATCTCGCGTTCCAGGAACATCCTGATGGTCTTCTCGGCTTCCTGATCATCGAGTTTCTCTATGACGAAGCCCGCGTGCACCAACACATAATCGCCCTCCTTAACGCTGACAAGATCAGTCCGGGCCCGAACGGCGCTCTCTCCCAAGAAAAGCTCCGCCCAATCCCCGCTAACCGACTTCACTTTCAGGGGCACGGCCACACACAATTGGCTCACCTCATTCCAATATAAGCGCCTACCAGGCTTTGCCCTAGACACAGGCCCCCGTCGTTGGGAGGCACGGCCTTTGGCCAAAGAGTCGTCAGTCCAAGTTCCCTGGCGTATTTCGCAGTCAAATGAAGGAAAAGGGGATTTTGGAATACGCCCCCCGACAGCACCACGGTGTTGACTCCCAATCTCCGACATGCCTGGCGGACATGCCAGGTCAACACGGCAGCCAAGCGCGCGTGGAACCCGTAGGCCACTTCCGCGGCGCTTATACCCGACACCATCGACCGGACCGCCGGACCGATAAGAGGGGCAAGGCATATCTGGGTGCAATCATCGGATCCGCCCTCTTTCTCCCACGCATCAATTTCTGCAGCGAAAGACGCGTCCTGACCGCACCTGCGCCAGTGCTCCTTCAAAGCCATCTCTCCAAGCAAAGACGCACTTTCCCCGTCGTAGGTATTTACCAGGGAGATACCGCACAAAGCGGCCACGGCGTCAAAAAGCCTTCCTGCGCTGGACGTTAGGGGATACCCTTCCCAGTCCAGTGCGGGCCAAAGCAGCGAGACTTTTTCGAAGACACTAGAAAGAAGAACCTTCGCCGCCTCTATTCCCTGGGAGCCCATGGTCGCCTTGAGATACGAGGCAGCCATTCGCCAAGGCTCCAGAACTGCCTTTTCTCCGCCTGGCATGGATACATAGGCCAAATGGGCAAATCGCTGGAACTCTGAATAATCACCGTGGAGGACCTCGCCGCCCCAAACCATCCCGTCATTTCCGTAACCTGTGCCATCCAAGATAAGGCCAACACACTCCTGGCGAATCCCATGTTCAGCCATTACAGATGTCATGTGGGCGTGATGATGCTGAACCGCTGCCACCTCCGCATCGGGGAACAACTCCCTGGCCGCTTGAGCGGCGAGGCAATCGGGATGGGCATCCACAGCAACGACCTCGGGCCGGAAACGGTACAACTCCGTAAAATCCCGCACCGCAAAGGAGTAACGCTCAACCATAGCCTCGTTCCACAAATCGCCCACGTGCTGGGACATTCGAATCCGGTTGTCTGAGAATATGCCGAAAACGTTCTTGCCCATAGCGCCCGCGGCAAACACCGAGACCCTGGTGTCAAGAGGCACAGTCATGTCGGAAGGAACGTAACCTCTGGAGCGACGGTAGAATAGAGGCGCTCCGTCCACCACTCTTACCACAGAATCGTCGCAGGGCCTAAGGATCGGCCTGTTGTGAAGCACCAGCCCGTGGGTCGCCTTCACCAAAGACTCCCGGGCCTCGTCATCGGCATAGCAGAGGGGCATGCCCGCCAAGTTTCCGCTTGTCATAACCAAAGCAAGAGGCGGTTTTGGCCCGCCCGTATCCTGGAAAAGCAGAAGATGAAGGGGACTATAGGGCAGCATCACTCCTAGGTGATCCAAGCCGGGGGCGACGTTCTCAGCCACAGGGCACCGGGGCCTCTTCCGCAATATGACGATAGGCGCCTGCCTTGATGACAGAAGTTCCGCTTCTTGCGAGTCAATGTAGAACCAATCGTGGGCTAGGCCTAGATCCCTGACCATAATGGCAAAGGGCCTGCCCGGACGCTTTTTCCTTTCACGCACAAACTGAACGGCTTGGGATGAAGCGGCATCGCAAGCCAGGTGAAACCCGCCAACGCCTTTGATGGCAAGTGTCTTGCCCAAAGACAATGCCCACTGAGCCTGAGTCAGCCACTCATCCCGCCGCTCCTGAGGGCCGGGCAGGAGAGCCTGCGGGCATGCAGACAGCAAAGCAGATGGCGGGGCGTCCCCTGGCAACGGGTCCTCTAGCACTGTAACGGGCGTTGGCCCGCATTCCCAGCAAGCATCAGGTTCGGCGTGAAACCGCCTGTCCAGGGGATCCCCATACTCCCTTTGACAGTCAGGGCACATGGTGAATGCGCTCATGGAAGTGAGCGCTCGGTCGTAGGGAATGTCTTTCAGGAGCGTAAACCTAGGGCCACAATCAGTACAGTTGATGAACGGGTACCTGTATCGCCTGTCCTTGGGGTCAGTCAACTCCTGACGGCACTTTTGACAGATAGCAACATCAGGAGAGATGCCCGGCTCGCCTCCAGGCGTCCCCTGACTCTCCACAACCCTGAATCCATTCCGAGGTTCCGAAGTCACAGGAAGAGGGGTGACTTCCACAAGGCGGATTTCGGCCAAAGGCGGAGCCTCCAGCAGAATCTTGTCTGCAAACTCCTGAATGGACCGGGAAAGCCCTGCTACTTCTATGTAGACGTCACCGCCGTGGTTACGCACAAAACCGGAAAGACCCGCTTTCTGGGCCTGCGAGTAGACGAACGGCCTGAATCCGACTCCTTGAACTGTGCCTGCGACGCGAATTGCGACTTTTGCTTCGGCCGTGCTTAAGAGGGCATCAGGCCTCAAATACCCTAGCCTCGATAGTGTGAGGCAAGCAGTCTTGTAGAAGCGAGATACCTTCAGACGGCGCTTTCAGGACCTTATTGAAAGAAGCTAAGAACTCCTCGGGGCCCGATATGGGCCAGTCCTCTATGTGATCTGTCTTGTAGTGCATGGGAACCACTATCCGCGGCTTCAGCCTCGAAGTAACCTCTATGGCAGTAACACCATCGATGGTGTAGAACCCGCCCACCGGGACCAAGAGGATATCACACTTGCCTATCTCGGATACCGCCTGATCATCGAGGCCATGGCCCAAATCCCCTAGGTGAACCAATTTGGTGCCGGCCACATCTATGACGAATATGGCGTTTTCCCCGCGTTTAGTGCCTTTGGCGTCATCGTGGAAAGAAGGAACCGTCCTAAAGCCAACGTCTTCCACAGTCTCTTCTAACCTCTGGACCTTCTTTGTGATGAGATCGAGACCCCGAAAGACTTTTGGCTTTCCTCCGAGCCCGGTCAGGTCGTTGTGGTCGTGGTGCTCGTGGGAAACCGTCACAACATCGCACTCGAGCCCAACTTTTGGATACGGAACGCTTACGCCAAAGGGGTCGGTCACTATCCTCACGCCCCTGGGCGACTCAATGTAGAACGCAGCGTGCCCAAGCCATCTCAACATTGCTATCTCCTCCCAGACAAGCCTACCGGCTTATATATACAAAGCGGCCCGCCGGATTTCCTGCCGGCGGACCGAATACGTATCAGAACTTGCACAGTCGAACTTGCACGGCCAACGCAATGCTTGGCAGACAACGCCAAGTACCGCTATCGCTGACCGTCTGCAAAGGCACCACCGTTCATGGCTACATCCCCTGCAGGCTCCAACTCACTAGCCTCGCCGGGCACAACATCCACCTGGTTGTACCTGGTCATGCCTGTTCCTGCCGGAATGAGCTTTCCGATAATCACGTTCTCCTTCAACCCGAGGAGATTGTCATTTCGGCCCTTAACGGCCGCATCTGTCAATACCCTTGTGGTCTCCTGGAAAGAAGCCGCGGAAAGGAACGAGTCGGTAGCCAAAGACGCCTTGGTGATGCCCAAGATTACGGGCTTGCCTGTGGCGGGCTCCCCGCCTTTTTCGAAAGCTTCGGCGTTGGCATCTGCAAACTCGTGAATTCCCACAACGCCTCCTGGCAAAAGATCCGTATCTCCGGGCTCATCCACGCGGATCTTCCTAATCATCTGCCTAACGATTGTCTCGATGTGCTTGTCGGCAATATCGATACCTTGCAGCCTATAGACTCGCTGCACTTCAGCCAGGAGGTACTCCTCCACGGCCCTTACTCCCTTGACCCTCAGAAGGTCAGCCGGATATATAGACCCTTCAGTAAGCGGGCTTCCGGCATCGATCCACTGTCCGGAAGTGACCTTAATCAGAGCGCCAAAGGGCACCACTGTGGTACTGGTTTCGCCGTCTGGCGAAGTTATCTGTATCTCGCGCTTCCTATCGCCTTCTACTATCTCAACATGCCCATCTATCTCGGCTATGGCAGCCTGGCCTTTGGGCTTCCGGGCCTCGAACAACTCCTCAACCCTGGGCAGACCCTGAGTAATGTCCTCGCCGGCGATGCCCCCTAAGTGGAAGGTGCGAAGAGTCAACTGGGTGCCGGGTTCTCCAATAGATTGAGCGGCGATGATTCCCACTGACTCGCCTACCTCCACGGTGCTGCCTGTTGCTAGGTTCCTGCCGTAGCACTTGACGCACACGCCGTGCCTAGTCTCGCAGTTTAAAACCGAGCGCACTTCCACTTCCAAGATACCAGACTGGATTATGATGTCGGCTACCTCTTCACTTATCATCTCGTGGGGGGTGCACAAGACTTCTCCAGTATCCGGGTGGAGGATGTCTTGCACAGGATAACGCCCGATTATCCGGTCTCGCAAAGGCTCGATGACCTCGCCGTCAACAATGATCTCTCTGGCCATCATGCCTTGTTCAGCGCCGCAGTCTTCCTCCCTGACTATCACGTCCTGTGCAACGTCAACGAGCCTTCTTGTGAGATACCCAGAGTCGGCGGTGCGCAAGGCGGTGTCCACAAGGCCTTTTCTCTGGCCGTGAGTGGACGTAAAGTACTCCAGAACCGAAAGCCCCTCCCGGTAGTTGGAAAGGACTGGCTGCTCAACCATACGGCCCGACGGGTCTACCACAATGCCCCTCATGCCGCCCAACTGGGATATCTGCTGCATGTTGCCTCTGGCGCCCGACTTGACCATGATCATCACGGGGTTTTTCTCTTCAAAAGCGTTCTTCATGGCCTCGGTAACTCTGTCGGTGGTCTCCCGCCAAATAGAGATTATCCTGTCGTACCGCTCATCGCCAGTCAAGAAACCCATCTGGTACTGAGATTCGATCTCGTCGACCTGCCCTTGAGCTTCCTCTAGCAAGGCCGGCTTCTCCTTGGGCAAGGCGATGTCGCCGATGCTTATGGTAGAGCCCGCCTTAGTGGAGTATCGGAACCCCAGTTCTTTAATGCCGTCAAGCATTCTGGCGGTTTCTTCCATGCCGTAGCGATCGATTGACTTGGTAACCAGTTTCCCCAAGATCTTCCTGTCAATCACTTCGTTATAAAAATCGAGCCCCTCCGGGATCACCTGGTGAAAGATGCATCTGCCCACCGATGTTTCCACTCTGGTGCGTTCATCCAAGCGGACAATGATCCTGTCATGGAGCCTAATGACTCCCTCATCGTAGGCCAAGAGAGCTTCATCTGCAGTCCCAAAGGCCTTGAGATCCAAGACGGGGCGCTCGTCCTCATCCATCAGCGTAAGGTAGTAGATGCCAAGAACAACGTCTTTTTGAGGCGTTATTGACGGCGTGCCATCTTTGGGAAGCAGCAAGTTCTGAGTCGATGCCATTAGAATCTTGGCCTCAGCTTGAGCTTCGGCTGACAAAGGAACGTGCACCGGCATTTGGTCGCCGTCGAAGTCGGCGTTATATGGCGGGCAGACCAAAGGGTGAATCTGAATGGCGCGACCTTCAACCAGCACGGGCTCAAAGGCCTGAATGCTGAGTCTGTGCAGAGTAGGCGCGCGGTTTAGGAGCACCTGGTGCTCTTTGATGACTTCCTCCAAAACGTCCCATACTTCGGGGCGGGCTCTTTCCACAAGACGCCTGGCACTCTTGATATTGTGAGCATCGCCCTGCTCAACCAGTTTCTTCATGACAAAAGGCTTGAAAAGCTCCAGCGCCATCTCCTTGGGAAGCCCGCACTGGTGGAACTTTAGGCTGGGGCCAACCACGATAACCGAACGTCCCGAGTAGTCCACGCGTTTTCCGAGAAGGTTCTGGCGAAAACGCCCCTGCTTACCTTTGAGCATATCCGACAATGACTTGAGAGGCCTCTGGCCGGGCCCCGTCACAGGACGGCCTCTGCGCCCGTTGTCGATAAGGGCGTCTACCGCCTCTTGGAGCATGCGTTTTTCGTTGCGAACTATGATGTCCGGCGCACCAAGGTCCAAGAGCCTTTTGAGACGATTGTTTCTGTTGATAACGCGCCTGTAAAGGTCGTTAAGGTCAGATGTGGCGAAACGGCCTCCGTCCAACTGCACCATGGGCCTAAGGTCAGGCGGGATAACAGGCACAACGTCCAGGATCATCCATTCGGGCCGATTACCCGACTTCTTGAACCCATCCACCACGTCCAGCCTGCGTATGGCTCGGACTTTTCTTTGCCCGCTTGTGGATCTCGCGTCCTGCCTAAGTTCCTCGCCTAGTTTGTCAAGGTCAATGTTGATGAGGAGCTCCTTGACGGCTTCTGCTCCCATGCCTGCACGGAACCTGTTCCCGTATTTCTCCCGGGCTTCCCTGTACTCTGTCTCGGTGAGGACTTGCTTGTAGGAAAGCCCATCGCAATCCCCTGCGTCGGTGACAACGTAGGCGGCAAAATACAGGATGCGCTCAAGGACTCTCGGCGACATGTCCAGGAGGAGCCCCATTCTGGAAGGGACCCCTTTGAAATACCAGATGTGAGACACGGGGCACGCCAGTTCGATATGTCCCATGCGGTCCCGGCGCACCTTGGATTTAGTGACTTCAACGCCGCACTTGTCGCAGACTACGCCCTTATACCGTATCCTCTTGTACTTTCCGCAATAGCACTCCCAGTCTTTCGTGGGCCCGAAGATCCTCTCGCAAAAGAGGCCATCCCTCTCAGGCTTTAGGGTCCTGTAGTTCAGGGTCTCCGGCTTTTTGACCTCACCCCGTGACCATTCCCTAACCTTTTCGGGTGATGCCAAAGCAATCTGTATAGATGAAAAGTTGTTGACGTCCAACCCTTTACATCCCCCTCAGAGCCTTATCTTTTGGGCTCATCCTCATCCTCATCCTCGTCCAGTAGGTCCGCCTCCCCAGTGGAACGGCTCTCGTCTTCCGGTTCGAGATCACTGAGGGACCGGACTCTGTGAAAGCGGTCAAAATCGTCGGAAGTCCGCTGTCTCTTCTTGGCCCTAGTTCTGACAGGCACAGTTGCTCGTCGCTTCCTCTTGGAGGCGTCCTCTTCCTCGGCCAAAGGTTCTTCCACAGGTACGTTGATGTTTCTGAATAGGTCTTCGAGACTTAAGGTGTCTGCTGCCTTAACGGGACTATCTTGCCGTCTGTCCGCAGGAGGCAGAACATCCACGGCAATATCCCCGGGAGGAGCCGCTTCCTCTTCTTCCGCTGCCAAAGGCTCCTGGAAATCTTCCTCTTCCTGGGCCCTGTCTTCGGCCAGTTCGATATCATCGCCCGCGGGGATCTCTCCGAAACCGGCAATTTCCTCTTCTTGCTCCTCCTCTTGGTCTTCCTCATCTTCGCCAAAGGAGCGCCGCGAAGGCGCCTCGTACCTTCTGGTGCGCCTAGGCAGCCTGGATTCGCTTTCTGGCATGAACTCAAACTCCTGGGAAGGCTCCTGAACATCATCGTCCAGTTCCTTAATCTCGATCTCCTTGCCCTCTTCGTTAAGGACTTTTACGTCCAGAGACAGACTCTGCAGTTCCTTAAGGAGAACCTTGAAGGACTCGGGCACTCCGGGTTCTGGGACGTTTTGCCCCTTGACGATAGCCTCGTAGGTTCGTACCCGGCCGGTGACGTCGTCGGACTTCACAGTGAGCATTTCCTGGAGCGTATAAGCGGCGCCGTAAGCCTCCAAGGCCCAGACTTCCATTTCGCCAAACCTTTGCCCTCCCATCTGAGCTTTTCCGCCCAGAGGCTGCTGAGTGACGAGAGAGTAAGGCCCTGTGGACCTGGCATGGACTTTGTCGTCAACCAAGTGCAAGAGTTTCAGCATGTAGACGATTCCCACAGTCACAGGATTGTCGAAATACTCACCTGTGCGTCCGTCACGAAGCCATATCTTCCCGTTAGGGGGAAGGCCGGCTTTCTTCAAAAGTCCCATAATCTCTTCCTCAGTTATCCCGTCGAATATGGGGGTGGCAATGTGCAATCCCAAAGCCCTGGCAGCCCAGCCAAGATGACACTCGAGGATCTGCCCCAGGTTCAGTCTGGAAGGCACTCCAAGAGGTGTCAGCACAATCTGAACGGGCGTGCCGTCGGGAAGGAACGGCATGTCCTCAGGAGGCAGGATTTTCGCCACGACGCCCTTGTTGCCATGGCGCCCTGCCATCTTGTCACCTTCAGAAATCTTTCTCTTCTGAGCCACATACGCCCGTACCAGCTGGTTGACCCCCGGAGGCAGTTCATCCCCAGCTTCGCGGGTGAACACCTTGACATCCACCACGATGCCGCTTTCACCGTGAGGCATCTTGAGTGAGTTGTCGCGCACTTCACGAGCTTTTTCCCCAAAAATGGCCCTAAGGAGACGTTCTTCCGCTGTAAGCTCGGTCTCGCCTTTGGGCGTCACTTTGCCTACCAAGATGTCTCCCGACCTTACCTCGGCTCCAATGCGGATGACTCCCCGATCGTCAAGGTCTTTCAACTGGTCTTCGCCGACGTTGGGAATGTCTTTGGTTATCTCTTCCGGCCCAAGCCTAGTATCCCGGGCATCAGCCTCATACTCTTCAATGTGAATGGAAGTGTAGACATCATCTTCCACCATTTCCCTTGAGATGAGGATGGCGTCTTCGTAGTTGTACCCCTGCCACGGCATGTATGCCACCACTACGTTCCTACCCAAGGCAAGCTCGCCGCCTGATGCGGAAGGTCCGTCGGCCACAACTTCGCCTTCGTCAACTATCTGGCCTTTGGTCACGATGGGCTTCTGGTTGAAGCACGTGCCGTGGTTAGACCTAGCGAACTTTGTCATGATGTAGCGGTCTTCCTCACCGCTGTCGGTCTGAATCACAACTTCGCCTGCAGAGACGCGCTTGACCCTGCCCGCCCTCTTTGCGGTAACCACGGCGCCAGAGTCTACCGCCGTCCTGAACTCGAGGCCGGTACCCACCAGAGGTGCCTCGGTTCTGATCACGGGCACCGCCTGGCGCTGCATGTTTGAGCCCATGAGAGCCCGGCTGCCTTCGTCGTGCTCCAGGAACGGGATTAGTGAAGTAGCGACCGAAAACACCTGCTTAGGAGAGACATCCATAAAGTCAATCTTGTCCGGGGGAACCTCTATCACGTCATCCCGGTAACGGCACAGAACTTTGGCATCCAGGAACTCCCCGTTATCGTCGATCCTGGCGTTGGCCTGAGCGACAACGGCGTCATCTTCCTCGTCGGCCGTGAGGTATTCCACTTCGTTGGTTACTTGCCTCTTCTCCTTATCTACTTTGCGGTAAGGAGTCTCGACGAAACCAAGGCGGTTGACCCTGGCAAAGCAAGTCAGGGAGCCCGTAAGCCCGATGTTGGGGCCTTCCGGGGTCTCAATGGGGCACATGCGCCCGTAGTGAGAGTGGTGAACGTCACGGACTTCGAAGCCGGCCCTGTCTCTTGTCAAGCCACCCGGCCCCAAGGCGGAAAGCCTTCTTTTGGCGGTAAGCTCAGTAAGAGGGTTGGTCTGCTCCATGAACTGGGAAAGCTGGCTTGACCCAAAGAATTCCTTAATGGCGCCTACCACCGGTCTTACGTTGATCAGCGCCTGGGGAGTGATTATGTCAATGTCCTGAATGGTCATCCTCTCCCGGACTACCCGTTCCATTCTGGTTAGCCCAACTCTGAATTGGTTTTGGAGAAGTTCCCCTACGCACCTGACTCTGCGGTTTCCCAAATGGTCGATATCGTCTATAGTGCCCACGCCTTTGAACAGCCCAAAGAAATAGTTGACTGCAGCCACTATGTCTTCCCGAGTCAAAGTCTTATGCTTGGCCATGTCTTCCTGGGCACTTTCGAATCTGCCGTTACCCATGACGTGAACTACCTGACCGTCGTGGGTGGTCACGTCGACAACGTTGACTCTGTACTTCTCGGCAAGGTCCCGCGCTATATCCCGACTGATGGGTGTTCCGGCCTTCAGAATGAGGTGGCCTGTAATAGGATCAAGCACATCCAAAGTTGCCGTAGTACTTCCAATCCTCCGGCGCAGCGTAAACTTTTTGTTCAGGCGGTAGCGTCCCACAGTGGCTAGATCGTACCGTCTGGGCTCGAAAAACAAGGACTCGAAAAGGTTTCGGGCGCTTTCCACAGTAGGAGGCTCGCCGGGCCGCAGACGCTTATATATCTCTACCAGCGCTTCATCCCGTGTCTTGGTGGAGTCTTTGTCTAAGGTATTGCGAATGGGAACGCTATCGCCCATAGCCTCCAAAATCGATGCATCGCTTTCTAGGCCAATAGCCCGGAGAAGCACCGTGAGAGGCAGTTTTCTAGTGCGATCAACACGGATCCAACAGATATCGTTTGAATCCGATTCCATCTCCAACCAAGCGCCCCTGTTAGGAATGAGAGTGGCGAAAAAGAGTTTCTTGCCGTTAGGGTCGTCTTCGTAGGAATAATAAGCCCCCGGAGATCTGACCAGCTGGCTTACTATTACCCTCTCGGCGCCGTTGATTATGAAAGTACCTGCGTCAGTCATGAGAGGGAAGTCGCCCATGAAGACTTCTTGCTCCTTGACCTCGCCCGTCTGCTGGTTGACGAGCCTAACCTTGACCTTCAGCGGGGCGGAATAAGTGACATCCCTCTCTTTGCACTCTTTGACAGTGTACTTTGGCTCCCCTAGGTTGTAGTCTATGAACTCTAGCACTAAGTTTTCGGTGAAGTCCTTGATAGGAGAGATATCTTTGAATACCTCACAAAGCCCCTCCTCCAAGAACCATTTATACGAGTCTCTCTGCACGGCTATCATGTTAGGAATCTCAAGGATCTCGCGAATGCGTCCATAGTTCAGCCGCTCACGCTTGCCTACCTTGATAGGATAGGCCATGAATTTCACTCCTTAGGGGGTAATTTGCCGCCTATGCGCTTCTGAAGACAATGGGATTACCATCACTTCCTTATTCTGCCCAAAGTTCCGTCAACTAATTCCGGCGCGGCGGGAAAAGACATGGGTACAAAGTACAATGGTAACACGCCTGTTGAAATCAGTCAACAGGCGTAGTCATACTTCCGCATGGAGGCGGAAGATGCTCAGCGTGATTCAGGGTCACCGGCTAGTCGTAATCCTGAGAGCACCCTCGATATTTCGTTCCTTTCCCGTTCCGTGGGCGGGCACAAAGGAAGCCTAAAACCGCCCACCGAAACCCCAGTAATCTCTAGGGCGATCTTAACCGGCACCGGGTTAGAGGTTATGAACAGCACCTTGAAGAGCTCATAAAGCCTAAGGTGTAACTCTCTGGCCGCTTCGATGTCGCCCTTACGATAATAGTCTATCATATTCTTGAGATCTCGTGCCACTAGGTGCGCTGCCACGGAAACCACGCCTGACCCGCCAACTGATAGCAAAGGCAGTGTAAGGCTGTCATCTCCCGAATACACATAGAAGCGCTCGGGACAATTGGCCAAGATGTGGGAGGATTGGTCTATGCTTCCTGACGCCTCTTTGATGGCGACGATGTTCTCGATTTCTGCCAAGTGTAGGACTGTCTCGGGCAGAAGATTCACGCCTGTTCTAGACGGGACGTTGTAGAGCATAACGGGGAGCGAGGTCTCGCTTGCAACAGCCTTCATGTGGGCATACAAACCTTGCTGGCTCGGCTTGTTGTAGTAGGGGGTAACTGCCAGTATTCCGTCGGCTCCTGTGACTTCCGCAAGTTTGGTCAAGGAGACGCTCTCCTCTGTGTTGTACCCACTAGTGCCCGTCCACACCATGATTTCAGGGCTCAAGGATTCCTTTACCATGGCCAGAAGTCTCAGCTTCTCCTCTTTGCTCAAGGTAGGAGATTCCCCGGTTGTGCCTGAGACCAAAACCCCGTCTACTCCTTCCGATGCGAGCTTTGCGGCTAGACTGGCCGCCTTTCTGTAGTCGACACTGCCGTCTGGGTTGAACGGAGTAACAAGGGCCACGATCAAGCTTCCCCATGGCGATTCCCTCACTTGAAACACCTCCCGTTTGCTGTCTAGAGACCGAATGCATCGTGTATGGCGTTCACGGCTGTGAACAGGCAGTCACCGTCTATGAGGCAGGACAAGGTGATGTTTGAGTCGGCAGATGCGTGTACGTGTATCTTCTCTTTCCACAAAGCCGCTATGACCTTCTCCATTACTCCCGGCTTGCCATGCATTCCGTAGCCGATGGCGGTGACCTTGGCCATATCCCTGCGGGTCTCCAAAGATGAATCCAGGGTCTTCAGAAGACTGATGGTCTCATCTTCAACCTCGCTAGGAACTACTACCGAAAGTCTGTCAGGAAACATGTTTATGAGATCGAGAGACACTGCTTTTAGGAGCCGGAAGACTCGAGATGCGGTTTCCATCTCCTGCCCTTGAGAAAGATGCACCAGTATCTGAACGAGGTCTGCCCTGTAAGTAATCCCCGTCACAGGCCTGTCGTTTTCCCAGTACCGCCAAGGATCGTTCTGCTTCTCGCCTCCGGCCATAAGCGTTTTCTTGCTTTCTTTCTCCAAAGAACGAATCCATACGGGAATCTTGGCTCTGTGGGCGATTTCCACCGCTCGAGGATGAATCACTTTGGCCCCTTCCCAGGCCATTTGAGTGACTTCATCGTAAGTCGCCAAAGGTATGGTCTTAGCATTCTTAACCACTCTCGGGTCTGCGGTCATTATCCCTTGAACATCAGTATATATCTCGACGTAGGCCGCATCTAAGGCAGCCCCCAAAGCTGCGGCGGTTGTGTCGCTTCCGCCCCTGCCTAAGGTGGTTATGTCACCAGACGGGGCTCTGCCTTGGAAGCCCGCCACGACTACGACTTTCCCCTCATCCAAATGCCGCCTCACGTGAGTAGTATCCACCGACGTTATTCCGGCTTCGCCGAAGTTCGTGTCTGTGACTATACCTGCTTGGCCCCCAGACAGCGCCATTGCCGGAATTCCCCGGGCCTGCAATTCCTGGACCATGAGAACTGCCGAGATGATCTCGCCGCACGAGACAAGTAAGTCCATTTCTCTGGCGGCCACCGCTTTGTGGAGGCCTTTGGCTAGGCCTATTAGGGTGTCTGTGGCGTAGGGTTCGCCGGTGCGGCCCATGGCCGAGACCACTGCCAGCACCTTGTATCCTCCGTTGAGGGCTTCTCGAATTCTGTCGCAAGCCATGTCTCTCCTAGACGAAGTCTGGAGACACGTGCCGCCGAATTTCAGGACTACTACCAAAGGGCGTTCACCTCCCTAGACCCGCCAAGACACGGTCACTGGCCAAACTTTGCTCGTCTTTCGGCCCTGCCTTGCCTTTTTGGCCCTGATACGAGAACCGACTACTCATTGAAGCAAGAGTTTCACGATATTGCACGCATTGGTGGCCGCCCCTCGAAGCAGGTTGTCGGCAACAATCCACAATAGGAGCCCCGTCTCCCCCTCCCCCGAAAGGTCCCTACGAATGCGGCCTACATACACTTGGTCTGTATTCTCGGCTATGCACGGCATGGGATATTGCTGGCGCCGGAAATCGTCTAGCACGACGATTCCAGGGGATTCTGTCAGAAGGGTGCGGACATCATCTAAGCCCGCCGGGCTTTCTGTCTCTACGAGGCATTCTTCAGAATGACCTACGAAAACAGGCACTCTGACACAGGTGCAGGAAACGGCTAGGTCTGGCAAAGTAAGGATCTTCCGGGTTTCGTTGACCATCTTCATTTCTTCTTTGGTATACCCGTTGGGCAAAAACGAATCTATCTGCGGGATTACGTTGAAAGCTATCTCATGGGGGAACTCCCCGCGGGGAGATTGCATCTCCGAAAGCCTTGCGCGTTTTTCCGCGCAGAGCCTTTGGAAGGAGTCCTCCTCTAACTGACGGACCGCCCGGTAGCCCACACCTGAAACCGACTGGTAGGTGGCGACGTGGACCCGTCTAAGACCGAATCTACTGTGAAGCGGTTTGAGCACCATGACCAGTTGGATTGTGGAGCAATTGGGTCCCGCTATAAGTCCTTTGTGAGTTTTGAGGTCCCCGGGGTTAACCTCGGGTACCACCAGGGGCACTTGGTCATCCATACGGTAAGCGCTTGAAGTATCCACGACGATGGGCCCGCCCCGAAGTTCCTCAACCAATTCTACTGACGAGGCCGTGGGAGTGCAAAGCACCACGACGTCTGCAGAACGAAGCCTCTGAATGGAGGTTCTCTCAACCCGCAGAGTATTGCCACGGAACGGAATTTCTGTCCCAACGGATTTCTCCTTGCCGGTGAGCACGAGGTCAAGTTCGGAAATACCGGATGTTTCGAAACACGAAACCACCTTGGCGCCTACAAGCCCCCCCGCTCCCACTACTGCCACTTTCGGCAAAACGGTCAGCTCCCTCCCCCAATACTTGTGTCTTTGCTCTTAGGCTGCCCGTACTATGGATCCGGTAGTGGTAAAGCATGAGCCCAGTAGCATCTCAATATATGCTCCACAGCTCTTTGGTGGCTAATGGCAATGGAGCTTCTGAAAGTCCCAGGTCCGCCCCGGGTTCCCGTAATACTGGCGAACCTGGGACGGACCCTATAGGGCGTGAGATAAGGGAGCAAACTACTTGACCTCGACGGCGGCTCCTGCCTTCTCAAGAGCTTCCTTTGCTTTGGTGGCCTCTTCCTTGGAGACCCTCTCTTTGATAGCCTTGGGAGCGGCCTCGACCATTTCCTTGGCTTCTTTCAGCCCAAGGCTAGTAAGCTCGCGGACGGTCTTGATGACTGCAACTCTGTTGGCTCCGGCACCGGTCAAGATGACGTCAAACTCTGTCTTCTCTTCCTCGGCGGGCTTCTGAGACTCAGCGGCAGCGGCGGGAGCAGCGGCCATGACAGGCGCAGCTGCCGAAACGCCGAACTCTTCCTCAAACTTCTTAACGAGTTCGGCCAGTTCGATGACGGTCATGCCTTTAACCAGCTCAAGGACTTCATCAATCTTAGACACTCTTGTAACCTCCAATTTCGGTTTTCGGAATTAATGGGACAACTCTTACGCCTAGGCACCCGCTTCGGCTCTTTTGCCCTGAGGGCATCTACGGCTCGTGCGAAACCGCTTAGAGTAGCGCTCAATACGCTTACCATACCGGTCATGGGGCTCTTAAGCCCGCCGGCCACCCTCGCCAAAAGCTCAGGTCTGGACGGAAGGGTAGCCAAGTAGGCGACTCTATCTGCGTCCATGAACTCGCCTTCCAAGACTCCGCCTTTCAAAGTCAGCGCCGCCACTTCCCGGGCAAACGCGTTCATAACCTTTGCGGGAGCCACGGGATCCTCGGACGATACGGCCATGGCAGTAGTCCCCCGAAACACACTATCCAGCCCTGGCCACCCTAGTTCATCAGCCGCCCTCTTGGTCAGGGTGTTCTTGACCACCTTGTACTCTACTCCGGCTTCCCGGCACATTCTGCGGAGTCTGGTGTCATCAAGCACCGATAGACCCTTGAAGCCTACGAACACCACGCTCTTGGCGCCGGCCATTTCGTTTTTCAAAGATGCCTGTATTCTGGCTTTTTCCACTCTCTGCTTGCTCTCCAACATTGTCCCCCCTTTACAGAGCTCTAGACTAATAGGAAAGGGCCCCGCGAAGCAGGGCCCCAATCATGTCATGACATGTGCGTTACGGGCCTAACCTCGGCGGGCGGCTCCGGTTCTAAGAACGCGGAGCCCTTACGTCTTCCGACACCTGCTGTCTTCGGTCAGAAAAGACCTCTATTCCGTTTTGCCTTACTGCTATGCTACGGGCCTAGATACCCTGGCTACGCTCAAAGGTATTCCCGGCCCCATAGTAGTCGAAAGCGTGACGCCCCTCACGTACTGCCCCCTGGCCGCGGCGGGCTTGGCTTTCAGAATTGCGTCCATGAAAGCGTAAAAGTTCTCTTCCAACTTCTCGCCGCCAAAAGAAACCTTCCCCAAACGCGCGTGGACCAAACCGGTCTTCTCTGTGCGATACTCTACCTTGCCTTGTTTGATCTCGCGGATGGCGTTGGTAAGGTCGTTGGTGACAGTACCTGTCCTGGGGTTAGGCATAAGTCCTCGGGGTCCTAGGATGCGGCCAAGTCTTCCCACAATGCTCATCATATCGGGGCTGGCCACAGCCCTATCAAACCCTAGCCATCCACCTTGGATTCTCTCGGCTAAGTCTTCGGCGCCCACAAAGTCGGCGCCGGCATCCTTGGCTTCCTTAGCCTTGTCGCCTTTGGCGAAAACCAGCACTTTAGCTTCTTGTCCGGTGCCGTTGGGAAGCACCACTGCGCCGCGGACCATCTGGTCGGCGTGGCGGGGGTCAACTCCCAATTTGACAGCCACTTCCACTGTCTCATCAAACTTCGCGAAGGAAATCTTGCATAGCAGATCGAGAGCTTCCCGGGGTTCATAGACTTTTCCGGCTTCGACTTCCTTGAAAGCTTCGTCGTACTTCTTGCCTTTCTTGGACAACTTCCTAACCTCCTCGTGGTTCTAGCGGACTGCGTGAGTCCTCCCACCTGTCGCTATCTACTAGCTACTTTATAAGGACGGCTGCTATAGACTGCCTGCCTTGAGACTAACCTACTACTTCGATCCCCATGCTCCGGGCCGTGCCCTCGATCATCCGCATGGCAGAGTCCACTGAACTGGCGTTCAGGTCTTTCATCTTGGCTTCAGCGATCTCTCTGACCTGGTCTCGGGTGACCTTGCCAACCTTCTTCTTGTTGGGCTCGCCTGAAGCGAGCTCAAGCCCGGCTGCTTTCTTAAGAAGGTAGGAAGCCGGAGATGTCCTAGTCACGAAACTGAAACTGCGGTCTTCGTAAATGGTTACCACGACCGGGACAACAGTTCCAACGAGGGTCGATGTTCGGTCGTTAAACTGTCTCACAAACAAAGGCATGTTGACCTGATGGGGAGCAAGTGCCGGGCCGACAGGCGGCGCCGGGGTAGCTTTGCCGCCCTGGAGTCTGAATTTGACTACGGCCTTAATCTTCTTTGCCATGGCGTTTCACTCACACTTCCTCTACCTGGTTGAAATCTAGCTCCACTGGAGTCTCGCGACCGAAAATGGACAGTAGCATGCGAAGTTTGCCTCTGTCAATCATCACATCCTGCACAAGACCCATCATTCCCTGGAAGGGACCCGATTTTACCCTAAGTGTCTGCCCAGGCGCAAAATGCACTCTAATCCTAGGCTGCCCTTCACCGCTTGCCCGTTTTAGGATACTCTCGATCTCCTCTTTTTCAAGAGGTATAGGCCTTGATCCAGGTCCGACGAAGCCAGTGACCCCAGGGGTGTTGCGGACTACATACCAAGAGTCGTCGCTAAGGATCATGTTCACCACAACGTAGCCCGGGAACACTTTCCTCCTGACTATCCTCTTCTTGCCTTCCTTGTATTCGACTTCCTCTTCCTCGGGCACAATTACCTGGAATATCTTTTCTTTCATGTTCATGTTGTCCACACGCTTCTCCAGGTTAGCCTTGACCTTGTTTTCGTAACCTGAGTACGTGTGAACCACGAACCACTCGGCTTTTGACTCTATAGATTCTGGCCGTGTGCTCATGAAATAAGGACCCCCTAAATTTCTCCCGGGTCCCGGTTCCTCTCTCCTTGCCTCTTACCTTATCTTTTGAGTACCAGTCCAACCAGGAGCGACATCACGCCGTCTGTTCCCCACAATATGGCGCCTACCCCAACGATCATGGCCAAAGTAATCAGCGCAAAAGTCCGTACCTGGCCAAACGAAGGCCATATGACCTTCTTAAGTTCGGCGCGAGTCTCACGAAGCAAAGTCGCAAGACTCTTCCCAACGCGTCGTATCCATTTGAGGATCTTCATGGTCGTTTCTCACCTAATTGTAGAGATTAGTGGCAGGCCCGGAGGGATTTGAACCCCCATCCATCGGATTTGGAGTCCGCCGCTCTACCTATTGGAGCTACGGGCCTGCGTAACCCACCCTTCCGCCTTACTCACACCTAGTTTAGTTGCCTAGTTTCTCTTACCTGGTTTCCCTGTGAAGCGTGTGAGCGCGGCAGAACCTGCAATACTTCTTCAACTCAAGCCGTCCGGAATGGGACTTCTTGTTCTTGGAAGTCGTATAGTTGCGCTGCTTGCACTGCTCGCAAGCAAGCGTGATAGTATCGACTGGGCCTTTTGCCATTTCTAATACCCCTCCCACCCCGGAAAAATCACTAACCGAGTGTAGCACAGCCCTTTATGCTGTGTCAATCAAGGCTCGGTTGCAAGGCCCGGTTACGTCAAGGCTGGGCCGCATTGTTGCCGGGACTCTGTATTTTTCCTGGAATCGGTACCAAAGGCCCCGGTTACTGCAAAATCGCTGTAATCACTCCGGAGGCCACAGTCCGTCCACCCTCGCGAATAGCGAACCTGAGCCCCTCTTCCATGGCGATGGGCTGAATCAGTTCGCCACTTATCTTAACGTTGTCGCCGGGCATTACCATCTCGACGCCTTCAGGCAGGGTCACAGAACCGGTAACGTCAGTGGTCCTGAAGTAGAACTGGGGCCTGTAACCTGTGAAAAACGCCGTATGACGTCCGCCCTCTTCCTTTGAAAGAACGTAAATCTGACCCTCGAAGAGAGTATGGGGCTTGATGCTGCCGGGTTTCGCCAATACCTGACCGCGCTCGATTTCGTTCTTGGCCACGCCTCTAAGCAAGCATCCCACGTTGTCTCCGGCTTCCCCAAGGTCGAGAATCTTCCTGAACATCTCGACTCCCGTCACTACCGTAGACTTAGGCCGCTCCACCAATCCCACGATCTCCACGGTGTCTCCAACCTTGACAACTCCCCGCTCGATCCTTCCGGTGGCAACGGTGCCGCGCCCGGTGATGGTGAACACGTCTTCCACTGAGAGAAGAAACGGTTTGTCTACTGCCCTCATGGGAGTGGGGATATAGCTATCTACCGCATCCATCAACTTGAGGATTGCACCGCAGTGCGGGCACTCGGGCTTACCGCAACCGCATTCCAAAGCCTTGAGTGCTGAACCCCTGACTACAGGAACATCGTCGCCGGGGAAATTGTACTTGGAAAGAAGATCCCTAACCTCGAGCTCGCTGATCTCCAGAAGCTCTTCGTCATCGACCAAGTCAACTTTGTTAAGGAACACTACCATGGCGGGAACTCCAACCTGCCTAGCAAGAAGAACGTGCTCTCTGGTCTGGGGCATGGTCCCGTCGGCGGCGGACACCACTAGAATGGCTCCGTCCATCTGCGCGGCGCCGGTGATCATGTTCTTGATGTAGTCGGCGTGTCCCGGACAGTCTACGTGAGCGTAGTGCCGATTCTCGGTCTGATACTCAACGTGTGAAACCGAAATGGTGATGCCTCTTGCCTTCTCTTCCGGCGCCTTGTCGATCTTGTCGAAGGGGGTGAAGTCCGCCCCACCTCTGGCAGCCAATACTCTGGTGATTGCCGCAGTCAAGGTCGTTTTGCCGTGGTCGATATGCCCAATTGTGCCGACATTAACGTGGGGTTTGGTTCGCTCGAATTTCTTCTTGGCCACGTGTTATTCTCCTTTCTTTCTTTCAAATGGCCATGATTTCTGCACGCACCCAGTCAGCCACGGTTCTCGCCGAAAACGTTTCACTTGGAACGATCGCTCGATTGGACAAGTTGTCTGTCTATGTTTTTTTCTATCAGGATTTTCCTTCCGATGCAATACTTCAAGAGGAATTGCGGCCGGTTGCAGCCTAGGAAAAACGCAAATAAAAATGGAGCTCACAATCGGAATCGAACCGATGACCTCATCCTTACCAAGGATGCGCTCTGCCGACTGAGCTATGTGAGCACCATGCAATAATCGATGGTTGCGGGGGTAGGATTTGAACCTACGACCTCCGGGTTATGAGCCCGACGAGCTACCTGGCTGCTCCACCCCGCGACGCTATTGGTTTTTCAAGTCAGGCGCTAATTGCCTGATTACGGCATCTGGTGGAGAGGGCTGGATTCGAACCAGCGAAGGCGTCAGCCAGCAGATTTACAGTCTGTCCCCTTTGGCCACTTGGGTACCTCTCCAACACGCACCTGTTATCTTACTATCTTAGGTCTTGCCGCGCAACCACTTTTCTGCGGCTTTTGTGCGGCCTTTAGTGCGGCCTGCAACAGTGCTCATTATACCTGCTCACACGGGCTAATGCAACCAACCAGAAAATGGGCGGGACTGAAAAGACTTAGGCACCGCTCTTTGGCAGCGCAGTGCCGAGCCGAAAAGAGGGGAGCGAGCCCCCTCCGGACTCGCTCCAGCATCAATTCTTCTCAACGAATGCAGAGTCTATACATGCCAATCTGCCAACCTGCCCGTCTACCTATTGACACCTTCTGGAACTCGCTGTAGGATGACGGCGAATATATGTTTGTCCTAGGGTGAGGTGTTGGAAATGAGCGAGATCATTGCCTACTGCGGCCTCAGCTGTTCCGCTTGCCCTGCGTACATAGCCACACAGAACAACGACCCAGAGGGCCTGAGACAAATAGCCGAGAAGTGGTCCAGTGAGCTCAACTTGCCCATAACGGCGGAGAGTTGCATTTGCGATTGATGCCTACCTACCCCCGGCGGAAGGCGCGGGGGATATAGCGGCGAGTGTCCAATGCGAACCTGCAACATCGAGAAGAAACAGGCTCACTGCGGCGCGTACCAAGATTACCCCTGCGAAATCGCGTCCAAGTTCATGGCCCAGTTGCCCGAAGCCAAGGCTAGTCTCGAAGCTCTGCGCAACCGGAGATCGGGCAATCCAGGTTAGGGCAAGCCTATGGGGCCACGGTCGGACGAGAGCCTGCATACCGTATACCTATGAATTCGGCTAGGTCCTTGTCTACCGTGACTAAGTCTTTGCGACATAGCTCCGCTAGAGCGCGTTTGCCCATCGCCTGGGTCGCCAGTTTCATCTCGGCCATGCAAGAAGTCAGGAAGTTGGCCACGCTTCGCGCAGCCTCATCTACGTCGAGTCTGTCGACATGGCTCCCACCATACAGGGCCATTTGAAGTGAAGTCGCCTCAGGAAGCACTTTACCCATTTGATTGTGAAGTGCAGCCATGACAGCGATTGACCCTATGCTTACGGCGTCTGCACCCAAGGCTAGGCACTTCAGGAAATGCCCGGGTGTGCTCAGTCCGCCGGTGGCGATCACGCTGCACCGATCCTTAATGCCATGCTCTTTCAGCCAATCCACCGTCCTAACGAGAGAATATAGGGTAGGAAGCCCCACGTTATCCTCGAGTGTAGGAGGCGCTACTGCGGTCCCGCCTTCGGAACCGTCTATGGTGATGAAGTCGGCGCCCGCTTCGGCAACAATCTCGAGGTCCATCTCGATATTGTCCGAACCTGCTATTTTGATGCCCACAGGGACATCGTGTTCAGCCTTTACGGCCTCGATTAGGTGAACGATATCGCCGGGAGACTGCACGCCCGGCATCCTAGATCTGACCGTGGCGTCCTGATCCTCAGCAAGATGCCACACAGTGCGGAGATGTTCTCCGGTCGTCGCCGCCGCCTTGAACGACTCGACAGCCCCACCGAATGCACCTTGCCCCAACTGAACCTCTATGGCATCGACTTTCTTCAGAAGTCGACGATCCGTAAGCCACCCGCCGCGATTGTACTGGCCAATCAGATACTTCGCCGCGGATCGCTCTTCTTGGGTAACTGTGGATTCACCTGTGTTGGTCGCTGTACCGGCCATGCTGGCACCTTTCGCTAGAGCCACTTTCATCTCTAGGCTCAAAGACCCGCCGTAGGACATGGCAGTCACCATAACTGGCATGTCAAGTTCAAGAGGCTTGTTTGCAGCAGGGCCAATGACGGTCTGCGTGCCTATCTGAGCGGTTGATTCGGTGGGAAGGTCAAAGAGTTGTCTGGGCGTTAGCAGAATAGACTGCCATGGCGATAGAACCACCGGGCTCCCCAAGGGCCTGCCCAGTTCCTTGCCTGTCTCGGCCCTCATCCCCGCTTCAACGACCGCTGCAAGGCCCAGTTTCTGAGACGCGGTCAGAAGAACCAAGGGGTTCTGGGCATATTCTTTGGTCATCAACAAAGTAATAGACTCGTCGGCAATGGGGTCCAAGAGTCTTGCGAGTATCTTGTTGATCAAGTTGCAGTTTCCCTCCCGTGAGTACTTTGCCCGTAACCTCGTAGCAAGAAACAGGCAGGCGTACTTTCGGAAGTTGAGCAACGGTTTGGCGACGGTAAGCCCGTTGACCCGGAACCGGTTCAGTAGGTCGAGCGTTCTAGCAGGGGTTTAATGGAGCCAGCGAAGGGGATCGAACCCTTAACCTATTGATTACAAATCAATTGCTCTGCCATTGAGCTACGCTGGCTCGCCAATCACCGCACAATCCATCCTAGCGACTTGGCCCATCTGTGTCAACCGAAGACTTGGGCGCCAGGCGTTGGTCGGTGGACTCGGCAGGGGCCACTGTGGAGAGAGGTGGTCGGTGATCAGCGGAGGCCAAACGGGAGGGCCAGACAAATCTTCCGCTAGCAACCCCAATGGCCGGACAAAATGTCCGGTCCCAACGGCGATGGCTGGACAAAAATGCCTGTCGAAGAGGAGGGCCAGACAAATCTTCCGCTAGCAACCCCAATGGCCGGACAAAATGTCCGGCGCCGACAACGACGACCGGACAAAAATGGATGTTGATGTTTCTCCGCCACTCCGCTGCTATGCCATCTCTCTTGGGTCACTCGGATCCGACCCAAACTCTTGGCCTTAGGCTACTCAACCGCCTAGAAGTTGATCTCGTGGGGCACTCGCGAGCCGTTCTTGGTGTCCAAGTAACGCTCAAGTTTCCTTTTTACTCGTTGCAGCGCGTTATCAATGGATTTCACGTGCCTACACAGATCATTGGCGATCTCAACGTACGACTTCCCGTCAAGATACGAGTTCAAGACCTTCCACTCAAGGTCGCTGAGTATCTCGGTAATCTTGTTCTCCATAGAGCCGATTTCCTCGGTGTTGATAAGAAGCTCCTCAGGGTCCACAACCTGGGTGCCAGGCATAATGTCCAGAAGCGTTCTGTCTGAATCCTCATCGTAAATCGGTCTGTTCAGGGACACGTACGAGTTAAGAGGTATATGCTTTTGCCTGGTAGCAGTCTTAATTGCTGTGATTATCTGTCTTGTGATGCACAACTCCGCGAAAGCCTTGAAGGAAGCCAGCTTGTCGGCTCGAAAATCCCTAATGGCTTTGTAAAGGCCAATCATACCTTCCTGTATAATATCCTCCCGGTCAGCGCCAATCAGAAAGTAAGCCCTCGCCTTTGCTCTGACAAAACTCCTGTACTTATTTATCAGGTATTCTTGAGCCAAAACTGAACCGGCTCTCGCAATTTCCACTACCTCTTCGTCCTGCATTATCTCGAAGGCAGAGTAGAGATCCCGCTGCGGGCCTATAGCCAAAAAGCACCCCTCCTCCGGATACCTGGGGCTCTCTAACCTTCACCCGCCCCATTTTTGTCTCTAGAACCTTTGGACAAACCCATTATACTTTTGTAAACTTGCGCAGAGCAATACGCTGCTCCTGGCGCTAGGTGACCGGAGCCGACTGCTATCGCCTATTTTCGCCTTTCGCCTATGCCTTCTGCCGCTGCCTTTGCACCTCCATAATTGCCATGCCTGCCGCCACGCTAGCGTTAAGACTGCCTATGGACCCTGACATGGGGATTCGCACCAGAAAATCGCACCGTTCCCTCACCAACCTCGAAATACCTCTGCCCTCACTACCCACCACTAGGGCCACGCCGCCCGCGAAGTCCGTATCCCACAGAGTGTCCTTACCTTGGGCGTCGAGCCCATAGACCCAAAGACCATTATCTTTAGCCCACTTGGTAAAGTAGTGGATGTTGGCCACCTGGCAAATGGGCTGCCTGAAGATGGCCCCCGCCGAAGCCTTGGCGGCCCCCTCTCCTATTGAAGCGCTTCTCCGGCGAGGCGTAACCACGGCATCCACTCCCATGGCGTACGCTGTGCGGGCAATCGCGCCCAAGTTGTGCGGGTCCTCAATTCCATCCAACGCCACAAAGAACGGATGGCGCTCCTTAGGGATGCTTTCCATAACTTCGTCGAGGCCGAAAGACTCCACATCCTTGACAATCGCGACTACACCTTGGGAAGCCCGAACAAACCGTCGGTCAAATGCCGGCGGCTCCAGACTGACTGTTGGGATACCCACCTTTTTGGCGGCACTAGCCACGGACTTAAGGAAATCATCCTGCACCTGGCCTCGCAAGAGAATCTCCTTGACGGGCCACCCCCCTGTGAGAGCTTCTTGGACGGGCTGCTTACCAAAGATGTGTATGAAGCCTGCGTCCTTTCCTGTGCGCACCTTTTTGCGTTCACCTACTTGTTTGAGGAACTCGTCCCCTTACTGGCCAGCATAATGCCTTTTCTGTAGCACTCTTTGAGTTCTTCCAGAGAAGGAGCCCTACCGCAAGACATTTTCCCCTCGGGACAATAGCCCAAGTCCTCACACGAAGCGCCCGCACGGTAGAAGATATTTGGCGCAATCCTCTGGTATTCATGGAGCAGTTCCGTAAACATGTGCCGGATCTCCCACTGGGCTCTCTGGCAACACCGGAGGTTGAACATGTGTCTTAAGTGACGAGCGTTGGTGGTTATGACGAACCGCGTCTCAGTGGCATTGGTGAGAGCGAACCTCACATCCTCTGCCGGCAGCCCCAAAGCCAAACCTTCTCGCTGCATGTCCATGACCTCATCCTGAAGCCTCTTGAACCTCGCCAGAAACTCAGGCTGAGAGTCAAAGCTAGGCGGCGCTATGTACCGGAAACTGTCCTCCTTAACGTAGCGCTGGGATTGCTGAAGCTGGGACAGATCCTGGGAAGCCTGAACGGGTTCGTTGAAGTAGACAACCCCGTGATCCTTGAAGACCTTCATCAGCCTGTGCCTGTCGTTTTGCTGGCTGGAGATCCTCGAGTACCCTTCCACCGCGAAAGTCGTGTGCCAGTGCTCCAAAGCCCCATAGTGTCCCGATGCAATCAGGTTTCTGATAAAGCGCCCCGTCTCCTCCTTGGAAGGCTTGTCCCCTGTCAGAAGGGACTCCAGCCTGCCAATGCCCATAGGCGCGTAACACAGCCTAGCCAAGAGAAGCAGCCTCTCGGTATCTACGTTAGTACCCATGTAGGGGTAGTACAACACCTTGACTTTGAGGGAAGTTTCCTTGGGTCCTGTGTGGGCGTGGGCGGCATCAGCGCCATCCCTGGAATCACGAGTCACATCGCTCACTATATGTCCCTCCGAAACGATACTTAGAGTCGTGCCTTGCCAGCGTAACCACGGCAAAGGCGGCTATCCCTTCTTGGCGTCCCAAGGCGCCTAATCGCTCCGCAGTAGTCGCCTTGATGGACACTCTATCGGGTTCCATCTCCAGCGCCCGTGCTATGTTCCCCCTAATCTCCGAATAGTACGGGGAAACCTTGGGAGCCTCGGCCACCACAGTCGCGTCTACGTGAAGCACCCGGGCTTCTCCGCGAAGCAACTGCCAGAGGTTACCCATAAGTTCCAAACTGGAAACATCCTTGTACTTGGGATCGCCGGGTGGAAACCACACTCCGATATCACCCTTGGTTAGAGCCCCAAGAATTCCGTCCATGATAGCGTGAAGCAGCACATCGGCGTCGGAATGTCCAAGGAGACCCGTATCCGACGGGATATCAACGCCGCCTAGCACACACTTCCTGCCCCGCTCCAGGGGATGCACGTCAAAACCGAACCCCGTGACGGTATGTGTCCCCCGAACCTGCCCCTGACGAGCCAGAATTGCCTCGGCCAAATCGAAATCCTCAGGATTAGTGATCTTGAGGTTAGTGCATTCTCCTTGGACCACAGCCACAGGGTGGCCTAGGGTCTCAACCAGCTGACTATCATCGGTACAGGGCCATCCTTTGGCCTCGGCCTCCCTGTGAGCCTCCTTGAGAAGGCCGGCCATAAACACCTGAGGGGTCTGGACGTTCACTAGAGCATCCCTATCCAGGGTGGCCTCAACAAAGCAAGCGGGTTCGGCGCCCGCACCATCCCGCACCTTCTTCACAGTATCGCTTAACCTTACTCCACATATAGCGGCGCCGTGCTCCCTGGCGGCAGTCCATACGCGATATAAAAGGTCCTTTGTGACGAAAGGGCGAGCAGCGTCATGCACCGCCACCCAACTGGCATCTTGGGGAACCTCCCTAAGGGCGAGTCGTACCGATTCGTGCCTGGTGGCGCCGCCTGTCAAGGTGATCACGGGCCTTTTGGGGGAGCCCATGCTCCCTAAAAACCCCCCATAGCCGTGAAATCCGGGGGGAAGCGGCACAACGACTCCGTCTACCTCAGGAATATCCAGAAGACGAGACAAGGTCAATTCCAGGACAGGCCTTCCGCCAACGGGTGCAAACTGCTTGGGAATTCCCTGCCCCGCCCTAACCCCCATCCCTGCGGCGGGAACAATTGCCCAAAGGCAGTCATTCAACTGCTTGCCCTCTCTCAAGGTACTTGGGTTTGGCAAAAATCATCCTGCCCTGAGCAGTGCTGTGGACGTTGGTGACGACCACTGGGATAGCCTCGTTTAGGTACCTCCTAGCCTGCTCGATAACGACCATTGTACCATCATCCAGATACCCTACTCCCTGACCGGGCTGTTTGCCTTCGCGATGAACCTCTACCAGAAGTTCCTCCCCCGGGGCTACCATGAGTTTCAAAGCGTTGGCCAGCTGGTTGACGTTAAGAACTCCCACTTGCTGAAGTTCAGCGATCTTGGCCAGATTGTAATCGGTGGTGATAATCTCGGCCCCAGTAGCTTTTCCCATCTTCAGGAGAAGAGAGTCTACGTCCTGATCGGAACCTGTAGGCCACTCCCAAGTCAACACGCCCACAGACTCGTCTTTCTGCAGGGTGTTCAAAGTATCCAACCCACGCCTACCCTTGTTCCTTTTGAGGTTATCCGACGAGTCGGCGATACGCCGGAGTTCGTCTAGAACGAAATGGGGTATAACGATGGGGCCTTCCACAAACCCCGATTTGCAGATGTCCACAATGCGCCCATCAATAATGGTGCTGGTGTCCAGCAGTTTGGGCGCCGATTGGCCTACGGGGAGTTCGCCTCTTTTGTCCCCGGTCTTGGCCGGCCTAGATGCCCTGGCGGCCTGCCTGAGACGCCCTGGGCTTATGGCCACCAGATCGTCCTTCTTGCTCCGGGCCACCGCTATCCCGATGTACGACAAGACAACCAGGACGATGGACGGGAGAAAGCTTCCCACTACCGGGATCCTGGCTAGGGACGGGGCCAATAAATTGGCAATTATAAGTCCAACAACAAGACCCCCGACTCCTACCATAATGTCCGTGAGGGAAAGCCGCACAACCCTCTTTTCGATCCAATCGACTCCCGCTGCAACCAGCCTGGCGATGACGGGGCCCGAGAAGAACAAAATCACCGCGGCAACTGCAGCGGTAAACAGGACTATTCCCGCACCTTCCCAAATGCCCAGTTCGGTCTTTAGGGCTCTGCCAATTGGGCCAACCAGGTAAAATCCTGCCACTCCACCTGTAAGAGCCCCAAAAACAGCGAAATAAGGTCGCGATTTCTGCAATTCCAGCATCTCCTCCTTTGTAACTTGGGCATCTTTTATTATATGCCAACGGTTCTGGACAGCCAATAAGAAGAAGGACTGGCTCAAGGGTACTGCCAGGTAAATCGCGTTGCGGAACCCAGGCTACCCTTGGGCATCGGCCCTGGGATGTATTGGGAGGCATTGGCGTTTGACCCCCGACCCCAGTTAATGGTACAATTGCGTATGCAAGGTGCAATGGGAGGTATGAGGATGTTTAATGTAGGTGACCGCGTTGTCTACCCAATGCACGGCGCCGGCACCATAGAGGGAGTCGAAGAAAAGGAAATCCTGGGCAAGACTCATCGGTACTACGTGCTAAGGCTTCCCATCGGAGATATGAAAGTGATGATCCCGGTGGACAACACCGAGGAAATCGGCCTTAGAGACGTCATCAACTCTGCTGAGGTAGAACAGGTAATGACGGTTCTCCGGCAAGAGTGCACTGCCATGTCCTCTAACTGGAACAGGCGGTATAGAAGCAATCTCGAAAAGATCAAGAGCGGGGATGTGTTCGAGCTGGCCGATGTGGTCAGGAATCTATCGGTCCGCGAGCGGGAAAAGGGACTATCCACCGGCGAACGCAAGATGCTCGACAGCGCTAAGGAAATCCTGATATCCGAACTTATCCTGGCACAAAGCTGGGACCGCGATCAGGCCATCCAGATGCTCGAGGACAATCTTTTCTCTGAAACCTAGCTCTCGAAAATACCCCTCTAGATGCTTTCTTGACTGTTAGACGGCGCTACAGTAGAATTGTACTCGCGTGCAGTTGCAAAGGTGGGCGTGTGGCTCAGTGGGAGAGCATTCGGTTCGCATCCGAAAGGCCGCGGGTTCGAATCCCGCCACGTCCACCAGAAACGCCTCCAACGACCTTCTGCGAGGTGAAAACAAGTGAAAGACCTCCTATGTGACGGTTTTCAGGAGACCGTGGACGATTATCTCGTGAGACACCGCAGCATCCTCGACGTCATGAGCAAACTGACTGAATCAGCAAGCAGGGTGAACCGCGCAGTGTCCAAAGCTGTCACCAACTGCGGATGCATCGAGGTAGTTGCCGTCAAACAGCAGATCCCACCCGACCTGGAATCACTTGAATCACTCAAGGAGTATATGAGCACCCACATAAAAGGTAAACTTTGCGACCACTGCACCGAAGTGCTTGAGGATGAGATCGGCCGTAACCTCTTCTACCTAGCAGCCCTGTGTAACCTCACCAATCTCAACTTGTACGACATTCTCATCAAAGAACAGGATAGGATAGCCTGTCTAGGTATCTTTAACTTCTCTTAGGCCAAATATCGGTTGACCGGTTGCTTGGCCTACCAGGTGTGGCTTAACTTGGGCTTATAAGGGCGTTGCCAACTGCATCGCCCACAGACGAAACGCCGATTATGTTGGGACTAGCTTTAGCCTTCCTGAGAAAACCCGCAGGGACAAGCACTTTTGTAAAACCCGTCCGAAGGGCCTCTTTGACTCTATCTTCCATACGGGATACCATTCTGATTTCGCCTGAAAGCCCGATTTCGCCGAAACAAGCCAGCCCCGACTTGACAGGTTTGTCGTAGTAGCTGGACATAAGGGCAATCGCGCAGGCCACGTCGATTCCCGGCTCATCCACACGTATGCCGCCTGCGACCTTAACGAAGGCGTCCCTGCCGTCTAGCGCCGAGGCCATCTTTTTGGCGAGAACCGCCAGTATTAGAGAAGCCCTCTGATGGTCTATCTCGCTTGTCACCCGGCGAGGAGCGCCGTATACGCTTGTGGCTACAAGAGCCTGCACCTCCAGGCAAATCGCCTGATTGCCCTTAAGAGCAACGGCCACACACGACCCCACATTCCCCTCACTTCGCTCAGACAGGAAGATTCCTGAAGGGTCAGATACCTCCACAATTCCCCTATCTTCCATCTGAAACACTGCTACTTCGTTGGTCGCTCCAAACCTGTTCTTTTGAGCTCGCACTACTCGGTAAAGATGGTTACTGTCGCCTTCAAAATACAGAACGCAGTCGACCAGGTGCTCTAGAAGCCTTGGCCCTGCTATGCCTCCGGCCTTGACCGTATGCCCTACCATCACCAGGCACACGCCCTGAGCCTTGGCGTACTGCTGCAGTTTGGT
Organism: Bacillota bacterium; assembly: GCA_040771825.1. Taxonomy (GTDB): domain Bacteria; phylum Bacillota; class Sulfobacillia; order Fermentithermobacillales; family Fermentithermobacillaceae; genus JAXGZG01. The sequence continues at coordinate 444,027 of JAXGZG010000002.1, read as the reverse complement.
GGCGCATGACCTCACCTGGGTGGGACCGCCGGGAAGTGCCGTCACAGCAGTGTCCTCGCAGGTCTGAATGGAGTCAACTATCAAGAAGCGAGGTTTCAGTTCATCGCACAGAGCCAGCACTGCGTCTACATCCTGTTCCGACGCGAAGTACAACTCGGTTGACCCAACGCCTAAGCGATCGGCCCGCATCTTGACCTGGCCCTGGGATTCCTCTCCCGAGGTGTACAACACTCGGCCATAGTGCTTGGAAACGCTGTCTGCCACCGATAGAAGGAGGGTCGACTTCCCTATGCCCGGTTCTCCCCCTAATAGCACCACAGAACCTGGAACAAAACCGCCCCCAAGAACGCGGTCAAGTTCTTTCATGCCGCTGGGAAAGCGGTATACATCCTCTTTGGGCACTTGTGACAAAACCACAAACTTGGCCCGAACACCTTTGGCAGCCGGGCTAACCTCCCGTTGGAATTCCTCGCCCAAAGTGTTCCATTCCCCGCACTGGGGGCACCTACCGTACCAGCGGGGGGTCTGGAAACCGCAGGCAGAACAGGCGAATCTAGAAGAAGAACGCGGCATAGAATCAATCCTTTCAAAGAATCTGATTCTACGCCGCGATTCTCGCTTCCTTCGACATGCTCCGTGACTCGGGCCTCTGCCGCCGAGTCAGGCGTCTGCCCTAGCCCTCTTGGCCGTTGCCGTCTTCTCCGCCTGCAACATCTTCTCTTAACGTAAACGTGAGGTTTCCGGCATCATCCAAGTCTACTACCACGGTTTCCTTGGGACTAAACTCGCCCCTTAAGACCCTATCAGACAGGGGGTCTTCCACGAGCCGCTGAATGGCCCGCCTAAGAGGCCTTGCGCCGTAGTCGGGATCAGTCCCCTCGTTGATAAGCCTCTCCTTGGCCTTGTCAGTGACAGCGATGTCGATGTCCGAAGACTCCTTGAGCCGCGACGTAACGGCCGCCAACTGCAAATCCACTATCGACTTGAGATGCTCTACGCCAAGAGCGTGGAACACAATTATCTCGTCGACTCTGTTAAGGAATTCGGGCCGGAAGATAGCCTTGACGGCATCCATCACCCTATCCCTCATCTCAACGTGAGCCTTCTCAGTATCCCGAGCCGCTGTGAACCCTAGGACCGCTCTGCCGTGGATGGCCTCTGCGCCGGCGTTTGAAGTCATTATGATGACCGTGTTCCTGAAGTCCACAGTCCTGCCCCGAGCCTCAGTCAACCTTCCGTCTTCTAGCACCTGCAACAGGACGTTGAACACGTCCGGGTGCGCCTTCTCGATTTCATCCAGGAGAATGACCGAGTAGGGCCTTCTTCGCACCGCTTCGGTCAACTGGCCACCCTCATCGTACCCAACATAACCTGGAGGTGCGCCCACCAGCCTGGACACAGTATGCCGTTCTTGGTACTCGGACATGTCCAGCCTTACCATGGCATCTTCGTCGTTAAACAGGGCTTCGGCCAAAGTCCTAGCCAGCTCCGTCTTGCCAACTCCGGTAGGCCCCAAGAAGATGAAAGAACCGATTGGCCGCTTTGGATCCTTAAGTCCCGCTCGGGATCGTCTGACCGCCCGAGCGACCGCATCTACGGCTTCATCCTGACCAATAACCCGCCTGTGGAGTTCGTCTTCCAAAGACAGCAGTCTCTCTGTCTCGGCAGTGGCCAATTTAGTCACCGGTATTCCGGTCCAGTCGGAAACGATAGCAGAAATGTCGTCTTCCGTAACCGTGGATTTCACCGGAACGTCGTACTTCTGCCAATCCTTCTTCTTGTCCTCAAGAAGTTTGCGAAGCTCCTGCTCTTTGTCGCGGAACTCTGCGGCCCTTTCGAACTCCTGCTGGGCTACGGCAGATTCCTTTTCCTTTGCCAGTCTCTCGATGTCTGCCTCCATGTCCTTAAGGTCGGTAGGCGCCTCAAAAGCCTTCATTCTCACCCTGGAGCCCGCCTCGTCTATGAGGTCTATGGCTTTGTCAGGAAGAAACCTATCAGCAACGTAGCGGTCTGACAGACGTACCGCGCTATCCAGCGCGTCATCGGTGTACTTGACCTTGTGATGAGCCTCGTACCGGTCCCTAAGGCCTTTGAGGATCTCCATGGTCTGAACCACAGTGGGCTCCGACACAAGGACCGGCTGGAAACGCCGTTCAAGGGCGGCATCCTTCTCCACATGCTTACGATACTCATCTAAAGTTGTGGCGCCGATGCACTGAAGTTCTCCTCTGGATAACATGGGCTTCAGGATGCTGGAAGCGTCAATGGCCCCTTCTGCTCCTCCGGCGCCGATTATTGTGTGCATTTCGTCAATGAACAGGATGACGTTGCCGGCGCGCCGTATCTCTTCTAGGACTTTCTTCAACCGCTCCTCAAACTCGCCCCGGTACTTAGTCCCAGCCACCAGCGCTGCCAAGTCCAGAGTCACAACTCGTCGGTTCTTGAGCGTCTCAGGAACCGTCCCATCGTTTATGGCCTGAGCAAGGCCCTCTGCCACAGCTGTCTTGCCTACGCCGGGCTCACCTATGAGGACAGGGTTGTTCTTGGTCCTCCTGGAGAGGATCTGAATGACTCTCTCAATTTCTTTCTCTCTGCCAATGACCGGGTCAAGTTTCCCTTGGGTTGCCATTTCGTTGAGATCTCGGCCGTAGTTGTTCAGAGTGGGAGTCCTCTTGTCTCCACGTCTTGCGTGACCTGCTCCCGCCCCCTGCCGGGTCTCTCCAGTGCCTTCAGGCCCGCCGCTCAAGGAGCCGCCTACTCTCTTGACCACCTCTTCACGGGCCCTATCCAGATCTCCGCCCTGCTTAATCATAATCTGAGCTGCTAGGCCGTCTTCTTCCCGGAGAAGGGCAAGCAACAGGTGCTCGGTTCCTATCCAAGAGTGCCCCAGGCGCAAGGACTCTTCTGCCGCCATCTGAAGCACTCTTTTGGCCGAAGGACTGGCTGCCTCTATGGCAGAAGCCGACGGCTTTCTCTCTGTGGCACTATTGATTTCCTCCAGGACCTGGTTCGGGTTCAGACCCATGGCTCTAATAACCTGCACAGCAATGCTCTCGGGCTGACGCAGAAGCCCAAGCAATATGTGTTCTGTGTCCATGGCGTCTGCGCCCCTGGTTCGGGCCTCTTCCTGCGCCCAAGTGAGAACTGCCATGGCGCGTTCTGTATATCTCAGCTTTCCGTTCACAGATTGAACCCCCCTCTGCTTTCCAAACCCTTTTTGTTCCTCCTCGTTACTTCAAATGCTTACGAATAAGGCTGGCGCGCAAAACGTCCCTCTCCTCCGGCGCCAAAGCCTTTCCGATTGTCCTTTGCACGAAGTTGGGCTGAGAAATCACCAATATCTCGTTGATTCCTTTAACGTCGATGCCTGGCATCATGTCAAGATCCACCCCAAGCCTAACGTCAGACCACAGTTGCCAAGCCTCGGAAGAAGTCATCTTTCTGGCGTTAGTCAGTATTCCCCATGCCCTGAATATGCGGTCTTCCAGTTCGGGACGCTTGGATTTGAGCAGGTTATCTCGGTACCTCTTCTCTTCGGCTACCACCTGTTTGGCCACAAGGGACAGATTCTCGATTATCTCCTTTTCGGTCTGACCCAAGGTTATCTGGTTTGAGATCTGGAACACGTTCCCCTTGGCCTCGCTGCCCTCGCCATATATGCCTCGCACCACCAAGCCGAGTTTGTTGACCGCCGCCAAAACCCTGGACACTTCATCGCCCATAGCCAATGCAGGAAGGTGCACCATAACCGATGCCCTTAACCCTGTTCCGGCGTTGGTAGGGCACGCAGTGAGAAAGCCCACGGTCTCGTCGTAGGCAAAATCCAGTCTCTCGTCCAGAAGGTCATCGGTCCCGCTAGCGGTTATCCAAGCCTCGTCCAGTTCCAGTCCAGAGTAGAGGCACTGAATCCTCAGATGATCCTCTTCGTTGACCATGATGGAGACCCGCTCATCGCGCCTGGTGGCCAGCCCCTTGCCATACCCGGTCTCAGCGTGCTGCGGGCTCATGAGGTGCTTCTCCACGAGCACCAGCCTGTCCAAGGGGGACTCCAAGGCCAAGTCGATGCCTAAGAGTTCCCCCCAGGTGCCTTTAGCGTTGAGATCCGAAATAGCTCTGAAGACCCGGTCTTCGACATCCTTGGCCTGGGTTTCTTCTAGGAGATGAGGAAACGGCACGTCCCTTAGGTTCCTCGCCAGCCGCACCCTTGACGAGATAACCACATCAGCCAAACTTCCGCTCCCATCCATCCACGGCGAGGATGAACTCCCAACTATGGCGTCTAGCGCGCTTCTCTCTTTGCCTCTCATGACTTGTCACCCCGGAGTTCTTTCTCCACGGCCTTGATTTTGTCTCGAATCTCCGCCGCCTTCTCGTAGGCTTCGGCGGCTACGGCCGCTGCCTGGTCCTTCCTTAGCTGCTCTAGTTCCCGCCTGTACTGGGCCATTCCACCGACTTTTGCAGGCGCCTTACCTACGTGCCTCTCAGAACCGTGTATCCTCCGCAGAAGTGGCTCAAGTTCGTCCTCAAAAGTCGCATAGCAGCGAGAACACCCAAGCCTTCCTGCCCTGGCAAAATCCCGATAGGTCATCCCGCACACCGGACACCTTTGCTCTTCGCCCGCCACTTCGGGAATAGATGGGTTTTTCATCTGGGATCCCAAGAGAGCCGACAGAAGGTTGTTTATGGAGAAAGACGGCTGAAGGAAGACACTAAGGACCCCGCGCTTCTCTGCACAATCGCGACACAGGTTCATGGCGATTTTTTTACCGTTAACCATCTGTTCGAAATGCACAATTGCCGGCATCTTGCCGCAGTCTTCGCACATCATGACTCCTCACTCCTCTGTCTCGTGGCAAAATAGGCGTTTAGCATGGCCTTAAACACATTGGCACGAATCATGTCCCGGTCCGGCAGGACCAGCGTCAGGGCTTTCCTAGAAGTGGCGGCCCTCATCACCTGGAAGGTCTTTTCATCCATGAAGCCTTCGTCAAAAAGACGTTCCAGGTAGTCGTAGGCTTCACTCTGGCTCAAGTACGAGCCAACCTGGCTCATCATCTCCTGCAAGTCCTCGTCCTCAAGTTCCACCCTTATGAGGCGGATATACCCCCCTCCGCCCCTGCGAGACTCTATGATGTAGCCTCGCTCAGGTGAAAAACGAGACGATATAACGTAGGATATCTGGGAAGGAGCGCACCTGAACCGCTCTGCCAAGAGAGTCCTCTGAATCTCGGCGACGCCTTCTCCAGCCTCCACAAGACGTTGTATATATGCTTCTATCAGATCTGCTAAGCTTGCCATGTATGTCACCTGCCTTTGGGCACGACGGTTTGCCTTTGTCTTTCCTTGACCTTCATTTCAATAATACACCTTCGGCGGAAAGATGCAATACGTGTTTGAGGCAAACGTCTGGGAAGGATTCAGGAAGGCTCCGATCACATTGACCGGAATACCTGGCAGATGCGGAACTTGAGATACTCGGTCTCGGGCACTCCTGCAAGAACCGGATGATCGGCTCGCTGACCTTGGCGCTGGACAATCCGCACAGCGCTCTTGGCGTCACTGGCTGCGTCATCTAGCATGGCGTCGAATTCCTCCCGGGTCACATGCTGAGAGCACGAAGACGTACAGAGGAATCCTCCCTCTTTCACAAGTTTCATGGCCCGCAGGTTGATCTCTTTGTAGCCCGCTATGGCTTTCTCGGCCATCCTTCTGGACCGTGCGAAGGCAGGCGGGTCTAGCACAACTACGTCAAAACCGGCGCCGCAACCCTCCAATTCCCTAAGAACATCAAAGGCGTTTCCGGCCCTAAACGACACCTTTTCCAAAACCCCATTCCTCTCGGCTCCGGCCCGGGCCAAGTCTAGGGCAGCCTGAGATGCATCGAGACACGCAACTTGAGAAGCGCCTGCCTTGGCAGCCGATAGCCCAAATCCCCCAGAGTAGGAGAAAGCGTCCAAGACCGTCTTGCCGGCACAAAACGGCCTTACTGCCAACCTGTTGTCGCTTTGGTCCAGGAAGTACCCGGTCTTTTGACCTCTTTGAACATCCACAACGACCTTGACGCCGTTTTCGTCCATTTCCACCAAGGGGTCGAAAGGCTCGCCTATGTATCCGGACTGAAGCCCCAGCCCTTCCAGTTTCCGGACAGGGGCGTCATTTCGCTCGTAGACGCCCTTGGGACGGACTGCGGCCACCAACGCCTGCACAATGACGTCTTTCCAGCGGTCGATGCCTAACGTGAGGGTCTGGAACACCAGGTACCCCCCGAAGATGTCTGCGATCAGCCCTGGCAAGAAATCGGCTTCTGAGAAAGCGAGACGGAATCCCCCGGGGTTGTTCCCGAAAGAACCTTCTATCCCGTACAGCAACTGACGGTATCCAACTGCCATGGCAACACGTTCCCTAAAGAAGTCTTCATCGATGGGTCTTCGTTCCCTGGTCAAAATGCGGACAGTGATGGTGGATTTCGGATTTATGTAGCCTAAGCCCACAAATCTGTCTCGCCTGTCCCGGACTTCCACAATGTCGCCGGGTTGGTGGGAACCCTCCACCGACTCGATTTCGTTAGAGAAAATCCAAGGGTGACCGTAAAACGCCCGGTGCTTGACTTTGGGCAAAAGTCTTACAACCGCACAAACGTTGCCCCGGGTTGCCTGTTCGCCTGTCATCTGCAGTTCCTCAACCTTCGTCTATTCCTTAATATTCGTCCACTCCCCAGCCTTCACCTATCCGGCGGCCTCGGCAATCTCCTAACGCTCTTCCATGAGGAAGCGTTCTGCTGACCACGCTGCGTTGGCGCCGTCACCCACAGCGGTAGCCACTTGTCTGAAGGGTTTCTCCCTGATGTCACCTGCCACAAAGAGTCCCGGCGTCTTGGTGGACATATCCTCGCCGGTCCTGACGTGCCCCGATGGCGTTATGTCAACCAGATTCCTGATAGGAGCCACGTTGGGGTTCCAACCGATGTACAGGAAGAGCCCATCCACGGGAATCTCCCGGATTTCCTTTGAGACTAGGTCCTCAACCAGGATTGAGGACAAGCGGTCGTTCCCCCGAATCTCCCTGACAACGCTAGGAATCTTCAAGGTGATTTTGGGGTGGCCCATTATGCGCTTAACCGCTGCCTGACCTGCTCTGAACTGGTCGCGGCGATGTATGACCATTACTTCTCTGGCAAACCTGGTCAAAAACTCGGCTGCTGTGAGAGCCGAATCGCCCCCGCCCACCACGGCGACCACTTTGTCTTTATGGAGCGGCCCATCGCAGGTGGCGCAGAAACCGACTCCTCTGCCTATGAGTTCGGCTTCTCCAGGCACTCCCAGTTTCCTGGGCGTGGTTCCCGCCGCATAGATCACCGTCCGGGCAACATATTCCTCTTCAGAAGCCCGGGCACGAAAAAGGTTGTTATCCTGGCGCAAGTCCTCGACTTCTCCATACAGGATCTTGGCGCCGTAGGTTTTCGCCTGTTCTGACATGGACTCCATAAGTCCAAATCCTGAGACTCCTTCTGGGAATCCCGGGTAGTTATGTATCATGTCGGTGGTGCTTACCAGCCCTCCGCCGCCCATAGGGTCCAGCAAGACCGTTTGGAAGCCCGCTCGCGCCGAATAAATGGCGGCTGTCATACCCGCGGGACCGCCTCCCACAATGAGCACATCGTAGTCCACAAAACCACCTCCGGGTTATTCTGCCTAAATGCTACCATGGCGAAACTTCGCCACTCAAGGGCGTGCGGGGTTTTACGGGTTAGGACGGGGGGAAACTAGATGACGAAGCGCCGGTTGACCACACGACACGCTGGCACGCGCAAAAACGGAGGTGCAGGCAATGCCGACAAATCCTCGGGGCTTGAGGGACATTTTCAAAAACGACAAATGGCTTTGGATACCCGGCATACTCATTGCCGTCATCCTGGCAGTGGCCATTAGAGGCCAGCAAGACAGGGGTCAGGTTCCCAAGGTCACCCAGGAACCCACCATCTCAGTGTACTTTCACGAGACTGGTGAGATCAAGTCAATGCCCCTGGAGACCTACCTCGAGGGCGTAGTTGCTGCAGAAATGGAACCCACATGGCCCGCCCAGGCCCTTGAAGCCCAGACCATTGTAGCGAGGACTTTCACAATGAAGAAACTCCAGGAAGGCAACATCTCGGGACGAAACGCCCAGGCCAGCACGAACCCTAAGGAGTTTCAGGCGTACAACGCGGCAAGGGTCAATGACAAGGTGAAGGCCGCAGTCAAGAATACCCGGGGCCAAGTAATAACCTACAAGGGCCAGCCTATTATGGCTTGGTTTCACGCAGCATCCGGAGGCAAGACCGCGTCTGCAGTTGAAGGATTGAACTTCAGGAAAGAATCCACGCCCTACGTCACTCCTGTCACAGACGTCCAGACTGAGCCCGTTCAGACTTGGCGCTACACCTTCAGCAACGATGCCGTGTCCAAGGCCTGCTCGTCCCTGGGAACCGAGGTAGGATACGTAACATCGGTGAAGATTGGCCGCAAAGGCCCTTCAGGCAGGGCGGAGACCCTTATTATCAACGGAAAGGAGGTCTCGGCTCCGTCCTTTAGGCTGGCCATTGGAGACCGCCAGATGAAATCCACTTTGGTGGATGAGCTCCGCATGGAAGGAGACTCTGTGTCTATGCGAGGGCGAGGCGATGGCCACGGAGTCGGAATGTCTCAGTGGGGAGCCTGGCTCATGGCCCAGCGAGGGAAGTCAGCAAAGGATATTGTGAACTACTACTATAAAGGCATCAAGATACAAAACCTGTGGAAATAGGTAAATGCCCCTGCGGCCATGTCCATACACCGCAGGGGCATCGTCTCTTTACTTCTCTGTGCTTCGGCGTCTCTCTACTTCGACTGCTCTTTCTCCTTCTTGGACGCTTCGATAATATCTTCTGCAATGTTGCCAGGGACCTCGTCGTAGTGGTCGAACTCCACAGTGAAGAGGCCGCGACCCTGGGTCATGGACCTCAGATCGATAGCATACTTTTGGATTTCCGCAAGGGGCGCCGTGGCCTTGATCACCTGGATGTGGCCTTTGGTCTCCATCCCCAGGATACGGCCGCGCTTCTTGTTGAGATCCCCCATGATATCTCCCATGAACTGCTCTGGCACCATCACCTCAAGCCTCATAATAGGCTCCAAGATGACTGGCTGGGCATCTGCTAAACCCTTCTTAAATGCCAAGGAAGCCGCTATTTTGAACGCCATTTCCGAAGAGTCCACAGGGTGGAACGAACCATCGTACAATATAGCCCTGATGTTGGTTACAGGGTAGCCTGCTAGAACCCCCTCGGGTAGCGCTTCTTTCAAACCTTTTTCCACAGCCGGTATGAACTGTCTGGGGACCGCGCCTCCGAAGATCTTGTCAACAAATTCAAATTCCTTATCTTCCACGGGCTCAAACTCGATCCAGACGTGACCAAATTGGCCGCGCCCGCCCGTCTGCTTCTTATGTCTTCCTTCAGCCTTGGCCGAACCCTTGATGGTCTCCCTGTAAGGAATCCTCGGGTTGGTCAGCTCCACATCCACCCCAAATTTCCTCTTAAGCTTTCCGGTGGTAACGTCCACATGGACTTCGCCCAGTCCCGAAAGAATAGTCTCCGAGGTCTCGGCGTTCCGTTCCACCCGAATGGTGGGGTCTTCCTCTGTAAGTCTAGCGAGGCCCGTGCCAATCTTGTCTTCGTCGCCTTTGGTCTTGGGGTGGACCGCCACGGAGTATACAGGGGCCGGGAACTTGATGGGCGGATACACAACGGGACCGTCAGCGCTGCACAAAGTGTCTCCTGTCAACGTCTCTTGGAGTTTAGCCACAGCGCCAATATCCCCGGCGACGACCGAAGCCACGGGTTCTTGGGATTTGCCTTTGATGGTATATAGCTGGCCTATCCTCTCGGTCCTGCCCTTTGTCGAGTTGAAAGACGTCCCGTTGGAGGTGAATCTCCCCGAATAGACCCGGAAAAGCGTGAGTTTGCCCACATAGGGGTCAGCCGTGGTCTTAAACACCAGCGCAGAGAAAGGGTCAGATTGACTTGCCGATCGGACGACTTCTTCATCCGTGCCGGGCTTAGTGCCCTGCATGAAGGGAACGTCCTCGGGTGAAGGCAGGTATTCCACTATGGAGTCCAGTAACTGACTTACTCCAACGAGTCTTGCGGCGGATAGAGGAACCACTGGGAACACTTTGCCTGCCACGCACGCTAGTCTTAAGCCGCGCAGAACGTCGTCATCGCTTAGGTCCCCTTCTTCCAGGTACTTCTCCATCAAGTCGTCATCTCCATCGCAAGCAGCTTCTTTGAGTTGCTCTTTGACGGTTGCAATAGCATCTTGGAGATCCCCGGGGACCTGGCCCTCAACGCACTTTCCGTCGGGGTTGGTCTTGTACATCTTGTTGCGGATGACGTCAACCACGCCGCTTAATGAGCCTTGCTTACCTGCAGGAAGATATAAGGGTATGGCGTGACCGCCAAAAGATTCGTTTATCTTGGCTACAACCGAGTCGAAATCGGTATTTTCCCTGTCTAGTTTGTTGACCACAAGAAGCCGGGGCACTTTGTACTCCTCTGCGTACTGCCACACCAGTTCGGTCCCAACCTCGACTCCGCCTGTGGCGTCGATGATAACGACGGCCCCGTCACCAATCCGGAGGGAGGATCGTACCTCACCCACAAAGTCGAAATACCCGGGCGTGTCCAGAATGTTTACCTTTTTGCCCTTCCACTCTACAGGGGCGACCGAGGTAGTAATCGTAGTCTTCCTTCTAATTTCTTCGGGATCAAAATCAAGAATCGACGTCTCGTCATCGATTCTCCCAAACCTGTCGTTTCCGCCAGTTACGTAAAGCATAGCGTCACCTACGGTTGTTTTCCCGGCGCCGCTATGGGAGACAAAGGCAACGTTTCGGATGTTTTCCGTGGAATAATCCTTCATAAGGCATCTCCTCCTGCAGTCAAAAAAAGCGCAAGGCTCCTGGGGCATGATATCAATTACCAGGAGTGGGGCGCAAGTGCAAACTCTTCGTCGACTATGGCTACCTGCATCTTTGGGCCCGTGGCGGAACGGCTGCCCTCGGACCGCGGGCAATTGACTGAGTTAGGGCCAGGGACGCCCATGCCCCCTGGCCCTCTTGTGCCGCATTTCCGTGGCCGTCTGCCTTATCTAAACACAATGTCCGCATTTTGCCCGACCTATCATACTAGCCTGTTTACCTGGCCTTTCTATGGCGCTCGTCTACCAAACGTAGAACCGGGTAGACGCCATGGTAACGTAGCGCCCGGTCCCTATGTTGGACCTAACGTCAGCCTGATATGCACCGGGTTCCAGGTTATTGAGGTTCACGAAAGCGTACCGGGTAGCGCCGTTGGCTATGGTACCCAAAGACTGCCCCATGCCGACGTAGCCCAAGTACTCCCTGGCTCCCGCTTTCTTCACCAGGATCTGATACCCATACTGGTAAGGCAGGGTAATGTCCTTGCCTGAGACGTTCTTGATGGCAACTCTGAGTCTGGGCGTCCCATTGAACCAGTTAGGAGCGAGGTAATCGATGCTGTACTGCACCGGTTCGTACGTACGCATCCAGATGTAGGCGGACGCCACTGGATGCCACTTGGTTTCACCCAGGAAATACGCCTGGGCGAAATAGGTGCCCGTGGGCAGCCAGGGCAGGCTCTCTTTGTACGACTTGCCTTCTCCGGGCTTAAATGTTTCTGTGGTGACTGTCTGGAGATAGTTCTTGCCAGCTGACGCGCGCCATGCCAACTGCCCGTCCTTCCAAAGGGCGAAGTCAACCATCTGACTTGTGGGAGTGGTGACAGTGATAGGCTTCCGGGTGTTGTTGAATACGTACAAGATCAACTCGTTCTTCTCAGCAGAATGGTGGATCGAGTAATCTAGCCCAGTTCCTCCCCAAGGCTTGTAACCCCATCCCGACCAAATCTGAAATGGTGCCCTGGTCTGTTGCCAAGACGCCTGCTGAGTCATTTTTCCTGAATCCGCTGCCGGGGCTGCAAGGCTCACCGCGGGAATCGCAATCGCCATGACAAGCGCTGCAAACACGGCAATCTTCAGTACCCTTTTCGACATGCTCCATCTCTCCCTTGTCCTAAGTCTTGGAGAAACTCTAGTTTACATAATACCAGTCCGTAGACCGGAAGATCACTCGCAATGTCTGGGACTGCAGGTTGTATGCTGGGTTTTGGGCGTCGCGGGCTCGAGCCTTCGCTCCCGGGCGCGGGTCCGGCGAGTTAGCGGAGCGCTTCTTGGCGAAAACCTCACCAAAGCGGTCAAATCGTGACCTGGCCGACTCGCCTTGTGGAACCCCGCCAAGACATGCAGGCGACCGACATCCAAATTGTGGCACATTATCCACAGAACTTGCCAGTTATCCCCAGACTTGTCAACACCCTATCGGTATTTCCACAATCTGACCCGCCTCTCTGGGCTGCCCATTCAATTGCCTTCCGGTGGTTTCCGGATTCGGACGTCACACATATACTGACGAATTCACAACATGCCTGTTCCAAGGTGGTTTTTGGCAGGTGTATGGTCCGACAACGCCCGCACGGCTGATCGGGGCGCGGCGCGTTCATCAAGACCGAGTCAGGTCCGTCGGATGTAGTCTGGGTCAAACGTCGAGCCCCATTCTGCGTCCCGAGCAGCCCTAAACCCCTGGCGATCTTTGTGGGTAACAACGATACTCATAAGGCCCGTCGGGGTGCAGAGCTCGAGACGAATGTGGCCTGGCCTTGTCTGTGGGTGTCGGATCACTCGTGCAGGAATACGTGCAGAAACACCCTGGGTTGCATCGCGGGAGGCGGCAACAAAAGAGAACTTCTCATCCTCGTAAGATAACTCCGCGTCCTTTACCTGCCTTTGAACCTGCGATCGGGCAACGCGCTGTGCAAAGTGACACCAGTCACCCTGCGCCATGGGGCACGCTCCGCGGTGCGGGCAAGGAGCCACAACACTGGCACCTTGCGCCAGCAGTTGGTCCCTAGCCGCTCTGATACGGACGAACCCCGCCGGAGTTCCCGGCTCAACGATAACCAATACACCGCCGGTAACCTGCCACAACCTCCGGATGATGCTTGTGCGCCGCTCCTCAGGCAACTCGCCTAGGACGTAAGCCATCACCACTAGGTCATGGGGATTGCTGTCCCACAGCGCCATCAGATCTGCATCGACCCAGTTGGCTTGCTGAACAACAGGAAGCAACGAGCGTTTCGCCAATCGCTTGCCAAGAGAAATCATGCCTTCTTGGCGCTCAAGCAAAGTTGCTGCGGCTAGACCTGGCCAAACTGCCGCTGAAGCCCATACTGCAGTGCCCGGGCCTGCTCCAACATCCAGTACAGTTCGGGGGTGCCACAATGGCGCGCGCTCCCCGGTCAGCAAAAGTGCCTTGAACACCGCAGCAAACGTCGCAGGAAGGCGAAACGCCGCGTATGCAAGTGCGTCCGCTCTGTCAAAAACCGGACTTCGGTGTCCCCCGGACCTGTCGGACCGGTACTCCTGGGAGAGTGCCCGAACCGCGGCCGCCAGCCGCTTTCTTGGAATCCCGGCGATCTCCTGAACGACCGCATCACGCAACTCTGGTGGAAGTTCTATCTTGAGTTCCCCCTCAAAAAGCCCGGACTCGGAAACCTAATGCTTAATGTAATGCTAACCTGCCCCCGCTTCCTCTACAGCGGTGGACTCAGATCGTAAGCCATCCTTCTTCTGAAACGCATCGATGGCCTCAAGGGCCTCGCGCCGACGGATTTCTGCCGTCACTACTGCGATTGCATCTGAGACAACCGAGTTGATCGACTTGCCGTGCGCGGTAGCATAATCCCCAAGCAGCCCATATTCGCTCTGGGGGATTCTTGCGGTTATGGCCTTGGAGCCACGCCCTGACTGTTTCATGAGCATCACCGCATGCATCGTATGGCGCGTCGCATCGCGTGTCAACGAAGACACATGGAAGCCGACATTTCCCCACATCCTATCCTCGCCGGAGGTTCGGCTCCTAGATTCACTCATCACTGATGATTAGGCCGCCATATCCGACGGCTGGCTGCGGAATGTAGCCTGGCGCACATGCAAAAGCCCCGCGAATCTCGCGGGGCTTCCTAAATTACTTCCGGCAGTGACCTACTCTCCCAGGGCGTTGCCACCCAAGTACCATCGGCGCTAGAGGGCTTAACTTCCGTGTTCGGGATGGGAACGGGTGTGACTCCTCTGCCATTACCGCCGGAAAACTGTATTCGATTGTCATCTGCGCAAGTACCTTGAAATGACGCTTTCGCAAGCCCTTCGGTCTTGCTTGCGCTTGCGTGCGAAACCAGAGGTTTCGCATCGCTTTCGTAAAACCTACGGTTTTACTTGCGCTGGCTGGTAAAACCTGCGGTTTCACCTACTTAAGAGAACAAGGCTTCATCCTTAACGCGAAACTAACTTAAGCGCGAGAGTCGAGGCCTCGACCTATTAGTACCGGTCAGCTAAACATGTTGCCATGCTTACACACCCGGCCTATCTACCAGGTAGTCTCCCTGGGGTCTTACCGGACTATCTCCGTGGGAAACCTCATCTTGGGGTGGGCTTGGCGCTTAGATGCTTTCAGCGCTTATCCACTCCGCACATAGCTACCCAGCTTATGCCCCTGGCGGGACAACTGGTACACCAGAGGTGCGTCCATCCAGGTCCTCTCGTATTGTAGATGGCTCCCCTCAAGTTTCCTACGCCTGCGACGGATAGGGACCGAACTGTCTCACGACGTTCTGAACCCAGCTCACGTACCGCTTTAATCGGCGAACAGCCGAACCCTTGGGACCTGCTCCAGCCCCAGGATGCGATGAGCCGACATCGAGGTGCCAAACCTTCCCGTCGATGTGGACTCTTGGGGAAGATCAGCCTGTTATCCCCAGGGTAACTTTTATCCGTTGATTGATGGCCCTTCCACGCGGAACCACCAGGTCACTAAGCCCGACTTTCGTCTCTGCTCGAGATGTCTCTCTCACAGTCAAGCTCCCTTGTGCCTTTACACTCCACGCGCGATTTCCAACCGCGCTGAGGGAACCTTTGGGCGCCTCCGTTACTTTTTGGGAGGCGACCGCCCCAGTCAAACTGCCCGCCTGACACCGTCCCCGAACCCGATCAGGGCCCTAGGTTAGAATTTCGTTCTTTCAAGGGTGGTATTCCAAGGGTGGCTCCCTACCCCCTAACGAGAATAGTTCTCTGCCTCCCACCTATCCTGTACATGAAACAACAAAATCCTATGTCAGGTTACAGTAAAGCTCCATGGGGTCTCTCTGTCCAGTCGCAGGTAACCTGCATCTTCACAGGTAATTCAATTTCACCGAGTCCCTCGTTGAGACAGCGCCCAGATCGTTACACCATTCGTGCGGGTCGGAACTTACCCGACAAGGAATTTCGCTACCTTAGGACCGTTATAGTTACGGCCGCCGTTCACCGGGGCTTCGGTTCAAAGCTTCGCTTGCGCTAACCTCTTCCCTTAACCTTCCGGCACTGGGCAGGTGTCAGCCCCTATACTTCGCCTTTCGGCTTTGCAGAGACCTGTGTTTTTGTTAAACAGTCGCCTGGGCCGTTTCACTGCGGCCTCCTTTTGGGAGGCACCCCTTATCCCGAAGTTACGGGGTCATTTTGCCGAGTTCCTTAACGAGGGTTATCTCGCGCGCCTTAGGATTCTCTCCTCGCCTACCTGTGTCGGTTTGGGGTACGGGCGCCATATGAATTGCACCTTGCGGTGCGCTAGAGGCTTTTCTCGGCAGCTTGGGACATACCCGGTTCGGTACTCTAATTTCCCTCCCCATCGCCCTTCAGAATATCTCCTAGCGGATTTGCCTACCAGGGCTTCCTTTGGACTTGGACCGGAACCAACGCAGCCGGGTACTCCTATCTGCGTCACCCCATCGCTCGGCGGTACGGGAATGTCCACCTGTCCATCGCCTACGCCAATGGCCTCGGCTTGGAGTCCCGACTAACCCTGAGCGGACGAGCCTTGCCAGAAGCCTTAGGCTTTCGGCGGGCTGGATTCTCACCAGCCTTTTCGCTACTCATACCGGCATTCTCGCTTCCGTACGCTCCAGTCCTTACGAGTCTACCTTCTCTGCATACGGAACGCTCCCCTACCAGATGACCTTAAAGGTCAAATCCCTTGTCGGTGTCAGGCTAGCCCCCGTGTATTGTCGGTGCAGAACTCCTCGGCCAGTGAGAAACAGTACGCACTCTTTTAATGGTGGCTGCTTCTAAGCCAACATCCTGGCTGTTTACAGGAGTTCCACTTCCTTTCCCCTTAGCCTGAACTTAGGGACCTTATCTGGCGGTCTGGAGTTTCTTTCCCTCTCGACTACGAATCTTAGCACCCGCAGTCTGACTCCCAAAGATGGCTTGGGCGGCATTCGGAGTTTGAATGGGTTCCAGTAACCTTGTGGGGCCCCTAGCCCAATCAGTGCTCTACACTCCGCCGGCCTTACTTTGAGGCTAGCCCACAAAGCTTATTTCGGGAGAACCAGCTTATCTCCGGGTTCGATTGGCATTTCACCCTATCCACGAAACTCATCCTATGTCTTTTCAACGACAACGGGTTCGGACCTCCACGTGGCTTTACCCACGCTTCATCCTGGCCATGGATAGGCTCACCCGGCTTCGGGTCTATGCCCCGCAACTTGACGCGCTATTCGCACTCCGTTTCCCTGCGGCTCCGGACCTTAAGCCCTTAACCTTGCTGCGGAACATAAGAGTCGCCGGTTCATTCTTCAATAGGCACGCCCTCAGCCCGAGCATCTCTGCTCATGGGCTTTGAACTGCTTGTAGGCACACGGTTTCAGGTACTATTTCACTCCCCTAACAGGGGTACTTTTCACCTTTCCCTCGCGGTACTGGTTCACTATCGGTCGTCGGGGAGTATTTAGCCTTAGGAGGTGGGCCTCCCCAGATTCCCGCGGGGTTAGCGTGCCCCGCGGTACTCGGGTGCCTTCCAGGAAGTCTCAGACCTTTCGCCTACAGGGCTATTACCTTCTGTGGCGCGCCTTTCCAGGCGACTTCGACTAGACCTGAGATTTTTGACTCCCCTCGCGTTACTGCCGTAACGCACGGAAGGTCCGCAACCCCTTACCGACAACGCCGGCAGGCTATCACGCCGGTAAGGTTTAGGCTCTTCCCCTTTCGCTCGCCACTACTCGGGGAATCACTGTTGTTTTCTTTTCCTAGGGGTACTTAGATGTTTCAGTTCCCCCCGTTCTCCGCCGCCCTATGTATTCAGACGGCGTTGACACGCTCTTCGTGCCCTTCCCCATTGGGACATCTCCGGATCAATACCTGCTAGCGGTTCCCGGGTATCGCGGTAGCCACGTCCTTCTTCGACTCCTGACGCAGGCATCCGCCATGTGCCCTTACTACCTCGACCCTTGCGGCTTAAATCAATGCCGCCTTAGGGACGATTCACTGGGAATCTATCCTAATTCGCGCTTAAATCTCTTCGCGACTACCTCTCTTAAGTTGTCAAGGACCAACGCAGAACTGTGAAACACACCTCTGCCACTTCGCCGTGTAAATCGTCCGATTTACGGGCGAACAAGAAACTGTCATGGCACAAGCCATTGTCAGTCCCTGAAGACCGAACAGCGCATAGCGAAACCTTAATGGAAGGTCTCCTTAGAAAGGAGGTGATCCAGCCGCACCTTCCGATACGGCTACCTTGTTACGACTTAGCCCCAGTCATCAGCCCCACCTTCGGCGGCTCCGTCCTTTGCAGGTTAGGTCACCGACTTCGGGTGTTGCCAACTCCCGTGGCTTGACGGGCGGTGTGTACAAGGCCCGGGAACGTATTCACCGCGGCGTAGCTGATCCGCGATTACTAGCAATTCCATGTTCACGCAGGCGAGTTTCAGCCTGCGATCCCAACTGAGGCCGGCTTTAAGGGATTCGCTCCAGATCGCTCTTTCGCTGCCCGTTGTACCAGCCATTGTAGCGCGTGTGTGGCCCAGGGCATAAGGGCCATGATGATTTGACGTCGTCCCCACCTTCCTCCGGATCGTCTCCGGCAGTCTCTTGTGAGTGCTCGGCTCTACCCGTTTGCAACACTAGATAGGGGTTGCGCTCGTTGCGGGACTTAACCCAACATCTCACGACACGAGCTGACGACAACCATGCAACACCTGTCATGGCGTCCGTATCGCTACGGAAGACGGTTTCTACGGCTGTCACCACGATGTCAAGCCCTGGTAAGGTTCTGCGCGTTGCGTCGAATTAAACCACACGCTCCACTGCTTGTGCGGGCCCCCGTCAATTCCTTTGAGTTTTAGCCTTGCGGCCGTACTCCCCAGGCGGAGTGCTTATTGTGTTAACTCCGGCACGGAAGGATTTCAACCTCCCACACCTAGCACTCATCGTTTACAGCTAGGACTACCAGGGTATCTAATCCTGTTTGCTCCCCTAGCTTTCGCGCCTCAGCGTCAGGTACAGTCCAGGAAGCCGCCTTCGCCACTGGTGTTCCCCCCGATATCTACGCATTTCACCGCTACACCGGGGATTCCACTTCCCTCTCCTGTCCTCAAGCCTGCCAGTTTCAAGCGCAGTTCCAGGGTTAAGCCCTGGAATTTCACACCTGACTTAACAAACCGCCTACACGCCCTTTACGCCCAGTAACTCCGGACAACGCTCGCCCCCTACGTATTACCGCGGCTGCTGGCACGTAGTTAGCAGGGGCTTCCTCCTTGGGTACCGTCACTTCCTTCGTCCCCAATGACAGAGGTTTACGACCCGAAGGCCTTCTTCCCTCACGC
Organism: Bacillota bacterium; assembly: GCA_040771825.1. Taxonomy (GTDB): domain Bacteria; phylum Bacillota; class Sulfobacillia; order Fermentithermobacillales; family Fermentithermobacillaceae; genus JAXGZG01. Next base: position 425,240 of record JAXGZG010000002.1, on the reverse strand, counting down.
GGCGTCGCTGGGTCAGGCTTTCGCCCATTGCCCAATATTCCCAACTGCTGCCTCCCGTAGGAGTCTGGGCCGTATCTCAGTCCCAGTGTGGCCGTTCATCCTCTCAGACCGGCTACCCGTCGTCGCCTTGGTAGGCCGTTACCCTACCAACTAGCTGATGGGACGCGAGCCCATCCAAAAGCGGGTTTCCCCTTTCTTCGATACCTCATGCGAGGCATCGACATTATCCGGTATTAGCGACCCTTTCGGGCCGTTATCCCAGGCTTGAGGGCAGGTTGCCCACGTGTTACTCACCCGTTCGCCGCTAGGTTCAACCTCCCCTTGCGGGTTGGTCTCTCCTCGCTCGACTTGCATGTTTGAGGCACGCCGCCAGCGTTCGTCCTGAGCCAGGATCAAACTCTCCGTTACACCTGATCCTTCACTCTAAAGGTTTTCGCTTTCGCTGTTCAGTTTTCAAGGACCGACTTGTTTCTCGGTTCTTTCGCGCTGCCTGGTGAGGCGCGCAAGGAGTACTATAGCACCCCTGGTTCAAGAGATCAACACCCTGCACAAAAGATTTTTTCCGCTTTGAGCAGGAAATACTCTATTGGCCCCGAGGCTCGAATATCCCACGCCATTCTCACCGTCGAACCTACTGCCTAGGTCGCATCATGGGGAACAGAATAACGTCGCGGATGGAGTCTATGCCGCATAGTAACATGACAAGCCTCTCGATCCCTATTCCTAGTCCGCCTGTGGGCGGCATGCCGTACTCTAACGCCGTGATGAAATCCTCGTCGTAGGGATGCGCCTCTTCGTCGCCCTTGGCCTTCTCGCGCGCTTGCTGCAAGAAGCGCTCCTTCTGATCTACAGGATCGTTGAGCTCCGAAAACGCATTGCCTAGTTCCCTAGTCAAGACGAAAGGCTCGAAACGATAGGTCATGCTTGGATCCTGGACGCTCCTTCTGGCCAACGGCGAAATCTCCACAGGGTAATCGACCAGAAAAGTCGGCTCGATAAGTTTGGGCTCAACATACTGGTCCAGCAACTTGTCTATGACGCTCGCCTTGGTGATCCCCTTGTCCAGCTTTAGGTTCAACTTGTCGACCACTGCCCGGGCGTCTTTGTCGTCGCGCAAATCCTCTTTGGCGATGCCTGCGTACATCTTGATACCATCCCATACGCTGAGCCGCTTCCAAGGAGGCGTCAGATCGATCTCGTGACCTTCTGCGGTGAGTCTAGTGCTGCCAAGCACTTCCTGAGCACAACCCGATACCATGTCCTCAACGAGCTTCATTATGTCTTGGTAGTCAGCATAAGCCTGGTACACTTCAAGCATGTAGAACTCGGGGTTGTGCTTGGTGTCTATTCCTTCGTTGCGGAAATCGGGACCAATCTCGTACACTCGCTCCAGGCCGCCGACAATGAGTCTCTTTAGGTAAAGTTCCGTGGCTATTCTCATATAGACGTCAATGTCTAGGGCGTTGTGATGAGTGATGAAAGGTCTCGCGTTGGCCCCACCGGCGATTGTCTGCAACACAGGGGTCTGGACTTCCAGAAAGCCGCGTTGGTCTAGATAACGCCTGATATAGGATATGATCTTTGTTCTCTTGACGAAAGTGTCCTGCACTTCGGGGTTAACTATAAGATCCAGGTATCTCTGACGGTACCGAAGATCCACGTCGGTGAGGCCATGCCACTTCTCGGGTAAGGGCCGCAGGGACTTTGAGAGCATGGTCCACTGGTGAACCTCAACCGTGGGCTCTCCCCGCTTGGTACGAAAAACTGTACCGCGCACACCGATTATGTCGCCAATATCCAGTATGTCTTCGAAATTGCGATAGCTTTGCTCACCTAGAACGTCCAAACGAGCGTGAAGCTGGATGCGCCCGGTTCGGTCTCGAAGGTCGGCGAAGGTCGCCTTTCCATGTCCTCTGAAGGCCATCAGGCGACCTGCGATGCTGACTGCCTCTCCGCCCATTTCGTCGCATTTCGACGAAATCTCTTTGGCCGTGGAAGTAGTATCGTACCTGTCGCCCCAGGGGTTGATGCCCTTTTCGATTGCCAAGTCCACTTTCTGCTTTCTTCGCCTAATCTCTCCGTCGAGCCTCGATTCGGGAAAAGAGTTCACGTCTTGGGACACATCACGAACCTCCTACGCTCAATCTAGACTTCTACCCCAAGAACCTCATATCTGACAGTGCCTGCCGGAACCATTACTGACACAACTGACCCTGCACGCTGGCCCAAAAGGGCGCGCCCCACGGGCGATTCGTTTGAAATCCGCTTCTTGGCGGGATCCGCTTCCTGGGATCCAACGATGGTATACCGAAGCACGCTGTCCTTAGTGAGATCTTTTACTTTTACAGTTGAACCTATGGTGACAACCTCAGGATTCCTGCCGTCCATGGTGGCAATCTTGGCGTGACGAAGAATCTTTTCAAGGGCCATGATGCGAGTCTCAACGAAAGCTTGCTCGTTCTTGGCGTCTTCGTACTCGGCGTTTTCCGAAAGGTCCCCGAATTCCCTGGCGGCCTTAATCCTCTCCGCAACTTCTTTTCTCCTCACGAGTTTCAGCTGGTTAAGTTCCTCCTCGAGGATCTTCTTGCCATCGACAGAAAGAATTATCTCGCGTTCAGCCATCCTCCCGTATCTCTGCCTTTCCTATGGGAATTGGTTGTAAGAATCAACTTCGGGTGCTGCCAGAATCGCGGCACCCGGCGAAACGCATATCAGTCTATGTCCGCCATTTCCGCTCTATGCTCGCCTAATGCCGTAACCTGCTTCGTTCATAAGCGTCGGTGAAAAGACACAAAGACCGCTGCCTGCATCAGTGGCAGTGGTCGCTGTTCCTAACTCTTCTCAGCATGGAATTATAACACGATTAATCTTGGCGTCAATGCGGGAGGATAAGTGGCGGGGCGGGTGAGGCCACGCATAAGTATAGGTTAGGTCGATGCGCCCGCAGATCACGCATCCCGTAATGAGCCTAGGTACCTGCCCTGGCCATCAACCTCTGTTTCCTACGAGCATTCTCCTTTATCCTGAATATCTCATCATCGGTAACCGGTTTTTCGAAACTCCTGAACCCAGCCACCTCAAAGCCGTGCTTCTTAGCCAGTTTCACAATACCCAGAACCCTTTCCAAAGAAAGATCCCGGCCAAGACTCCAATCAGAGTAATCCTCCTCAAGCGCCAGGATCATAGTCTCTGCCATGCACGCATAGCTGTGCCCCGGCGGAAAACCAAAACCGAAGCCAAAATCGACCTTTCCGGGAACCCTGACTACCCCGCCCTCGATGATAAGCACATCGTCGCGGAATCTCTTGATCTCCGCCGATACGTTTCGGGGGCGAGAGACATCGCACACTAAGGCTCCTGACTTGAGATCCCCGGGCTCGATGAGAGAATCCAAAGCTGAGCTCACGCACACCACCACGTCGGCCTTTTTCAGGCTACTCTTGAGATCCCTGGTAACTCTAGGAACCATTCCGGTGCGCTCGGTGATATCCCTGGCGACCCTGTCCAATCTGCCTTGGTCTCTGGCGCAAAGTACTAAGTGCCTGCCGTTATCGGCCATGATCGTGGAAAGAACTTTCCCTATAGCCCCTGAAGCGCCCAGCACAAGAACATTGGCTTCGTCCATATCGATGTCCATGAGTCGGGCAGCCTTTTCTGTGGCCTCCAAAGCGGTGCCTGCGGTGTAGCTGTTGCCTGTGGTTACGGCGATGTCTAGGTTATGGCGGACGGTTATGCCCGCATCCCCCACAATGGAGGTAAAGGCCCCTAGCCCCACAACTTTGGCTCCGAGGTCGGCAGCCACCTGCCCCGCTCTGATAATCTTCTTCATGACTTTTCCCGGGGGCCAACCCATCATGAGCCGGGGCGTCAGCGGGCAGGTGACGAACCAGCCTTCGGCCTTCCCGTACTTGGATTCAACGCCGGTGATATGGGACGTCTTGAAGGGCGGTACCAGGGACATGGCCATTTCAACTAGCCCTTCGGGCAGCATCTTAGCCACCGGGAACTTGCGACTCACGTCTGAAACAGTGATTGGATGGATAATGAAGCCAAAGGAACCCAAGGCCCTTCCCTCCATGGAGGACTGACGTCTGAACTACGCGTATACACTGCTACTTTAACAAGAGGTGCTTCTATATAGACCCTGGCTCTCCTAGGCTCCAGAAACAGCGGGTACCAGGGATGGCGGGTTAAGCACCTCTATTCGCGGCTTGAAATCCAACCTATCCAGAAGCTCGTTTATCTCCGTATCTGTAATATCCTCAGGACGCTTCCCTAATAGAGTTACTAGGAGAGCCTCCATAACATTCGTGCCAAATGAGCGGCCTTCCATTTCCGGCGTGGTAGTCACGAGAGTGCTGACGCCGCGGCGCTTGAGTTCGACGACGTCCTCGGCAGTGACGGTGTTGGTGATGATTGATTTCCCCGTCATGTCCTCGGGCATGTGCTTGATGACGTACAGAAAATCGCCGGCGATTATATCGGCGTTCCTGTAGAAGCGCTCGAACTTGGGATTGGCGGCTTTCTTCTCCTGCTCCTTGCCTGTTGGATACAGCACCGAGAAGGGCAGCCTGACGACTATCGGCCCGATAAGACGTGCCACCCTTTCTAGGGCGGGCAGAGAATGCAAAGGAATTGGCCAGCCCAAAGCGAAGATGAGGTCTCCCAGGACCAGAGTGGTACCCGCGTCCCGAAGAGATTCGGCCATGCCGAAACGATCCATGCCGCTAACTAGGAGCACTGTCTTCTCCTTGAAAGGAACCCGGGCGACCTTGTCTAGGTACTGTATGACGCGCCGCTCCAAAGTGCCTTTAAGCCTGCTTCCATCCACAATGGGAGTCTTTTTAGCAGCTTGGGCAATGGGGACGGCTTCCCTGAACATTAGCCTGCTTCGCCCCATCCCAATGTAGAGGTCGATGCCACCCATTCCGAAGGCGTCTACCTTGCCATCTAGCTGGGTGATGAGTTCGATGGCTTTGGGAATCGAGCCGTCGGTACCGATTCTCTCGACTATGACTTTGTCTCCGAGAAACTCCTGCTCGGTGCGCTTGTTGCGCTTGGATGACCCCAGGCTCACGCTGACCACATGCTTCACGAGAATAACCTCCCTACCCCTTCATCCCTCTGATGGTGCTTCGAAGCGCCTCCGAATTGAGATACACATCCCCTGACATGGGGGAACGTCCAATCACTATGCTGGCAATGTCTGTGTTCCTATCCATGACACCTTTCAGAATCTCAAGCCTTTTGTCGGAACCTATTAGGATGACTTTGGCGAACTGCCTGACCTTAGCCATGAGACCCATCAGTTCGTTGAGGAGGTCGTTACCGCTTCTGTCCCTGACAAACTGCCACCTCTCCTTGTCAGTCATAACCAGGGTGAAGTCGACTCCTTCCTCTTGGCAGATTCCTCGGATCTCGTCGCAGTTAGAAAGCGGAAACCCGATGACCGCAATGGAGCCTCCCTTGCGGATTTCGCCGAGGCTCTCCAGTCTCGATATGAAGGTGCGGTCAATTCCCGTTTTGGCGGCGACCTCCGACTGAGATAGCCCCCGAACCCTAGCGGCGAAGATGGTGGAGATCACTTCATCGATCTTCTGCCGGCTAATGACTTTGTCGCCGATCCTGATGAAGTCCACATCCGTCACCTTCTTCCTGTGTAACTGCTGTAACCGCAAATTGTGGTTTCCGCCGGCTCCATTTCGATTGTGCACAGTTCTGTGTACAACATCATATCAAGGGGCAATGGGGAGCGCAAGAAGAACTTAGGGAAAAACTCAAGGGTTATGAATGAGAAGAAAGGAGAGACCCGGAAGCCTGCTTCTCACGCCATCTCCGACACAGCATCCAGGATCCCTATCACCCGTTCCGGTGACGATTCGTGGTTGAGCATGTCCCGAAAAGCCGAAGCGCCTCTCACCCCACGCAGGTAAAAAGCCAACTGCTTCCGCATCTCCAAAAGCCCTCTTCGCTCTCCTCGACATGCGATAGTCCGTAAGAAGTGGTCTTTAGCGGCCTCCATCCACTCCGGAATAGTAGGCACGCTGGGATCCTTCCCGTCCAGAAGGTCAAGACATTGCCTGAAAAAGAACGGATTCCCGAGAATGGCGCGCCCCACCATGACACCCGATAGTCCCGGCAAACCCGCCTTGTCTAGAGCCTCCCGGGGAGTAGTTATGTCCCCGTTGCCAACCACCGGAATGTCAACGTTTTGAGCCACGCGAAGAATGGCGTCCCAATCGGCTGTTCCCGAGTATCCCTGCATTACAGTGCGCCCGTGGACAACCAACATGTCTGCACCTGCGGCCGCCAACCTCATGGCCATCTCGCAAGGGTCCTGGGAACCATCCCACCCTAACCTTGTCTTGACCGTCACAGGAACACCGGATGCCTCCTTCACAGCGCGGACTATGTCTTGGGCCCGGTCAAGATCCTTCAAAAGCCCTCCTCCAGACCCTGGCCCCGTAACCTTTCTGGCCGGGCACCCCATGTTGAGGTCGATGACCTCGAAACCTCCGCAGGATGGGTCTTGGATCATCGTCGCCGCTTCCGCCAAGGCGGAAGGCTCCTGGCCAAACAGCTGAACTGCCAAAGGGCTGTCTTCTGGAGAATGCCAGAGGAGCTCACGGGAGTTGTCCCCGCCCAAGACAAGACCTTTGCCGCTTATCATCTCGGTGCAGCAATAAGGACATCCGTGCTCGCGCAGGATTTCGCGGTAGACATCCCCGGTGTAGCCCGCCATAGGCGCCTGGATAATGGGCGGCCAAACAGAAATACCTCCGATAGAGAGCGGAGCGAGAATAGAACGACGAGAGAGCGGTTCTGAGCTACCCGACATTAGCGCACCTACTGGACAGAAGTGTCCTCTGGCTGGATACCCGCTTCCGCCATAACCCTCTCGGACACGTATATTGGCGCCGCTCTCCGGAGGGCTAAAGCGATGGCGTCGGAAGGTCTGCAATCCATTTCAATTTCCTCACTGTCGCTTGTTAGCACCAGCGAGGCGTAAAATGTGCTGTCCTTTACCTCGGTTATTACGGCCATTATCACCTGTACCTCCAAGCGATCCAATACCGAAGCCAGAAGATCGACGGTAAGAGGGCGGGTGGCTTTGATCCCCTGGATAGGTAACGCGATGGCAGATGCCTCCGGCGACCTTATCCATATTGGGATGAAAGTAGACTTGGTAAGGTCACTAAGGAGGACAACCGCCTGGTCGCTGTCACGGTCTAGACCGACGCGCTCGACAGTTACCTGAACCATTCGGCTGACACCTCCTAGAAAGTAAGCCACTAGCGTGGCAAGTTTACGCAGCGTAGCAGATCTACATGTGGACATTCAGAGATTGACTCATTCTAGTCCCATTCTATGGTACCTATGTCAGGATGACCACCCAAAGTGCCTTCGATGACCTTCTTTATCCGAGAAAGACCTTGATCCGTCTTGGCCTCCGCCCGCACTACCAAAGCAGGCTGTGTGTTTGACGCCCGCAAAAGCCCCCATCCATCGGGAAATAGCACCCGTGCCCCATCCACAGTTACAACGTCGTAGTTCTGGGCCAATTTCTTGGTAGCGTTTTCTACGACGGCGAACTTCGTCTCATCGGGGCAGTTGACCCGGACCTCGGGCGTCGAATGGTATTGTGGGATGCGGCTTATCATCTCCGAAAGACTCTGTGAAGAGTTGGACAACAGCCGCAAAAGCCTAGCTGCAGCGTAAACTGCATCGTCGAAGCCATAGTACTCGTCTCTGAAAAACATATGGCCCGACATTTCCCCGGTGAATAGAGCCCCAGTCTCCCTCATCTTGGCCTTGATAAGCGAGTGGCCGGTCCTCGTGAATTGGGGGCAGCCGCCCAGTTCCTCCACGACATCCACCAGCGCCTGGGAACACTTCACCTCAATAAGAGCCAAAGAACCGGGGTATCTTGCCATAATCTCCCGCCAGAAAACTGCCTGAAGCTGGTCGCCGAAAATCAAGCGGCCCGAACCGTCGACTACTCCGATTCTGTCGGCGTCGCCATCAAAAGCAATTCCCAAGTCGGCCCCCGTCTCCAATACACGGTTAGAAAGGTCCTTCATATCCGCAGCTTGAGTGGGATCCGGATGGTGATTGGGAAAGGTACCGTCGGGTTCAAAATACATCTCCTCAAAATCCGCTCCCAACCTTTCCAGCACCCTTCGAGCTATAGGACCAGCAGAGCCATTGCCCGCATCTACCACGGCAAACAACTTGTTTGGCCCGAGCTTTATGCGGTCTCCAATTTCCTCTACATAGGAAGGAACCGGGTCTTCTTCACGGCAAGAACCCGTTCCTTGAGCGAATCGGCTTTCCTCTGCGATCCTTCGGATCTCCTGAATCCCGTCGCCGTACAGGGTGTCTGTACCGTAAGCCAGTTTGAAACCGTTGAACTCGGGAGGGTTGTGGCTGCCCGTAACCATCATCCCGCCCTGCACTCCGTACTTGATGCGCGAATAGTAGAACACAGGCGTCGTAACCGTACCTACATCCACAACATCTACACCGGTAGCGTTTAGCGCATCCCGTAGGATCCGCGAGTAGGAATACGAAGACAACCTGTTATCGCCACCGACTATGGAATCCTTAATCCCACGCTCCCGAAGGAACGACCCATAAGCCCGCCCCACAGCATAGACGCTTTTGGCGGTTAGGTCTTGGCCTACTAGCCCTCTAATGTCGTACTCCCGGAAAATGCTTGGATTCACGCGCCCACTCAACCCCTTCCATCAACGTAGATTCTGCCCTTCCTCGTCAATTCCTTTCCCAATGCTTACTCCGCATACTTGCTTCGTTTGCCTACCCCGCTTTCCTTCCTTTCCTGCCTACCCGTTTCGCTGCTTCGATTGCCTGCTTCCAGTGCCTGCCTCAATCGCGGCGCCTTTGATCTGACTACCGGGAACTCGGTGTGGGCAACACTAGAAGGGTGAAGGAGGTGATCCTGTGCCAGAAGTCAAATGCAAAGTGAAGCCCTGTCATTACTGGAAAGATGGCGATATCTGCGGCGCCAAGAGCATCATGGTGGATTTCAACAAGAAGAATACCGGCGACAGAATGGAAGTGAGCAATCTCGATTTCGACGTCGGACGCGCGGCAAGTCGCGCCCGCGACTTTGATGCGGCCGAGCGCGGACTCGTCAACACAAGGATGACCGATTCCGAAATGGGCGATCTCACTGGTTCGTTTGGCGGCAGCACCAGTATGGGGCCTGGGGCAAAAACCTCAGAAGAAACTCTGTGCGCCACGTTCAGACCCAAAGACGCACAGTTCAAGCACTAGTCAGGATTCGCGGCACAGACAGCGGAAGAGGGGGCTTCCTCTCTTCCGCATCAATCTCTGAGGCGCACTAACTGACCTGACTCCTGGTCAACAGGCGCGGGTTCCGCCTGTACGCCAGACAACATCCGGGGAGCCGGAACCCAATGAGCAGCCTCCACCCCTCCGTTCTCCGGTCTTGACCGCCCGAGATTAGCAGGGTATACCAGTATTAATGACGCAGGAAAGGCGCGCAAGGTGACGATATGGCCGGTATGTCGGGCACAGTTGGCAAGACGGGTAGAGTGGGCAAGAAGGTCATTTCGGGCAAAACAGGCATTATTGCCGCCAAAAAGGTATTCCCCTGCAAAGGGGTCATTTTTGATAAAGATGGAACTCTCATCGACATATTCCCCATGCTTTCTGCGTTAGGGCGCGAACGCATTAGGCACCTCTCGGCCCGTGTCAGGCAAAGCGCCCTTGCCTCGGTGGGAAGGTGCACAGGTTTTGACCCGGAGCAATGCATCGTGTCACCTTTGGGACCTTTGGCAGGAGCGGCACGGCGTGACGAAGTGGCTGTGACCGCGTGCGCCCTATGGCTAGAGGGGATCCCCTGGCACCAAGCCCTCTCCATAGCAAAGGATGCCTACGACCAAGCCGACGCCACGCTGGATGTGACCAAAGACGCACACCTTCTCCCAGGCGCTTCTCACTGCGTTGCCTCCCTGGCAGAGACGGGGCTGGCCCTTCTTATCGTGACTTCAGATGGCCGCGAGCGCACCGAGAAGATGCTGGATAGCCTGGGAATCCTCAAGTATTTCCACTCAATAGTGGCCGCCGATGACGTGACGGAGCCCAAGCCTTCGCCCGAATCCGCTGCGGTTTGCGCAGGCAGATTGGGAGTCTCCACTAAGGAACTGGTGGTCATTGGCGATGCGCCGCAGGATGCAATAATGGCCCGGAAAGCGGGATGCAAGTCCATAGGGGTCATGACGGGCGTTAGCTCCTTCGACATGCTCGAAGGCTACTGCGACCTAGTCTTGCCCAGCGTAGCGGATATACGTCCGGCACCGGTGGGATAGCCCCACCACCTATATCAGATAACCAAAGCCCCCGAACCCGGCGACCGCATCAGGCCACTGCGCCAAGCGCCCAGCGTCCATGCGCCCGCCTCACCTAAGAGACTACCGGAAGTCGAACGACAACCCTTTTACCTGCGCCTTAGTCTATTCTAACAATTACTCATCTGTGAGGAGCAACTCAGGCAGGATTTCTAGGTTCGACCACGAACTGTGCTTTGCGAGATTCTGAAAGGAGGTGAGATTCGTAATGTTCGTTACTAGCAGGATTTTCGACTTTTGGACGCTTTTCATCATCACCGGTGTGGTCCTTATCGGCATGTATCTGGCCGGAAAAAACCGCAAGATCACAGTCCGGCCCATTGCAGGCTTCGAGGCCATGGATGAGGCCATCGGAAGAGCCGCCGAAATGGGCAAACCTCTCCACTTCACTCCTGGCTACGGAGGTTTGGTAGCAGCCACTTTCGCAGGGCTCGAGGTTTTGGGGTACGTCACCAAAAGGTGCGCCGAGTACGACGTGAGACTGGTGGTCACAGTTTCCCAGCCAGAAACTTACGCCGTAACCGAGCAGGTCATGCGCCAGTCGTACCTGGAAGCCGGGAAACCCGAAGCGTACAGGGCGGAAGACTGCCGCTTCATCTCCACTGACCAGTGGGCCTACGCAAGCGGCGTCATCGGCGTCTTGTTCAGGGAAAAAGTGGCCTCAAACATCATGATCGGCAACTTCGCCGCTGAGGCGCTCATCTTGGCCGAGGCCGGCAACACAGTGGGAGCAGTCCAGATAGCCGGAACCACCAACGCCTACCAGATCCCTTTTTTCGTGGTTGCCTGCGACTACGTCATCTTGGGAGATGAAATGTTCGCCGCCGGCGCCCACTTTGCCAAAAACAAAGCCCACCTTGGAAGTCTCCTTGGCGAAGACTGGGTGAAAGCCATCTGCATCGGAATCATGATCATCGGCACCATCATGGTCTCCTTTGGAAGCAAGAGTCTAGTCGACATTATGAGCAAGTAAGGAGGTGAGCACGTTGTTCATGAGAAGAACCGTTCCTGTTGTCATTGTTTTCGTCACAGGAGTGGCAATGGTTCTGGATTACTTTTTCAAGATAAGCTGGCTAAAATCTCCGGCGCAAGCCATACTCCAGTGGCGAGCGATATTGGCGGTGTTCACGCTGGGCTTGGGCGCCGTGAACATACTCCGGGTTCATGTGAAAAACCTTCAACGCGATAATGGCAAAAACGTGTACAGTTTGGCACTGTTAGCCACTTTCGCCATCACTATCGTGGTGGGCTTGGCACTCGGCCAGACTTCAGCGGCATATAAGTTCATCTTCGACTATATTAACGTCCCTACAGGCAGTGCGATTTTCTCCTTACTGGCATTCTACATCGGAACCGCGGCCTACCGTGCCTTTAGAGCCAAGAACGCAGAGGCGGCCATCCTTTTGATCACAGGTTGCGTTGTGATGATGGGCAGGGTGCCCATTGGGGCCAAGATCCTGCCCTTCACCCCGGCTCTAACAAACTGGATCATGACCGTGCTCAACGTCGGCGGCCAGCGTGGAGTCATGATCGCCGGCGCTATCGGCTTCATCGCGGTTTCTTTGAGAATCATCATCGGACTTGAGCGCCGTTCCTACGGCGGGGAATAAGGGAGGGGAGATAAGTGAACATCTTTGAGAAACTGCAGAACCTGGATAAGCGGGTGTTCTATCTCCTCATGGCGCTAGCCATAGCGATTCCAACCATTAGCCCCATTGGGCTTCCGGTGGACGTAACCCCGCCTGTTCAGAAGACCTTCGATTTTGTGTCTAGTTTGCCTTCGAAGTCCACTGTCCTCATCGGCTTCGACTACGAGCCGGGAGACGAGATCGACCTTAACCCCATGGCTCAAGCCATGTTCCGCCAATTCGGCGAAAAAGGAATCAAGGTAGTCACGATCTGCTCCTTCCCGTCGGCCACCATGTTTGCCGAGTACACTACCAAGGTCCTTGAAGACGAATATGGCTATGTGTACGGAACCGACTTCGCGAACCTCGGCTTCTACGCTGGCGGCGAGACAACCTTGGCGGCCTTTGGCACTGACCCCGGCTCCATATTCACCAAGGACTTCCGAGGCAACAACGTCTCGTCACTGCCGCTCATGCAGACCACCAAATCCATGAAGGATTTCTCCATGGCGATGACTCTCAACGACGGACCCACCGGTGGCACCGGGACTCATGAATGGGTGCGCCAGGCAGTCATGGCTCACAACGTACCCTTGGTAATGGGAGTAACCGGCGTCTTGGCCGCAAGCAATGAGGCGTACGTTGCCTCCGGCCAGTGCAAAGGCATCCTGGCCGGGCTTCGAGCGGCGGCTGAGTACGAGAAACTTACCAACAAGAAAGGTTCTGGCACTGTGGGTATGGACGCCCAGTCCATAGCCCACCTCCTTATCGTCATCTTCGTGGTACTGGGTAACGTGGCTATGTTTGTGTCCAAATCCACCGCCTCTAAGGGAGGTGGCAGGAGATGAAGATAAGTACCGACATTGGAGTGTGGGTAGGGGCCCTTTCGGCTTTGGCGATTTACTCGGTGCTTTACAAAGACAACCCGGTCTACAAGATTGTGGAGCACATCTTTGTGGGTGCCTCAGCCGGAATTGCAGTGGTTGTTGGCATTGGTGCCTTCAAGGGTACGGCGTGGAACCCCCTTGTCAGCGGCAAGTACACCCTGATTATCCCAATGGCCATGGGAGTGCTTCTGTACTCCAAATACGTGCAGAACATCGGCTGGCTGAACAGGATACCGCTATCGTTCATGATGGGCGCAAGCGCAGGAGTTGCCATGCGAGGTGCAGTTGAAAGTCAGATCGTGAGCCAGCTTAGCGGAACCATGATCAAGCTGGATTCAGTCAACGCATGGATCATCTTCCTGGGTACGATCCTGTCATTGAGCTACTTCTTTATGACCTTCAAGTTGGGAAAGACCGTTGGCCTTGCGCCCAAGTGGGGACGTTACTTCATGATGGCGGCCTTTGGGGCGGCTTTCGGCAACACAGTCATGGGCAGAGTATCGGCGGCTATTGGCAGGTTCCAGTTCATATTCCTGGACTGGCTTGGGTTATAGAGTCGATTAGGTGCGACCCCTTCCTCTTCCAAGAAAGGAGCCCCCGTCAAAAGGGGCTCCTTTGCACCGTCTATCCCAAATGTATCCTACGCTCTGCGGAATCCTTCTTCCGCGCTCAAGTTCTTCTGGTATATCATCTGGAGCCCTTCCAGTGTCAACATGGGCTCAACGTGCTGGATAGTAGAGGACTCCCGAGCCACCAGGTTTGCCAATCCTCCCGTGGCCACCACGTGGGCTTCCCCGCCAAGTTCCTTCTTGAGCCTTGCCACCAACCCATCGGCCTGACCCACGAAGCCAAACACGATGCCCGACTGCATGCTCTCCACGGTGGTCCTGCCTATGGCCGACCCGGGCCTAACCAGTTCGATTCTGGGAAGCCTTGCGGCATTGTCAAAAAGGGCGTCGGTGGATGTGAGTATGCCGGGAGCTATGGCGCCTCCCAAGTATTCACCGTCTTTGGAGATAACGTCGAAGGTGGTGGCCGTGCCGTAATCCACCACGATAACCGGGCCGCCATACTTTCGGTAGGCCGCCACGGCGTTAGTGATCCTGTCGGGGCCAACTTCCTTGGGGTTTTCGTATTTCACGTTGATCCCGGTCTTGGTACCGGGGCCGACGATCACGGGACTAATCTTAAAATACCGTCTGATCATCTTCTCAAGCACCGGGGTCAGCGGAGGCACTACAGAAGCGATGATGGCGCCTCGTACATCTTGGGCTTTGAAGCCCGAGTGCTCCAGCATGTTAAGAACAAGTATCCCGTACTCATCCTCGGTCTTGTGTCTGTCGGTGGACATACGCCAGTGGCCCTGCAAGTCGGGCCCCTTGAACACGCCTAGGACTATGTTTGTATTGCCCACATCCATGGCGAATAGCATGATTCTGCCTCCCCGCCCCGCCTAGGTTAACCTACTGCTTTAGAAAACCGCTTGTGGCACGATACACAAGCCCTGTCAGTATGACAGCCACAGTTGCTTCGGGAATGCCGTTTACTAGCCCAACGCCAAAAGCGACTTTTCCAGGAAGAAACCCGAAAGCCACGATTAGCCCTAACACTAGGACCGTGTTGGTAAGACTCCCGGCGGCAGCAGCCAACGCCGGACCATGCCCCAACCGCCTCTGAAGCAAGTCCGCTCCTAGTCCCGACAGGGCCCCAATTACCAGGGCAATAACGAGACGAGGCGCGGAGTCGAGCCTTCCAAGCAAAGAATACCCTGTGTACCCTGCGAAAACAGCCAATACCCCCGCCACAACCGCGTTGCCCCTCTTGTCTTTCACCAAAGCGAAAACGTAGTGGGCAACTATCCCCACTAGAATTCTTGGAACCAAAGCTATGAGCGGGTTGGAGAAAATCAACTTGTCCAGCGGGTTGATGGCAATCTGAGCCTGGTACATACTGAAGGCTCCGAACATGGCCCCAACGATGCCGCCAATGACGGGTCCTTCCATTACTCCTGCGATAATGGTGGGAACGTGCATGATCGTGATGGCAATGGGCGGAATCTGGATGAAACCAAGGGGCGTGGATCCCAAAACCACTGTAATTGCTCCTAAGACTCCCGCAAAGGAAATCTGCCTTGCTGAAAACCTGGCACTTTGGCGCACTTAAGCTTCCCTCCGTTCCGGCTCCTCTCCCAAGGATGCCGTTGGAATTATGCTTAGATACCCTGAGCCTTGCCTGAAGCTACTCGAACCTCCTTCGCTACACCGGGTCCGGCGGCAAAACCTACCGGCCCATTCATAGCTTATTCTACAATAATTCTTTGGCCGCCGGAAGCGGCGGAAACCCAAAACATGATGTAACCGCGTCAACAATGGAGACCGCTACGGCCTCTTGAGCGGCGATCCCTACCTCGGTGACTAAGGCGCCCCGATCTGGAGTCGGAAGGGGTTGCGAGGCACCCGGAAGGTTGCTCGAATCAACAGAGCTCCTGCCAGTTGACATGACAAACAAGGTGTCCCCATCATATGGCGTAAAAGACGGACGGATGGCCTGAGCCAGCCCGCCCATGGCCATAATGGCAACCCTGTTGCACTCCTCTTTGGTTAGGTGGGCGTCGGTGGCGATGACGCCGATGGTGGTGTTTGTCATCATGGAGGGATGTGAATCCTTATCAGAAGCTTTCCGTGTTTCCATCGCCTCAGCCACAAACCGCTTCTTCTCCCTATCATAGGCACCCGCCAGAATCTTGCCTGTCCTTGGGTGGTAGACATCGCCTGCAGCGTTCACGCCGATAATAGCCCCGACCTTGTAGCCCCTTTGAGTCATGACGCAAGAGTTGCCCAAGCCTGACTTCATCATGAATCCAGGGCCCATGAGTTTTCCCACTGTGGCACCTGTACCTGCGCCAAAAGAGCCGGATCTCGGAGGAGACGACCCTGCCTCCTGGCACGCCCGGTATGCCATGTCAGGAGTTGGGCGAGCCGAAGCGCTCCCTAGCCCTAGGTCAAACAAGATAGCCCCAGACACAATCGGGACTTTGGCCACCCCCGTATCGAAGCCGGCCCCCTTTTCCTCCATGTACCTGACTACTCCTTCTGCGGCATTAAGCCCAAAGGCAGACCCGCCTGCCAAGAAGATCCCGTGAACCGCATCCACCGTGAAAGTCGGGCGAAGCAGATCCGTCTCCCTGGTTCCAGGTGCACCGCCCATCACCGACACTCCGGCCCGAGCGCCTTCCAGACACAAGACCACCGTAATCCCTGTCATTCCCGTGAGGTCTTGGGCGTTGCCCACTCTGATCCCACAAACATCGGCTATGGTGCCTTTCGGGAGACACCCCTGGCTACCTTGGCCGCCCTGCCCATCCTTGCTTGCCACAGCCGCACCTTCCCCTTTCCCCTGCGTGCCTTCAATCATGTTGAAAACGCCAGGGGACGGGCAAACCCGCTCCCTGGCGTTGAAACTGATAAGTTCCTTCTGAAAGTGGCCTTACGGGCTCTAGAACAACCCTGTTATGCGGCCATTCTCGTCAAGATCCATATGAGCGCCGGCAGGATCCGACGGAAGACCCGGCATGGTCCTCATCTCGCCAAGGAGCGGATACAAGAATCCGGCACCCATAGACGCTCGCACCTCGCGCACGTTGATCCTAAACCCCGTGGGGCGGCCCTTAAGGTTGGGATCCGCCGACAATGACAAGTGGGTCTTGGCCATACAGATAGGCAGTTTGTGAAAACCAAGCTTGGTGTAGCGCCTAATCTGCCTGTTGGCAAGAGGAGTGTAGTCCACTCCGTCGGCCCCGTACACCTTGGTGGCGATAGTCTCAATCTTCTCCTTGATGGGCAAATCCACGTCATACAGATGATGGAACGTTGAGGGTTCCTTCTCCAGCACCTCAATAAGGGCCTTGGCCAAATCGACGCCGCCCTCCCCGCCCTGTTCCCACACTTTTGCGGTCACTGCGGCAGAAGCCCCAGCCTTCATAGCTCTATCCAAGACATACTGGACTTCTTTTTCGCTGTCGGTGGGGAAGTGGTTGAGAGCCAACACAACTGGCACCCCGTGCATGAGGACGTTCTCGATGTGCTTGTCGAGGTTCTGGCAACCCTTATCCAAAGCCTCCATGTTCTCCTTGGACAAAACCTCGGTATCCAGCGGCTTTCCAGGAACAACCCTGAGGACGCCGCCATGCATTTTCAGGGCGCGAATGGTGGCCACAACCACAGCAGCGTCGATCTTGAGGCCAGAATACCTGCATTTGATGTTGAACATCTTCTCGGCACCTATGTCGGCGCCAAAGCCGGCCTCTGTAAGTGTGTAGTCTGCAAGCCTGGTGGCCATCATGTCGGCCAAAACCGACGAGTTCCCGTGGGCTATGTTAGCAAAAGGCCCCGCATGGACGAACACTGGCGTGTTCTCAAGGGTCTGGATGATGTTGGGCTTGATGGCGTCTTTCAGAAGAACCGCCATGGCCCCGGCACACTTGAGATCGCCTGCGGTAACCGCTTTGCCGTCATATGTGTAGCCAACCACAATGCGTCCTAGCCTTTCTCGAAGGTCTTTGAGGCTGGTGGTGAGAGCCAGGACCGCCATAACCTCCGAAGCCACGGCGATATCGAACCCTGTCTCCCTAGGGACACCGTTCTCTGAACCGCCTAGGCCAATGACCACCCTGCGAAGGGCTCTGTCGGAAACGTCCAGAACTCTCGGCCACGTGATGGTGAGGGGGTCGATGTTCAAAGGGTTTCCGTGAAGGAGGCTGGCGTCAAGGAACGCAGCCAAAAGGTTGTGAGCAAGCGCCACTGCGTGAGTGTCGCCTGTGAAGTGGAGGTTGAAGTCCTCCATGGGAACGCACTGGGCGTAACCGCCGCCTGCTGCGCCTCCTTTGATGCCAAACACCGGGCCCAAGGAAGGCTGGCGGATGGTATTGATGACATTCTTGCCTAGACGTCCCAGTGCCTGACCTAAACCGATGCAGACGGTGGTCTTGCCCTCGCCCAGGGGCGTGGGGGTGATAGCGGTGACTACAACGTACTTGCCTTGGGGACGGTCTTTTAAGTAGTCGATGAGATCCAACGATATCTTGGCCTTGTACTTCCCATAGTTCTCTACCATGTCCTCGGGAATCCCGAGGCTGTCGGTAATCTGGTTAATCGGCAACATCTTGGCTGCTTGGGCAATTTCAATATCCGATTTCACTAGATGACCCCCTTCTTTAGCCTAAGCCCTTTTGGCCCCCAATTACGAGGTCCTTTGGCCTACTTGTCCACATCCACAAGAATACCACATTGGTACCTGATTTTGCTTGACAACCATCTGGCCTCAGTCATGGCCAAACCCGTGCTCGGGCGCTTTGGGCCGCAGACCTACTTGGCGGAGCATTGCTTCCACAGCATGGCAACGGCCACTCCAAGAATTAGAAAGATAATGTCCATCTTGCCGAAACCCTTCTTCTCCTGCTTGGGAGGCTCCGAAGCCTGGCTTGTGCCCTGAGGCTGACCTTCTAACTGGGCGGCCCGCCACTCCTCGTACTCCCGGAACCGGGGCTCCAGCGCCTTCTCAAGATCACCCTCATTGGGCCGTCTTGATCTAGGTTCGTTATGACTCAACTTCCAATCACCCCACCTATATGGTTACCTAGTTCGGCTTCTTCGCAAATGGATCCATGCCTCACAACAACACTGCCGCCCTTGATCACGGTGCTGACCAAGTTTGTCCCAAACCTGTAGGGGATCTCCCGGTAGTCTTGGGCGTCCAACATGACTAAGTCTGCCTGGAAGCCCGGGATCAGTCCACCCGCCTTCCCACCCAAACCGCCGGCATATGCCGAATTCCACGTTGCTGCCACCAATGCCTCCTCAGGCGTCATTCTTAGCGCAGAGCAAGCCAAAGTCATGCACAGGGGGACCGACATGGCGGTAGAGGTGCCAGGGTTGAAGTCGGTACCCAAAGCCACTGCTGCCCCGGCATCTAGGAGGGCCCTAGCCGGCGCCCCGGGTTCTCCTAAGTAGCACGAGGTAGCCGGGAGCAAAACTGCCACGGTGTTTCTCTCCGCCAATGCCTCAATGCCTTGGGATGATACTTTCAGGAGGTGGTCGCAAGACGCTGCGCCCAACCGGCACCCAAGTTCTGTGGCGCCTGTCCACTCTAGTTCATCAGCGTGAATCTTGAGGTCAAAGCCATATTCTTTGGCAGCGCTCAGGATTTCCCTGGTCTCGTCTACAGTGAAGGCCCCGGCATCGCAAAAAACGTCAACGAACTTGGCCAAGTCAAGCCCCTTGACGGCAGGAAGCATGTCTATGACCTGGGCAACGTACTCTTGGCGGCGGTCTTTATACTCTGGAGGAATTGAATGGGCCCCCAGAAATGTAGGAACCAGAGTAATGGGATGCACTTCCTCCAACCGGGCCATCACCTGAAGCTGCTTCAATTCGGTTTCGCGATCCAGCCCATACCCGCTCTTGGCCTCACAGGACGTTGTGCCCAAGAGGAGCATCTGGTCAAGAAAACCCAGGGCCCTCTGGCAAAGGTCCTCAAAAGTGGCACCACGAGTGGCTCTGACGGTGCTGGCGATGCCGCCGCCCGCCGACGCAATTTCCAAATAAGACTTACCTTCCGAGCGCATGGCGTACTCCTTGGCACGCCACCCGCCAAAAACCAAGTGGGTGTGGGCATCCACGAAACCAGGGATAACCACCCTACCGCCTGCGTCCATAATCTCAGCGTCACGGTCAAGAGCAACCCGGGAGCGCACCTCATCTTCGCTGCCAGTGGCCAAGACCACCCCGTCTTTGCATGCCACTGCGGCGTTGGCTATCAGACCCAATTCCCGCGCGTGCCTGCCTTTTTTGGGACCCCTGGGTGCGCCTTCTGGGCTCGCCATGGTCACCAGTTGACCGATGCCTGTGATGAGCAAGTTGGCTTCTGGGCGCTCCGCCTTGCGCCGGGATTCGCCTCTCGGCTGCCCTTGGGATTCTTGCTGCAAGTCCAACTCCCCCTTCCAGATCCTACCCTCCGGGCCATGCCATGCCCCTAGTCTACCTAAGCCCCTCCACCGCACCGTCAACCGATTCCAGGATCCTATCTGACAAGATGAGACCGCGTACCGCTTCAATCTCTGGCGCCATCTGGCGGTCTTGGGCTACGGGGCGGATCACTGTCCACAGGAGGTCGTAGGCCACGCGCCCTGCAGGAGATATCCCTAGGCCGCTCTTGAGGTATAACGCCTGGCACGCCGCAAAATACTCGATGGCCAGAACAGTTGCGACATTGATAGAGATGTCCCTGGCTTTTCTAGCGGCAATTGTGCACATACTGACGTGGTCTTCTTGATCCGCCGAAGTGGGAATGGTATCGACGCTTGCAGGGTGCGCAAGAACCTTGCATTCAGAGCAAAGGGACGCGGCGGTGTACTGGAGGATCATCAATCCAGAATTCAGTCCGCCTTCAGGTGTGAGGAATGGCGGGGCGCCGTATTTTCCGTCCATGAGCTTGGCTATGCGCCTCTCGGAAATATTCCCTAGGCTGCACAGAGATAGGCCCAAGTAATCGGCTGCCACCCCAAGAGGCTGACCGTGGAAATTGCCGCCAGATACGACGCGCCCGTCTGGAAGAACCAGCGGGTTATCTGTGGCGGACCCGCTTTCGGTTTCTAGAACAGAAGTCACGTGGCTTAAGGCTTGCCTGACGGCGCCGTGGACTTGGGGGATACACCGCAACGTATAGGGGTCTTGTACCCTTATCTCCCCCGGACGAGTGACCAGCCCAGACCCTGCGAGTAGGCTTCTGAGGTTTTGGGCCGCATCTTCTGCCCCATACTGGGGCCTGAGCCCAATGAGTCCCTTGTCGTAGGCGTCGGGGATAACAGAGAGTGCTTGTCCCGTGAGAGAAGCGATGATGTCGGCGGTTTTAGCCAGTCTTTGGCCGCGGTCAAGGCACATGGCCAAGACTCCTGCGGTCATCTGAACGCCGTTGGTGAGAGCCAAGCCCTCCTTGGCTTCAAGATCCAGAATCCCGATTTCCGCCTTTGCCATGGCGTCGACTGCCTCAAGCGGTTCATCATGTTCCCCATAGTAAGCCTGTCCCATGCCTATGATGACCAAAGCCACGTGAGCCAAGGGTGCCAGGTCTCCGCTGGCACCCACAGAGCCTTTTTGCGGCACCACGGGCGTTACTCTTTTGTTGAGCATCGCCGCCAAGGTCTCCACGACTACAGGCCGCACGCCGGACATTCCTTTGGCAAGAGCGTTTGCCCGCAAGAACATGGCCGCTCTGACTTCTTCCGCTGTGAAAGGCTCTCCTGTCCCTGCTGCGTGGCTCATGACCAGATTCTTCTGCAAGGCCCGCACGGCATCCTTGGATATAGGGACATCGGCGAATTTGCCAAAGCCCGTTGTGACACCGTATACGCTTCTTCCCTGGGCGATGATTTCCTCAACCACCTGCCGGGAACGGACCATATTCTCTCTAGCAGTTTCTGGGATGACTACGTTTTCGCGCCCTTTGGCCACAGCAACGATATGGGCTAGGCTCTTGGGCTTGCCGTCAATCTCTACGGGCATTTCCGATTGCTCCTTCCCCCACGCCCCGGCGTTTTGCTCCACCCTTCTACTTTCTCTTCGGGCCGTCCCTCACGACAACCTGAACCGAACGATCTCTCCGAAGTCCCTGAAGGCTCTCTAGAACAAGGTCGAAAGGGAGGCTCTCCAAAATCTTCCCGTAGGAGAAGATGTCCTGCCCCACATGGTGGAGGTGCACTTGCATCTCGCCTACGGTGTCCAAAGAGTCGAAAAGGGTGACATATCTTCCGGCTGAGGCTTTCTTGCTTCGCAAGAAATCTTCCTCTAGTTCCCTTCGGCGGGCGCCGTTCTTGGCTCCCTCAACCTCAGCCCAGATCCTTTGGGCAAGTTCCTCAGGGGAGGAACTTTGGGCAACCACAGTGGCAAAAGCATAGTCAGGCCAGCCTTCGTGCGCTGAGCTCAGATCGTCTACAAGCCCGTCTTCGTAGATCTCCGTGAAGAACCTGGAACTTTTGCCGAACAGGATGTTCAGAAGAATCGATGTCGCCATTTCCAAAGCCACAAGCTGCCGGCCATCTTCACCGGGCGGCTCTAGTTTCCAAGCAACCTGGACCAAGGGGATAGGCACGGGCAAGATAATCTCCCTGTTGCCGCCAACTTGGGGAGGTTCCTGTGGGCGCAAGCGTTTGGGCACTTGGTCATCGGCAGAAACTACGGCTCCTTGTCCTCCTGAAGGGTCTGCCGCGGCCCTCGGTGCCGACCCGCTGGAACAGGGCAGGTTTAAGGACGCCAAAGCGTCTTCCACAGCCCCAACTACGCTTTCCCTGGCAAAATCGCCTGCCACAAAAAGGCTCATGTTGGCAGGACGGTAGAAACTACTGTGGCAAAGGTACAGGAGTTCGGCGTCGATTTGGGATATGGAATCTTGGGTGCCTGCCACATCGAGCCTCACAGGATGTTTTGAGTACAAAGCCTCCATGGTTTCCCGCATTAGGCGCGACCCCGGGTCATCATCGTACATGCGTATTTCTTGTCCGATAATGCCTTGTTCCTTGGCCACCGACTCGGGAGTGAAGTACGGGGTGAAAGCGATGTCCATGAGAAGTTTCAGGCAATCCTGGAAGTTCTCCAGGGTCCAGAAAAGGTATGAAGTGTAGTTGTTGCTGGTGTAGGCGTTGGCCGAGGCCCCCAGTTTGGCGAAGGCGGAGAACGCCTCGCCCCAGGGCTTCTCGAACATCTTGTGCTCCATGAAGTGTGCGATTCCGGCGGGAACCTCAACTGGTTGGGTTTCGCCTGGCGGGATAAAAGCGTTGTCGTTTGAGCCGTAGTGGACGAACATCTCGGCGTACTTGCGCCTAAAGCCCTTCTTGGGGAGAACGAACACCTGGAGTCCGCCCACGGATTCACAGTAGATTTGCTCTCGCAGCGTTTCGTTAACTAGTGCGTCCACAGCTAATCATCCTTAGCCCGAAGAGTGTAAACTGCCTTGAGTTCGGCACAGTTGGCTACTTCAACGATGTCGTCTTTGGTGACCCGCATCACCTGGTCCACGAGTTCCTCTTCGGTGGCGGGGCCTCCCATGATTTCCTGGGATAGAAAGCGCCTGACCAAGGCCGCTTGAGAGTCGCTTTCGGAACGGTAACGGCGGAGCAGCCCTGCCCTGGTGTTTTCAATCTCGTCGGCGGTAATATCGCCCTTCTTCATGGCTTCCACCTGCAGACTCACAAGATCTCGGGCTTTTTGCCTGCTGGGGTCCATTACTCCCGCCACTGTCATGACCATGCCCCGCCAGGGGTTTAGGCTGGAATCGGCAAAGTAGGCAAGGTGCTCTTTCTCTCTGACATTGACGAAGAGCTTGGAGTGAGGAAAGCCGCCTAGGATGCCGTCGAAGAAGGTGAGAGCAGGCAAGCGGGGATCGTTTTCTGTGATCCCAGTGTAGAAGGCCATGCAGAGAATAGTCTGCTCTCCGGGCAGATGCTCCTCCACTTCCATAAGTTCCTTGGGCGGAGCAGGCGGAGCCAGCCTCTCACCGTCACGGTCTTGGGCAAGGGCCCTCATGTTGGGGAAATCCAGTTCGGTGTTAGCCAGTATGTCTCCAAGTTCCCTGACGCCCTTCCCGATAGCATAGATGCTTATGTCAGATCGAGAGAGGGACATTGCCCAAACATCCCAGGTATCCTTGGGCCCGATGCTTCCAAGGTCTTCCAGAGTGCCCCAGGCCGGAAGGCCGCTAGGGTCTCCCTTAGAGACTTCTTCAACTAGACGCACTGTGGCATACCTTGGGCGTCTATTGATGATACCCAGAATGTCCCGGCGGTGCTCTTCCCGCTCGATCTCAAAGCGATCTTCTGGGTACGCGCCGTTTTCAAGATACGGCTTGGAAGTCACATCCCAGATAAAGGACATGGCCTCACCGAGATTCACTCCGTCTGCAAAGGCCCCTTCATCCCCAATGCCTTCTATGAACTCGGGGGACGGCAGGCTCATGCCGAACCGAACCACCTGCATAGGGCCAACCTTGCTGGCGTCTGCCCCAAACCCAGCCCCATACATGTCCTCGAGGCGCCTAGAGAGATCCCGCAGGGAAGGCAGGTTCACAGTACCCCTTTTGGCTAGCCTGGGCACTAGGGCTATTGGGGTAACCGTGTGCCTTGCTATGGGGACCTTGCAGAATACGTTCATGGAGAGTGTTTTCCACTTGTCGTCTGGCAAGTAGTAGTATGTAATGCCCGGTTCCAGACTCATCGCCTGGAACCGGCCACTAGAATGCTCGTGGTTCAAACTAGGTTACACCACCAGTTTAGGATCGTCATCGATCAGGTTCCTGGGATACACTGTAAGGCTCTTGCAGCCCCCGGGCACCAACACTACGTCGTCCTCGATTCTCACTCCGCCTTTGCCAGGGATATAGATGCCGGGCTCGATGGTGAAGGTGGTACCAACCTCCAAAGGCACGTGGTTATAGGCTACGATGTAGGGCTCTTCGTGGACTTCCAACCCAAGGCCGTGCCCGGTCCTGTGAAGGAATTGGTCGCCGTAGCCGTAGGAGGCGATTACGTCTCTGGCCAATGCGTCTACCTCTGCCCCTGTCATGCCAGGCTTGGCATTCTTTCGGCAGTGATCCTGGGCTTCTCGGACTACCTCGTAAACTTTTCGCATCTCGTCAGAAAGTTTCCCTATCGCCCAGCTCCGGGTGACGTCGCCCCAGTATCCTTCCACCTGCACGCAAAGGTCTAGCCATACGGGATCGCCCTCGGCCACAGGGGTGTTTGTTGTGCCGGCGTGGGGCACGGCGGTATCGGGGCCGGTGGCAAGGGCCATGAATACGGCTTCTCCGCCTTTTCTCTTGAGTTCCTTCTCTACCTCTGGGACAACTTCAGTGGCAGCCTTCCCTGGGACAAGGAGCCTCCGGGCAATATCGACTCCCAGGTCGCACAAGGCGCAGGCTTTCTGCAGGCTCTCTATTTCTGCCTCGTCCTTCTGAATCCGAAGGTGCTTCATAACCTGAACCCCATCCACGAAGGGGAAGTCTCCCATGGCGTCCTTCATGAGGGAATACTCTAGCATCCTTGCGGCAGTGTACTCAAGTGCCCACTTACCTTGCTTATCCTGGAATACCCGCTTGAAAGCTTCTATGGGGCCTTCTTCGTCTGAGAACGAGTCTACAGCAAATTCAATCTCTACTCCCCTGTCCAGAAGGTAGGCAGAGTACTTCTCGCCCTTGCTTCTCTCTAGCTTGGGCATAAGGAATGTCGCCTTACCTGAAGCTTCAACTACGCACATGGTCGGCCTTTCAGAAAGGCCCATCCGAAGCCCTGTCATGTAGAAAAGGTTGGGACCGGGCATCAGGGCGATCCCCGTAAGCCCTTCCTTCTGGAGTTCGTCAACGAGCTTTTGCCAGCGTTCTTTGTTCATGGTTACCTCCTCTTTAATGTAGGTTGTATCCGAAACGGCGGGTCTCATTCCTTTTCTGTCACGAAATAGGCTCTGGAGGTGTCCTCCGATGCCGGGTAGAAGGTGGTGGAATGGTACGCGCCGAGTACGGCGAACCCGGCTTCTTGAAGCCACTTTCTATGATCATCCAAAGGGAAGGCTCTTTCTCTGTGAGTCTCGTCGAACCTTCTCCAATAGTCTCCTTGCTTTATGAAGCCTGTGAGTCTGACGCTCCACCACTTCCTGGCGGAATCGTAGTGGTCACTCCACACTACGTAATGGTTGCGGCCTTCCATAAGGCTCGTTTCGCTGGGGATGGCGGCAAGCCTGGCCGGAGTGTTTACGTCGAATATGAAGAGGCCGCCCGGCGCTAGGGCTTGTGATACTGACTTGTACGCAGATTGCACGTGCTCTGGCTCCAGAAGGTAGTTCAGGCTATCGAATACGCACACCGCCGCGTCAAGCGGACGTTCTAAGGAGAAGGAGCGCATGTCGCCTTCCACAAAGTCTATGTAGAGGCTGGAAGACTTGGCTTTCCTTCGAGCCACCTCGAGCATGTTGGAAGAAGAATCTACGCCGGTAACTTGGTATCCTCTCTCGGCCAAAAGCAGCGCGAGGTTGCCTGTTCCGCATGCAAGGTCTAGGACAGTCTTGGGCTCAAAAGAAAACCTAGCCCATACGCCTTGGATGTAGTCGGCCCATTGCCGGTACGGCACATCGGCCATGATCTGGTCATACACCTCGGCGAAGTGAACATAGGGCCTTCTGGTAGGTTTGGACATTGGATCACCTGCCAAACCTTACTATTCGCCGTTGGGAGGGGGGAGTCCTTGTGGGGGCGTGAGCTATAGGGAAGCCCCGTATTGTGTATGGCACTGCCACGCTTGACATGTGGCCACAGCGGCCGGATTCGCGGGGCGAATACAGCTATAGCGGAGGTATAGACGCCTCAGATACGGTCACAGCCGACCGATTGGCGGGGTGAATACAGCCGTGGTAGCTGCATAATCCGCCCGTACTGCCACAGCTACATACGAACCCGGAACTCTTCCACAATAAGGTACGTATATACACTTCACAGCGCCGTCCCCCGGCTTCACAGCGGAACCCCCGGCCTAGAGAGTGTAGATTCGCGCCAGATCGACTGTGCCCCGTCCTCCAGAAAACAATTCCTATTACGATTCATCTCCTAATTCCCCTAAAACAGACTTGCTTGTGGTAAAATCTTCCCAGGATTACGTCCTATCCTTCCAAAGTTTGCAGGAAAACGGACACACGCGGCTGCCGCAGACCAACCAAAACGAGGTCAGCCTATGCACGAACTCTCCCTGGTCATAAACGCACTCAACATGGTCACCCGAGACGCCTCCAGGCGGGGGCTAACCAAGATTACCCGTGTTGACCTAGAAGTCGGCGAGTTGTCAGGGGCTTATCCCCATGCCCTGAAAGAAGCTTTCCCTATTGCCTCAAAAGGCTCGATGGCAGAGGGTGCAGAGTTCATCGTCGCAGAGATCCCTGCCACCATGTGCTGCAAGACTTGCTCTACCTCGTTCAGCCCGCTGGTGTCGGGGTGGCAGTGTCCGTCCTGCGGTTCTGGAGATATCGCCCTAACCCGCGGGATGGAACTCCAAGTCGTGTCCTATATAGGAGAGGAGGGCCCAGATGAGCATCAAGGTAGTGATCGGAAAGGGACTTCTTGAGGAAAACCAGAAAGTAGCCGAGGATCTTCGGGAAAGGTTCAGGCACGAGGGCGTGAAGGTGGTGAACATTCTAAGTTCACCCGGCGCCGGCAAGACTTCACTTCTGGAAAGACTCATCCCCCGGTTGGATGGCGTCAGGGTCGGCGTCATCGAAGGCGACGTGGCCACCACTAGAGACGCTCAACGCCTTATGCACCTCAATACTCCCCTGGTCCAAATAACCACGCTGGGAGCCTGTCACCTAGATTCGGCCATGGTATGGCAGGCACTAGACGAGATAGACCTATCGTCTGTGGATCTGCTAGTCATAGAAAATGTAGGCAACCTTGTCTGTCCTTCTTCCTTTGACCTAGGTGAGGACGTTAGAGCCGTTGTCCTGAGCGTCACCGAAGGAAGCGACAAACCCGACAAGTACCCCAAAGCCTTCCTGACTTCTCAGGTAGTAATCGTCAACAAAATGGACCTTCTGCCCTATACAGACTTCAACGCAGATGCCGCAGAGAAGGAAATCCGCGGAATGGTTCCTTCTATGGAAATATTCAGGGTGTCGTGCAGGACAGGTGACGGATTGGATGAACTTGCAGCCCGGATCAGGGCATGGGTTCGAGGATAACCGAAACGAATGAAAAGCAAACCGTAATAACGTACTATAAGAACATATCGCGGGGACACATGCATAGGCCCAAAAAAGAGACCGCCGGCTTCCCGGCGGTCCTAATCTCGTCTCTTGCGACTACCTGTTACTTGCCTGCCTAGTCTAGTGGCTCAAGTTCTCAGGTACCGGCGCCACTCGAGGATTCTTCTCAGGAAGCACGCCCTTGCGAGCACCGCTTCCCTCAGATTCCCCAGCAACCGGCGCTTCTACCGAATCCTTAGCCTGAACCTTCTTGGCATCCTGCATATCCGGAAGCTTCTTGCCCTCAAGTATGAGGTCAAGCTCCTCTCCCTTGACGGTCTCCCGCTCCAAGAGAGCCTCGGCCAAAGCATTGAGAATCTCTCTCTTGTCCTGAAGAATCGACATGGCCCTCTTGTAGCATTCACCCACGATCCTTCGCTCTTCCTGGTCGATGGCTGACGCCACTTCCTCGGAAAAGTCCCTCTCACGGCCGATATCCCGGCCCAAGAACACCTGGCCCTCTTTTTTGCCGAAAGACAAAGGCCCGAGTTTCTCTGACATGCCGAACTCCATGATCATGCGCCGCACCAGATGAGTAGCCATCTCAATATCGTTGGCGGCTCCGCTGGAGATATCCTCAAACACCATTTCCTCAGCCGCGCGGCCCGCCAGGGCCGTAGTAACCCTGTCAAGTATCTCGGCCTTGGTCACAAGGTACCTATCCTCAACAGGAAGCTGCAACACATATCCCAAGGCGGCGCCTCTAGACACGATGGTCACTTCGTGAACAGGGTCGCTATTGGGAAGCATCTTGGCTACCAGGGCGTGAGCCGCCTCGTGGAAAGCGATGGTCCGCTTTTCCTTGACGTTCAGTAGCCGCGACTTCTTCCTAGGCCCAGCAACTACCCTGTGAGTGGCTTCCTCCAGTTCCTCCATGCCGATCCTGCGCTTCCTGTGACGGGCCGTAAGAATGGCTGCCTCGTTCACAAGGTTCTCAAGGTCGGCAGGAGTAAACCCTGCAGTACCCTTAGCCAAAACCGAAAGGTCGACTTCCTTAGAGATTGACTTGCCCCGGGTGTGAACCTTGAGAATAGCCTCTCTTGCCCGAAGGTCAGGCTTATCCAATATGATCTGGCGGTCGAACCTGCCCGGCCTCAAAAGCGCCGAGTCAAGAATGTCTGGCCTGTTAGTTGCCGCCATAACGATAATTCCTTGGTTTGCCGAGAAACCATCCATCTCCACAAGGAGCTGGTTCAGAGTCTGCTCGCGCTCGTCGTGACCCCCGCCCATTCCAGCGCCTCTCATGCGTCCTACGGCGTCGATCTCGTCGATAAACACAATGGCGGGAGAGCGCTTCTTGGCCTGCTCGAACAAATCGCGGACCCTTGCGGCGCCGACACCCACGAACATCTCCACAAAGTCAGAACCGCTAATGGACAAAAACGGTACTCCGGCTTCGCCCGCTACCGCCCTGGCAATGTAGGTTTTGCCTGTTCCAGGAGGCCCAAACAGGAGCACCCCTTTGGGGATCCTGGCCCCTATTTCCACATACTTCTTGGCATGCTTCAGGAAATCCACAATCTCCTGAAGTTCCTCCTTAGCCTCATCGCACCCGGCAACATCTTGGAAGGTCACCTTTTCGTGGACGTCGGTCTGTAGCCTCGCCCGGGACCTCCCGAACTGCATTACCTGCTTGCCGCCGCCCTGACTCTGCTGGAGCATATAGAAAAACA
Organism: Bacillota bacterium; assembly: GCA_040771825.1. Taxonomy (GTDB): domain Bacteria; phylum Bacillota; class Sulfobacillia; order Fermentithermobacillales; family Fermentithermobacillaceae; genus JAXGZG01. Next base: position 395,833 of record JAXGZG010000002.1, on the reverse strand, counting down.
GGGCCGTCATAATCAAAACAGGGATCATGCTGGAAAGGAGCGTCATCCACCACGCCGGTTCAGGGGGCAACTCAAACTTCACATCTGCCCCGGACGCCACAAGTTTGGCGTACAGCTCGGGATCAACAGGGATAACCGTCTTGAACTTGGTGCCGTCCTTAAGCGTCCCCTTAACGCTCTTCTCGTCTATAATGTCCACAGAGGCGACTTTGTTGGCCTCGACCTGCGCCAAGAAAGTGTTGTAATCAAAGTCTGCGGTCTGGTCTTTTGGCGTAAACAGGTCCGCCAAAGAGATCATGACAAATATGAGTAGCGCGTATATCGCCAGGCTACGCCATATCTTGGTGTTCACCCTATCGCCCCTTTCTCACTACGAATAAACCCGACCAGGGGTCGGGCAACCATCAAATAGTAGCACAATTCTCGCTATGCCGCAAGTATGGGCTAACCTCGGCTTTTAGTATTCGCGAAGACTCTCGCTGGATCCTGTATTTTTCGTTCAGTCTAAACCCTCCGACCCATATAATATCGTCACCTGACACCAATAAAGGAACCAAGTCCCTGTACAACCTGGGAACTCGACTTGATATGAAGAAATCCTTGAGCTTCTGCTCCTTCCCCTGCATTCCCAAGGGAGTGAACCTATCCCCGCGTCTCCTTGTACGAATCCTAAGGGGCCAAGCACACTTATTGTAGTCTAGGTGCACCATCGGCTCCACCATGAATCTAGAGGGCTGAGAGACGCTCTTGGCCGCTACTTCTGGATCAAGAGCCACTTTACAGGCCTCTTCCGGGTCCAAAACCCTAAGGGAGACTGTCAGCCCCAGTTGGGGAACCTCAACATCAGTCCCTCCCGCATCTGCAGGAATGTCCAAAGTGACATCGACCTTGGGAGGCGGCGGATAGAAACGCAACTGCCCGTCTTCCCTAGACCCCGTAACCCCGAAAGGAAGCGAGACTTTGGAATTCCCCCCTTCAAGGAGAGATAAGACGTGGCGCATCTCCAAAACTTGCGGACTTGCAGAGTCCTCGGCAAGATCCGCGCACTCTCTCCAAGCTCTCTCCAAAACCCTAGACGCCATGGCAGGCTCCATATTACCCAGAACCGCTTCTTCCAGGGAGGTAACTCGTCCTTCTTTGTAGGAATACGACAAGAAGTGCCTGGAGGCATCAGCATCAAGATAATCTGCGTCCCACCTAAGGGCCAGGCCCGTGGTAGCCAGAGTTCTGACCAGTGAAGGATTCAGCATCTTGGCCAGTTCGGGAATCACCCGGTGCCTTAAGAGATTCCGGGTGTATGCCATATCGAAGTTGTAGATGTCGGACATGGTGGGCAAATGGTTTTCTCGGCAATACGCCTCAATATCGGAACGGCTCACCTCAAGTAAGGGCCTAATGATGTCTCCATTAACAGGAGGGATACCCGCCAACCCCTTGGTGCCGCTGCCCCGAAGGAGCCGCATGAGCACCGTTTCAGCCTGGTCGTTGAGGTTATGGCCTAGAGCTACCTTGGAGGCGCCGATCTCCTTCTTGAGTCTATCGAAAAACTCGTACCTGGCCACGCGACCGGCTTCTTCAAGCCCAACTCGTCTTTCCTCTGCTATGGCGAAGACGTCGGCATGCCCCACGGTACAGGGGATGTCCAGGGATTGGGCGAAGTCTTGCACCATGGCTGCATCTTCTGGGGCCTCGGCCCTCATATGATGGTTGAGATGGGCTACGTGGAGGGATATACCGAGCTCCCCTCTGAGTTTTGCTAAGGCGCTCAGAAGGCACATAGAATCAGGGCCCCCAGACACCGCGCAGATCACCAGGTCTCCCCTGTTGACCATGGTGTAGCGCCTGATAGTCCCGGAACAAGCCCGAATGACGCTTTGTGTCACAAGATCCCCGGTAGCCGTGGATTTCACCTCTTGTGCACCTAGAATACCAGAACTCTCCAACCGGCGCATCAACGGAGCAGGAGACTAGAGTCAGTACTGAATTCAAGTGCTCAAGTTGGGTGATCGGCCCGCCTAGAAGGGTAGCCCCCGAGGGTGTTCTCCCCAGGGGCTATTTTCAGTACTTCAATCTTCTAAGTTTTCGCGGACTACTTCGCCACCGCAGATACGGTGATCTTGCCGAGGATCGTTCCTAGGGAGATATCGTCTGACGGCAGTTCAATTCTTACAGCGACACTACGAAGGTTCTGCATGCCCGAGCCGGTGGATGTCGCCACGCCTTGGAAAACTATCGGTTCGCCCTTAGTCTTCCATTTAGGCCCCGTAGGATAAACCCCGCCGCCTACCTGTCCCAGGTCACCAAACGTAATGTACTGGGCAATCGCTTGGTCGGCTGTTACCGTAATATCAAGTTTCTCTGCTGATAGGTTGGCAATAGTGAAAAGAGGGTTCCATTCATAGGTGCTGTTGGGCTGGAGGCCATACACACTTTGGACGCCGTTGAACGTTCCCATTCCGAACTGAATGAACATTTGTCCGTTCTTGATGGTGTAAGTGGCATCCTTGGAACCGACGGCTCCGGCTTGCCCAGCTGGATGCCTAAGCTGCAAGAGGGCCGCATTCGTGTTAGCGATTGTCAGATTTGCGCTGCTTACCACTGTAGCATTGTTGTACGCCATCGCCGCCATAATACCCGTTACCGCCAGGAGCCCCACGATCACGAGAATACTTGCCTTCCGCATCTCTCTTATCGCTCCTTCCGATTAATGTGCTTTAGCGTTTGCCAAGCCTCTTGACTCATTCTGGCTCGGTCCTTCATGCCGCACTCCATCAAGAGGGGCCAAATCTGATGGCTAGTTCGAGCAATTTTCAGATAATCCGAAAGTAGTATTGGCGAGAGAGTCCAGAGTCCCAGAAGGCGCATGGGAACGCGCGGTATTTCTTTGGCAGTCACCTAAAGGGAAGATATTCAAAGGCGCGAGTCCATCTCTTGCGAATCTCCCTGGCAAGGCGACGCCTGTATTTGGGGTCAAGGTAAGGCAGGACAAACAGGGGTAAGGCCGGGACCAAAGAAACAACGACAAGAGCCAGCCAGAAGTTGATTCCCGCCAGAAAGCTGACGGCTCTAGGCGGCAGAAAAGGCATGAGCATTCCCACGGTAACGTTGGCCTGGTAGATACCTTGTTTATGAGCATGAACGGTGGCAGTGACTATAGCCGTATCGCCGCCGCGCATGAAGTACCTTTCTTGATGGACAACCACTTGCGGATCACCGGAGACAACACAGTAGTAGGACGGTATAGCTCCCTCGTTTCTGAGCTCTGCTAAGGCTATCTCCCGGGAATCGCCAAGTTCAAGGACTCCCACATCGCTGCCCATGAGAGCACCGGCGGTCTTTTCAACTCCGTAAGGAAAGGTAAGAAAAAGGCTGCTCATAAGCATGAGAGCACCCATCAGGACGGCAAATGTCATGCCGCAAAGGAAATACATCTGGCCTTTTTGCAGGGCTTCTTTTTTGCGTTTCTTCTTGGTCTTGAAGACCCCATCAAATAGCAGCACCGATGCGAGCACTCCCAGCAGCACCGGCAGAAGGCGTGGGTTTTTCATATTCTCCTCCATCAAGAGAGGAATATAGCCCAGAAGGGGGATCTTGAGCGGCAGTGAGCCAATCGTCGGGACTACTCCCGCAATCCATTCCGGCCTGATGAGTGGGTAGCCCATATCCTCCTGGTCGGTTCGCTTGTTGGCGTCACCTTTGGTGACAAAACCGCGCTCGCTGTCACCGTCCACGATCCGGTGCATAGTCCAGTCGCGAATTCCGTTATCCTTTGAGCCGAAAACAACGATTTGTCCCGCTAAGAACTTGGCTTCTTTACTGGTGGGCCAGATGAAAACCATGTCCCCGCGAGTAAGCAGCGGAACCATGCTCCAGCTCCTGATAGTCACCGCAAGGGTGGGTTTTTGGCGCCAATAGGTGACAAGGGGAGTAGAGACCAGGATGGCCACAATGAGCGTAAACAGAGCATAGCCTACTTTTCTTAACATCAGCGTCTCCTAACAAGTCAAGACTGGTGGCGGCACATTACTACTCACCCGTAGCCCGCTCTCTCCCCAACCCGCGGGAAAAGGCATAAAGAGCTGCCTGCGTACGATCCCGGAACTCCATCTTGCCTAGTATGCTGGCAATATGTTTCTTGACGGTATTCTCGCTAATGTAATGCCTTTCGGCTATGGCTTTGTTGCTTAGGCCTTCCGCCAAGGTTTGAAGGATCTCCAATTCCCTAGCGCTGAGGTCTTTCAAAGGATCCTTCTCTGCCTTGCTCACGATGCTGTCCATGATTTCCGGGTCGTAATAACGGCGTCCTCTGGCCACAAGTCTAATGGCATTCAGAAGCTCTTCGGGAAGCGCCTCCTTGAGAACATAACCCTCCACGTTTTCAGAAACGGCGCCTGAAATGTTCTCCCGCGAAGCGTAAGAGCTGAGTATGACAAAGCGACATTCCGGCACCTTTTTCCGCGCCTGGCGAATCAGCTCCAGGCCGCTGCCGCCGGGGATCTTCATGTCCACAACAGCCACGTCAGGTCTTGAGGAAACGATAGCGTCAACTCCCTCAGAGCAGGAGCCTGCAACCCCTACCACTTCCATGTCCTCTTCGGTTCCCAGGGTCTCTTGGACGCCTTGGCGCACCACAGGGTGGTCATCAACGATGACGATTCTCATGCGCCAACTCCTCCCTTTCGGAAAAAACTTTCGTGTTGCTAAACAAGGGAATTGTGCAGGACACAATCGTGCCTTTTCCGGGCCCGCTATCAACTGTCAATTCCCCTCCAATGTTTCGCGCGAGTTCCTTCATGTTCACAAGCCCGAGACCGCGTTCTTGGACGCGCTCAACAAGATCAGGTTCAAAACCGCGCCCGTTATCGACAATAGCGAGGCTGAGCCTGCAATCTTCCGCCATGAGGGAAACTCGGATATTGTCGCAACCCCCGTGCCGAATGGCGTTTCCTGTAGATTCCCGCACAATGCGGTATAGGGATGTCTTGGCCTGCGAGTCAAGGTAGCCGAGATCTCAGCTTGAGGTGAAATCTATGGTCACATTGTTGAGCTGGCCAAGATCGGATAGGTATTTCCGAACCTCGTCTGTAAGCGTCTCTTTGTCGCTCCTAACCGAACTCATTTTATAGATGGAAGCCCGCAAATCTTTGAGACTTCTCTGGGCAGTTTTCTGCATTAGCCTAAGTTGATTGCAGACCTTGTCGCTCAATGATTCTTTCTTGACTAACGTATCCAAGCCATAGATGAGCCCGAAGATATTCTGGGTTACGCTGTCGTGAATTTCGCCGGCGATACGATCCTTTTCCTCAATCAGCAAGAACTCCTCGGCCAAGGATTCCAAAAACCTTTTCTCCAACACCCCGGCACAAAGACTAGCCAAGAAACCAAGAGTCTGTCCTATCTCTTCGATGCTCTGTTGGTCATCTAGGTAGTAGGCGGAAAGAACACCGAAAAGTTTTGAGCTGGACTTGACCTTGACAGTCACAAGTATCCCTATAGGCCGGTCATTACCGGCAGGGAGCCTACAAATATCGATTTCGGGGCCATCCCGCCTATTCTCAAAGATTGGCCTGATGTATGGGTACCAGTCTTCTTCGGGAAGAACATCCCTTGGACCGCGAACGACATAGAAGTTTTCTCTTAACGGGTCTTTGACGCCGAATTGCGTCTCTACCCAGACTATTACCTTATTGGCCCCTGTTAGGGTGCGGCTATAGGAAGCAAACAGGTTGGCCACCTCGTGGGGATCATTGCAGTGGGAAAACATCTCGATTGCCTCGTAAAGGGCCTTGATATGCTGCAGTTGCCTTTTCATGATCTCAGCTTGTTGGGAAAGCTTGGTGATGATGTAGGTAAAGATCTGTGCGGCGAAGGTGCTTAAGCAGAAGGCTACGAGAAAGAACGAGCGATTGGGCCAAAGCGGCAACGGCTTCTTGACGATGTAAAGACTGTACCGCTGTAGAAAAACAGCCGAGGAAAGAAAAGCCGCCATCATCAGCCAGCAGTAGAAAGCCGGCGAAAGCGTAGCCGATAACAAGATTGGGTTAATCGCATACCAGACAAAGGGGCTGTCTAGCCCGCCGGTAATAGTGAGGACAAACGCCAGTCCAAGAGTCTCTATGAGGATTAGCGATCTCTTGGCCCCGTCGCTGCCATCACCGTTGTAGACGTGGATGAACACGTAAGCCTCAATGAGAAGGCAACAGCTTGCCCCTGCCTTTAGGTAAAACGAGGCTTCCGGGGGCCCCACAAGGTAGGAAGAAGAAGTGACCAGCAGAGAGATATAGCGATAGTGACTGAGCAGAGAAGGAAGATCGAGATTCGCCCAGGAGAGTTGTCTTTTGAGTGAATCATACATGCCAAGCAAATAGCAAGCCTCCAGCTTATTCGATTTCTAAGCAGTTTCGGTCCTGCAGAAAAAGAGGGTGCCTTCATCAACCACGCAGAATTCTGCCATGCTGACATGGCGGCGGGTTTGCGAATTAACCTGCAATATGGGTCTTTCCCTCTCATCGGCTATCTTCACAAGCTCCTTGAAATTGCCCACCTCAATTTTGAGGCTGCCTTCGGGAATATCTTTCAGTTCGCCAACCTTGATAATTCGCCCACCGTAACGACGCTTTATTCGTTCAAGCCCCATAGCGCCCTTGTCTACGATCTTGGGACGCGATTTACGCCAAATAGAAAAGCAGATACCAAAACCTAGCATGGAAACGAACAAGAGAGAGGGAAAAAGGACCCTAGCCCGGGATACATCTAAGGAATAACCCCAAAGCCTCAGATGATTTATCTGAATAACGGTTTCTTTGGACATTTCCTCTCTTTCATGAAGAAGCCTCCCCGCGGGCTCGATAGTGCGGCCTCTTAGGGCAAAAACATATTCACCGACTAGGGGGTTAGTGCCCGAAGAATCGTCGGCACCTAGAAGAGGGCAATTGATACTGCTCATAATGACCAGGTTGTACGCATCGCGAGGCCTTATCCCCAGTTCCTCCACTATTGCTTCGCCCACCTGGACGGCTAAGGCCAAAGGCAAGACGAAACTGGATTTGAACGCCAATCTCCCCTCGCTTGGCCTGTCCACAGCAATCTCGGGAGCGTAATCCAATCTTACTTCCCATTGCTCGGGCGACCGAAGGAAAAGGCTGATATTGAGATCTGCTTCTGGTTCAGCTGCGGGAACAACTTCGACCTCTCCCGCGACTTCAAATTCGATTCTCTGCGTAACATTGGCAAAGTAACTCTTTTGCCCCGGGGGCAGCGGATCCGTACCGGCAGGGAACAGAGTCGAAGGTGTTGGGTAGACTCGGTAATCATAGAGAATCCGCTCTAGCCTAGTCACCTTGGGGATTTCTTCCGCCAGAACCGGGGTGGCCCGCACAGCTTTGATGGTCGCAACTAGCAAATAGGCGATCAGAAGAACAAGAAGAGATAGAACAGAGATGTGCGAAAGAGAGGCCATCAAACGGCCACGAGACCTGCTGTTGCTCAATCTGTATTCTCCCTCACAGATGCCGGCCTCTTGACCTCATGTTCCAGGTCTCCGGCTTCTCGGTTCTTAGTTTTCCGTAAGGCTCACGGTGTCGATCTCGGCGAAGTCTGCGTGTGGGCCCACGTCTTCACTGGATCCAAGGGGCGGTTCCACGTAATTGGAAATCACCTGTGACTCTGTTTCTCCAAAGACAGCCTTGTACTCGTAGTACCCAGGAATGCTTGGATCTTGGCTGTCTTCGTCCACCCGGCCCCAGTCGCTCCATTGGTCTTCGAGAGCCTCCCTGTATCGATACAGGATCACAGTACCGCTCGGGGCGTCACCGCCGTTCCAAGAAGTGGCTAACCCTCCGTCCCCCAGACGTAGCTGCAGGTCTCCGTCATACACGAAAACAGCCACATCGGTCCGAATTCGGCAACTGCCCCCTTCAAAATCCGCCTGGAGAACTACTGATAACTCGCCATCACCTGTGGGGGAGTTATCCGCGGCGCTGAGCATAATAACGGTGACCTCCGCGGGATATAGGGTATATTCATCAGGTAATTCGAGAAACAAATGGTCGTGATCATACTCCAAGGAATAGTAAATGGGTGACTGAAGGTTGTTTGTGATGCGTAAGCCTTCTGCTTTCTCGCCCTGCCTGATAAGAACCTTGTCCTGGAAGGGAACAAGGGACACAAGCCCGTTAGAAGGATCGGTGACGGTAAGCACCACTTGGTTCATCACCGAGGCATTACTATAACCAGTGACACTGTGAACGCACAGCAAGAAAAGAAGCAACGTAGTTACCAAATATGCCAGTTTTCTCATGTAGGATACTTCACCCGCTATTCCCAATTCTCGCTGTTGTCGCTAATATCAGTATACCATGGCTTGTATTCCAGCATAAACCATTTTTGTCCTTCCCACGGGAGAAATATCTTCAAGACGCACCCGATGACTAGACCTTCTCCACGAGAATCCCCACCACAGTCACATCATCAGGCGGGTCCCCCCCACCCGGCCGCTGCCCCTGTGCCAAAAGACTTTTGATAGTGGCATCTAGTGGCCCGTCTTTTTGCCGCCGTAGACGCGACACCACCAAGTGCTCGGCCCGTGCAGGCACGGGGCTTGATCGGAAGATACCGTCGGATACCAGGAGGATGCAGTCGCCCGGGGAAACCGGTTCGCTTGTGGCAAGACAAGGAACTATGTTTAGGGCGCCTGCCGGCGGCCTAGTGCCCCTCACCACCAAAACATTGCCGTCTCCTTTCCTTATGAACGAAGGGGGCGCTCCGAATTTGTGGAAGTATGCCCGCTCGGTCTCTTGGTCAATAAGGAGGCAATCGATGGCCACGAAACTGTCTGGACGGCAAGCCAGAAACAGGGCGGAATTGAGGAATGAGACGCAGGAATCGTAATCCAAACCGCAGTCAAGAAGCGATTTCATGAGATCCAGCGTCTCCTTGCTCTGGCGAAAAGCCGCCTCCCCCTTGCCCATGCCGTCAGACAAGACCACCAGAGTCTTCCCAGACTGAAGTTGATACTGGGCCCACATGTCCCCTGCTTTGGCAGCGCCCTCGGCCGCAACGGTTCCTCCCTTGATAGTGAGTTTGAGTTTCGGCTTTGGGCGCCTATCTCCCTCTTCTGAGGGTCTAGCAGGCGCCAGCATGTGCCCAAGGCATCGATACTGAAATGCCAGACACTCCTTGGTCTCATCATCTAGCGTCCGGATACGTCTTTCAAGGCGGCCAATCTCCTCCCAATGGTTGAGTTCGGCCACTACCTCACCGAATCTCTGACACTTGTCCACAAGACCGCTCCGGTTGTCGTCAGAGGTCAACCTCCCTGTAATGGCCATCTTTCGTAGAAGGGCCACGAAAGACTCAAAAGTGGGTCCAAAATTCGTTTCCCAGCAGTGGGAACGCTGCTCACAACCGCGGCACACCCTCTCGGCCACGTGGGTGATTATCTCCTGAGAGCCCGGCACCGTAGGCGTTGCTGTCTGTGCCGCCGACAACTGGGTATCCCGCACAGCCGATGAAGCCGCCGCTTGGGCAAAAAGCGATCCGACTTCGGCCAGGGCGTGGGATACTGCGGCGGTTCTTAGCTTGTGGGGGTCGACGTCTAGCCTTACAGGTTTTACGGCATGGCTATTGAAAGACAACATAGGGAACATGGAGGATAGCCTCTTGGAAACCCGGGAGTTGACGATAATAATGAACAGGCAGGCAATGGCTTGTTCTAGGAATCGTCTTGTAACTATGGCTCCTGAAGCGGCGTACAGCGATACAAGTAGCCCCGATGCCAGGTAGCCTAGGATGGCCTCAACCTGGCCAAACCACCCGCCTATCCCCGCAAGAAGCCCCGCCACTCCCAAAAGACCGAAGATGACGGGTTCCTCTCCGGCCGTAAGGGACAGCATGAGCCCTCCAGAAAGACCCGCCATGGCGCCTGCCCCGGGCCCTCCTATATACGCCGCAATCAGCGTACAACCCATGACTACCACGGTTTGGACCCTGAGCCCCGCCAGGGTAATATCTCCAAGCCCTCCCAGAGCAAGAATCACCAGCACCAGGAGGGCATCGGAACGCTTTTCAGTTAGGACAAGAGGTTTGGGCTCTGGAAAGGCATTTGCCGCTAACAAGCAGACTACAAGGGCACACAGCCCCTCCAAAAACGCCGCCAAGTACGCGAGCAGGGTCGGGCCAACAATCATGACAACCGCCGCTCTAGATGCGGCCACAATCCCCCCGCATAGGGCCGCATCCACCAATGCCATGGACTTTCGTCCTTTTACGGGCTTGATAAGGAGGGTCACCAGCAGGATCCCAATAGCGTGGTATCCGGTAAGGTCCCAGCGGCCCAAGGTGGCGCTGCCAAGCAGCGATGCGATTCCCATGACTGTGGAAAATGCTCCGCCTGCCGAGCGGACTCCTGCGTAGATTGCCGGGGCAAAGGGAGTTAGGCTGCCCACCAGGACAGTCCTGCCTAGAAAGAATGAAAGCACGAAGCCCAGGAGGAAGTCCCAGTCCAGCCTCAATCGACTGTTTGTTCTCTTGCTTTCGAGAAAGGACGACACGGAAGAGAGGATTTTCAAAGCACATGCCCCCCATCTAGACGCCTGGAGTCGAGGATGCTCAAAGTGTCCTGCAGGCGCAGGCGCTCTCGCGACTCTTGGGCGGCCCGCTTCCATTTTATGCCTTCGGGTTTGCGGGGCTTGTCGGGGCTTGTCCTTAGGGACACGCACTTTATCGGCACGTTTCCGCTTGACATCCCAAATTGTCCCAATGTAGTATCAGGTGGCGCGAGGGACATGCGCGATAAACCTCAGAAGGGGGCGTGTCGTTATGGCATACAGCCTTGTAGGCATTCATCAGTGGCACGGCCCCGTTCCTCCAGTCTGCCAACAGGCGGCACACTAGGAGCAAGACCTCTGCTCCTCTTGGCAATTGTCCTGATTGGGACGCAGACGGGGCCTCCAAACCGTACATTAAGGAGGCACGAGCAGTGCGACCAATGGACGATATTCAAGAGCTAACGATTTGCGATGCCCGAGAGTCTGCTGACATCCAGAGGCCTGCTGCACCTATAGGGCGCATCATCAGATCTGGCCCGGGCAACTATCTGGTGAAAGTCGGTGAGAGGATGTGGCACTGCCGCCCCAAGGGCAAGCTGAGAGCGGCCATGGAAAAAGAGGCTAACCTCATCATCGTGGGGGATCATGTCGCCGTATCCAGAATGGATGTTGAGCCGAGCATTGTGGCAGGAGCCAATGTGGCGGGAACGGCCGTCATTGACAGAGTCCTTCCCAGAACTTCGTCTCTGACTCGCAGGTCTACTATACCCTCAGGGGCCCCTCTGCCGCAGGTTCTTGCGGCCAACGTGGACCTTGTGGTTATCGTTGTGTCGGCGGTAAGTCCGCCCTTGAAGATGGGTACGATCGAGCGCTACCTTCTCCTAGCGCGGCAAGCCGGGATAGAGCCTCTGGTTTGCATCAATAAGATTGACCAGGTTGGGCCGGGGTTTCTCCAAGAGCCCCAGAATGGGACGGGTCGTACTGAATCTTGGGCTTATCAAAAACGCCCGGGCTGCACTGACCAGGACCAAGATAACCTTAAACGGGTTTTGGCCAGCCTTGAGGCTCTGGGAGTGCCTTGGATCATGGCCAGCGCTCAACTGGGGCTAGGCGTCGAGGCTCTCCACCTGCGGCTAGAGAAGCATACGTCGGTCATGGTTGGACCATCAGGTGCCGGGAAAACCTCGCTCCTCAAATGCATTGTGCCAGGGCTAGAGTCCAAGACGCTCTCTATAGGCGCTAAGACCAACAAGGGCAGACACTCCACGACATGGTCGTCTCTTGTGGACATCGGCAACGGCTATGTGGCCGATCTTCCGGGACTGCGAGCCATAGGATTTTGGCAGCTTGACGAGGATACGGTTCTAGAGGAGTACCAGGACATCCACGAACTGGCGGCTTCATGCAGGTTCAGAAACTGTACGCACACCCACGAACCCGGATGCGCCGTGAAACTGGCGATCGCCCGAGGGCAGCTAGATGAGGCTCGGTATAGGCGTTATCTCAGGATCATGAGCGAGGCGTCTGGCCCTAGAACGAGGTAGAAGAGAGGCAGCTCCCCAGCGAACAAGGAGCTGCCTTGTTCATTTTTTGGTTTCATGCCCTGCGAGCCTTACGCCAGCCGTTCAAGTTAACAACGCCGGCAGGTGCTCGCTCCAGTTTGTTCCGTCCTACTCCCCTAATGGCACCGTCACCTTTGAGTACTCAGTGCCATCTTTCGCGCTCACCAGAAAAACCTCAAGGCCTTGGGCATCTAGGTCGTCCAGAACCTCTGCCTTGACACAGATTCCAAACATGCCCCATCCCATTCCTGAAGTAGCTGTGGCGTAGCTGTACATAACCTCGGAACCATCTCCGGCTGTGAGCCGGAAGTTGACGTTGGCCTCAAAAGCCGTGGCCGCGCCTATCACGAATGCATCGTCACCGCCTCTACGGTAACCGGGCCTTGGGGTGCTCAGGATGACCCTGTCTCCCGATACCTCCATCATCCTGGCTATCACCGTCACTGCCTCTCCCCTAGTCAGCCCGTTCTTGGGACCAAAAGAGCCGTCGGGATAGCCTTTGATTAGGCCTCGCCTGGCGGACTCGACTGCAGCCTCTTGGTACCTAGCCTGGATTTGGTCAGCGTCGGTGAAATCGCGGTCTTCAAGCGGCTCGGCAAAACGTATCTCTGGGTGGGCTTCCCGGTAAGCGTCAGACGCCTTGACTAGGATCTGGGCCATTTCCTCTCGAGAAATAACCTCATCGGGCTTGAAGGATGTGCCGTAGTCCTCGGGGGATATGAGGCCCCCCGCGATTGCCCTCTGAACGTACCATCTGGCCCAATGTTTCTGAACGTCGTCAAAGGGCATGGAAGTGTCGCTGGTGCCTGGCAACTCACACGCTTCTACCAGAAGTTTGACAAACTCGCTCCTGGTCACCTCTTGATTGGGCCGGAAGGTATCGTCGTCAAATCCCGCCACGATATCCATGGCCTGGAGCAGTATCGTGGATCCACCTGCCCAATGCTGCCACACATCTTCCATGGGGCGAAGCGCTGCCCGAAAGCCGGGCTCAAGAATCCCTGTTATATCGATGTGGCCGGCGAGACTCTCCAACTCATTGCCGTCTACCAAGAGTCTCACCGACGAAATCGGATATTGGCACACTGTGTTGACTATGGCTGTAAGAACCGCAGCCTCGCCCGGGGAACCTACATTAAGGTTCTGGATCTCGCTGCTGAAGTTGACCGTTGCCACGCGGCCCTCCACCATAACGCCGAGAACTTCTGTCTCCTTGGGGATGACTGGCATCATCCTGAAAGGCTTTTGGGGCGGTCCGGCGATCAGCTCGTTCAATGCCGCCCGTGCCAGTAGAGCTGGGTCTTCGGACCCGATGTCGGGGATGACGTAGTCCACGGGGAACACGTAGACGCCACTCAGAAGGTACAGGGGAAAGTAGACCCTCAACCGAGTTGACTGGACATCGCCGGGTGCCGCAGCCGCCGGCAAGGCAACCTGTGCCAGCGTTAGTACTGCAAGCAGGAGCAAGGCCGGCACGAAGACTTCTGTTCTTCTCCTACGCATCATTTGACCCCTCCTGAAATGTTACGTTGGGGGAACTTGTACACTACATATAATAAGACGCGCTACCCACCAGGAGGGTTCCGAATCTCCCGGGGCTTTCGACCTGGAGGGTGAAAACTATTCTGGCTGCTAGAGAGACTCCTCCTTAGGTCTTCTAATGGCAAATAGCATCTTGGCGTTTCTCGTTACCAAAGACACCACACCCGGGATCACTACTATTTGCACAATCAACCCGGGCAGGGACTGAGCCACGGCTGTAGCTAATGGCGCCCACAGGGGGACCTTGGGGATCCCAAACAGAGGGAGCAAGAGATACGCCAGAATCCCGTAGACAATCCTTCCGCCTAACATGGACGAAAACAATGTGACGTACACGCCTAATCGCGCCTTCCAAAACAGCGTGCCTGTGATGAACCCGTAGACGCTCAGTTCAGCCACCATGCCCTGGGCCACAGGCGGCGTCAAGGGAGGCATGCCGGTGAAGACTGAACTCAGAATGGGCGTAATGGCGCCGACCAAAGCGGCAACACTTGGCCCGCAGAAGAAGCCCGCCAAGAAAACCGGGATGTGCATAGGCAAAAAGGCTTTTCCCAGTCCCGCTGCATGGAACATGATGGGCAGCAACACACCCAAAGCAGTCAGCATGCCGCCTAGAACTAAGTTCTTGAGACCCATCCCAAACCCAACAGGCCTATTGGAATTAAAGTCCATCTTGCCTTTTCCTCCTGTACGATTCGATCTACAATATCAATGCCAACGCGCTGCACCAAACAGGATAACGTAAAGACGCCCCGGCGTCCAACAGATGGCTAAAGGGCTGCTTAAGTACTACTCAGAGCCCTCCAAAGCGTGGCTTTTCAAGCACGAAATTTGGCGAAAACTCATCCTAACCACGGGCGGCTGACTCTCCGATAGAACCTGTATGCAGTGTGGGTGTTTCCGGCTACGTACCCCAAAAGGAGTGCGCATGGTGAACCGATGGATCGAGGCTTCTGGCAAAGGTCATAACATTCCCGCCCTAGCGACGTACATGGCCGTTGTCTCTGTAGTCGGCATCGCTATGGTGTCCCGTAACCTATTCCTAGGACCTTTGCCTGGCCTTTGGACCACGATTCTCTATGTCTCTATGGGCATCATAGGAGAACACCTGTACATCAAGTTCCCAAGCGGCAGCATTCTATCGTTAGGCGAGACAGCGGCTTTTGCAGCTCTCTGGTGCCACGGCCTCCCTTTGGCTATGGCTAGTGTCGCAATACCCGTTCTGACCCAGTTTGTTACCCAGAGAAGGGCGGTTCTAAACTCTCTATTCAACGCAGCCCAATCGGGGATCAGTCTTCGCCTGGCAAGCTTGGTGATTAGCCTCACTTGCGGAGTCCCATGGCACCAGGAGCCAAAAGGGCAAGTACTTTGCGTTTTGCTCATGATCGTCTCCTACGATTTGGTAAACGCCCTGTTTGTGGCGGCGGCTTGCGCCATCGATAACGGCGAACGTCTAGAACGTTATTATGTTAGGGTCGCCTATCTGGATAGGAAACATTCCTTGGCCGCTTGGTATCTGGTAAATATAACCACAACCCTCTTGTCGCTGCATCTTGGCAACATAGGCATAGTCTTCGTATTTGCAGGAATTCTCGCTCTGTGGGGACAGCTGAAATCAGAACAGGAACTTAGAACTAAATCCCTAGAAGCGCGAACAGACCCTCTTACGGGCCTAGGCAACCTTCGGTATCTCGACGATTGGCTCAACCTCGATTTCCCCAGGCTAGTGGCAAAGCAAATGCCATGCTCGGTAATATTCGTTGACATCGACGGACTCAAGGAAGTCAATGATTCCATGGGACACGATGCCGGAGACGCTGCCTTGGTCCACCTGGCTTCGGTGCTTAGGTCAGTAGTCCGTTCCGAGGACAAGATCGTAAGATACGGCGGCGACGAATTCCTAATACTCCTTAAGAAGATAGACCTCAAGGGTGCCGAAATCATCGGGCAACGCATTTTGGAAGCCCTCCATAAAGCCGAGACGTTTTACGAAGGCCAAATGGTGAGTTTCGGGATCAGCGTAGGTGTGGCTTCCTTCCCGGAACACACGGCTCTAGGGAGAGACCTAATACGCATGGCAGACAAGGCCATGTACCTCGCCAAAACATCAGGGGGCAACGCTGTCTATTCGGCAGACAGCCTGTAAGGCGCGAGAACGCCCGGAGCGCCCGCCGCTTAGCCTCAGCAATTAGGATCGAGACTGCAAGAGAGTTCACCACTGTTGACACCCCTCGCTTCTCCGCATATATTGTGTAGTGTTTCGTTATCGAACACCGTAGTTCTAGGAAGGAGCACTACTCATGAAGGGAAACGGTCCGGGCGGAAAAACCGGGGTAATAGAAGCCCTAGCCCGTCTGGGATTCACCGAGTATGAGGCCAAAACCTACCTATCGCTGCTAAAGAATAACCCGGCCACCGGGTACCAAATCAGCAAGGATGCGGGCATTCCTCGATCAATGGTATACGAGGCCCTAGGGAGACTCAGTAATAAGGACGCTGTTATGTCGCTTCCCCAGGGCGACACTACAAGATATGCTCCGGTGCCTGTCAACGTCCTTTTAGACGGACTCAGACACAAGCACGAGGATGCTCTGGACGCCGCACACGAACTCTTGGCTCTAGAGCAAACCGACACTCCTATGGATCAGGTCTGGAATATGGACCGTTGGGATGCGACCATGACTAGGGCTAGGGAAATGATACGCACGGCACAGGAGGAAATCCTAGTCTCGGTGGACGATTCGGCCCTGGTGGACCTAATTTCCCAGCTGAAAGCGGCGGATGATAGAGGTGTCAGCATCCGCTTCCTTCTGTCAGGCGAGGCTGAAGTGGGTTTCGGGCAGGTAGTACGGCACCCAAGGGCCGAAAGCGACCTTCAGAGGACGGGCAGGAGCCTGGTCCTAGTGACCGACAAATCTCAATGCATCGTGGGCGGAACAGACGTCGGCGAGACATGCATATGGACCGGCAATCGACACGTGGTGTTTATCGCCAGGCAGTTCATCTGGCAGGAAATCCTCACCCAAAAGGTGTTGGAACGGCTGGGCCAGGAAGTCATCGAAGTGCTCTCGGAGGAAGAACGAAAAGCCATCTTGGGAGAGGCTTGACAAACGGACCGGGTTGCGCCCCGCAGATTCTGGCAAGGAGAGACCGGACAAATGAGTGAGATCATCCATAGCGGAATCGTAAACGGTGAGTCCTTAACGGGGCTCAGTGAAAATGCGGTAAAAAGACTTCAGAAAGAACACGGCGAAAACGCCCTTCCATCGGGAAGGCCGGCATCTGCCGCCATGATACTGCTCTCCCAATTCAAGAGCCCACTGATTTATGTCATCTTGGGTGCGGCCCTAGTCTCTTTCGTCATGAAAGAATTCAAAGATTTCGCCATCATTATGGCAGTGGTGGTGTTCGACGTCGTCCTAGGCTTCTTTCAAGAGTACCAGGCATCTTTGACCTATCAGAGCCTCAAGTCCCTGGTAAAACCCATGGCCACCGTTATTCGAGATGGCCAGCGTAAGGAAATCGACGTGAAGAGTGTTGTGCCCAACGATATCGTGCTGCTTGCCACCGGGACAAAGCCCCTGCTGACGGCAGACTCTTGGACGCTAGGAGCCTTTCGGTAAATGAAAGCATTCTCACAGGCGAGAGCGAGAGTGTTTCCAAGGCCAAAGATGACCCGGTTTTCATGGGCACCACAGTCCTTGCGGGGCGCGGCATAATGGAAGTCACCGCGATAGGCACCCACACAAAACTGGGGGAAATCGCTCAGAGCATAACGGATACGCCCGAAGTCGAAACACCCCTTCAAAAGCGCCTAGCCACATTCAGCGGAACTTTGACCAAACTTGTCACAGGCCTTGTGGTGGTTATGTATGCGGTGGGAGTCTTGACGGGCAAGAGCCCCGTAGACATGGTGCGCATGGCGATAATCCTAGCGGTGGCAGCAATTCCAGAGGGGCTGCTTATCGCAGTCACAGTCATCCTCGTTCTGGGAATGAAGAAGATTCTGGCTAGGCAGGGCTTGGTGAAGAGACTTCTGGCTGTGGAGACTCTCGGTTCGGTCACGGTCATCTGCACCGATAAGACCGGCACTCTCACAGAAGGCCTTATGAGGGTCACGGAGTGGGACTTCCGTGAAAAAGACATGGCTTGGAATGTCCTGTCTCTCAACAACAACCTAGAGGATCCCCTAGAGGCAGCCCTATGGAACTTGGCCGAAACAGAAAGCGATCAAGACCCCCAGGAGGCGCAAAGAATCTATCCGCGCCTAGACGAGAAGCCTTTTTCCAGCGAAGACAAGTACATGGTTACTCTCAATCAGATAGGAGACAGTCGCTGCTTTCTCCTTAAGGGCGCCCCTGAGATCGTGGTCGAGATGTGCCTTATCCCGGAGAATGAGAAGCGGGCCCTTCTGGGAGAGTTCGATTCCTGGGCTCGAAAAGGACAGAGGCTTATTGGCCTTGCCTATAAGGACGCGGGGGATGCAGACAACATTTCGGAGTGTAGGGGTCTTGGTGGCTACACTTGGGCAGGCCTAGTGGGGCTTCAGGATCCCATCCGCGAAGAAGCGCCCGAAGCCATCGCCACCTGCAAAAAGGCTGGCATTGAAGTGAAAATGATAACGGGCGATCACAGGTTGACCGCCATAAGAGTGGCCCAATCCATCGGCTTGCAGGCAGGCGAGGATGATGTGATTGAGGGCAGGGACCTGGAAACCATGACCGACGAGGAACTGGCAGATAGGGTCAAAGAGGTGTCTGTTTTCTCAAGAATTCTGCCTCACCAGAAGCTTAAGATCGTTTCTGCCCTTCAATCAAGGGGCGAAGTAGTGGCCATGCTGGGAGATGGGGTCAATGATGCTCCGGCTCTCAAGAAGTCGGATATCGGCGTTGTAGTGGGGAATGCCACAGACGTGGCCAAAGAGACCGCGGACCTGATTCTTCTAGACTCGAACTTCAGGACCATCGTTGCGGCAGTTGAGGAAGGGCGAGTTGTGTTCCAGAATATAAAGAAGGTAGTTTCGTATACCCTATCCAACTCCTTCGCCGAGATCATGTTGGTGTTCGTCTCCATGCTTCTGGGATGGCCCACGCCTTTGGCCGTTGCCCAAATCCTTTGGGTTCACCTTATCTGCGATGGGCCAGTAGACATTGTGCTGGGATTTGAGCCCAAGGAAGAGGGCATTATGGAGGAGCGTCCTCGTCCGGTCTCGGAGCCTATTTTGAGCAGGCTCAGCATCGCTCTCATAGCCGCAATAAGCACCACGGCTGCGGCAGGCTGCCTGTGGATGTTCGGTCACTACTGGCGGATACACGGGGATATCGTGCTGGCTAGGACCCTCGCTTTCGAGACTTTGGCGGTCATCTCTTTGGTCTATGTGTTTGCCTATCGCAGCATGCGGAGAAGTCTCTTCCACACCGGACACCTAATGGCCAACAAGCCCCTGATCGTGGCCACGCTCCTGGGTTTCGTTCTGGCCTTCTTGCCGGTCGCAGTTCCGGCCCTTCGCCAAACACTTGGGGTCACCACATTGGAACCTGTGCACTGGCTCATGGTTTTTGGGCTGAGCTTCCTCCTGCTGGTGATGGTTGAGGCCGGAAAGCACATCTCCATATCCAGAGCAGAGTCCAATTTACTCGATAGGACACGTCCAAGAGCCTCATAATGTAGATGGATAGACACCCTGTCTGCAACCGCTGCGGTTGGCCACAGGTGGCTACAGGGAAGCCCCACGTGGCCCCACGGTTGCTAAAGCCGGCATGCAGAGTGTGTGCCCAGGAGGCGACACGACGTGGCAGAAAAGACCACACTCAAGATAGGCGGCATGTCTTGCGCTGCTTGCGCCGCGGCCGTTGAGAACGCCCTGAAGAGAGCGGATGGAATCATCTCGGCAAGCGTGAACATCGCCACTGAGAGAGCCACGGTTGAATATGACCCCAATCTTGTGACTTCTGAGACCCTGGCGAGAATAGTAGATGAATCAGGTTACCAAGTGGTTGGAAGCGACGATGATGACCTGGGCCAAGCAGAGGCTCCCGATGACGACATAGTCAAAATGCGTACGGCGAGGAGCAGAATGCTAGGCTCTTGGCTGTTCACGGTCCCCATCATGCTTTGGATGATTCCTGAGATGTTCTACGGGATTATGTGGCCTAGCCCTACAGCAATGCACGTGGGCATGATTCTTCTGGCCGCGCCTTGCCTCTTCATCTTCGGCCGCCCGACGTTCAGAACTGCGTACAAGGCGGTCACTCACAAGAGCACTAACATGGATGTCCTGATTGCCTTGGGGACTGGATCCGCTTTCATGACGGGGCCCATTATGTTCTTTGCGCCTATAGCCAATTACTCTGGGGTTGCAGCCATGATAATGTCGTTTCACCTGACCGGGCGGTATATCGAAGAGACCGCCAAGGGCCGGGCGTCCCAAGCCATCAAAAGACTCCTTGAACTTGGGGCCAAAACGGCCAGGATTGAAAGAAACGGACACGAAATGGAAGTTCCTATCGAAGACGTTGTGCCCGGGGACGTTATGTTGGTCCGGCCAGGCGAGAAAATTCCCACTGACGGCGAAGTCCTGGAAGGCGAGACGAGCGTGGATGAGTCTATGGCCACAGGCGAGTCAATGCCGGTGAAAAAGGCGCCGGGCAATCCGGTTATCGGCGCCACTGTCAACCAAAACGGCTTTGTCAAGGTCAAGGCGACCAAGGTGGGAAAGGACACTTTCCTATCGCAAGTGGTGCGACTGGTAGAGGAAGCCCAGGGTACCAAGGTGCCTATTCAGGAGTTTGCTGATCGGGTTACTTCCATATTCGTGCCAACTGTACTGATAGTCGCCCTGTCTACCCTCATTCTCTGGCTGGTATTCCCTAACCAACTGCGAAGCGTAGCCGCAAGCGCCGCCAAGTTGATCCCATGGGTCAACCCCGACTTAGGCGCCGTTACCCTGGCCCTGTCAGCCACTATTTCTGTGCTGGTTATCGCCTGCCCTTGCGCTCTCGGGCTTGCCACGCCTACTGCGCTTATGGTGGGCAGCGGAATTGGTGCCGAGAACGGGGTGCTGATCCGTAAGGGCGAGGCCATCCAGACAATGAAGGAAGTCAAAGTGGTAGTGTTCGACAAGACAGGCACCATCACCAAAGGGAAACCTGAAGTTACAGATGTTGCGCCTAAGGAAGGTTTCACCGAGCACGAGGTTTTGGGTCTTGCCGCTAGCGTGGAAAGCGGTTCGGAGCATCCCCTAGGCGCGGCTATAGTTAGGGGCGCTAAGGACCGGGGCATCGACGTGCGGCTGCCTCGGGATTTTGAGTCCATAACGGGCAAGGGCGTTCGAGCTTCGGTGGAGGGCAAGACGGTTCTGGTGGGAAGCCGCAGGCTGGTGCTGGGTAATGGCCAGGACTCGGCGTTGGCCGAAAGCGCTTTGCCTGAACTGGAATCCGAGATTCGCCGCTTGGAAGAGGAAGCGAAAACCACCGTGATCGTGTCGGTGGACGGCCAAATCGCCGGACTCATCGCTGTGGCCGATCCCCTCAAGGAGGACTCTGAATTGGCAATCAGGGACCTGCGAGGGATGGGCCTAGATACCGCCATCATCACAGGCGACAACAAGAGGACAGCGGCTGCCATAGCAAAGAAGGTGGGCATAAGCCACGTGCTGGCGGAAGTCCTTCCCGAGGGCAAGGTGGGTGAAGTTAGGAGATTGCAGGAACGCTTTGGAACGGTTGCCATGGTAGGGGACGGAATCAACGATGCTCCTGCCCTTACCCAGGCAAATGTGGGGATCGCCATCGGCACGGGTACCGACATTGCCATCGAATCGTCAGACATCACTCTGGTGAGAGGTGACTTGTCTGGTGTTGTTACGGCGGTGAAGTTGTCCCAAGCTACGTTCCGCAAAATTCGCCAGAACCTGTTCTGGGCTTTCTTCTACAACGTCATCGCCATCCCAGTTGCCATAATGGGACTTATGCACCCTGTCATCTCTGAGATTGCCATGGCGATCAGTTCTATCACAGTGGTTACCAACGCCAACTTGCTTCGGAAGGCGAAGATTGTTCGGGAGTGACTCACCGCAGGTCTCGTGGCAAAGCACTAACCCGTGACGCTCCCCGGAGGAACTTGTTGCAAACGCAGCGAAAAAACATGTACAAGTGCAGGGAGAGACTGGAGGGAGGTCTTAATTATGACCCGCACTTTGGAGGAGTTCAAGAAGTTCGCTATGAAGGGCAATGTACTCGATCTCGCCGTCGGTGTGGTGATTGGCGGCGCTTTCGGGAAGATCGTCACATCGCTAGTACAGGATGTAATCATGCCGCTGGTAGGGCTTCTACTTGGAGGCGTGAGTTTCGAGTCCCTACAGATCACTGTGGGCGAGGCCGCCATAAGATACGGCGCCTTCATCCAAAGTATCGTCGATTTCCTGATAATTGCGTTGTCCATCTTCGCCGTTGTGAAGGCGATCAACGCGCTTAAGAAGGCCGAAGCCCCTGCTCCAACCGTTCCGGCTGCCCCGCCTGCTCCTTCCAAGGAGGAAGTTCTCCTTACCGAGATACGGGACCTATTGAAGAAGTAGCGGCTGGTATTAGCGGTATTTAGCAACGCCTCGTATGAAAAATGTGGGGAACTGGTACAACTGGAATCAGATTAAGTGACGCGAATTCTCTTGACAGTTGGCAGAGCGAGGAGGAAACAAGATGAAAAAACACAGGTGCACCATCTGCGGCTATGTCTACGACCCCGAGCAGGGCGACTCTGACGGCGGTATCGCCCCCGGCACTTCGTTTGAGGACCTGCCCGATGACTGGCAGTGCCCTGTCTGTTTCGCCGGCAAGAGCGATTTTGAGCCCGTGGAGGAATGAAGGGAGAAACCCTCCATCTTTTTTCTGCACGCTAGAGGAACGTACGCTTCGAGTAATACGCCCCCGACCTTTCGGCCGGGGGCATCCGACACTATGGATTGTTCCATGCGGGATATTAGCGAGGCCTCACGTGCCGCAGCCGATTGATGACCGTTGCAAACTCTCCCCACGTCACTTTTTCAGCATGGGGATGCTCAGAATCTACTAGACCGTCCCTGGCCATGAGAACAAGTTCGGCCTCAGGGTTCCACTTGTTGAGTCTGTCGTACGAACCTTTGATGGAACTGATTTCTTCGAGCCATTGGTCCCACCGACCTAAGAGGATATGAGGACACTGCTTGTCTCCCCAATGCTTGTGAGGCACGACGTTAGCAGCGTCCAGCCCGAACGTCACCAGCAACCAGGCCACCAGTTTGGCGGCATTGGCTTCGGCTTTAGACCGATCTCCGTCCACGTTCTCGCATATCTCTATGGCCATTGACGTCATATTGCCTGGACCATGGCCATCACCTGCGTGCCATCCGTGTTCATTGAGAGGCAGATGCTGTACTGCTCCCTGGTCATCGACAGTAAAGTGCCAGGACACCGGGGCCTTGGCCGCGTCATCGCCCTTGAGATAGGATGCGTGGGCCCTAGCATTGGCACCGGTACTTGGGTTGCCCGTGTCGTGGATGGTGACGTACTTAGTGGCCATCACTCCACCAGGTCGATTACTGCGACCCAGCGGTATGAGGTCCTCAACGAGCGGGACCGGGCACTCCAGTGACTTCTTCACCAGCATCACCCTTTTGCTTGAGATGATGGGGAGCGGGATCTTCTTGATGATGCCTCGTGCTCCGGCGATGACTCCGGTGATGTAGTCTATGCACACGAAGGCCACGAGGACCCGGAGCATCGTGTCCCCCCCCAGGAATGCCGTTAGTATTGCGCCGAGCGCAAACGGCAAGTGAGCGTCAAGGTGGGCGCCACGCTGCCCAGTCACGGCCAACTGCATTTGAACGGCAAAACAGATCCCGAAATAGAAAACGAGCCTTGAGGCTCATGTCATTGTGGCTTACTTGCTGGGGTTATGCTGGTGGGCCATGAAGGATTCGAACCTTCAACCCCCCGATTAAGAGTCGGATGCTCTACCGTTGAGCTAATGGCCCATGCACTGGTAGCGGCGACTGGATTCGAACCAGTGACTCTACGGGTATGAACCGTATGCTCTAGCCAACTGAGCTACGCCGCCACGCAAGCAATTTTCATTATAACCAGGCACGTATCCCTCGTCAACACTGCCTTTGCTGCAGAGCAAAGACTGTGGGATCTAAGGGATAAAACGGGGGAATGGGCCGGTAGGAAAAGGTGAGGGCACATCCAATTGTGATTTGTGAACAGCAAAACATGTTGGAAATGAAGCCTCACAAACCTCCACCTTCCGTCAGGCTTACCTGTCTTTCGACACAATTCTGCGAATTTGCATCCCAAAAAGAAGGAGATTCGCACAATGGATAGAATTCCCTCTACCGAAGGCGAGGTGTTGCTCTTGTCTGTATGGAGCCTAGAGAAAGTCAGGCTTGAACTTGAGAGGTGACTGGCTGAAAACCATTTTCCATCGGTCGAAGAGGAATGGATCTGTACTACCCGGAGAACGATGGGTTGTTCACCCTGCGGCACTGTGACCGCCGCGTGGTAACAGGAGGCAAGCAGCACGCTGCGTCTCCCACATGGCGTCATCAGTGCTGGTAGTTGCGGGGCATTACGACCGTGCTTAAACCGCGTCGCACATAACCACCCCGCAGCTCTTATGCTCGGCCAAGTCCGGTAGGACTTTGTTTGGCCTACTTTCTGTTAATGACATTACCGGTGTCGGAGGTGAACCATGGCTTTCATTTTATCCTTTTCTAGCAGAAACGTTGGATCCGACAGCATCCGCCTTCCCGAGTTGTTCCAGTGGCACACTCAGGCCCTGGAAATCGGAGATATAGCATGCCTGGCGGACCTCGATTATCTGGTCGGCAAGTGCCGGCGAACCAATCTGGAGCTCGGCCTACATACCCCTTTATTTCGTACGGATGACCGGCACGGCCTACTTCTAAATGGCGAGGCCGCCTGGGACGAACTAGAGCGTAACCTTAGCATGGCGGCTGACAATGAACTGTCGTACGTATTGGTGCATTTCCCTTACCTCTGGGATACAGGCGGCCGCAATGTAGGACCGCACCGACTCCGCGAGTCTGTGGCCCGCATCAAGTGGCTTGAGGAAGAATATGGTGTCAAGGTGGTCTGCGAGCCCAAACTCGGCCCGCGCAAAGACCCTTCCGCCTTCGTCCTTCTGTGGTCTGTATCCCAGCAAGAGCTGATTGAATGGGACTTGTCTCTTTGCCTTGACGTAGGAGACATCCATCTGGCGTGCCGCAATCTGCGCGGACAGTGGGAACGGCTGTTCTCCCACCTGGCCCCGTGGTGCGATGTTGTTCACCTGCATCATGTTTGGGCGGGCGGGACGCGCCATTACTGGACCCCCGTTTCGGAAAATGGCAACGTCCCAATAAAGGACATGCTTAGCGTCTTAAGAAGCATGGATAGGGACATATATGCGGTGTTGGAGCACACCCCGCACCGGACAGGCAGTCATCTCGAAGTCACTAAAGGAATCGACTGGCTTCTGCAGAATTCCGGTCCATGGAAGGGCCGGGACGGACATGATACGTGGAACGGAAAGTACACCCAAGTGCGCTAACCGTCCGGGCTGACGACGATGACCACGATGACGATGATGACGGCAAGCCCGAGGTCTGAACCCTAGACATCCCAAGAGTTGCGATGGGTGACGATTAGCAGGGTTACCCCAACAACTTCCGGCTTGAGCCCCAAAACTGGCGGGCTCAAGCCTTGTCCTTCAGTCCACTGCCTTTGGTCCGATGTCTTGGGACCACGCAGTCCAAGGGCCCAAAATGTCGTCGTATAGCCAGCATCCTCGTCGAACCGGTATCGTCTCCGAAAAACGGGCATCGAGTCCGAGGATGTCGCACAAAGCCCTCCGCATGGCATCTCTCTGGCTTGGAGTCTCGGCGTATAGCATAAGGAGCCGGTCAATGTCACAAGAGGGGTAACCCGATTCGGGGATGCCGGTCCGCTCGACACGAATCTCCGATTTTGAGACTTTTGATATTGCCGAATGCTCTAGCGCCAGATTCTCGGCCATCCCCTCAAGGGTTATCGGCCCCAAGAACTTTGCTAGGACCCCACGACCCCAGACTTCAACCTTCCAGCATGCCAGAGTCTCCTCAGCAGGGCGCCCCTCCCGAATCACGTAATCCCTGCACCTGGAGCACTTCGGCCCCCAGACCGTGGAAGCGTCTCCGTAGTAGCGCCAGACCTCATCCTCCACGACCAGGACGCCAAGGGTCTTCCGGCGGTTGCTCACACTCGCCACCCGCTTCCCTCGGCGACTTTTGGGGCATACATTACGGTCAGTACTTAGGAATGCGGGAGCCGCGATATCTAGAACTGCTGCCCCGCTGTCTGATCTTGCTCCAGGAAAGCCACGATCTTGTCCATGGTCTCGGTGCTCACTACGTGCTCTATCCGGCAAGCGTCAATCTCAGCTTGCTCCTCGTTGACGCCAAGCACATCCTGAAGGAACGTCCGCAAGACAACATGCCTCTTTCTCACGCGTGCGGACTGCATGAGTCCCTCAGCAGTCAGGAAAATCCGTCCGTATGGTTTCTGAGTTACTAAGCCCCGATCCCGGAGGGTCCTAACCGCCTCTGTGACGCTGGGTTTTGCGATACCAAGCTTCTTGGCCACATCGGTGACCCTTACAGGCTCACCGCTTTCAGTAAGCGCCAGGATTGCCTCGAGGTAGTCCTCAATAGACGATGACAGCGATTGGCTCACCCCCCAAACCCGAATGTGCCCTGTTCAAATTAGAACATGCTCAAGTTCAGAACAACTTCAGCTACATTCAAGATCAGACCACTACCAATGCGCACTGATTTGCAGTATGATTATATCATAGTTAGGCGTGACTAACATTTTTGCCTGCGGGTTGGAGGGATAAGCACAAATGAGCCTGATGAGGTCAATTTTCGTTGTAAGCATTGTAGGAATCGTCGGAACAGGTCTGGGCGGACTGATCGTAACGTGTCTTGGAACTCCAACCAGACGCGTTCTTTCATTTCTTCTGGGTTTCGCTGGCGGAGTCATGGTTTCGGTTGTTGCCTTCGACCTGATGCCAGAGGCGTTTGAGATTGGCGGCACTCTTGTCCCCCTTGTTGGCTTCTTGGCGGGGTGTGTGGCCACTATGGCAATCGACCTAGTTCTCCCCCATATGCACCACGTGTCATCCGAGGGGCCGGTTTCGAAGCTAGAAAGAGCATCGCTGGTTGTCACCATAGGCATAGCCATGCACAACATCCCCGAGGGATTGGCGGTAGGGGCTGGCCTGACTGCCGGCACTCATATCGGATTGCAGGTCGCACTAATGATCATGCTGCACAACATACCGGAAGGAATCGCGGTGGCTGGACCGCTGAAGGTGTTGGGAAAACCCTCTCCTGCTATCATCCGGGCAGCGAGTCTGGCCGGGACACCCACTTTGATCGGGGGCATTATCGGCGCGCTAATCGGTGGGGTCTCGCCTGCCGTCCTGGCCGCTTGCATGTCCTTCGCGGCAGGTGCCATGCTGTTTATCACATTCGATGAGCTCATACCGGATTCCCAAGAGCTCGCGGTGAACCACAGCGGAACTCTCGGAGCAGTGGCGGGCGTGGTGGTAAACATCGTGCTATCGAGAATAATGGGCGGCTAGACATAGGCACAGTATGCTCTGTCCCCAATCCCGGCAGTCGGTCAAATTTCGCTGATGCAGCCCCGTAACGTAGTCAGTTATTGACCGCGTTCAGACCGAAAGATCCGGAAGTCAGACATGAAGTTTCCGAAGAGGACATCCAACTCCCGCCACTGAACCCGTATAGGACACCGAAATGACTAGAAGGTGATCCTGTGAACCCTACGAAGATGGCACCACTGTTCATCATCACGGGAGCGAGCGGCATCGGTAAATCTTCCATGTGCGAGGTGCTCTTTCGGAACGAGGAGAAGTACATCGCTATGGAGAGCGATCTCCTGTGGCACGACGTCTACAATACCCCCGACGACGATTATCGGCGGTACCGAGAGCTTTGGATGCGGGTCTGTAAGAACATATCCCAAATCGGCCTACCTATTGTACTGTGCGGTTGCGCCATCCCCAAACAATTTGAGCAGTGCAGGGAACGAGGGAGCTTCACCAACGTTCACTACCTGGCGGTTGTCTGCGACGATGACGTCCTGGTAGACCGGTTAAGGTCAAGACGGGGAATTGCCGACGCCAACTGGATAAGGGCTTCAGTGGAGTTCAACGCCTGGCTTAAGCGGCACGCAGACGAGACGGAGCCGCCAATCCGGCTCTTGGACAACTCGAAGTTGAGCCCGGAGGCGGCTGCAAAGATCGCCGATGAGTGGATTTGCAGGCGACTTCCAGGCTTATAGGTACGTCATCGGGATGATCTCGTCCTCACCCTTCAGAGTGGCGAGATGGGCGAGGCGGTAGTGGCGGGGCGATAGTGGCAGGGCGGTAGGCAGATGATGTGTTGCGCTATCACCTCCGCCAGAATGAACTCATGCCTGCGAATCCTGAAATCCCCGTTGAAGATGGTCGTTTTTGCTATATTCTTATCACAACATGAAACTTTTGGGAGTGTGGAGCGATGAAGCACGTAAGACGGTGTATATCCTTATCATTGTCGCTGGCGATGATGCTGGCGATGGTGCTATCGCTGATCCCGAACCTGATGTTTACGCAGAACAAAACGGGCTTCGCTGCCGGCACAGCCGGCAGTTCTTTGATTTCGGAGGCTCGTCAGATGTCTCCAACTATTGGGGCGCACCGACTTATGCATGTGCTCGAAACCGAGCATGAGGCGGAAGGCACGGTGGTTCGCAGTCCTTCCGGGATCCGGTACGACGCCCGGGTCTCCTCGAGGATCCTGACCACCGGCAAGACAGGCGAGACCGGCGGGTCAGGTACACGTTCGGCCGTGGTCCGCTTCACCCTTGAACACCCCGGCGAACAGCTGGTTTCTTTCCGCTACACTGCCGTCTCAGGCAGCGCGAACACAAGTCGACATCTGACCGGCACCTTATCGGGCACCGTTAGCCTCTCCCATGCGAAGCCGGAAATGGACATCACCATCGGCATTGCGCCTTCCCCGGACAAGCCCGGCGAGTACGGACTCCCTGATGACCCAGACGCCTTCTGGACGGGTGAGCGAGTCTTCTACCTCTTCTGCGACAATATACAAAACGCCCTCTTTCACGGAAATCGGAACAGCCTGACCATTCCTGTGCCAATCCAGAGCGAATTTGACTACGCGGCAGCCTACGCAAACGCCGCAAGCACAAGGCTCGTTGATCTCGACGATCTATGCGGAGCATCGAGCCCTGGGGTCTACCCCGTCCCGGAAAGCGAAATCCCTGAAAGCAGACAGCTGAGGCTGACGGCAGGAATCTCCGAAGACGTGCGGAAGATGCTCGACGCAGGTGTGTTCACCCACATCCAGCTGCCTGAGGGCTATTTCCAAAAGGCCGGTGGCGCGGAAGGTAGCATCTCATACAAGGTAGCGGCCTCACACAGTCTGGACGGCAGCTATGCATGGGACGTTCTTGGACAAAGCATAACCTTATCTGAAACCGGACAAACGCCATTCTACAGCGAGTTCTTCCCGCAGGAACAGCCGATATCTGCTGTCAATCTCGGTCCATGCCGGGAGGCTAACGGCATCTTCCGAAGACTGGACTTCATCTTTGACTACTCAGGGGTAATCGGCCCTGTAGATACCTGCTTCTTGGACGCGGAAGGTCAATACGTACGCAGCCAAGTTAATTTCTCCGACCAAGCCGCGCCCACGGTAAATCCGATAGCCACGGGAGCATCTGCGACGGAGTCGCCCATCGTTCGTTGCGGGAACCAGGTGCCCGTAATCATCAACTTCAGCGAGCCGGTCTACACGGACAACATCACCTTTGAGGTCGGCGGCAAGATCCTACATCCCGTTGAGAGCACCGGCACCATCTCAGAATCGATCAGCTTCCTGTATGCGGTGGGTGACGAGGCGCTGGACGCTGAATTCATCGACATCAACGTCACCGACATCGACGGTGCCGTTGACCTCTCTGGAAAGGCGCAGGAAGAGGCCGCGCTCGGCAGCGCCCGGGCGTCGCTCTCTTCCTTTGACGCGGTACAGACGCTTACCTACTGCGCGGAGCCATCAGTCACGCTCGATCAAGGGACAAGCCGCACAGCGGAGGCGACAGTGTCCATACCGCTCAAGCGGTCCCTAGATCTGGGCAACTGGCTTGTGGATTCGTCTCGGTTGGTCGAGGAAGACGTCTCCATAGCAGTCAAGGCCAAAGCCATAACCGAAGGCGGCTCCGTGGACATTCCGCTCACCATACAGAAGGACACCATCTACGTCACAGCACTTACGGGCCATTTCACAGCGCCCGAGAACATGACGGGCCAAGACGAGCGCTACGCGCTGGAGATCTACATGGACGCAAACGACGAAGGCAACTTTTCCATGGTCTATGGGCTGACCACAGCCTATGCCGTCCCGCCGCTCATCCTCATTGAGGATGAAAGCGACCTAACATTTGACTACGGGAACTGGCCGCCTGGAAACAGCGTCTTTGCCGATGCCGGAACCAACCTTGCCCTGGGCTATACTCTGAACGTGGCAGCTACTTGGCAGGGCGGGGGCTATTTCGCATGGTCAAGCAGCAACGAAGGGATCGCCTCCATAGATGCTTCCGGAAACATCATGTTGACTGGCGCAGCAGGAACCGTAAGCTTCACTCTTACGGTCACAAACCCGCTGTCTGATGATTCGGTTCTCTTTGAAAGCCGTATCCTTACGGTGCATGAGGCGGAGGGCGCTTACCTCTACGTGCCCAACGGCCTGAAGAATCAGGATATCCTGTTGGGCGGCGGGGCAAGAATCAGCTTCTCCTCAAACCTCTGCCAGCGAAACGGCCTTTACGGCGGAATCGGAACCGAAACGGTTTATCGGTTTGCACTTTACGCTGCGAACTATGAAGGTGACTTGCTTGAAAAGGGCAACCGGCTTAACGTAGAAACCCTGAGCGCCACTGCCGACGCTCCAATGACCTCCTACGCCTTGTCGGGGGGGCTTCTCACAAACGTCACCGAAAGAGGCAGACACGGATACATACTCGAGATCAGCGCCAAGGATATCCAGTCAGGGCAGGTTTACACAGCCCAGGCCAATATCCGGGTGCGAGCGCTTCCCGCCGCGGCGGTGCTGGTACGTCCAGACACCGCTTTCCTCACCGACCATAAAGACAGCTTCGACCTGCGCTTCGACATTAGGAACAGAAACGCCGAGACCGAATACCTTCTCACCGT
Organism: Bacillota bacterium; assembly: GCA_040771825.1. Taxonomy (GTDB): domain Bacteria; phylum Bacillota; class Sulfobacillia; order Fermentithermobacillales; family Fermentithermobacillaceae; genus JAXGZG01. The sequence continues at coordinate 364,869 of JAXGZG010000002.1, read as the reverse complement.
AACCAAAAACAGCCAGGGCGATCCGGTATTGGCCGCAAGCGCTCCGGAACACATCGGAGAAACGCTGACGGTAGATGTCGACAGCGTCGGGGAGAGCCGCCTACTAGACGTCTACACCGTGTCGCTGAAGGCCAAGAATGGGTCCGACGAAACCTGGTCTTATGACTCATACTGTGTCTACGTCTACAATTCCCGCGCCATGAGACTTCTGCTGAACGGCTTCCCTGCCCCGGGCACGCTGACCATGAAGGCAGATTTTGAAGACGGGGACGTCGTCTACGGCACTCACCTTCTTCTCAAGAGCCGGTGGGGCCTTGGGCTGGCCGAGCTCGTGAGCGTTGACGGCAAGGCATACCCTTGGAGCGCCATGGCCGACCGGATCACCTGGCGGGTGGACGGCGAGAGCGTTTCGCTTTGGTACGGATCCGGTGGCTCAGCCCGGCGGATTGGCGATGACTACAATCCCGTCCTTCTGCCGGGGGCCGATCTGTGGCTCCACGGAGACGGAACGGGCAATTCCGTCATCACAGCCGCCCACACCCTTACCGGGATGACCGCTTCTATGGGCGTCACAGTGAAACCCCTAAACGACAAGCTGTACCTGTTCCAAACCTATCCGCAAGTCTCCTGCGAGATAGTCTACACCAACGGGAGGGGCACAGAAACAACCGTGAGCGCCCCATCTGGGGAAGTGGGCGTCTATGAGGAAAGTGGCATTGCCGGAGATGTGGTGATCTGTCCCAAGGACGGAGCCGAGGCAGTCTTTGATTTTGCCGTACTCGACCATGGCGCCCTGATGGCCAACCAAAAAAGTTCAGGCAGCTTCGATCTGTACCCCATGAACACCGTGAAACTGCCCCGCATCAACTACAACGTCTCTCTGCAGATTTTCGACGAGACAAGCGGAGAGCCCTATACCGGCGACATCGTTATCCGCGGAGGCGTGTACCTAAACGGCGTATACCAGCCCGCTACGACGATAAATGGCAGCATGGGCAATGCCGACCAGTCGGTGCGCACGGACTCTCAGGGCCGGTACCGCCTTGCCTTCCGCCCGGCGGACTTTGCCAATAGGCTGCGTGCTTCGGACAGGCTTCAGTACGTTATCGAGGTAAGCTTTGCCGATAACTCGCACCTGACCCGATATATTAAGGTGGAAAACGACGCGATTCAGGCAGGAAAGACGTCTCCTCTCGGCGTCTGCCTCTCAGCGGGCATACAACCGCTGGATGCCTCCGCCATCCAAAACCATGCGGTCGTGCTGTCAGAAACGCTCACGGTAAATGGCGAGGAAAAGCCCATGTCCGAGCTACTGTATCTAGAAGAGGTTCCCGAGAGCGCCATCTTGGAGATGACGGCCATGATCCCGGGCGATTCCCGCCTCTATTATCGGCTCCACCTGAAGAACTCCGCTGGCTGCCCCGACGGATCCTCTAACGTGGCCGACGTCAAAGAGGCGTACCCTTTTTCGGATACGGTCACGCTGCACTTCTCCCACGATATCCGAAGCGCTTTGTGGTACGCGATGAAATATGGCGTCAAGCCGGGCGAAAGAACCGATTTCTACCCCGTCATCAGAAGCACCGACGGCAGTACGGAGATAAAGCTCTCCAAACCTATTCAGGTGCTGAGTCTTCTGGGGATTCCCAAAATGAGCTCTCTCCGATACGGCGAGACAGACTACACCAATATCCTCAGTCTTATAACCGACATGTCTTCTGGCTCCGAGAACCTTTCCTTTTCCGATAGCGACGATGCGGTGAAAGATGCGCTAGATGTCTTGAAGGACTACGCCACCTATTCGGCCACGATGGGGCTTGAAGTTCAGTCTACAGACGATCCGCTGGTCTACAAGGGTATCATCAGATTCGCTGCCGGCAGCTACAGCAAGGACAACCCGTCAGGTGTCTTTGTCGGCAGCGGCGAAAAGACCCGCTTCAAATTCCTGCCCGGAGTGAGCGATGTCAAAGCCATGGCCAAGGGCACTTTCTTAAGGAAGGCCAAGGAAGAGATGAACCGCTTGGGCTACAAGTCTTACGGCGGCGGCGCGTATTTGGATTGCGAGGTCTTCTACAGTATTGAGGAGCAGCAATGGAAAGTCCGCCTGCTGACGGGCGATGTTTATCTGGGCGGCGGAGGCGGCTATCGCAGGCACTACAACGGCTGGGTGTCGTTTGTCCCTGTCACGGCCACCTTCAATACAAGCCTGACAGCAGAGTTGGGCCTCACAATACTGCGAAGTCCTAGCCGCGATTTCACGGCGTATATCCCCCGGCTTCGTCCAGTATTCAGCATATATGGTTTCGGTGGTTTTGGTCGGGACTACGAGGTTGTCGCCCTGAAGGCGGGTGTCTACGGTTTCGCCCAGCACGAGCAGCTCTATCTCTGGTATAGGGACACCGACGGGCAGACGGCAGACGGCCAGCGCCTGAAGATTTCGGGAGAGGTTGGCGTGGAGTACGCCATCAAGCTGCTCTTTGTGGAACTGAAGGGTAAATATGCGCTGACAAAGGCGTCAAAGAGCTGGAAATACAGCGACTTCGACTACATAAACGACAAAATGCCCACAGAGCTTCGTTTTGCGTCTCTGTTCTCTATAGACGGAAGCGAAGATGCCTACATACTGGCCCTTGTTCCAGTGGAGGAGAGCGTCTCCTTGGAGGATCGCTCATACCTGGAAGCCTACCATCGCTCCTGGGGCGTTTCGTCATCAATGGGCTTGTTGGCTCTGCCCTCAGGCGAGGGGCTGGCAGACATCTGGACAAACGCCTATCCCTACGCCGCTCCCTCGGTATCCAACGATGGCGCGATGATGGTCTACCTTTCAGACATGGACAGCGAGGATATTGCTGACACAGCGGCATGCTTTACCGCAAAGAACGGTGCGGGTGCCTTCCCAGACGGAACAGAAATTGACGCATCCGCTTATCCCGATAGCAGTCTGTCCCTTTCCGGCACATCTAGCGGGGCTTCCGCTGTTTGGGTCAGAACATTTGCCGATGTTGGCGGCATGGCCGGGAGCGAAGCAGCTGCCGAAGATGCCGTAAACGCCCTCGCAGCCTCGGAGATCATGGCAGGCGTATACGATGGCGAAGCGTTTGCAGTCACCCGGCTCACAGACAACCACAATCCGGACCTTTCGCCTGTTACGGCGGCTTCTGGCAACAAGGCCATCGTTGCCTGGCGCAGCGTCAACCTGGGTCATCTGGATAACCCCTTGGACTTCACTAGCGACTACATCACGTATGCCGTCTACGACGGCTCGGACTGGAGCGAAGCAAAATGCCTCTATGACGGCAGCGTCGACGCGGTAAGCACCCTGAACGCAGCCATGCTGTCGAACGGCACCTCGGCCGTTGTCTATCAAATCAGAGAGGCGGACGGCGGAGATTCGGAGATCATCTGCGCCGTGCTCGGTACAGCGGGAGAAGTCGTTCAAACGCTCCGTCTAACCGACAACGCAACTCAGGACGAGAATCCACAAATCACCGTAGCGGAATTCCCTGACGGGAAGAGTCGTTTCGTCATCGGCTGGAACTCGGAAACCGGGTCCGGAGAAAGCGCCGTGCGCCTTGTCGCGCTCAACGCCGATGGAACACTTTATCCCGAATTAGCGCTGGAGTTGTCCGACACGGTTAGCCCTAGCAACTACGCAGACTTCCGCTTCACCAAGGGCGCGGAGAAGCTTGAGGATCTGTCGGTCATATGGGCAGAATCTGGTGACAGCAACGGCGACAGCACGTACGAGGACACTATCTTCGGCGCGAAGATTCTCACGACCTCCGACGGTTCCATCTCGATGTCCGGCAAACTTAAACTGCTGGCACTGGACGAAGGGCGCGCGGTGGATTCCCTCGACGCATGGGTCGATCTGGGAACCGGCAAAGTGCACTGCGCCCTGCTCGTGGGTGAACCAAGCGGTTCGGCGACGCTGTCCACAGCGGTTGCCCAATACCAAAACACGCTGACGCTTGATGAGCCGTATTTTGAACACGCGGACTTGCTGCCGGGGTTGGATCTGCCGGTGCGGTTCACGGTAGTAAACGACGGGATAGAACCTATCACCAATATCACCATCGCCCTTGGCGACCAAACCTATGAGTATGAGGACGAAGCCATTGTACCTGGGGAGACAAAGAGCTTTTTCGTTTCCTACCAGGTGCCTGATAACATAGTGAACGCAGACTACACTGTCACGGCGAAATTCGGAAACCGCGACGATACCGACTCAAAAAGTGGCAGTGTGAAATTTGCCCTCCCAGATGTGGGCATTTATCGGATTGACCTCACCAAAGAGACTCAGCGGGAACGCGCCTTCCGAGTACTGCTGCAAAACAACGCGTATGCGGACTTGAGAGAGAGTACGCACTCGGTCAGGCTGGAGGTTTGGGACACGCCAGATTGTAAGACGGGTTCCCCCGTGAAAACGCTGACCGTTTCCGACGATGACTTTGACATCCTCAACGACAGCCTGCTATCTCTAGATATCAACTTGACCGAAACGGATTTGCGGGCATTCCTCGACGAGAACGGCGAGATCCCCCAAGCCGGTGCATGGGTCTTCTTCCGCGCGGTTCTCGCGGAGGGCGGAAAGGACACCGAAGACGCCGATAGTTCCAACGACATGGATTATGTGAAGGTCCGAAGCCTAGTCCACAAGAATGGCTCGGCTATCTCGCTGGCGAGCCTCTCACAGACGGCGGACGATAAGACCACCGTGCGGGTGGAGGTCTTCAACAACTCCATGAACCCCGTGTCCAACGGGAACCTCGTCGTTACGCTCCGGGATGAAGAAGGCAACGTGCTGGAGACGAAAGAGACCCACGATCCAAGGGACAACGGCAGCTTACTGTCCATTGCCGGCGAAGAGTCTCTGGCGATAACCCTGCCGTTTAGCCGCAACGGCTACACCGCCGACGTGACCTTCGCCCGAATATCAGGGGAAAGCACCCGGCTTTCGGCCCTGAACATGACGGGCGTGCCGCTGAAGTTCGATTCGAACGTACATGAATATGACGTCCAGACCTACGGCCTGACCCAGATCTATCTCAACGCGGTCGCTGAAAACCCGGCGTCCGTAGTTTCGGTTTTGAAGAACGGCACCTCCGTATCCGTTTCCGGCCCCGTTTCTCTCTCTTACGGGACGAACGTCTTTGTCATCACAGTAACCACCGGCGAAACCATCAATACCTATACGGTCACCGTGCAGAATAGCAGGATTGATGGCGGAACGGACCCCGGCGGCGACCATAGCGCGAGCGATGAGACATCCGACGATTACTATGCCGAGCTAACCATCGGCCGCGTAAAGCGCAGTAATCTAAGCATCAAGCTAATAGGTGGGCGCGCGGTAGTATCCCTGGGCTCTATGGCGCATGAGATTTTCTCGGGGGACACTGAGGCCATTCTGACCATGCCCCCGTTTTCGGCGCAGATGGCTATACGCTGGAAGTGCCTGCCGATACTATCGCCGGTTCGTACACAGGGTCCGCCCTCACGGTTTCGACCAAGTTGGGCTGCATCCGCATTCCGTCTGGGATGTTGGCGGGAGCGACGGGACAGCCGGAGACAACGGACCTAGCACAGACAACGGACCTAGCGCGGAGGACCGCGGGGATCACCATCGCCAGGATCGACGAAACTCGACTACTCAATGCCGCCAGGGCCACGATGGGCGCCCACCCCCTGCTGTCCCTTACAGTAACGCTAGACGGCAAAGAGACCGACTGGAGCAATCCTGACGCGCCTATAGCGGTACGCATCCCCTATACGCCCAGTGCCGAGGAACTCAAAAGCCCTGAAAGCATTATCATCTGGTACATTGACGGCAACGGCCAGGCGGTATCAGTACCCAACGGACACTATGATCCGGTTACCGGTGCTTTGACTTTCTCCACAACCCACACCGGCGATTATGCAGTGGCTTACAACCCAGTCACCTTCAGCGACATGGCAGTGGATTCATGGTACCACAAGGCGGTAAGCTTCATCGCCGCCAGAGGCATAACCAACGGTACGGGCAGCGGAAAGTACAGCCCTGATTCCAATCTGACGCGCGGACAGTTCATCGTCCTGATGATGAGAGCTTACGGCATAGATGAAGACAATAATCCCACCGACAACTTCAGCGACGCGGGAAATACCTACTACACAGGCTATCTCGCGGCAGCAAAACGGCTGGGGATTTCCAAAGGCGTAGGAGACAACAGATACGCGCCGGAGACTGTTATCATCCGACAGGAAATGTTCACCCTGCTGTACAACGCGCTGAAAGTCATCGGCCAGCTGCCTGATGGCGACTCCGACAAGTCTATGGCCGGTTTCTCTGACGTCGACAGCGTTTTGCCCTACGCACAGGAGGCCATGACCTATCTGGTAAAGGTCGGTGTCGTAAGCGGTGACAGCAATATGCTACTCCCTACCGCAACCGCCACCCGCGCTCAGGTGGCGCAGGTGCTGTACAACCTATTTTAGGTTTCAGGCAGGCATTTGTGCCTACTATTGAGAAGTATTTTGGTTACGATGTTGTTGCAGTCAAAGGACCGCCGTTATGGCCAAAAAAGGAGCGCTCCAACATGACTGACTACGTGCTGACTTGTTGTTCCACGGCTGACATGCCGTACGAGTACCTAAAGAGAAGAGATATCCCGTTTGTCTGTTTCTCGTACAACATGGATGGAAAGGAGTATCCCGACGACCTAGGACAGAGCATGCCTTTTGAAGAATTCTACCGCAGGATCGCCGCCGGCTCGATGCCGACGACCTCTCAGGTCAACATAGGGCAGTTCATGGGGTTTTTCGAGCCGCATCTTAAGCGGGGCAAGGACATTCTGCACCTCACGCTTTCCTCCGGGCTGTCAGGAGCCTTCAACTCAGCCTGCTTCGCCAGGGACGAACTCTTGGCCAAATACCCGGAGCGCAAGATCGTGATCATTGATTCGCTGGGCGCTTCCTCAGGTTACGGTCTGCTTTTAGACGCGGCGGCTGACATGAGAGACAATGGCGTGGCTCTCGATGAGGTTCACGCATGGCTAGAAGAGAACAAACTCAACGTACACCACTGGTTCTTCTCCACTGATCTGGCCCATTACAGACGCGGCGGCCGCATATCGGCGGCTGCAGCCATCGCAGGAACTCTCTTGAATGTATGCCCGCTCATGAACGTTAGCCATGACGGGAAGCTCACACCCCAGACGAAGATCCGCGGCAAGAGGCACGTCATTGAAGAAATGGCGCGCATGATGGAGTCGCATGCGCAGGGCGGCACCGATTACTCCGGAAAATGCTTCATCTCCCATTCTGCCTGCTATGACGATGCGCGAAAGGTGGCCGACCTAGTTGAAGAACGGTTTCTGAAACTTAGCAGCCCTGTCATGATCACGAGCGTAGGTGCGGTGATCGGCGCCCATACAGGCCCTGGGACTGTGGCGCTGTTCTTCTTCGGCAACGAGCGAAAGGACTGATTGGCAGGTTTGGCGGGATCCCCCAGTTTGAAGCGATAAGTGAGATTCAGGGTCAAAATTGGGGGTTAAGCAACACACGTGCCTTGGGTTTCGGATGATAATCTGGTGCCGGGAGCGGGATTTGAACCCGCACGGGCCTTGAGGCCCAAGGGATTTTAAGTCCCCATTGTCTGCCGATTCCAACATCCCGGCACAAAACTAAGTTGAGGAACCAAAAATTCCTCAACTATTATAGCACCAAGGCTCTGCAGAAACTCAGGTGTCCTCCAATCTCATGATAGCACCCGGAAACCGCAGAGTCCACGACAAGGAACACCAGGCCTAGAGACCCCTATCGAGCAGCCCTATTCCCGCCAATGCCAAAACCTGCTCCCCACAAAAACGAACCAGCGGTCATCCCGCTGGAGGTTTTGGCACGAAGTGGCTTATTGGGAAAGCCCACTAGGAGCCTCTTTACATGTCCCTACGAGAACCACGCCCACCGCGCTTCGAGTCAACGTTCTTCTTGAGATCGGCTAGACGCTCGTCACTTTCCTTCATGAAACGCGCCAGTCTATCCTCGAAGTTTACCCTGGAGCGACGGAAATCCGCTGCGCTCCTGGGACGGTAGTTCGGGTTGGCCTGCTTCATGCTCAACCCGATCTTGCCTGATGGGTCCACGGACAGGACCTTGACCTTAACCTTGTCTGTTTTTTTAACGTGTTCGTTGATGTCCTTGACGTAAGCGTCAGCTATTTCCGAAATGTGGACCAACCCGGTCTTCCCGTCTGGTAGAGTCACGAAAGCCCCGAAATTGGTTACTCCGGTCACTACGCCTTCAACGATCGCTCCGACCTCGAGCGCCATACCTCCGACATTCCTCCTGCGCCTTGTTTCTTTACTCGGCAAGGCCATTATAGGTTATGCGAAATTTGAGTGTCAAGGATACACCGAGTTCTGGCAAAAAGGCGCATATCCTGTAGCCAAGGCAATATCCATTATCTTGGCGATTGAGTCGCATGGCAGTCATTTCTCCTGAGGGAGGTTTTCAGGTTTGGACGAAATGCAGGCAAACGATAAAATTCACCGAGTTGAGATATTCCAGCGGGAACAGGTGCGGTTGCAGGGCGTCATCCATGTGGAGAGTTTCGACGAGCGACAAGTCGTTGTTGAGACTGACATGGGCCTTCTTACCTTGACCGGGGAGGAATTCCACATAAGCAGTCTCGATTTGGACAAAGGCTATATGCTCGTTGAAGGCATGTTCATGGCCCTAGAGTACTCTGCCGTGGATAGAGCCAGGGCTAGGCAAAAAGACAAAGGTTTTCTGCAGCGCCTATTCAGATAAAGTGCGTACTCCTGTGGAAGTCCAGGTGTGGCGTCTATCGGTCCTTTTCCTAGCCGGGACAGTGACAAATATGGTGTTCCAGGTTTACACGGCTTTTCGGGGCGTTTTCCGCCCCGGAAGGCTTTGCCGTCACCTTATGGACGCATTGTTCGCATTGGTCATGCTAAGTGCTGTCTCCGTGGCTATGTTCATTGTTAACTGGGGGGAACTGCGCCTGTACGTCCCGCTATCGCTTGCTTCGGGCTTTCTCATCAGCAACTTCCTAATGGGAGACATCACCTATGGGGCCGCGTATCGTTACTTCCGGCTGGTCAAAAAAGGAGCCGGATGGGCCAAGCGAAACGTGGTCGTTCCTTCAGGCAGGTTCCTGGCCGATGCGGGAGCCAAGGCAAAGAGATGGATAGTCCCTGAAATGCCCCTGCCCCCGACACAAGATGAGACTCCTCCCCAGGAACCTCCTGAAGGCAACGTAGCGCCTTCAGGCAACCCCATTACCCCTAAGACGCCGCCTCCCAAGTCACTCTAGGCGACCGGAATCACCTAACGCAAAACAAATCGCGAGATCTGTCCCAAAAAAGAAGGATTTCTATGATAGACGTAGAATAGGCTTGTACTAATTTCGTCCACATATTGTGCACAGTTTGTGGATAACTAGAGGATAACTCGACATAATCGGAGGATAACCTGTGCAGATCGAAATTCGGGGCGCCGAACGTCTGAGTTTTCGCGAGAGGCAGGTAGTCGTGCTAAAAGAAACCGGCTACTCTGCCCAAGATATCGCGGCCCGGCTCGGAATCAGTGAAGCTACTGTGGCAACCCTGTACAACCGGGCTAAAAACAAGGGTTACCAGGTAGTTATAGTCATTGCCGGCGACCCCTTGAACCTATTCAACGGACCCGAACCTGAGGAGGAGTCTTGATGATGCTGAGGCGGAACAGGCGAAATACTGATGGAAGGCGACGGGAAGACATTTCCCAGATAGAAGCGCCCCGGAAGCGGCGGACCTTGCCTTTGGCGGCAACCGTCCTACTATTTCTATCCATAGCAGTCTCGCTGATCATAAGGCAGGTGGGCGTTACCGCGTCTCAACGAAACCTGGCTGAACTAGAGAGTGAGATCGAGCGTTACAGGTCCATGAACGCCGCTTTGGAAAGTCAGATCGAACTACTCAAAACAGATGAGTACATAGAAAAGATTGCCAGAAACAAACTGGGGTTGGTTATGCCAGGGGAAGTCCGGTATATGATGGTGACATATTCTGAAGGCCAGTAGTCGCTAGAGAGTTCTGTCTACGATCCGCTGGGCCCACTGGGAGACCCGCCGGCCACGAGTTCAAACATCTCGCCGGCGGTTTTCCTATCGGCAGTCTCGCAGATTTTCAGCACTCGCAAGACGGTGCTTCTGGAGCCCAAGGTCACCGTCAACACATCGCCCACTTCAACGGGCGTAGAGGGCTTGGCAGTGCGGCCGTTCTTCTTCACATGCCCGCCATCGCAGACTTCCTGCGCCAGAGTGCGGCGCTTAATCACCCGGCTGACTTTGAGAAACTTGTCCAACCGCACTGCCCTCACGCCTCTCCCTTTACGTCTTCACTAGTCTTAGGGACTTACTCGGAGTCGCCAGTTATGGAACCCCTAAGACCTCTACCAGGACGAAATACCGGAACCCTGGAAGCAGGGATTTGAATAGCCTCACCTGTCCTAGGATTGCGGCCCTCTCTAGCCGGTCTCTCGCGGGCAAGAAAAGTGCCAAAGCCCAAGATAGCCACGGTGTCGCCCTTGGCCAGAGTATCCTGAACGACATCGATGAGGGTACTGACCACTTTCTCAGTATCCTTCTTGGTCATACCCGCCCGTTCCGCTACTTTCCCTACTAATTCGGTCTTGTTCACGCCCATACCTCCCAGATTCGTTTGGCTCCGTCCAGGCCAATCACGCGCCGGCCGTGGACCGAGTCTTAGTCCCCCTTGGTCTCTTTGGACTTAGCTTGCTCCCAAAGCCCATCTAGATACTCAAGGTCAACATCGTTCACGGTCAGATTCCGTTGTCGGAGACTTTGCTCAATAGGCCGAAACCTCCGCGAGAACTTCTCGACGCACCCTAGAAGAGCCGTCTCAGAGTCAACCTCTAGGTGCCTAGCCAGGTTCACGCAAGCGAACAGTAAATCCCCAACTTCACTTGCGACCTCTTGTGGGTTGCCGCGTTCCACAGCTACGGCGATCTCCCGAAGCTCCTCCCTGATCTTATCAAAGACCGGGGCTTCGCTCTTCCAGTCGAAACCGGCCTCTGCCGCCAAAGTCTGCTGCTTTTGAGCCCTCATGAGAGCCGGGAGGCCCTTTGGCACCTCGTCCATAAGGGAATGCTCCTTTTGGTATCGCCCCGGCTCAGCCCTTTTGATCTCGGCCCACCGCTCCCTGACCCCTTCTGCGCTGGTTATGGTTTCGCCGCCAAACACATGGGGGTGTCTTCTTCTGAGTTTGGCGGTAATGCCCTCTAGGACATCCGATGGCTCGAAATCCCCCATTTCCCTAGCGATCTGGCAGTAAAGCCCGATTTCTAAAAGCAAGTCTCCCAATTCTTCTTTGAGTTTATTCGCATCTTCTTCCAGAGCGGCCGCCACTACCTCATGGGCCTCTTCGATGACGAAAGGAGTCAGCGAGGTGTAGGTCTGCTCCTTGTCCCAGGGACACCCTCCCTCTCCCCTCAACCTGGCCACAACCGATAGGAATCGCAGCCAAGCCCTGGCATCTGTCAATTCTGCTGGTTGGGACATTTACATGCTTCCTTTCTACAAATCCATCTTCGTACTTTGGTTCGTACGCTACTTCCGCCGCCTAGGCAACCTGCCCATTAATCTCCCTAGGCCAGGGAATGCCCGAAACTCGTCTCGAGTTACCACTCCCAAGGCCACCACCAAGAACCCAAAGAGAGCAGCTCCTACACCTATGGCCACGGCTACCGCAAGCCGCCACGGTGCTATAGCCGCAGTCTTCGCGTAGGTTGCGCCGGCCGCAAGACCCATGGCTGCTCCCGCTACCGCCAACTTACAAAGCGCGCTCCCGTCAACAATTCTGCCTAATTCCTTTTGAACGGCTGCAAGATTAAGGAAACCCGCCACTAGGAAATACACCGATGTGGCTATGGCCGCTCCCACGATTCCGATCTCGGGATTGCCCACCAGAACATAGGTTACCAAAGCCTTGGCCAGCACTGCCCAAAGAAGACTGTTGATCGGAGCTTTCAGCTTGCCAATTCCCTGCAAGATGCCGGCTGTGACCTGCTGTAAGGAGAAGAAAAGGACCCCCGGCGCCGCCGCCCGAAGAAGCGGCCCTATGTCAGATTCACCAAAGAGTAGCTGGGGAATTGGGTCTGCCAGAACGTAAAGCCCAATAGCCGAGGAGAGCCCCAAGGTCAGCGTCAGCACTAGCGCTTTTCTCACTCGCCTCTTGATAGCTTCCTGATCGTTGGAGACAGCAGATGCCGCGATGGAAGGTACTAGGGCCATCTGGAGAGCGCCCGTAAATATAGTTGGGATATTCAGCAGAGGAAATACAGCTGCAGTGAGTTGCCCGTAGAAGGAGGTCGCTTGTTGGGCGGTAAACCCGGCTGCATGCAGCCTGCTGGGCACTATGCCCAGATCCACGAATTCCGTAATGCTGAACACCGCCGAGGCCAAGGACACCGGCACGGCAATTGAGACCACCTGGCGGGCTGTATCCACGAATCTCTCGCTTGGCTCTAGACGTTCTCGGCCGAACCGCCAAGGCCGGAGATCCCTTAGGTAAGTTGCTCCAATGTAGATGACCGCCAGAATCGCTCCTACCACAGCCCCAAAAGTGGCGCCTGCCGAAGCGTACTGTATGCCTCGTGGAAGCAATGCCCGGCCCAAAAGCAACATAGTCAGGAGGCGCCCCACTTGTTCAATCACCTGGGAGAGAGCAGGAGCATTCATCCGTTGGATGCCTTGGAACCATCCTCTCCACGCTGCAAGCATGGGCACAAACAACAAAGCCGGGGACAATGCCGCTATGGAAAGAGACGCCCGGGGGTCCTTGCCCATGTTAGCCGCTATCCAGCCTGATGACCCATAGAGGGCCAAAGACGACGCCAAGCCAAACACAGCCATAAGGGCCATGGACACTTTGAAAGCTTGGACCGCTTGTTTCTTCATCCCCAAAGCCCAGCGCTCAGCTACTACTTTAGAAATGGCCACGTTAAGCCCTGTAGATGAAATGGTCAGAAGCATCGTGTACACGGGGTAGGCCATCTGGTATAGGCCCATGCCCTCGCTCCCTAAGATCCCGTAAAGCGGTATCCTGTTGAACGCGCCAATGATCTTTACGGTGAAGCCCGCCAGAGCAAGCACAAACGCGCCTTCCAGGAACCCGGAATCCTGGTCTCTCATGTTCTCCCATCCAACTTTCCCGCGCTAAACATAAATGAAGGTGGCTATATCGCCACCTTATAATGTCAACCCTAACGACTGCATAAGTCCCGGTGGATTCAAGAGTACTATTCTTCCATCTGCTTGGCAAGGAATCCGGCGGCAGTCTCCGCCAGTTTGAGTTCTAACTCGCCAACTACCTCCCCAGGCTCTCTGGTACAGATGATGACGGCCCCTATAGGGTCCCCCTCAGCTATAATAGGGGCTATCACTTCCGAGGTAAACTTGCAGCCTGACTCGTCATCGGTAATGCACTCTTTGCAGTAACGGTCCTCCCCTGGACTGGTGATAAGAACCGGTTTGCGATCCTCCATTATCCTCTCCACGGCTTGGGAGATTCTTTTGTTGAGAAACTCTTTCTTAGGAGCCCCCGAGATCGCGATCACTCCGTCTCTGTCCGCTATCATGGCGATGTGCCCTGTTGCCTCAGCCAGAGAATCAGCGTACTCCTTGGCGAAATCCCCAAGTTCGCCGATAGGCGAGTATTTCTTGAGGATCACCTCTCCGTCGCGATCCACAAAGATTTCCAAGGGATCCCCCTCTCGAATTCTGAGGGTTCGCCGGATCTCCTTGGGAATTACCACGCGTCCAAGATCATCGATACGCCGGACAATGCCTGTTGCCTTCACGTGTCCACCCCCTCTGACAGATCCTTCCCCTGTCTTTTGCTAGTATATAGGCGTTTTGGAATCGTTATTCACCTAACGCTAGGCGCCTGACTAGGGCAAGACTTAGGTCTAGGGGGACTCCATCTTTGGGGATTGAAAGCGACAAAATGGATAGTCGCCTGTCGATCTCAAGTCCTGAAAACTCCTTGAAGACATTGGGAAGTGCGGAAGTGGGGAAAAGGTGCGGTACCTCCACCTTGAAACTTAGGCGCTCCCGCCCAAACGTCAAGTCATCCTTGGTTTGAGTCAACTGGGTGATGCCGAGTTTCCCCGATATTATGCGTACCCGAGCAACCTTGAGAAGGTTAAGAGCGGGTGTCGGAATCGGTCCGTACCTGTCGCGAAGATGATCCAAAGTGGCATCGATGACGTCTTCGTGGTTTGCCCCTGCAATACTTTTATAGATGGCGTAGCGCTCTTTGGGGCTTTCCACGTAGGATTCGGGCAGATAGGCGTCGCAAGGCATGTCCACTGTAGTAAGAATTCGTTCAACTTTCTCTTCTTTCTCGCCGCGCAAGGACCTAACGGCCTTCTCCAGAAGGTTCAGGTACATTTCGTAGCCCACCAGGTGCATGAAGCCATGCTGCTCACCGCCTAGAAGGTTCCCTGCCCCTCTGATCTCCATATCCCGCATGGCCAACTTGAACCCAGAACCCATGGTAGTGAAATCGCGCAAAGCAGCGAGCCTTTCCTCAGCCGTAAAGGTCATGGAGCGGTCATGCCTGTAGGTGAAGTAGGCATAGGCGATGCGGTTTGACCGCCCGACTCTTCCCCTCAGTTGGTACAATTGGGCCAATCCAAGCTTGTCGGCGTCCTCCACTATCAGGGTATTCACGTTGGGCAAATCCAGGCCCGACTCGATGATGGTGGTGGATATGAGCACATCGTACCTGCCTTGGAGAAAATCCTGCATTGTAACGGACAGCTCGTGCTCCCTCATTTTCCCGTGGGCTACGGTTATCCGCGCTTCTGGCACCAAGGACTGTACTCTTTGGTATACACGCGCTATGGAGCGAACCCTGTTGTAGACATAAAACACCTGTCCCCCCCGGCGCATCTCTCTGCGGATGGCTTGTGAAACCAAAGACGGGTTTGCCCCCACCACGTAAGTCTCAACAGGAAAGCGGCCTTCAGGCGGGGTTTCTATGACGCTGATGTCCCTTAGACCCGATAAGGCCATGTTCAGAGTCCTTGGGATAGGGGTGGCGGTAAGGGTGAGAACGTCGCTAGTCTCAGAGAGCTGCTTGAGCCTTTCTTTCTGAGCCACGCCGAAGCGGTGCTCCTCGTCGATAATGAGCAACCCCAGATCCTTGAAGGCCACGTCTTTACTGAGAAGACGGTGGGTGCCCACAAGGATATCCACGGCGCCCGCCGCCGCATCCTGTATAATCTTGCGCTGCTCCGATGCGGATCGAAAACGGGAAAGGCACTTGATGGACACTGGATAATCGGAAAACCGCCTTGTGAAAGTAGAGAAGTGCTGTTCGGCCAAGATGGTCGTGGGAACAAGCACGGCCACCTGCTTGGCGTCCATGACAGCCTTGAAAGCGCATCTCATGGCCACTTCGGTCTTGCCGTAACCGACATCGCCGCACAAGAGCCTGTCCATGGGCACCGATTGTTCCATATCGCGCTTGATCTCTTGAGTAGCCCTGGCTTGGTCTTCAGTATCTTCGTACTCAAAGCTCTCTTCGAACTGCCTCTGCCAAGGCGTATCCGGAGAGAAGGCCACACCCCTTCTGGACTTTCGCCGGGCTTCCAGTATCAGCAGTTTTCTGGCCATGTCCTCTAAAGACGCTTTCACCCTGGCCTTGATCTTCTGCCAGTCGCCTGTGCCAAGACGCTGAAGGCCCGGAGGCTTCCCCTCGGGACCCACAAACCTTTCTATCATGTCAACCTGGTCTACGGGCACGTACAGAGCGTCTCCGCCTGCGTACCTCAAGTGAAGATAATCCCTTGTGACATTGTTTACGGTCATTGTTTTAAGGCCCATAAACTGACCGACGCCGTGATTGGCGTGGACCACGTAGTTCCCGGCCGAAAGCTCTCTCCAGTCAAGGGTGGTCTTGGACCTTTTCTGTTTCCTTTGTCTGACGACGGTTCTGCCATAAACCTCGATCTCAGTGAAAAGTGCCAAGTCCAGAGCATCGCAGTTGAAACCGTTTTCCCCGCTCCCTAAAGACAGAGTAACCAGGCCCGGCTCAGGCCTTTCCTCAATGGAATCCCGGGAGACGGCCCATATCTCCTGCCGCTCCAGCCATTTCTCTAAAAGGGCCCGGCGATCACGGTTTCCCGCAAGAATAACTATGCGTTTCTTCTTTTCCAGGAGATCCTTGAGCTCTTGGTGAAATTCCGCCCAACGCCCGCTGAACCCCACCTGCATGGACGTATCAGACTCGATCACTGAGCCCAATGGGATTGCCTCGTTAAGCCGCGCCAAC
The DNA here is from genome assembly GCA_040771825.1 of Bacillota bacterium. Lineage (GTDB taxonomy): Bacteria > Bacillota > Sulfobacillia > Fermentithermobacillales > Fermentithermobacillaceae > JAXGZG01. The sequence goes on along the minus strand of JAXGZG010000002.1, from coordinate 348,526 downwards.
ATGGAGAGCAGGACATGACCCCTGGCGAGCAGGCCGGAGAGGTAGGCGGCAGGGAGATACACCGATGCCTCGGCTTTTCCCATGGTGCCCGCTACCATCCTAGCTGAAGCTATTTCGGCCCCGATTTTCTCGAACTCACCTAGGGCATCTTTGCATCGTTCATAGGCGTCAACCACTATGAAGCCTTGGCCCTTGGCGTAATCGAAAATGGTGCGGTCTTTTTCATAGCGTCCTTGGAACCAGTCAGTAGCAGGAGTGATGAAAACCCGAGATACAGTCTCGTGGGATACCTGGGTCTCGGGATCAAAGGTCCTTATTGACTCGACTTCATCAAAAGCGAACTCAAGCCGGTATGGGCGATCCGAGGCAGGAGGGAAAACGTCCAGTATCCCACCTCTTAAAGCAACCTGGCCCCGAGTCTCCACCGAGAACTCTCTTTCGTAGCCGAGGCCAACCAGGTCTCGGATGAGATCCTCAGGAGATGCTGCGTCTCCTTTACACACATTGCGGCATCCTTTTGCGAACTCCTCTTGAGGCATAAGCCGCCTTACCAGAGCGGTGGCAGGCAACACTACAAGAAGGGGTGACCCAGAGGGGAGTTCTGTGAGCTTGGCTAGAGTGGCCAACCGCATCCACAAAGACTCTTGATTTCCCACAGTCTCGAAGGGCATAACCTCTCGGGCCGGGAACAACGCTACTCGCTGGGGGCCCAGAAGGTTAGACAGGTCTCTTTTGGCGGTCACGGCTTCATCGGGACCTGGCATCACGAGGAAGGCGGGTCCACAGCTCTTGGCTACCAAAACCGCCACCGAAGCGAGCTTGGCGGAGCCTTGGGCGCCCACTAACATGATTGGAGTCTTCCCGGCACTTATGTCGTTGAGGGCATGATGAAGCCCGGGACTCTCTGCCAGCAACTCCAGGAGCCCCTTATGGGACATTATCGGTCTCCGCCCTCTTCTGGAGGTTCTCTGCCGTTATACTCACCCATAGCCCATTCCAAGCCATACCGAAAAACATCTAACGCCGCCTGAGCGGCCATATTGACAACCTCCGATAGCCGCCTCATTTCGCTAGCGGCAAAAGGCTCCAAGACATAGTCGACTGGGTCGGTACCGGGTTCCGGTCGTCCTACTCCGATTTTGAGCCTGGCAAAATCTACAGTGCCAATGCTGGACATGATGGACTCGATGCCCCTATGTCCCCCAGAACTCCCCCGCCTTCTGAGGCGAATCGTGCCTAAGGGCAAATCCATGTCATCGTGAACCACAATCAGATCCTCAAGAGCCACGGCATGATTGACAAGAACCTCCCACACCGCTTGTCCTGAGGAGTTCATGTACGTAGTTGGCCTAACAAGAAGAAGGGGGATCCCGGGTTCCCCCGGGATCTTCCCTTGAGCTATATCGCTGAACCCTGACTCGCTAAACTCAGCCCGCATCTTGCGGGCGAGCTCGGCCGTCACCATGTAGCCCACATTGTGCCGCGTACCGGCATATTTGGGACCAGGATTCCCGAGCCCAACCACGCACTTCAATGTCCTGCCACCTGCTCTCGCTAAACCTAGGCCCCTCTACTCGGGCTTGGTCTCGGCCTCGGGTTCCTCACCTTCAGCCTCTTCCTGTTCCTCTGTCTCTTCCTCAGCTGACTTGGGCGCCATCACCACGAGCAATACTTCAGCCGGATTGGTGACAAGACGTACGTCTGCGGGGACCTCTAGGTCTCCTGCCGTTACTGTGTCGCCGGGGCTTAACTCCGAAACGTCCACGCCCAATGGGCCAGGAATGTCAGCGGGCAGACACTCGACAGACACTTCTCGGGTCTGGCGCTGAAGGAAAAGTCCGCGCTTTTCAAGCGTAGCCTCGCCTGTCACTTCCACGGCAACCTCTGTCTTGACTTTGTCGGTAAGGGATATTCTGTGAAGATCAATGTGAAGAACTCCGCCGGTGGTGGGTTCGTAAGAGACAGCCTGAACCATAACATCCCCCTGGAACGGCGGATCCGTGACCACAACTCGGTGTACGTGCCCGCTGGAGGGGCCCAGAATCTCTCTCACCGCTTTGGCATCCAGACAAACCGCCTGCGGTTCAACGGTTTTTCCGTAGATAACTGCCGGCACCATGCCTTTTCTGCGACAACTCCTAGCCGCTGACTTTCCGGTCCCGCGACGATTCACAACTATGGCCTCTGCCATTGAAACAAGTCACTCCTTTTTCCTTTACCTGAACATCTCAGATATGGAACGTCCTTCATGAATTCTTACAATAGCATCCCCAAGAACGCACGCCACAGATAATACTTTTACCAGAGGCTTCAGGTCTTCTTCAAGGGGAATGGTGTTTGTCACAATGAGTTCTTCAAACTCCGCTTCCTGTATGTTTTCAAGGGCTTGTCCGCTAAAAACCCCATGGGCGGCGCATACCTTAACTGATACCGCCCCGGCATTCCGAAGGGCTTTGGTGCCCTGAAGAATGCTCCCGCCGGTATCGATCATGTCATCCAGAAGAATAACGTGACTTCCTGCCACTTTGCCCACAATGTTCATGACTTCGGCCACGTTGGGCTCAGGCCGCCTCTTGTCGATAAAGGCCACGGGCAGGTTAAGCCTCTCTGCCATGTCTCTGGCCCTGGGAATACTGCCTGCATCGGGCGACACTACGACGTGGTCGGTCAGATCCCTAGTCTTGAAATGGTCTGATAAGAGCTTGATGGCGGTCAAGTGGTCCATCGGGATATCGAAGAACCCCTGTATCTGGCCGGCGTGTAGATCCACGGTCAGAATGCGGTCGACTCCTGCAGTGGTAAGGAGATTGGCGACTAGTTTGGCGGTAATAGGTTCACGCCCCTTGGTCTTCCTATCTTGGCGAGCGTATCCGTAGAACGGGATGACGGCTGTTATGCGATCAGCCGATGCTCTCCTGAGGGCATCGATTATGACCAGAAGTTCCACAAGGTTGTCATTGACAGGTGAACAAGTTGATTGCACAACAAAAACGTCTGAACCGCGCACGTTCTCGTTTATGGTGACTCTCGATTCCCCGTTGGAGAACTGACCCGCTGAGATCTTTCCAGGGCTTACCCCCAGATAATCGCATATCTCCTTTGCTAGATCTCTATTGGCGTTACCGGCGAAAATCTTCAGTCTCTTATCACCGTAGGGCGACATTCACTGGTTCCTCCCCTGACCGTTGTCTTTTGATCTTCTGGAAACCCAACCTTCTTTGACGACCTGCCGCTCCCTGGCTATGGCCAAGGCGTCCTGGGGCACGTCGTGAGTGATGGTGGAACCGGCCGCCACATACGAACCTTCTCCTATGGTAACAGGCGCTATCAAGTTCGCGTTGCAGCCGACAAATGCCCCATCCTGGATCGTGGTACGATGCTTGTGCTTTCCATCGTAGTTGACCGTAACGGTACCTGCTCCGATATTGACGCCTTGTCCTAGGTCTGTATCGCCAATATAGGAGTGATGATGGATTTTGGTGCCAAGACCTACCTCCGAATTCTTCACCTCGGCGAAATTGCCAACCAAAGCGCCGGTCTTGATCAAGGAATTAGGGCGGAGGTGGGAGAAAGGACCGATCTGAACTCCATCTTCTATGACCGAATCCTCTATTACGGACATCCACACCCTGCTGCCTCCCCCGATCTTGGAATTAAGAATCTCGGTGCCAGGTCCAATAGAGCACTTAGGGCCTATAGTGGTGCTTCCCCTAAGGTAGGTATGGGGTTCTAGGGTCGTGTCGGGCCCAACGGTCACGCCGCTGTCTACGTAGGTACTTGAGGGGTCCCGCACAGTCACGCCCGAAAGAGCCAAATCCTTGAGGAGAGCCCTGCGTTTTGTCTCTTCTGCCTGCGCAAGAGCCCAACGGTCGTTAATCCCCTGCACAACGCCTTCATCCTCGCAAACAAAGGCGACGACTTTGTGCCCTGAAGCGCTCGCCAGAGACACAATGTCGGTAAGGTAGTACTCACCCTTGGCGTTATGGTTGCCTACCCGGGACAGAAGGTCGAAAAGAAGTGACGCACGTGCCATGTAAATCCCGGCGTTTACTTCGTAAATATGACTTTCATCTGGCGTAAGATCCCGGGCTTCAGCTATGCGGGATACGTTACCTCGCGGATCTCTGACTACCCTTCCGTAGGCCGCGGGGTCTTTGAGGACGGTGGTTATTAGGGAAAGGTGGGCGCCTTTTTCCTTGTGGGCTTTGGCGAAAGCCAAGAGGGTATCGCCGGTCAGGAGAGGAGTGTCTCCGTACAACACCAGTACATCGGGGTCACCATCTAGAAGCGCTTCCTTGGCACACATTACAGCATGACCGGTCCCCTTTTGCTGATGCTGCCAGGCGAAATCCACCTCTGCATTTTGGCGGGGCCATCGTGACTGGATGTTGTCCCGAACCTCTTCTCCTTTGTGGCCAATGACCAACACGACTTTCTGAGGGTTTAGAGCCATGGCTGCGTCCAACACGTAATGAACCATGGGACGGCCACACAAAGGGTATAGCACTTTGGGTAGATCTCCATGCATGCGGGTACCTTCTCCCGCCGCCAGCACGACCACAGACAGTTCGAATTCTAATGACATGTCAATCTCTCCCCAGGTATTATATCACTTACCCAGGATACGGCGACTAAGCTCCAGATCAGAAGGTTTATCCACGTCTACTCCTATTTCGGGTGGGGCGTTCAAGATAGCTTTGGGCTTCATCTCAAGGAGTCCGCCTACTTTCCGCTCCAGTTCTGCAACTGACGCTGTCTTTAGAAGGAATTTCACCAAAAGCACGGGGCCCAAAACCAAAGCCATCTTAAGAGGCGATTTCCTGTAACCTATCATTTTTTCCACCATAGGCCAGGCTTTGGTGAGGGCGGACTTCCTGACCATGAACAGATTGCCGCCGGTGAAAGACCCGTCTTTGAGAGTGACGTAGGTCCTCTTGGTCCCTGGAAAGGCCTTGTCGCAGTCTCCCTTTTCTGAAATGGGGTAACAGAAATCTCCCTGACTTTCGAGGCATCTGTGGATGAAATCTTCCATGATGGGCTTTGTCACAAGGGGCACATCAGAAGCGCATATGAGTACGCACTCTGTTTGTGCCGCCGAAATCCCGAGCCTCACATTGTCGAAGAGATCCTTCCCGGGCTCCAGAGCCGCCACTTTTCCCCCCTCATAGCGGGCAATGGCTTCAGCGGGCCCTATTAGGTGAATCTTGGTAACCGAAGGGATTGCGTTGAGGACATTCAGTATGTACTTGACCATGGGTTGCCCGGCGATATCTATGTTAGCTTCGTAGGGCTCCTGACTCTCGCCGGCAAGTTTCCCGTCATTGGGCCTAGCGGCCAAGACCACCGCTTCTATCTCTATCAACCTAGCACCCCCGTTCTGATGACTTTCAGCGCCGTAATCCCAGTGCCCGACACAGCCCTTCTGGCCCGCTCCCGGACACCTAGAGCGTCTTCTCTTGAACGGCACACGCCATAAACGGCTGAGCCGCTCCCGGTCATGGCCGCGTTGAGGGCCCCTGACTCTACGAGCGCTTCCTTGGCTCTCCTAATATCGGGTCTGTGTGGTACCACAGCCCGCTCAAGATCATTATAGATTGCGTGTGACAAAATGACAGGGTCACCGGCAATCAAGGCTTCCAGAACCTTAGCTGACCTTTGGTCTGTGTCCGCATTATCCGGTGCCTGACCGCTTGGGTTCTGATCGTCCCATGCACCGAAAGCCCACGGTGTGCTGACGCCCGCCTTGAGGAAAGCCACCACCAGCCAATAGGGCATCATAGGAACGGGCGTGACCTTCTCACCTATTCCGGTGCATAAGGCGGCTTCCCATAGGGGTGGGTTCTGGTTGCACCCCACAAAGAACGGGACATCGGCGCCTAATCTGGCCGCAATAGGCATGAGGTCGACGGTTTCGTCCCTGCCTGTAAGCCGTCTCAGAGCGAGCATTGTGGCAGCCGCATCGGAACTGCCGCCGCCCATGCCGGATCCCACAGGGATGCTCTTGCGGATTTCTATGGCAAAGGAGGGGCTCTCCCCTACGGATCCTAGGCAGGCTTTGGCGCCCTTGTAAGCCAGATTCTGTTCTTGAGGAAGACGAGGCAATCCCGGACAGAAAACCGAAAGGCCTTTGGAATCTCTCTCCAGGGAAATACTATCGTATAGCCCAACTGCAACCATGACAGTGGAGATCTCATGGTAGCCATCGGACCTTAGCCCTAGCACCGAAAGGCCAAGATTAATCTTGGCGTATGCCTTAAATGAGACCGGTAAGTCCGCCATTTCTGTAGTCACGCGCTAGATTTCGTCGCCGGGCCAGGAAATCCCTGCGGGTGTTCGGCCCAAAGGGACTGACTGGTCCGGGGGCCCGGCCCCTTCCGAGGCGTAGGCCCCCTTTACCCTATTGTCATTGTCGCGGCTTTGTGAAAGCGATCCCTAGCGCCTCGCAAACGTTCTTGGCCCTGGCAAATATGGAGACTGTGTCGGAACCGGCTGACAGAAGCCCCACCACTTCGCTCTTTTGGTTCAGCACAACCGAGCCGCTGTCTCCGGGCTGAGCCATGTGAGTTGTCACACATTGATCCGCAAACACGGCATTTCCCGCGTCGCCCATGCTGACCTTGATCGTCGCCTGCACGACCTTAACCTCTCCGTGGTTGGTGCCACTAGTGCGCCCGCTTTTTGACACTTTGTCACCAACTTCCACCTCGGCCACGCCTTTGGGTACGCCTAGATCGATGATTTCGTCGGTTATCATGTCCCACGACAATGGCTTTGCCACCGCCGCATCTACTAAGTTGGAGGTTGCCTTGATGTTGTACACCTTCAGGCAGTAGTTCTTTCGGAATCTCCGGATGATGCTATTAAGGGTCCTCTCGAAAGCAGCGGCTATCTTGCATTCGGGAATCCCCACCTCCAAGGTGATGGGCACGAACTTGTAAAGCCGCCCGATCATATCCTCATCTTTGCCGTTGTCGTAGCGGCCTGGCTGCAGTATGGGGTCTCCCACCGATGCCCTTCCGTCTCTGCCGTCAGAAGAATTTGCCAAGACGTGGTTGTTGGACAGAATGAGCGGTTCGCCCGTTTTGGCGTCGTATACCAGCGCACCAAATGTGCCTGCTGTTATTTTGTAGTGGCCTATGCTGGTTCCCGGCTTTGCGGGCCTCATTCTCTCGAGGCGAGAGAGGGCCACCACATCTCCCACCTCTATTACGTCAGTGTCGGCAAGCGCGATGCTTGTGGGGACAACAGTGTCTGACCGCAGTTGACCCTTAGGTACCTTTTTGGATACGAGCACAGTCACGGCCGGCTTCCCTGTATTCCTCCCGTCCACTTGTTTGTAACCTTTGCCAACTCCAACCACGTTGGGGAGTTCGAGAAGTCTCGGGACCGAGACCTTAAGCGCCTTAGATACAGCGTCCATCGTCCCTCCTCCCTTCCCGCTGCATAAGGATGTGTAAACACCTTATGTTGCCGGGCTTGGTTAGGTTACGATGGAATATCTAAAGGCCGTGCAGATGATCCTGCACGGCCTCTTAGCCGGTGCTGAACTGGTTGTCAGCGGCGGTGTCTAGTTGTCGTTAGCAGAGGTTCCGCCAAACTGAATCTCCACAGTATCAGTAAGGACGTCGATGTAACTCCAAGACATGGCGCGACTATCTTCGTCCTCTAGTCGAACCACGAAAATGCTAGGATAAGTCTTTTCCAGCACGCCCTCTTTTTCGAAAAACCTTTTGCGGCCCTCGCTGGCCCGAATCTTGACTCGTTGACCGATGTGGCTATCCAGTTTAGTTCGGATAGCCTCCAGTGCCACTCTCTTAGCCAACGGCTATCCCTCTCTTCGAAAATTACTTGGAGTGCTTGTCTGCTACCTGGGAAGCGCCGTAGGCATCGGGTTTGATCTTTGCGGCAAACCCACTGCCAACGATCTCCTGGACGAGCTCGCGAATCATAGACCGGGTCTGACCGTTTCTGCCAACATCTAGGTGAATTTCGACGTTAAGGTCAGAAAACCCGTTCTTGGATATTTCAGCGGCCAGCCTTGAGGCGACGTCCAGACTCAAGTGCGCTTCGTAGAATATCCTTTGTTTGAGGCTAGGCATCTTTGACACGTGATCTCGGGTATAGAAATATCGCCCGCCCTTTCCTAAGCGATGAATGACAACCGCAGTCACAAAGCATATCTGGTCACGGGCTTGTGAGTCGCTGCCTACAATGAGTTTGTACTCAGAGTGGGGGTCTTCGGTCATGAATCCGCAGATGTCCTCGAACATGGAGCCGAAGGACATGGGGCCCTTGGTAGGACTGACGAAGTACATCCGCAGATCCCTCCTTCACCCTTTGTGGTTGCGTAATAATTGTAACACTTTTCGCGTTTTGAGGCAAATCTAGCGTCAAATTCTCCCACAACCCTGCTATTTCTGGGAATGGTTGGGCAGGAGAGCCCGGGCGAGAGTCACAAAACCCGCAACTCCGATATCTTCGGCCCGGCATCCGGGGTCGATTCCGCTAGAAGACAAGGCCTCGGAAAGAGCCTTCTTGTCGGGGAAGAGGGGAGATAATCCGTTAAGAAGAGTTTTCCTTCGGGTAGAGAACGCTGCCCGGGACAGGGTGTCCATGAACTCTTCTTCCGGTTCTGTCAGCGGAGACTCGGGGTAAAGGTCGAGAGTCACTAGGCACGAGCCAACATCGGGCCGCGGCAGAAAGGCGCCTCCCGGTATCCTTCTGACGATCTTCACGGCGCCTCTGTATTGGCACCAAAGTGATAGCCGTCCGAAATTGCCTGAGCCTTTGGGCCCAGCCATTCGCTGGCCAACTTCCTCTTGGACCACAAAGCCCATTCGGGTCCAAAAGCATCTCTTGACCAAGGCAGAGTAGAGAATCTGTGAAGTAATATAGTAGGGCAGGTTCCCACACAAAGCTAGGTCCCGGTCAGGGTGGGTTTTCTTTGTGGCGGCACCCGAAAGATCGTACTGAAGAGCATCGCCCCATACCCAAGTTAGGTTCGTAAGGTCGCCCAGGACCTGGCGGGATGCTTCTTGGAGGTCGCGGTCATACTCAAGGGCGTATACCCATTGAGCCCTTTTGCACAATTCCCTGGTCAAAGTACCTATACCCGGACCAATCTCCACGGCTACCCAACTTCTTCCCAGAGGCAGCATGACTTGGGAAAGGCTATCAAGAAGCCTTGGGTCAGTCATGAAATGCTGACCCAAGCGCTTCTTGGGAAATACCCCGGTATCTTTCAGTATCTGACCGTAAGTCTTACTCAAGCAAGTACACTTTGACCTTTTTCATGCCCCACCTAAGGGCCTCTTCGTGGGTATCGAAACAGACGTCGATCCTATTGCCTTTGATGGCGCCGCCTGTATCTGCCGCAACGGCATACCCATACCCGTCAACATACACCCTGGTGCCAAGAGGTATCACCGACGGATCTACTGCGATAACTCCCTTTTTGGCGGGCAAGCCAATGTGGGTGTATCCGTTGGAAAACTTTCCGCAGCACTTGGCGCACGAACAATAGGCTGTGCTGGACGCGTCCACCGCTCTGGTGAACCGGAGGTTCTCACCGCCGCGGGACACCTGCCGTAAGGCGCCTACAAGCACTATCTTGTTGGAGGGCTCTTTGATTGTCTCTCTTGCTATCTCGCCACGCTGGACTGCCTTCCCGTCCTCATATCTAACCGTGTATGTAACGCGGTCAAGACCTCTGCTCCCGCTCCTGTAGACTCTCGTTAGCCCCGTCTCGAGGGAATTGTCGTTCCTTGTCTCGGTGGCAAAGTCCATAGAAACCTCCTGGACCTCTTCCCCGTAGGTTACCCTAACTACCCTTATGGTGTTGCAATCAACCATCTCGTCTTCCGGCGCCGGAGTCACAATGTCCTCTTGCCCCAAAGTAACCTGGGCCAAGCCCAGAATATTTGAGACCCGGGCGCAAGACGTGGTTACTACCGATACCTTACCATCACAGTGAACGAAGCGAGGGCAGCCTCTGTTTACTATGACCCTTGAACCATCCTCTACCTTCTCGTCGGGATCCGGGACACAGGAATCTCCTGGCCCGAGAATAACGTTGGCTCGCTCCAAGACTTCCTTGACAGTGGTCTCGGGAGCCACGGACAAGTTCACTTCACGATCCCAGGCGGATACGGTAACAGCGCTGGCCTGGGAGCGGGCAACGCAGATACATGAGAAGACGAGGACAGCGACCAGCGAAGCGGTCAAGAGAGCGAAGTGGAAAGAACGCTTGACGCGGCTCTTGCCACTGGCTAAGTCCCATGACTGCAATGTGGACACCTCCTGATTCCAGTAATTCGCCACCGGCAACCCATTTCCTCTAATGGCACCTCAGGGTCTGGTTGGTAGAGAGTGGCTGTGTTGTTATAAGTTACACAAATGGGCCGGGCCTTATACGCTAGGCCGCAATATGGATGTGCCCAAGATCCTTGTGGCGTTCTCGGTGGTGTCTCTTATCACTTGAGCCGCATCTTGGCGCAAAACTGCCGCCAGAACCTTGACTGTGAGAAGCACAAAGGAAGGCTCATTTCTTCTTCCCCTGTGCTCTTGAGGCGCTAAGTACGGGCAATCAGTCTCAACCAGCAACCGATCTCTTGGCATCTTGCCCACAGCTTCCCTAAGGGGATCGTTTCTCCTGAACGTAAGAACACCGCCAATACCCAGGTAGCCCCCTAGGTCCAAGCATCGGCGAGCGTAGGACTCCTCCTGAGAAAAACAGTGGAACACTATCGGCTGCGACAACCCTGCCTGAGATATGACCCTCAAAGTGTCTTCTTCAGCATCTCTCTGGTGCACAATGACCGGCAAACCCAACTTCCGGGCAAGATCCAGCCCTGCCCGGAAGCATTCTATCTGAGTCTCCCGAGGGATCCGGTTGCGGAAGTAGTCGAGGCCCATTTCTCCCAAGGCCACAACCCGGTCGGGGTTGGCGAGTGCAAGATCCCCAACTCGGCCCCATCTGTCCTGGAGTGTTGACTCCGTAACCTTCCCTTGGGCCCCGCTATAGTGGGGATGAATCCCTAAAGCCACACATACGCCGAGCCTCCGGGCCAACGAGACGCTCCTGACAGATGACTCCTCGTCGTAACTGACTTCCAAAAACCGGACCCCCGAATCACGAGCTCTCTGAATGACTAGGTCTCTGTCGTCATCAAACTCTCTCATGCCCACGTGAGCATGGGTATCGACTGTCACCAAAGAAGTCATCGTTCTCAAGAGATCCTGCTTCCTGGCGTGATCCTCCGGTCGACTGTGAGGACCGTCAGCCCGTTGTTATCCTTGGCTGCCAATAGCATGCCGTTGGACTCTACACCCCTGATGACGGCGGGTTCAAGATTGTAAACTACGACGATCTCCTTGCCAACGAGTTCTTCCGGGGCGTAGTACATAGCGATTCCGGCAACTATCTGCCTAGTCTCTTCGCCCAAGTTGAGTTCGAGTTTTAGGAGTTTGTCGGCGCCCTTGACCTTAGAGCACGAGACCACTTCTGCGACCCTTAGCTGGACCTTTCGGAAATCGTCTATGGTGATGACTCCGGTAGGCCCGCTGGACTTGCTGGACTGGCTAGATTCGCTGGGCCCGCCGGGAGGCGCAACTTGAGGCTTCGGTGTCTCGGCGCTTTCAGGGGCAACCTCGGTGGCCTCGGCATCCTCGATCCTGGGGAACATAGGCTTGCCCCTGCGGGTCACTTGGCCCGGTACAGCCACACCCCATTCTCCCGCCGTACCCCACGCTTGTGACCGAATGTCCCCGGCCATGCCTAGGGCGTTCCATATGAGTTCGGGCGTTCTGACCATAAACGGCCTGAGGAGCAAAGCAACTATCCTGAGACACTCGCACAAAGCGTTGAGGGATGTGCCCAGACGTGGATCAGCGTTCTTTGCCAGATCCCAAGGGCTTACTTCGTCGATGTATTTGTTCGCCGCCCCCACCACATCCATGATGGCTTCTAAAGCCGCGCTTAGATGAAGAGCGTCGATTTCCTTCTCCACGCGCTCTTTCAGGGAGACACATTTCTCTCTGAAGCGGATATCCACTTGGTTCTCGCCGGCCGGACAAGGTACTTGAGCCCCACAAAATTTCTTCACCATGGTGAGAGTGCGGTGCACAAGGTTCCCCAGGTCGTTAGCGAGATCCGAGTTGATCCTGGCTACCAAAGATTCCTCGCTATAGTCTCCGTCGGCTCCAAACGGCACCTCTCGCAAAGCGAAGTAGCGGACCGCATCTAGCCCGTATTTCCGGCAGAGTTCGAAGGGGTCAACCACATTGCCCATTGTCTTGGACATTTTCTTGCCGCCTAAGTTAAGCCAGCCGTGGGCGAAGATCTGCTTGGGCAAAGGGAGATCTAGGGCCATGAGAAGGATAGGCCAGATTACGGCGTGAAACCTCAAGATTTCCTTACCCATTAGGTGCAGGTCCGCAGGCCACCACCGCCGGAAGTTGTCGGTATCTTCAGGGTAACCCATGGCGGAAATATAGTTGGCGAGAGCATCGATCCACACGTAGACGACGCTTCCCGGGTCAAAGGGCAATTTGATCCCCCAGTCAAAACTGGTTCGGGAGACGCACAGATCTTCAAGCCCGCTTTTGACAAACTGGCTGACCTCATTCCGTCTGGATACTGGTTGAATGAAATCAGGATTCTCCTCAATGTGCTGGAGAAGTCTGTCCTGGTACTTGGAGAGTCTGAAGAAATAGCTTTCTTCTTGCACTCGTTCCAAGGGTTTGCCGTGATCAGGGCAAATCATGTTCGGGAAGGCTCTGGCTTGAGTTTCGGTGTAGAAAGATTCGCAGCCCACGCAATACCAGCTTTCGTATGCCTTCTTGTAGATATCGTTATTATCGTATAGTTTCTGAAAGATCCACTGGACCGTCTCCTGGTGAGACTTGTCAGTAGTCCGGATGAAACCGTCATAGGAAATGTCCAGCGTGCGCCAAAGTTCCTTGATGCGCGCCACGATCATGTCTACATATGCCTGGGGCTCCATGCCGGAAGACTGTGCCTTACGCTGAATCTTTAGGCCGTGCTCGTCGGTGCCCGTTAGGAAGAATACATCGTATCCCCTAAGCCTCTTGTACCGGGATATGGCGTCGGCGGCTAGAGTAGTGTAAGAATGTCCGATATGCAGATCACCAGATGCGTAATAGATGGGAGTTGTTATATAATAGGTATTGTCTTGAGCCATTTGATAGGACCTCCTATGGATGTCTTTCGTAATTCTAACATTCTCCGCCTTAATAAGGAAGTTTACCCTGCTCACCCATTATCTAAAATTTGTGGTTAAAATCCCTTGACGGTTTCTGGCACTTCTGGTACACATTTTAGTGAACCTTATGTCGAATTTTGGGAGGGGGCAGGTGACTGACTGTGATGAAATCAACCGGTGTGGTGCGTAAGGTAGACGAACTAGGCAGAGTCGTAATCCCTATAGAGTTGCGGCGTACTTTGGACATCGGCGAGAAAGACTCTCTAGAGATATACGTAGACGGCGAGAGCATCATATTGAGGAAATACGAGCCGGCTTGCGTATTCTGTGGAAACGCCGCCGAGGTCGAGATATACAAGGGCAAGCGCGTCTGCAGGCAATGCCTTACCGAACTAGGCAAGATCTCTAGGTGATCGCCCGCAAGACCGGCATCATCCATAGATTTCAGCCAATAGCAGATTACTCAGGGAGATGGGCGTAAACACCTTGTCTCCCTATTCGTTTTTTCATGAGGATCCCGGATATCTTGCTCCGGCGGGCGGTAGGCCACAATAACCCACTCACCCTGCAGCTTGTCGCCTTTCAAACCTGCAACAACCTCGCCAACTTTCCCCCAGATTACGCTCTCGTGCATCTTGGTCATCTCATGGCAAAGCGAGACCTCACACATGGGAAACACCTTGGCCAAGTCCTCCAAGCTCTTCTTGACTCTGTATGGCGACTCGAAAAAGACTGCGGCCACGCCCGGCCACACCCAACGCACGAAAAAGTCCCGTCGCTCCTTAGGCTTTCTCGGCAAGAACCCTCCGAATACGAACCTGTCCCCTGAAAACCCAGACAAGGCCAACGCCCCGGACACCGACGATGGTCCGGGTATGAGTTCAATCTTGTAACCTTGCTCCCGAACTGTCCTGACTAGATAGGCTCCCGGATCAGAAACCACCGGCATACCCGCATCAGAAACGAAGGCCACCGATTTGCCCTCTGAAAGAAGGTCAATGACGCCTCCGGTCCGCTCTCTCTCTACATGCTGGTGAACCGAGATAACCGGCCTAGATATGCGGAAGTGGGAAAGGAGTTTTCGCGTGCGCCTGGTATCCTCGCAGGCAATAACGTCCGCAGCGTTGAGAACCTCGATTAGCCTGTGGGTCACGTCCTTCAGATTGCCGATGGGAGTGCCGCAAATGTACAGAGTGCCGAAGGGACGCTGGACATCGTGAGTCACGCCTTTTTCTCCTCTACTTCCTCCAACGGGAACTCCATGATCTTGCCGTCTTCAATCTCTACACGCAGAGTGCTCTTGCCCGGGTTCTGGGCAGCGACTCTACCCTCCCCTTCGGGGGTCACAACAATGGCGCCTACCTGTGGTAGGGCATTCCTGGCGTACTCATAGTGGTCGCATTCGAACCTCAAACAGCAGAGGAGGCGGCCACATGCTCCCGATATCTTGGTCGGGTTGAGGGAGAGGTTCTGGTCTTTGGCCATTTTTATGGAAACAGGCAAAAAGTCATTGAGGAACGACGCGCAACAAAGTGCCCTTCCGCACGGACCGATTCCGCCTATAAGCTTGGCTTGGTCCCTCACTCCAATCTGCCGGAGCTCAACCCGAGTTCTTAGCGCTGATGCGAGGTCTTTGACCAATTCCCGAAAATCGACCCTGCCATCGGCGGTGAAGTAAAGAACAACCCGAGAGCCGTCAAAAGTGTACTCGGCGTCTACTAGATGCATATCAAGGCCGTGGTCGGCGACTTTGGCCTTCGCTATATCCATGGCTTCCCGGGCCTTGGTTCTATTGCTTTCATCGACAGTAACATCTTCCAGAGTTGCGACTCGAATGACTCGCTTTAGAGGAAGGACCAGTTTGTCTTCGGGGACTTCCTTGGGGCCCATTACCAGACTACCCATTTCGATACCCCGGACGGTCTCAACAAGAACGCTGTCTCCAACATTCAGGGATAAGTCAATCGGGTCGAAGTAGTACACTTTTCCCCTGTCCTTGAACCTGACTCCAACTACGGAAGGCATAGTCTCCAACCTTTCTCAATATGGCAGAGATCCATAAACAACACCGCAAGAGCGAGAAACGGATTGGTGTTGGCGTCAAGACGCCTTCTGGCCTGGAGAAGTGAATCCAGGGCCCGGTACCACCCCTGCAATTCCTCTAGGTACCGGCGCTGGTCCCTGTCTACGTCGCTCTCAAATCCCGCAGACACCGACTCTCGCATCTTCTTCTGAAAGAGAACTTCGAGGCCAAACACGACTCTAAGCCTCTCCTTAGGATCCAACCTGGAATACTTCTGGGCGACTTCAACCGGGGAAATCTCTGTCAACTCCCTGAGGACAGACTCCCCGAGTGACCCGCCACGCTGCCCCTCCAAAAGGCTGAGCGCCTTGTCAACGCTGCCATCAGAGTACTCCGCTACAGCCAGCGCCTCCTCTTGGGGGATCTTGTGTTCCTCCACAAGAATCTGCCCCAAAGCGTGGGGTGGAAGCCTTCTAAAGGGCACTACCTGACACCTAGAGACGATAGTCTCAGGGATGGCCGCAACGTTGGTCGCGGTCAGTATGAAGGTCACATAGGACGGAGGTTCCTCCAAAATCTTGAGGAGGGCATTAGAGGCCTCAGCCGTCATGTCCTCTGCTTCTCTTATAACAAACACTTTTCTTGTTGAATGGTACGGCCGGGATAACGCTTCCTTCAAGATCTCGTGGGTTTTCTTGATCTTTATGGTATTGCCGTCCTTTTCCACTTGGAAGAGGTCGGGATGGGCACCTTTACCTATCTCCCGGCACGACCAGCACGACTCGCAGGGCCCGTCTCTGCCTGTCTCGGACTGTTGGTTATCGCACAGAAGTCCTTTGGCCAAAGCCACAGCATAGGCCACCTTGGGGGACCCGGACGGCCCTTTGAACAGGTACGCATGGGCAACTCTCTGAGACCTCAACGTCAGTTGGATGATCTTCAGCGCAACTTGGTTGCCACGGTCCATGCTAAGGCTTGCGCTTTGCTGGTCCAATCTGGTCTCTAAACCTTAAGAAACCTCTCAACGGGAAGGATAAACACCGTGGCCCCGCCTACGACTACTCCCACAGGGTATGGAACGTAGGACTCTCCCGGACCCACGGGAGTAATGGGCGTAACCAACTGCTCTCGAGCCTGGCAGGTCTTCTTTATGACCTCCAAGACCCGGTCGGTCTCGCCATCCTCCACTCCGATAAGTACCGTGGAGTTGCCCTCCCTGAGGAAACCTCCTGTGGAGGCAAGTTTCGTCGCGCTGAAACCCGCTCGCACAAGGCTTTCCATTAGCCTTGGGGCGTCTTTGTCCTGAATCACAGAGATAATGAGCCTCATAATGTCTTTCCTCCTTTTCGCCTCTCAAGCGTCGACCACACTTCCCGAAACACAATTTCCTCAACCTCATCTTGAGGCAGTTCTCCATTTATTAACTTGATACGTTCAGAATACCTCTTGGAAAGAGCACGATAGCCCTCCCTGACTCTGGCGTGGTATGCCTCGTCTCGGGACTCGATCTTGTCTTTCTCCTTAGGGGCCATCCTGCGATGGAGTACTTGAGGGTCGGCGATGTCAAAAACCAAAGTAAGGTCAGGAATCAACCCACATGTCGCTATTCTGTTAATGTCTTCTATGTCGTCGATGGGGATTCCTCCTGCCATTCCTTGGTACACGAGAGTTGAGTCGGAATATCTTTCAACCAAGATTACCTTCCCGTCTTCCAAAGCAGGGAGCAGAACGCGCTCAACTATCTCGGCCCTTGACGCAGCATAGAGTAATGTTTCTGCTAAGCCGGTCCTGTCCGGTCCATTGGGGTCCAAAAGCAGGCCGCGAATGAGTTCCCCCACAGGCGTGCCTCCAGGCTCCCTTGTCAGCATTACATCCACGCCCTGACTCAGGAGTCTCTCGTGCACTCTTTTCAACTGGGTGCTCTTGCCCGAGCCATCGCAACCCTCGAAGCTTATGAAAGTCCCTGGCATGGGCTCTCCTTCATCCTTCCGCATTATCATTCGGCGTGCGCTTCGGAAGACTCCCGGCGCATCGCTAGGGTATCTCTGCCATTCAAACCACGTCAAGTGTAGCACAAAGGAGCCACTGTACGCCCATATGCGACATCAGCCAGCGTTCATCACCTTTTCGATGTTGACCCAATCAGCCGACTTACAAGTTTATCCACACGATCTGGCACTTATCCCCAGACTTGTCAACAGGGTTCCTCAGCCTTTGATACTGGTCGACGGCAATTGACGGGGTTTTGGGCGATTGAGGGCATAGACGATGCCCAGGCGCTGGAGGGCTTAACTTCCGTGTTCGGAATGGGAACGGGTGTGACTCCTCCGCCATTACCACCGGAAAACTGTATTCGATTGTCATCTGCGCAAGTACCTTACGAGCTTGACGCTTTCGCAAGCCCTTCGGTCTTGCTTGCGCTTGCGTGCGAAACCAGAGGTTTCGCATCGCTTTCGTAAAACCTACGGTTTTACTTGCGCTGGCTGGTAAAACCTGCGGTTTCACCTACTTAAGAGAGGCAGGAGCTTTCGCTCCTTAACGCGGAACTGATTTAAGCGCAAGGGTCGAGGCCTCGACCTATTAGTACCGGTCAGCTCAACATGTTGCCATGCTTACACACCCGGCCTATCTACCAGGTAGTCTCCCTGGGGTCTTACCGGACTATCTCCGTGGGAAACCTCATCTTGGGGTGGGCTTGGCGCTTAGATGCTTTCAGCGCTTATCCACTCCGCACATAGCTACCCAGCTTATGCCCCTGGCGGGACAACTGGTACACCAGAGGTGCGTCCATCCAGGTCCTCTCGTATTGTAGATGGCTCCCCTCAAGTTTCCTACGCCTGCGACGGATAGGGACCGAACTGTCTCACGACGTTCTGAACCCAGCTCACGTACCGCTTTAATCGGCGAACAGCCGAACCCTTGGGACCTGCTCCAGCCCCAGGATGCGATGAGCCGACATCGAGGTGCCAAACCTTCCCGTCGATGTGGACTCTTGGGGAAGATCAGCCTGTTATCCCCGGGGTAACTTTTATCCGTTAATTGATGGCCCTTCCACTCGGAACCACCAGGTCACTAAGCCCGACTTTCGTCCCTGTTCGAGATGTCTCTCTCACAGTCAAGCTCCCTTGTGCCTTTACACTCCACGCGCGATTTCCAACCGCGCTGAGGGAACCTTTGGGCGCCTCCGTTACTCTTTAGGAGGCGACCGCCCCAGTCAAACTGCCCACCTGACACCGTCCCCGAACCCGTCTCGGGCTCAAGGTTAGAATTCCGTTACTTC